>CALRJV020000006.1:0-250070 GCA_943367705.1 Synechococcus sp. UW140
GGTGATCAACACCTGGGCCGACGTGCTCAACCGTGCCGGCCTCGGCATGGAAGTGATGCACGAGCGCAACGCTCACAACTTCCCCCTCGACCTGGCTGCCGCCAGCGCCACCCCGGTGGCCCTGACCGCCCCGGCGATCGGCTGATCCACCCCCTCCAGAATCCTGGAATCTTCCAACCCCCTGCTCGCGCAGGGGGTTTTTTCATGGCGACGGGTTACGGCTGGGTAGGCTCCCTGCTTCGGGAAACCCGGTGGGCAGGGCGGTTTGATGGGCAGCAGTTTCGGCGATCTCTTCCGGATCAGCACGTTCGGCGAATCCCACGGCGGTGGCGTGGGGGTGATCATCGATGGCTGTCCCCCCCGCCTGCCGTTGGATCTGGAGCAGATCCAGGCCGATCTCGACCGACGCCGGCCCGGCCAGAGCCGCATCACCACCCCCCGCAAGGAGGAGGACCGGGTCGAGATCCTCAGCGGCCTGCTGGATGGGGTCACCCTCGGGACCCCGATCGCCATGGTGGTCCGCAACAGGGACCAGCGCCCCGGGGACTACCAGGAGATGCAGGTGGCCTTCCGGCCCTCCCATGCCGACGCCACCTACCAGGCCAAGTACGGCATCCAGGCCCGCAGCGGCGGCGGCCGCGCCTCGGCCAGGGAAACGATCGGCCGGGTGGCCGCCGGGGCGGTGGCCAAGCAGCTGCTGGCCCGCACCCACGGCACCGAGGTGATCGCCTGGGTGCGCCGGATTCACACCATCGAGGCCACGATCGATCCCGCCAGCGTGAGCCTGGAGGCGGTGGAGGCCAACATCGTGCGCTGCCCCGACCCCGACACCGCCGAACGGATGATCGAGCGCATCGAGGCGATCGGTCGGGAGGGGGATTCCTGCGGCGGGGTGATCGAATGTCTGGTGCGGCGGCCGCCGGTGGGCCTGGGCATGCCGGTATTCGACAAACTGGAGGCGGATCTGGCCAAGGCGGTGATGTCGCTGCCGGCCACCAAGGGCTTCGAGATCGGCTCCGGCTTCGGCGGCACCCTGCTGCGCGGCAGCGAGCACAACGACGCCTTCCTGCCCAGCGACGACGGCCGCCTGCGGACCGCCACCAACAACTCGGGGGGCATCCAGGGGGGCATCAGCAACGGGGAGGAGATCCAGCTGCGGGTGGCCTTCAAACCCACAGCCACGATCCGCAAGGAGCAGCAGACCATCGATGCCAGCGGCGCCGCCACCACCCTGGCGGCGAAGGGACGCCACGACCCCTGCGTCCTGCCCCGGGCCGTGCCGATGGTGGAGGCGATGGTGGCCCTGGTGCTGGCCGATCACCTGCTGCGCCAGCAGGGCCAGTGCAGCCTCTGGTGATCCGCCCGCTCAGGGCCGCTGCTGCAGTGCCTCCAGCACAAGGCGCAGGGGCTCCGGCCCCTGGTCCACCAGCGACGAGCCCAGGGCGACGGCATCGACCCCGGCCTCCAGCCAGGGACGCACATCGCCCGGCTGCAGACCGCCGGCGGCGATGCAGAAGGGGAGAGGCAGGCCGAGGGGATCCCGCAGGCGCCGCCAGTAACCGATACCGACGCTGGCGGCGGGGAACAGCTTGACGATCGGGCAGCCCAGGGACCGGGCCCGGTTCACCTCCGTGGGCGTCATCACCCCGGGGACCAGGGCGAAGCGGGCCATCGCCGCCGTCTCCAGCAGCTCCGCATCCAGGACAGGGGACACGCCATAGGAGAAGCCCGCCTCCAGCGCGGCGGCGAGGGCCGCGGGGGTGCAGATCGAGGCCGCCCCCAGACGCAGATCGGGGAACGCTTCGATCAGGCGCCGGCAGTCGGGGATCCAGCCCGACCAGGACCCCGAGGCGATCTCCACATGGCGCACCCCCAGGTCGGCCAGCTGGCGCAGCTGGGGGGCCAGGAGCGCTGGCTGCTCAGCGCGAAGCACCACCAGCAGGGGCTGGTGGTGCAGGGACTGGATCAGGGACTCGGAGGGGGGCCTAGACGTAGGCGGCCACCGTCACATCGCGGGAGATGAGCAGCTCCTGGAGCTCCTCGGCATCGACGGTCTCCTTCTCGACCAGGAGCTCGGCGAGCTCATCGAGCACGGCCCGGTTGGCCAGGAGCACCTCGGTGGCGCGGCGGTAGGCGTCGGCCACCAGCTGGGAAACCTCTTCATCGATGGCGGCGGCGGTGTCCTCGGAGAAGTCACGCTCGGCGGCGATGTCGCGGCCGAGGAACATGCCCCCCTGGGCGCGGCCCAGGGCGACAGGGCCGAGGCGGTCGCTCATGCCGAAGCGGGTGACCATCTGGCGGGCGACGCGGGCCACCTGCTGCAGGTCGTTGGAGGCCCCGGTGGTGACTTCGTCCTCGCCGTAGACGATCTCCTCGGCAACCCGGCCACCGAGGGCGACGGCCATCTGGTTCTGGAGGTAGGAGCGGGAGTAGAGGCCCGACTCCATGCGCTCCTCACTGGGGGTGAAGAAGGTGAGGCCGCCGGCCTGGCCGCGGGGAATGATGCTGATCTTCTGGACGGGGTCGTAATCGGGCATCAGGGCGCCCACCAGGGCGTGGCCGGACTCGTGGTAGGCCACCAGACGCTTGCGGCGCTCGCTCATCACCCGGTCCTTCTTCTCCGGGCCGGCCATGACGCGCTCGATCGCGTCGTTGACCTCATCCATCGACACCTCGGCCAGCTGGCGCCGGGCGGCAAGGATGGCCGCCTCGTTGAGCAGGTTGGCCAGGTCGGCACCGGTGAAGCCGGGGGTGCGGCGGGCCACCTTGTCGAGGTCGACGTCCTTGGCGAGGGTCTTGCCGCGGGCATGGACACCCAGGATCTGGAGACGGCCGGCGTAGTCGGGACGGTCGACCACCACCTGGCGATCGAAGCGGCCCGGCCGCATCAGGGCCGAATCGAGCACGTCGGGGCGGTTGGTGGCGGCCACGATGATGATGCCGGTGTTGCCCTCGAAGCCGTCCATCTCGGTGAGCAGCTGGTTGAGGGTCTGCTCCCGCTCGTCGTTGCCGCCGCCGAGCCCGGCGCCGCGCTGGCGACCCACGGCGTCGATCTCATCGATGAAGACGATGCAGGGGGCGTTCTTCTTCGCCTGCTCGAACAGGTCGCGGACCCGGCTGGCGCCGACGCCCACGAACATCTCGACGAACTCCGAACCGGAGATCGAGAAGAACGGCACGCCGGCCTCACCGGCCACGGCCTTGGCCAGCAGGGTCTTGCCGGTGCCCGGAGGGCCCACCAGCAGCACGCCCTTGGGGATCTTGGCGCCGACGGCGGTGAAGCGATCGGGGTTCTTGAGGAAGTCGACCACCTCAGTGAGCTCGAGCTTGGCGCCCTCGATGCCGGCCACGTCCCCGAAGGTGACCTGGGTCTGGGGTTCCATCTGGACCCGGGCCTTGCTCTTGCCGAAGTTCATGGCCGGGTTGCCGCCGCCGCCCTGGGCGCGCCGCAACAGGAAGAACAGGCCGCCGAGCAGGAGCAGCGGGAAGATCAGGCTGCCGATCGCCTGCTGCCACGCCGCCGGCTCCCGGTTGGGCTGCACGGCGATGTCGACGTTGTGGTCGGTGAGCAGCTTGAGCAGGTCCTTGTCGGGGGCGAGGTTCACCACGGCGCGCTGGCCGTCGTTCTCCACCACCTGGGCGGTGCCGCGGTCGGGGGAGATCAGCACCCGGGAGATCTCGTTGGCCTGGACGGCCTCGACGAAGTCGCTGTAGCGCAGGGTGCGGGGGGCGCGGGCCGGATCGGGCCGCTCCAGGAAGGCGGTGCCCACGGCGATCATCACGATCACCAGGAGCACGTAGAGCCCCGCGTTGCGCCAGCGTTTCTTCACGACCCTGTCTCCTGTGTGAGAATGAAAGTAACAGAATGTTAATCGGCGTCCGCGGTCGGACGGGGCTCAGGCTGCGGCCCTGAGCACCTCCACCACGCTACGGAAGGCGAACCATTCCGGGATCTCCTCCCCGCCGCGCAGCATCTGGCGGAACTGGGTGCCGCTCAGCTTGCGGATGTGCAGCCCCCGGGCCTGGGCGTGCTCGGCGGTGACGTAGCCCTCCTCCTCGGTGTAGACGAGGTTGAGGGAGGGGACCGTCTCCATGCCCAGTTCGGTGGCCTGGTCACGGGCGAAGTCCTGGGCCTCGTAGGGCCCGTAGAAGTCCTCGCCGCTGAGGGACGATTTGCAGCCGGCCATGTCGCGGCCAATGATGAAGTGGGTGCAGCCGTAGTTCTTGCGGATGATCATGTGCTGCAGGGCCTCCCGGGGGCCGGCCATGTGCATGGCGTAGGGCAGGTAGGCCCAGCGGATGCGGGGGTTGTCCACCTCGGCGGCCAGCCGTTCGTAGGTGGCGAAGCGCACCTCTCCGGCGATGTCGTCCTCCTGGGTCGGTCCGCAGGTGGGGTGCACCAGCACCACTGCCCCCTTGCTCACGTTGGGGGCCTCAAGGGCGCGGGTGAACAGCTCATAGTGGGCCCGGTGGATGGGGTTGCGGCACTGGAAGGCCACCACGTCCTGACCCGCCGGCAGGGTGGCGCGCACCTCCACCGGGGTGCTGCAGGGGAACACCCGCTGCGGCAGGGCCAGACCCTGGAGGCGCCCGCCCAGGTAGTAGCGGCCGCGCTCGGTGGCGATCATGCGCACCGCCGGGTGCTCCAGGGAGGTGGTGCCGTAGCAACCCTTGGCCTCAACCACCTTGTCGGGCTCCCAGCGGCTCTCCACGGTGAGCACGGCCAGGTCCTGGCCCTGGTAGGTGAGCAGCAGCCGCTGGCCCACGGCGACGGAGGCGTCGTCGGTGTCGAAGATGATCGGCAGCCCGAACAGCAGACCGCTGGTGGTGCGGTGGCCCGCCACCACCGCGTCGTAGTCCTCCTGGTGCATGAAGCCGCGCAGGGGCGAGAAACCGCCCACGATCAGCAGCTCCACGTCGCAGGCGTTGCGGTGACTGCACTCCAGCACCTTGTCCACCGAAGCGCGCGCAGCCTCCTGCTGGTCGGGCGGCACCATCAGATCGACGAGGCTGCCGCCGTGGGGGGCAATCAGATCGGAGCGGGCGGCGGTGTTGGCGAGCGTCATGGTGACGGGCCGGGGCTGCACAAGGGATGAACCATCCTCCCAGACCATCCTTCTGCCATGAAAAAGGGGCCCGCAGGCCCCTGGGATCAACGGCTTGTCGAGAGCGGAGCCGGGACCGAACCCGGCCCGCTCCTCAGACCTGCTCGAGACGGCCGTAGAGCTCGCCGGTGATCTTGACGTCGACGACGGCCTTGGTGCCCATGTCGGTGTCCGAGGGCTGGATGGCGGTGAACACCCCGGCGAATTCGCCGGTGCTGGGATCGACCTTGGTGATCGAGAGGTCCATGGTGCCGGAGCCATCCACGTAGCGCTTGACGGTTTCACCGGCGAACTCATCACCCGCGGGCACCAGACCCACGGCGCTGCTGTAGCCGGTGGTCAGGCCCCGGCCCTTGGGATCGAGGAAGTTGCTGGTGCGGTAGCTGGGGGCGCGGTACTCGCCCTTGAGGTCGGTGCTGGTGGAGAAGGAGGTGCCGGCGGCAGAGGCCTTGAGCTCCTTGCTGGAGAACATGAAGGGCACTTCCTCACCACCGGGCATCAGCACGGTGATCGGCTGGAAGTCGATGCCACCCAGCTCCTTGAAGCTGAGCTGGTCACCGCTGACCTTGAGGTCGCCGTAGACCTGATCGAGGCTGGAGGTGTACCGGGTGAGGATCTTGCCGGCGACGAACTGGGCTTCCTGGCGCTTGTTGGCGGGCTCACCCTTCACGAAAACCTCGGAGGGGTGCATGCAGATCTCCTTGAGCTGGTAGGTCGCCGAGGGATCCAGGGTGATCGTGCCGCGGGCGGAGTCGGGCAGGGTCGGGCAGTCGTTCGCCAGACCGGTGTTGTGGATGTCTTCGTAGGTGAGATTGGCCCGATCAACGGCCTTGGCCCCGCCGCTGCATGCGGACACCAGGGTCAGGCACAGAGCCAGCACGAGGGCCAGCAGGGGACGGAAACGCATGGGGAGAAGCCGCAGAGACGGAACGGGGACTGGGCTGGCCGGGATCCTACCGGTGCAAAACGCCCATTCCAGGTGGCTTGCATGGGCTCTCAACAACCTGTATGAGAGGGAGATGTCCCTGAGCCACACCCACCCGATCGACGACTCCACGCCCTTCGCGCCGCCGTCTCCGGGACCCGCCGCGACGGCTCCGGCCCCTCCGACGTCCGCCCCCGCGACCGAGCCAGCCTTCGACCCGGCCGCTGACCCCGAACTCCAGCGGGCCCTCGACACCCTGTTGCGGATCGCCGAGCAGCGCGCCGAGCAACCCGAGGCCCTGCTCGATCTGCTGCGCCGCATCGAGCACCTGCACCGCAGGATCCAGGACGGCCCCTTCCGCAGCAGCCTTCCCAGCGACCGCAACGGCCTGTTCACCCTGCTCTCCGAGATGGAAGGCAGCGGCGGCTGGCCCTATATCCCCCGGCTGCAGCTGCGCACGTTCATGGATCTGCTGGCGCCCGATCCGGAGACCTGAGCGCCGCCGCTTCCGCGAGCGTCGAGAGCAGGCGGTGGGCCAGGGCCAGCTTGCCGGTGGGGCCCACCTGGCTTTCCCGCCCCCCGGGACCCAGCAGCCAGCCTTCGTTGCCGGCCGCCCCGAACCCTGCACCGGGCCGGTCGATGGGGTTGGCGAAGAGCAGATCGCACCCCTTGCGGGCGAACTTGGCCCGGGCCTCCTGGAGAACCTCACCGCTCTGGGCGGCGAACCCGAGGATCGCCTGGGCCGGAGGCCGGCGCCGCACCAGGGCCGCCAGCAGATCGGGCACCGGCTCCCAGCCAGCGGTGAGGGAGGCCTGCAGGGCCTCCTTGGGGAGCTTGCGGTGCTCGGGGCTGCGGCGGCGGTGGTCGGCGACGGCGGCGGCCATGGCGATGGCATCGGCGCCGTCCTGAAGCCGCAGCAGCGCCGCCTCCATCTCCGCCGCGGTGACGACGGGGTGGCACTGGAGGCCCTCCAGCCAGGCCGGATCGACCGCCAGCGGGCCGTGGACGAGGTCGACGCTGGCGCCGCGCAGGCGGGCGGCCTGGGCCAGAAGCACCCCCATGCGCCCGGTGCTGGGGTTGGTGAGGCAGCGGGCCGGATCAAGGGCCTCCCGGGTGGGGCCGGCACTGACCAGCAGGCGGCGGCCGGCCCAGTCGCGGCGGCAGCCGGCCACCAGCACGGATTCGAGGGCCAGCAGCAGCAGCGCCGGATCCGCCATGCGCCCGTCACCCACCCGGTCGCAGGCCAGCAGGCCGCTGCCGGGCTCCAGGGGCAGCACCATCTCCCAGCCCTGCAGCTCCCGCCAGTTGCGGCGCACCGCCGGGGCGGCCCACATGGCGCTGTTCATGGCCGGGGCGGCCACCACGGGGGCCTCGCAGGCGATCAGGATGCTGGCCAGCAGGGTGTCGGCCATCCCGTGCACCCAGCGGGCCAGGCTGGTGGCGCTGAGGGGGGCCAGCAGCACCACCTCGGCCCACTCGGCCAGGGCGATGTGCAGGGGCCTGGATTCCTGATGGCTCCACTGGTCGGCCTCGATGTGGCAGGGGGCGCGGCTGAGGCTGGCCAGGGCCACCGCACTCACCAGCCGCTCGGCGCCGGGGCTGAGCACACAGCGCACCAGGGCACCGCGCTGCACCAGGGCACTGACGAGCTGGGGGAGCTTGACGGCGGCGATGCTGCCGCTGATCAGCACCAGCACGCGTCGTCCCGCAAGGGCGTCCTCCTCACTCCTCATCGAAGGGTTCCTGATCCACCAGGTGGACGTAGGGCCGGATCAGGTCGGGGCGGTGGATGGCCAGGGCCCGCAGCAGGTGCCAGTCGGCCAGGCCCGCGAACGGCGTGGGGTAGTCGTCCTCCTCGAGACGCCGGGCGAGCTCGGCGATGGAGGCGTCGTCGAAGGCCGCGAGCTGCTCGGGG
This sequence comes from Synechococcus sp. UW140, assembly GCA_943367705.1. Classification (GTDB taxonomy): domain Bacteria; phylum Cyanobacteriota; class Cyanobacteriia; order PCC-6307; family Cyanobiaceae; genus Cyanobium. The sequence continues at coordinate 7,946 of CALRJV020000006.1, forward strand.
GTGATGGACAGGCTGGAATCAACCAAGGGGGCGGCCGGGAAGGGGGACGGGATGGTGATAATGGCGATCGAAGGGGAATTAGCTCAGCTGGTAGAGCGCTGCGATCGCACCGCAGAGGTCAGGGGTTCGAGTCCCCTATTCTCCATCCACCATTCTCCGCGGCCGGGCCTGCCGACGTCCCTCAGGCTGTCCCAGCGGCTCCCGGCCCCGTCCCGCCCCGTCCCGATCCCCTGCTGATGAACTGGAGCAGCGACGCGGAAACCAGCCTCAAGGAGATCCCGTTCCTGGTGCGGCCGATCATCCGGCGCAAGATCGAATCCCTGGCCCGCGAAGCCGGTCTGGACGGGGTGGATCTGGCCTTTTACCAGCAGGCCAAGGAGCGGTTCGGGAGGAAGTGAATCGGCGATGGGGTAAAAGAGGGGGTTGATCAGGGGCCCGCTCAATGTCGCAGTCCAAGCGCGAACAGGTTGTCAGTCATCTGCGCTACATCCGCCAGGAGCTGCGGGAGATGCACCAGGGCGTCATGGAGGACGGCCTGCTGCCGGAGGCCGGTGAGGTGCGGGGTGTGATGGCCCAGATGGAGGCCCTGCTGGAGCTGCTGGAAGGCAAGGGCTCCCGCAAGAAGGACGGGGACGGCTGAATCGGGACGTATGAGAACGACCACGCCACCCGTCAAGCCCCCGCAGGGACGCTCCGGTCAGCGGCTGCCCCCCCTTGCCCGACCCGCCGGAGATTGGTTTGCTGGTGTCGTCCCCATCACCCCGCCCGGGCCTCGGCCTCGGGCTTTTTTATTGGCATCCCCTATCGGTGGGGGGAAAATGCTGTCAAGACGCCAGAGATGGTGTAGACAAGAGATCGCAGGGATTGGGCCGGGTGATGGGGATCACCGCCAGCGGCTTTCCACCCTTGGGTGGTAAGCCCCCTGCTCCCCTTTCCAGCCAGCGGCAGGTTCGAACCGTTGCCTCCCCGATTCCAGCAGACCCGATTCCAGCAGCGGATCACCCAGTCCGGCAACCTGCTGGAGGCCTGGGCGCAGAACCCCTGGCGCCGCCTTTCCCTGCTGCTGATCGTGCTGCTGGGCGGGTTCGTGATCGGCGGCAGCGTCGGCTCGATCACCGGCGCCCTGTCCCTGTTCGATCCTCTCGGCGCCCTGGTCTGCGTGCTGGCCATTGAGGTGGCGGCCCGGCTGCGGCGCCGGCTGCTGGCCCAGCCGCTGAAGCTGCGGCTGCAGGTGCTGGACATGGCCCGCATGGGCCTGCTCTACGGCCTGCTGATGGATGGCTTCAAGCTGCTCTGAGGGGCCGGCTGAGCCCTCAGACGGCGGCGAGCAGGTAGAGCAGGGCCATCCGGATCGGGATGCCGTTGCGGACCTGCTCCTCCACCAGGCTGCGGCCAGGATCGTCGAGCAGCTCGCCGGCGATCTCCACCCCCCGGTTCACCGGGCCCGGGTGCAGCACCGGCACGGCGTCGCCACAGAGGGCCAGGCGCCGGTGGCTGAGGCCGTACTGGCGGTGGTAGGTGTCCAGGCTGGTGAGCAGGTGCTGCTGCATCCGCTCCTTCTGCAGGCGCAGGGTCATGACGGCGTCCGCCCCGGGCAGGGCCTCCTCCAGGCGCCGCTCGACCCGCACCCGGCCCCGGGCCGCCACCGGATCGGCCCCCTGGCCCGGCGGCGGGGCCAGCACGAAGTCGGCGAAACAATCGGGCAGCAGGGTGGCCGGCCCGCAGAGCACCACGTCGGCGCCGCACGCGGTGAGGGCCCAGAGGTTGGAGCGGGCCACCCGGGAATGGAGCACGTCACCGACGATGACGATGCGGCGGCCCCGCAGGCTGGCGGGGGAGGGGGCTTCGGGTTCGAAGTGGCGCGCCAGGGTGAACAGGTCGAGCAGACCCTGGCTGGGGTGGCTGTGCAGGCCATCACCGGCGCTCAGCACGGACACCCGTTCGCCGCAGCGGTCGAGGTCCCGGGCGAGGCTGTGGGGCACCCCGGCGCAGCGGTGGCGCACGACCAGGATGTTGGCGCCCATCGCCACGTAGGTGCGGGCGGTGTCCAGCAGGCTCTCCCCCTTGCTCAGGGAGCTCGACGACGGCGAGAAGCTCTGCACCTCCGCCGAGAGCCGTTTAGCGGCCAGCTCGAAGCTCGTGCGCGTACGGGTGCTGGGTTCGAAGAACAGGCTGGTCATCAGCCGGCCCTGGAGGGCGGGCAGGCGGCGCGCCCCGGCCACCGGCAGGGCCCGGAAGCGCTGGGCCAGTTCGAGAACGGTGGCGAAGTCGTCGACCGAGAAGGACGCCAGGTCGAGCACGTGGCGGTGACTCCAGCCGCTCAAGGCGTCCTGCTCCCGTCGAACGCCCCAACCGTAGAGGCCAGGAGGGCGGCGAGACCATCCTGGCGGGGCGTCCGATCGCCGCGGGCCCGCCGACTGACGCTGCGGCTGGCGCGCATGTACCAGCGCCAGGGCAGCTCCTGTCCCTGGGAGACGCCGATGCGCTGGGTCTGCAGCAGCGGCGCTTCTCCCTGCGGCCCCGGACCCTCCAGCAGCGTCCCCAGCCCGGGCGGCCGCGGGGCCAGCCACAGACCCGACTCCGGCATGGCGATCAGGCCGTCCTGGCGGCGGTCGATGGCGAAGCAGCGGGCCAGCAGGCCGGGGCCGGCCACCGCCCGCTCCGGTGCCCCCGGCAGGGCCGCCGCCCGCAGCAGCACCCCGTTGGCCCAGTCCCGCCGGCCGGTGACCACGTTGACGCAGTGGTGCACGCCGTAGGTCAGGTACACGTAGAAGCGGCCGGGCTCCCCGAAGAGGGTGTCGTTGCTGGCCGAGCGGCGGCGGTGGCCGTGGCAGGCCGGCTCGCTCTGGCAGTAGGCCTCGGTTTCGACGATCACGCCCCAGAGCAGGGCGCCCGACGGCTGGCGCCGCAAGAGCAGGCAACCGATCAGCTCCGGGGCCACCAGCTCGGCAGGGCGGGCGAAGAAGGTCGGGGGGAGGGAGGCAGCTTCTGCAGCGTTCACGGGCGGAACCGCCGGGGAATGGTGCCGGGAAGCGAAATGGTGCGGGGAAGCGAACCGTGGTCACCCCGTGCGCACCGCAGGGGACAAGCGGGGCCACAGTGGTGGCAGCCCTGCGTCGCCAGGGGCTCGCCGATCAAGGGATCAACCATGGAAACCGCCAGCTTCAACCTCGGCACCGTCCTGCTGGCCGTCAGCGGCCTGTTCGTGCTGACCACCCTGTTCTTCGGCACCAAGGGCGGCTACTACGACACCGACGACTACGACGGCAACGGCACCGCCCACTGAGGCAGACAAGGCGGCCGCCGGCCATCGAGCCAGGGATCAGGAACTCCCCAGCCGTTCGGCCTCGGGGCAGTCGCCGGTGGTGGGCAGGTCGTCGGCATCGGCGGAGCGGCTCACCGAGGCCAGCCGGGTGCTGACCGCCCCGATCGAGGCTAGCCGGACGCTCTCCTCCCAGCTGTGGCGCTCGTCGCCATCCTCGTCGTCGTAGCGGAGGGTGACCAGATCGCCCTCAATCTCCACCACCAGGGCCCGCTCGATCCAGCGCTGCTGGTCCAGCAGGTAGACCCAGACCGGTCGCTGCTCCAGGCGAAATCGGTCGAGCTTGCGATGCAGCATCGTGACGCCGCGGATAGGGTCGATCCTAGGCAGCACGGCGCCTGTCGCCATGTTCACCATGACCCGATCGATGCCCAGCACTGCCCCAGGCCCCAGCACCGTTCCGGGCCCCGTCGCCAGCACCGAGGCGATCCGGCTGCAGCTGCGCAGCTGGCCCGAGGTGGAGGACTACCTGAGCCGCTGCCGGGGGGTGATCGTGCCGCTGGGGTCCACCGAGCAGCACGGGCCCACCGGCGCCATCGGTACCGACGCCCTCACGGCCGAGGCCGTGGCCCTGGAGGTGGGTCGCCGCACCGGGGTGCTGGTGACCCCCGCCCAGGCCTTCGGCATGGCCGAGCACCATCTGGGCTTCGCCGGCACCATCAGCCTGCAGCCCTCCACCCTGCTGGCCGTGCTCCATGACGTGGTGCTCTCGCTGGCCCGCCACGGCTTCGAACGCATCTACGTGATCAACGGCCACGGCGGCAACATCGCCACCGCCCGGGCCGCCTTCGCCCAGGCCTACGGCACGGCCGCGGCGCGGGGGCTGCCGGGCGCCGAGCAGCTGCGCTGCCGTCTGGCCAACTGGTTCACCGCGGGCCCGGTGATGCGCGAAGCCCGCGACCGCTACGGCGACCGGGAGGGGCACCACGCCACCCCCAGCGAGATCGCCCTCACCCTGCACCTGGAGCCCAGCCTGGGCGCCAAGCAACGGGCCCTGCCGGAGGCGGCCCCCGCCGGACCGATCCATGGCCCCGAGGACTTCCGCCGCCGCCATCCCGACGGCCGCATGGGCTCGGACCCGTTCCTGGCCAGCGCCGAGCATGGCGCCCGTTTCCTGGAGCTGGCGGCGGCGGCCCTGGCCGACGACCTGGCCGACTTCCTGGGGCCGGAAGGGGAAGCCGGCTGAGGCGGCGACAGCCGCGGCTAGGTTTGGACGACGATGACGAGCGCGACGATGGAGCGGATCACCGCCGACGATGTGCGCAAGGTGGCCCAGCTGGCCCGCCTGGCCCTGCCGGAGGAGCAGATCGCCACCTACACCGTTCAGCTGGAGCGGATCCTGGATTACGTGGCCCACCTCGAGCAGGTGGACACCGAAGGGGTGCCGCCGACCACCCGGGCGGTGGAGGTGGTCAACGTGACCCGGCCCGACGCGGTGGACCCCACCCCGGTGCGCGAAGAACTGCTCTCGCTGGCTCCCCAGCGGGAAGGAGATTTCTTCCGCGTGCCCAGGATCCTGGGCGACTGAAGCAGGGCTCCGGGCCCCGGGCGCTCAGCGCACCGGCGCGATGGCGGTGCGGTGCAGCAGTTCGAGCACCCGCCGGCGGGCATGGCGGGTGGGCATCAGCCGGGCCAGGGGCCTCAGACGGCTGCGGCGTTTCTTGTGGGAGCGCACCCCCAGGAAGATGTCGTAGAGGAAGTTGAGGCTGTCGGTGCGGCTCTCGAACAATCCCAGCCGCTGGGGTGAACCCTTGGCATCGAGAATCGGCTTGGTGGCGTGATACGCCGGCTGGTATTCGAACCAGGGAATCGACGGCCAGAGGTGGTGAATCAGGTGATAGTTCTGGCCCATGATCAGCCAGTTCATCAGCCTGCTCGGATAGACGCGGGCGTTATGCCAGCGGTTGCGGGACTGGAAGGGCCGGTGCGGCAGGTAGTCGAAGAACAGACCGAGGGTGACACCCACCATCAGGGCCGGGGCGAACCAGCAGTTGAAGACGAACGGCAGGAAGTTGTGCTGGGCGGCCGCCACCACGATCAGCACGAAGATGGTGCGGGCCAGCACCCATTCGAACAGCTCGTTGTGGCGCCAGAGGCGATGGCGGAAGAAGAAGACTTCGTGATAGAAGAACCGCGGCGCGATCAGCCACAGGGGCCCGAAGGTGCTGACGATGTGGTCGGGATCGTGCTTGGGATCGTTGACGTGGGCGTGATGCTGCAGATGCACCCGGGTGAACACCGGGAAGCTGAAGCCCAGCAGCAGGGCGGCCCCATGGCCCATCACCGCGTTCCAGATGCGGTTGGGATGGGCGGCGTTGTGGCAGGCGTCGTGGATCACGGTGCCCTCCAGGTGCAGGGCCAGGAAGCCCAGGGCCAGCAGGGGCGGCAGGGGCCAGCCACCCACGAACCAGCCCCAGATCGTCAGGCCCGCCAGGGCGTAGCCCGCCAGGAACAGGCCCACCGTGGGGTTCCAGGCGGCGGGGGGATCCAGGTACTCCCTGGGGACACGGAGTCGCGGCACGGGCGTGGTCGCGGCAACCGGGGCGGACGTGGGTGCCAGCGTGTCTTTCATGGCCTGGGCCAGGTCCGGATTCCCGAGGGAGGACCCAGATTACGGAACCTGCCCCGGTGGCGCGACAGGGGCCGGGCCGGAGCCGTCACGGCTGGTTGGCAGCGACCGGCAGGGTGCGCAGGTTGGCGGTGACATCCACCAGGGGGAACTCGGTGTCGCCCCAGCCGTCGGGGGGTAGGAGCGAGGGCGCGTCCGGGCCCGGGGCCGCGGCGGCACCGGCGGCAAAGGCACCGTCGGTCCAGGCCAGAAGCAACCCCCGAAGGGCACCGCCGCCCCCCGCATAGGACGAGCGCAGGTTGAAGTGGTCGCCATCCTTGGCCAGCACCAGCCGGTGGCCGCCGCCGACGTTGCGCGCCTCCATCGCCATGGGCCTGAGGGCCTCGGGCCCCGAGGGCACCACCCAGTCACGGCTGCCGCTGACCACGAGTGCCCGGGCGTTCATGGTGCGGGCGGAACCCTGGTCGAAGAGCAGCGACATCGGCGGGCTGACCGCCACCACCGCCTTCACCCGTGGATCAGCAAGGCCGGCCTGGTCGGCGGAGGTGAGGAAACTGCACTGCAGCACCCAGCTGACGTTGCGGGCCGGATTGGTGACGTCGTTGCAGAAGCGCTTGAGCAGGGCGGCGCTGGGCCGGGCCCCGGCCAGCTGCAGCACCGTGGTGGCGCCGTAGGACTGCCCCATGGCCACGACGGCATCGGTGCGCAGACCGGCCGGCAGCCCCAGGCGGCCCGCGGCGGCCGCATCGATCACCGCGGTCATGTCCATGGGCCGCAGCTTCAGGTCCTCCGGCTTGGGGGGCGGCACCTCGCCGGAGAGCATGGCCTGCTGCTGGGACTTGTCGCTGCCGGGGTGGCGGGGCAGCAGCACCGTGTAGCCATGGCTGGCCAGGTGCTTGCCCCAGCCCTCAAAGCTTTCCGGGTCGTCCCAGAGGCCATGGGAGATCAGCACCAAGCGGCCGTTGGCGCCGGTTTCCGGCTGGATCGTGACGACCTGCAGGGGCTTGGGGCGGTGGGCGACGGGGATCGCCAGCTCCTGACGTTTCACCGCCAGCGGACCGGGCTGGCTGAGGGCCTGGTTGATCCCGGCGGCGGGCAGGGAGGTCACCAGGTCGTTGCCCAGGCGTTGCTGGTTGGTGAGTCGATCGATGGCGAAGACCACCCGCTGGAGATCCACCGAGGCGCTCTTGCCGGGCAGGGCCTCGAGCACCTCCAGCAGGTTCAGGCTGCCCTTGGCCTGGCTGGTCGCCAGGGAGGTCGCCAGCTGGCTGGAGTCCAGCGGCTGGCGCACCCCCTCGACCAGCACCACCGACGAGATCAGCAGCAGCACCTGGTTGACCAGGGGCGAACCCACCGACTGCTCGGCGAAGGCCTTGACCGGCAGGGGCAGGGGCGTCTGGAAGGCCTCCACCAGCCGGCGGCCGATGGCGCCGTTGGTGGCCCGATCCAGCTCGGCGAGGTCACTGTCGCCGGAGAGCAGGCTGCGCTGATCCCTCAGTTCCCTGAGCTGGATGGTGAACGCCGTCTCGAGCAGGGGCAGGCTGAGCTGGATTTCCTGGAGAGCCTGGGCCGGAGGCGCCGCCGCCAGCACGGACCCCGCACCCAGGAGCAGCGCCGTGAGCTGGCGGAGAGGGCTCTTCATGTAGGCGGTTCCGTTGATGGGAAGCGTAGGTGTGTCCTCGAAGACGCCACCGTATGCAGCGTCGCGGACGTGCCCGCAACCGCCGCCGATCAGGGGGGAATGCCCACCGGGGGACTTGAACCCCCACGACCTGAGCCACTGGAACCTAAATCCAGCGCGTCTACCAATTCCGCCAGGTGGGCGCCTGCTGGACTCTAGACAGGTCGGCCGGCACCTTCCGGCGGGATCGGCGCCCCGGGCGTCACCGCCCAGAATGGGCCCAGACGTCGCCCCGGCCATGCTTGCCACCCTCGGAGGCCTCCTGGCCCTGCTGCTGGGGCTTCTTCTGCTGCTACTGCCCCTGCTGGCCTCTGAGCTGAGCCGGGCGAGGGATTCGGTCTGGGGGGCGGTGGTGCTGCTGCTGGGCCTGGTGCTCGTCACCAGCGCCGAGCGGCTCACGGGTGCGCCGATGCTGGCGGTGCTCTGCGGCGGCCTGCTGATCGGCCGCCTCGGGGTGGAGGTGGGCCAGGCCCGCTGGCGCCTGCTCACGGACGAGGAGCGCGAGCGGCTGTGGTCGTGGGAGCGCTGGCAGACCAGCCTGAGCCAGCTCGGCGCCTCCCTGGCGCGGCTGCTGCAGCTGGCCGGCGGCGTGGTCAGCGGTCTGGGGGCCTGGCTGGCGGAGCGGCGCGCCAGCCGCCCCGCCAGCACCAAGAAATGGGTGCGCCCCGAGGCCCCGGAGGTGGCCGAAGCCGACGAGCCGCTGGTGGTGGAGAGCTTCGAGGCCATCGATGCCCTGCTGGAGCAGGCCGTGCCGGAGATGCCGGAGCCCGTCAGGCCGCCGGAGACCGCTGCCGCCGGGGAGGGTCTCGGCGAGGCGGGATAATCCAGCCTTCTCGCGCCCCGGCGACGTGACGGCAAGCCCGGCGTCCTACAAGGACACGCTCAACCTGCTGCAGACGCCCTTTGCGATGCGGGCCAACGCCCGGGTGCGGGAGCCGGAACTGCAGGCCTTCTGGAAGGAGCACGATCTCTACGGACGGCTGAGCCGCGGCAACCCGGGCGCCCCCTTCACCCTCCACGACGGTCCGCCGTACGCCAACGGCGCCCTGCACGTGGGCCATGCCCTCAACAAGATCCTCAAGGACATCATCAACAAGCACGCCCTGCTGCAGGGGCGGCGGGCCCGCTTCGTGCCGGGCTGGGACTGCCACGGCCTGCCGATCGAACTGAAGGTGCTGCAGGGCCTGGGCAGCGAGGAGCGGCGGCAGCTCACCCCCATCGACCTGCGGCGCCGGGCCCACGCCTATGCCCTCGAGCAGGTGGAAGCCCAGAAGAGCGGCTTCCGGCGCTGGGGCATCTGGGCCGACTGGGACGAGCCCTACCTCACCCTGCAGAAGTCCTACGAAGCCGCCCAGATCGGCGTCTTCGGAAAGATGGTGCTGGCGGGCCACATCTACCGGGGCCTGAAGCCGGTGCACTGGAGCCCCAGCTCCCGCACCGCCCTGGCGGAAGCCGAGCTGGAGTACCCCGACGGCCACACCTCCCCCAGCGTCTACGTGGCCTTCCCGGTGGTGGAACTGCCGGAACCGGTGGCCGGGCTGCTGGCGGCCGCGGGCATCGCCGGCCCCACCGATGCGGCCCACCGGGAGCAGCTGTTCGTGGCCATCTGGACCACCACCCCCTGGACCCTGCCGGCCAACCTGGCGGTGTCGGTGAATGGCCAGCTCGACTACGCCATCTGCCGCGACGGCACCACCAACGGCGGCACCCCCCGCTACCTGGTGGTGGCCTCCCAGCTGGTGGAGCAGCTGCGGACCAGCCTGGAGCGCCCGCTCGAACCCCTGCTCACCCTCAAGGGGGCCCAGCTGGAGGGGATCCTGTACCGCCATCCGCTGCTGGATCGCACCAGCCCGGTGGTGATCGGCGGCGACTACATCACCACCGAAACCGGCACCGGCCTGGTGCACACGGCACCGGGCCACGGGGTCGATGACTTCCACACCGGCAACAAGTACGGCCTGCCGGTGCTCTGCCCGGTGGACGAGGCCGGCACCCTCACCGCCGAGGCGGGCCCCTTCGCCGGGCTCAACGTGCTCAAGGACGCCAACCCGGCGATCATCACCGCCCTGCGGGATGCCGGGCTGCTGCTGGCCGAGCAGCGCTACGAGCACCGCTACCCCTACGACTGGCGCACCAAGAAACCGACCATCTTCCGGGCCACCGAACAGTGGTTCGCCTCCGTCGACGGCTTCCGGGCCCAGGCCCTGGAGGCGATCGCGGCGGTGGAGTGGCTGCCCGCCAGCGGCCGCAACCGCATCGAGGCGATGGTGCGGGACCGGGGCGACTGGTGCATCTCCCGCCAGCGCTCCTGGGGGGTGCCGATCCCGGTCTTCTATCACCGCGAAACCGGTGAGGTGCTGCTCAACGCCGACACCCTGGCCCATGCCGAGGCGCTGATCGCCGAGCACGGCGCCGATGTCTGGTGGGAGCGGGACGAGGCCGGCCTGCTGCCGCCGGCCTGGGCCGACCAGGCCGAGCTGTGGCGCAAGGGCACCGACACCATGGATGTCTGGTTCGACTCGGGCTCCTCCTGGGCCGCCGTGCTGGAGGGCCGCGGGCTGGGCTGCCCCGCCGACCTCTATCTGGAGGGCTCCGACCAGCACCGCGGCTGGTTCCAGAGCAGCCTGCTCACCTCGGTGGCGGTGAACGGGACGGCCCCCTACCGCCGGGTGCTGACCCACGGCTTCACCCTCGATGAGAAGGGCCGCAAGATGAGCAAGTCCCTCGGCAACGTGGTCGATCCGCTCGTGCTGGTGGAGGGGGGCAAGAACGAGAAGCAGGAGCCGCCCTACGGCGCCGACGTGCTGCGGCTGTGGGTGAGCTCGGTGGACTACTCCGCCGACGTTCCCCTGGGGCCGGGCATCCTCAGACAGCTGGCGGACGTGTACCGCAAGGTGCGCAACACGGCCCGCTATCTGCTGGGCAACCTGCATGATTTCGTGCCGGCCGAGCATGCCGTGCCGATCACGGATCTCCCGCTGCTGGATCGCTGGATGCTGCAGCGCACCGCCAGCCTGATCGAGGAGGTGAGCGCCGATTTCGAGCGCTTTGAGTTCTACCGCTTCTTCCAGGCCCTGCAGAACTTCTGCGTGGTGGACCTGTCCAACGTCTATCTCGACATCGCCAAGGATCGCCTCTATGTGAGTGCGGCCGGCGATTTCCGCCGCCGCAGCTGCCAGACGGTGCTGCACCTGGTGGTGGAGCGGCTGGCGGGGCTGATCGCGCCGGTGTTGTGCCACATGGCCGAGGACATCTGGCAGAACCTGCCCTACCCGGTGGCCGAGGCCTCGGTGTTCGAGCGGGGCTGGCCCACGGTGCCCGGCAGCTGGGCAGCGCCGGAGCTGGCGGCGCCGATGCAGCGGATCCTGGAACTGCGCGCCCAGGTGAACCGGGTGCTGGAGGGTTGCCGCGGCCGTGGGGAATTGGGCGCCTCCCTGGAGGCCCAGGTGCAGCTGGAGCTGGTGGAGACGGCGGCTGAGGCAGCCCCACTGCAGGAGGCCCTGGCCCTGGTGGAGGCCAGCCCCCACCCCGAGGTGGACAACCTGGCCGACTGGCTGCTGGTCTCGGACCTGCGGATCGGTGGGCCTGCGCCGGCGGAGCCCCTGCTGGCGGAGACCGAGGAGGAGGGGGTGCGGGTGCGGATCGCGCGGGCGGCGGGCCACAAGTGCGAACGCTGCTGGCACCACGAGAGCGACATCGGCCAGCACCCGGACCATCCCACCCTGTGCGGCCGCTGCGTGGGCGTGCTGGAGCGCCAGGGGGCGGGGCCCGCCTGATCCGGCGGGCCCCGTCAGGATCGGGTCAGACCAGCCCGAAGGGGCTGAGGACCTTTCTGGCCGCGATCTTCAGCGGCAGCGGAACGCCCCGTCTGGGGAGCTTGCGCACGAGGCGGGCCGCCAGCCGGCGGGACCGCGTCGCCAGCGAATGGGACGCCAGCAGGGGATAGGGGGAGCGCTCCCGCACCAGCGCGATCAGCCAGGCCTCCGCCGCCGGGTCCTGGGAGCCCGGCGCCAGGGCCACCTCCGCCAGGCGGATGCGCTCGGCGAACTCCGCCACCATGGCCTGGTAGCCGCAGGCCTCGGCGACGGGCCCGTGGGAGGCATGAACCCGGGCGAAGTGCTGGAGCGACTTACGCTCCAGCAGGGCGGCGTGGTCGAGGAGATCCTCGATGTCGTTGGCGATCCGCACGACGCTGGCCTGGGCGCTGACGATCGGCAGTTCCTCGATCACCGGCGGGGGACCCTGGCGATCGGCGGGGCCGGCGGCACTGGCCGCGGCGTAGGCATGGGCGATCACCTCCACCTTGCGACCCACCAGTTCCCGCAGCAGGGCCCGGTTCCGCTCGGTGGGGGCCAGATGGCGGCCGGAGCTGGTGTTTGGCATGTAGGCGGCGTGGAGCAGGGAGGCCTTGACCAGGTCGAAGGGGGCGCCGTGCACGACCAGGACGCTGGCCACCCGGACGACATGCTCCTGGAAGGTTTTCTTCGAGCCCCGGAAGGAACCGCCATGCAGCTCGGCGGCGACGTCGAACACCCGGTTCAGCTCAGTGATCTCCTTGCGGGAATGGCCCTGGGCCAGGCATTGCCGCACCAGCAAAGGGAAGGAGTGGACGTAGGGGTACGCGTGATTGTCCACGGCCTCGGCCGCCGCCGGCCCAGGCCCCTGGGTGCGGGGATGGACCAGCTCCATGCTGCCGATCTGGCGGTTGAGGAAGGAGGTCATGCTCTGGAGGGAGCGCAGCTTCCACTTGCTGGAGAGGTAGGCCACGTCCCGGGCGGCCTGCTCATGGCTCCAGCGACGGCGGAAGGGCTCGATGTCGCAGAGCCAGTAGGGGGATCTGGGGTTGGCGTAGACGTAGCTGACAACGGACTTCGGCTCAAAGATGACCCGGTAGTTCGCCTGTCTGGCCACCATGGCGATGTCGATGTGCTCATTCACCTGGAGGTAGGCCTCATCGAGGGGACCCACCTCCTGGAGCATCTTCATGCTGAGCAGCATGCAATGAAACTCGCCGAAATCGGAGTCACCCCCCTGCAGGGAGCCAACGATGCGGGAGCCTGAGGCGTTGGCGAAGAGGTGTTCTTCGTTGTATTCGATCTCGCCATCGTTCTCCGAAAGATGGTTCTTGCCGCCGGCCATGTGGATGCGATCCTCCGACAGCTCACCCATCAGGTAGAGGGGGAAGACGATGCCCGCTCCGGTGCGCTCCGCCGTGGCCACCAGGGCCTCGATCCAGCCCCTGGTGACGAGCACATCGTTGTCGATGAAGCACACATACTTCGTCTCGACAACCTGCAGCGCCTGGTTGCGCAGTTGGTTGGGGGTGCCGGTACCCGCCGTGAACAGGGTCAGATCGCCGCGGGCCTCGGCCGCTTCCAGCTCCCGGCGCACCGAGGGCGGGGACTGGCTGTCGTGGTAGTGGAGGACGAAGGGGTAATCCCGGTGCTCCAGGATCGAGCGCAGCGAGCAGGAGGCAAAGCTGTGGCGCTCTCGGAACACCACGACGACCGTGACGAGAGGAGACGTTGGCGAGCCGCCCGGGCTGACCCTTACGGGGGCGGTCATCAATGGCCTGCCTGAAATCGGATGGTGATGATAACATGATGCTTCGTGAAGCATTCCCGCGTGCCGAATCCAGTGCCTGCTTTCGCGCCGCATTGATGCATGGCCAAGCTCTCCTGGCAGGACTTACTGAGCACGCCTGCCTTTCTGATCAATCTCGATCGCCGGCCGGATCGGTGGGAGAGCAGCCGCAGCCAACTGGAATGGGCAGGATTCACGGATGTGCGTCGTTGGTCGGCCTTTGATGGGGCGACGGGAAATGTCAGGGAGGCGCTGAAGCGTTTCGGTATTGATCGGCTGTCGGAGCGCGAAGACTTTCTCCACCTGCCCGGCGCCCAGGGCTGCGCCGTGACCCAACTGACGCTGCTGCAGCACATCATCGACCAGGGCTATCCCCGAGCCTGCATCTTCGAGGATGACATCCGATTCTCCCGGTCGTGGCACCAGCTGGCGCCGGCCTTCCTGAACACAACGCCCCGCAACTTCGATCTTCTCTTTCTAGGCTCCCAGATTCAGTACGACTCCCTGCCGCGCCTGCATCCGGCCCGGCGGTTGAATCGCTCCCGCACACTCACACGCCTGAGCCAGATCAACTGGCCCTGGCCGTCCCATTGGCTGGGCGATGTGGTGCAGGGGCCGCTCTATTGCCTGCATGCCTTCGTCATCACGCGGAAGGGCTGCCAGGAGTTGCTGAAGTTTCTGACCACCCAGCGGATCGGTTTCTATATGCCGGATTGCATGATTCACGACGCCATGGCCGGGCGAACCCATGTCTCGGGCTTCCCGCTGCGCTGGTATGCCTGGAACGGCAACCGCATCCCTTCCCTTGGGGCGGAACGGGGCACGAATCCCCACTGGGTCAGGCGGAACTGCGGCCTGGTGTACCAGGAGGAAAGCTTCGGCACGGACATTCAGCCGCGCCCGGAGGTATCCCCGGCCTGAGGCTTTGGCAGCAGAACGCCCTGGGCGGGTGGGGTCGTGCCCTTCATGGGGGGAACCAGGCGGGCACCGAGGCTGAAGGCCCCCGCCAGCAGGCCGGCCAGGGCGATGGCCACACTCCACAGCTGCACCGGCCGGAGGGCACCGACCAGCTCGAGCACGGAGAGTTCGGCCGGGTTCAGCCCCTTCAGCGGTGGCGGCGAGGGCGAGGGTGACGGGGACACGACCCCCGGCTCCAGCGCCAGCACCTTCTCCTTCCAGTCGGCGAGCACGCCGTTGAATTCGTTGGAGCCCAGCGCCGTCTCGGCCAGGGGAAGGGTCTGCACGTACCAGTCGTAACCCTGCTCCAGCAATCCCTCCGCCTTGAGTCCGGCTTCGACGATCACCAGCAGCGGCAAGTGCTTGGTGTAGGCCATCGCCGCTTCGATGTGATTCCAGGGCGTCGGCAGCCTTGTGTCCGCCAGATTCCCCTGGCGCGGACCGCCGCGCTTCTCGAGACCGGAGGGGAAGTAGGAGCGCTCCAGGGCAATCACAACGATGCCGGAACACTTCTCCATCAGTTCGGTGATGGCCTTCAGCGGTGCATCGGCGCTGAAGGTGTTGCGGCCGACCGTTTTCGGGATCAGGGATTCACTGCGCAGGCGATCTTCAATCGATCGCACGAAGGATTCCTGCTCCGCCGTGGCGGTGGCGCCCACACTCACGAAGACGAGTTTCTCCTCCATCCCGCGCCACGACTTTCTGCTCGGAGCCTAACGATGCCCTTTCGGGCGCGCCCGCCCCGCTGCGGCGGCCGGCCCATGAATCGATCAGCCTGGGGAGATCCGGGCCTGCGCCGATGTCCCGTCCAGCCGCCGGCCAGCCGCCGGGCACCGCCAGCGGTGACGCCTTCTGGAGCGAGCCGATCGCCGAGCTGCTGGCCAGGCTCGACACAGGGGCGAACGGGCTGAGCTCCACGGAAGCGGGCCGGCGCCTGCTCAGCGGCGGCCCCAACAGCCTCGCCGCTCCGGCACGGGGTGGGGCGCTGTGGCTGCTGCTGCGCCAGTTCACCAGCCCGATCATCCTGATCCTCTCCGGCGCGGCCCTGCTCTCCTTTCTGCTGGATTCGCCCACCGACGGGCTGATCATCCTGGTGATCGTGCTGATCAGCGGCCTGCTGGGGTTCTGGCAGGAGCACGGGGCCGCCGGCGCCATGGAGCAGCTGCTGCGCACGGTGCAGACCAGCGCCCGGGTGCGCCGCGACGGCAGCGAGCAGCCCGTGCCGGTGGCCCAGGTGGTGCCGGGCGACCTGCTGGTGCTCTCGGCCGGGGCCGGGATCCCCGCCGACTGCCGCCTGCTGGAGGAACGGGACCTGAGCCTCAACGAGGCGGCCCTCACCGGCGAGAGCTTTCCGGTGAGCAAGCACGCGGTGGCCGTGGCCGCCGACGCCCCCCTGGCGGCGCGCACCGGGGTGCTGTACTTCGGCACCCACGTGGTCAGCGGCAGCGGCACCGCGGTGGTGGTGCGCACCGGCGCCGCCACCCAGTTCGCGACCATCGCCGAGCGGCTGCGCCAGCGCAGCCCCGAGACGGACTTCGAGCGGGGCGTGCGCCGCTTCGGGGCCCTGCTGCTGGAGGTGACGCTGGCTCTGGTGATCGCGATTTTCGCTGTCAACGTGTTCCTGCAGCGGCCGGTGGTGGATTCCTTCCTGTTCGCCCTGGCCCTCGGCGTCGGGCTCACACCACAGCTGCTGCCGGCGATCATCTCCGTGAACCTGGCCCAGGGCGCGCGGCGGATGGCCGCCCGCCAGGTGATCGTCAAACGGCTCTCGTCGATCGAGAACTTCGGCAGCATGGCGATCCTCTGCTCCGACAAGACCGGCACGCTCACCGAGGGCACGGCCCGGGTGCAGCGCAGCTGCGGCATCGACGGCGGCCCCAACCCGGCGGTGCTGCGCCACGCGGCGGTGAACGCCGGCTTCGAGACGGGCTTCAGCAACCCGATCGATGCGGCGATCCGGGAGGCCGGCGGCGGCGTCCCGGACGACTGGCGCAAGCTCGACGAGCTCCCCTTCGACTTCGTCCGCAAGCGCCTGAGCGTGCTGGCCCGCCAGGGGGACGTGCCGGTGCTGATCACCAAGGGGGCCTTCCTCAAGGTGCTGGAGGTGTGCGACCGGGCGGAGGCCGCCGATGGCTCCACGCTGCCGCTGGCGGCGGTGGAGCCGGAACTGCGCCGCCTCTATGGCGCCTGGAGTGCCGAGGGGTACCGGGTGCTGGCGGTGGCCGTGCGGCAATGGCCGCCTGAGGGCTCGCTGGTGCCGCGCCGGGTGCGTCCAGAGGATGAGGCGGGGATGGCGTTCCTGGGTCTGCTGGGCCTGAGCGATCCCCTGCGCCCCGGGGTGCGGGACACCGTGGCCGAGCTGGAGCGGCTGGGGGTGCGGCTCAAGATCATCACCGGCGACAACGCCCTGGTGGCGGCCCGGGTGGGCCAGGAGGCGGGCCTGCGCAACCCCGAGGTGCTCACCGGCATCCAGCTGCAGCAGCTCAGCGACGCCGCCCTGCCGGTGCGGGCCGAAGCGGTGGATGTGTTCGCCGAGATCGAACCGAACCAGAAGGAGCGGCTGATCCATGCCCTGCGCAACGCCGGCCATGTGGTGGGTTACCTGGGGGACGGCATCAACGACGCTCCCGCGCTCCATGCCGCCGATGTGGGCCTCTCGGTGCAGGGGGCGGTGGACGTGGCCAAGGAGGCGGCCGACATCGTGCTGCTCGAGCCCGACCTGGCGGTGCTGCTGGCGGGCATCCGCGAGGGCCGGCGCACCTTCGCCAACACGCTCAAGTACGTGTTCATGGCCACCAGCGCCAACTTCGGCAACATGTTCTCGATGGCCGGCGCCTCCCTGCTGCTGCCGTTCCTGCCGCTGTTGCCGAAGCAGATCCTGCTCACCAACCTGCTGACCGATCTGCCGGAGATGACGATCGCCACCGACCGGGTGGATCCCGACTGGATCGAGCGGCCGCACCGCTGGAGCCTGCCCTTCATCCGGCGCTTCATGGTCACCTTCGGGCTGGTGAGCTCGGTGTTCGACTACCTCACCTTCGCGGTGCTGCTCTGGGTGCTGAGGGCGGATGCGGCCCAGTTCCGCACCGGCTGGTTCCTGGAGTCGGTGATCTCGGCCGCCTCGATCGTGCTGGTGATCCGCACCCGCGGGCCCCTGTTCCGCAGCCGGCCCTCCCGCTGGCTGGTGGCGGCCACGGTGGCCGTGGTGGGCCTCACCCTGCTGCTGCCCTGGACGCCCCTGGGCGCGCTGTTCGGCCTGGTGCCCCTGCCGCCGGTGTTCCTGGCCCTGCTGGCGGTGATCCTGGCCGCCTACGTGGCCAGCGCCGAAACGGCCAAGGGATGGTTCTACCGGCACCTGGGGCGCTGATGGCTTCCTCCTTGAACGCGGGCTTCGCCCAGCTCCCGGGCGCCTTCCGCTCCCTCGCCGCCGACGTGCTGCTGCCACCCGCCCCGGAGGGAGGCCCGGAGGGTGGCCGTGGTCGCCGGGCGCTGCTACGGGGCGCCGCCCTGCTGGCGGCCTCAGCGGCCCTGGCCCTGGGGGGGGCGGTGCTGCTGACCGGCAGCGCCTGCCAGCTGCTCGCCGCGCTGCTGGGTCCGGCCCGGCTGGATCTGGCCTTCCCCTACCTGCGCGATGCCCTGCACAGTTACGACACCCAGCACCAGGGCACGGTCGCCCTGGCGGTGGCCGGCGTGGCCCTGGTGGCCTGGCTGGCGCTGGTGCGGGGCCTGGCGGCGCGACTGCGCCGCCGCTGGCTGGCGCTGACGCTGCTGCTGGCCCTGCTGGTGCTGGCCACGGCGGTGGACGTGGCCTTCACCGAGGGCAACGGGGCGGTGATGGAGGCCCTCAACGTGCGCAGCGCCCCACGGTTCTGGGGCACGGCCGCCGGCCTGATCGGGATCTACCTGGTGACCCTGCCGGTGCAGTTCCTCAACACCTACGGCCAGCAGCGCTTCTCGCTCGCCTGGCGGGATCGCACCACCAACGTGCTGTCGGAGGCCTACCTGGCAAACCACGCCTACCTGCGGCTGGAGGCCACCGGATCGATCGACAACCCCGACCAGCGCATCGCCGACGACGTGGAGCGGGCGGTGGTGAGCTCCACCAGCCTGTTCTTCGGCTTCTGCGCCTCGCTGCTGGCCCTGGCGGCCTACGTGCTGGTGCTGTTCGGCATCAGCGGCACGCTGGTGCTCACCCTGGTGATCGCCACCGTGGCGGGCAATGCGGTGATCCTGCGGCTGGTGCGGCGGCTGGCCTCGCTCACCTTCCGCCAGCAGGCGCTGGAGGCCGACTTCCGCTTCGCCCTGATGCACCTGCGCCGCCACGCCGAGAGCATCGCCTTCCTGCGGGGGGAGCCCTGGGAGCGCAACGGCCTGGGGCGCCGCTTCGGCCGGGTGCTGGTGAACCTGGAGCGGGTGATCCGCTGGCGGGCCTTCGTGGGCCAGGGCAGTGGTCTCTACGGCTTCCTGATGCAGTTCGTGCCCTACCTGGTGCTGTCCGGGGCCTACTTCAGCGGCAAGGTGAGCCTGGGGCAGCTGACGGTGGGCAGCATCGCCTTCGGCCAGGTGCAGGCGGCCCTGTCGTTCCTGGTGGACCGGGCCGACGACTTCTCAGGCCTGTTCGCCAGCCTGCACCGCATCGGCGACCTGCGCGCCGCCACCGGCGAGCGGCCCGTCGGCACCCAGGCCACACCCTTGGGCCCGGCCCTGCGGCTGCAGGGGCTGAGCGTGGCCAACCCGGGGGGCGACGGGCTGCTGGTGCGGGAGCTGGATCTGCAGCTGGGCGCCGGGGAGCGGCTGCTGATCAGCGGGCCCAGCGGCTGCGGCAAGACGTCGCTGCTGCGGGTGCTCTGCGGCCTGGTGCCCGCCGCCGGCGGGCGGATGGCGGCCCCGGCGGCGGCGGAGTGGATGGTGCTGCCCCAGAAGCCCTACCTGGCCCTCGGCAGCCTGCGCGACCAGCTGCTGTACACCCTGCCGCCCGGGGCGGGTGCCGTGGGGGAGGAGGAGCTGCGGCGGGCCCTGATCCAGGCGCGCCTGGAGCCGCTGCTGGGCCGCTACCCCGATCTGGAGGCCGAAACCGACTGGGAGCAGGTGCTCTCCGGCGGCGAGCAGCAGCGGCTGGGCTTCGCACGGCTGCTGCTGCGACGGCCGGCCTTCGTGATGCTCGATGAGGCCACCAGCGCCCTGGACCTGGCCAGCGAAGCGCACCTCTACGGGCTGCTGCGCCAGGCCCGGATGGCGGTGATCAGCGTGGGGCACCGGCCCAGCCTGACGGCCTTCCACGACCGGGTGCTGCGGCTCGACGGCACAGGGGGCTGGAGCCTGGAGCCCTGCTGAAGGCGAGCAGCCGCGCAGGCTCAGAGCCCCAGATCGGACAGACCCGGGTGATCGTCGGGGCGGCGACCCAGCGGCCAGTGGTACTTCCGCTCGCTTTCCTTGATGGGCAGGTCGTTGATGCTGGCGATGCGGGTGTGCATGAACCCCTGGGCATCGAACTCCCAGTTTTCGTTGCCGTAGGCACGGAACCACTGGCCGGAATCGTCGTGCCATTCGTAGGCGAAACGCACGGCGATGCGATTGCCGTGAAAGGCCCAGAGTTCCTTGATCAGGCGGTAGTCGAGCTCCTTGGCCCACTTACGGGCCAGAAACTGCTGGATGGCCTCGCGGCCGCGGACAAACTCGGCCCGATTGCGCCAGACGCTGTCCGGGCTGTAGGCCAGCGCCACCCGTTCCGGGTCACGGCCGTTCCAGGCATCCTCGGCCATTCGCACTTTCTTCGCCGCCGATTCGGCATCGAAGGGGGGAAAGGGGGGCCGGGGGGATTCCGCAGCGGTCATTGAAGCGGTCATCAGGGAGGCCCTTCCACAGCGCGCAGGCTAATTCAGAAGGGAATCGTGTAAGTGTTGCCGCGCTCACTGCGCACCAGGACGGTGGATGCTGTCTGCCGGTAGGTGGCCAGGGTGGTGCGGCCATTGCTGGGCTCGGTGATCAGCAGCTTGCCGCATTCCTCCTGATCGCGCTGGCCGCAGGTCCAGGGCTCGCCCACCTTCTCCATCTCGATCTGCTTGCCGTCGGAGCGGAAGGTGACCGTGAACGAGGTGGAGCCACCCGCGACCAGGCAGGCCTCGGAGCGGCCGTTGAAGCCGCAGGTCTGCCAGGCGGCCTGGGCGTGGGCCGCCGGGATGGCGGGGAGAGCGATGGTGGCGCCGGCGGCGGCGAGGGTGAACAGGGCCGCCAGGGGGGAAGGCATCGGGCTGGGCGCCGGGGAAGTCCACTCTCGCCCCCGGCACTCAGCACGCCAGGCGGGCCTGTCGATCAGGACGGCCCCATTGACCTGGCAGCGGATCACCCTCGCTGGTCCATGTTCTCCATGCGATCCTTGGTGCCATCGCCTTCCTGAAGCTGGTGGAGTGAATCGATCAGTCCACGATCTTCCAGCTGAACGCCGGGATTGCCGCCCTTGGGGTTCCGTAACCCCTGGCTGCAGCGCATGAATCTCCTCTTCATCCTGTGTGACAACCCCTACAGGGCCTCCTGCGGCATGGGAAGCTCTGTGAAAGAAATCATTGAAGGCCTGGCCCAGGCAGACCAATCCATCAGGATACAGGTGTTGGATTTGCGATGGAATGACGGCCATCAGACGATCACCGATCAGATCGAGGTGTTTTCCTGCGGATACAGGGATTGCCTGGGCAGTGACTTCATCGTCCAGGCCCTGATGAATGCCCCGATCCAGATCATCTATGGGATCAAGAACCTGAGGAGGCCCGATGTCATTCACATGCAGGACTGGACGTCGATTCCGGTGGGCAACGCCTTGGCCAGCTATTGGGGAGGCAACATCAAGACGGTCTATACAACCCAGTTGAGCTACACCCTGTTGCTGGAGGATCTGGCGAAGGAGTCGATTCCCGCTCCGCCCGTCGACCAGTCGATTGTGGCCGAAATTGAACGACTGGAGCGCGAAAGCATTCAATCGTCTGACAGGGCCATTTTCCTGAACCGGAGCGATCAGACAAGACTCGATGGGCCGAAGAATTCCCAGGTGATCCCGCACGGCATCCATCTGGAGGACGTTGCTTCGATTCCATACGAAGAAAGGAAACTTCCAGGGGATCACCCTGTCAAACTCCTGTATTTCGGGCGCATCGATACCATGAAGAATGTCGGGCGGTTGCTCGATGTCCGATTGCCGAACGGCGTCGACCTGATCGTGATGGGAGGAGAAGCCGGGTCGAATACGGAGTTGTATCAACGGCTGGAGAACCAGGCTCTCGAACGCGATAACTTGCACCGGATCCCTTTCACCTCAGGGGATGACAAGTTCCATATCATCCGAGCGGCCGACGCCGTGATCTTCCCCAGCATCCATGAGCCCTTTGGCCTGGTTGGACTCGAGGCCTTGGCCTGCGGCACTCCCCTGATTGCTTCGTTTGCCGGAGGAATGAATGACTATCTCGATGACGGCTGCGCGATCCGAATCGACGGACTGGGCGCCGAGGCCATCGAGAAGGCCATCCACAGGTTCATGACACTGTCAGACTCCGCCAAGGAGGCCATGGTCAGGAACGGATTGGACGTCTGCAAGCGTTTCTCATGGAAGGACCCCGTCGAGCGGCACCATCGGCTCTATCGGGACTTGACCCATGACAGCAAGCCCGCGTAGGCCCATGGTCACGGAACAGCGCATCGACATTCGAGGCTGCAACGTCTTTTATCAGCGTGGCGGCAAGGGCGAACCGCTCCTGCTCCTGCATGGCATGGATGGGCGAGCCTCGTGGGACAGCGTGATTTCCAGGCTGACGGAGCACCACGATGTGATCCTGCCCGACCATCCCGGCTTTGGCTCCTCGGGCCCAGGGGAATGGATCGATGGCATGGCCGATCTGGCCCTCTTTTACCTCGATGTGCTTGATGCATTGGAGATCGAGACCTGCCACCTAGCCGGTCACTGCCTGGGCGGCTGGCTGGCAGCGGAAGTTGCCGTGATGCAGCCGCAACGGTTCAGGAGCTTGAGCCTGTGTGCCGCTGCCGGCATCCGGGTTGGCGGCTGCCCGATGGGGGATGCCTTCCTGTGGAACCCGGACGACACCATCGGCCAACTGATCGTTGATCCGCAGGCCAGGGAAACCATGCGGGCGAAGCCATCGAGCGAGCGTGACATCGAGCTGATGTTGAAAGCCAGGCAGATGTCGGCGCGGCTGGCCTGGCATCCTCGCTTTCACAATCCCCATCTCCGCAAATGGTTGCATCGGCTGACGATGCCAACCATGATTCAATGGGGTGAGAACGACAGGCTCTTCCCCGTGGCCTATGCCCACGGCTACCACGCCATGATCCCCAACGCCCAGCTCCATCTCTACAAGGACTGCGGCCATTTCCCGATGCTGGAAGCCACCGATCGCTACCTCGAGCATCTGGACGCATTCACTGCCAAGGCATCCGCATGAAGTTCTACTCCTTTCATTTGATGCCCTATGGGGCGCTCGATCTGGATTACGTCGAGAAGCATGTCTCGGCGAGCCTGGTGCTCCCCAACAGCTATTACGACCCCAAGATTGGCCATCAGCTCTATAACCGCTATCTCGATGAGCTCGAATTGGCCGATGAGCTCGGTTTTGATGGCGTGTGCGTCAACGAGCATCACCAGTCGGCCTATGGCCTGATGCCCACACCGGCCGTGATGGCGGGCGCGCTCTCCAGAAGCGTGAAGCGAGGCAAGATCTGCATCCTGGGGCGTGCCTTGCCCCTGCTGTCCAATCCCCTCAGCGTGGCAGAAGAATACGCCATGCTCGACAACATCACCGGGGGGCGTTTCATTGCCGGTTTCGTCCGAGGGATTGGTGTGGAGTATCACGCCACCGGCGTCAATCCCACCTATTCCCTGGAGCGTTTCCATGAAGCGCATGATCTGATCATCCGCGCATGGACGGAAGAGGGCCCGTTTCCGTTTGAAGGAAAGCATTACAGCTACAACTATGTGAATCTGTGGCCGCGTCCTTTCCAGCAGCCCCATCCCGACGTCTGGATTCCCTCCGGAGGCAGCCTGGAAACGATTCGCTGGGCGTCCGATCCCAAACGAAAGTATGTCTATCTGAATGTCTATAGCAACGTCGATGTGGCCTGCGGCCTCATGGACACCTACCGGAACTGCGCCGAGGCGTACGGCTATACCGCAAGCGCCGAACAGCTGGGCATGGCCCTGCCCATTTATGTGGCGGAAACCGATGCGATCGCCCGAAGAGAAGCCAAACCCCACATCGAGGCCTTCTTCAACAAGTTTCTGCGGATGACCAACGAGATGTTGTTGCCACCGGGCTACACGTCGGTGTCCTCCCTCAAAACACTCCTGATCACCAGCCGCGAAACGCTGATGGCTAACCATTCCCTGGAGGCCGTCGACAAGCTCGGCATGTTCCTGGTGGGTTCACCCGAGACGGTCCGTGAGCGTCTGGCGGAGTTCGAGCAACGGCTGGGGATCGGCCATCTCTGCGCCATCATGCAATTCGGCAGCCTGCCGCATGCGCAGACGAAGCGAAATCTGGAGCTGTTTGCCGAAGAGGTGATGCCCCATTTCCGAGCCAAAGTCACGGCAGGCAGCTGCACCACATCGGCGCAGCGGCCGTAGATGGCGACCCGCCAGGCGGCGGCAGGGCACCCACGGCTCGCCGGCCACGGCGGGCTGCCTACCATCGCCCCTTTGCCGCCCTTCCCCATGGCCAGCCAATGGCAGAACTTTCTGCGCAACCTGGGGGAGTGGCGGGGCAGCTTCACCACGATCAGCGCCGGCGGCGAGGTGCTGGAGAGCCATCCGTCGGTGCTGACGCTGGCGGCGGGCGACGACGACGACCGCTTGGTGCGCTTCAGCCTGCAGCGCTGGCCCGCCGGCACGGCGATCGCCCCGGGCGGCGGACCGGCGCCGGGGGCGGGCGAGCCCAGCCGCGCCATGGAGCAGGACTACCGGACCCTCGGGCGCCAGGTGGTGTTCTTCGATTCCGGGGCGTTCAACAAGGGGTCGCTGCAGGTGGCGCCGAACACGGTCTTCGGCGGTGAGTTCGGCTTCATCGCGGCCGACCGGCGCCACCGGATCGTGCAGCTGTACACCCCCGACGGCCGCTTCGATCAGCTGGTGCTGATCCGCGAGTTCCGTGCCGGCAGCGACACCGCCGAGGCCGCGCCCGCCAACGCCGAGCAGCTGCTGGGCCGCTGGCAGGGCCAGTCAGCCACGGTCCGCGCCGACTGGGACATGGCCGACACCAGCGACGTGCAGCTGGAGCTGGGGCCCGCGGAGCTGGCGGAGCTGCGGCTGCTGCCCGATGGCGGCTTCGTGCGCCTGCCGGAGCAGGTGAGCCACCGGGCGGCCTTCGAGCTGGTGGGCGGCTGGCTGCCGGCCCCGGGCCGGATGGAGCGCCTCATCCGCCGTTATGACGCCACCGGCGCCTGGATCTCTGCCAGCCACGAGGTGCTGGAGTGCGTCTGAGGGGCGGTGGCGCCGGCATCGGCCTCACCGAGGCGGCAGCACATCCAACATCTGCCAGAGAAGCGAGCACATTCTCATTGCGCTTGAAAAAGGTACGCAGGGTTGGATGACAGATCAGCCGGCCCGCCTTCGCAACAGCCCACGAGATCGGCCAACAGATCAGCCGCGGAGGGTGGTGCTGCGTCATCCACGCCCTGCTCTGGGGATTGGAGAAACGCCGTCAACGCGCGTCGAACCAATTCGGACTTGCTGAGACGGCGCCGTTGGGCCTGCTCGGTGAGCAGCGCATCGAGGGCCTCGCTCAACTTGAGTGAGATCACCGCCATGGCCAGCCCCCCGTCATCAACAGCCCCATCCTGCCGGCTGTCGAGCGGGGTTACGGCTCACCCTGCCAACCCCCGACAAGCCCGCAGCACCACATCGGCACAGCGCCCGTACACAGCGGCCCGCCAGGCGGGGCTGTCGATCAGGAAGGCGTCGCGGACCTGGCGGCGGATCGCCTCGCGGTGGGGGGTGGGGCGATCGGGCACGGCGTGCAGCCAGGCATCGGCGCGCAGGGCCGCCAGCACCTGATCGATCGGCCGGGTGCCGAACTCCAGGGCCAGGTAGCTGAGCTCCACCGCCGGGAGCATGCGGCGCAGGAACACCGGCACCGAGCCCGACACCACCGACGAGCTGGACGGGCCCTGGCCGGGCCGGGTGACCTCCGGGCCATACCAGCGCTGCAGCCGCTCCCAGTCGTCGTCGCTGCTGCCGCTGCCGATCAGCTCCCCGTAGCCCCAGGGGCCCAGGCCGGTGTGCAGGTCGATCACCGCCAGGCGGCGGCAGGCCGGGCCGAGGTGCTCGGTGAGGATCGTCTCCAGGGTGGACAGCGACCAGCTGGGGCGGCTGCCGCCGTAGAAGAGGCCGGTGGGATGGGTGTACTGGCCGCGCTGCAGCGCCGCCTGGTAGGCGGCCATCCCGTGCCCAGTGATGAAGGCCTCCAGCAGGGCGTCGGCCCGTTGCCGCTCGGGCCCGTCCCAGTCGCCGGGCAGCAGGGCGTCGTGGAGGGCGTCGTAGGCCGGGTTCTCGGGCAGGGGGCCGCGGAAGTCGAGGCCGTTGCGGTTGAGATCAATGTTGTGTTCGTTGCCGCGGCGCAGCCAGGCGAAGCCATGGGGGTTGAGGGCATGGATCAGCAGCGCCCCGCCGCCGGCGGGCAGGGCGCCGTGGAGTTCATCCAGCAGAACGCCCACCTGGCAACCGGATCCGGCCAGGCCCTCCACGCCGTGGGTGCCGGAGATCAGCAACAGCAGGGACTCGGGCTCGGCCGGGCCCAGGGCCGCCGCATCGATGGCAAGCGACTCTCCGGCGGGGCCGCGGTGATTGGGCAGGACATGGCTGCTGAGCCGGGCACCGGCGCCACGGGCGGCGGCCCGGAACGCCTCACGGGCGGAGGGGTAATCGGGGCGGAAGAAGTCGCTGGTGGCCATGGGGGAGGGAGTGGGGCCGTGGGGGTTCAGAAGGGGCAGGCACCGTGGCGGATCACCGGGTGGATGTCGGCGTCGGGATCGGATTCGATACAAAGGCCCATGCGGAACCGGATGCGATCCGCCTGCTGATAGCAGCCCCAGTCTTCATTGCAGAAGAACGGCGCCTGGATCCGGACCGACCGGAGCCTTACTTGCGGATAGTTGCGAAGGGCCTTTTCTATCATTCCTTCGCTGACGAGTTCCTTATTCTGTTCCTCGAGAATAGGGAATTTCATCGACTCGATCAATAGGCAGGATTGGGGGATCATGGTTGAGCTACTCAACGCCGCAATCACCAGGCGGATATGAACTCATTATTCAAATGATCGATGCGGATGCGGCTTCAGTTGATGACAGCTCTAGACGGCTAGCAATTTTCCAAGAGCTCTAGCCGCCCCCCGAAAGCATTGAGACCTAGCGAAGCATGCTTGGTGGTCTACGGGAAGAAATTGGATGTATGCTACATCAGTCAATTCTTTTGCTGGCGCCTTAAGGCTACCAGCGCCCAATAGGTCAGCGAGCTTCCGATACGCTAACATCGCATCAATAGACAAAGTCCGCACCACTGCACGCTCGCGCCGAACAACATGATGGACAAAGCAACGGAGTACAGGTGCTTGCAGGAGCTTGAGCTTGACATGACAAGAGTCAGGCATACTACGTTTACCGCCCTAATTTCAGTTAGCTTCTTACTGCCAGGGCTTGCATTACAGGCAGATCGAAGTGGCAAGCTGCCGCTTGTAAATCTGCTTGGAAGAAGCTACGAAATTGATAAGGTTATCTTTATGCTTGGATTTATCTTCTACTGCTTTACTGTCTTTCATTATTGGTGGTATCATCGATACTCTCATCTGTATAGGAAGCGACTCAAAGAACTAGAGACCGATCTCAACATTGAAATCTACAAGCTTAGGCAGAGAAAGGTTTTTTCAACGCCTCTTGGCCTTCACAAGCTTCACTTTGACTGGTCGCTTTACATTCTTGGTGTCATCTACGGATTTGTAGCGGCATCGTTTGTGGGTAGGTTCTTGTTTATTGTTAGCATCGCTGCAGTGCTTCTGCCATATGGATTGTTGGTGCTTAATTCAGCCAAACGGCCAACTGAGCCATTGGAAGTAGACAAGCCACCCCGACGCGCGTGACCTCCAGATCAAACAGGCATAATGACTCGTGTAACGATTCAGATCAGAAGCAGCAATGAAGACGATGGCCTAAACGACATTCCCTCTAGCCTCTGCTGAGGGTGGTGAGATCCGGACCGCTGCAGTAGGTGGCTAAAAGGCCAGAATGATATAGCGGAGTTTTGAAATATATCGCTATATGTCCGATAGATCGAATGGCTAGATGAGACTAAGCCTCATAGATAGGTGCCGCGAGAGGTACGCCTCTGTATAGGCTCGGGCTTAAACAAGATCGTGTGCTCGCCTTGATGTTCTACAACATATCGCCACCGGGAAGCTATTCCGGCAATTAGCTGTTTCGAGGTTCCTGGTTCGAGCCGAAGCTGCTTGTCGACTTCCGCAAAATGAATCACCTGTCTATTATCGCTTCTTGACCGGGAACCCATCCAAGACGCCAATATCGCTTTCTTATCTTCTTCTGAATACACAATCTGCGGTTCGGATTCTTGAATTGGGTCTTCTGCCTGGGAGGGCTTCGTGGCACCAAGCCTTGTGATTGCCCGAGAAATCTTTGAGCATGCAGGGCCTAAAGCTGCCAGGAGGTTTTCATCTTGTCTTTCAGAATCATAGATTGCAGGGGTTAGACCCAGCAGATCAGTAGGCAGATGGAAGATCTTTTCTTGGCCCTTGGGTATAACTATGAAATTGCGTTCTCGGCCGAGGCGGCCCACAAACAGGCCAAGCTCAAATATTACATTATCGCGAACTGTTGAGACCTCTAGTCCTCGGATTATGGTTAAATCATTTGGTGCAAATACGAACAAGCCAAAGTGAGCGGTTTCGAGGGCGTCAAGAAGCGAGTCCAAGCTATAGTTTGATAGGTTAAAGATTCCTTGCGTCCAAACTGTAACCTCAGCAATATGCTCAAGATTTTCCTGAATGGCGTAGGCAACTTCAAGGCTTTCGGATGAGGAGCCAATAAACAGGTTTGGTTTCATAGTGTGGTTGCAGGTGGACTGGATTGAGACGCCTAACTTTGGAGTTCAGCGGACGGAAAGGGCGCAGCATTTACGGTCTACTGGAACGAATCGCTACCCATTTACCTGGTGTAGTGAACGTATCCAAAGTTGTATCCATGAAGCATTTCCACAGTTTTGGATGCCCTAGGTGGAATTGGCCCGAAGCTATTGTCTACCGCCGAGAAAAGCTCCTTTGTCTTTTCAAGGAAGTGTTCAGGCATTGAGTAGTCTGCAAGATTCTGAAATATATCGCCCTTGCTAAAGACTTTCTCAAGATACACGGACGCCCTCTGAAGTTGCCTCTGCCAATTGTATGGATAAACATCCTTCATTGATTCATCCATCTTGATGCTTGGCTGAACAATCGCGGTTCCATGCGCCAGTACGTTCCTTAGCAGGAATAATACTTCTATTGACTCAGACAAATCTTTACCAATTTCTTCACTAAGGGATTTATCAAAGTAAAATGAGTACTGTCCCTTGAGCTTCTCCCAGCCTCCTTGCATCTCAACATCTGAGTGATATTTCGCAAGGAGCGACTCGGCTTTTGTTGGCCCAGTTCGCCCTTGCTCTCGCGCATCACCTATTGATTTGACAATATCGTCCAGCAAACGCTCAGAAATGATACTTCGCAACGTACCCTCAATTATTGAGGCGTTTACTATCAGCAATGCAAAACCGCATTTGTAGTTTACATTTTGATTTGGATGGCGCCCACTTTGTTCGGCATAGATTCCTTCAATATCTTTTGACTTGCGATGAGCCAGCGCGAGTGCCTCATATGAGATGAGCAAGGATGTGGCTGTTTCGAGGCCAATAAATGAAGTACTTGCCATAGTCATCCTAATTCAGAACAAGACATTGGACGGCCTTAAGAACCACTCCTCCCATGGGCTCCCTATCCGAGAACCACCTGAGGAGCTGCAGGGAGGATTGCATAAACTCCCGATGCTGCACTGCCTTTTTGAGAACAGCTTCCGCTTTCTAGCAGTGATTCACGGGTCCGATAACCACCTGTAACCAGCGAAACGCAAGTTTTGCCATCCTGCCCACCGGGATCCGTTCAAGTCCCGAAAAGAGTGCCAACCCAGGGTGGATCCCCATGCCACTAGCTCACCCCCGCGCACTGCGCAAGGCAAACGGCACGGTGAGCAGCAGGCTCCCCCCGGCGATCAGGAACAGCCCCGGCAGGGAGATGTCGATCAGCACCCCGGAAAGAGCCTGAGACAGAGGATCGAAGGCGACGCCGGCCAGCATCGCCAGGGCCATCACCCGGCCCTGCAACGGTGCCGGGGTCTCCCGCTGCAACCAGGCCGTGGCCAGCACCCCCACCAGGCCGCCGCCGATCCCCATCGCCGCCAGCAGGGCGGCCGCCGTCCACCACTGGCCGGCCACCGCCAGCCCCAGCAGGCCCGCCCCCAGCCCGGCCGACAGCCAGCCCAGCGCGCCCCCCGGATGGGCAATGGCGCCGAACCGGCCGGCCCACCAGACCCCCACCAGGGCGCCCACGCCGTAGGCGGCCTGGAGCCAGCCGTAGCTGGCGGCGCCACCGCCGAAGCGCAGCGTCACCAGCTCCACCACGCCGATCACCACCGGGCCCAGCACGGCCAGGTTGATCATGGCGATCAGCGTCAGGCCCGTGCGGATCGCCCCGTGGCCCCAGGCGAAGGCGATACCCTCCCGCAGGCCCTGCCCCAGGCCCCCGCTCGGGGCCGTTGCCGCCGCGGCCAGGCAAGGGCGCACCTGCACGAAGCAGCCCACGGCGAGCAGCAGCAGCACGGTGTCGAAGGCCAGGGCCGCCGTCGCCCCGGCCACGGCCAGGGACAACCCCGCCAGGGCCGGGCCGGCCACGTTGCTGATCTGCTCGCTGCCCTGGAGCCAGGCGTGGGCGCGGCCGAGATGGCGGTCCTCCGGCAGGCGGGGCAGCAGGGCCAGGGCGGCGGGGTAGAGGCAGGCCTCCGCCGCCCCGAACACGGCCGCCAGCACCAGCACCGGGCCCAGGTCGAGGGCGTCGCGGCTGGCCAGCAGGGTGAGCACCCCGGTGGCCGTCGCCAGGATCGTTCCGGCCCGCACCGCCATCGTCCGGGGCGGATGGCGATCACTCAGGACGCCGCCCAGCAGCAGCAACAGCCCCCGGGGCAGGGCCGCCGCCATCAGCACCAGGGCCAGGGAGGTGCCCGAGCCCGTGCGCTGCAGCATCAGCCAGGTGACGGCGACGAACCAGAACTGGACGCCGGCGAACAGGAGGGTCTGGCCCAGCCAGAGCCAGCGGAAGCCCGGCCGCCGCAGCAGGGATCCGCCCACGGCCTTCCTGCTCACAGCCGCCCCACCCGCTCGGCGAACGGCCGCAGCTGCAGCGCTTCGCGCCACTCCCGCAGCGGCCGCTCCCAGCCCTCCTCCCAGCGTTGGGCGAACAGGGGCCTGGCCTCCCGGCCCATCTGCAGCCCGATGCGGATCGCCTCCACCAGTTCCGGCAGCAGCTCGGGGGCCCCGAGGGTGACCGAGAGCAGCGCCTGGGCCGTGAGCGCGGCCCCCAGGGGGTAGGGGAACTGGGTGAGATGGAAGGCCTGCAGGCCGATCTCGCCTGCCACCGTGGTGTCGAAGCCGGTGATCACGTGCCAGAGGTCGTGGGTCTGGCTGAGCCGCAGCTCCACATAGGCCGCATCACTGGCGGGCACCATGCCGGCGTGCAGGTTGGGGTCGTAGCCCAGCCGTGCCAGCGACGCCGCGTAGGCCTGGCCGAGGCTGCCCTCGGGCATGTGGGCCAGCTGCTCCAGGTCGTGGGCCGGGGGGATCCAGCGCGCCTCGATCAGCGCGGCGCAGGCCGGATCGCGGCGCAGCTGCTCGGCCATCAGTTCATAGGAGGGGGTCTCCAGCAGTGCATCGGCCAGGGCCCCCACCAGCTCGAGATCGGTGTCGCCGCCGCTCATGGCCACGAAGGTGCCGAGGACCCGGAACAGCTGGGGCGGCAGCTCCGGGGCCTCGAACGACGCCGCGGCGGGCGCGGGGGTGGGGCGGAAAACGGTGGTGGTCATCGGGGTGAACGCGAAGGAACGTGAGCAGTCCTCACGTCCAAGAAAATATGAGCGTCCCTCGCCTTTGTCAATGGGATGCGAGGATCGCTCAGGTTTTCAGGCTGCGCCGCACCGCCCATGGCCGATGCCCCCGCCACCGCCGACGAGCCCTCGCCCCTGCGCCGCCAGCCCCGCCAGGCCCGCAGCCAGGAACGGGTGCGGCGGATCCTGGCGACGGCCGAGGAGCTGTTCGTGGCCGGCGGCGTCGGCAGCACCACCACCAACGCCATCGCCGCCCGAGCCGGGGTGCCGATCGGCTCCCTCTACCAGTTCTTCCCCGACAAGGGGGCGATCCTGCGCAGCCTGGCCCAGCTCTACGCCGAGCAACTGCACGAGCTGCTCACGGCCTTCTTCGAGCAGGGGGGCGGCCGCTGCCTCTCCCTGGAGGACTCGATCACGGCCGCCGTGGCCCTCACCGATCGCTTCTTCCGCGACCACCCCGGCTACCCGGCGATCTTCCTGGATGTGCAGAGCGCCACCCCCGAGCTGCTGGCCATCGAGGAGGAGGCCGACGTCCGGCTGATCAACGACTGGAGCGGCCTGATCGTCGAAAAGGCCTCAGCCGAAGGCAGCCACCTCAACGCGGAGGAGGGCCACCTGATCGCCTACGTGCTGGTCAAGACCGTCGGCCACCTGCTCTGGCTGGCGGCCACCCAGGAGCAGGGCCGCCGCGACCGGCTGGTGGCCGAATGCGGCGACCTGGCGATCGCCTACCTGCGGCGGCGGCTGGATGCCCGGATGGCATAACCAACAGGACAGGATCGTGTCATCAGGATCACGGCCCCGGGCTTGCCATCAGGCGATGGTTCTGGACGTCTTCACCATTCCGACAGGCATCACTGCCGCCACGACGTCCTTCCCGGGGAACCACCATGGCTCCAGCCTTCAGGTTCAGACCGATCAGCTTTAGCTGGATTGCGATTCATCCCGAACCCAAGGGGGTGATCCAGTTCATGGGTGGCGCCCTCTTCGGCTCCTTCCCAACCGTCTTCTATCGCTATTTATTAAGACGGCTGTTTGAAGAGGGGTACACGATCATTGCCCTGCCCTTCCGATTCAGCTTTCGCCATTGGGACATTGCGATCGGCCTGCTGAAAGAGCAGGATGTCCTTCGCAAGGAACTTGCCAGGATCACGGGCGATGCCTTCTATCAGGAGCAGGCCAACTACTGCTGGCTGGGGCACAGCCTCGGGTGCAAGTACATTGCCCTACTGGAATGCCTGAGTGGCGACAAAGGCAGGCAGGCGGTGGAGGCCTGCACGGAGAAGCAGGTCTCCCAACACATCGCGGCCGCCCTCGACAATGCGGGCCTGAAGGATGCGTCGATCCTGTCCCAACCATCGCTGCTGCTGGCTCCCGACATCAGCGACACGGAAAGCGCCATTCCCGTAGGAGCCATCGCTCGCTTCCTTGATACTGCTGGACTGGGCGTCAAACCCACCAGAGGCCAGACGCAATGTCTCATCCAACGAAGTCAGCTGTTCAACCTCACCGCTGTCATCTCCTTTGACAACGACACCATTGCCGGCAGTGCTCTGAAGCCGTGCACAGGCCCCAAGGACCAGGAAGAAAGTGATGTGTTCTGGTTGCTTCAGGTCTTGAGAGGTCGTCACTATCCGCTTCTGACGGACGAACTGCCTGGCAAGCACCTGGAGCCCCTGGGCATAAAAATCGGCAACTACCTTGTCGACCTCAATCCCTTTGACAAATTCATCAAGTCGCTCACAGGGCGGAAGCTTGAGGCGGAGGCCGCGACGTTTCTGAGCCAGCTCCGGCAGCGTCAGAGCGGCCTGGGGGAGCCAGACTCCCTCCTCCAAGCTCGCTGCGTGTCCTGATCAGGCCCAGAGCGACTCCAGGCTGTAGGGGCCGCCCTCCTTCACCCAAAAGGTGCCGTCGATGAAGCGATGGCTCCGGTCGAGCCCGTCGATCGCCTCCATGTCTTCAGGAGCCAGCTCGACCTCGGCGGCGGCGAGATTCTCGGCCAGGCGCTTCGGCGACACCGACTTGGGAATCACCGCGGTGCCGCGCTGCAGGGCCCAGCCCAGCACCACCTGGGCCGGGGTGAGGCCGCGTTGCGTGGCGATCGCCGTGATCGTGGGGTCCTCCAGCAGCACCGGCTGGCCGGGGGGCCGCATCTGGGGCGGCAGGCCCGGGGTTCCCAGGGGCGAATAGCCCGTGAGGTGCACGCCGTGGGCCTCGCAGAAAGCAAACAGCCCCTTCTGCTGCAGGTAGGGGTGGAGCTCCACCTGGTTCATGGCCGGCCGGATGCGCGCCTGCCCCAGCAGGCTGTAGAGGGTGGCCATGCCGAAGTTGCTCACCCCGATGTGGCGGCACAGGCCCCCGTCCACGGCCGCTTCCATCGCCGCCCAGGTGGCCGCGATCGGCAGGGTCTCCAACGACACCAGGTCGCCGGCGCCGTCGGGCATCAGCACCCCCGGCCGGAAGGCCACGGGCCAGTGGATCAGGTACAGATCGAGGTGGTCGAGCTGCAGATCGGCCAGGGTGCGCTCCAGGGCCGGGGCCACGTCCGCAGGGGCATGGGCGTTGTTCCAGAGCTTGGAGGTGATCCAGAGCTCCTCCCGTTGCACCAGGCCGGAGCGGATCGCGGCGGCCAGGGCCTCGCCGATCTCCGCCTCGTTGCCGTAGATGGCGGCACAGTCGATATGGCGGTAGCCCAGCTGCAGCGCCGCCGTCACCGCGGCGCCCACCTCGCCCGCAGGGGCGTTCCAGGTGCCCAGGCCGAGCATCGGCATGGCGGCGCCGTCGTCGAAGGGGAGTGTCTTCAAGGCGGTGAACCCAACAGGAGCATCACTCCACCCTGGCGCGGGCCGTGAATGACTGCAGGACAAAGCTCCGGGCCTGCGGCTTATCTGATTCGATCAGCAGCTGCAGCCGTTCCCCCTGCCGTCCAGGTCGGTCGATGGTCACCGTGTCGAGCACCTGGCCCAGGCCGTCCACCACATCGAACTTGGCCTGGATGTTCCCGCAGGGCCTCTCCAGGCAGGCGACCTCCATCACGTCGATGATGCCGCCGCCATAGAGGCGGGGCTTGCGGCAGATCCCCTGGCAGCGGCGGGTGAACACCCCCTGATCCGATTCCACCCAGCCGTCGGCGAGCAGGTCCTGGCGGGTCTCGCCCCTGCCGCCGGCTCCCGGTTTCTCCGCCAGGGACGAGCTCAGGCCGGCCGCCAGCCAGCCGGCGCCGAAGCCCAGCAGCACCAGGACCACCATCAGCAGCCGCTGGAAGAACGGAAACCGGGCGGGTATTGACGCCGGTGGCAGGGCCGGTGGCCTTCCCCCGGGAGGAACCGGCTCCATCTCGACGATCAGGTCGTCAACGGTCTTCCCGCTCGCCATGTTCCGCTCGCTCTTGCCGGTCCTTGCCATCGTCGTAGGCCATCAGGGAACGGAACATCAGCCCACCGCCGCTGCCGATCAGGGCAAACATCGTCAGCAGGTTCCAGAGCGAGGTGGGCTGGAAGCTCATGATCAGGGTCTGCAGGATCCCCACCGCCAGGGCCGCCACCGACGCCAGCACCAGGAACCAGCCCCAGCGCTGGTTGCGCAGGGCAAACAGCAGGCACACCCCGATCGTGAGCGGGATCAGCAGCAGGCCGAAGCCACCGCCCAGGCCCTGGGACATCCCGAAGCCGCCGCCCCAGCCGCCACCCCAGGCCGCACCGGCCCCACCCCAGCCACCCCCTAAGCGCCGGCCGAAGCGGAGCCCCAGGCCCATCGGCACGGAGCTGACCATCACCTGGTTGAAGAACAGGAACGCCCCCATGGTGAAGAGCACGCCCCCCAGGAGGAAGGAGAAAAAGTCCCGGATCGGGTCCCTGGCGGCCATGGCGCTCCTGCCGGCCCCGTCATGATGGCCGGCCCCCCTGTGTTTGTCTGCCGCCGCCCACGGCCCTCCGGTTGACAGCGGCCTGTACCGGAACGACCATCGGCGGATGGGGGACGCCGGATGGGAAGCATGAGTTCCGGCACCACCAGCTGCCGCAGCCTGGTGCTCCATGCCACCGAAGCCGGCGACGGCGAGGAATCCCGCCAGGCCAACCGGCGCTACCGGGATCCCCGCATCGCCCTGGAGCAGCGCCATCTCCAGCCCCTCCATCCCGGCTCACTGCGGCTGCAGATGCTGCGGGTCGGCGTCTGCGGCACCGACCTCCACATGACCCAGCGGGATGCGCTGGGGTTCGTGCGCAGTTCCGCCCCCGCCTCGATCCCCACCCAGGGCCGGGTGCTCGGCCACGAAGGCATCGGCCGGGTGATCGCCACCGGCTCCGACGTCACCCGCTTCCGGGTCGGCGACATCGTGGCGCCGGAGTCCGTGCTGAGCTGTGGGGCCTGCCGCTCCTGCCGCTGCGGCGCCTTCAACCAGTGCCTCGATGCCCGGCTCCTGGGCATGGAGAAGGACGGGCTGTTCGCGGCGATCGCCGATGTGCCGGCCCGATCGGCCGTGGCCATCGGCGCGCTGGCCGGGAGCGAGCGGGGCCTGCAGATGGCCGCCTGCCTGGAGCCGGCCGGTGTGGCCCTGCTGGCCTGCCGCAAGACCCAGATGGCCCCCGGCGACAAGGTACTGGTCTTCGGGGCCGGACCGATCGGCTTGCTGGCCGCGATGATGGCGCGCCGGCTCCACGGCGCCGCGTTGGTGGCCGTCGTCGAGCCCTCGGCCTACCGCCGGGAGTTCGCCGCGGCCTGGGCCGATCAGGTGGCGGAATCCGCCGAAACGCTGCACACCCCTGAGGGCGGCTGGGACGTGGTGGTGGAAGCCTCCGCTGTGCTCGCCAACGTCGATGCGGTGTTCCGCCAGATCGCCCCGGGCGGCCGGGTGGCCCTCCTCGGCAGGGGCGGACAGGCCCTGCGGATCGGGGCCGTCGACCACATGATCACCAACGCCATCAGCGTCATGGGGCTGCGGGGCCACCTCGGCGGGGTCTACGAGCGGCTGATCGACCTCTGCCTCTCCGGGGTTCTGCCGCTCGATCGGATCGTCAGCAGCACCATGGAGGGGCTGGAGCGGCTGCGATCCGTGCTCGAGCACCCGGACGACATCGCCGGCGGCGACTGCAAGATCGTCGTCAAGCTCGCCGATTGAGCAGCTCACCGATTGAGCAGCCCCCGGTTGACCGTCCCCCCAAAGCCTTTTCTTCCCCCCCATGGCCAACCCCTTTCCCCTGGACGGCGAAAAGTTCCTCAAGATCCGCATCTCCGTGCGGATGCTGAAGTGCAACTTCAGCTGCAGCTACTGCGTGGCGGCGGCGGGCCAGAGCCAGGTGAGCGGTATCGACTACAGCCGGGGCACCAAACGCAACATGTGGGGCACCGAGCAGGGCCGCAGCATGGCGCGCACGGCCATCGAATGGGCCGCCTCCCTGCCCTATCGCATCGGCGTTCGCTACGACGTGCACGGGGAGCCCTTCCTCAACGCCGACGTGATCGAGGATCTGATCTGGCTGACCGCCCAGCCCAATGTGGCCTTCGTGGAGGTGCAGACCAACGCCTCCCTGTTCAAGAAGCGGCTGCCGGAACTGGCCGGCCTGATCGATCCCTCCAGGCTCAAACTCTTCTGCACCTTCCATCACACCGAGATCGCCCTCGACGACTTCCTCGGCAACGTCACCCTGGCCGCCGACCTGGGTTTCGACGTGGTGGTGAACACCCTGCTCGCCACCGACAACGTGGCGGTCATCCGCGACGCCCTCTCGCGCTGCGCCGAGCGGGCGATCCCCACCTCCGCGGATCTGAAGTTCCC
Source organism: Synechococcus sp. UW140 (assembly GCA_943367705.1). GTDB lineage: Bacteria > Cyanobacteriota > Cyanobacteriia > PCC-6307 > Cyanobiaceae > Cyanobium. The sequence goes on from CALRJV020000006.1 coordinate 45,015, forward strand.
CGGCTTCGATGTGCCCCCCACCGAGGCGATGAGCGACGCCGTCGATGTGGACAAGCGGGCCCGCCATTTCCTCAGTGCGGACCCGATCGAGGAGCTGCTGGCGGCCGGTGAACCGGGCCTGGAGGTGTTCCGCACCATGGCCGACAGCGGACCCCTGGGCCGGGAGATCCGCTTCCTGGCCGCCCTGCTGGTGGGCCTCTACGGCGGCAAGGGGCGTCTCTGCTCCGCCGGCCACGACTACCTGATCGTCGACAACTGGGGCGATGTCTTCCCCTGCACCAGCTACGCCGACACCCGCACGGGCCGGCTGGGCTCGGTGCTGGATCCCGGCTTCGTTCCGGCCCTGCGGGAGGAGGTCTATGCCCCCTGCCAGTACGCCGAGACCTGCCACCAGAAGGAGGAGTACGGCAACCTGCGCCTGCTGCGCGAGCACCGCGATCTGCAGGCGATGAGCCTCAACTGCGTCTGCGGCGAGGGCAAGGCGGTGGACCCCGACACCCTCTTCGACAGCCGCCTGGCCCTGCTGGAGACCGCCCGCCACAACCCCCAGACCGGCCGCGTCGGCCGGCCCGCCGCCACCCCTGCCGTCAGCACGGTCGCCTGAGCGGTGATGCCCAGGGTCTGGATCTTCGCGCTGCTGGCCTCCCTGGGGGGCCTCCTGTTCGGCTTCAACGCCACGACCCTCGGGCTGGTGGCCGCCACGGCCGCCAACGACTGGTCGTTGACCCTCAGCTCCCAGGTGCTGCTCAGCGGCGCCTTCTTCCTCGGCGCCATCCTCGGGGCCGTGTTCATGGGCCGCTTCGGGGATGGCCTGAGCCGCCGCGATGTGATCACCACCAGCGCGGCCTGCTACGCCTTCTTCGGCTTTGCCTGCGCCATCTCCGAGCGCTTCGAGGAGCTGGTGGTGGCCCGCTTCTTCCTCGGCATCATCGTCGGGGTCACCTCCCTGGCGATCCCGCTCTACATCGCCGAGATCTCCCCGTCCCGGCACCGGGGCGCCCTGGTGTCCCTCAACCAGCTGAGCATCACCCTGGGGATCGTGCTGGCCTTCGTCATCGAGACGCGGCTGGTGAACGGCCAGGACATTTCCCAGCTCTACACGATCAGCGGCGTCCTTGCCGTGGGCGTCAGCATCGGCGCGATCATCCTGCCGGATTCCCCCGCCTGGCTGATCAAGCAGGGGGATGGGGACGCCGCCCGCGCCGTGCTGAAGCTGATCCACGGCCCCAACGTGGAGCCGGAGGTGGCCGCCATCGAGGAGAGCCTGGCGGACAGCCCTCCGAATGTGTGGGTGGCGCTGCTGGAGCCCTCGAACCGAAAACTGCTGGGGATCGGCATCCTGCTGTTCGCCATCCAGCAGCTGAGTGGCATCAACTTCGTGCTGCAGCTGGCGGGCGACGGCTCCCTGTTTGCGGGCCTCGATCTGGGCTGGGACCCGGTGATCGTGGTCGGCCTGGTGAATCTGTTCAGCACCCTGTTGTTCGTGCTGCTCGTCGATCGCATCGGCCGCCGGCCCCTGCTGCTGGCGGGCCTGGCGGGCCTGGCCCTGTGCCTGGCCGGGTTGATTCTCGACGCCACCACCTCCCTGTTCCCGCCGCTGACGGTGGCCGTCAGCCCCTACCTGATCCTGGGTTACGTGTTCTTCTTCGCCATCGGCCTGGGGCCCCTGCCCTGGCTGTTCGTAGCCGAGATGTATCCGCTGCCGGTGCGGGGTCTGTCGATGAGCATCCCGATCACCGTCAACTGGCTGATCAATGCCGTCATGGTGGTCGCCGCCCTGTCGGTCGACACCCCGGCCGACACCCTGGCGGTCTACGGGGTGTCGCTGGCCGCGACCCTGGTGGCGCTGCCGCTGTGCTTCTTCCTCTACCCGGAGACCCGGCGGCTGCGCTTCTCCCAGATCCGCCGCACCTGGCACCGCACAGGGACGGCCGATGAGCGCAATGAGATCGCCGCCACCCTGGCCACCACCGTGGTCACCATCGGCGGCATCTTCTTCGGCTACAACCTGACGATCATCGCCGGGGCGCTGCTGCAGATCCGCACGGCGTTCTCCCTCACCCCCTTCAGCAGCGGGCTGGTGGTGAGCTCGGTGCTGGTCGGGGCCATCCTGGGATCGTTCATCAGCGGCCATCTGGCGGGGGCCTTCGGCCGGCGCTACATGCTGATGACGACGACCGTGGTGCTCATCGTCGGCACCGCCGTCTCCGGCCTCGCCGACTCGTTGCAGATCCTGGTGCTCGGTCGCCTCGTCACCGGCCTGGCCACCGGGGTGACCGCCAGCATCGTGCCGCTCTACATCACCGAAATCGCCCCAGCCCCGATCCGGGGCCGGCTGAACAACATTCAGAACCTGGCGGTGGGCATCGGCTCCCTCACCGCCTATGCGACGAGCACCCTGCTGATGGCCGTGCCGGAGGGATGGCGGGCGATGCTCTACCTGGGTTCCGTGCCAGCGCTGTTGCTGGGGATCGGCGCCCTGTTCCTGCCGGAATCGCCGCGCTGGCTGATGACCCAGTCCCGCTTCAGCACGGCGGAGCGGATGCTGCAGAGGCTCTGCGTCGACAACCCCAGGGAGGAGGTGGCCCAGCTCAGGGCCAGCCTCGAGCACACCCCGGCGGGCCCGGGGGCGTTGCCCCTGTTCTCGAAAACCATCCGGCCTCCCCTGATGATCGGCCTGGCCCTGGTGTTCTTCCAGGAATGCACGGGCATCATCATCGTCACCTATTACAGCCCGACGATCTTTCAGGCCTGCGGCGTGAGCGATCCCACCACCGCCAGCCTGCTGACCACGATCGGGGTCGGGGGCTTCGGCCTGGCCATGGCCTCCCTCTCTTTCCTGCTGGTCGATCGGCTGGGGCGCCGCACCCAGTTCCTGATGGGCATCCTCGGCATCCTCACCAGCTCGATCGGCTTCGGGCTGATCTTCGCCGTGCTGCCCCAGGGCACCCCTGCCGTTCAATATCTCGTCCTGATCTGTTTCATCCTCTTCGTCTCCTCCTTCTCCCTGAACCTGGCCTCCGTCTGCGGCATGGTGGTGTCGGAGATCTATCCCCAGGCGGTGAGGGATCGGGCCGTCGGCTTCGTGATCGCCTTCCAGCTCCTCTGCGGCATGGCGGCGTCCTTCCTGTTCCCCATGCTTGCCGATGCCCTGGGACTGGCGGTGGTGTTCTTCGTCAATGCCGGCATCGCCGCCCTGGCGCTCCCCTTCTGGGCCTTCGTGATGCCGGAGACCCGGGGCCGCAGTCTGGAGGCCATCGAGCAGCACTGGCTGGCGGGACAACCTCCCGCCGCCCTGCGCTGAGCCTGGTCCCGGCGGGGTCCTGACTCAGGCGGCAGCGATGCCGGCCGCCGCGATGGCCTCGGCGCAGATCTTGGCCAGGTAATCCGCCGGGAAGCCCGCGACCGCAACGGCCCCCGGCTCCGCCGCCGCCGGGGCTGCCGCCTCCGGAACCGTGGCGGGGCGGTACGCCTCCAGCACATCGAGCAGCGACAGCGATCGCTGGGCCGCGGGCAGCCGCCGCAGGGCCGGCTCGATCCGCTCCAGCCACTCCCCGTAGCTGGCCGTCCGCTCCAGGGGGAAGCCCTTCGCCTCGATCCTCTCCACCAGGGCCTCCAGGGGAAAGGCGCCGTCGGCGGGGCCCCCGAGGGTGAGCAGGCGGAAGCCTTCGGGCGCGCCATCAGCGAGGGCCACGATCGCCTGCGCCAGCTGATCCACCGGCAGGCCGCTGGCCCGGAAGCCCGGGGGGGCCAGGCGCGTGAGCAGGAGGCTGTGGATCAGCCGCGAGAGAATGTCGTCGGGATTGCGTTCGCCGGCCAGGTGCCGATCGGGCAGCACCAGCCCCGAGCGCAGGAGGCGGACCGGCAGGCCGGTGGTGGCGTGGGTGGAGCGCAGCAGCTGCTCGCAGGCCCACTTGCTGGCGAAGTAGCCGTTGGCATAGGAGCCATCGAGACGGATGGGCTCCTCAAGCGGGGCCACGCCGATGGTGGAGACCATGGCGATCCGCTTGCGCCGCTCCGTCAGCGCCAGCCGCACCACCTCGGCGGTGCCGATGACATTGGGGCGGCGGAGGTGGCGGTAATCCAGCCGGTGATTGACCAGGGCGGCGCAGTGGACGATGGCCTCGATGCCGTGGGCCAGTCGCTCGTAGGTGGCGGCATCCAGCCCCAGCCGCGGCTCGCCGATGTCGCCGGCCACCACCTCCAGGTGCTGCTCCGCCAGCGTGCGCCAGCGCGCCGCCATGGCCGGCTCGAGGTGGGCGAAGCGGGTGTCGAGCCGCTCCCGGGCCGATTGGGTGTGGCTGGGCCGGACCAGGCAGACCAGCCGGCCGCCGCTGCTGGCGAGGCGCTCCAGCCAGGCCAGGGCGACCCGGCCGCCCAGAAACCCGTTCGCCCCGGTGAGCAGCAGCGAGCGGACCTGCCCTGAGCCTGAAGCCGCTGGCAGCGCCGCCGCGGCCCGCAGCGTGGCCGCGTCGATGAAGGCCTCCACCCGGAAGTCGGCGGCGGTGAGCACGGCGGCGCCCGGTTCCCGGGCCGGGCCGGAGCCGCCGGCCCGGAGAATCCGCGCCCAGGCCGCGACCGTGCCGTCGGGCCCGAGGATCTGGCTGGCCTCGATGGCGACGCCGAACTCCGCCTCGATCCGCACCGACAGCTGAACGGCCGCCAGGGAGTCGCCGCCCAGCTCACGGAAACAGCGGCCCTGCAGGGAGGTGTGGTCGTGGACGCCGAGGGTGCTGGCCAGCAGCAGCCGCAGCCGCTCCTCGAGGCCCAGCGCGGCGCCGGGCCGGCGCAGGGAGGCCAGGGCCGCATCACCGAGACGGTCGTGGCTGTCGTAGAGCGCCGCCAGGGCCGCCGCATACCGCTGGCGGATGGCGGGCCGCAGCGGCTTGCCCAGGGAGGACAGCAGGCCGTTGGCATGGGAGAAGGGTTCGTCCGCCAGCAGGAGATCCCGGGGAATCTCGAAGCTCTTGAGGCCCTTCTCGCCGGCCAGCTGCACCATCTCCTCGCGCACCAGGGCGATCAGCTCGGCGGCGTCGGCGGGGGGCCGGGGCCGCCGCGCCAGGGCCTCAGGGTCCGGCACCACGACCGCCAGCAGGTAGGAACGGCTGCTTTCGCCATGGACATGGATCTGGGCCACCGAGGCGCAGCCATCGGCGAACAGCTGCTCCAGCGCACCGACGGCGACGTACTCCCCCTGCGACAGCTTGAGGACGTTCCGGCGCCGGTCGATGAGGGTGATCTGGCCGGGGCCGCGCTCCTCGACCACATCCCCGGTGCAGCAGAAGCCGTCGGCATCGAACAGGGCCGCCGTCGCCTCCGGGTTCCTGAAGTACCCCCGGATGCCGAAGCGCGTCTTCACGCACAGCTCGCCCCTTGGGTAAGGGCGGTCGGTCAGGAAGTAGCCCGACTCCGGCACATCCCGCAGCCGGTAGGCGATGACGTTGGGCCGGTTGAGCCGGCCGTTCATGGCCAGGCCGCCGCTGGCCGTCTCGGTGCTGCTGTAGCCCTCATGCACCGGCACCCCGAAGGTCTCCTCCATCAGTGCCCTGACGCGGGGCGCGACCGGCGCCGAGGCCACGACGATCGACTGCAGCCGGTCACCAAGGAAGAACCGCAGGTCGTCGGATGGGTGCGATCGCAGGTGCTGGTCGATCCACTCACAGAGGCGCGGAAACAGCACCAGCCCCGTCGGTCGGGCCAGGCGGATGTCTTCGAAGACGGTGGAGAGATCCGGCTTCAGGATGAAGCAGGCCAGGCCACCGGCGTTGAGGGCGGTGACCATCGAATCCCTGCCCATCATGTGGTGGAAGGGAGCGAGCACCACCGCCACCTTCGGGTCCGGACCGGAGACCTGGCGCCAGGTGTTGACCAGGGCCGCAGCGGAGATGCAGGCCCCCTTCGGCACACCGGTGCTGCCCGAGGTGTGGATCAGCAGGGCCATCGCCTCCGGATCAACGTCGGCCGGCGGAGGGAGGTCGACGTCGTCGCCCTGGCCGCGGACGATGAGATCCGGCAGGAGCACCAGGGGAACCGTCGAGCCGGCCGCCCGGAGCGTTCCCTCGGCCTCCTCCACGAGGGTGCGCTCGGCCGTGATCCGGGTGTCGGCGTCGAAGACGATCAGTTGCCGGAGGCAGGCGTGGCGCCGCACCAGATCCACCATGGCGGGCAGCTGGGCAACGGAAACGGCCAGCGCCGCAGGGGTGGTCCGCTCCAGGATCGCGTCGAACTCGGCGGCCGAATGGTGACCCGACAGGGGCATCGGCACGGCCCCGGTGTAGGCCAGGGCCAGGTCGATGACGGCGTAGTCGATGCTGGCGAAGCCGATGATCGCCACCCGCTCGCCGCGCCGGATGGTGCCTTCGGGATCACCGTGCCAGGCCTTGGTGAGGCGGCGGACCCGATCCCGCAGGGTTCGGTAGGTGATGGGGCGGAACTCCGCCATGACCTGGCGGTGGGTGGCTCCCGTGGCGGGATCGACCGCGACGACATAGGCGCGTTCGGCCAGGGCGGGGCGCTCGGGATGGGCCGCCAGAGCGCTGTCGATCAGGGCCCCGTAGGCCAGGGACGACGGCGGGGCAACGCTGGGATCGCTCACGACGACGCTGGCCTCAGGCCGGTGCCTTGTCGCGTTTGAAGACGGGAACGTTCGGAGGCAGCTTGATGGCGTGGATGCACGTCTTGCAGAGGTCGTAACCGGGGATGGGACGGGGGAGGACGTCGGCGAAGGATTGCTCGAGGATGTTCCCGAGCACATGATCCATGTGGTAGTCCTGGCAGCAGAGCACAACGTCGCCGTTGGGGAGCATCACGTTGTTGTAGATGGATTCATCGCGTCCGCAGATCACGGGGCCTTCATGGGAGGAGGTCACAAAGTCCTCGGTGACACCCTGCTTCTCCAGATTACCCGAACGGGAATTCATCGTCGGCAGCACCACACTGGAGGGCGGAAAGATGGCGGCGACCTCCGGGTGGATGGCGTCCATCGCCATGACCGAAAAGTTCTGAATCCTGGCCGCCTTCAGGGCCTCGAGCACCTGCAGATACGCCGGCGTGACGTCGATCTTGGCCAGCCGTCTGGCATCGGGAAGATGGATGGTGAACCCGCCATGGGGAAAGGCGCTGAAGGGGATCGCCTTGATCTGCTCGACGTCCTCCAGCGCCATGCCGACGGCCGTGGTGAAGACACACAGGGGGTGACCCTTGCCGTGGGCATGGAGGATCATCCGCGTGCAGTCCTCGTTGAGGAAAGGCTCGGAAAAACCGGCGAAGATGATGATGACATCCTCTGGCATCTTGTCGAGCGCCAGACGGAAATCATCGAAGGCGAGCCTGCGCTTCGGGCTTCTGTACTGACTCAGGAGACTCTTCTGGGGGCAGTAGGTGCAGTTGACCTTGCAACCCACCACCGTCGTGATCTCCATCATGTAGGTGGGAACACGCCCATCTTGCAACCCGTGGTGCGTCAGCGGATGGGCTGCCATGACCGAGACCTAAGGAAGCCTGATTGAAGCTAGCACGACATCACGATGGGACAGAATCATTTAAGGCTCGTCGTTGTCGCCGGCTGCCGTGAAGCCGGCCCTGAAATCTTCGATGAACGCCACCGCCTGCGACAGGCCCTGCTCCCGTTCGATCTGCTCCTTCATGCCCCTGAGGCCCCGCTTCAATCCCGGATCAGCCATGGCCTCGCCGATCAGCTGCCGCAGCCCTTCGGCCGTGATCGATCGCATATCCGCCGTGAGGGCCAGCTGATGGTGGGCCGCCCGGACGGCATTGCCCGGCTGGTCCCTGGCGCAGGGAAGAATCACCATGGGGACGTCATTCTGGACACATTCCATGATCGAATTGAGCCCGCCATGGTGAACCATGACAGCCGCATGGCGCAGCAGCGTGAGCTGGGAAATCCAGGGAACCACCAGCAGGTTGGCGGATGACGCGAACGCGCCGATGAGGGCTGGGTCGCTGATGTGGAGCACGAAGAACCACTCCGTAGCCAGGGCGCTGGCCTCGGCCACGGCTGCAAAGAACCGCCGGGCCTGCCGGTAGGCCCCCGCGCTCGTGCCCAGCGAGCAGAGGATGGTTGTCCGGCCGGAGGGATCGAACGGCAACGGCGGCTCCTGCCGCTGAACATCAATGAAATCGCCGCAATGGCGTCGCTGCTTCGCCCGCGGGCCCGGCAGCTGGAAGGCGGCCGGACACAGCACAAGTTCGGGCAGGATCAGGTGGGGGCCGATCTCATCCTGGAGATGGGTGACGTTGCGCCGCAGGCGGACGCCGGACTGGCGGGCCACCCACAGGAAGGTGTCGGTGAGGTGGTGCATCCGCAGCGGAGCCCGGTAGGCACCGACGAGCCGGGAAGCCAGCCGCTTGGTGACCAGATACCGCAGATGCATCAGCTTCCAGGCCAGGGAGATCCGCAGGGCCGAGAGCAAGCCCCGGCCCGGCCGGATCGAGGTCACCGCCGGGGGGATGCGGGCGTTGTCGAAAAGGAAGAGCGACGTGGAGATCTGGATGGTCGGGAGGCCCAGCCGCAGGGCCCGCAGGGCGACGTACCAGAGGAAAGCATCACACAGCAGGAGGTCCGGCCGGTCCGAGAGCAGGCAGGCATCGAGGCGGCCGTCGACGATGGCGGTGGTGTAGCGGTGAAACAGGGCCGCCGCCGCCGCCGGACTCTCCTGCGCAGCACCGGTGACGGTGAAGAGATCCCCCGCGAAGGGGATGAACGCGAAGCCCTGATCTTCGACGAGTTGCCGCACCCGGGGCAGCCCGAGATAGGTGACCCGGTGGCCCCGGGACACCAGGGCCCTGGCCAGCCGGAACGTCCCCAGGTGATGGCCCGCCTCGCCATGCATGGAGAACAGGATCTTCACGCCGTTGTCACGGCCTCATTCGACCGGCCGGGCTGCGCCCGGCACGGTCAACGCATCAACGGTGACTTCGGCGCTGAACCGCGTTCCGGAGAGGGGGTTCCCCTTCTGGGCGAAGCTGTCTTCACAGCTGGCGGCGCGGGCCGCTGAAGGCAGGGCGAGCGCAACGGCCACACCCGCCAGGGGGACGGCCAGAGGAACGAGGAGCTTCCGGGGCGGAAGAGCCATCGGAGTCGTCAACGCGGCGCCGAAGAATCTACGCAGGGTTCTTCCGGCCACCAGCCGTCCTCGAAGGGATGCGGATCGGCGACCGAGCGTCACGCCTCCCAGAGGGAGCGGGCGGAGTAGGGCCCGCCGGGGAACTGCAGGAAGCCGCCATCGAACAGCCGCTCGCCGCGGTCGAGGGCGGCCAGCCGCCCCATCTCCGCCGGGCTGAGGGACAGGTCCGCCGCCGCCAGATTGTCCGCCAGCCGGTCCCGGTGCACCGATTTCGGAATCACCGCCGTGCCGCAGGCGAGCCCCCAGGCCAGCAGCACCCGGGCAGCGCTGACCCCATGGGCCGCGGCGATCGCGGTCACGACAGGATCCTGCAGCAGCGAGGCCGGCCCCTGACCGGGGGCCGGGGACCCCAGCGGGGCATAGGCGGTCACCAGCACGCCCCGGTCACGGCAGAACTGGAGCAGTTCCCGCTGCTGCAGGTAGGGGTGACGCTCCACCTGGTTCAGGGCCGGCGGCAGGCGGGCGTGCTCCAGCAGCGCCGCGAGCTTCGGCGCCGTGACATTCGACACGCCGATCTGCCGCACCAGCCCCGCCTCCACCAGCTCCTCCATCGCCCCCCAGGTGGCCGCCAGCGGCATCTCCTCAAGCGGGATCAGATCCTGGGGACCGGAGGGGAGCGTCACGCCCGGACGATGGGCCGCCGGCCAGTGGATCAGGTAGAGGTCGAGATGGTCCACCTGCAGGTTCCGAAGGCTGCGCTCCAGCGCCGGACGCACGTGCCGGGGGTCGTGGCAGTCGTTCCAGAGCTTGGAAGTGATCCAGAGCTGGTCACGGCGCACCACCCCGGCGGCGATGGACTGGCGAATGGCGGTTCCGATCTCCCCTTCGTTGCCGTAGAGCGCGGCGCCGTCGAGATGGCGGTAGCCCAACGCGAGGGCGGTGCGAACCACGGCCGCCCCATCGACCCTGGTGGGGTGGCAACTGCCGAGGCCGATGGCCGGCATCCTGTCGCCACTGGCGAAGACGAGGTGGGGGGTGCGCTCCGGCATGGCGGATCCATCCGTCCTCACGGGATCGCCGGGTGATCATGGGTCCAGCGCCCGGGCGCGTTTCGAAGATGCCACACCTTCCGACGGCTGCATCCGGCCCCACGGCCGAGGGGCTGGCGGCCGTCCTGGCCGCCGAGGGCTGGGTGGTGCTGCCCGAACGACTCCCGATCGAGCTGGTCTCCGCCCTCAGAGAAGGGTTTCTCCCCCTCCTGGCGCGCCACCGGTCCGAGCGACGGCCCCATGAAGGAGGGCCGAATCAGGGAGTGGAGCGCTACGGGGTGTTCGTGCCCTTCCGGCCACCGTTCGACGATCCCCGTCTCGTGGAGAACCCGATGGTGCTCGATGTGCTGGAGCACGTTCTTGGCCCCGATCTGGAGTGCTCCTATTTCGGGTCCGACACGCCGTTCCCCGGGGCGGAGCTGCAGCCGGTCCATCAGGACGGCGAACCGCTGTTCCCCGAGTGGAACGTGCCCCTGCCGCCCTATGCCGTGGTCCTGAACGTGTGCCTGGTCGATGTCGACCGTCGCCGAGGTCCGCTGGAACTCTTCCCCGGGCCCGGCGAGCCTCCGCCCGGGGCGGCCCCGGTGCCCTTCCTCGGCCCCGCAGGCACCCTGCTGCTGCGGGACATCCGGCTGTGGCATCGCGGCTCCCCCAACCGCAGCGACCATGCCCGGCCGATGCTGTCCCTGCTCTACAACCGGCCCTGGTTCCGCTTCGGGATCGGACGACCGACCATGAACCGGAGCCGTTACGAGGCCCTCTCCCAACGGGGCCGGACCCTGTTCAGGAATGCGGGCCTCACCCCTCCCAGGCCCCCGGATCCAGGTAGGTCGCCGCCGGCAGCGGGCCCGCCAGGAGCCGCTCGTCGCTGGGGTTGAGGGGGCCGGCCAGCAGGTCGGCCGCCGTGATCCGGGCCGATGGCGGCAGGGCCGGCTGGTCGGGGTCGAAGGCGGTGGGGTGGGTGACGCTGCTGGAGAAACCGCGGAAGATCAGCAGCTCGAAGGGCTCCTCACCCGCCCCGGCGGGGTCCGGCTCCGGCAGCGGCAGGGTCCCCACCAGGCGCAGCACCCGGTCGGGGCGCTGGCGGCTGATCGCCTCCAACGCGGCCAGCAGGGCCGCCACGGAGGGGGAGGCGGCGGCGGGCGTGGTGTCGGTCATGGGGGACAGCACCGAAGAACAGCTCAGAACTCGCCGGCCACCCGGCCCAGGCGCGGCAGGCGCACCACCAGCCACTGGAGCAGGCCCACCACGTAGGCCACCAGGGCGGCGTAGCCGACGAAGGCGGCCACCCCCGTCGTCCACTCCCCGCCGAACACGAAGGCGAACACCCTGGCCACCACCCCATGCAGTCCCTGGGGCGCCTCCAGCCAGGCCCGGCAGAGGCTCAGGCCGGCGCCGGCGCCGCCCATGCAGGGCAGGGCGGTGACGGCCAGGCTGGCCCCGGCCAGGGACAGCAGCGTCAGGCTCCAGCGCCAGATGCGCAGGGTGAGCGGCAGGGCCCGCCAGGGGGGCATGTCGGCCAGCTCCTCGTTGAGATCCACCCAGAACCACAGGGTCGCCACCACCAGCAGCGGCGCCAGCACCAGCAGCAGGAAGCCGGTGGGGCGGTTGCCCGTGAGCAGCAGCAGGGCGATCAGCTGCAGGCTCGCCACCTTCCAGTAGAGGCCCATCAGCCGCACCAGGGCCTGCTCCCTGCGGAGCGCCGCCCAGACGAGCAGCACCAGCGGCAGCCCTACGGCGAACAGCATCCCCAGCCGCACGTCGAGCCAGACCAGGGAGCGATAGAGCTGTTCCGGCACGTCCGCTCGGTTCGGTAAGGCGCCATTATCCGTGTGCCCCCCAGGCGATAGGGTCCGTCCATGGGTTCCCTCCCCTCCTTTCCCTGGTTGCAGCGTCGTCCCGACGCCCCCTGGTGCCGCACCGCCCTCGGCCGGGATCCCTCGCTACAGGAAGCCGTCAACCAGGTGTTCGAGCAGCTCCGGGGCGCCGGCGAGGCCGACCTGGCCCTGGTGTTCGCCTCCGCCAGCTACGCCAGCGACCTGCCCCGCCTGCTGCCCCTGCTGCAGCAGAAGCTCAGCGCCGCCCACTGGCTGGGCTGCGTCGGCGGCGGTGTGGTGGGCACCGATCCGGCGGGAGCCCCCCATGAGATCGAACACCAGCCAGCCCTGGCCGTCACCCTGCTGCGGCTCCCGGGCGCCCGGCTGCGCCCCTTCGCGATCGACACCACCTCCCTGCCCGACCTCGATGGTCCGGCCGAGCCCTGGCGCGAGCGGGTGGGGGCCGAGCTGGAGGAGGGCCAGTCGATGCTGCTGCTGCTCGATCCCACCGGCACCGCCATCAACGACCTGATCAGCGGCCTGGATTACGCCTACCCGAACATCACCAAGGTCGGCGGCATCGCCGGCCCCCACAGCGCCGCCCACGGCTCGTTGCTCTTCGGCAGCGGGGGCTCCGGCAGTGGCGGTGGCGGCGACAGCGACCCCGCCGACACGGTCCGCACCGGTGCGGTGGGCTGCCTGATCGAGGGCGCCTGGCGGCTCGATCCGCTGGTGGCCCAGGGCTGCCGGCCGATCGGCCCGGTGCTGGAGGTGGAGCAGGCCCAGCGCAACGTGGTGATCGAGGTGAGCTGCGGCAGCACCCGCAACAGCCCCGTGGCCGCCCTGCAGTCGATCCTCGTCGACCTCACCCCGGCCGAGCGGGAGCAGGTGAAGCATTCCCTGTTCCTCGGCGTCGGCCGCAGCGACTTCAGCCTCCCCACCGCCGACCTCACCCCCGTGGCGGAGGCGCCCGGCTCCTTCCTGGTGCGCAACCTGATCGGCGTCGACCCCCGCAACGGGGCGGTGGCGGTGGGGGAACGGATGCGCGTCGGCCAGAAGGTGCAGTTCCAGCTGCGCGATGCCGATGCCTCCCGGGACGAATCCCGCCAGCTGCTGGCGGGCCAGGCCCGGCGCCGCAGCGAGCCCCTGGCCGCCTTCCTGTTCGCCTGCCTGGGCCGGGGCGAAGGCCTCTACGGCGAGGCCGACGGTGACGTGAGCCTCTGCCGGGAGGTGTTCGGCACCGTGCCGATCGCCGGCCTGTTCTGCAACGGCGAGATCGGCCCGGTGGGCGGCACCACCCACCTGCACGGCTACACCGCCAGCTGGGGGTTCCTGGTGCCCAACGACCCGCCCGGGGGCACCGCCGCACCGCTCTGATGGTGCGTCAGCACGTCAATCCGCTCAGCCGGATCCACCAGCTGGCGCGGCCCCTACCGCCGCTGGTCGAGCTGTTCGCCGATCCCTCCCTGCCCCTCCACCTCGACATCGGCTCGGCCCGGGGCCGCTTCCTGCTGGCCATGGCCCCCCTGGCGCCGCAGCGCAACCACCTCGGCCTGGAGATCCGCCGGCCCCTGGTGGAGGCCGCCGAGGACGACCGCCGCCGGGACGGTCTCACCAACCTGCGCTTCCTCTACGGCAACGCCAACGTCAACCTGCCGGAATGGCTGCCGCTGCTGAGCGCGGGGCAGCTGGAACTGGTGACGCTCCAGTTCCCCGACCCCTGGTTCAAGCTGCGCCACCGCAAGCGCCGGGTGCTCCAGCCCGCCCTGCTGCTGGCGATCGCCGCGGCCCTCGCCCCCGGCCGGACCCTGTTCCTGCAGAGCGATGTGGAGGCCCTGATCGCCCCGATGCGGCAGCTGGTGGAGGCCAGCGGCGCCTTCGAGCCGGCCGGGCCCGAGGAATGCGGCCCCGAGGCGAACCCCCTGCCGGTGGCCACCGAGCGCGAAGCCCAGGTGCTGGCCGAGGGCAAGCCGGTGCACCGCAGCCTCTACCGCCGCAACGGCGCCCCCCTGCCGCCACTGGCCGATCTGGAAGCCCACCTGGAACCCACCACCCGTGGCGCCGATAATCGCCACGACGCTGAAGCGGATTGATGGTGCCTGCCCCAGCTCCCGTGCCCCTGTTGCTGCGCTGGCAGGGGCTGCTGGCCGGCCTGCCCGCAGGCCGTCTCGGCGCCCACCTGCCCCTACTGGCCGGCTGGATCCTCTGTGCCCTGATGGCCGGGCTGCCCCTGGTGACCCGCTCGGGCCTCAGCCTGCTGATCGCCGCCTCCGCCCTGCTCTGGGTGGTCTGGGCCCTGCGCACCCCGCCGGGCCGCCTCGGCGCCATCAACATCTGGCTGCTGCTGGTGATCGCGATCGCCGTTGTGGCCACCGGCTTCTCGCCCGTGCCCAAGGCCGCCCTGGTGGGCCTGTTCAAGCTGCTCAGCTACCTGAGCGTCTACGCCCTGATGCGGCAGCTGCTGGCCGCCGCCCCAGCCTGGTGGGACCGGCTGGTGGGCGCCCTGCTGGCCGGGGAGCTGATCACCAGCGTGATCGGCATCCGCCAGCTCTACGAGACCACCAGTGCCCTGGCCCGCTGGTCGGACAACAACTCGGTGGCCGAAGGCACGGTGCGCATCTACAGCACCCTGGACAACCCCAACCTGCTGGGCGGCTACCTGCTGCCGATCCTGCCCCTGGCCGTGGTGGCGCTGCTGCGCTGGCAGGGGCGGGGCCGGCGTCTGTTCGCCCTGGCCTGCCTGGTGCTGGGCCTGGTGGCCCTGGTGCTCACCTACAGCCGCGGTGCCTGGATGGGCATGGTGGCCTCCCTTGGCCTGCTGGGCCTGCTGCTGGTGCTGCGCCAGACCCGCGACTGGCCGCCCCTGTGGCGGCGCCTGTTCCCCCTGCTGCTGCTGGCCGGCGCCACCGTGGTGCTGGTGCTGCTGGTCACCCAGGTGGAGCCGCTGCGGGTGCGGGTGATGAGCCTGGTGGCGGGCCGGGAGGACAGCTCCAACAACTTCCGCATGAACGTCTGGACCTCGGCCCTGGCGATGATCCAGGACCGCCCCTGGATCGGCATCGGCCCCGGCAACAGCGCCTTCAACCTCATCTATCCGCTGTACCAGCAGCCCAAGTTCAACGCCCTCAGCGCCTACTCCATCCCCCTGGAGCTGCTGGTGGAAGCCGGCATTCCGGGGCTGCTGGCGGGGCTGGGCCTGCTGCTGAGCGCCGTGAAGGTGGGCCTGGGCCAGTGGCGCAGCAGCGCCCCCCTGGCCCTGCCGTGCCTTGCGGCGGTGGCCGTCTTCGCCGGGCTGGGGGTGCAGGGCCTCACCGACACGATCTTCTTCCGGCCGGAGGTGCAGCTGATCGCCCTGTTCAGCCTGGCCACCCTCGCCGCGGCGGCGGCGGATCCCGCGCCATGCGACTGATCGCCGGCTTCGACGCCGGTCAGACCCACACCACCTGCCGCCTGGCCCTGGCCGGTGATGGCGTGGCGCCGGGGGTGGGCTCCGTGGTGGGCGAGGGCGAGGGCCCTGGCGTGTGCCACCTGGCCGCCCCGGAGGGACCCGAACGCTTCACGGCGGCCTTGCGGGAAAGCCTGCGCCAAGCCATGGCGCCCCTGGCCGCTGCCGGCGAGCCCGATGGCGGGGCCGTGCTGGTGGCGGCCGCCGTGGGGGCCAGCGGCATCGAGCAGGGCACGGCGGTGCAGGAGCAGGGGCGTGCCCTGGCGGCCGCCGCCCTGGGGCTGGACCCGGAGAGGCTGGCGGTCAGCGGCGACGAGCGCACCGCCCTGCGCGGGGCCTTCGCCGGTGGGCCCGGCATTGTGGTGATCAGCGGCACCGGCACCATCGCCGTGGGCCGCGATGGCAAGGGCCGCGAGCACCGCTGCGCCGGCTGGGGCTGGCTGCT
Source organism: Synechococcus sp. UW140 (assembly GCA_943367705.1). GTDB lineage: Bacteria > Cyanobacteriota > Cyanobacteriia > PCC-6307 > Cyanobiaceae > Cyanobium. Next base: position 60,857 of record CALRJV020000006.1, read on the forward strand.
GGATGGGGCCGGCTCGGCCATGGACATCGGCCGGGACGGCCTGGCCCTGAGCCTGCAGATGGCCGATGGTCGGCTCCCCGAAACACCCCTGCGGCGGGCCCTGTGGGAGGCCCTGGATCTGGACCCGGACGATCCGGGGGCTCCCCAGCGGCTCAAGGCGCTGGTGGTGGCCGACGGATTCGGCGCCGCCGGCTTTGCCCGGCTGGCGCCGGTGCTCGACAGGCTGGCCGCCGCCGGCGATTCCCGGGCCCTCGCCGTGATGGAGCACAACGCAGAGGCACTGGCGGCGATGGCAGCGGGGGTGGCCAGGGGCCTGGATCTGGTGGCGCCGGCGGTGTGCCCGATGGGCGGGGCCCTCGGCCACCTCGAGCAGCTGCGGCGCCCCTTCACCTCCCGGCTGGCGGAGGTCCTGCCCGGCAGCCCGTTGATGGCGGCGGCCGGTGATGCCTGCCAGGGGGCACTGGCCATGGCGGCGGATCTGACCGCCCAGCGCTGAAGCAGAAGCCCAGAAACTTCATGCAAAACTCGTCACCCATGAATCCTCTTCAGGCGGCAATGGCGAGCGCCAGGACGATGTCCCTGAGTGAAGGGAAAACCGCCAGCCGTTACCGACCGGAGATCGATGGATTGAGGGCCGTGGCGATCATCGCCGTGATCATCAACCACTTCAACGAACAGCTGTTGCCGAGCGGCTATCTGGGCGTCGATATCTTCTTCGTGATCTCAGGATTTGTGATCACCTCCTCCCTGGCCACCCACGCCAAGGAATCCTTCGCCGACTTCTTGCTGGGGTTCTATGCCAGGAGGGTGAAGCGGCTGCTGCCGGCACTGGTCGTCTTCGTGCTCATCACCGCCTTTCTGATCTGTCTCTTCGATCCGGAACCGGGCGTTTCCCTGCGGACGGGAACAGCGTCGCTGTTTGGCCTGTCCAACCTCTTTCTGCTGCAACAAGCCGTTGATTACTTCGCCGAATCCACCGAACTCAATATCTTCACCCACACCTGGTCGCTTGGCGTGGAGGAGCAGTTTTACCTGGTGTTTCCCTTCCTCATCTGGCTCAGCGGCTTCGGCAGGGCCCGGATCGGGGGCCAACGGAAGCTTTTCCTGCTGATCGCCCCGCTGGCCTTGGTGTCCTGGCTGGCATTCCATTGGCTGAACGGCCACGAACAGCCGGCCAGCGCCTTCTACCTGATGCCAGCCCGCTTCTGGGAACTCGCCGCCGGCTGCCTGATCTTTCTGCTGCTGCAGCGTGCTCGCCTGAAGGCCCTGCTCCAACGCCTCCCCCCCTTGCCGGTGCTGGGCCTGCTGGTGGCGACCCTGTTCAGCGCCCACCTCCCCTACACCACCGTGCGGGTCACCACGCTGGTGGTGCTGCTGGCCAGCCTGCTGATCGCCAGCCTGAGGCCCCTTACGGCCGGCCAAGCCCTGCTCTGCCGACCGGCGATGGTGAGGCTGGGCCTGATCTCCTATTCGCTCTACCTCTGGCACTGGACGGTCCTCTGCCTGAGCCGATGGACCATCGGGATCCACGTCTGGACGGCCCCCTTCCAGGTGGCCCTGATGCTGCTGCTGGCGATCGCCAGCCACCGCTGGCTGGAGGGGCCCCTGCGCCGTGCCCGCTGGTCGAAGCTGGCCTGGAGGACCATCGCCTATGGCGGAGCAGCCCTGCTGGGGGCTGCCGGGCTGATGGCTGGAATGGCCAAGGCGGCGGGATTCCTATCCCTGGATCGCCGCTATTCGCCCGCACTGTTCACCGATAACCACGACACCGTTGAAGCCAAACCGGGCCAGGACAGACAAGCCATGTGCTCCGCTGGGAACCGAGTGACACGGGACCTGCTCGATCGCTGCATGGGGAACGGAACCAGCAGCATCGTGAAGCCGAAGGTGATCATCCTGGGCGACTCCCATACTGGGCACTACGTCAACGCGATCGTCAAGGTCCTTCCAGAGATGGATGTCAGGAACTTCAATGTGGGCTGGGCCTGCGGCGTGATCGACAAGCGCGATATCGGCATTCATGAACTCTCTGGCCTTGTCAACTGCGCCGACTACATCGATCTGGTCGATGGAATGCTGGCCAAGGTTGTGCAGGCGGGTGATCTGTTGATCGTTGGCCATCGCTGGGAAGAGAAGCGTCGTTTCCCGCATCAGGCCGAGGCGCTCGAACGATTGGCCCTGAAGACGGCGCAGCGACGGGCCCATCTCCTGCTTCTGGATGACGTCGGTGAGCTCAAGACCAGCAACCCCCTGTTCTGCGTCAGAAGTCCCTGGAGACCCTTCCCTCCCGCCTCATGCGATCGATCTCTCGCCAGCATCAACAGGGAGCAGGCCGAACTGGACAGAATCTCCAAGAAAGCGATTGAAAAGAATCCAAACGGCTTCTATCTTTCGCTGAGAACCTTATACTGCGAAACCACAGGGTCCTGTGGTGCCTATCTCGGCAAACAACTTGTCTATGCGGATGGCAATCACTTGACGTATCAAGCGAGCCAGATCGGGGCCAGCGCCATCGGAGCCCGTGTCAGAAACATGCTCGCCCATCCAAAGCCCTGGTCGTCATCCCCAGGACAATGAATGGGCCCAGGTCAATGAATGGGCGAGACCCCTGCCCTTAAAGGGCCAACAGACCCACGGGTGCCAGGGCCAGGGCACCGCCGAGCACCGCCAGCAGCAGGGCCAGCCGGGTGGTCCAGACGAGGGGAAGGCGGCGCATCAGCAGGAAGGAGCCACCGCTGACCAGCACCGAGGCCGCCAGAGCGCCGGCCCACCAGCCGAAGGCCGTGGCATCGACCGGGGCCTCACCACCGTGCAGGGCGCCATGCAGGGCCACCGCAGCGGCGACCAGGCCGCCACCGAAGGCCAGGCCGGGGCTGCGGCCCTCGCGGTGGGCGTTCAGGATCAGCAGCGCCACCGCCGAGATCGCCAGGGCGGCGAGCACCTCGGCGAAGGGCATGGTGAAGCCCATGGCCCCGGCCAGGCCCCCCAGCACCGCACCGGCCAGGCCCCAGAGCAGCAGCTGGGCCGACACGTAGGAGGCGGCCGCGCCGACACCGATCAGCAGCAGCAGGTGGTCGACCCCGGTGATCGGGTGGAGGAAGCCGTAGCCGATGCCGCCGTGGGCCAGGCCATGGGCCTGGGCCGGCTGGCCGACAAGCACGAAACCGAGGGCGGCGGCGGCCCCCAGCAGGGTCCAGGAGCGCAGGCGGGAGAAGTGGGTCATCGAGGTTCCCGGTCCGCGCCGGGATGGAAGGAACGGTTCACGGCGAGCGTTCTGGCTGAGGGTGACCCCATCACAGCTGCGGGACAGCGCCGGAATGATGGAAGGGAGAACCCTGCCGTGCACCGGACTTTCCTCGTTTCCTCCCGGAGGTGAACCCCGGGAACCGTCCACCCATTGTGCCTGCAGCCCGTGACGTTGCCGCCCGATGACCGCAGCTTCTGACCGGTAAGGGGGGAGGATGGCGCGCAGGAGGTTCCTCCCCTTCACGGGGAGGACGCAAGGAGGAAAGGCGGTGCGGGGTGACCCAAGTCCGCCGCTGTCCCGCAGCTGTGATGGACGCCGTGGCCACCGCCCCGCTGTCCTCAGTCAGAACGCTCACCCCCCACGACAACTTTCCTGCCGGCGAGGACCGGTGATCATCCATGAATCTGCCTTCCCTGGCCACGCGACGCGGCGTCCTGCCCGTCGCCCTGGTCGCTGTTTGCGCGCTGCCGCTGCTGCTGGCCGCCCCGGCCTCGGCGCACCACCTGATGGACCTGACCGGCATGAAGCCGGGCGTGGTGTCCGGCCTGCTGAGCGGCCTGGCCCACCCGATCCTGGGCCCCGACCACCTGCTGTTTCTGCTGGCCATCGGCCTGGTGGGCATCGTCCAGCCCTTCCGCTGGGTGATGGCCCTGCTGACCTGCGGCCTGGTGGGCAACGCCCTGGGGCTGGCCCTGCCGGGCATCCCCTGGATCGAGCCGCTGGTGGCCCTCTCGGTGGCCCTCACCGGCCTGGTGCTGGCCCGGCGCCTGCCCCCGGCCGTGCTGGTGCCCGCCTTCCTGCTGCACGGCTACGCCCTCAGCGGCGCCGTGCTCGGCTGGGAACCGACCCCGATCGCCTTCTATCTGGTGGGTCTGCTGGTGAGCCAGAGCCTGCTGCTGCTGGTGGCCCTCACGGCCGTGCGGGGCTGGCGCCGCAGAGCCTCCAGCGGTGCGGTCAACATCACCGCCGGCCTGCTGATGGGCATCGGCCTGGCCTTCACCTGGTCGGCCCTGGTGGCCTGAGGGCTCAGGTTCCCAGCAGGGCGGTGCACTCCAGCCGCTCCTGGCTGGCGGCCCGTTGGGAGGCCCGCAGACGGATCGCTTCGGCCAGGTACTCGGCATCGTCGGCGACGCCGCAGAACCGGGCCGAGCCCCAGGTGTGCAGCCAGGGCAGGCCCAGGACGTAGAACCCCGGCACCCGGGTGATCCCCCGCTCGTGGACCGGATGGCCGGCGCCGTCGAACACGGGCACCTCCACCCAGGAGAAGTCCGGGCTGTAGCCCGTGCACCAGATCACCGCCGCCAGCGGCTCGGCCGCCAGGTCGAGGGGCTCCGGCGCACCGGGGGGCGGCGACCAGCAGGGGACGTAGGGCGCATCCTCGGGGGCGACAAGGCCCTCTTTGGCGATGTGGTCGTCGATGCTGCGGCAGATGCGGCTGTAGACGGCATCGGCGCCGTCCAGGTTGGCGGCCAGGTCGCCGGCGAACTGGATGCGGTCGTGGCCCAGGTCGGCCAGGCGGCCATGCAGCACCATCCCCTCGAGGGCGCGGCGGCGCAGGTCGATCTCCCGGCCGCCGTCGCGGCCGGTGAGGTAGTGGTTGGTCTTGCCCCGCACCGCCCTGGGATCGGCGTGCTGGTCGATCGGCATGGCGTAGTAGCCCATGCGATCGAGCCAGTCGACCACATCACGGCCGCGGTAGCGGCGGGGGGAGCGGGGGGCGCTGCCGACGCTCAGGTGCACCCGCCGGTCGGCCAGGTGCAGGTCTTCGGCGATCTGGCAGCCCGACTGGCCGCTGCCCACCACCAGCACCGGGCCCGAAGGCAGCGACTCGGGGCTGGTGTAGTCGCGGGCATCGATCTGCAGGATCCCCTCCGGCAGGCGGGCGGCGAGGGGGTGGCGCTTGGGGCGGTGGTAGCCGCCGGTGGCCACCACCACCTGCTCCGCCTCGATGAGGCCCTCATCGGTGGAGAGCAGGAACCCCGTACCGCTCGCCTGCAGGCGGTTCACAGCGACGCCCTCGCGCACGGGCACCTGGATGTGGTCGGCGAAACGCTGCACGTAGCGGACGATCTCCTCACGCCCCATGAAGCCCTCGGGGTCGTCGCCGTCGTAGGGGAAATCCGGGAGCCGGCACTGCCAGTTAGGCGTCACCAGGCAGAAGGACTCCCAGCGCTGGCGGGCCCAGGCATGGCCGATGCGGTGGCGCTCCAGCACCAGGGGCCGCACCCCGCGCTTCTGCAGGCAGTGGGCGACCGAGAGGCCCGCCTGGCCGCCGCCCACCACCACCACCGGGTGCCGCTGCACCGACTCCGAACCCCTTGCCACAGCCAACCCCGGCACCAGACGACAGCCGATGCTGGCCGCCCCTGGCGATACCTCCTGTAACGACCGGCACGGATCGCCCCGTCCCCGGCTATTGGCGGGAGGCGGAATTCGGTGGCATCGGCGACACAGAACAAAAGTTCATCCGTGGCACGGTCCCCCATGCCGATTCCACCGACCGCACTTCCCCATGCCCCAGGTCAGCCGTCCCGCCAACCAAACGGGTGAATTCCTCGTCGACTACGAGGAGAAGGTCTTTCCCGACGTCAAGGCCGAACCCGGGGAGAAGGCCCTGGTCACCTTCCACACCGTGGCCTTCGAAGGCTCCATCGGCCTGGTGAACCTGCTGCAGGCCAGCCGCCTGATCAACAAGGGCTTCGAGACCTCGATCCTGCTCTACGGCCCGGGCGTGACCCTGGGGCTGCAGCGGGGCTTCCCGAAGCTCGGTGATGCCGCCTTCGATGGCCACCTCAACTTCGGCGCCCGCATCCAGAAGTTCATGGACCAGGGCGGCAAGGTCTACGCCTGCCGCTTCGCCCTCCAGGCCCTCTACGGCCACGGCGAAGGCGCCCTGATCCCCGGGATCACTCCGGTCAACCCCCTCGATGTGCTCGACATCGTGCTGCTGCACCGCAAGGAAGGCGCCTTCATCCTCGACACCTGGACGCTCTGAATGCCCGCCACGGTCACCGTCGCCGCCGCCCAGATCCGTCCGGTGCTGTACAGCCTGGAGGGATCGGTGGCGCGGGTGGTGGCGGCCATGGAGGAGGCCGCCGCGGCCGGGGCGGAGCTGATCGTCTTCCCGGAGACGTTTCTGCCCTACTACCCCTACTTCTCCTTCGTGGAGCCGCCGGTGCTGATGGGCAAGTCGCACCTGAAGCTCTACGAGCAGGCGGTGACGGTGCCCGGCCCGGCCCTGGGCCGGATCGCCGCCGCCGCCCGCCAGCTCGGCCTGCATGTGCTGCTGGGCATCAACGAGAGGGACGGGGGCAGCCTCTACAACGCCCAGCTGCTGATCGATTCCGCCGGTGAGCTGGTGCTGAAGCGGCGCAAGCTCACCCCCACCTATCACGAGCGGATGGTGTGGGGCCAGGGGGATGGGGCCGGCCTGCAGGTGGTGCCCACCGCCCTGGGCCGCATCGGTGCCCTGGCCTGCTGGGAGCACTACAACCCCCTGGCCCGTTTCAGCCTGATGGCCCAGGGCGAGGAGATCCACTGCGCCCAGTTCCCCGGCTCGCTGGTGGGGCCGATCTTCACCGAGCAGACCGCCGTCACCCTGCGCCACCACGCCCTTGAGGCCGGCTGCTTCGTGGTGTCCTCCACCGCCTGGCTGGAACCGGAGGACATCGAGCGGATCACGCCCGATCCGGTGCTGCAGAAGGCCTGCCAGGGGGGCTGCCACACGGCCGTGATCAGCCCGGAGGGCCGCTACCTGGCCGGGCCGCTGCCCGATGGCGAGGGCCTGGCCATCGCCGAACTCGACCTGACCCTGATCACCAAACGCAAACGCATGATGGACAGCGTCGGCCACTACAGCCGCCCCGACCTGCTGGGGCTGCTGATCGACCGCAGCCCCGCCCGCCAGCTGCATGAGCGGCCTGCCGAACCCGGACTGAACGGATTCGCCGCCGGCGAGATGGCTCCTGGCCTGCCGCTGCTGGAGGAACTCCACCATGGCTGAGCACGATCGCCGCGCCCTGGGCCGGCGGCTCACCGAACTGCAGGTGCACGGGGTGGTCGATCCGGCCGTGCCCGGCAACCCCGGCCGCCGGGGCGGGGCGGGCCCGTCGGATCACCGCGCCCTCAGCATCGACGGCACCACGGTGATGGTGCCCGTCTACAACGCCCTGGCGGGCAGCTCGCCCTACCGGCTGGAATCCGCCGCCAGCGGCGGCCTGCAGGTGAGCGGCGCTGCGGCGGCCGTGGCCGCCGACGACGCCGGGCCCCTGACGGTGGAGACCCCGCCCGAGCCGCGCTTCTACGGTCTGGCCACCGCCGAGGGCATCCCCTACCGCTCCATCGCCCTGCTGCACGGCCGGGACGTGCTGGCCACCACCCTCCTGCAGACCTGCATCCGCTTCCGCGACCGCACCCAGTCGTGCCAGTTCTGCGCCATCGAGCAGTCGCTGGACGATGGCCGCACCCTCGTGCGAAAGACGCCGGCCCAGGTGGCGGAGGTGGCCGAGGCGGCGGTGCGTCTCGATGGCGTGCGCCAGCTGGTGCTCACCACCGGCACCCCCAACAGCGACGACCGGGGCGCCCGGCTGATGGCCGAGACCGCCGCCGCCGTCAAGGCCCGGGTCGACCTGCCGATCCAGGCCCAGTGCGAGCCCCCCGAAGATCCGGCCTGGTACCGGCGCATGAAGGACGCCGGCGTCGACAGCCTCGGGATGCACCTGGAGGTGGTGGAGGACGAAGTGCGGCGGCGGATCCTGCCGGGCAAATCGGAGCTGGGGCTGGAGCGCTACATGGAAGCCTTCGCCGAAGCCGTGGCGGTGTTCGGCCGCGGCCAGGTGTCCACCTACCTGCTGGCCGGGCTGGGGGACAGCGCCGCCTCGATCGTGGCGGTGAGTGAGCGGCTGATCGCCCTGGGGGTCTACCCCTTCGTGGTGCCCTTCGTGCCGATCGCCGGCACCCCCCTGGAGGCCCACCCCGCCCCCTCCACTGACTTCATGGTGGCGGTGTACACGGCCGTGGGAGACCGATTGCGGGCCTCCGACCTCAGGTCCGAGACCATGGCGGCCGGCTGCGCCAAGTGCGGCGCCTGCTCGGCCCTGTCCCTGTTCGAAGCCGGCCCTGAGCCGGGCACCCCCTGAGCGCGGCCATGTTCTTCATCGACCCCTCCAGCCACGACATCGGCCGCAGCGCCAGCAGCGGCGCCGCCGCCTTCACCCCCTCGGTGCGGCGGGGGGTGGCGATCGAGGCCGAGGACTTCCGCCTCTCGCCCACGGCCAGCTCCCAGCGCTTCTCCTTCCATCTGCTGCGGCGCGGCACGCCCCTGGAGGAGGGCTACTGGCAGTTGCGCAGCGCCATCTTCTGCCAGGAGCAGCACCTGTTCGAAGACTCCGACCGGGATGAGAAAGATGGCCACGCCTATCCCATCGCCGCCCTCGACCACAGCGCCGGCAGCGGCAGCGGCGTGGTGGGGGTGGTGCGGATCCTGGAGGAGCGGCCCCGCCTCTGGTACGGCGGCCGGCTCGGGGTGCACTTCGACCACCGCCGCCACAACCAGATCGGCAAGGGGCTGATCTGGAAGGCGGTCACCACGGCCAACGGCTGGGGCTGCGACCGCTTCCTGGCCACCGTGCAGCTCCAGAACGTGCGCTTCTTCCAGCGCCTGCACTGGCAATCGATCGATGAGCTGGAGATCCGCGGCCTGCCCCACCACCTGATGGAGGCCGACCTCTCCTATTACCAGCCCGGCCACGAACGGCGCCCCCTGGCGGTGGGCGAGGTGGCGGGGGTGGCGGCGGCGTGAGTCGCCCCTGGGCGCAGGAGCCGGAGCTGGCAGCCCTGGCCATCCGGCTGCGCCAGCTGAGCGGCCTCACCGGCAAGACCGACATCCAGTCCCCGGCGGCCACTTTCCCCCACCAGCCCTTTCCCGCCCTGGGGCCCGCCGCTGCCCTCGGCGACGACGCCGCCCTGCTGCCGGCGGTGGCCACGCCGCTGCTGTTGGCCAGTGAGGGCATTGATCCGGCCCTGGTGGCCGCCGACCCCTGGTTCGCGGGCTGGTGCGGTGTGCTGGTGAACCTCAGCGACATCGCCGCCATGGGCGGCACCCCGATCGCGGTGGTGAACAGCCTCTGGTGCCGCAGCGCCACCCAGGCGGAGCCGGTCCTGGCGGGCCTGCGCCGCGCCTCGGAGGTGTTCGGGGTGCCGGTGGTGGGGGGCCACACCAACCTGCACAGCCCCTACGACGCCCTGGCGGTGGCGGTGCTGGGCACGGCCTGTGGCCCGGTGCTCTCGGCCCGCGCCGCCCGTCCCGGCGACCACTGCCACCTGCTGATCGACCCCAACGGCGGCTTCCGTGGCGACTCCCTCTGCTGGGATGCGGCCACCGCTGCAGAGCCTGCCCGGCTGCGGCGCCAGCTGGCCCTGATGGCGGATCTCGCGTCCGACGGCACCGTCCATGCCGCCAAGGACATCAGCATGGGCGGCCTGGTGGGCACCGCCGCCATGGTCTGCGAGGCGGCCGGCTGCGGCCTGAGCCTGGATCTGGCGGCGATCCAGCCCCCCGCCGGGGTGGCGCTGGAGCCCTGGCTCACCTGCTTCCCCAGCTTCGGCTTCCTGCTGGCCGCCCGGCCCGATCAGGAAGGGCGGCTGGCGGAGCGGGTCGCCGCCTGCGGCGGCCTGCTGCTGGCGCGGATCGGCACATTCAGGGGCGAGCGCCGGCTGGTGCTGGAGGCGGGGGGCCGGCAGGAGGAGATCTGGCGCGGTGAGGCACCGCTCACCGGCTTCGGGGCGCTGTCGTGATTGCCACCGCAGCCGGGGCCACGAAGGCGCACAATTCCTTCGCTGGGTGGTGGGGGGCGCCATGCCGGAAGTGGAGCTGACGCTGGAATGGCCGGACGGGGGCAGGAGCCGCCTCTATTCGCCATCCACGGTGATCCTCGAGCACCTCGCCCCGGGCCAGACCGTGACGGTGGCGGAGCTGCGCACCAAAGGAACCCTGGCCCTGCGGCAGGCCTCCGAGCGGGTGCGGGCCCGCTACGGCTTCGCCTGCACCCGGGCTGATGAGGAGGAACGGCGCCTGCTGGAGCAAGCGGCCGCCTTCTCCGCCGAGGAGCTGGTGAGCGTCCAGGCCGCCTAAGTGGCCAGACCGGCTAGTCGGAGAGCACCCGCTCGATGCGGCGATCGGGGATCAGCCACATCAAGGCCACCAGTGCGTAGACGGCCTGGCCAACGGCCGGGGAACGCAGGCTGGCCAGCATCGCCACCAGATAGAGGCTCAGGGAGGTGTGTCCCTTCCAGTCGCGGCCCACGGCCCGGCGCAGCAGGGAGTCGGGGCCCTGGCTGGCAATGATCCGGCCCTGAAGGATGAAATAGGCGACGGCCGCCATCACCATCACGGCGCCATAGAGAAAGGCCGGCGCGATCGCCCTGTGGTTCTGGCCCATCCAGCCGGTGGCGAAGGGCACCAGCGACAACCAGAACAGCAGATGCAGGTTGGCCAGCAGCACCGGGCCGCTGACACGCTGCAAGGTGTGCAGCATGTGGTGGTGGTTGTTCCAGTAGATGCCGATATAGATGAAGCTCAGCAGATAGCTCAGGAAGACGGGGATCAGGGGCACCAGGGCGGCCGGTTGGGTGTCGTGGGGCACCTTGATCTCCAGCACCATGATCGTGATGACGATGGCCAGCACACCGTCGCTGAAGGCCTCCAGGCGGGTGGTGTTCATGGGGGCCCGTGAGTGGATCTGGCTGCTTATGGCAGAAACGACGCAGAGTGCTGCAGAAAGGACATGAATCGCTACATCGTCCAGACAGCCTGGCACCACTCAACAGGTGAGGGATGCCGCCTCCTGCCGCCGCAGATGGGGAGAAAAGAAATCTTCGCGGGGCACCGCACTCCATAGAGAAGGGTTGACCACCTCGAAGCAAGATCCGATGAGATGTCGCATCCGCAAACGCCTGTTGACGCTGGCCTCCATGGCCGCCCTGGTTGTCTCCCTGATGATCCAGTGGCCAGCCACCGCCATGGCCAGCCATGCCCCCTCCCTCACCCCCGTCGCTATCGCCACCATGTCCAACAAAGTGAACGCCAAAGCCAAGGAAGCCGAAGGCAAGATGGAATCCGCCTATGGCGAAATCACCGGTGACACTGGTCACCAGGTGAAGGGCAAAGCCAAGCAGGTGCAGGCCTCCGCCATGAACGCGGCCGAAGCCGTCAAGGACGGCACCAAGGCCGCGGCCCGCAAGGCCAGTGATGCCGCCGACAAACTGGCCGACAAGATCAAGTAACCGGCCCATTCACCTACGCGTCCCTGACGCGTCACCAACGCATCACCATGGAAAGGAGGAACCATGCTGGAATCACTCGCCGTCATTCTGGTGATTCTCTGGCTGCTCGGATTGGTGACGTCTTACACCATGGGCGGCCTGATCCATCTGCTTCTGGTCATTGCCCTGATCGTGATTGCGGCCAGACTGATCAGTGGTCGGACCGTATGACGTGACCTCGGCGCGCTTCAGGGTTCCTCAGCCAGACATCGGCGCAGCTTCAGCAGGGCCTTGCGCTCCACATGCTGCACCTTGTGTTTGGACAGGCCGATGCCTTCGCCGATCTTCGCCAGCGACGGGGCATCGGCGCCGGCATAGCGAAGCCGCAGCACCCGGCGCTCCATCGGATTCAGCTGGGTGATTTCCTGATGCAGCCAGCCATAGTCGTCCTGAAGGCCAGGCTCACGGGGATCGCCGATCAGATCCGTCAGGCAGACCTCTCCATCGGCACTGCTCAGGGCGCGGTCGAGGGAGAGGGTCTGCAGGTCGTGGGAGGCCTGCAGCACCGTTTCCAGCCGCCGCGGGCTCTCCCCCAGCTGGGCGCCGATCGCGGCCAGCGACAGGGGCTCCGCCGAAACGTTACGCAGGGCATGAACCTTGCGCGCCAGGGCGGCCATCTGGGGCGGGATCCGGATGAGGCCCGAGGATTCCTGGAGATGGCGTTGCACCGCCTGGCGGATCCACCAGGAGCCGTAAGTGGAGAACCGGTAGCCCCGGTCCGGCAGGTAGCGCTCCACGGCGTGGATCAGGCCGAGATTTCCCGCCTGCACCACATCCATCGGATCCAGATTCATCTGGCGAATCCTGTTGAACTGCTGCTTGCAGATCGACACCACAAGGCGAAGATTTCCCGTCACCATTCGCTTGAAGGCCCGTCGCCCGCGACGTTCTTCACTGGAATTCGGCGCCGGGTTGGCGCGCCAGTCCTGCACCAGAGAACCAAGATGGAGCTCCTCCGATGCTGTCAGGAGGGGAATCCGGCCGATGCTGCGCAGATAGTCCCCGAAGCAATCTGACATGAACCCAGAGGGGATGTGACGCTCCTTTCAACGTACGACAAGCGAATAGCCAGCCCATTGAAAATATCCATCTGCCGCAGATCTGCAGCATCACACGTCATAGTTCGCCCATCTTCATCACTGAGTTGTGTAGCAACAACATCATCGACCGCCCAAAGACAAGGGGCCTTGAGGAGAAACAACAGGGCCCGCCACGGCGGCGGGCAGGGCGTGCAGGGCCTGGGTTTCCTCCGGGCCCAGCATCAGCTCCGTCGATGCCTCTCCCGCCAGGGGCAGGCTGAGGACCAGGGGCAGGGCGTCGCTGGGGCGGGGCAGCAGGGCCGCCATGTCGAACTGGGCCGACCCCTCCGGCAGCTCACCACCCCCTGGGGCCACCAGTTCTTCGCTGCGGTTGGCCAGGGTCCAGGCGCCGCCGACCCCGTCGCTGAGCAGCAGGGGCCGGCTGTGGTCGACGCTGATCCCGGGGGTGAGGGCGCTGAGGCGCAGGCGCTCGCCGCTGGGGTAGGCGGGATCGGGTTGCTCGAAGATCCGCAGCGACCAGCGGTTGTCGTCCCGGTCGCGCAGGCTCCAGCGCTGACCCTCATCGGCCTGGGCCGGGCCCGGCGCCAGGGCCAGCAGCAGCACCAGCAGCAGGGCCGCCACCGACGCGATCCAGGGCCGGACGCCGCTGACGGGGGAGCCCCAGGCAGGTTGAGCAGAAACACGCATGGGGAGCAGCCCCGACCGGGGATAGGTCAACGGTATCGTTTTATCGTCCGGTAGCGGCAAGCGGCATGGTCGCAAGGCGATGTCGCCGTCCGTCGCTCCCGGTCTGTCCATCTTCGGATGTCCTGCCATGACTCTCACCACCCTGTCGCGTTCCGGGGTCCATCCCTGGGATCGCTTCAAGAACTGGGTCACCAGCACCGAGAACCGCCTCTACGTGGGCTGGTTCGGCGTGCTGATGATCCCCGCCCTGCTCACGGCCACCGTCTGTTTCGTGATCGCCTTCGTCGGCGCCCCTCCCGTCGACATCGACGGCATCCGGGAGCCCGTCTCCGGCGGCCTGCTCTACGGCAACAACATCATCACCGCCGCCGTCGTGCCCTCCAGCAACGCCATCGGCCTGCACTTCTACCCCATCTGGGAAGCCGCCAGCCTCGACGAGTGGCTCTACAACGGCGGCCCGTACCAGCTGATCATCTTCCACTTCCTGATCGGCATCTTCTGCTGGATGGGCCGGGAGTGGGAACTCAGCTACCGCCTGGGCATGCGCCCCTGGATCGCCGTGGCCTACTCCGCCCCGGTGGCCGCCGCCACCGCCGTGCTGCTGATCTATGCGATCGGCCAGGGCTCCTTCTCCGATGCCATGCCCCTGGGCATCTCCGGCACCTTCAACTTCATGCTGGTGCTGCAGGCCGAGCACAACGTGCTCATGCACCCCTTCCACATGCTCGGGGTGGTGGGGATCTTCGGCGGCGCCCTGTTCTCCGCCATGCACGGCTCGCTCGTCACCAGCTCCCTGGTGCGGGAGACCACCGAAACCGAGTCCCAGAACCGGGGCTACAAGTTCGGCCAGGAGGAGGAGACCTACAACATCGTGGCCGCCCACGGCTACTTCGGCCGGCTGATCTTCCAGTACGCCTCCTTCAACAACAGCCGCAGCCTCCACTTCTTCCTGGCGACCTGGCCGGTGGTGGGAATCTGGTTCGCCGCCCTGGCGGTGGTGAGCTTCTCGTTCAACCTCAACGGGCTGAACTTCAACCACTCGATCCTGGATCACCAGGGCCGCGTGGTCGACACCTGGGCGGACATCCTCAACCGCGGCGGCCTGGGCATCGAGGCGATGCACGAGCGCAACGTGCACAACTTCCCCCTCGATCTGGCAGCCACCGCCAGCACCCCCGTGGCCCTCACGGCGCCGTCGATCGGTTAGTGGGGCTTTGAACCCCGCCCAGCCGACAGCACGCTGAGCCCCTGCCGGGCCCGGAAATCTCCGGGCCCTTTTGCCATGACACGCTGTTGATCTTCGCCGGCTGACACGATGGCCCGCCCCCCCTACCAACCCTCCCTGCTGCGGCTGACCCATGGCGTCACGGCCCTGCTGGTGCTGGCCGCCTGGCTGAGCGGGCTGTTCGTCTACAGCCGCTACGACGGCCGCTGGGGTCGGCTGCCCTTCACCCTGCCCGGCAGCTGGATCGACCTGCACGGCCAGGCGGGCTTCCTGCTGCTGCCCCTGGGCCTGGTCTTCGCCGCCTACGCCCTCACCCTGGGCCGGGCGCGCCTGCGGCGAGCCACCAACGCCATGGCCCTGGGTGCCCTGGCTCTGGCGGTGGCCACAGGCAAGCTGATGCAGGAGGACTGGCTGCGGGACGGCCAGCTGCACCACCTGGCCTACAGCCTGCACCTGGTGGCCTGGCTGCTGATGGGCCTGGCCGTGGTGCTGCACGTGGGCGAAAGCCTGCGGCTGGGGGGCACGCCCCTGCTGGCTTCGATGGCCAGCACGACCCTGCGGCAGGGTGATCTGCCCGGCGACTGGCCCGGCCAGGTGCGGCGGTTTCTGAAGCGAGGAGGCTGAACGTTCGGCCCCGAGGACGTGCTTCAGCTGGCCGTGGGTGTGCGTGGCCGTCCCTGCCTCATCCGGCCAAGGCCAACTGAATTACGATGACTCAACAGCAGTAATTCAGACGATGCGCAGCACCATCACCGCCCGCGGCCAGACGGTGGTTCCGGCGCCAATCCGCGAACGTTTCCAGCTGGGTCCGTCCACGCGGTTGGAATGGATCGTGGAGGGCGACGGGACCATCCGTGTGGTTCCCGTTGCCCTGGATCCCATCACCGCCTTCCGCGGCTCCGGCTCCGGAGGCGCCACCACCCGTCTGCTCGCCGATCGCCGCCACGATCGCCAGCAGGAGGCCTGATGGCCGGCCGCTGGCTGCTCGACACCTCCGCCCTGCTGGCCCTGCGCGACAACGAAACCGGCGCGGAGCGCGTCGCGGAACTGCTGCAGCGCTCCCAGGCCCGCCAGGACAGCTGCCTGGTGTGCTTCATGAGCCGCATGGAGTTGCTCTACCGGGTGTGGAAGGACGAAGACGAACGGGCCGCCCGCCTCGCCGATGCCCAGCTGCGCTCCCTGCCCCTGGTTTGGGTGGCGGCCAGTGACGCTCTGCTGGACCGGGCGGCGGCCATCAAGGCCACCCATCCCCTCTCCGTGGCCGATGCCTGGATCGCCGCCGCCTCTGAGCTGGAGGGGGCGGTGCTGGTGCACAAGGATCCTGAATTCCGCTCCCTGGCCCACCTTCCCCAGGACTGGCTGGGCTGAGGCCACCACAACGGCCTGATCCAAGCGGCTCACCTGGCAGGAAGCGGCGGATGAACTGCTCCAGGGCCACCGGTGTCTCAGTGCCGATCGAATCCGCTGGCATCCCCAACCCCTGATCGGCGTCTTGAAGTCCGTGCGACGGAGGATGAGGTGCCACCATTTCGGTTGCAGAATGGTTGCCGCTGCCCCGGCAACGGCCATGGCCAGGAGCCTCACCCTCAAGAATCTCCCCGACGACCTCTACGGCCGCCTGAAGCATGCGGCCAGGCAGCATCGCCGCAGCCTCAACAACGAAGCGATCGTGTGCCTGGAGGCGGCCCTTCCGCCCCAGGCCATCACGGCCGCCGAGCGACTGGAGCAGATCCGGGCCCTGCGCCACAGCCTGCCGACGGAAACGGCGTTCACGCCTGACCAGATCGATGCCTTCAAGCGCGAGGGCCGCCCGTGATCGTGGTGGACACCAACGTGGTGGCTTACCTGTTGCTGGCAGGCCCCCAGACCGAGAAGGCTGAGGCACTGCTGCTTCACGACCCTGAATGGGCCGCTCCGGTGCTCTGGCGAAGCGAGCTGCGCAACGTGCTCAGCGGTTACCTGAGACGCGGGCAGCTGGATCGCCAGCAGGTGCTGAGGCTCCAGGGCCAGGCGGAATCGTTACTTCAGGGGCGGGAGGTTCCGGTGGATTCCGCCGACGTGTTCCGGCTGGTGGAGACGAGCGACTGCAGCGCCTACGACTGTGAGTTCGTGGCGGCCGCCCTGGCACTCCAGACCCGCCTGATCACCTCCGATCGCCAACTGCTGCGGGCCTTCCCCACACTTGCCAGCCCGTTCGAGCACGCCGTGCCCTGACACGGGCACACACCAACAGCTCACAGCGGATCCCCTGGCAGAAAGCGCCGGATGAACAGCTCCAGGGCCATCGGCCCGCAGCGGGGCTGCCAGGTGGTGCCGCCCGGCAGGCGCCGCCAGCAGGCCACCTGCAGCGCGCCGCCCCCGGCCAGCAGCTGCACCCGGTAGCGGTACTCGGCATCGGCGGCCTGGGCAGGGGCGGCCAGGGGTTCGGCGCCGGGCTGGCTGGCCAGGAACGCCGCCGCGAAGGCCTCCGGCTCGGGCCGCTGGCGCAGGGCCGTGGCGAAGCGCCAGGCGGCGCCGGTGGGGTAGCCGTCGTGATGCAGATAAAGGTGGCGCTCCGGAACGCCGGGAAAGCCGGTGAACGAATAGACGGCGCGGGTGGCCAAGGGGCTGGGGCGGCTGCACAGGGAAGTGCCACCGGTGTCTCACACGCTGATGGGATTCGATCCAGCCCTCACTCGCGGGGGACTGCGACCAGGCGCTTCGCCGGAAACGGAACGGCTTCCGCCCATCGGATCGTGAGGCTTCGAGCAAAGCCTTCAGGTGATCGGTGAGCGCTCCTGCAGTGTGCCACTCACGTACTTATGGAGGACGCTGCTGATCAGCGATTGATAGGGGATACCTTCCTGCATGGCGCGGGTGCGGATGGCCTGGAGGTCACCGCTGGATAGGCGGATGTTGATCCGCTGGTCTTTCAGGCCCGTGGCCTTAGCTGCTTGCTGGAGTTGGCCCAGCAACGTCGGGGTGACCACACTGCGCAGTTCGCCGGCCTCGAAATCATCGAGAAGCTGCTGCTCTTCAGGATCTAGTGATGGCAGATTGGGGACGGTCATCATTCAGGCTGAGTGGGATTGGATGCTGCGTAGAGGCGGTTGGCCTTGCGACTGGGGATGATTGTTTTCAGGAACAGATGCTCTTTGGTTTCGATGAATGGCACCACGTGGATGTATTCGCTGATCCTCACCACGAGCATGCGCTGCCCTGGGTAGCGTTCCTGATTTGGGTGCTCCTGAACGTCGAGGAGATGCCCCGCCTCAACGGCGACCACAACGGCTTCGAAGCAGAGCTGGCGCTCGGCCATGAGTTGGGCATTTTTCTCTGGGCTCCATGCGAAGGGCTTCATCAGGACAGGCTACCGAAGCCGTGTGCCTGATGTCATCAGGCCTCCACCCGACGCCTCGCAAGCTTCTCGGCAGGAAAGCGGTCATCCCTGCCACCCCCGCAGGCTCTCGCTGCGGCGGCGCGGAACACGATCACTTTCAGCTTGAACCAAACGAGGGAGCCATCCGGTGGCCGCCACCAACCTCTTCCGTCGAAACGGTGTGCCCTTGCTGCCATGGAAGCCTGAGGGAGCCTCTGTCGATCTCGCGCTCCTCAACGGCCTGCGCGACGAGCAGCCCTAGGCTCGCCCTGGGCCCCATGCCCACCTGATGCCCCAGGACCCCACCGATCCCGCCCAGCTGCGCCGCGACTACCGGCGCCAGGAGCTGCGGCGGGGGGATCTGGCGGCCGATCCGGTGGCGCAGTTCCGGCGCTGGTTCGATCAGGCGGTGGCCGCCGCTCTGGACGAGCCCAACGCCATGGTCCTGGGCACCAGCGATGGGGTGCGCCCCAGCGCCCGCACGGTGCTGCTCAAGGCCTTCGACGCGCGGGGATTCGTTTTCTTCACCCATTACGAGAGCCGCAAGGCCAGCGAGATCGGCGCCCACCCGGAGGTGAGCCTGCTGTTCCCCTGGTACGGGCTGGAGCGGCAGGTGGCCATCCTGGGCCGGGCCGAGCGCATCAGCGCCGCCGAATCGCTGGCCTACTTCCTCTCGCGCCCCGTCGGCAGCCGGCTGGGGGCCTGGGTGTCGCAGCAGAGCGCCGTGATCGGCTCCCGCTCGATCCTGGAGATGCAGTGGGACGCCATGAAGCGCCGCTTCGCTGATGGCGAGGTGCCGCTGCCGCCGGCCTGGGGCGGTCTGCGGGTGGTGCCGTTCGAGTTCGAGTTCTGGCAGGGGCGCAGCAACCGGCTGCACGATCGTTTCCGTTACCGGCCCGCGGGCCCCATCGCAGAGGGGGAGGAAGCGGGCGCCACGGCCTGGACCATCGAGCGGCTGGCGCCCTGAAGAACTATGCGGCTATGCTCATAGCAGTTGATGGTTGATCCCCCATGGAGCCCGCGCCCTCCCTGTCCCTCCTCGCTGCCGCCGGGGGTGAGCCCCTGCTGTTCCGCCAGCTGTTCGATGCCGACACCGGCACCTTCACCTACCTGCTCGCCGATGTGGCCAGCCGCCAGGCCCTGCTGATCGATTCGGTCTTCGAGCAGCACGACCGCGACCTGGCCCTGATTCGGGAGCTGGGCCTCGAGCTGGTGGCCGCGATCGACACCCACGCCCATGCCGACCACGTGACGGGCAGCTGGCTGATGCACGAAGCCACCGGCTGCGCCATCGGCCTGGCGGCCTGCGTCGGCGCCGAGAACGTCACCCGCCCCCTGAAGCACGGCGACCGCGTCCTCTTCGGCGGCCGCCATCTGGAGGTGCGCGCCACCCCAGGCCACACCGACGGCTGCCTCAGCTTCGTCCTCGACGACCAGACGCTGGCCTTCACCGGCGACGCCCTGCTGGTGCGCGGCTGCGGCCGCTGCGACTTTCAGCAGGGCGACGCCCACACCCTCTGGGCCTCGATCACCGGCCAGATCCTCACCCTCCCCGACCATTGCCTGCTCTACCCCGGTCACGACTACACCGGCCGCAGCGTCACCTCCGTCACCGAGGAGAAGGCCTTCAACGCCCGTCTCGGCGGCACCGCCACCGAGCGGGACTTCGTGGGCCACATGGAGAACATGCGGCTGCCCCATCCCCACCGGATCGCCCAGGCCCTGCCGGGCAACATGCGCTCCGGCAAGCCCCGCGAGGCCAGCTCTCAGCCGGCCTGGGCGCCCATGGCGCGCAGCTATGCCGGGCTGCCCGAACTCAGCCCAAGCTGGGTGGCCGCCCATCGCGGCGATGTCACGGTGCTGGATGTGCGCTCCGCCGAGGAATTCGACGGTCCCGACGGGCACGTGGCCGGCAGCCTGCTGATCCCCCTGCCGGAGCTGGAGAACCGCTCCGGCGAGATCCCCTCATGTCGTCCGCTGGTGGTGGTCTGCCATTCGGGCAGCCGCTCGGCCCTGGCCACCCAGCAGCTGCTCAAGGCCGGCCGGACCCAGGTGGCCAACCTCCACGGCGGCCTGAGCCGCTGGGCCGCCGAAGGCTTCCCCCTCGAGGGGGTCGTCCAGGCCTGAAGCGCTTGCCACTGATTTTCATCCCATTCGTTCCTCCCTCCATGACCCCCACGACCATGACAAGCACACCCATGACCACTCCCAGCCACCTGGGCGCCCACGACCTCGCCGAGCGGCTGGCGGCCGGTGAGGTCACCGTGATCGATGTGCGCGAGCCGATGGAGTTCGCCACCGGCCACATCGCCGGCAGCCTCAACGTGCCCCTCTCGCGCCTGGCCCAGGCCGACCTGCCCCGCGGTCCGCTGGTGCTGGTCTGCCAGAGCGGCAACCGCAGCGGCAAGGGCCTCGCCCAGCTGCTCCAGCAGGGCCATCCCCACCCGGTGGCCGACCTGCTCGGTGGCGTGCCCGCCTGGCAGCAGGCCGGCTTCCCGGTGCGCAAGCTCAAGGGGGCGCCACTGCCGCTGATGCGCCAGGTGCAGATCGTCGCCGGCAGCCTGGTGCTGCTGGGGGTGATCCTGTCCCAGGCCGTGGCGCCGGGCTGGATCTGGCTGAGCGGCTTCGTGGGGGCCGGGCTCACCTTCGCCGGCGTCTCCGGCTTCTGCGGCATGGCCCGCCTGCTGGCCGCCATGCCCTGGAACCGGGTGTCGATCTGATCAGGGCTGGGCTGAGCTGCGGCGCCACAGGCCCAGCCATTCGTCCCGGCGCTGGTCCACCGAACCGGCGGCCGGCTCCCAGAGCTCGGCCACCAGCCCCGCCTGGCCCAGCTGGGCGGCCACCACCTCGGGGTCACTGCCCCAGGGCGGCCCCCCGGCTTGCCGTGGCACCAGAACAGCCCCAGCAGCCAGCCCCCCGGCCCCAGCAGCCGACGGACGGAGGCGATGTAGTCGTCGCGGCGTGCCGGATCGATGGCGCAGAAGCAGGTGTGCTCCAGGATCCCCGTCAGGGTTCCGGCCGCCAGACCCGCCGCCTCCAGGGCCTGCAGGTCAAACAGGTCGACCTGCAGCCAGCGAAGACCGGCCCGGTCCGGGCCATGGAGGCCGCAGGCTTCGGACAGGGCCTCGCCGCTGAAATCCAGGCCGATGGCGGCGAAGCCGAGCTCCCCGAGCAGGGCGGCCTCATGGCCGCGGCCACAGCCCGGCACCAGCACCGGGCCCGGGGGCCGGAAGGCCAGCGGATGGCTGCGCAGGAACCGCTCCAGCGGCGGAGCCGGCCGGCCCAGTTCCCAGCCGTCCGTGCCCTGCCGGTAGCGCTGGTCCCAGTGGCCTGGTTCAGCGGTGGCTGCCGGAGTGGAGGGTGACTTCCGCATCCGCCTGGATGCCGCCGCCTCCGAGCAGGAACGGGGCCTCGCCGATGCTGACGCCATCGCCTCTAGCAGGAGCGCATGAAGCTCTGCCCCATCTCCCGCAACCTGCCCGATGGGGTGCGCAAGCGCATCGACCTCACCTCCCTGGGCTGAATCCTTGAGCAAACCTTCGATCTGGTCGATCCGCGGCACGAGCAGGGCCGCCGATCAAGCCGCTCAACGTTCCTGGGGCGATTCCCCGGAGAGTTCGGTTCAGGCCAGATTGTGCAGGGTCAGGGTTTGTTCGGGGGTGAGATCGATGCGCAGCGGTCCGGCACTGCTGGTCAGTGTGAGGCGCAGCGGCAGGGCGTCGCTGGGACGGGGGGTGAGGGCGTCGAGGTCGAACTGGGCCGATCCGGCGGGAATGGGCGTGCCATCTGGAGGCACGATTTCCTCGCTCCTGTTCACCAGGGTCCAGCGCTGACCCATGGTGTCGCTGACCTGCAGAGCGTCGGCGTGGTTCAGCTCAATGCCGGCCCCGAGTGCGTTGAGGCGCAGGCGCCAGCCGCTGTTGTACTCGGGAAAGGGTTGCTCGAAGACTGAGGCCTGGAAGCGGTGTCCGGCTTCATCGCTCAGTGGCCAGCTGTCGACTGCCGCTGCCGGGGCGACCAGCACCAGGGAAGCCAACAGGACAGTCAAGAGGCTGATTAACCCCTGGCGCCAGCGACGTCCAAGCCGCTCGAAACAGATCGTCATATTCATGTTGATTTAGCTTTTATGTCGATAGCATCATAGCGAGAATCAGGTCCTTCCCCCCTATCCACTCCGCTCCTGGCCGTGGTCCATTTCCCCGCCCGGTCAGGTCTCGGCACTCACTCACGCGCTGCCTGCTGATGCTTGCCACGTTCGATGTCGTGACCCTGTCACGGCTGCAGTTCGCTCTGACGGCGATCTTTCACATGCTCTGGCCCGTGCTCTCCACCGGCCTGGCGATTTATCTGGTGGTGCTGGAGGCCATCTGGCTGCGCACACGCAACCCCCTTTACTACCGGCAGGCCCGCTTCTGGGCGAAGCTCTACGTGCTCAATTTCGGCATCGGTGTGGCCTCAGGTCTGCCGATGGAGTTCCAGTTCGGCACCAACTGGGCGCCACTGTCGGAGTTCGCCGGCGATTTTTTCGGGTCGGTGCTGGGCTTCGAGGGGGCGATGGCCTTCATGCTCGAGGCTGGTTTCCTCGGGATCATGTTGTTCGGCTGGCAGAAAGTGCCGCCGGTGATCCACTTCCTCTCCACCGTGATGGTGGCCTTCGGCGCCAACCTCTCGGTGTTCTGGATTCTCAGTGCCAACTCCTGGCTGCAGACTCCGTCGGGCGGCACGTTTTCCGATGGTCATTTCCACGTGCAGAACTACTTCGCCGCCATCAACAACCCCTTCATGGTGAGGAGCGTGATTCACATGGCCCTGGCCACAGTGGAAACCTCCATGATGGTGGTGGTAGCGATCAGTGCCTGGTCGCTGATGCGCCAGAAGGCACCCGACTTCTTCCTGTTTTCCTTCAAGCTGGCGCTGGTGATCCTGCTGGCGGTGGCGCCGCTGCAGATCCTGGCCGGCCACGAAAGCGCCGTGCAGGTGGCCGAGCATCAGCCCACCAAGCTGGCAGCGATCGAGGCCCTCTGGGACGACCAGCCTGCCGGCAGCTCCCCTGCCTGGACCGTGCTGGCTTTCCCCGATGAGGCCAGCGGCAGCAACCGCTGGAGTCTGTCGGTGCCTGGTGCCTTCAGCTGGATCCTGGAGACGCGGCCGCAGCTCAGCCAAACTCTGCGTGGGCTCAACAGCTGGCCCGCCGACCAGCGGCCCCACATGGTGGGTCTGCTCTTCTATGCCTTCCGGGTGATGGTGGCGATCGGCCTGGCTGCGGCGGCCCTGATGGCCCTCAGCCTGCTGCTCTGGTGGCGAGGCGGCCTCAGCGCCGCCAGCTTCGCCCAGTGGCCCTGGTTCAGCTGGGCCTGGATCCTTTCGGCTCCAGCCGGCTACCTGGCGATTGAATCCGGCTGGGTGGTGCGTTGCGTGGGCCGCCAGCCCTGGACGGTCTACGGCCAGCTGCGGACCGCCGATGCCGCTTCGGTGCTGCCGGTGGGCGAGGTCCTCACCAGCTTGAGTGTGTTCGCTGTGATTTACACGGTGTTGCTGGTCTTCGCGCTGTATTTCGGCTCCCGGATCATCGCCAAGGGACCGAATCTCACCCTTGAGCCGCCCCCTGGCCTTGCCACCGCCGTGATTCTTTCCGACCCATCGGCGAGCGCCTGACCATGGAGTTCCTCGAATGGTTCATGCCCACGGTCTGGTTTGTGATCCTGGCCCTGTTCCTGCTGCTCTATGTGATCCTCGATGGTTTTGATCTGGGGGTGGGCATCCTCTCGCTCACCTCCCCCAGCGAATCCCAGCGCACGATCCTGATGACGAGCCTCGGCAATGTGTGGGATGCCAACGAAACCTGGCTCGTCCTGATGGGCGGCGCCCTGTTCGGAGCCTTTCCCCTGGCCTATGGCACCATCCTCAAGGCCCTCTATGGCCCCATCTACCTGATGATCCTGGGGCTGATCCTGCGGGCCGTCGCCTTCGAGTTTCGCGAGAACGCCACCAACAAGCGGCCCTGGAATCTGATGTTCGGTATTGGCAGCGTGCTGGCCGCTGGTTCCCAGGGCATCTGTCTGGGCACGGTGCTCTCGGGCATCCCCACCGATGCCGCAGGCCACTTCATCGGCTCCGCCTGGATCTGGGTGAACCCCAGCAGCCTGATGGTGGCTCTCACGCTCATCCAGGGCTACGTGCTGATCGGCTCCACCTACTTGATCCTCAAAACCAGTGGTGAGCTGCAGCGGTTGCACGTGCGCACCGCCCGCCTGGCGGCTGCCACCACCCTGGGAGGGGCCCTGCTGATCACCTTCACGGCACCGTTCGCGTCGGAAACGCTGCGGCAGCGCCTGTTTGATCCCGCCTTCCTGCCCTTCTTTGTTGTATTGCCGCTGCTGGGTGTCGCCCTGGTCGTTCAGCTGTTCCGCAGCCTGGCGATGCAGCAGGAGGTATGGCCCTTCGTTTACACCGTACTGCTGTTCATCCTCAGCTTCGCTGGCCTGGGGGTGATGGTGTTTCCGGCGGTGATTCCTCCGTCGGTCACGATCTTTCAGGCGTCGTCGTCGGTGAGTTCGATGGTATTCATGCTCACGTTCATCGGCGTGCTGATTCCCATCATGCTCTTCTACAACATCTATAACTACATTGCCTTTCGAGGCAAGGTGAGTGCCGAATAGGGAAAACCGCTGGCCACCAGCACGATCAATCGCCCTAGGATCTATCGAAACCCCATATGTCTCGCCTTCGCTCGCTCCTGCTGGGGTTCGCCCTTGCCCTCTGCCTGCTGATCTCAGCGCCTCAGGGAGCCGCTGCGGCCACCGCGATCGCCCCTCCGGATGCCACGGTTGCTGCAGGCGAAGCAGCTGCCATTGACGCCGCCGTGGAGCAGTACCTCTCCAACCTGCCGGGTGATTTTCACGCGATTCGATCGGTATCTGCGCTGAAGCGCCTGCTCGCCAGTGGCAACGTGTCGCTGATTGACGTGAGGACCCCTGCTGAGTACCGGGCGGGACACATTGCCGGAGCCATCAACAGACCGTTGAACGATCTCAGCCACCACGTGGCTGAGATTTCCCCAGAGCGAGAGGTGGTGCTCTATTGCTCGAGTGGCTTTCGCTCTGCCATGGGAGTGATGGCGCTGCAGCTGGAGGGCCGCCACCAGGTGAAGGGCTTTGCACCCAGCATCGAAGGCTGGAAGGCGGCCGGTGAGCCCGTGGTGACGACAGAAGGCGCGTAGGCCTGGCGAGCGTTGGCGGGGTGCTGATGGTGGCCGGCGACTTCGGCGGGACTCACGCCGCGCCGGCCTGGCTGCAACGCATCGATCCATCCGCAAAGAACCACCAAGATCGCAAGGCCCTTGCTTCGTTGCTTCCCACACTGAAGGAACAAGCCTCCAGGCCGATGAACCCGTCGATCAACCAGGCCCTGCGGCTGATCACGCTCTGGATCGCCTGGCTGCTGGCGATGCTCTTCCACGTGGACCTGGGCCTGATGCCCCTGTTCCATGGTCAGTCGCCGGAGATCCACAGCCATGTGCAGGAGGGGGCCCTACCCCTGCTGTTCGGGGCGATGCTCGGCTACTTTCTGCTGCCGCTGATTGCGATTGTGCTGATCGCCTACGCCGCCACCACGGTCGGTCCGGCCACGCCCTGGCGGCCCTGGCGGCGAATCCACTTCTGGTTCAGCGTCGTCTATTCGATCACCAACGTCCCCCATCTCATCGCCGACATCCTGGTGCCCGATGCCCGCCTCGATCAGATCGTGCTGATGGTGGCCCTCACGGTCTTCGGGCTTCTGATCAACGTGGAGGCCTGGCGCTGGTGGCGGCAGACCCCATGAGAACTCCATCAGCTTGACGAGGAAACGATGCGCAGTCCTCGGAAAGGCCGGCTGCTGACGCCGATGCTTGGAATGGTGCTCGGCCTGCTGCTGGCGCTCACCCCTTCGCTGGCCCCTGCCCAGCCCGGCGTGGGGGGAGCGGAACTTCAGGTGTTCGTGCGCGAGGGCTGTCCCCACTGCGCAGCCGCCAAAGCGTTCCTCCCCGAGCTGCAGAAGCGACGCCCAGAAATTCAGGTGCGTCTGCGGCCGCTCGAATCCGATCCCGCCGCGATCGACGACCTGATGCGCTACTCCCGACAGGCCGGTATCGGTGCCCCTGGGGTGCCCACGTTCGTCCTGGAAGGCCAGGTGCTGGTGGGTTTCGATGACGCCGAGGGCCGCGGCAAGGAACTGCTCGCACTGATCGATCGACGGGAGCGTGCCTCCGCCAACGTGAACCTTGGCCGCTTCGGCAGCATCAGCGCCACGGCGCTCGGCCTGCCGATCTTCACCCTGGCCATGGGGCTGCTGGATGGCTTCAACCCCTGCGCGATGTGGGTGCTGCTGTTTCTGCTCTCGCTGCTGGTGCACTGGCGCGACCGGCGGCGCATGGCCCTGGTGGCCGGCACCTTTGTGGTCGTCAGCGGGGCCGTCTACTACGCCTTCATGGCGGCCTGGCTGAACGTCTTCCTGCTGCTGGGCTTCACCGCCTGGCTGCGGCTCCTGCTTGGATCCCTGGCCCTGGTGCTGGGGGTGGTGAATCTGAGCGAGTTCTGGCGCAAGGGTCCGAACTTCACCCTCTCGATCCCCGCCAGTGCCAAGCCGGGTCTCTATGCGCGCATGCGCGGGGTCATGCAGAGTCAGTCCCTGCCGGCAGCACTGGCCGCGGTGGCTGGTCTGGCGGTGGTGGTGAACGCGGTGGAGCTGCTCTGCACCGCGGGGCTGCCGGCGGTCTACACAGCCGTGCTCAGCCAACAGAACCTTGCTGCGGCCGCCCATTACGGCTACCTGGGCCTCTACATCGTGGGCTACATCGCCGACGACGCCCTGATGGTTGGGTTCGCCGTGCTGGCGCTGAGCAGCAACAAACTCACCGAAGGCACGGGCCGGTGGCTGAAGCTCATCAGTGGTGTCGTGATGGTGGCCCTGGGCCTGCTTCTGGTGCTTCGGCCCGGCTGGCTGTTCTGAACAGGCTCAATCAGCGGCGGGTCCAGGTACCAATGTCGACGACGGAATCGAGATCAGAGGTGTGACGATAAACAACCTGAATCTGGTTGGGACTGATGATCTTGCCATCCGTAAACCCGTCCTCATCGACAATGGACACGCTGGTATTGTCATGGCCAAGCGTGCCGACAAACTTCTCCGTTGCGTACTTGGATTTGAAGACTCCGTGGAAAACCCGACCCTGTTGCTTTGTGATTTGAGCGACGGCATTCAGATCACTGAAATCACCATGATGATGGGTCTTACATCTCGATGCTTCGACTTTGCAGAGCACGGCCCCCTTCCCTTCAACCGTCCATGTGCCGATCAGGTTGGGTGTGACAGGGGCAGCCAAGGCTGCAGAGAAGGTTCCTACACAGATAAGAGTTGTCACGCCAGCCATGGCAAGCCTTGCCGTGAGCGGTTTTGCGATGGAATTGGTGCCCGCAACATAGTTCATTAGCCTTTACACGAACGCCTCATCTATGCCCTAGCCATAGAAGGCAATCACGAATAAAACACGCAAACTAATGACATATCAGCAGGCAAGGGGCTTCCTGGCGAGTTTACGAATTGGAGCGATTGATTCGTGGATGACGATGCCAGGCAACGGAAAGATATGTACTGCGGAGACTATCCAAACGGAAAGAGAGACAGCCCGATCCAACTGAATGATGGGCGCAAGAAGAGGGCTCCCTGCGCAACGCCCATCCTTGGGAGCCAGGGCTAACGCCAGTCGAGGCCGGGCAGAAAGGGAACGATCGCCGGGGTCGATGTCATGTAGTCGGCATAGCCGCTGTGCATGGAACACAGGCGCTGCTCCTCGCGTCGTGCCTTGAGGCTGAGTACGGTCGCCAGCGCCAGCAGCAGGCCAAGGTGCAGCAGGCTGCCGAGGGCCAGGGTCACCCCCAGGGAACAGAGCAGCAGCGACTGGTAGAGGGGATGGCGGCAACGGCCGTAGGCCCCCTCGGTGATCAAGGGCGCACCGGGCATCGGCTCCGGCAGCGGACTGAGACTGTCACCGAGGTTCAGGGCCCCCTGGGCGCCGAGGAGCAGGCCGATCAGGACGGCGAGCCCGCCGATCAGGCGCAGAGCCAGGGGCCAGTGAATCCCCAGATCCGAGGGGGGAGGCGTTGGCGGCAGCCAGTGGGCGGCGATCAGGATCATCTGTGCCAGCACCCACCACTCGCCGTGGCGGTTGTCCCGCAGACCCTCCCAGGAGAAGCCCCACTTCTGCATGCGTTCGTTCAGTTGGCTCAGCACGGTTCGATCTCCTCAGGTGAAGGGGGTGGGCCTGGCTGGCGCCACAGGCCCAGCCACTCGTCGTTGCGCTTATCCACCGAACCGGTGGCCGGCTCCCAGATCTCAGGCACCAGGCCGGCCTGGCGCAGCTGGGCTTCCAACGCCTCCGGGTCACTGCCCCAGGGTGGGCCGCCCTGCTGGCGGTGACACCAGAACAGCCCCAGCAGCCAGCCGCCTGGTGCCAGCAGTCGGGAGGCGGTGGCGATGTAGTCCTCCCTCAGGCCGGGATCGATGGCGCAGAAGCAGGTGTGCTCCACGATTCCGCTGAGGCTGCCGGGAGTCAGGTCCGCCGCCTCCAGAGCCTGCCTGTCGAACAGATCGGCCTGCAGCCACTGCAGGCCGGCGCGGTCCTCGCCATGGAGCCTGCGGGCCTCTCGCAAAGCCTCACCACTGAAATCCAGGCCGATGGCCGAGAAGCCGAGGTCTTCAAGCAGGGCGACCTCATGGCCGCGTCCGCAGCCAGGCACCAGCACCCTGCCCGGCGACTGGGGCGCCAGCGGATGGCTGCGCAGGAGCTGGGCCAGCGGTGGGGCGGGCTGGCCCAGCTCCCAGCCGTCACTGCCTTCCTGGTAGCGCTGGTCCCAGCGGCTCGCATCGGCGGTGGGGCTCTGGCTGGAAGGACTCATGCCTCCAGCTTGCCCCGTTCAATCGCAACATGTGTTGAGCAGCATCGCTACATCCTGCGGGACTATCAGCAGGGGATCGATCCAGGGAGTGTGGCGCTGAGCATGGGGCACTCCCTAGAGGTGCATCGGCGCAGCTATCCATGGGCTTCAGGTCAGGGGGCAGCCGCAGCTTTTGCGAGAGCTTTGGAGAGATGGGGTACGAGAGGGAATGGCGACGAGGAGTTGTAGGCATGCCCGACGAACTTTGCTCACTGGGCCGTGGCGGGACACCCCTGAGCTGGGCCGCGTTCGCCCGCGGCTGCAGGTGATCAGGGTCAGTGGTGATCACGCCGAGCACGGTGCCGGGCTGTCCGTGCCTGCTGAAGCAACAGCCCGGCCAGGAGCAGACCCCAGGAGAACGGTCCCGTGGGCCCCCAGCGGATCCAGAGTGAGCTTTCGCCCCCGAAAAACCGCTGCAACTTCTACCCGCGCAGCTCGGCAACCTGGCCGGTTTCACTTGTCAGGGCAGGCCGCCTTGGTGGACGGGTCCGGCCGAGCGGACTGGCTAGCTGCCAGTTGGGGGTCCTGCGGCAAAAGGAACGCCAAGACACAGGACAAACGAAGCGGAAGCCCAACAACCCAGTCAGGTTGCAAGGTTCGGCGGCAGCTCGTGGAGCGCTTGCACAACTTCAGGTTGCAGCATGACCATGATCGTGCCCTCTGGATTGTCGGTCGGCACCTCCAGCTGCAGCGGCAGCACGTCGCTGGGCCTGTGGTTCAGGCCGTTGGCGTCGAACTGGGCCGAGGATTCGGGGATCACCTCCTCCCCCTGTCGCACCAGTTCCTCACTGCGGTTCGGCAGCTCCCAGGCGCCGCTGAGGCCATCGCTCAGGAGCAGTGGCCTTTGGTGATCGACTATCTGCCCGGGTGAGCGGGCAGTCAGGCGCACTCGCCAGCCGTCTGGGTAGGCGGGATCAGGTTGCTCGAACAGGGTCAGGCCCCAGGAACGACCCGAGGAATCCGTGAGGGTCCAGCGTTGTGGATCGGCTGCTGCCTGGGCCTGGAGCGGCAGCAGCATCAGGGTCAGGGCAAGCAGAACAGCGGCGAAGACGGGCCGCCAGTTGGGTCGGTGCAGCCGGTGCGCAGCTGGGCGGAAACCCGGAACAGGCCTTTGAGAAAGAATGCTCATAACGCCTCTCGCGTCATAGAAGGCTTCAACGCTACTGTTGTATTAGGAAGAGCGGGCGCTGGGCGGGCCATCCACCACGATGGCTCGCCTTCGCAGCTCTCCCCAGTCCCGTCCTCATTCCTCGCCATGACGACAACCATTCTCAAGCGTTCCTGGGGCAACCCATGGAACAGGTTCAAGGACTGGGTGACCAGCACCGAGAACCGCCTCTATGTGGGCTGGTTCGGCGTGCTGATGATTCCCACCCTGCTGACGGCCACCGTCTGCTTCGTGATTGCCTTCATCGCGGCGCCCCCCGTCGACATCGACGGCATCCGCGAACCGATCGCCGGCAGCCTCCTCTACGGCAACAACATCATCACCGCCGCCGTCGTGCCCTCCAGCAACGCCATCGGCCTGCACTTCTACCCCATCTGGGAAGCCGCCAGCCTCGATGAGTGGCTCTACAACGGCGGCCCCTACCAGCTGATCATCTTCCACTTCCTGATCGGCATCTACTCCTGGATGGGCCGTGAATGGGAGCTCAGCTACCGCCTGGGGATGCGTCCCTGGATCGCCGTGGCCTACAGCGCCCCGGTGGGTGCCGCCACCGCCGTGCTGCTGGTGTATGCCATCGGCCAGGGTTCCTTCTCCGACCCCATGCCCCTGGGCATCTCCGGCACCTTCAACTTCATGCTGGTGCTCCAGGCCGAGCACAACGTGCTCATGCATCCCTTCCACATGCTCGGCGTGGCCGGGGTGTTCGGCGGCGCCCTGTTCTCCGCCATGCACGGCTCGCTCGTCACCAGCTCCCTGGTGCGGGAGACCACCGAAACCGAGTCCCAGAACCGCGGCTACAAGTTCGGCCAGGAGGAGGAGACCTACAACATCGTGGCCGCCCACGGCTACTTCGGCCGGCTGATCTTCCAGTACGCCTCCTTCAACAACAGCCGCAGCCTGCACTTCTTCCTGGCCGCCTGGCCGGTGGTGGGGATCTGGTTCGCCACCCTGGCCGTGATCAGCTTCTCCTTCAACGTGAACGGCTTCAACTTCAACCACTCCGTGCTCGATCACCGGGGCCGGGTGATCAACACCTGGGCCGATGTGCTCAACCGCGGCGGCCTGGGCATTGAAGCCATCCACGAGCGCAACACCCACAACTTCCCCCTCGATCTGGCGGCCACCGCCAGCACCCCCGTGGCCCTCACGGCTCCGTCGATCGGTTAGTGGGGCTTTGAACCCCGCCCAGTCGATCCTGCTTCGCTCCATGGACTGAGCCGCCACCCTGGGGCCTTGAGCGATCCGGGCCCTTTTCAATCTCCTGATTCCCTCCCCCTTCACCGATGGGCAACCTGGCAAGGCTTGAAATGATGCCGCCTTCGCGGATCCCTTTCGTTCCCGAGGTCCCATGCCCTTCGCCTTGAACTTCGTCCACCCGCTGCTGATGTGGGTGCTGCTGGGCCTGATGCTCTACTCGGGCTACCTCGGCTACAAGGCCAGCTTGATCCGCAAGGTGAGCGCCGAGGAACGCAAGGCGCTGGTTCCCCTGCACTACGGCCAGCGTCATGCCCAACTCGGTGCGGTGATCCTGGGCCTCACCCTGCTGGGCGCCGCCGGTGGGATGGCTGCCACCTTCCTCAAGAACGGCAAGCTGATCATCGGCCCCCACCTGTTTGTCGGTCTGGCCGTTGCCGTGCTGGTGATCGCCACGGCCTCCCTGGGCCCTTCCCTCCAGAAGGGCAAGGACTGGGCCCGGGGCCTGCACGTGGCCATCAACGGGGGAGTGCTGCTGCTGTTCGGCTGGCAGGCCACCACTGGCATCGCCATCGTCCAGAAGCTGCTGAGTTCAGCGGCATCACCAACGTCCCTTGGCACCTGATCCGATGACGTTCACCACTCCTCTCCAGCGGCTGACACGGCTGGCCCTCTCCACCCTGCTCCTGATGCTGGTCGGCGTTGGGCTGTTGACGGCCCGGCCGGGTACCGCCTTGGCAGCAGAGGCCTCGCCGACGGTCGATTCGGCAGCACTCTCCAAGGCCGTTGTGGCGATGGAGCAGCTCGATCAGATGCGCATCTCCCTGGCCTCCACCCTGGAAGGTCGCACCGAGGAGCCCACCATCGAAACGATGAAGGAGGTGTGCAAGCCCGTAGGCATGCGGGCTATCGCCATCGGTAAGGAAAACGGCTGGCAGGTGCGCCAGGTGGCCAGCAAGTACCGCAATCCCGACCATGCCCCCGCCAACGCTCAAGAGCGCCAGGTGATCGATCTGTTCAGCCGACACCCTGAGATCAACGGGCTCTGGGAGCCGGCCGTGGCAGACCAGGGCGCCGGCCTGAACTACTACCGCCGCATCAATGTCGAGCCGAGCTGCCTGGCCTGCCACGGCACCAAGGCCAGTCGGCCGGCGTTCATCAAGGCCAACTACCCCGACGACAAGGCCTTCGACTTCAAGGTGGGTGACCTGCGGGGCATGTATGCCGTGCACCTGCCGGAGGTTGAGGCAGCACTCGCCGCCGCCGCGGACTGAGCCACGCCAATGCCAAGACTTTTCTACAGTATGCGTATCACCTCATAAATGGATCGGACGTTCCTGAGCCATGACCTTCATTCCCGCACTCCCATCCAGCGACGAGGTCCCCAGCCTGGGGCGTCGCCAGTTCATGAACCTGCTCACCTTCGGTGCCGTCACCGGGGTGGCGCTCGGCGCCCTGTATCCGGTGGTGCGCTACTTCATCCCTCCACGGGAGGCTGGCTCATCGGGTGGCGCCCTTGCCCTCAACGAGCTCGGCAATCCGATCGCGGCCAGCGGCTGGCTGGCCAGCCATAGCGAAGGCGACCGCAGCCTGGTGCAGGGCCTCAAGGGCGATCCCACCTATCTGATCGTTGAAGCAGAGGGCGCCATCGGCGCCATCGGCCTCAACGCCATCTGCACGCATCTGGGCTGCGTGGTCCCCTGGAACAGCGGTGAAAACAAGTTCATCTGCCCCTGCCACGGAAGCCAGTACGACCCCGAGGGGGCCGTGGTCCGCGGTCCCGCCCCGCTGCCCCTGGCCCTGGCCCATGTGGCCGTGGAGGACGAACGGGTGCTGCTCAGCACCTGGAGCGAGAGCGATCCCCGCACCGGCGAGAAGCCCTGGTGGAGCTGAGCTGAGCGTCAGGAAGCTGGCTCCAGCCACTCAGGACGCCTCAATGGATGGGCAGAGGTGGGTCCTGTTGAAATTGGCGGACTCGAAACGTTGGCCCTCGTCATCCTCCTCCTGCATCATGTCCACGAAGGCCTGACCGAACAACACCCGGGAGATGGGGTAGTTGTGATGGGCATAGATCGGTCGCTCCAGGGTTTCGTCAATGCCGCGGAAGGACACCAGGATCTCGGCCTCGCCAGCGGCCAGATCCCGGGCTGTTCGCCCCCGCAGCGGGCTGCGGTCATCGATCGGATGCATCAGCGTCCAGGTGAGCAGAAACAGCGGGGAGCGATCGCGGTTCAGGGCCAGCGGGTGCAGACGCCGCATCCGATGGCCCTCTGACGTGCGCTCATCGATGGCGAGATAGGCCTGAACCGTGCCCTCCAGGATGGTCTTGCGGCGTTCGTTGGCCAGGCGAAACATCAAGGTGGGCTGGCCGTCGTAGTCGTGCACGGTGGCCACCTCCGAGAACAGGATCCGGGCCGTGGAACGGGTGAAGCGACTGAACGCCATCCCCGTCGTCAGTGCGATCACGATCAGTCCCATCAACGATTCGACGGTGACGACCAGATGGGTGAACAGGCTGCTGGGATGGAACGCGCCATAGCCGATTGAGCCCAGGGTCTGAACGCTGAAAAAGAAGGCCTCGTGGAAACTGGTGGTCTCGCCAGCCACCCCGGCAATGCCATGGGGATCGAGCCAGTAGAGAAGGGCGAACAGCAGATTGAGCAGCAGATACCCCGCGGCGATCAGCCCGAAGAAACCGGGCCAGGGAACCGCCAGCATGAGGTGATTGGGGTGGCGCCAGTGCCGCAGCCAGTCGGAGGGGTTCACCGCGGTGAAGATGCCCCCATGCTTCTGCAGCCGCAGCGGAGCTGGAGGCATCGACGCGACCGGCGAGGTTTCAACTGATTTTATCTTTTTATGCGTCTTAGCGCATTAACTTGTGTGTAGCGGGCGGCGTGGCGGCTGGGGCCCGACCCAGGTTGGGACGAAGGGCATGGCCGTGAGATGGGCGAATCCGTAGCGAAACACCACCGCCACCACCACCACCAGGTTCTGATCGTGGGCGGTGGTTCTGCCGGGATCACCGTCGCCGCCCAGTTGCTGCGCGCCCGCCCCGGCCTGGACGTGGCGATCCTGGAGCCCGCCTCCGTTCACGCCTACCAGTCCGGCTGGATCCTGGCCGGCGCCGGCCTGCTCCCCTACGCCCAGACCCAGCGGCCCGAGGCCGCCGTGATCCCGGCCGGTGCCGTCTGGATCCGGGACAGCGCCGCCTCCTTCGAGCCGGAGGCCCGGCGGGTGATCACCGCCGCCGGCGCCAGCCTCAGCTACGAGGTGCTGGTGGTGGCCACCGGCCTGAAGCTCGACTGGAGCCGCATCCAGGGACTGCCGGAGGCCCTCGGCCACCACGGGGTCGTGAGCAATTACTCCCACCCCCACATCGCCACCACCTGGAAGGCGATCCGCGACTTCCGTGGTGGAACGGCCCTGTTCACCCACCCCGCCACGCCGATCAAATGCGGCGGCGCCCCCCAGAAGGTGATGTACATGGCCGATGACATCTTCCAGGCCAGCAGCGGCGTGGGGGTGAACACCCGGGTGATCTTCTGCAGCGCCCAGGACAAGCTCTATCCCGTCGCTGCTTACAACGCCACCGTGGAGCGCGTCGTGGCACGCCGGGGGATCGAGACCCGCCTGCTCCACAACCTGATCGAGGTCCGCGCCGAGGAGCGGGTGGCCGTGTTCGAGGTGCTGGCCGAGGGCCAGGAACCCCGCCGCGAGGAGATTCCCTACGACCTGCTCCATGTGGTGCCCCCGATGGCGGCGCCGGACGTGATCGCCAGCAGCCCCCTGGCGATCGCCGGGCCGGGGGGCTGGGTGGAGGTCGATCGATTCACCTGCCAGCACAAGCGTTACGGCGATGTGTTCGCCCTCGGGGATGTGAGTTCCCTGCCCACCGCCAAGAGCCTGGCGGCCGTGCGCGGCCAGGCGCCGGTGCTGGTGGCCAACCTGCTGGCCCAGCTCGATGGAGACCCGCTGCAGGCCCACTACGACGGCTACACGGCCTGTCCCCTGATCACCAGCTTTCACGATGTGGTGATGGCGGAGTTCGATTACACCCTCGAGCCGGTGAGCTCGTTCCTGGTGGATCCCACCAAGGAGCGCTGGAGCATGTTCCTGGTGGAAACACGGGTGTTCCCCTGGGTGTACTGGCACCGGGTGCTCAAGGGGCGTCTGCACGAAAGCCGGTTCCTCAAACCGTTCGCGCCGCTGGTGCGCGCCCTGGGGCTGGCGCGCCGCGAGATATGAGCTTGGCGTCAAGCCCGGAGATGTCCTCCAATGCTGTTGTCCAATGGAATCGGCGCTGCACAGATGCTGCAGAAGGGACCAAGTCTGCTGCAGGCGATGTTTCTGGCCAGGGGCGAAGTGAGCCTTAGCAAGATGCAAGCACCCAGACTCTCACTGGCAATGGGCGAGAATTTGTGCGCTGGCTGAGGCTAACGACGATGACAACCTTTTCACACGTTGGGTATCCGTCAGCGTCGCATCAGGCGATCCGATTAGTTTGAAAATGTCCCCGCAGAGAGCCACAAGCCAATGAAAAGAATTCTTGCTTTCTTCGCATCCATGGTGATAGCGCCCTGTCACCGCCTGGTCAGCCTCGGCCGTGCCGGGATCGTGGCGGTCGGGCTGTTCGTCCTGACCTCGCTGCTGTCGCCACCCCCCGCCACGGCCGCCGAAACCGATGGCAACTGGAATCTTGATGACGGGGAGGGGCACCGCCTCGGCGTCATGCTCTACGAACGCTCCGACATCAACGCGGCCACGGGGCTGCGGCTACGCCTGAATGCGGAGTCCCCCAAGCTGAATCTGGACCATGGCCGGCCCCTGATGCTCAGTGATGGCAAGGATCAGAACTGGAGTCTCGCCAACCTCAGCAAAGAGCTCACTGCCTCTGCCGGTGCTGCGATCCCTGCCACGTCCTCCCAGTTCGACGCCGGCTGCCTCGATCCGACCCCAGCCGATGGCCTGCCCCTGAGGATCACGGTGCCGAGTTCCGCCGGAAATCTGAGCTTCGCCCTCTCGCCGGGGCAGGTCCAGACCTTCCACTCCCTGACGGCCGCCTGCGCCAACTGACGACCGCCTGGGTGCCACCGGCCTCGGTACCTTGTTCCCATGCGCCTGCTGCACACCTCCGACTGGCATCTGGGCCGCAGTTTCCACGGCGCCTCACTGCTGGAGGAGCAGGCGGCGGCGATCGCGCGGATCGCCGACCTGGCCCGGGAGCACGCCGTCGATGCGGTGCTGATCGCCGGCGACCTCTACGACCGGGCCATCCCGCCGGCCGAGGCGGTGGAGCTGTTCAACAAGGCCCTGGCCCAGCTGAGCACAGGTGGCACCGCCGTGGTGGCCATCGCCGGCAACCACGATTCCCATGTGCGGGTGTCGGTGTACGACCCGCTGCTCTCGGCCTTCGGGGTGACGGTGCGGGGCGATGTGGGCCGGGCCACCGAGCCGGTGCTGGTGACGCCCCGGGACGGGGGGACGCCTGTGGCCATCTATCCCCTGCCCTACCTGGAGCCGGCGGTGGTCGGGCCGGCCCTGGCCGGCGAACAGGTGCGGCTGCGCCATGAGGAGGTGACCCGCCTGGCCATCGAGCGGATCCACGCCGATCGGCGCGAACGGCCGCCGCACCGTTCGGTGCTGGTGGCCCACACCTTCGTGGCCGGCGGGGAGACGTCGGAGTCGGAGCGGGAGCTCACCATCGGCAACGTCGACCGGGTGAGCGTGGCGGCCTTCGCGGGCTTCGATTACGTGGCCCTGGGCCACCTGCACGCCTCCCAGCAGCTGGACGGCCCCCGGGTGGCGTATTCAGGCACCCCCCTGGCCTATTCCTTCTCCGAGGAGCGGCACGTCAAGTCGGTGCGGATCGTGGAGCTGGCCGCCGACGGGACGCCCACCGTGGAGGTGGTGCCCCTGGGGGTGGGCCGGCCCCTGTGCACCCTGCGGGGCCCCATCGACGAGCTCTGCGGCGACCCCCGCCACGCCGCCGCCAGCGAGGCGCGGGTGCGGGCGATCCTCACCGACGACACCCTGCCGCTCCAGGCCATGGCCCGGCTGCGGGCCCGCTTTCCCCACATCGCCGAGCTGCGTCACGAGCCGCCGGAGCTGGCCCGCGCCGGCGGCGCCGAGCGCCACCGCCAGGTGCGCCAGGCCCGTTCGCCGCTGGAGCTGGCCACCGCCTTCTTCTCCGACCAGCAGGGCCAGCCGCCCGGCGAGCCGGAGGCCGAGCTGCTGCGGGCGGCCCTGGCGGCGGCGGAACGGGGAGGGGAACGGTGAAGCCCCACCGGCTGGCGATCGAGGCCTTCGGGCCCTATGCCGATCCGGTGGCGATCGACTTCGACGCCCTCGCCGCCGAGGGGCTGTTCCTGATCCATGGCACCACCGGCGCCGGCAAGACCTTCCTGCTCGATGCCCTCTGCTTCGCCCTCTACGGCGAGGTGTCAGGCGACCGCAGCGTCAAGGGACTGCGCTCCGACCACGCCGCCCCCGGCGCCGTACCCCGGGTGATCCTGGAGTTCTCCTGCGGCGCCGCCCGCTACCGGGTGGAGCGCACCCCCGCCCACACCGCCCCCAAGGCCCGCGGCCAGGGCACCACCGAAAAGGCGCCCCAGGCGTTCCTGTTCCGCCTGGACGTCGGGGCGCCGGAGCAGGCCGTGGCGGCGAAGACCACCGAGGTGACCCGCGAGGTGGAACACCTGGTGGGGCTCAGCGCCGCCCAGTTCCGCCAGGTGATCCTGCTGCCCCAGGGGCGCTTCGCCGAGGTGCTGCGGGCCAAGGCCGAGGAGCGCGAAGCCCTGCTCAAGACCCTCTTCGACACGGTGATCTACGAGCGGGCCGGCTGGTGGCTCGAAGACCAGGCCCGCGCGGCGCGGAACCTGGCGATGGACCAGGCCCGGGAGCAGGGGGTGTTGCGGCGCCGGGCGGCCGACGCCTGGGCCCCCCAGGCTCCCGAGCCGCCGGAGGGGACCGAACCGCCCGAACCACCCGCCGACCAGGCCGGCCTCGAGGAGCTGGTGGCGGCGATCGGTGCGGTGGTGCAGGGCATCGAAGCCACCCTGCGGTCGGCCTCCGCCAGCCTGACGTCGGCCCAGGCGGCCCTGGCGGCTCTCACGGCCCAGGCGGAGCGCTGGGACCGGCGCGCTGCCGCCACCGCCCAGCTGGGTGAACTGGACGCCAAACGGGAGACAGTGGAGCAATACCGCCAGAAACTCAGCCAGGCGGAGCGGGCCGAAACGTTGCGTCCCAGCCTGGTGGCCGAAGCGGGGGCCCGCCGGGAACTGGAGAGGGTGGAGCGGGGGCTGCAGGAGCAGCTGCGCTCCGCACGCCAGGCCAGGGACGGGGCGCGGGCGCTGCCGCCATCGGTGCTGGGGCTGGATCTGGTGGCCCTGCCCAGCGCCGAAGCCCTCGCCGCGGCCGGTGCCGACCTGGCCGTCCGCGGGGCCGAGGTGCGGGAGCTGGCCCGCAAGGCCGAAGAAGCCGCCCAGGCTGGGGCGGCCGCCGACGCCGCCAGTCAGCGGGCCGGTGACGCCGAGGCCGGGCGGGCCACCGCCGTCGGCCAGCAGGAGCTTCTGGCGGCGGAGCAGGAGCGGGAGCTGGCCCTGCTCAGCCAGGCCCGCAGCGCCCGCGACCAGCTCGAGGGCCTGCAGCGGGCCGCCCGGGAGGCCGATGGCCATGCCGTGGCCGCCGAAGCCATCGCCCCGGCCCGGGAGCGGCAGCACGCGGCCGAGGCCGCCAGGAACGGCGCCGATCGTCAGGTCAACACGGCGGCCGCCGGCCTCAACGAGCTGCGGCGGCGCCAGATCGAGGGCATGGCCGCCCGGCTGGCCGGGGGTCTGGACGCCGGCACCCCCTGCCCGGTCTGCGGCTCCACCGACCATCCGGCGCCGGCCCGGCCGTCGGCCGACGCAGTCGATGACGGGGCGATCGCCGCCGCCGAACGGACCCTGGCCGCAGCCACCCAGGCGGCGCAGGCGGCCGCGGTGGCCCTGGCCAACGCCCAGGCCGCCTTGGGCACCGTGCTGGAGAAAGCCGGCGATGGCACCGATCCGCTCGCCGCCCGCCAGGCCGCCAGCTCCGCCGCCGCGGCCCACCTGGCGGCCCAGGCCCTGGCCGACGGCCTGCCGGCGCTGGAGCAGGGCACCGCCGATCGGGAGCAGCAACGGCAGCAGCTGGCCAAGGCCATCGAGGCGGCCGCCACGGCGATCGCCCTGGAGCACCGGGCCGCCGCCGAGGCCAGCCAGCGGCAGCGGACCCTGGCGGAGCAGGTGGCGCGGGAGCTGGGGGAGGGGCTGGAGCCGGGGGAGGTGCTGCGGGCCTTCGGGCCCCTGGAGGCCGCCCTCAAGGCCCTGTTGGCCGGGGCCGGCGCCCACACCCGCGCCACCAGCGAGCTGGAGCAGGCGGCCCGGCGGCTGGGCCAGGAGCTGGCCGCCTCACCGTTCGCCACGACGGCGGACGCGGCGGCGGCCCTGCAGGAGCAGAGCTGGCGCCAGAAGCTGGTGGAGCGGATCGCGGCCTACGAGGCGGCGGTGATCGAGCAGCGCAACCTGCTGGCCGCCCCCGATCTGGCGGATCTGCCGGAGCAGCGTCCCGACACCGCCGCCGCCCGCGAGACCGTGGCGGGGGCCGATGCCGCCCGCACCAGGGCGGTGGAGCGCCACAGCGAAGCCCGCGGCGCCCAGCGGGAGATCACCCGCCTCGCCACGGAGCACGGGGCCGGCGCCGCTGATCTGGCGGCGAAGCAGGAGCGGGCCGAGCGGCTGGGCGCCGTGGCCAGCCGCTGCCAGGGCAAGGCGGCCCCCTACATCTCCCTGCAGCGCTGGGTGCTCTCGGCCTACCTCGCCGACATCTGCGGCTACGCCAACCAGCGGCTCACCCTGATGACCTCCGGCCGCTACCAGCTGCGGCTCACCGACGAGGGGGGCCACGGCGGCCGCAAGGCCGGCCTGGGCCTGCGGGTGCTGGACGCCTACACCGGCGAGGAACGGGAGGTGAGCAGCCTCTCGGGCGGCGAAACCTTCCAGGCCTCCCTGGCCCTGGCCCTGGGGGTGGCTGACACGGTGCAGGCCCACGCCGGCGGCGTGCCCCTGGAGGCCCTGTTCATCGACGAGGGCTTCGGCAGCCTCGATCCCGACAACCTGCAGCTGGCGATGGACGAACTCGACCGGCTGCGGGAAGGGGGCCGGATGATCGGCCTGATCAGCCACGTCGGCGCCCTGCGGGAGCGCATCCGCGGCGGCATCGAGGTGATCGCGGGCGACCGGGGCTCGAGCCTGCGGGTGGGGGTCACCGCCTGACGCGACCTCCCTAAAGCAACCCCCGATGGCGCACGAACAGCTGCACCATCGCCCAGGAGCCCAGGGTCACCTTGACGGCCACCAGCACGTTGAGCAGGGGGATCCAGCTCCCCGAGGCCAGGGTGCCGAAGGTTCCGGCCGGCAGGGGGACCCCAGCGAGAGCGAAGGCGGAGAGGACCACGAAGGCGATCACGGCGGCCTTCTCCCAGAGGTCGGCGCGCCAGCGGCGATAGAGGCGGTCGGAGAGCCGGGCCGAGCCGCTGATCAGCACCAGGCCGATGGCCGTGCCGCCGGCCACGCCCGCCGCGAAGCCGCCCCCCGGGGACAGATGGCCGCGCAGGGCCAGCTCCACCCCGATCAGGGCGGCCATGGTGGCGCCCAGCTGGCAGAGCACCACTGAAGGGGCATCCTCGATGGCCCGGATGCTCGTCTTGGTGGGCTCCCCCGCCAGCAGGAAGCGCACCCCGATCGAGGCCAGGGTGAACACCACCACCTCGGCGATGGTGTCGTAGAGGCGGGTGTGCAGGATCACCCCCGACACCAGATTGGGCACGTCGGTCATCGCGGCCAGGGAGGCGATCACCGGGCCGATGGGGGGCGCCGGCGGCAGGGCCGCCCCCAGCGGGGCCAGGCAGAGGGCGGTGGCGGCCAGCAGGTAGAGCCAGGTCATGGCTCCTCCCGCAGCAGCAGTTCACCGCCGTTGCTCTGCCAGCGGCGGAAGCCCTCAAGGGCCTGGAGTCGCTCCGCCAGCCGGGGGTTGGTGAGCTCCAGGCGCAGGCCCGGCCCCAGGCAACCATGGCTCGCATCGGCCTCCCCGGCTTCCTCTGGCTCCGGCGGCACCAGCCGCAGCCGCAGCGACAGGGGCTCCAGCCAGTCGCGCAGCAGCGCCTGACTGGCCTCGCTGGGGGAGTCGTCGGCCGGATAGGACAACCGCAACGCCATCGAGGACCGCAGCGCCACCGCGTAGAGCGTGGTGGAGAGCAGGGTGCCCACCAGCGCCTCGGTGATCGCCACGTCCGGAGCGCCCAGCAGGGCGTAGATCAGGGTGGAGACCGACCCCAGGATGCCCCGCAGCACCAGGGTCTGGTAAGGATTCGACTGACTCACTAACAGCACGGAGGTGAGCGGCAGCAGGGCGGTGATCGGCAGGAGCAGATCCAGCTCCCCCACCAGGGACACGGTGCCGCTCATGGCTCCGGCTCCCGGCGGGAGGCCAGCGAGCAGTTGGCCAGCACGTAGCCGAAGATCGTGTTCCAGAGGATCAGCGCCAGAAGGGCCAGCACCAGCAGGGGCCACTGGCCGGGGATCCGCAGCAGCAGGCCGAGCAGCATCAGCGCCGAGCCGAGGGTGTCGGCCACCGAGAGGGCATGCAGCTTGCTGAGGTAGCTGCGGCTCTCCAGCAGGGGCCAGGTGCCCCAGAACCAGAACACCAGTCCGGCCCCGAGCAGCAGCAGGCTGGCGTGATCGGCCAGGACGGCGAGGGTCATCGCTCCGTCCCCCGCAGCAGGTTGGCCAGCAGCAGCAGGCCGGCGTTGCCGGCGCACAGGACGATCACGCCGGCCAGGCCCAGCATCCGGTCGCCCCGCACCGCCGACACCACCAGGATGATCAGGGCCACCTTGCTGGCGACGCTGGACAACGCCGCCAGGCGGTGCCAGACGTCGCTGGGCCGGCAGGCCACCGCGATCGGGATCAGCAGCGCCAGCACCATCCCCCAGAGCAGCACCGTCACGGGGTCGGCCCTCCGGTGCGGCGGGGCGTGAGGGCGTGAATCCGGTAGCGGCGTCCACCGTCCTCCAGGCCGAGCACGATCGTGAAGGGGGTGAGGGTGATGCGGAACACGTCCAGGAAAACGAGCAAGGGGATGGTGCCGTCGGTGGTGGCCTCGCTGAACTCCCCCTCCACCGGCTCGCGGCCGACGATCAGTCGCAGGGCCTCCAGGTAGGCCTGGGGCACGGCCAGCAGGCTGCGCCCCAGGGCCCGCAGCAGGGCACGCAGCGGCAGGGGCCTGGAGTGGGCGCGGGGCAGCAGCAGGGCCACCACCAGCCCGATCAGCAGGTTGATGCGGCTCAGGTCGGCGGTCAGCAGGCACCAGACCGCCAGCCGGAAGCCGGTGGTGAGCAGCAGGGGCAGCACGCGTCTCATCGGATCCACACCAGCAGACCGGCCCCCACCACACCCATGCCACCCACCAGATCGGGGAAGCCCTCCAGGTCGGGCAGCCGGAACCAGGGGCGGCGCCGCAGGGGCTGCAGCAGCCGGTGCAGCCCCAGCCCGGCCGCCAGCACCAGGGCCGCCTTGGCGGCCGCCGGCAGCAGCTCCGGGCGCCAGGTGCGGGTGGCCTCAGCGGCGCCGAGCAGCACCAGCGCCAGCATCAGCAGGATCACCCCCGGTGACCAGGCCGGCTCCGGCGGGGTCATGGCCGCCGGCGGCGAAGCCGGGGCCGCGGCCAGCAGAGGTGCGCCCCAGAGACGCGCGTAGACCGCCGCGGTGCCGACGGTGAGCAGGCTGAGCAGCAGACCCATGGGCTCCGGCAGGGCGCGATCCAGCCCCGTCTTGGCGAAGAAACCCAGCAACGGCGGCACCCCCACGATCGAGAGGGAGCCGATCCACAGCGGGAGCCACACGCCGGCAGCCAGGGGCCGGCCGGCCCAGCCGGCCAGGTCGCGGCCGGGGAAGCGGCGGGCCACCAGGAACAGGGCGGCCTTGGCCAGCCCGTGGCCCAGGGCATAGAGCCCTCCGGCAGCGGGCGCCAGCACCACCAGGCCCATCTGGGAGAGGGTGCTCCAGGCCAGCAGCCGCTTGGCATCCGCCTCCACCAGGGCGAACAGCAGACCCAGGCCGGCGCTGGCCAGACCGATCAGGGGCAGCACCGCCGCCAGGGTGGGCACGACACTGCTCAGCCGCAGCAGGGGAACGACCCCGGCGGCCACCACCACGCCGGAGAGCAGGGCGGAGACCTCCGCCGGCGCCTCGGCATGGGTGCGGGGCAGCCACAGACCCGAGAGGAACAACCCGGCCTTGGTGAGCAGCCCGACCAGCAGCAGGGCCAGGGCGGCGGCACCGGCTCCGGCGACGGCCTCGAGCTGGAAACTGCCCTGGGTCAGATAGACGACGGCGGCGCCGACCAGGTAGAGGGTCATCACCGTGTTGCCGATCAGCAGGTAACGCAGGGCCAGCCAGAGGGAGCGCTCCGAGCGGCTGGCCAGGATCAGCAGGAAGGCGCTGATCCCCACCACCTCCAGGGTCACGTAGAGGCTCACCAGATCGACCGCCACGAAGGCGGAGGCCAGGCCGCCGTGGAGCACCATCAGCAGCAGCAGGAAGGGACCGGGCAGGGTCCGGCGCCAGCCGTCGAGCACCACCGCGCCGCAGACCAGGGCATTGAGGAGCAGGAACGGCGCCGCCAGGCCATCGGGCTGCAGCTCCACCCCATAGGGGCCGAGCAGGCTGAGGCTCGCCGGCAGGGCACCGGCCTGGATGGCCACCGCCACCGCGCCGGTGGCCAGGCAGCAGACCAGGGCCAGCCAGCGGGCCAGGGGGGGCAGCAGGGCCGCCAGAAACGCCGCCGCGTAGGGCAGCAGCAGCCAGCCGATCAGGATGGTCTGGCCGGAGAGGGGCGCCATCAGCGCCGCCCCCCGGCATCGAGGCGACCGGCATCGAAGCTGGCCAGATCGAGGCTGGGGTCGACGCGGGCCAGGCGGGTGATCACCACCAGCAGCAGGGCCTGGATGGAGAGGCCGATCACGATCGCCGTGAGGATCACGGCCTGGGGGATCGGGTCGGCCATTGGCCCCGGGGCCGCAACCGCCCCGGGGGCGAGGGGCGCGGCCAGGATCGGGCTCTGCAGTCCGGAGCGTGCGGCGACGAGCACGAACAGGGCCACCACGGCGGACCCCATCACGTCCATGGCCAGCACCTTGAGGAACAGGTTGCGGCGCAGCAGCAGGCCGACGAGTCCGACCAGAACAGCCACCAGGATCAGGAGCTCAAGCAGCCGAAAGGGATCCATCGGACCTGGTATCCCGGAGGACGGCCGGAACACGGAGCGGGATGGTAGCCGTTGCTTCCGGACGCCGACGGGCGGCGCCAGGCCTCAGGCGGAGGTGTGGAACTGCTCCGCCAGCAGGCGACGCTGATACTCCACCGACAGGGCCTCCAGGTGGGAGCGGGCCTGCTCCTGCAGCCCGGGATCCAGCTGATCGAGCACCAGGCCCCGGGGCACCCGCATGCGCAGCACCAGCGCCAGGGCATCGAAGATTCGCACCTGGTCGCCCTGCCATCCCTGGTACTCGGCGGCGAGGGCCATCAGGGCCTCGCCCGAGGCCTGGCCCTCCATGACCCGGGGCCGCAGCTCCTGCACTTGGGCGAGGCGGTCGGAGCTCACCAGGGCATGGGCCGCGCCCAGGGCCG
Organism: Synechococcus sp. UW140; assembly: GCA_943367705.1. Taxonomy (GTDB): domain Bacteria; phylum Cyanobacteriota; class Cyanobacteriia; order PCC-6307; family Cyanobiaceae; genus Cyanobium. The sequence goes on from CALRJV020000006.1 coordinate 105,777, forward strand.
CCAGGGAGTCGGCCGCCTCGCGCTTGAGCACGGTCATGTCGCGGCTGAGCACGGCGGCCTCCACCGACAGGGGCTCCCGCACACCAGGCAACAGCGCGGCGCCGGGGTCGGCGGCCGGGGCCCGCGTCAGGGGCGGTTCGGGCACGCCGGCAGCCAGGGCCGCCTGGGCCGGGGCCGTGATCGGGGCCGTGATCGGGGCCGTGATCGGGGCCTGAGGTGGCGGCTCCTGCCAGAGGACCGCCGCCATGGCGCGCAGGCGCTGCGCCAGCCACTGCCTGACTTGTCCGACCTGTCCAGCCATGGTGCCCAAGGATTGATTTGCTCAATGTGGACGCTCCGACCCGGGGGGGATGGCGGCAAACTCCCCAGCCGGGCGGTCGGATAGCCGCCGGGCCGATCGCCCGCCTGCGGTGCCTGAAGCCATCGCTTGCCAGAGTCGGCGCACAGAGCCGCGGCGCCGCCGATGACCCGAGCCGAGCGACCCGTCCTCCCCTGGCGGCGTGCGCTGGCCCTCCCGGTGGTCCTGGTGCTGGTCGTGGCGCTGGCGGCCACCGCCGCGGCCGAGGCACCGGCCCGCGTCGGCGCCGGCCCCGGCCCCGGCCCGGTCGACCCCGGCAATGCCGGCAGCTTCCGCCTCGGCACGGTGAGGATCCTGGGGGTGCCGATCATCACCGTGGCCTCGCCGGCGGTGGGCTCCGGCAGCGACACCGGGCCGGAGGCGGCCGAGCGGGCCCGGGTGATCGAGGGCAACCTGAGCCAGCTGTACGAACCTCGCAATCCCTGCACGCCCGGGGAACGGCTCGGTGAGGCGCTGCTGGATCACCTCAGCGTCGAGGGCACGCAGGCCGCCTGTGACCCCAATCATCTGGGGCTGCAGGGGCCACCGGAGGCGCTGCGGGTGGTGGTGCTGCCGGAGCCCGGTGGCGTGCAGCGGCTGGCGGCGCTGGTACCCGGCCGCGCCAGCCCCTTCCCCCTGCTCACGGTCACCGAGCAGGACGCCGCGTTCAACGGCCTGCCCGCCGATGCCCTGGCCGAACGGTGGCGCGGCCTGCTGGAACGCCGCCTGCGCAGTGCCCGTGGCGTCTTCGGCGAGGAGCAGCTCGACGGGCGCCTCCGGACCGCCCTGGTGTCTCTGGCCGGACTGGCCCTGCTGATGGCCCTGGCGGTGGCGTTGTGGCGCTTCAGCCAGCGCTCCCTGCCCCGCCTGCAACGGCGCGTCGCCGAGCGGTCGGGGCGCTTCGATCCCCTGCTGCTCCAGCTCACCCACAGCGTCAGCCGGCTGCTGACGGCGTTGGTGCTGCTGCTGGGGGTGGCGATGGGCGCCGTGCTGCTGCTGGCCTGGCCCGGCCAGATCCCGGCCGCCATCGATGTGCTGCTGCAGCCGTTGGTGGTGCTGATGAAAGCGCTGGCGCTGGCGGCCGTGGCCGTGGTGTTGCGGGGCCTGGTGGGGCTGCTGCTGGCCCAGTGGGCCAGCCATCTGGCCGTGAACCCCGACCACCGGGCCCGACGCCGGCAGCGCTACCTGAGCCTGCTGCGGGTGCTGGGCCGGCTGGTGAACCTGGCCTGCCTGCTGCTGTTCGCGATCTGGACGGTGCTCGGAATCCCCGTGCTGCGGGATCTCTCCAGCAATGCCGTCCTGGCCAGTGGGGCCGTGCTCGGCGCCCTGGCGCTGGTGTTCCAGGGGTTGCTGCGGGATTTCGTCGCCGGGCTGGTGCTGCTGCTCGACGACCGCTACGCCATCGGCGATGTGGTCGAGATCGGTGGTCGCTCCGGCGAGGTGGTGGATGTGGGGGTGCTGAGCACGGAACTGCGCTGCGCCGATCAGCGGGTGGTGGTGGTGCCCAACAGCCACTGCGAGCAGGTGGTGAACCACACCAAGCTGCGCTCAGGGGCGGAGGTGACCGTGCTGCTGTCGCGCAGCCTCACCGATCTGGCGGGCGCCATGGCCCTGATCGCCGAGGAACTGGTCGCCTTCGGCGCCGATCCGCGCTGGGCCCCGAAGCTGCTGGAGCCACCCCGCCTGCTGGGCATCGACGCGATGACGGAGGACGACCTGCAGGTGAAGGCCCTGCTGATCACCGAGGCGGGCCAGCAGGGGCCAGCCCAGCGGGAACTGATGGGGCGGCTGGTGCAGCGGCTGCAGGGCTGGCCGCAGCAACAGGGCCAGTCCTGAACGATTCCCTTTTCTAGGATCGTCTGCAGCTATCCGCCCGATCGGGCCCTTTGCCATGGCCCCGTTCTCTTTGCCCCCCGGCACGGATCTCCGCCTCGGCCGCCGGCAGCTGCTGCTCGGCAGCGCGGCCGCCGGCTTCGCCCTGGCGGTGCGGCCGGTGGCCGCCTCCACCGTCACCACCTCCACCCAGGGTCTGACGGCCGGCTGGGTGTCGGTGCCGGGGGCGGATGGCGCCATCAAGGCCTACCGAGCCCGCCCCGCCAAGGGCTCGGCCTTCCCGGTGGTGCTGGTGGTCCAGGAGATTTTCGGGGTTCATACCTACATCCAGGACGTCTGCCGCCGCCTGGCGGGGCTGGGCTACCTGGCCATCGCCCCGAGCCTGTTCGATCGCCAGGGCGATGTGACCCGCCTGCCCGACATCCCCTCGATCCTGCCGCTGGTGGCGACGGTGCCCGATGCCCAGGTGATGGCCGACCTGGATGCCACCGCCGCCTGGGTGGCCGCCAGCGGTGAAGGGGACGTGGGACGGCTCGGCATCACCGGCTTCTGCTGGGGCGGGCGGATCACCTGGCTCTATGCCGCCCACAACCCGAAGCTGAAGGCCGGCGTGGCCTGGTACGGGCGGCTGGTGGGCACGGCCAGCGCGCTGCAGCCCCTCTATCCGATCGACGTGATTCCCCGGCTCAAGGCCCCTGTGCTGGGGCTCTATGCCGGCGAGGACGACGGCATTCCGATGGCGTCGGTGGAGCGGATGCAGGCGGCCCTGAAGGCGGCCGGCAGCCCCAGCCGCATCGAGGTGTTCCCGGGCGTGCCCCACGGCTTCCACGCCGACTACCGCCCCAGCTACCGCCAGGCCGCCGCGGCCGCCGGCTGGACGCAGATGCGGGCCTGGTTCCGCGCCAACGGCGTGGTGTGAAAAAGGCGGGCGGCCTCAGGCCCGGTTGAGGTGCTCCTCGGCGGCGGCCGCCAGGGACTCGCTCCAGTGGTCGACCTGGCTCTGCTCGGCCGCCTCCACCATCACCCGCAGCAGCGGTTCGGTGCCGCTGGCCCGCACCAGCACCCGGCCGTGGCCCGCCATGGCCGCCTCCGCCTCAGCCACCGCCAGCCGCAGCGGTTCGCAGTCTTCCCACTGCTGGCGCCGCTGGCGGTCGGGCACGGTGACGTTCACCAGCCGCTGGGGGTAGGGCTGGAAGCTGCCATCCATCCACTCGGCCAGCTTCAGGCCGCCGCCGTGGATCAGGGTGGCCACCTGCAGGGCGGTGAGCAGGCCGTCGCCGCTCATGCCGTGGCGCGCCGAGAGGATGTGGCCGGACTGCTCGCCCCCCAGGCCCGCCCCCAGGGCCTCCATGGCGGCGTGCACGTGCTGGTCGCCCACGTCGGTGCGCTCCAGCACCCCGCCGCTGGCCTGCCAGGCCCGCTCGAAGCCCAGGTTCGACATCACCGTCGCCACCAGGCGGTCGTCGGGCAGCTGGCCCTCACGCCGCAGGGCGGAGCCCCACAGGTAGAGCGTGTGGTCGCCGTCCACCACCCGGCCGCGGCCGTCCACCGCCAGCATCCGGTCGGCGTCGCCATCGAAGGCGAAACCCATGTCGGCGCCGCTCTCCAGCACCGCCCGCCTCAGGGGCTCCAGGTGGGTGCTGCCGCAGCCCTGGTTGATGCGCTCACCGTCCGGTTCGCCGTGCAGCACCAGCACCTCCGCCCCGAGGGAGCGGAACAGCTCCTCGCCGCAGGCGGTGGCCGACCCCCAGCAGAGGTCGAGCACCACCCGAGCGCCATCGAGGCGCTGGCCGCCGGTGCTGGCCCGCAAAGACTCCACATAGGCCGCCAGCAGGTCGGGCCGCGGCACGTCCCGGCCGCTGCCCGCCAGCGGCGGCGGGGCGGTGCGGCCATGGAGTCCGGCCTCGATCGCCTGCTGGCGGGCGGTCACGAGCTTGGCGCCGCTGGCGCCGAACACCTTGATGCCGTTGTCGTGGGGGGGGTTGTGGCTGGCCGACACCATCAGCCCGCCGGCGGCGCCCTGGCGCCGGATCGTGCCCGGCACCGCCGGGGTGGGGCACAGCCCCAGCTGCCACACCTCCCGCCCGGCAGCCATCAGGCCGGCGCTGAGAGCCGCCACCAGCATCGGACCGCTGCGGCGGGAGTCGGTGCCGATCACCACAGGGCCGTCGGCCTGGAGCACCACCCCGGTCCAGTAGCCCACCTGCAGGGCCAGGGCTGGGGTGACGCTGGTGCCGACGCGGCCACGGATGCCGTCGGTGCCGAAGCGGGCCATGCCATCGGCCAGGGGCGCCCCGAGGGGAGACACCTCCGGATGCGAAGCCGCTTCTCCCATGCCGCTGCCATCACTGGCGTGCAGGCTACGTGCCGTGGCCAGGGTCTCAGCGCCAGCGGGGCGGCCACCAGCGCCAGCGCAGCAGCTCCAGGGTGGCCCAGAGCAGCAGCAGGCCCAGGCACCAGCCCGGCAGCAGCCGCAGGGGCCAGAGCGGCCGCAGCAGCAGGGCGAGCACCGCCACCACACTCACCACCACGGCGCGGCGGCGCTGGCCCGCCCCCGGGAGGCGGGCGAACAGCGGCGGCAGGGCGGGGAGGGAGGGCAGTCGCACCGGGGGCGGCGCAGGCGGATGCCCAGAATGCCCCGGACGCCGTCCCCCGGCCATTGGCCCGACTCCCGCTGCTGCTGTCGCTCTCCTGCCTGGGCACCGGGCTGGCGCTGGTGGGGGGCCGGGCCCTGCTGGCGCGCCAGCCGGCGCTCACCCCCGCCACCGCCACCGACCGGCTGGAGTGGCTGCAGCACTGGGATGCCGATCCCTGGCGGCGCCGGGAGGCGAGCCTGCTGCTGGCGGCCCGCAGCAAGGATCCCCAGGAGCAGCGCCAGTGGCTGCGGGGCCAGGGCTGGGGTCCCGACCCCCTGGCCACCCTGGTGCTGAAGCAGGACGCCCTCGCCGCCGCGGCCCTCGGTCGCCTGGAAACGTCCCTGGCCCTCTGGCGCCAGCTGCAGCGGCGCTTCCCCGGCGATCCGGCCAGCGCCGATGCCCTCTATGCCCTCGGCGGCGACGATCCGGCCAAACGCCGGCAGCTGCTGCAGCGCTTCCCGGCCCATCCCGCCGCCCTGGCCGCCGCCCTGGCCGCCGGCCCGGAGGCGGCCGAACGCCGCCGCGGCGCCCTGCACCTGGCCCGCTGGGGCGCCCGCTGGCCCGGCGCCGAGGCCCGCCTGCGGCAGGTCTGCAAGGAGGACCGCCCGGACCTGAGCGCCCAGCAGCGGGGGCAGCTGGCGGAGGGCCTGGCCGAGCTGGGCGATGCCGAAGGGGCCCTGCGCTGCCTGGGCCCCACGCTCAACGGCCTGGGGGCCGGCGGCCGGCTCAGCCTGGGCCGGGCCCTGCTGGCGGGGAACGAACAGCAGCAGGGCCAGGCGGAGCGGCTGCTGCTGGATCTGGTCCGCAGCGCCCCCACCACGCCGGAGGCCGAGGCGGCCGTGCGCCTGCTGGCCCAGCAGGGCAGCCCCGCCGCCGCCGCCTCCCTGGCCCGGCTGCCGCCCCGCTGGCGCGACAGTGCCCCGGTGCTGGCCCGGCGGATCGAGGAAGCCGAACCCAAGGGGGACGGCCCCCATCCCGCCACCGACGCCGCCGCCCTCGACCTGCTGCGCCGCTGGCCCCGCGACCCCGCCAGCCGCATGCTGCAGTGGGATCTCGTGCGGGAGCGGCTGCTGGCTGGGCGCTGGCGGGCGGCCCTGGCCCTGCTGGAGGCCATCCCGACCAACCAGCTGCCCCCACCGCTGGCCGCCCGCCAGAGCTTCTGGATCGGCTTCGTGCAGCAGAAGCTCGGCGACGGCGCCGCCGCCCGGGCCACCTGGGAGGCGCTGCTGCGGCGCCATCCCGGTGGCTACTACGGCTGGCGCGCCGCCGTGCGCCTGGGCCAGGGGGATCTGCAGTTGAGCGCCGGGCCCCATCTGCCGGCCGGTGCCGACGGTCCGGGCGGTGGCAGCGGCTGGCGGCCCCTGGCCAGCGGCGACGCGACCCTCGATCGGCTCTGGCGGCTGGACCAGCGCACCGAGGCCTGGGAAACCTGGCGCCACCGCCGCGGGCGCCGCGCCCCGGAGGGCAGCCGGGAGCTGGTGCTGGAGGGACGGCTGCGCCAGGGGGTCGGCGACGACTGGACGGGCTTCGGCCTGCTGGAGCAGGCCACCCTGAAGCTGGACGGCGACCAGTGCGCCCTGGAGCGGGAACTGGAGCGCAGCCTGCATCCGCTGCGTTTCGAGGCGGCCTTCCGGGCAGCCGCCAGCCAGGGCGGGCTGCCGATGGAGCTGCTGCTGGGGGTGGCCAAGCAGGAGTCACGCTTCACCCCGGCGGTGCGCTCGCCGGTGGGGGCCACGGGCCTGATGCAGCTGATGCCGGAGACCGCCGCCGAGCTGGCCGGTGGGCCGGTGCCGGAGTCGGTGCTGGAGGACCCGGCCGGCAACGCCAGCCTCGGTGCCCGCTACCTGGCCCAGATGCTGCGCCAGTGGGACGGCGATCCGCTGCTGGCGGTGGCCAGCTACAACGCCGGGCCCGGTGCCGTGGCCGGCTGGGTGAACCCCCGGCTGCGCAGCGACCCGGAACTGTGGGTGGAGGCGATCCCCTACCCCGAAACCCGCCTGTACGTGAAGAAGGTGCTGGGCAACGTCTGGAGCTACCAGCAGGGCAGCGAACCGGGCTGCTGATTCAGCGCACCAGCAGGCGGCCGAAGTTGGCCCCGCCCAGCACCAGCAGGGTGAGAACGCCGGCCAGCACCAGCGGCGGCGGCACCACCCGCACCCGCAGCAGGTCGAGCCGGGCCAGCAGCACCGCCGAGCCCATGATCAGCACGTTGGCCAGCACGTTGAGGTGCAGCAGGTAGAGGCCGCCGACGGTGACCAGCAGCAGGGTGACCACCAGGCTCACCACCCGGCTGGCCGCCATCACCATCGACAGCTGCCGGATCACCAGGTCGGGCATGGTGCAGACGAACACGATCAACATCGCCTGCAGGCACTCGGCCGACCAGACGAGGGTGGTGAGCTCCTGCATCCGGCTCCCGCCGGCCTCCAGGGCATGGCTCCAGTGCATGCCCTGATACGTGCTGACCCCCATCAGCACCAGCAGCATCGGCGCCTGGATCGGCAGCAGCATGAGCCGGACGATCTCCTTCATGGCTCCAGCACCAGGGTGATGGCCTCCAGCGGGCAGCTGGGGATGCACTGCTCGCAGACCAGGCAGCGGGAGGCCTCGAAATGGAGCCGCTGGCTGGCCGGGGTGTACTGGAGGGCGCCGCTGGGGCAGACGCTCGAGCAGATGCCGCAGTCGACGCAGAGATCGGGGTCGATGCGGATCTCACCGGGGGCGCGGTTGAGCCCCAGACCCTGGCCCTCCAGCCAGTCTTCGGCCGCATCGAGCTCGTCGATGTCCCCGGAGAGCTCCACCACCATGGTGCCGCTCTGGTTGGGGGCGATCTGGGCCCGCAGGATCTTGGCGGCGATGTCGAAGTCGACCGCGAGGCGGTAGGTGATCGGCTGGTGCACCGCCTCGGAGGGGAAATGGAGAGTGAGGCGCCGTTTCACCGCTCCAGGCCGGGAAAACTGACGCTAGCAACGATGTCCGGGGCCAGCCCCCGCCCACAGGCGCCCGGCGGTAGGGCCGACGCTGCCAGAGTGGGCGCCGTTCCGTGTCGCCGCCGCCCATGGCCCCGTCGGGCAGTTCCCCCCCCTCCGCCCTCGGCCGCACCGAGCGCATGGTGCTGGCGGCCGTGGCGGCCGTGCTGGTGGTGCTGATGGTGTGGCTGCGGGGCGGCCTGCACCCGGAGGCGCCCCTGGAGCGCCTCGCCCGCCAGTCGCCCGAGTTCAACGTGGCCCTGGCCGACGGCCGGCCCACCCTGGTGGAGTTCTACGCCGACTGGTGCGAGGCCTGCCGTTCGATGGCGCCGGCCATGGAGCGGATCGAGCGCCAGCAACATGGCCGGATGGATGTGGTGCTGCTCAATGTCGACAATCCCCGCTGGCAGCCGGAGCTGGAGCGCTACGACGTCAACGGCATCCCCCAGCTGGAGTTCTTTGACGCCGCCGGCGCCCCCGTGGGTCGCTCGCTCGGCGCCCGCAGCGGCCCCGAGCTCGAGGCCCTCACCACCGCCCTGGTCGACGGCCAGCCCCTGCCCCTGCTGGCGGGGGTGGGGGCCGTGAGCAGCCTGCCGGAGGCGGCCGGGGCCGAGGGCGCCGCTCCCCCGGCGGCCGCCCTGCCCACCCCCCAGGCCGGTCCCCGCAGCCACGGCTGATCGCCCGCTGCCACGCTCCTTTCTCCCGCACCCCCGCCCATGGATCCCCGCTTCCGGGTCGAGCTGATCGCCGCCACGCCGAACCCGCAGCAGTGCGTCTACGCGGGGATGCACCAGGACTACAGCGAGGGGTTCGTGGCCGCCGACCGGGCCGAGTGGCCCGACGAGCGCAAGGCCGGCGAGATCTGCGTCAAGCGGCTGCTGGCCGGCGAGCGGGGCCACTACGGCCCCCTGGAGCACGCCCAGATCGTGTTGAACGTGGGCTGGTTCCCCCATTCGGTGATGCAGCAGGCGCGCACCCACCGGGTGGGGGTGAGCTTCGATGTGCAGTCGATGCGCTACACCGGCGACCGCATCCGCCGGGCCGCCAACGGCGAACTGGAACTGGAGGAGGTGTTCTACCTGCGGCCGGTGGGCCCCTACAGCGACCGCCAGGGCAAGAAGTACCTCTACGACGAGGGGCAGCGGGCCATCGATCTGGAGCTCTGCCGCACGGCGGCCGAGCGCTACCGCGACCTGCTCGATGCCGGCTACGCCGAGGAGCACGCCCGCGGCATCCTGCCCTTCGACTACCGCCAGCACTTCGTGGTGAGCTTCACCCTGCGGGCGTTCCTGCACTTCCTCGACCTGCGGGCCAAGCTCGATGCCCAGCAGGAGATCCGCGAACTCTGCGACCTGATGTGGCCCCACCTGCAGCAGTGGGTGCCGGAATTCGCCGAGTGGTACGAGAAGAGCCGGCTGCACAAGGCCAGGCTGGCGCCCTGAGGGCTCAGGGACCGGCCTGCCAGGGCTCCAGCAACTGCAGATCAAGGGCATCCGTCAGGCGCTTCAACACGGCAGCCAGCTGCTCGAACTCAATTCGTCCAAGGGGGCCTTCCAGCTGATCGGCGGCCACGGTGGTGGGCAGCCAGGCCATGACATAGCTCCGCAGCTGCAGACCGTTGCTGGGGGAAGGCTCAAGGGGGTAGGCCAGCGGCTGCCCCTCCAGCCGCGAATCGCTGCTGAGGGGCAGCACCACCCATCGCCGACTGCGGCTGGTGGCGGCCTCCGGTGCAATGACGACGACGGGGCGACGCTTGTTGTCGCCGAAGCTGCGGTTGCGCGGCCAGTGGTACAGACGTCCCCGCTCAGCCATCGATGGCGGCCAGGGCCATGGCGGCAGCGGCTTGAGCAGCGTCGGCGAGGTCGCCACCCTCACCCTCCAGTCGGGCCAGATCGGCGTAGGCCGCGTTGAGCTCCGCCAGGCGCCTGTGGGCCAGCCAGAAGGCCAGGGCCTCCCCCACCAGGGCCGAACGGTTGCCGCCTTCGGCGTCGAGCTCGGCCAGGAGGGCTTCATCCACCGAGACGCTGATGGAACGGTTGGCCATGGAGCCAGCAAGATTCCTGGTATCGATCCTAATAGCAATGATGGGGTCAGCCATCACCTGGTAACGGCGCGGACCATGCAAGACACTGGCGGGGCCTGATGCCGCTCCAGGGAGTCGGATGAAACGCCTCAGCCTGGGCCTCGCCCTTTGCCTCGCCCTGGCCATCGCCCTGCCGGGCGCGGCGGCGGCGGAACCGGTGCTGCGGGTGGGCCTGGTGGATGGCTCGCCGCCCTGCAGCTACCGGGAGGCGGGGGTCTGGCGGGGGCTGGGCGTCGATCTGTGGAACCGGGTGGCCACGCTCGAGGAGATCCCCTACGTGGTCTCGCAGTGGCCGTCGGTGCGGCAGATGCTGGAGGCCAGCCGCGCGGGCCAGGTGGATGTGGCGGTGGGCTGCATCAACGTCTCCCCCGACCGCCTCAAGCGCTACCGCTTCAGCCTTCCCTTCCAGGAGGACGGCCTGGCGGTGATGGTGGTGAAGAGCCGGCTGGATCTGGGGCGCTCCTTCCTGGCAGCCCTGCTGACGCCGACGCTGCTGCAGCTGCTGGGTGGCTACCTGCTGGGGATTGCCGTGCTCACCGGGATCACCCTGCGCCTCGAGGTCCGACACCATCCCGCGACGGCCGGCCGGCGAAACTCCCTGCGCCACTGCAGCAAGGTGTTCCAGGTGCTGGCCACCGGGCCGGGCAGCAACACGATCGTGACCACCACCCGGGGCAACGGGATCGTGATCCTGGCCTACCTGGTGCGGATCGTCTCGGCGTCGCTGCTGGTGGGCTATCTCACCGTCAACGTGGCCGGGGAGATCCAGGACAGGGCCAGCGGCGACATCCGCTCGCCGGCGGATCTGCGCGGCCTGCGGGTGGGGGTGCGCAGCGGCACCGTCAGCGAGTCGCTGCTGAAGGAGCTCAACGCCTCCAGCCCCGGCCCCAGGGCCACGATCGTGCCGCTGAAGAGCATCAGCGAGGGGGGAACGCTGCTGGCCAAGCGCCGGATCGACGCCCTGCTGGGGGACAACCTGCAGCTGAGCTACCTGCTGCTCCAGGAGGAGGCCAAGGGCTTCCTGCCCAGCCTGGCGCTGGAGGGAATCCGGCCCGAATCCCAGGCGTTCGCCTACGCGCCGACGCTGCCGGAGGCCACCACCGACCGCATCGACCAGGCGATCAGCGCCCTCAAGCGCAGCGGCGTGGTCAGTGAGCTGCGCCAGCAGGCGACGAGCCGGGGGAACCCCCGGGCGCGCTGAAGCCGGCGCTCCACCAGTGCTCCACCACCGCGGGGCTGCCGTACCAGGAGGGACCGAAGGCGCCGCCGTGGGCCACCCCTGGCAGCACCAGGGGGGTGGAGCCCTCCAGCAGGGCCGAGGCCACCGGCACCAGGCCGTCGCCCCGATCGTCTGGATCACCGGTGCTGTTGCGGTAGGCGGTGGGGGCCAGGCGCTGGGCCATCGGGGAGGCCGCCTGCAGATCCAGATCTCCCGCCACCGAGACGTAGCGCACCCGATCGGCGAAGGGGCAGCCCGGTAGCCGCTCCGCCACCATCTGGCGCAGCACCGTGGCCTTCAGGGCGCTGTGGGGGCTGCCCAGCATCACCAGGGTGTCGGCCAGGGCCTTGCCGTCGTAGCGGCGCCCCTGGAACGGGGCGTCATCCAGGAACAGCCGCAGCATGATGCCGCCGGAGCTGTGGCCGATCAGCGTCACCTTGCCGGTGGGGGAGTGGCGGGCCAGCTCGGCCACCGTGGCCTGCACCCGATCCAGGATCCGGGCCCAGGAAAAGGCGAACACGGTGAGCAGCCACTCGGGCTTGCCCACCGGCACCAACCGCACCGGCTGGCCACTGAGCTGCTCCAGCCGCCCCACCATCGGGCCATAGGCCTCGGGGCTGATCAGGAAGCCCCCGAGGATCACGATCGGCTGGCGGGTCATGGGTGAGGACTGGCGGCGCCGCCGGGGACCCTACCCGCGGCGGGCCGCCTCGATCGCCGCGATGTCGATCCGGGTCATCTGCATCATGGCCTCGAAGGCGCGCCGGGCCGCAGCGCGGTCGGGATCGGCGATGGCGGCGGTGAGGGCGCGCGGGGTGATCTGCCACGACAGTCCCCATTTGTCTTTGCACCAGCCGCAGGCGCTCTCCTCGCCGCCGTTGGCCACGATCGCGTTCCAGAGCCGATCGGTCTCGGCCTGGTCGTCGGTGGCGATCTGGAACGAGAACGCTTCGCTGTGCTTGAACGCCGGCCCCCCATTGAGGCCCATGCAGGGGAGGCCGGCGACGGTGAACAGGACCGTCAGCACATCACCCTGCTGGCCCGACGGATAATCGGCCGGCGCCCGGAAGATCTCTCCCACCGCACTGTCCGGGAAGGTTGCGGCGTAGAACGTGGCCGCCTCCAGGGCGGTGCCGTCGTACCAGAGGCAGATCGTGTTGCGGGAGACCGTGTTCGGGGGCACCATCCGCACGCTCCGTGGATCGGCCACGCAAGCCTAGGCGGTCGCCCAACTGGCCCCCGGTCAAGTTCACCTGGCTGGATACAGCCAGCCCCTGAACAGCTTCGTCATGCGGGGCATGGCGACGTAGGTCATGACGGCAACCATGACCACCGTCACCACCAACGTCCGCAGCAAGGTCGGAAGAGGGCCAATCAGCGGCACCAGGATGACATTGATCAGATTGATCAGCACATAGATCGTGATTCCAGAGACCACCATCATCTTGTAGCGAGGCGGGGCTGGCAGCCCGGGGCGATGGGGCAGGGTGAACCAGGTTTCCAGACCGGTGAGCATCGCGTACTGGCCAGGCCCCTCCGTGAACTGAAGGGCGCGGTTCAACAGGCGTTGGCGAATCGGAGACGCTTCCCATTGCTTGAGCCTGCTGATGCGATCGAACTTGAACACAATCCGGTACTCCGGATGGGCCGGATCGGAGGGGCGAAACACGTTGACGCCCAGGTGCCCCTCACAGGCCATGGCCGCTTCAATCAGCTCAGCGAGAACCGCTTCAAAGGCTGCTTCACATCCCGGTTTGATCCGTTGCAGCACATCCACCGTCGTCGGCGGATCGGAATCCAGGCGTTCAGGAGCGCTCATGGCGACAGGAGATGGTGCCCGGCGATGCCAATGTCCAGGCGCACAACCTTGGCAGTTTCCAGACCCGACGGCAATGGGAAGGACAGGCCTCCGTTGGTGACGACATAAAGGCTGGTGCGATCGTCCGCTCCGGCGCCAAAGGCCAGCGCCGTGCTCCCGGCCATCCCCTGCTCTGCCTCGGCGATGGTGGTGATCCGGCGATCGGGGGTGATCTTGACCACACTGTTATAGATGTGGGTGGTGCCATAGAGGTTCCCCTCCCGATCAAAGGCAAAGTCATCGAGATTGACGGGTTCGACAAAGATCTCGGGTTCACCAGGCTGGCCGTTGGGCTCAATCGGTATCCCGATCAACTGCATTCTTTCGGTGTTGGACGCGTAGAGCATCTGTCCGTAGATCTTTAGTCCGTTGACCGCTGGAAACTCCTGGTCCTCGGAACTTCGCGCCAACAGAGGATGCTCCAGCCACAGACTGACCGACTGATTCGCCAAGTCCAATTGCCAGATGGCACCGCGATAGGAGTCGGCAATCAGATAGGAGGATGGCGAGAGGGGTGTCAATCCATTCAGGAAGATGGCGTCAGGCAACGTCGCCAGTACCGCCACAACGCCCTGCGGTGAAATCGAATAAACGGTCGGCAGGCCGTCAGCGTCCCAGGCTGTCAGCAACAAATCTCCCGCAGAGGTGAGGGCCAGTCCCGTGGCTTTTCCCGCAATGGCCGCATGGACCACAGGCACCCCATCAGCGCCGATCCGAAGCACCTTGCCATCCAGATGGCTGCTGACAAACAACGTGCCATCGGGGCTGACCGCAATGCTTTCCAGGAATGTACCGGGGGGAAACTCAGCAACCCGATGGGATGGAGCGATTGCCACAGGCACCTCGGCGAAAATCGGCGGCAGTCCGGCTGGGGTAGACATTCAGGTCCTCGGAACGCGAGCCGTCGGGATGGATTCGAGGTCAGGCTAGCCAGCCATCCTGGATGGATCTCTCCAAATCTTTTGGAAGATGGCAGATTCTTTTGATCTTCGATGGAAGTGTGGGCTATTTCACGGACGTTCGATAGGCTCTGGGGTCGTGCCCAGGTGCTGGCGAAACACGCGCGTCAGGTGGCTCTGGCTGGAGAAGCCACACTGAAGGGCAATGGCGGAGATGGCTACATCCGTGCGGGCCAGCAGCTGCTGCGATCGCTGCAGCCGGCACTGCACAACGAACTGGTGGGGCGACATTCCCGTGGATTGCTTGAACAAAGTGGCAAAGTAACAGGCACTCAGTCCCACCAAGGCCGCCAGATCCGCCAACGAAAGCGCCTGGTGGAGATGGTCCTGTATGTAGCCGGTCACCAGGGTAAGCGTGGACGAGGGCAAAGGCCCCGAGGCAGGGAGTCGCGGCGGAACCGCCGAGTACGTCTTCAGCAGATGCACCGCAAGACAATTCACGAGCGATTCCACATACAGGTGGTCGCTTCCCCCGTTCAACTCCAGCTCCGATCGGAGGGCAAGCCCCAACTGACGAACCAAGGCATCCACCCGGGGCAGATCCGGCACCAAGTCAACCCGATCGGGGGCGATCACCTCATAGGCCACCTGGCCGAGAACATCGGGCTTGATGGTGAGGATCAAGAACTCCGAGCTCTGATCCCATTGAACCTGATGCGTCACCCCGGGAGGAACCACAACCACCAGCTCGGCAACAACCTGCTCCACCTGCACACGTCCATTCAACCGCCGTTTGACCTGTAGATCTTCCGGAATGCGGGTATGGATGGCAATGTTGTGATCGGGAAAGGACTACTCGGGGATGTCGAAAGGAGGGCAGCGGAACTGCTCCTGTGTGATTCCGTTCCAGCCAGCCCCAGCACTGGAAAGCAGAGGCACACTCGGCAGAATGGTCTTCAGATTGTCGGTTCTGATGAGACTTGCCTTTGCAGAAGGACTCGCTGGCCGAGGGGGGTCCACCGGCTAACGGTGGTGGATGGCACCCACGATGGCCTCCTCCACCCTGATGGCCGGCACCCAGCCGTCGCCGGGGGGACGGTCGCGCCGGGTGATGAAGTCCTGCCGTGGGGCGCCCTTCCCTTCAGCGCCGCCGTACCGATCCACGACATGAAAGATGGATACCCGGGCCATGCCATAGCCCAGCACATAGGCGCCCACCAGGCCAGCCAGGAGGGGACGGAGATGCCTGACCAATCGGCCCAGCTCCCTGCGGAGATCTGGGGCCATCCAACACCATGTGACTTCGCGCGAACGACTCCGGGGGCGGCGAGGGGTTCACAACGGCGAAACAGGATTCTGTCCATGCTTTACAGGCTCCTTTTCCGGACAGGAGGACAACCATCAAGGTCGGGGATCCAGGCGGCAGAGCCTGTCGGTCGGCGTCTGGCCATTCACAGACTCGATCCCCCCCCCGCCCGCACACCATCAACGGGCTGGACCTTTCGCCGGCACCGGCACGGTGATCGGCTGGCCCTTCACCCCCGCGTAGACCACCACGATCCCGGCGGGTTCGGTGCCGTTGTTGGTGCCGTAGTGGGGCTGGTTCAGCATCTCGATCAAGCCCTGGCCCGCCTGGAGCTGCACGCTGGCGCCGACGTGTCGCCCGGAAACGGTCCATCCCCATAGCCTGCCCCACAGCACCCGCCGGTCCCTGTGGATTTCACCGCCGATCTGCCCGTCGTCCAGGTCCGGCGGGCGGTGATGCGCCGGGCCCTGATCGCCACCGATGTGCCGCCGCGGGTGGCCCTGGCGATGGGCGACGAGCCGCTGCTGCTGCGCTACACGGTGGGGCTGTTCGGCTACGGCCTGATCGGCTGCGCCGTCACCGATGCGGAGAGCTGCCTGCGCCGCCTGGCGGAGCAGGCCCACGGGCTGCTGGTGTGCTCCGACAGTCTCGAGGACGGGGACGTGCTCAGCCTCACCGCCACGGTGAAGGAACGCCATCCCCAGCTGAAGGTGATCGTGATCGGCACCGCCCCGGTACAGGACCCGGCGCTGGTGCGGGCGGCCTGGGTGGATGGGCTGGTGGCGGAGCGCGACATGACCTTCCGCAGCGGCGCCCTGCAGGCGGCGGTGCTGGCGGCGCTGGGCGGGCACCACTTCCGCAGCGCCTCGATGCGCGGCCTGCCGGTGCCGGCGCCGATCAGCGAACTCAGCCCGCGCGACTACGAAATCCTCGAGGGCCTGGCCGACGGTCTGACCGACCGGGAGATCGCCGAGCGCCTGATGATCAGCCCGAGCACGGCCAAGTCGTACACCAAACGGCTGCTGCAGAACATGGGCGCCCGCAACCGGCTGCAGGCGCTGGTGATGGCACTGCGGCAGGGCCTGATCCGGTTGCGCTGAGCCGCGCGCGCCCCCGCCCCCCTGCGGCCGATCACCCTCCGGCGCGCCGCCAACCACCCTCCGAAGGGGGTCGCCCCCGCCCGGCGGGGCGCCGTAAACCGTTGGGGGTGATCTTTTCTGAGCAATGGCGTCCGTCGATCCGCTGACCGGGGTGGGGTTCAACTACGCGGAGGCCCTGCAGAAGAGCTTCCTCTTCTATGAGGCCCAGCGCTCCGGCGACCTGGACGAGGCCCGCAAGCGGATCGACTGGCGCGGCGATTCCGGTCTGCGGGACGGGGCCGATGGGGTGTACTTCGGCGGGCGCACGGCGGCCAACCTGCAGAGCGGCCTGACGCTCAACCTCACGGGTGGCTACCACGATGCCGGCGACCACGTGAAGTTCGGGCTGCCGCTGGCCTCCACCCTCGCCACCCTCGCCTGGGGCGGCATCGAGTTCTCCGATGGCTATGCCGTCACCGGGCAGACGGATGAGCTGCTCGATGCGGTGCGCTGGGGCACCGACTACCTGCTCAAGGCCCACGGCGTCGACGCCGCCGGCACCACGCTCTACTTCGTGGCCCAGGTGGGCGATGCCGGGGCCGACCACGCCCTCTGGAGCGCGCCCGAAAGCCAGACCATCGCCCGGCCGGCGATGGCGGTGACGCCGAGCAAGCCCGGCTCCGATGTGGCGGCGGGCTCGGCGGCGGCACTGGCCTCGGCGTCGGTGCTGTTCCGCCAGAACGGCGACGCCGCCTACGCCGACGTGCTGCTCAACCGCGCCCGCTCCCTCTACGACTTTGCCGACCGCTACCGGGGCAGCTACGCCGATGCGATCCCCGAGGTGCGCTCCTTCTACAACTCCTGGAGCGGCTACAACGACGAGCTGGCCTACGGCGCCGCCTGGCTGTCGCGGGCGGTGGGCGCGGCGGGCGGCAACGGCACGGCCTACCGGGACAAGGCCCTGTCGATCTATACCGGCAGCATCGGCGGCCTCTCGCGCGGCTGGACGGGCAACTGGGACGACGCCTCCTACGCCACGGCGGTGATCCTGGCGGAGGACACCGGCTCGGCCCGCATCCAGCAGGACGTGGAGGGCTGGCTCAACAACTGGGTGAGCGGCAGCAACGGCGTGACGATCAGCGCCGGCGGCCTGCGCCACATCAGCCAGTGGGGTTCGCTGCGTTACGCCGCCAACACGGCCTTCCTGGCCGACGTCTACGCCGACAACGTGCGCGATCCCGGCGGCGCCTACGGCCGTCTTTCGCAGGGAACGGTGGACTACATCCTCGGGGCCAATCCGCGCCAGTCGAGCTACCTGGTGGGCTTCGGGGCCAATGCGCCCCGGCAGCCCCACCACCGGGCGGCCTCGGGGGTGGGCTGGGACGGGTTCCGCAATGGCCAGCCCAACATCCACACTCTCTACGGCGCCCTGGTGGGCGGCCCCACCAGCGCCAACGACTTCGCCTACCAGGACCGCCGCGACGACTACGTCGCCAACGAGGTGGCCCTCGACTACAACGCCGCCCTCACCGGCGCCTTCGCCCGCAGCGTTGAACGCCGCGGCGGCGTGCCGCTCACCGACGCCCAGCTCGACGCCCTACCCGGGATCACGGTGCGGCCGGGCGGTGGCGGAACCCCGGCGACCCCGGTGCCGACGCCGACGCCAACACCCACCCCGACGCCACCCCCAACGCCCACACCGCCGCCACCAATTCCCACGACCATTCCCACCCCCGGCGCCCCGCTGCCGGCCACACTCAACGGCATTCCGCTCACCTCCAGCCCGGATCTGGCGGTGGTGGTGGGCGGCTCGATCTGGACCGGCGGGATGACGGTGCAGCTCACCGTCAGCAACACCGGGGCGGCGGCGCTGAACGGCTGGAACTTCAGCTTCGAGAGCCCGCACCGGCCCAGCGGCACGCCCTGGGGGGTGCGGATCAGCAGCACGGCGTTGGCGGGCGGCCTGTTCCGCCACACGGTCAGCGGCGACGCCTGGGCCAGCGCGATCCAACCCGGCCGCAGCGTGATCGTGGGCTTCAACGCCAGCCAGGGCCGGGCCCTGGGCCACAGCGGTGCCCTCACGGCGGCGACCCTGTTCGGCGGCCCCGGCCGGCTGGCCTTCAGCGCCGCCAACCCCCGCTTCCTCACGGGCAACGCCGCCGCCAATGCCCTCAGCAGCGGCCCCGGCGCCGATGTGCTCACCGGCCTGGGGAGCGCCGACACGTTCCGCCTCGCCAACCTGCGCGATTCGCTGCTGGGCGCCCCCGACCAGATCACCGATCTGGTGATCGGCAGCGACCGCATCGATGGCCCGCAGGCCGTGTCGGCCGCCGCCCTGCGCGAACTGGGGGCCGTGGCCGACCTCACCCCCACCGCCCTGGCCGCCGTGCTGACCCCCGCCAGCTTCGCCGCCAACGGCGGGGCCACCTTCACCCTGGCCGCCGGCGGCAGCGGCGGTGGCAGCCGCACGTTCCTGGCCCTCAACGACGGAACCGCCGGCTTCCAGGCCGCCAGCGACGCCCTCGTGGAGATCACCGGCTACATCGGTTCACTCACGGCGCTGGCGGTGGTGTGAGAGGTGCCATGCAGCACCACTGTGTCCCGGTCGCTGCGGTGGAGGCCCACATGGACGAGCAGGCCAAGCACCACGAACAGCCCCTGGGCTGCGACGGAGGCCATCGAAAGCCACGGGTAGGCACAGCCACCGGCCAGGAAGTTGGCGATGTCCCAAAGGCCAGGACCGCCAGGACCACCTGGATCGCACCGATCCGTCCTGAACGCGGACGCCCACCGCCGAGATGAGTACGTTCAGAGCAGTACCAACCCCGCCGATGCGCCGCCTTCCGATCCTTGCCGCCTCCCTGCTGAGCCTGGCCTCCGTGGTGGCGGCGGCGCCGGCGCTGGCCGACACCGTGCAGGCCCGCTGCGATGTCTTCCCCGCCGGGGACGACAAGGCCACCTCCTCCGGGCTGTGCACCTTCTCCCAGCGGCAGGGATTCGTCAGCATCCAACTCAAGGGCGGCCAGAGGATCGAGCTCAAGCCCAACGCGAGCACCCCGAACGCCTACTTCGACCAGCAAGGGGAACCGGCCAGGCGCGAGATCCTGGACGGCAACCGCGGCCAGGTGTACCGGCTGGCGAAGCAGTCGATCTTCGTCTTCTGGGATCCCGCCCCCTACGGCAAGGAAGCCAGCAAGTGAAGATCGAAGGCGCCATGCAGCGCTTCGTCTGGGAACAGGGCCTCTGAGGGGAGCCGGGGTGTTGTGATCACTGGAGACGGACTTGCCGTTCCCGTTGAGACGCTGAAGACCTCATCGCGCTTCCAGCCGACTGCCGCAATGAGCTGGGTGAAACCGATCGCCAGGCCATCGGCTTCGGCGATCAGCAGCACCGAGTCGCCCTGGGCCAGCCGCTCCTGCAGAAAGACGCGACTCTCAGCCCTCATTTCGCTGAATGGGCAGGATCTCCACCGCTCCGGCGCGATGGGGTGACGTCGCCCCGCCCAACTTCAGCAAAGGAAACACCCTGACCTCTCTGGCCACGCGAGAGAGCTCCAGCCGCGAGGTCTGGTGAAACGCCGCGTCCAACCGGCGGCAGTTCGGCGTTCACGTACCGCCCCTTCAGCAGAGCCGGCCATCCTCCAGCGACAGGGTGCGGTCGGCGATGTCGAGGATGCGGCTGTCGTGGGTCACCAGCAGGATCGTGCAGCCCTGCTCCCGCGCCAGCCGCTGCATCAGCAGCACCACCTCGCGGCCGGAGTGGCTGTCGAGGGCGGCGGTGGGCTCATCGGCCAGCAGCAGCGGCGGCTCCCCCACCAGGGCCCGGGCCACCGCCACCCGCTGCTTCTGTCCCCCCGAGAGCTGGTCCGGCTTCTTGTCGAGGTGATCCCCCAGCCCCACGCTCTCGAGGATCCGCCTCGCGCGCCGATCCATCTCCCCATCGCTGAGGGTGCCGCGCATCTCCAGCGCCATGCGCACGTTCTGGGTGGCGCTGAGGCTGCGGTGCAGGTTGTGGGCCTGGAAGATGTAGCCGTGTTCGCGGCGGGCCAGGGTGAGCTGCAGCGGCGAAGCCCCCACCAGCTCCCGCCCCAGCACCCGCAGCCGGCCCCCCTGGGCCGCCCGCAGCCCGCCGATCAGGGTCAGCAGGGTGGTCTTGCCGGAGCCGGAGGGGCCGGTGAGCAGCACGATCTCGCCGGCGGCCACCTCGAGCGTCACGTCGAACAGCATCTGGCGCCGCACCGCGCCTCGCCCGAAGTGGTGGTTGAGCCCCTCGATCACGATCGCGCTGGCCATGGCGGCGGTCCCCATCAGAAGAGCTCGGCCGGATCGGCCGCCTGCAGCCGCCGGGTGGCGATCGCCCCCGAGGCCAGGCACATCACCAGCGTCAGCAGGAACACCGTGGTCGCCCGCCCCAGGGTCATGGCGATCGGCAGGCTGGTGGCCTTCGCCGCCAACGCGTACAGCCACACCGGCATCAGCACGCCGGGGATGAAGCCCAGGGCCGCCAGGATCAGGGCCTGCTCCACCACCACCACCAGCAGGTAGCGCTGGCGGAAGCCCATCGCCTTGAAGGTGGCGTACTCCTGCAGGTGGGCGTTCACATCGGTGGAGAGCACCTGGTAGACGATCACCACCCCCACCACGAAGGCCATGGCCGTGCCCAGCCCGAAGATGAAGCCCACCGGGCTGGCCGTCCGCCAGTAGTTCTCCTCGAACTGCACGTAGTCGGCATGGCTGAGCACCTGGACATCGTCCGGCAGGTAGCGCCGCAGCGCCCGGACCACCGGCGCCACCGGTTCCCCCGGCGCCAGGGTGAGCAGCCCGACGCTGATGCTGCCGGCCTTGGCCCGCGGGAACATCCGCAGGAACGTCTGGTCGCTGGCCATCAGGGTGGCATCGGCCCCGAAGGAGGCCCCCAGCCGGAACAGGCCGCCCACGGCGATGGTGCGCCGCTCGATCTCGCTGGTCACCGGCTCGCCGCGATCGAGCTGGGCGATCACCTCGCCATAGCGGCCCCGGGCGCCCCGGTCGAACAGCACCGTGTCGGGCAGCTTGAGGCGATCGGCCTGGGCCCGCACCTCCGGCAATCGCAGCACATCGGCATCCGGATCGAAGCCCAGCACCTGCACCGTGGCGCTCTGCAGGGTCTGGGGATTGCGCCAGTTCACGGTACGGATGTAGAGCCCCTGGGCCTCCACCACACCGGGCACATCCAGGGCCTGCAACAGCCGGCGGCGCGGGAAAGTGGAGAGGTTCTGCAGGTTCAGCGCCTTCGGGCTGATCAGCACCACATCGCCGCGGAGGTCGCGAGTCAGGCGGGTGTTGCTGTCGTAGAGGGCCGCCTGGAAACCCAGCTGCATGAACATCAGCAGATCGGCGAAGGCGATGCCGGCGAGGGCCACCAGGAAGCGGCCGCGGTCGTGGCGGAGCTGCAGCCAGCCGAGCGGGGTTCTCATGGCTCGATCACCACCCGCACCTGCAGATTGGTGAGCCCCGCCGCCCGCCCGTTGCTCTCCGGCGTGAGCGGGGCACGCACCTCCACCACCCGGTTGTCGGTGTTGGCGCTCGGGTCGGTGTTGATCACGTTCTGGCGCAGCACGATCGCGCCGATCTGCCCCACCCGGCCCTGCAGCGGCTGCGGCAGAGCCGGGCTGGTGATCCGCACCGGCTGGCCGGGCCGCACCCGTGGCAGATCGCTCTCGTACACCTCCGCCACCGCCTGCATCCGGCCGGTCTGGCCCAGCTGCAGGATCCCCGCCGCCCCGGGGGCCTCGCCCGCCCGGGCGAACACCTGCAGCACGGTGCCCGCGATCGGCGCGCGGATCAGGTTGTCGTCGCGGGCGGCGATGGCGCGCTGCAGGTTGGCCTGGGCCTGCTCCAGCACCCGCCGGGACGCCTCCACATCCAGATCCACACCGCCGGTGCCGGCGCTGCTGCGGGCCTGCTGGCGTGCCAGCAGCACCCGGGCCTCCTGAAGCGAGGCGGTGATGGTGTCGAGGCTGAGGCGGCGGTTGTCGCGCTCTTCGGCCGAGACGGCGCCGCTGGAGAACAGGCTCTGGTAGCGGGCGGCCTCGGTGGCGGCCGTGCGCTGCTGGGCCTCGAGGGAACGCACCTTGGCCCGCTGGCTGTCCTCGCCGCTGCCGGCATCGGCGCGGGCGATCGCCAGGCGCGAACGGGCCAGGTTCACCTCGGCCCGGGCCGCCACCACGGCGGCCTCCAGCTGGGGCTGGTTGTCGAGCAGGGCCAGCAGCTGGCCCGCCTGCACCGCATCGCCCCGCTCGACCAGCAGGGCCTGCAGGGTGGGCTGGCCGGCGCCGGTGGCGGGGGCGGCGATGGTGCGCAGGGCGCTGACCGGCTCCAACCGGCCCAGGGCGGTGACGGTGCGGATCGGCCGCGCCACTTCCGGCGGGGGCGGCGGCGCGGGACGGCGCAGCAGGCCGACACCCGCCGTCAGCAGCACGGCCCCGCCCGCCGCCACCAGCCCCAGCTGCGACCGCCGCCATGCCATCAACCGACCTCCCAACTGCAGTTACTATACGGTTCAGTTCAGTTTTTGTTGAGCGGGACGCGCCATGTCGCCAGCCGATGCCATCGATGACACTGCCGTCCCCAGTGCCCGCGAGCAGCGGCGCCGGGACAAGCGCCAGGCCGTGCTCGACGGCGCCCGGCACGAGTTTCTGCAGCACGGCTATGCCGCCACGTCGATGGACCGCGTCGCGGCGGCGGCGGGTGTCTCCAAGGCCACCGTGTACGGCCACTTCGCCGACAAGCAGGCCCTGTTCCGCGCCCTCACCGAGGCGATGGTGGGCGAGCGCCTCAGCGAACTGTTCGGCGCCTCACCGCAGCAGGCCCTGCCGGCCGAGCCCGCCGCGGCCCTGCGGCAACTGGCCGCCCGCAGCCTGGAAGGCAGCCGCACCGAGCCCCAGTTCCTCGCCTTCCTGCGCCTGGTGATCGCCGAATCGGAGCGGTTCCCCGAACTGGCCAAGACCTTCCTGGCCCAGCTGGAGAGCACCGGCGTCAGCCAGGTGGTGACGCTGTTCGAAGCCATCACCAGCGGCGCGGAGGCGGAGCTGCGGGCGCGGGTGTTCATGGGCGCCCTAGTGCACCTGATCATGATGCAGGACCTGCTGCACGGCCGTGAGGTGGCCCCGGTCGACCGGGAGGCCTACGCCGAGGTGCTCGTACGGCTGGTGAGCGCGCCGCCGGGGGCGCTGGGCTGAATCGGGTGCTCGGGCCTTGCCGGCCTCAGGCGCGGGCGTCCTGCAGCGGGCAGCGATAGGCGGCGAAGGCCGCGTCGGCACTGAGCAGGGTGAGGGGCCCCAGCATCGGGTCATCGGTGATGGCCCAGAGAAACGTATGGGTGTCGAGCAGCAGGCGCATCAGCCCTGCTCGAACAGATCGGCGACCAGGGGATTGGCCACATCGATCGACTCGGGCGCCACGAACCGGCCGCGGGCGAGGCCCAGCCGGCGGGGTCGCTGGGGCGACTGCAGGCTGGTGAGCCGTGCCACGGGCCGGCCGTTGCGAGCGATCACCACCTCGGCCTCAGCGCCGGTTTCGATCGCCTCTCTCCTGGCTGGGAGGAACCATCATGGCCACCCGGACGGTCAGGCAGGGAAGGCTGGGGAAACCGAGCGTTGGTACAGCAGCACGCCGGCCCGTTGGATGTGCTCCAGAAGGGCGGGATGGCGGATGGCGGCGAGTGCGGAGAGATCGATCAGCCAGGGCAGGAGCAGATCATCGAGATCGGCGTCGATTCGGGCCAGGGTGGCGTTGCTGATGGCGTGGCCCGTCAGGGTGAGATCGATATCGGAGGCGGGGCGGTGGCGGCCAAGGGCTCTGGATCCGTAGAGGATCGCGGCCTCCACCTCGGGATAGGTGGCGAGCACCCTCCGGATGGCCGCCATGGCCGACTCCGGCAGGCCGATGGCCTGGGCTGAGGCCAGCGGGGCACCGCTGATCATGGCCGGGGATCGCTGAGAGCCGCGAAGCGAACACGCAGGGCGCCGAACAGCGGCGCAAAGCGGTCGATCACGTCGTGGGCGATCGCCTTGGCCTGCTCGAGGTTGTAGGTGTGCGAAGACTGGTTGCGGGCCTTGATCATCGCCATCCAGCCCTCCCCATCGTCGATAAGACCACTTTGGAAGGCCAGCCGAGTGGCATCGCGTGATCCAATGATGCCTTCGATTCCCTGATATTGCAGATAGTCCTTGAGCAGATTCCAGGCGAGTTCATGGGTGAACTCGAATCCCTGAATCAGTCCCTGCTGTTCCAGCTCGCTCAGCGGGCGCTGCTGCGCCAGCGCAACACCACGTGCCAGCACCTGCAAGGCCCGTTCGAAGTTGTCAAACCGCTGGCGCCAGCGGATGTCGGCCTCTGCCATGGGCTCAGGGTAGGGAATGGGCGCGTTCATAACCCTCACCACAGAGGCAGCCACCTTCAAAGATCCTGGGTTTCATCGACCGGTGCGCAGGGGCGGCGCCTCTGCCGACCTCATCTGCCGCAGGAACTCCCGGCCACAGGCCAGCTTGCCCGCCAGGTCGCTGTCGGGGTCAAGCGCGCGCCAGAACGGCGTGACCGGCTCCACACCGGCCTGCAGGCGGAGGTAGGAGCGCTCGGCCACGACCCGAAGGGCGATCCCGGTCGTGACCGGACAGGAATACTCGGCCCCATGCCGCGCGGCCAGCCGCTGACGCAGGGTCGCCGCCGCCATCACGGCCCCAGGCGCGATCTCGCACACCTCCGCATCGACGATCCGAGGGGTGACGACCAGCATCCGGGCACCGGCGGGGATGCCCGCGAACGCTTTCTCCAGCACCTTCACCTGGGGCTCCCGGCTGGCCTGGAACCTGGCCTCCCAATCGGTGGCAGGTCTATCGCCCATGGCTGGATGTCCCCGCCTGCGCTGTCTTCCAGTCGTCCGTGAGCATCCCGGAGAATCCCCAGTTCTCGTCGTCGATCTCCTGGATGACGACATGGGTGTGCTCGGCCTTCTGCTGCCGCGATGCACCTTTGGTGATCTGAACGTTCACGTAGGGCAATGTCCTGCTCCTGGAATGGGCGCTTCTTTGGCCTGCTGCCTATTCAAAGGTCCAGCGGCCAATGCAGGAAAAGCGGAGCTACGTCCTGGCCCACCTCCAGATCGCGACCACTCCGCTGCTGCGGATGGCCTGGTCATGGGTGGCGAGCACCAACCCGTGGGCCAAAGCCGTGGCCACGATCAGCCTGTCGGCAGGATCCCCGTGGAACCCGTCCAGCGGCAGCCATTCGGTCCAGCGAACGCCGTTCCCTGCCCCCAAGGCGCTCGTAGCCGAGCAGCCACCAGAGCCAGACATGGGTGTCCAGCAGAACCTTCACCGCAGAGGATCGAAGGCCGGGGCCTCCAGCACGGATTCCTCTGGCTCAGCGTGCAGCACTCCGGAACCGCGCAGGGTCGTCCATGGCTGGGCTCCTTGAGCGGAGCGCGCGGTCGGGGGCATGAGGCGTGCCACCAACTTCTCCACCTGCTGGATCAACTCCATGCACTGGGCGCGGAACTCGGTCACGGAAATCTCCATCAGGCCAGCGTCATGGGCATTTTCGGGTCGGGCTGGCTGGGCACCACGATCCAGCCCGTCTGCGGTTCGCCGTAGGTCACGCAGGCGCCACCGCTGGCGGCGTGGTGGGCCGTGAGGGCGCAGAGAGCAGCATCGATCCAGTCGATGCTGGTGAGGGGTGCCAGGTCGATGCCCACCTGCTGCAGCAACGCCCGGCGCTGTGTGTGCTTCCGAGAGGCCTGGGCCTGGCCGCCGCGCAGGTGCCAGGTGATGGCGTGGGGGAAGGTTTCGAAGCAGCCCGGCCCGACGATGGGCAGCGCAGTGGCCAGCGGATGGCTGGGCTCAAGGGCCCGGTACAGCGCCTCCCCCTGCAGCATCCAGCGGTAATAGCCGGTGGGGTGGGCAACGGCGGCCTGGCGAGTGGGCGAGGCGAAGCAGATGATCCCCTGCTGCCTCAGTTCCCGTTCGCAGGGTCGGGCACGGCCATCACGGCTCCAGCGGCAGGAGGCATCAATGGCGATCACGTTCGCCTGCACTACGGACCGGCACCAATTGGCGAGGGCTTCGGCATCGCTGGTGGCCATCTGGGTGGCATAAGCGCCGCCGGTGAGGGCAACGGCATGGAAGCCCTTGCGGGGGCCGCCCACGTCGATGCCGACGGTGGTGGGGGCGGGCTCAGCCCGGGGATCCGCCACTAACGCCCGGGGGACTGAAGAACCACCCAGATCCAACCACCCCCAAGAAGCGTGAGCAGAAAAGCGCTGTAGAGCAGATTGAATCGCAACAGGCCGGCAGATATCCCGGCCTTCATCGTCGCCATCGCAGGCTTGTCAGGCTTGTAATGCACGAGTACATCCTGGCCCACGACGAACTCAGCCGCCACCTTCTCTGCCTTGCTGCGGCCGGTATTGAACCTGAATCCAAAACTGATGCGTCTGCACTTGTACTTGGTGCGATCGACGTCGTACTCGCACACAACCCACGGGCGGTAGGAGCTGTGTGCGGCACCTCCATCGCCGCCACTCACGAGTGACAACGTGCCTGAGTAGATGATCGTTCCAGTCACCGTCGGCCAGCTTCTGCTTTCTTCACCCCACCTCCAGGCCAGAAATGCTGGGTACAGCACAAACAGAGCGGTGATCACGGAGCCCGCCGCAAGCATGAGCTGAATGGCTCCAAGTGGCATGGAGTTCATGAGCTTCTGGCTGGGTCGATCGGTGCGTCAGACTAACGCTCACGTCAACGGCGGTACTGGCCAGTCGTTGTCGATCCTGCCGATGCCGAACGGATCCCACGTGCAAAGGGACACCCCGCAGTCGTCAGTGATGATGAAGACCGTGCCTGGTCGCCCCACGCGACCGCCGGAGATCGTCGCGATGGGACTCTTCTTTCAAGATCCGCTGTTTGAGCGGTTTGCCGTCCGGGCCCTCTCGCACGCGCTCTATGGGGGTGCTGATTTCGGCGAGTGCTTCGTCACGGCTGCGCAGATCACGCCCGCGGATCCGGACAGCTGGTATCGGGCCTGGACCGCCACCGCCGAGCGTGTGTTTCACATCGCCGAATCCTGTGCGGCGGCCGGCCACTCGGTGAGTGCCCGCGAGGCCTACCTGCGGGCCAGCAACTACTACCGCACGTCCTACCTGCCGCTGTTCGGTGCCCCGGTGGACGCACGGCTGGTGCAGGCTTTCGATCGGGAAGCCGAGGCGTTCGCCAGAGCAGCCGTGCGAATGTCGCCAGCGGTGGAGGCCGTGGAAATCCCCTACGAGGGCACGAGCCTGCCCGGCTACTTCCACCGTGCCGATGACTCGGGCCAGCCGCGCCCCTTGGTGATCGCCACCAACGGCTACGACGCCACCGTGCACGAGGCGCACTTTGCCCATGCCGTGGCCGCCGTGCGCCGCGGCTACCACTGCCTCACCTTCGACGGCCCCGGCCAGGGCCGCCCCCTCATCCACCAGGGCCTGGTGTTCCGCCCCGACTGGGAGAACGTGGTGCGCCCGGTTGTCGACTACGCGCTCTCCCGCCCGGAGGTGGACCCGCAGCGGATGGCGCTGATCGGCTGGAGCTTCGGCGGCTATCTGGCGCCCCGTGCAGCCAGCGGGGAGCACCGCCTGGCGGCCTGCATCGCCGACCCCGGCCAGTGGGACCTTCTCGAAGCGTTGCGGGCGAACCTGCCGCTCCCGCCTGCCGTGCGCGATCGCCTGCCCGAGATCGCCCCCGCCGATCTCGAAGCCCTGCAGGGCCAGATCCGCTCCAATCCATCCATGCACTGGTCCTTCCAGCGGGCCCTCTGGGTGCATGGCCTCGATTCCCTCGCCGATTACTTCCGGATCGCCGGCGACTACAGCCTCAGGGGGCGCGCGGAACAGATCCGCTGCCCCACGCTGGTGGCCTGGGCGGAAGGCGATCCAATCGCGCGCTTCGCGGAGCAGCTGCATGCCGCGCTGCAGTGTCCCCGGACTCTCGTGCGCTTCACCACAGCCGAAGGCGCCGGCGGGCATTGCGAGGAAACGGCGCGTTCACTGTTCCATCAGCGGGCTTACGACTGGCTGGGGGAGGTGTTCACCAGCCCTCCGCCTCGGTGAACGCTTACCGTCACCAGGCCGCAGAGGGCTGTACTCATCGAGGTTACCCGCTGGTGGCGGCTTTAGTGAATGGCATGGTTAGCGGTCATCTATATGGTCCCGCCAGTACTCTGGGCGGCGCGCGTGATGAGCCAGTGCAAAAATAACTATTCCATCTTCATCTGGTCGATAGACTCACGCAAAAGGAAAGTCCTTAAGGAACATTCGCCGAGTGCTTTCTGACGCCGGCGGCCCAGTAAGTGGGAAAGCGAGGGCGCGAGCGGTGGCATCTTCGACAGCAGCTAGAAAGCGACGACCAAGCCCCAACTCCTTGTTGTTGTAGGCAACTTATGCAAGCAGCTCACGTCTGGCAGGAGCAACAAAGCGCTCGCGCTTCACTGCAGAGTTCGACGAGCTTCAGCAAAGACTTCTTCGGCAGAGAATGAAGGCATTTGGCCGCGGTCAAACGCACTGACACGCTCTTCAATCTCATCAGCCCAAAGAGCCTCAACTTCAGCGATTGATGTGTGGAGTGACTCCAGCATGCTCTCAGCAAGCCTGGCCCTATCCTCTGCGTTAAGGGCGCGTGCTTGCTCCTCAATGCTCTTCAGTGAGGCTGACATTGCGCTCAACCCAGATGCCTTGGACGAAATTATACTCCGTTTCTCCGGTGTTGGGTACCTCTAGCGCTCAAGATCAGAAGCGGCCGAGCCAACTTGGGAATTGCCGACTTCCTCCGCTCCCGTCTTCTGTATCTTGATGTTAGAAAGTTCACTCATCGGTAGACATCTCTTCTGTGGCCAACCTTTACAACTTCGACAACACGCGCCTGATCATCGACGGAGTACATGACCCTATAGTTGCCTTGGCGGACACGATAAAGGTTAGGCCTTCCCACCAGCTTTTCAGAGCCTGACAGTCTCGGTTGAGTGGCAAGTGACTTGATCCTATCAATCAATCGAGTGAGCGTCGCCTTGTCAGATATCGCCCGGATGAGGAGTCATCGTGGGGCTGGGGGCTGCGCTGGAAGTCCTCACCCCCGATGAGCACGACAACCTGATGGCGTCTGGATCGCCCTTCGCCATGGAGCTGAGGCGCGATGCGCGCTCGGTGTGGTCTCGGCGGCCGGGCGGGGCAAAAGCGACTGAGGCCAAGCTGGGGAAACCCCATGAGAGTGCATCCATGAATCGATTTGTTCCATTCGGCTCTCCTTGGACTCCCGAGCATTCCATGCCATTGCAATACTGACGCCCATCCATCGTTGCGATGACCACTACTGGGCCTGGGCCTCAATTTCCTGTTTTGAAACGACGCCATCACCGTTCTCATCCGTCATGTTGAAGGCCCGGCTATACATGCCGAAGCGTCTGATCCTGGGCGCCCGGCCGAGGCCCTGGTCTGCGTTAAGATTGACGAAGGTCTTGAATTCAACGAAATCGAGTTGCTTGTCCTGATTGGCGTCAGCCTTGAGGAAATTCGCCTGGGCCTGGGCGCGTTCGGATGAGGCGGTTGCCGGCAAGACGAGCGCCATCCACAGGGCTGTTGCCGAGGCAAGACGGGTGGCGAAAGGACGGTTGGTGTTCATGGTGTTAACTCCAAGGAGATTGGCTGAGGTTGGCCGTTGGATGGCGGCAGCCGCTGATGAAGACAGACTGATCGCCAATGGCTTTGGATGCGAACTCAAACGATTCGATGGAATGTTGTCCAGCACCTAGGGGGGCCCAAACAGGATGGAAAGCCGTTGTTTCCAGCCGGACTTCGCTGCCCTGAACTCAGCGAGCATGGCCAGCCACTCGCCAAACACGATCTTAAAAGGATTGAGCGTTCTGGCTTGGCCGGCAAGTCCGTAGCGGAGCGTTTCCTTGGCCGGCTGCTCCGTGAAGGTGCCGAAGAGCCGGTCAAAGACAATCAGTGTCCCACCAAAATTCTTGTCGAGGCAAGTTTCGTTGCAGGCATGGTGAAGCCGGTGATGGGACGGGCTGTTCAAGATCCATTCCAGGAACCCAAGGCGTGGCAGCCACTCGGAATGGATGAAGAACTGGTAGCCGAGGTTGAGGCTGAGAACGATCGCAATCGCGATCGGGTGGAACCCAATCAGAGCCAGCGGGACATAAATGAGATAGTGACCGGATAATCCCGCCGTCCATCCGAGCCGAATGCCAGCGGTCAGATTGATCCGGGTGGAGGAGTGGTGCACCGCGTGGGTCGCCCACAACCAGCGCACCTGGTGGGAGGCGCGGTGATGCCAATAGTAGACAAACTCCACGATCACAAAGAACGCGATCCAGGCCAGTGGCGATGCCAGATCAATGTCGAAAAGTCGATGGTTGTAGGCCAGGAAGAGGGGCACCGAGACGACTGCGGCCTCCATCGTCCGGATGATCTGGTGGCCGAATGCGATCACGAAGGACGCTGCGGTTTCATCAATGTCATGGGTGTCGACACGGGCGAAGCGGCTGGCGGTGTACTCCAGTGCCATGAGCCCGACGACGATGGCGAGTAACAGGGGCCCCAATGCAGTGCGGGCGGCCGCAATCGGACTGGGATCAACCATGGGATTCTCCACGTGGTGCGAGGTGGCCACACCAAAAAGGTAAGAGGCCAACTTCACGGGGGGGGTTTCCGTGTGGATGCGTTTTGCGGAGATTTGTGGCCAGACTTTGTCAGTTTGTGCATGAGCCACACCAACGCCTGCCGAACGGCTAAAGAGGGTGCACCTCGCCGAGCCTGGGGATGGGCGCAGAGCCAACCAAGATCCTTGTGGTCGATGATGATGACGATATCCGAGGGCTCCTCATCGGCGTACTGAGCGAGGAGGGGTTTGCTGCCAGGGGCGTTCCCGATGCCGGACGCATGGACGCCGCCATCGCGCTCGAGCGACCCGACCTCGTCATCCTCGATCTGATGCTCCCAGGTGAGGACGGCCTGTCAATCTGCCGGCGGCTGCGCGCGGCCTCGTCGATTCCCGTGATCATGCTCACGGCCCGAAGTGCTGAAGTCGATCGGATCGTCGGACTTGAACTCGGTGCCGATGACTATGTGACGAAACCGTTCTCCAAACGGGAACTGGTGGCCCGGATTCGATCCGTGTTGCGCCGTGGCGGGCCGCCGGCAGGACGCAACCCGCCCCAGGAGGTGCTCCAATTCAATCAATACACGGTCCATGTGAATGCGCGACGTCTTTCGGATTCATCAGGACGTGACATTGCACTGACCAGCGCTGAATTTGATTTGCTTGTCTGCTTTGTCCAGGCACCCCAGCGTGTGCTTTCGAGGGATCTGCTTCTCGAGAAGGTCCACCAGCGCCGTGGGGATCCCTTTGACCGGTCCATCGATACCTTGGTGTCGCGGCTGCGGAAGAAGATCGAAGCGGCCAGTGACAACGAACGGCTCATCGCCACGATCCGAAGTCATGGCTATCTGTTCACGCCAACGGTGCAGGTCGTGTCGGGATGAAAACGTCCCATCTGGTTCGCCTCGGCCTCACCCTTGTGGTCACACTGCTCACGATCTCCGTGATGGCCGCGGCCTATGTGCTGCGGCGGTCGCCCATCAACGCGCAGGCAACGATTCCCTCGCCGGCCAAGGTGGCGGCGATGGCTGAACTGCTCGACGGGCTTTCCGACGAGGCGCGGGCGAAGATCCTGCCGGCGCTGTCGACTCCGACCCTCGAAGTCACGCTTGAACCCCATGCCGGGCCCGCGATCAGCCCTGCGGCGCCGGAAGAGCGGCCACTGAAAGAACTCGCAGCTGCCTACCGGGCAGCGATGCCGAACCGTACCATCGGGCTGGATGTCTGGCGACCCGGGCGGCCGATGGACGGCCTGCCACCGCTGCTGCGCAGCGCCGATGAAAGACGCGTTCTGATCACCACCTTGGACCGCAACACGCTGCTCGTTCTGCGATCCCGGGAGCTGTTTCCGGTGACCAATTTCGGATTACCCCTCGGCTTCGGCGCCGGGCTGGTGGGGACGGTCTTCGCCACGCTGATGCTGGTGTTCCTGTTGCGTCAGATCCGCCCGCTGGAAGAGCTGGCGCGTGCCGTCGACAGCATTGATCTGAACGCTGACCCCCAACCGATCAGGGACGTGAGGTCAGCGGCGCCGGAGATCCGCGCCCTCGTGGGAGCCTTCAACCGGCAACAGGAGCGATTGTCGCGACTGTTACAAGCGCGCCTTGCCCTTGTCGGCGGTCTCCAGCACGATGTAAGGACATTGGCCACCAAGGTTCGGCTGCGTTTGGAGAACGCGCCCACCTCCCAGGGTTTGGACCAAGCCATCTCGGACCTCGACGACATGGTTCGCCTGCTGGATGATGCCCTGCTCGCCACCCAAGGTACCGAGACAGCAACGGAGGATGGTCTCGAACTGGTCGACATCCACGCCTTGCTGAGCCTGGAACTGGAGGCTCGACCGGATCAGTGCGTCAGCCTCGACGGGGTTGGGGACGGGCCGACGCCTCGGCTCTACGTGCTTGGGAACCGCCTCGCCCTGCGTCGGGTTTTTGCCAACCTGATCGACAACGCGCTGAAGCACGGTCACCAGGCGCGGATCGGGGTGGCCAGGATGCCGCCTGATCGGGTCGTGGTGAGCATTGATGACCGCGGGCCCGGCATTCCAGCGGCGATGCGTGACTTGGTGCGCGAGCCGTTCGTGCGGCTTGAGCGTTCGCGGGCGCGAACGACCGGCGGCTCCGGGCTTGGACTCGCCATTGTCAGCAACCTTGTGGCCCGTCACCATGGCCACTTCACGATTGCGGACGCACCTGGGGGTGGTGCAAGGGTCACCGTGGAACTGCCGCAGTTCCGGGCTGATCGGGCTTGATGACCACAGAGGTCGGGCGCCATCTGCAGTGAACACGCCCAGTGCACTCCAGCGCCTCGCTTCGTTGAGCTCAGGCCTCGCCCTCTTCACCCCACTGGACTTGACGTGTATCCCGAATACTCAAACAGTCCTCATGGGAACTTCCCTACCAGCCTGATTTTTTCAGGACCAGCCCAATGAAATGCAAGCGCCACACGCCTGATTAGATCCTCCCCAAGCTGCGCACCGCTGAGCAGCTCCTCAACCAGGTCCTGGTGATGTATTTTTTAACCGCTGATGACTTCATAGAGAGGCTATAGTCGACCACTGTCACCTAGGCTTGTGACAAACTCTTCGAAGCTAGAGCTTGACTCAGCTTGCCTTTGATCAGCGTCTTTCAAATCATCAGCATCTTCGGCCTATGTCATGCGCACCGCTTCGTTGACCATGACCGAAATTGAGCGGTTACATGCTGCAGCTCTTAGGCGGAGTGCACGATGCACTTTCGCGTCGAGTCAAAGTAAATGGTGGCCCGTTTTGCTTCATACATTCTTTAACCTTAGAACTTTGAAGTCAGAACATCAAGACGGCGGGGCTTCCTGCTTTTCTCTGATCCTTCTTACGCTAGAGCTGAGCGGCGCGTCAGAGACCGCTCAAGCGACTTGTTCGATCTTCAGCTTCTCATGAATGTACTTACGAATATCCTTGAGCACTTCATCAAACTCGGAACGATGTATTCTTTTTGACTCAAAGTCGATTCTCACATCTTGGATAAACTTTTCAAAGTCTGAGTTCTGCTCACTCAGTTTGTTGATGGTCTCCCAATCAAGTAGGGTCTTTGCGCGAGAAGGAAACAAGATCATGGAGCTATCAATATCCTCCAAGTCTAGCTGGATGATTCCAATTCCAAAAGAAGACGTCAGCCGTCCAAGTTCTGACATCAGCTCATCATCTTGCTTGATGTCGGCCGCCACAAGATACCCCTCGTGAGCCCAAGATGAATTTGAGAGGGCCTGAAAAAACGACTCTCGATAGTTTGACTTTGTTAGACTCTTCTTGATCTCGAACGAGAATAAACGCAGGGAGTTGTTGTCCGAGAGCCTATTAAACTCAATCACATCGGGCCTCCAGTCGTCCAATGGCAGGTAGAAGCCGACCATGTCTGGGTGGACCCATCCGTTGTATCCCGACTTGAGCGACTTCTCGTGATAGATGGTCTTTGAAAAGATTGAGCGCCCTCTGTTGAACGCAGGATTAGAATATACAAAGTACGTCAGTACTGGATGAAGATCCCGCTCGTGAAAGCCAGCCGGCTTTTCCTTTTTGCCTGACTGCTGCTTGTCCAGCTGTTCAACGGCATCTTTTGGAAGAGTGCCCTCTCTGCTTTTCAAGAAAAACCGCGCAGGCCTCTTACCAACCTTGATAAATCTTGAAACCTCGTTATCTCTGACCTCAACATATAGTTGAGCACCAAGAGTCTGCCAAGGTGTTTTTCCCTTTGAAGAAATCTTCGCTGTCAATCCAGCCTCTTTTGCTGCTTGCCATATTTCTTGGTATGTCAGCGGGGTTTCAGCCGACTTCAATAACTCCTCGGCTAGATCCAGGAATGAGTAGGCTGCCATGAAGTCTTGAGAGATTTACTCAGGATAGATCAAACTCCTTATTGGACGGTTCCGATAACCACCCATAAGGCAGACTCGCAGCCGCATAAGCAGAAGCTGCAGCGCCGACCATTCCCCTGGAACCCTTCCGCCCGAGCCACTGAGCGTCATGGCCCCGCCCCAGCCAAGCGACTTAGACGGACCCGATAACCACCTGCCCATCCCCTCAAACCTTCGCCAGCGTCACCCTCTCCGGCTGGTGCTGATACTTGCCCTGGCGGTCGTTGTAGGTGGTGGCGCAGGGGTCGCCCTCGAAGAACAGCAGCTGGCAGATGCCTTCGCCGGCGTAGATGCGGCAGTCGGCGCCGGAGGAATTGCTGAACTCCAGGGTGAGGTGGCCTTCCCAGCCGGCTTCCGCCGGGGTGGTGTTCACGATGATGCCTAGCCGCGCGTAGGTGCTCTTGCCCAGGCAGATCACGGTGATGTTCGACGGCACCTTCATCTTCTCCAGCGCCACCCCCAGGCCGTAGGAATGGGCCGGCAGGATGAAGTAGTCGCCGTCCTCGTCGCTGTGCATCGGCGCCGGCTCCAGGTTCGCCGGGTTGAACCGCTTCGGGTTCATCACCGTGCCGGGCACATGGCGGAAGATCAGGAACTCCTTGGGCGACAGCCGCAGGTCGTACCCGTACGACGAGCACCCGAAGCTCAGCACCGGCCCGGTGCGGCCCTCCGGATCCAGGTGGCGCACCAGCGTCGGCTGGAACGGCTCCAGCATTCC
Organism: Synechococcus sp. UW140; assembly: GCA_943367705.1. Classification (GTDB taxonomy): domain Bacteria; phylum Cyanobacteriota; class Cyanobacteriia; order PCC-6307; family Cyanobiaceae; genus Cyanobium. The sequence continues at coordinate 141,276 of CALRJV020000006.1, forward strand.
GGCCGCGGCCTGTTCGTTGATCCAGTGGTCGTTCTTGAGCATGGCGTCAGCCGCCGCGGCGCAACTGGGTGACCTGATCGGCCATCGCCATCAGGCTGGCCGGCATCGAGGGGCCCGTCAGGATGACATCCAGATGGGCCGGCCGCTGTTCAAGCGCTTCGATCACCGCCTCCGCGCTCAGGTAACCCAGGGCGATCGCCAGCCCCAGCTCATCGAGCACCAGCAGATCCAGATCCCCCTTCAGCAGCCGCTCGCGGCTCACCTCCCACACCTCCGCCACCGCTTCGAGCGCCTCCTCGGCCGTGGCCCCCTCCTCCCCCTGGGACCCCGGCGGCCCATCGAGGCAGTGGGGCGTGCCCGGCCGCAGCCACTCCAGCCGGCCGCACAGCGTCAGGCTTCCCGCCGGCCCCTGCTCTACACCCCCCTTGAGAAACTGGCTCACCAGCACCCGGCTGCCCAGCCCGGCGCTGCGCAGCGCCTGGCTGAACACCGCCGCGAAGCTGCCCCGGAACGGCGCCGTGTGGATCTGCAGCAGCCCCTCCGGCTGGCTCACCAGCCGCAATGGCGGCACCAGGGCCAGCGGCTCAGGCCGTGCCGGGGCCGCGCTGCGCCGGGGGTGGCCGGGGTCGATGAGGCTGGCGGTCATGGACACCCCACGGAAGCGTTGGTGTGAAAGGTCCGGACGGATCGCCCCGGCCGCTCACCTCCCGAATGTAGCGGCCTTCGCCAGCCCGGCACACCATCGGTAGTGGCTGGGAACAGACGTACCACCGGCGCCGCCTACGCTGGCTCGGCTCCGCCAAAGGCCGCGTGACCACTCCCGCCGACGCCCCCCGCAACGACGGCCGCACCGCCGATGCCCTGCGCCCGGTGGCCGTCGACTGGGACCCGATGGGCTTCGCCCTCAGCTCGGTGCTGTTCGCCGCCGGCCGCACCCGCGTGCTCTGCAGCGTCTGCCTCGATCCCGAGGTGCCCCGCTGGCGCAAGGGCTCCGGCAGCGGCTGGCTCAGCGCCGAATACCGCCTGCTGCCGGCCTCCACCCCCAGCCGCCAGGGCCGCGAGCTGATGAAGCTCTCCGGCCGCACCCAGGAGATCCAGCGCCTCATCGGCCGCAGCCTGCGGGCCGCCCTCGATCTGGAGGCCCTCGGCGAGCGCACCCTGCTGGTCGACTGCGACGTGCTCCAGGCCGACGCCGGCACCCGCACCGCCTCGATCACCGGCGCCTGGATCGCCCTGGCCGCCGCCCTGGAGCGCCTCCAGCACCAGGGGGTGCTGGCCGCCTCGCCCCTGCGCCAGCAGGTGTCGGCGGTGTCGGTGGGGCTGGTGGACGGCCGGGCCCTGCTGGATCTCGACTACTCCGAGGATTCCCGCGCCGAGGTCGACCTCAACGTGGTGATGGACGAGCAGGGCCGGCTGCTGGAGATCCAGGGCACCGCCGAGGGCGCCCCCTTCTCCCGCTCCCGCCTCGACGCCCTGCTGGATCTGGCCGAACCGGGCCTGCGGGACCTGCAGGAGGCCCAGCGCCAGGCCCTGGCTGTGGCGCCAGGCACCACGACCGGCTAAAGAGTGTCATTGGCTACATGGATCGGCCAGGTCGATCCATAGGTTCATCACCAATCGCCACGCCTTGATGGTCGGCGCTACGCGTGGCTTCAGCCGCTACCCCAGCAGCCCTTCCAGCGGATCCCCCGGCTCCGTGACGCCCATGGGCGCCCCCGGCGCCCTGGCCACCACCCTGCTGGACGTGATCCGCGGCCTGGCTGGGAGCAGCGTCGAGACCATCGAGCGCGGCAAGACGATCTTCTTCCCCGGCGACCCTGCCGAGCGCGTCTACCTGCTGCGGCGCGGCGCCGTGCGCCTCTCGCGCGTCTACGAGTCGGGCGAGGAGATCACCGTGGCCCTGCTGCGCGAGAACAGCCTCTTCGGGGTGCTCTCCCTGCTCACCGGCCAGCGCTCCGACCGCTTCTATCACGCCATCGCCTTCACCCGGGTCGAGATGGTCACGGCCCCGGCCACCTCGGTGCGGCGCGCCATCGAGCAGGACGCCAGCGTCGGCCTGCTGCTGCTCCAGGGCCTCTCCTCCCGCATCCTCCAGACCGAGACCATGATCGAGACCCTCACCCACCGCGACATGTCCTCCCGGCTGGTGAGCTTCCTTCTCGTGCTCTGCCGCGACTTCGGCGTTCCCGGCGCCGAGGGGATCACCATCGACCTGCGCCTCTCCCACCAGGCCATCGCCGAGGCGATCGGCTCCACCCGCGTCACCATCACCCGCCTCCTGGGCGACCTGCGCAACGACGGCCTGGTCCAGATCGACCGCAAGAAGATCACCGTCTTCGACCCCATCGCCCTGGCCAAGCGGTTCAGCTGATCGGGCGGCCCCCGCCGGGTGCCGTGAGGCCACCGGCAGGGATACTTGGTGCATCGCGGAACCGAGGCGCAGAAGGTGTCGGGTTGGCTGCTGATCCTCGCGCTCCTGGTGCTCGGCGGAGTGCTCTCCACCCTGGGCGACCGGCTCGGCAGCCGCGTCGGCAAGGCGCGCCTCAGCCTGTTCAACCTGCGGCCCCGCAAGACCGCCGTGGTGATCACGGTGCTCACCGGCAGCCTGATCAGTGCCGTGTCCCTGGGGCTGATGCTGCTGGTGAGCGAGCGCCTGCGGGTGGGGCTCTTCGAGCTCGACCAGATCCAGGACCGCCTGCGGGACAGCCGCGCCGCCCTGGAGCGCAACAAGGGTGAACTGCAGCGCACCCGGGGCGAACTGGAGCGCAGCCGCCTCGACCTGATCACCGCCGAACGCCGCCGGGACCAGGCCCTGGCCAGCCAGCGCCGCGCCCGCGATCAGCTGGTGGCCGCCGAGCGCCGCGTCGACACCCTGCGCCGCGAGCTGCAGCCCCTGCAGGCGGAGCGCGCCCGGCTGGAGGCCGAGCGGGCCCGGCTCAGCCGGGAGGTGCAGGGCCGGGACGCCGAGATCCGCCGCACCGAGGCCGAGCTGACCAATGTGCGCCGCCGCATCGCCGCCGGCGAGAAGGAACTCAAGGACCTGGAGACCAACGTCATCGCCCTGCGCCGCGGGGACGTGGTGATCGCCAGCGGCCAGCCCCTGGCCACCGCCAAGGTGCAGTTGCAGCGCCCCGACCAGGCCAAGCAGGTGATCGACGCCCTGCTGCAGGAGTCGAACCGGGCGGCGTTCCAGCTGCTGCTGCCCGGCCAACCCGCCAACCGCCAGATCCTGCTGGTGCCCCGCAGCGACATCACCCGGCTGGAATCGCTGCTCGGCACCCCCGGCACCTGGGTGGTCAGCATCCGCTCGGCCGCCAACGTGCTGCGGGGCGAGGCCCAGGTGCTCGCCTTCCCCGACCTGCGCCCCAACCGCCAGGTGGTCGAACAGGGGGAGGTCCTCTCCCGCACCGCGCTCGAGCCCGACGTGCGCGAGCTCGACGCTGTCCGCAGCCGCCTCAACCTGCTGCTGGCCGCCGCCTTCGCCAAGGTCCAGCGCCAGGGCACCCTGGCCAACGGCCTCCAGTTCGATACCGCCAGCATCAACGCCCTGGCCCGCGAGCTCAGCGAGCGCCCCGCCGGCGTCACCGCCAATCTCGAGGCCGTGGCCACCCAGAACGCCGACACCCCCGACCCGATCAGCGTGGAGCTGCGCTGGCCCCGCAAGGACGGCGCCGGAGCCACCCGGCCGGGACGGCCATGACCACCGGTCCTCTGGCGGGCCCCGGCCCCCTGGCGGGCCTCGATCCCGGCCGCAGCAAGTGCGGGCTGGTGCTCACCGACCCCGAACGCCGCCAGATCCTTGAAGCCCTGGTGCTGCCCCCGGAGGCGGCCTGGGAGCGGCTGGAGGGCTGGCACCGCCGGCAGGACCTGGCGGCCGTGGTGCTCGGCGATGGCACCGGCAGCGGCGCCTGGCGGCAGCGCCTGGAGCCCCTGCTGCCGGTGGAGCTGGTGGATGAGCGGGGCACCACCCTGGCGGCGCGTCGCCGCTACTGGGAGCTGTTCCCCGCCCGGGGCTGGCGGCGGCTCCTGCCCCTGGGCCTGCGCCAGCCCCCCCGCGACGTCGACGATGTGGTGGCCCAGCTGCTGCTGGAGCGCCGGCTGGGGCGGGAGCTGCTCAGAACGACGCCCGCACCGTGAACACGTAGTCGCCGCCTGGTTCGAGCTGGTAGTCGGCCTTGAGCAGGAAGCGCAGCAGGGCGTCCTGGATCAGGGCACGCCCCAGGGACGGCTCCACCTGCAGCTCGCCCCGGTCGAAGGCCCAGCGGAAGCGCCACTGGAAGCCCCCGGCGCTGATCTCCCCCTCCAGCAGGCAGGGGCTGAAGCTCTGGCGCAGCACCCGCAGCTGAGCGGTGGTGGCGGGAAGGCGGCTCACGGGACGTTGTCGATGCTCTCAGGATGGCGGCGGATCGGCGCGAAAACTGTTCAAGCGGTTGGCCGCCTTCTCCAGCCCCAGCCGCCGGATCAGGTCGATACCCGCCTCCACCTCCTCCAGCACCGTCTCCAGCACCGGCCGGTCGGCGGCGGAGAACTTGCCCAGCACGTGCGACACCGTGCGGGCCCGGCGCTCCTCGGGCGTCTCACCCGGCGCGCCGATGCCGATGCGCAGCCGGGCGAAGGACTCGCTGCCCAGGTGGGCGATCGTGCTGCGCAGGCCGTTGTGCCCCCCGGCGCCGCCCGCCGCCCGCACCCGCAGGCGCCCCAGGGGCAGGTCCATGTCGTCCACCAGCACCAGCATCTGGGCGGGATCGAGCCGGAACCAGTCGAGGGCGGCGCGGATCGAGCGGCCGCTGTCGTTCATGAAGGTCTGGGGCATCAGCAGCCGCAGCCGCTTCTCCCCCTGGCCGACCTCGGCCAGCAGCCCGTGCAGACGGCCCTGGTTGCGGAAACTGGCGCCACCGGCGCGGGCCAGCCGCTCCAGGACCATGAAGCCGACGTTGTGGCGGGTGTCGGCGTAGCGGGGGCCGGGATTGCCCAGGCCCACCAGCAGTTGCAGATCCAACGGGTGGCCGTCCTCAGCTGGCGGGGCCGTTGGAGGGTGCGGCACTCTCCTCAACCACCACCGCCGGGGTTGCCGGGTCGGCAGCGGGGGTGATCGCGGCGGGTTCGGCCGTAGGCGTCACGGCGGCGGGCGGACCGGAGATGTCGATCGGCTGCTCGGTGCCCACGGCCGTGCGGAACTCCTTCTCGAACTCCTGCGAGGCCGACTGGAAGCCGCGGAGGGTGCGCCCCAGCGTCTTGCCCAGCTCGGGCAGCCGCTTGGGTCCGAAGACCAGCAGCCCGATGGCGGCGATCACCGCCATCTCAGGCAGACCGATGCCGAAGATGTTCATGGACAGGGGGCGAGAGGAATCAGCCGACGCCGTTCCAGTTGACGTTGATGCCCTCGAGCAGCAGGGACTTGTTGTACAGCTGCAGGATCACCAGCAGGAACACCAGGAAGAGCAGCATGAACACGCCCATCACGGGGGTGGTACCCCAGCCGGGCACCACCTTTCCGTACTCGGAATTCAGGGGGCGCAGCAGGTTTCCCAGACGGGTGCGTTGGGCCATGGCAGCTCGGACCTCTCGGGCACGGGATCGCGGTGCTTACTGTAAGGGTCTTGCCGGCCGCACCGAGTTGGGCTGTCGAGAGTTGTGACGGAAGCCCCGCCGCCCCCTCCCCCGCCTGAGAGCCCTCCATGGATCCCGCCGCCAGCACCTCCCCCGCCCTCTCCGTGGCCCTCGCGGTGCTCGCCGTGCTGCTGGCCCTCACCGGTTTCGGGGTCTACACCGCCTTCGGTCCGCCCTCCAAGGGCCTCACCGATCCCTTCGACGATCACGACGACTGAGCCGCCCCGCTCACCGGCTGCACTCGCCCCAGCCGCCAGTGGCCCAGCTCCCACGGCCCCAGTGCCAGCGGCTCGGGCCCATCGCCGGGTCGATGGTCCCCCTCACCCGCCGCCAGAAGCTCTCCCAGGGCATCGCAGCGCCCGAGCACGCTCCAGTCCGGACCGGCTGAGAACCTCCGCCGGCAGGGCCCCAGGTTCTGGACGCTGAGCAGCACCGCCCCCGCTGGCGTGCCGTCATCGTCCTCGCCCTCTGCTGCCGTCCCTCCCTCCGCAAGCAGGGGCCGCAGGGCCACCAGTTGCAGGTCCGCGCCGAGGGACGGGAACAGGGTTTCGGCCTGATCCCCAACCTCGGCGCCGGCGCCCGCACCTGCCCCGGCGGCCGGTGCCATCGGCCGGCACCAGAGCGGCTCCCGCAGCCGGGTGGCCTGCTGGGGCGCAGCGGCTGCCCGCCAGCCGCCGGGGCAGGGCAGCAGGGCCAGCCGCTGCCGCTGCCAGCCGTTGTCGGCGCCGGGATCGGGCCATGTGGGTGCCCGCAGCAGCGAGATCCCCAGGCGCTCCGCCGTCGCCGACACCCCCTGGGGGCCATCCAGCAGCACCGCCAGCCCATCGCCGCGGGCCGGGCCCACCGCAGCCATCCAGCTGATGGCACTCACCTCCCAGCGGGCCCGCTCCCGGGCGGTGCGGGCCGTTGCCGGCCGCTCGATCACTCCGCCGGCGGTGTCAGCCGCCCAGCGGCTGGCCGGATCGGCGAGGGGAATCTCCAGCCGCAGCAGTTCGTGGCGCTGCCGCCACTGGGTGCCCAGCACCAGCTCCAGCCAGGGACTGCCCGCCAGCAGGCGGCCGTCGAGGCGCACCGGGCTCTCGCCGCAGCGACCGCGCCAGACGAAGCGGGCGCAGAGCGGTCCCGTCTCCAGCCACTGCGGCACCCCCTGCCAGCTCCAGGCCAGCGGGTTCTCGCGGTAGTCAGCGGCCAGATCCCAGGCATCCCAGAACTCGCCCCGGTCGCGCCAGCGGCACCAGGCCAGCGGGCCGCCCAGCTGGGGCGTGCCGTCCCGATCGAAGAGCTGCTCCACCCCCGCCGGGCCGATCAGCGCCGACACCAGGCCGTTGCCCAGCCGCCAGCGGTCCGCCCCGCCGCCGGCGACCCGCTCCAGGCGCACCGACCCCGCCACGGGCGCAGCCGCCGCATCGCCGACACCCCCGGCCGCCGGCGGTTGCCGCCGCAGGCGCCGCACCCCGACCCCTTCCAGGTCGGGGATCTGCAGCCACTGGCCGCCCCCGGGGGCCGGCTGGCCCGCCAGCCGCCGCTCGCCGTCCGCCGCCGCCAGCCACCAGTCGCCGGCCGGCAGCCGCAGGGTGCGGGACTGGGCCGGCAGCGGTTGGAGCTGCACGACGCACCAGGACTCAGCGGCGCTCGCGGGAGCTCCGGCCGCCAGGCCCCACCGCAGGGTCCGGTCGCGCCGGCGGGCGGCCCGGCGGCGGGCGCCGCGCCACTGGGGCTCGGCCTGCTCGAACACCTCCGGGATCGCCGTGCCCGGGAGGATGTCGTGGAACTGCTGGAACAGCAGGGTGCGCCAGTCGTCGGTGGCGGCCGGCGCCGGCCGGCCGAAGAGCGCCGCGGCCAGATCCGCCTCCCGCAGCAGCCGTTCCAGGGTGCGGTTGTGGCGCTTCTGGTCCGGCCGGCTGGTGGGGCAGCCGCGGTGCAGCTCCAGATAAAGCTCATCGCGCCACACCGGCAGCTGCCCCACCAGGGACTCCAGCGGCTCCAGGTAGGCGCGCAGGGTGCCGTGGCGCTGGCCGGCGGCCACGGGCTGGTCCTGCCAGAGCGCCAGCTGCTCGAGCATCTCGGCGGTCGGCCCGCCGCCGTGGTCGCCGACACCAGGCAGCCACAGGGCATCGGCGCAGCCGCTGGCCTGCTGCCACTGCAGCCGGTAGCGCTCCATCGCCACCGGATCACCGTCAGTGCCGATCGGCGCCGTCATCAGGGCCAGCACCTCGGCCCCGCAGCGGCTGCGCCAGCGGAAGAGCCGGTGGGGGAAGGGGTTGGTGGCGTTCCAGGCCAGCTTGTGGGTGCAGAACCAGCGCACGCCGGTGGCGGCCGCCAGCGCCGGCAGGCCGGCGGCGAAGCCGAAGCTGTCCGGCAGCCAGGCGAGCCGGTGGCTCCACTCCGGGAAGGTGCGCAGGCTGTAAGCCTGGCCCTCCTGGAACTGGCGCAGCAGCGAGGTGGTGGAGAGCAGCACGCAGTCGCTCTCCACCCACGGCCCGTTGAGCGGCTCGAAGCGGCCCGCCCCCATGGCCCGGCGCACCCGCTCGAACAGGGCCGGCCGGTGGCGCTCCAGCCAGGCATAGAGAGCCGGCGTGGAATGGCCGAAGTGGAGTGTGTCGAAACGCTCCATCAGCTCGAGGGCGGAGCTGAAGGTGCGCTCCGCCGCCTGCCAGGTGTCGGCCACCGGCCACAGCCAGGCCAGATCGAGATGGGCATGGCCCAGCACCTGGACCGCCCCCTCCCCCGGCTCCCCGTCGTGCCGGTGCTCACGGCGCAGCTGCCGCAGCTCGTCGGCGGTGGCCGCCAGCAGGCCCAGGGGATCGGCCGGATCCAGGGGCTCCAGCTCGATGCGGCTGCTGATCAGGGCGCCGTCGTCGTGCAGGGGGCTGCGCAGCCGCAGCTCCAGATCCAGCACCTCCCCCCGCCACCAGCGCTCGGGCAGGGGCCAGCGGCAGGCGGTGTCGAACAGATCGCCGCTGTGGATGCGCTCGCCATCCACCCACAGCTCGGCGCTGTCGGCCCACCAGCGCAGCGCCAGCCGCGCCCGGGCGCCCTCCGCCAGGGGGACCCAGGCCTGCGGGCACGGGCAAGGCAGGCGCAGACGACACCACTGGCCGCCCCGCGGCCAGATGATCAGGCCCCGGGCCGCCCAGTCGGGGCGGTGGCGGCGGCCCCAGTCCCGCTCCAGCGCCGGACCGCTTCCGCCCCCGGGCTGGACGGCCTGCCAGAGGGGTTGGAGATCCAGGGGCCGGGGCATGGGGAACGTGACCGAAACGTTTCAATCGGAGCCGGTTGCCCCCGCCAAACGGCATCGGACAGCCTGGATGGCCAACCACCACCCATAAGATGATGCGGCTGCCGAGGGGTCATCGAGACCCGTACCGGCGCCTGTCACTCCCTGTCACCCGCCGGACAGACCATGCTCGCTCTCAAGATCTCGGTTTACTCCGTCGTCTTCTTCTTCATCGGGATCTTCGTCTTCGGCTTCCTGGCCAGCGATCCCACCCGCTCCCCCAGCCGCAAGGACCTGGAGGACTGACCCCTTCGGCGGCGGCCCGCCCGCCACCCGTCCGGAAACCGGACCGCAGCGGGGGACGCCCCCGAACTCCCATGGCAGGATCGGCCGCGTTCTCGCTGCCCATCCGCTGCCTGTGGTGCTCCACCCCCGCTCGGGACGCCGCCAGGCCCCAGAAGGCCTGACCGCTGGGCTGGGCCTGTGGCTGGGCATGACTGGCGTGCTGGCGTTGACGGCCGCACCGGTCCAGGCACGGCCGGAACCACCCTCCAGGCTTCAGGTCGCCCAGGCGCAGCCCGCCCCGGCGCCGGCAGCCACCTCCGGCACCGCGTCCACCCCCGATCCCTTCGACGACGAGCCCCCGGCCGCGACGCCCGCCGGGGCCCAGGCCGGAGCAGAGCCACCGCCGGAACCGAGCCCGGCCGGCAGAGCCGCCACGACGCCGCCGGTGGCAGGCCTCGACGCCGCCCCGGCGAGCGATCCCATGCCCCTGGAGCTGGAGCTGACCGCCAACCAGCAGGGCTACGACGGCCAATTGCAGCGTTTCGTGGCCACCGGCAGCGTCATGGCCCGCCTGGCCGGTGGCCGGCTGCTGGCCGACCGGCTGGAGTTCGAGGCCAGCACCCGCACCATCTATGCGGTCGGCAACGTCCGCTTTCAGCGCGGCCAGCAGTATCTGCAGGGCAGCCGCCTCCGCTATGCCCTGCTGGAGGGGGTGGGGGAGATCGACGACGTCTACGGCGTCATCGACCTCGACACCACCAAGGAGGATTTCGACCTCGAGAAGGAGGCCTCCGAGCCCCTGCCGCCGCCGGAGCCGATCAGCTGCACCCCCACCTATCCGGCCGTTCCCCAGTGGCAGCCCTACCCCTGGGCCGTCACCACCTGGGCCGGCCAGATGTATGCCGGTGAATTCGGCGACACCTTCACCTTCAGCGGCCGCTTCCGGCCCGAGTACCTGGGCGGCATCGGCCTGCAGCGCCGCCTGATCCAGGCCGGCCCCCTTTCGCTGGAGTTCGACGCCAACCTGCTGGGGCACCGGGCCAGTGCCCAGCCGGGGGGCGGCTTCAACCAGGCCGTCCCCTTCTCCGACACCCCCGCCCAGAACTTCGGTGAAGCCACGGGCGGTATCGGTCTGCGCCTGTGGCTGCGGCCCTGGCTCAACGTCTTCTTCGTGGAGGGCCTCAGCGTCCTCACCGCCAAGAGCAACTACGAGCAGACCTTCCGCCCGAACTCGGCGCGCCTGCTCAACTACCTGGCCTTCGAGGTGGAGGCGCTGGTCACCCCGCGCTGGTCGGCCGTCGGCCGCATCCACCACCGCTCCGGGGCCTACGGCACCTTCAGCGGCGTCAGCGAGGGCAGCAACGCCTACCTGCTGGGCCTGCGCTACCGCTTCGGCACCGACAAGCTCGCCAGCCAGCCGCTGCCGGTGCCGCCCGCCCAGGGTTGCCCGGACGCGCCGCCCCTGGCCAGCGAGCAGCCCGATGGGCTTGCCCAGCAGCTCGAGCAGGTGACGATGGGGCCCGGCTGGACCGGCACCAGCGGCCAGCCGGCCCCGAAGCCCCCGGTCCAGCCGGTTGAGGACAAGGGTGGGGTATGGCGCAACGCCCGGCATCAGGAACGGCTGCGCCGCGAGGCCATCGCCCGGATCCCCCAGCGGGTCGAGAACGTGACCTTCGAGCGCAGCCTCAAGGCCGAGCGGCGCTTCGGCTTCCCACGCGAGTTCACCACCCCAGACACGGCCAACGACTTCGGCACCACCCGGCCCGAGCAGCTCAAGGACCAGACCACCGAAGGCAACCAGGAGCTGATCAAAGGCACCGTGAGCCGCTGGCGCATCCAGGCCCGGCGCCTCAAGATCACCCCCAACACCCTCTCCGGCGATCGGGTGGGCTTCACCAATGACCCGTTCACGCCGGCCCAGTCGTGGATGGATTCGGAGAAGGTCGTCATCACCCTGCTGCCGAACGGCGACACCCTGGTGAAGGCACGCCGCAACACGCTGCGCCTGGAGGATCGCCTGCCGATCCGGGTGACGCGCCAGCGCCGCATCCAGAAGCAGGAGGAGGTGAGCAATCCCCTGGTGATCGGCAACGACCGGGAGGACCGGGACGGCTTCTTCCTCGGCTACAACATCCCGGTCAAGATCGGCGAGAAGGGACTCCTCAACCTGCAGCCGCAGGTGATGGTCCAGCGCCTCTACACCGGTAACACTGACGCCTACCCCCTGCCAGGTTCGCCGGCGGGCTCCACCAACATCGTCGAGCAGCCGGCCAAGGCCGGCGATTACCTCGGCTTCGATGCCCGTCTGACCGGGCCGGTGCTGGGCTTCAACGCCGATGCCCGCCTCTCCATCTCCACCTTCAATCCCGACAACTTCGCCAATGGCACCCGCAGCTTCGGCGACCTGTCCCGGCTGGTGAAGGTGCCCGTGCTGGGCTTCAGCACGATGCGGCTGTTCGGCGCCTACCGCTTCCGCACCTGGAACGGCTCCCTCGGCGAGCAGGACGTGTACTCCGCCTACGGCGTCTCACTGGAGCAGCAGGGCAGCCTGCCCAGCTGGGGCAAGCTGTCCCGCAGCTACTACTGGCGGATGGGGGTCGGCAACTTCCAGGCCAACCCCACCACCGGTACCGATCTGCTCCAGGTGTGGCGCGCCAACGCCATCGGCTCCTTCAACTTCTCCTACCCGATCTGGACCGGCAAGCCCACCACCAGCCCACCGGTGGTCTCGCTGGCGAATACACCGGTGCCGATCGTTCCGGGGCTGCGCTTCAACGCCAACCTGCTCGGGGTGGCGGCCTACTTCAGCGACGGCACCAACCAGAACACGATCGGGCTCTCCGGGGGACCCACCCTCACCCTGGGACGCTTCGAGAAGCCCTTCCTCGACTACACCCAGCTCACCGTCACCGGCGGCATCACCCTGAGGCAGGGCCAGAGCCCCCTCACCTTCGACCGGGCCGTGGATCTGGGCACGGTCGGCATCGGCCTCTCGCAGCAGATCGTTGGGCCGCTCGTCTTCAGCGGCGGCATCGGCTTCAACGTCGATCCCAACTCCGGGTTCTACGGCGATGTCACCGGCTCCTATCTGGAGCTGCGCTGGCAGCGGCGCTCCTACGAGATCGGGGTGTATTACAGCCCCTACGACGGGCTGGGCGGCATCCGCGTGCGGCTCAACGACTTCAACTTCAAGGGGCCGGGGACGCCCTTCATCCCCTATCACCCCACCCAGGGAGCCCTGCAGCGCCCCTTCTAGGTTCCTTCTAGGCGGCGACGAAGCCGGCCAGATAGGGCAGCCGGCCGGCGGTGGCCCGCAGTTCGGCGTCGTGGGCCACGAGCTGGGCCGTGCCGTTCCACTCGCCGCTCACCAGCATGCGGCGCGGACCGGCCGCCAGCTCAAGGGGCCAGCCGAGACGCTCGCCATCGGCCTGCAGCGTCACCTGGGGCGGCTCGAGATCGAGCTGCAGCAGGGCGCCGGGATTGGCGGCGACGGCGGCCTGAATGGCCAGCACCGTGTCGTGGTCGCCGCTGAGGCAGGGGATGCCCAGGGCCAGGCAGTTGCCGAAGAAGATCTCGGCGAAGCTCTCGCCGATCACCGCCCGGATGCCCCAGCGCATCAGCGCCTGGGGGGCGTGCTCCCGGCTGGAGCCGCAGCCGAAGTTGCGGTTGACCACCAGGATCGCGGCGCCCTGGTTGGTGGCGCGATCGAAGGGATGGTCGCCGTCCCGCTCGCGGCGGTCATCGGCGAAGACACCCTCCGCCAGCCCATCGAAGGTGACGCATTTGAGGTAACGGGCCGGGATGATCCGGTCGGTGTCGATGTCGTCGCCGGGCACAACGACGGCGCGGCCCTGGCAGTGCTGGATCGGTCCGGCCGGGAAGGGGGTGGCGCTCATGCAGGGGTGGGGGCGGGCTCTGGGGTGATGGGCTCTGGGGAAGATGGGGTGGCGATCAGGCGGCGCACGTCGGCCACGTGGCCGCTCACCGCCGCCGCGGCCACCATGGCCGGGCTCATCAGCAGGGTGCGGCCGGAGGCGGAACCCTGGCGCCCCTTGAAGTTGCGGTTGCTGGAACTGGCGCTGATCTGGCGCCCCTCGAGCCGGTCGGGGTTCATGGCCAGGCACATCGAGCAGCCCGGCTCGCGCCACTCGAAGCCGGCCTCACGGAACACCGCATCGAGGCCCTCGGCCTCGGCGGCGGCCGCCACCTGCTCACTGCCCGGCACCACGAAGGCCTTGATGCCCGCCGCCACCTGCCGGCCCCGGGCGACGGCGGCGGCGGCCCGCAGGTCGCTGAGGCGGCCGTTGGTGCAGCTGCCGATGAAGCAGACATCCACCGGCAGGCCCTCGATCGGCGCACCGGGGCGCAGATCCATGTAGCGGTAGGCCTCCTCGGCGATCGGCCGCTCGTCGCTGTCGGTCTGCTCGAGGGTGGGTACGGCTTCATCGACGCCGATGGCCTGCCCCGGGGTGATGCCCCAGGTGACGGTGGGCGCGATCGTGGCCGCATCGAACACCACCTCGTCGTCGAAGACGGCGTCGGGGCCGGAGGCGAGGGCGCTCCACCAGGCGACGGCCCGCTCCCAGGCCTCGCCGGCGGGGGCATGGGGCCGGCCCTTCAGGTAGGCGAAGGTGACGGCGTCGGGGTTGACGTAGCCGCAGCGCGCCCCGCCCTCGATGGCCATGTTGCAGAGCGTCATCCGCTCCTCCATCGACAGCGCCTCGATCGCCGGCCCGGCGAACTCGTAGGCGTAGCCCACACCGCCCTTCACCCCCAGGGTGCGGATCACGTGCAGCACCAGATCCTTGGCGTAGACGCCGCTCTGCAGGGCCCCGTCCACCCGGATCCGCCGCACCTTCAGTTTGCCCATCGCCAGGCTCTGGCTGGCGAGCACGTCCCGCACCTGGCTGGTGCCGATGCCGAAGGCGATGGCACCGAAGGCGCCGTGGGTGGAGGTGTGGGAATCACCGCAGGCCACGGTCATGCCGGGCTGGGTGAGCCCCAGCTCCGGGGCGATCACGTGCACGATCCCCTGGCGGCCGCTGCCGAGGCCATGGAGGGTGATGCCGTGCCGAGCGCAGTTGGCCTCCAGCGTGGCGAGCATCTCCTCGGCCAGGGGGTCGGCGAAGGGCCGGGCCTGGGAGGTGGTGGGAACGATGTGGTCGACCGTGGCAACCGTGCGTTCGGGGTGGCGCACCGACAGGCCCAGATCGTCGAGGGCGGCGAAGGCCTGGGGGCTGGTGACCTCGTGGATCAGGTGCAGCCCGATGAACAGCTGGGTGGCTCCGCCTGGGAGATCGGCGACGCGGTGCAGCTCCCAGACCTTGTCGTAGAGGGTGCCGGCGCTCAAGAGGAAGGATCGAGACGGTCAGAAACCACCCTAGAAGGAGGGTGTTCCACCGGTGCGGGCTCGCGGCGGAACAGGCCGTTGAGGTAGTGGCGGGCCACGGCGCGGTCGTGGCTGCCGTGCTGGACCAGGAAACCGGCGAGGGCGGCCTGCATGAGCCGGTACTGGTCCCATTGGGGGTGCACCCGGATGAACTCCCGCATCGCCTCGAACAGGTCTTCCGGCATCTGGTTCTCGATGCTCACGGTGCGGGGAGCGTGGTCGGGAATCTGGCTCATGCGGCGCTGCTCGTCGGTCCCCCCATCAGGCCATGGGGCCACCCCCCGCGTCAAAGCGACCCCCACCGGGCCGGTCCCAAGGGACCGCCGCTGAGAATCCCGGCGCGGGGCGGCTTCCCGGCCGCCGCCCGGGGGTGGTCGCCACAGCGGTACCCGCCGGGGGGCATGGTCAAGGGGGAGAGGCCTTTCCCGCAGCCCGGAGCCAGGACCCCTCCGACAGCTCGGGCCGACCGCCGCCACCTGTGGAAAACGGCCCTGCTTTCGGGGGAAAAGGGCCAGGTCGGGGGGAAAAGTCCATGCCTCAGGATTCGTGATCGATGGCGGCCGCGCCAGCAGATGTTCCGATCAGGCGGGCTCAGATCGCCCCAGTGTTCAGCTGTAACCGCAGACGGTTCAGGCTTTCCCCCACCGTCAGCGTCTGGATCCAGCCGCGCTCGCGGCCGCTGCCGAAGCGCACCGCCTCGCTGCGGCAGCCATCGGGCCCGGCCACGGCGATGTGCACCAGCCCCACCGGCTTCTCGGCCGTGCCGCCGCCGGGTCCGGCGATGCCCGTGACCGCCACGGCCCAGGTGGCCCCCGTGAGACGCCGCACCCCCTCCGCCATCGCCTCGGCCACCGGGTCGCTCACCGCCCCGTGGCGCTCCAGCACCGCCGCCGGCACCCCCAGCACCGTCTGCTTCACGGCGTTGGCGTAGGCGATCACGCCACCGAGGAACACCTCCGACGCCCCCGGCACCGCCACCAGGGCGGCCCCGAGGCCGCCGCCGGTGCACGACTCGGCCACCGCCAGGGTCTCGCCCCGGCGCCGCAGGGCCGCCAGCACCACCGAGGCCAGGCTGTCGCCGTCGGCGCCGAAGCAGCTGGTGCCGGTGCGGCGGCGCAGTTCCTCCTCCACCGGGGCCAGCAGGGCGGCGGCGGCGGCCGCGTCGCCGGCCCGGGCCGTGACCCGCAGCTTCACCTCCCCCGCACCGGCATAGGGCGCCACGGTGGGGTTCTCCAGTTCCAGCAGGTCGTGCACCCGCTCGGCCAGATCGGACTCGGCCACGCCCCAGAAGCGCAGCATGCGGCTGGCGAACACCCCGCCCGCCAGGCCGGCCTGCTGGAGCCAGGGGGCCGCCGTGGCCTCCCACATCGCCCGCAGCTCGCTGGGGACGCCGGGGAAGGTGAGCACGGTGAACCCCGGCACCGGGGTCCAGATCATCCCGGGCGCCGTGCCGGTGGGGTTGGGCAGCACGGCGGCGCCGCGCGGCAGCAGGGCCTGTTTGCGGTTGGAGGGGGCGACGGTGCGGCCCCGGGCCGTGATCCGGGCCTGGATCGCCGCCCAGATCTCACCGTGCTCCACCAGGTCGGCGCCGAAGGCCGCCGCGATCGCCTCGGTGGTGAGGTCGTCGGGGGTGGGCCCCAGGCCGCCGGTGGTGACCAGCACCCGGCAGCGGCCCGCCGCCTGCCGCACCGCCTCGATCAGCCGCTCCCGGTTGTCGCCCACCACCTGCTGGCGGTGGTGCACCACCCCGAGGGCGGCGAGCTGCTCGGCCAGCCAGCGGGCATTGCCGTTGACGATGTTGCCCAGCAGCAGCTCGGTGCCGATGCAGAGCACCTCCACCCCGGCGCCGCCGGGGGGGCCGCTCACTTGGCCTCCTCCTGCATCTGGCGGCGGCAGACCACCAGCACGGCGATCAGCACTGCCGTGGCCAGGGCCAGCCAGAGGAAGCGCATCTCGGCATTGGCCAGCACCAGGGCGATGGACGCCAGCCACTGGGTGAAGGCGTAGATCAGCACCACGGTGCGGCGGTGGCTGAAGCCGGCCCGCAGCAGGCGGTGGTGCAGGTGACGCCGATCCGGGTAGAAGGGCGAGCGGCCGGCCCGGAGGCGGCCCATGATCACCGCCGACATGTCCGCCAGGGGCAGGGACAGGATCATCAGCGGCAGCAGCAGGCTGACGCTGGTGAGGCGCTTGGCCGGTCCGACGATGCTGATCGCCGCCAGGGCGAAGCCGAGGAAGTAGGAACCCCCGTCGCCCATGAAGATGCGGGCCGGGTTGAAGTTGTGGCGCAGGAAGCCCAGGCAGCTGCCGGCCAGGGCCGCCGCCAGCAGGCCGGCGGCGGGCTGGCTGAGGCTGAAGCTCACCGAGAGCAACCCCACGGCGGCGATGCCGCTCACCCCCGCCGCCAGCCCGTCGAGGCCATCAAGCCAGTTGATCGCGTTGGTGATCCCCACCAGCCAGACCACCGTGGCCAGCAGGCTCAGCCCCTCCGGCAGCGGCAGCCCGGCGACGGAATGGCCCAGGCCGAAGGGCAGGTCGATGCTGCCGATGCGCACCCCCTGGTTCCACACCGCCGCGGCCACGAGCACCTGGCCGCAGAGGCGCGGCAGGGGCGGCAGGGCGAACAGGTCGTCGGCGAGGCCGATCACGAAGAAGCAGAGGGCCCCCGCCAGGGTGGTCCAGATCAGCTGATCCTTGTCCGGAGGGAGCTCGGCGAAGCCGCCGAAGGTCCAGGTGCAGGCGAGCGAGAGGCTGAAGCCGGCCACGATGCCCACCCCCCCGAGCCGCACCATGGGCAGGGTGTGCTGCTTGCGGTCATCGGGCGGGTCCACCAGCCCCCAGCGCAGACCGAGCCTCCGCACCACAGGCACGATCAGCGCCGTGAGCAGGGCCGCCGCAGAGGCCGTGAGCAGGGCCGCCGCGTTGGGGCTGTAGGCGAGGGTCACAACGGCGGGCCGGAAGAGTGCGGTCCTGAAGGCGACACGTTACGGGCGAACGGGGCCGTCAGGCGTGCTGGAGCTCACGTTGCCGTCCATAGAGGGGGAAGCGGCCGCAGAGGGACGCCACCCGTTCGCGGCAGCGGAGCTCGACGGCGGCATCATCCGGGTGCAGCAGCCGGTCGGCGATGACATCGGCCACCTCACGGAAGGCTTCGGCATCGAAGCAGCGGGTGGTGAGGGCGGCGCTGCCCAGGCGCAGGCCGCTGGTGACGAACGGCGACTCCGGATCGAAGGGCACCGTGTTCTTGTTGGCGGTGATGTTGACGTCGCTCACCAGGCGGTCGGCCACCTTGCCGGTGAGGCCGATGGAGCGCAGGTCGAGCAGCACCAGGTGGTTGTCGGTGCCGCCGGAGACCACGGCGATGCCCCGCTCCTGGATCCGCTCGGCCAGGGCCTGGGCATTGCGCACCACCTGCTGGCTGTAGCTGCGGAAGCTGGGCTGCAGCGCTTCACCGAAGGCCACGGCTTTGGCGGCGATCACGTGCTCCAGCGGCCCGCCCTGGGAGCCGGGGAAGACGGCCTTGTCGAACTGGCGGCCGAAGGTCTCGTCGTTGCAGAGAATCAGGCCACCCCGGGGGCCCCGCAGGGTCTTGTGGGTGGTGGTGGTGACCACATGGCAGTGAGGCACCGGGCTGGGGTGCACCCCGGAGGCCACCAGACCGGCGATGTGGGCCATGTCGGCCAGCAGGTAGGCCCCCACCTCGTCGGCGATGGCCCGGAAGGCGGCGAAGTCGATCGTGCGGGGGTAGGCGGAGTAACCGCAGATGATCAGCTTGGGCCGGTGCTCGAGGGCGAGCTGGCGGATGGTGTCGAAGTTGAGCTGGTGGGTCTCGGGGTCGACGCCGTAGTGGACGGCCTTGAACCACTTGCCCGACACGTTCACCGGCGAGCCGTGGGTGAGGTGGCCGCCGTGGGAGAGATCCATGCCCAGGATCGTGTCGCCCGGCTGCAGCAGCGCCAGGAAGACGGCGAAGTTGGCCTGGGCGCCGCTGTGGGGCTGGACGTTGGCCCAGGCCGCTCCGAACAGCTGCTTGGCCCGCGCGATGGCGAGGTCCTCAATGATGTCCACGTGCTCGCAGCCGCCGTAGTAGCGCTTGTGGGGCAGGCCCTCGGCGTACTTGTTGGTGAGCACGGAGCCCTGGGCCTCCATCACCGCCCGGGAGGCGAAGTTCTCGCTGGCGATCAGCTCGAGGTGGGTCTGCTGGCGCCGCAGCTCCTTCTCGATCAGGGCGGCGATGGCCGGATCGCCGCTGGCCAGGGGGCTGTCGATGGAGGCTGCAGGCTGCGTGGGGCCGTGATCCGCTCGGTCCGCCATGGGGCTACTCAATGTGAAACCGATCGTAGGCAAACGCCGCTGGCCTGGCCGACCTCGGGCGGGCCGGGGCTGGACGCCGATGACCCTACGAAGGGGCAGCCAAAAAAAACCGCCCCTGGGGGCGGTATGGGAAGGAACGCGCCTGGAGAGATTCGAACTCCCGACCCTCTGATCCGTAGTCAGATGCTCTAATCCGCTGAGCTACAAGCGCCTGCCAGGTCATTCTCACCCCACGGGGTGCCGATCCGTCAACAGCGCCCCCGCTACCCCCGGCCCGATAGGGTCCGCAGCAGAGCCCAACCACCGCCTGCGGCGGTCTTCCCCCATGCCGATCCGCTGGTACGGCCCCGCCGATCCCGACGATCCCACCTATCGGCACTTCGAGCGGATCGTGAACCTCACGCTCCATGCCGCCCTGTTCGCCGCCGTCAACAGCGGCCTCTGGTTCGTCCAGGGCCTGCGCCACCCCTGGTCCCACCTGGGCTGGCTGACGATCGGCTGGGCCGCCGTGCTGCTGGTCCATGGCAGCGTGGTGGTGCTGCAACGCCCCGAGCCCCAGCCATGACGCTTGCCGCCGCCGATCTTGAGGAACTGACCCGGGCGATCGCCGACCGGCTGTACGTGCAGGTGGCGGGCTGGCACCTCTACCTGGGCGATGCGGGCCTGGCCCAGACCCTGGCGATCGAATGCGCCGCCCGGCTCGACCAGGGCGCCGAGGTCTGCGCCCGCCAGGCCCTGGAGGCGGTACAGGTGCCGATCGGCGGCGGGGCGACGCGCCTGCCCCTGGCCCGCCTGGTGCCCGCCGGCCAGCTGCGGGATCTGGAAGACGTGCTGCAACCCTTTTGCTGACGCCTGCGGCCGGAAGGCCGTTCTACCGATAAGGTGACGCCCCACGCAGGCTGGTCGTGCTGGTCATCGAAGTCACCAATGCCCGTGACGTGGTCCGCCAGCGCATCGGCCGGCTCGGCGGGCGTCTGATCGGCAAGGTGGTCGATGCGGAGGCCCAGGTGGAGAAGGCCCTGATCCAGGAACTGGAGAGTGCCTTCCGGGACTTCGGCATTGAAGCCAGGATCTTCTCCATCGACGGCCCCCAGATGATCGGCCGCTCCCACCTGGAGATTCCGGTCCAGGTGCGCGAGGAACGCCAGGTGCGGCTCCCCTAGCCCCGACGCCGCACCATCCGCAGCAGCTGGCCCGCCTCGGGCACGCCGGCGAGGCTCGCCAGCAGTCCGTAAAGGCCCACCGCCAGGCCGGCGCAGATTGTGTTCTGGAGCAGCAGCCCCACCAGGCCGGGGGGCCAGGCCACCTCCAGTGACAGCCACCAGCAGGCCAGGCCACCGGCCACGGCGGCCAGCAGCAGCTTGCCGCTGTCGGCGGCCCAGAGCCGCAGGGGGAGGCCCCCCAGCCGGCGGCTCAGGGCCAGCAGCAGACCGGCGCAGGTGATCAGGTTCACCGCCACGGTGGCCAGCACCAGGCCGGCGGCGCCGGCATTGAGCATGGGCAGCTGCAGGCCCCAGCCAGGCGTTGGGCCACCGGTGAAGGCCCAGCAGAACACCGCGTTGAGGCCGATGCCGCCCAGGGACCAGCGGAAGGGGGTGTTGCCGTCGCCCAGGGCATAAAAGACGCGCACCAGCACGTCGCGGCCCAGGTAGGCCGGCATGCCGATCCCGTAGGCCATCAGCAGCTGGCCCACCAGGTCGGCGGCGCTGCGATCGAAGGCACCGCGCTGGTAGATCAGGGCCACGATCGGCACGGCCAGGGCCACCATCAGCGCCCCCAGGGGCAGCATGGTGGCGTTGGAGAGCATCAGGCCCTGGCGGACCCGCGTGACCAGCTCGGTCCGGTCCTCCGGCGCCGTCAGCCGGGCATAGACCGGCAGCAGCGGCACCAGCAGGACATTGGAGAGCAGGCCCAGGGGTGTCTGCACCAGCAGGTTGGCGTAGCCCAGGCCCGCCGCCGCCGCCGGCATCCCCGAGGCGAAGAACAGCGACACGAAGACGTTGATCTGCAGCATGCCGGAGGAGAGGGTGGCCGGCCCCATCACCTGCAGCACCTCCTGAACGCCCGGATCGCGCCAGTCCCACACCAGCTGCAGCCGGTTGAGGCCCTCCCTGGCCAGGGCCGGCAGCTGGATCAGCCACTGCAGGATCGCCCCCAACGTGGTGCTGGCGGCCAGCACCACGCCGCCGATCACCGCCGTGGCGGGCAGGGTGATGCTGCTGCCCAGCTGCCACCAGAGCAGGCCGATGCCGGCGATGACGGCGACGCTGGAGAGCAGGGGACTCACCGAGGGCAGCCAGAAGACGTCGGCGGCGTTGAGGGCCCCGAAGCCGAGGCCGATCAGGCCGGCGAACAGGGCCATCGGCGCCATCCAGCGCAGCTGCAGGACGGCGAGGGCGTGGCGCTCGGCGTCGAGGCCGGGGCCCACCAGATTGATGAGCGGATCGGCGGCCACCAGCAGCAGCAGGGTGACGACGATCAGCCCCGCCCCCACCAGGGTGTTGATGCTGGCCAGCACGTGGGCGCCCTCGTGGCGCGGCCGCCGGGCCAGCACGCTCACCATGGCGCTGTGGAAGGGCCCGTTGATGCCACCGAGCAGGATCAGAAGGAACCCCGGCAGCACGTAGGCGTAGTTGTAGGCGTCGTAGGCCGCGCCCACGCCGAAGGCGGCGGCGATCACCTGCTGACGCAGCAGGCCGGCCACCTTGCTGAGGGCCGTGGCCACCCCCACGATCAGGGCAATCCGGCGCAGGGATCGGGCCATGGCGGCGGGGCACTGCCCATCGGGACGCACGGCAGTATGGCCCTCCCCCTTCGGGCAGCCGACCCCATGGCCCCAGCGACCCTTGCCGTGCCCGTGCTGTCCACCGGCCCGCTGGAGGAGGGGGTGTTGCTGAAGCGCTACAAGCGTTTCCTGGCCGACGTGCAGCTGGACGATGGCCGCACGGTGACGGCCCACTGCCCCAACACCGGTCCGATGACCGGGGTGCTGCTGCCGGGCGGGCGGGTGCGCCTGCGCCACGACCCCTCACCCAGCCGCAAGCTGGCCTGGACCTGGGAGCAGGCCGAGGTGCCCGGCCATGGCGGCGAGCCCGTCTGGGTGGGGGTCAACACGGCCCTGCCCAACCGGCTGGTGCGGGCCACGATCGAGGCGGGTTGCCTGGAGCCCTGGCTGGGCCCCATCGGCAGCATCCGCGCCGAGGTGCCCTACGGCGAGGGGCGCCGCAGCCGGATCGATCTGCTGTTGACACCAGCCGAAGGCGCCGCCGATCCCCGGCCCATTTATGTGGAGGTGAAGAACACGACCTGGAGCGACGGCGATCTGGCCCTGTTCCCCGACACGGTCACCGAACGGGGCCAGAAGCACCTGGTGGAGCTCACGGCCCTGCGGCCCGGGGCCCGGGCGGTGCTGGTGCCGTGCCTGAGCCGCGGCGACGTGACGCGCTTCGCGCCGGGGGACAGCGCCGATCCCCGCTACGGGGAACTGTTCAGGGCCGCTGCGGCGGCCGGGGTGGAGGTGCTCCCCTGCCGCTACAGCTTCGATGCGGCGTCCGTGACGTGGCTGGGTCTGGCCGCTCAGGCGTGGTGATGGTGGTAGTGGGTGCCGCGGTAGACGAGGTCAAGGGCCTCATCCACCGGGGACGGCTCGTGCCGCAGCGGCGCGTTGTAGTGATGACCGCGGTAGACGTGGTCGATCGGGGCGGGGGAGGGGGACGCGTCGTGGGAGTGGTCGTAGGGGAGACCGCGATAGCAGAGGGCGGAACGGGCCATGGCGACAAAGGCAGAGATGGGGAGGCCGGAAGGGCTTCCCAAATGCATGTCTAGCGCCTCTGCGCTGTCCATCTTGAACATTTCTGAAAACTCTTTGCATGTCTTCAGGGCGGGGGCTCCTCGGCGCCGGCCCGGGCGGGGTGGCGGCCTCGGGCTCATTCGGTAGCAATTCAGACATTGGAACGGATGTCCGTCATGGATAGTCGGAGCTTGTTGATGCCTACCCCGGCGTCAGAAGACGAACGTTCTCTTCAACCACGATCCATGATCGATTCAAGTCACCCGCACAAGGTTCGACCGCCGAGAAGCCTCAGCGAAGCCAGCCTGCTTGAAGCACCGGGGCTGTTAATGCGCAAGGTTCGTGGTCTCTCCTCCCGCACGGGCCTGACCTGGTTCGCCTGTGTGCCTCTGGCCCTGTTCATCCTGGGCGTGTTCAACCTCTCGGCTCACGCAGCCGAACTGCCCGATCTCACCCCCGCCTTCCTGATCAACAACCTCTGGCTGGCCATCGCGGCCTTCCTGGTGATCTTCATGAACGCCGGCTTCGCCATGGTGGAGGCCGGGCTCTGCCGCCAGAAGAACGCCGTCAACATCCTGGCCAAAAACCTGATCGTCTTCGCACTGGCGGTGACGGCCTATTGGTTCATCGGCTATTCCCTGATGTACGGGGATTCGATCGCCGGAGGCTGGCTCCACTTCAAGGGCCTGTTCTTCGACCCCACCGTCACCCCTGAGATGGTGACCGAAGGCAAGCTCACCCCAAGCGTCGACTTCCTCTTCCAGGCCGCCTTCGCCGGCACCGCCGCCACGATCGTCTCCGGTCTCGTGGCTGAGCGCATCAAGTTCAAGGAGTTCGTGATTTTCTCCCTGATTCTGGTCGGCATCATCTACCCGATTGCCGGCAGCTGGAAATGGAACGCCAACGGCTGGCTCAACCAGCTGGGATTCATCGATTTTGCTGGTTCCACCCTGGTCCACTCCGTCGGCGCCTGGGCCGGCGTCGTCGGGGCCATGATCCTCGGCCCCCGCATCGGCAAATATGTCGACGCCAAGCCTCAGGCCATCCCCGGCCACAGCCTCGCCCTGGCGACCCTGGGCTGTCTGATCCTCTGGCTCGGCTGGTATGGGTTCAACCCCGGCTCGGTTCTTGCCATGACGGAAGCGGTTCCCTACATCGCCGTCACCACCACCCTGGGCGCCGCCGGCGGCGGCATTGCCGGCACCCTGATCTCCCAGTTCCACTCCGGCAAGCCGGACCTCACGATGACCATCAACGGCATCCTGGCCGGCCTGGTGGGCGTCACCGCTGGCTGCGACGGCTTCCCGATGTGGGCCGCCTGGGTGGTTGGCTTCATCGGCGGCGCCATCGTCGTCTACGCCGTCAGCTTTATCGATTCGATCGGCATTGACGACCCCGTCGGTGCCTTCTCCGTCCACGGTGTGGGCGGCGTCTGGGGCACCCTGGCGGTGGGCCTGTTCAACAAAGATGCCGGCCTGCTCTTCGGCAAGGGCTTCAACCAGCTCGGTCTGCAGTTCCTGGGCGTCTTCGCCTATGCGGTCTTCACCATCATCACCGCCTGGATCCTCTGGAGCGTTCTCGGCGCCCTCACGGGTGGCATCCGGGTCCATGAGAAGGAGGAGCTTGTCGGTCTCGACATCAGCGAGCACGGCATGGAGGCCTATCCCGACTTCGTGGCCGCCTCCAACTGATCCCACGGATCCGGTTTCCCATCTCGACCGCGGCTCCGGCCGCGGTTTTTTTTCGCCCGTCCCTCCGCCGACCCCCATAGAGTCGGCACAACCCGGTACCTGCCTGTGGACACCCGTGCCTTCAAGCGCTCCCTGCACCACTCGGATCGCTACAACCGCCGCGGCTTCGGCCTGGGTGACGAGGTCGCGGGCAGCCTCGAGCAGGCCTACCAGAGCAACCTGATCGCCAGCCTGCGGGAGAACGGCCACGTCCTGCAACGCGGCCGTCTCAAGATCCGCCTGGCGGAGGCCTTCGGCTTCTGCTGGGGCGTGGAACGGGCCGTGGCGATGGCCTACGAAACCCGCCGCCACTACCCCAGCGAGCGGATCTGGATCACCAACGAGATCATCCACAACCCCTCGGTCAACGCCCATCTGCGCCAGATGGATGTCCGTTTCATCCCGGTCGACGACGACGTCAAGGACTTCTCCGAGGTGGGCACCGGCGATGTGGTGATCCTGCCGGCCTTCGGCGCCACCGTGCAGGAGATGCAGCTGCTCAACGAACGGGGCTGCCACATCGTCGACACCACCTGCCCCTGGGTCTCGAAGGTGTGGAACACCGTCGAGAAGCACAAGAAGCACGCCTTCACTTCGATCATCCACGGCAAGGTGAAGCACGAGGAGACCCTGGCCACGAGTTCCTTCGCCGGCACCTACCTGGTGGTGCTCGACCTGGCCGAGGCCCGCATGGTGAGCGACTTCATCCTCGAGCGCGGCCAGGGGGCCACCGACCGTGAGGCCTTCATGAGCCATTTCGCCAATGCCTGCTCCCCCGGCTTCGACCCCGACCGGGACCTGGTGCGGGTCGGGGTCGCCAACCAGACCACCATGCTCAAGAGCGAGACCGAGGAGATCGGTCGCCTGTTCGAGCGCACCATGCTGCAGCGCTACGGCCCCGCCGAGCTCGACGAGCACTTCCTGGCCTTCAACACCATCTGCGACGCCACCCAGGAGCGTCAGGACGCCATGTTTGCCCTGGTGGACGAGCCCCTCGACCTGATGGTGGTCATCGGCGGCTACAACTCCTCCAACACCACCCACCTGCAGGAGATCGCCGTCAGCCGCGGCATCCGCTCCTTCCACATCGACACCCCCGAGCGGATCGGACCGGGCAACCGCATCGAGCACAAGCCCCTGGGGGGCGAGCTGGAGACCCTGGAGCCCTTCCTGCCGGAGGGGCCTGTGCGGGTGGGCATCACCTCCGGCGCCTCCACCCCCGACCGGGTCGTGGAGGACGTGATCGAGCGCCTGGTGGGCCTCAGCGAGGAGTGAACCACCTCCAGGTGGCTTTACATTCACGAAAGGTTTTCCTCCCCCCAGGGCCGCCCGGGAGATCAGAACCCCCGTCCTTTCAGGCCGTTCCCCTCTGACCCACCGCAAGCCCCAGACCACGATGGCGGCAGGCTCCTCCCTGCACCAGGATCCCGGCGATGCCGGAACCACCGCAAGCGAACCCCTGCGCGACAGGGCGGATCCTGCCATCCGCCGCTACGCCAGCACCTTCGCCGATCTGATGGAGATGCGGGCACCGGCCGCCGTGGTGGGCGCCTACCTCGACCGCCACGAGGGCTGGTTCCGCCGCTGCGCCGCCCCGATGACGGTGGAGCCCATCGGCAGCCAGGGCTATGTGCTGACCCTCGGCCGCTTCGGCAATTTCGGCTTCGAGGTGGAGCCCACCATCGGCCTGGAGCTGCTGCCCGAGGCCGCCGGCATCTACCGCATCGTCACCGTGCCCCTGCCCCACTCCGACGCGGCCCTGCGGGGGCTCTACGACGTCGAATTCGCGGCCTCCCTCTGCCTCGATGAGGCCAGCGGCTCCGAGGTGTCCCACGAGGAGGTGGATGGGGTGATGCTCCACACCCTGGTGCGCTGGCAGCTCGACCTGGCCGTGTGGCTGCGCCTGCCGGGCATGCTCTCGCTGCTCCCGGAGCACCTGGTCCAGAGCAGCGGCGACCACCTGCTGCGGCAGATCGTGCGGCAGATCTCCCGCCGCCTCACCTGGAAGGTGCAGGAGGATTTTCACGCCAGCCACGGCATCCCCTGCCCGCCGCGGCGCCGGGCCCAGTTCTGAGCCCCCTGCCTCAGGGGGCGGTGTGGGGGCAGGCGCTCAGGCAGCCGGAGCGGTGAGGATCTTGTTGACGATCTGCATGCCGGTGACGGCCTGCCACAGGAACAGGGTCATCAGGGTCATGTTGAGGCCCACGTGCACCTTGCGGGCGATCAGGTTGCCGGCCTGCATCAGCGGGGAAAGGGAGGCCGCCACGGCGATCAGGGAGAGCATGCCCAGCCCCGCCAGCAGGTGCGGGCCGACAAACAACTTGCCGTTGTTGATGTAGGTGACGGCCATGCCGCCGACGCAGCCCAGCGCCATCAGCGCCAGAACGATGCTGCCGAACTGGAAATGGCGCTTGGCGAACTGCCCCTTGATCAGCTCCTTGCGGTCTTCGGCGCTGGCCGTGCGGGTTTTCTTGGCCTTGATCCCGAGGACCATGGCGTAGCCGGCCAGACCCAGCAGCACCCACATCAGCAGGGGGTGGGCGAAGTTGAGGGCGAAGGCGATCGAAGCGGGAAGGGCGGCCAACATGACGCGTTGCAACTCCACCGGGCCAGGGCCGGCTGCGAGTGCATCGAAGTTACAACTTCTCCGTGCCCTCAGTGCAGGAAGTGACGACGGCCGGTGACCACCATCACCATGGCGTTGGCGTTGCAGGCGGCGATCGAATCAGGGTCGCGCTTGCTGCCGCCTGGCTGGATCACCGCCCTGATGCCGTGCTCGGCCGCCAGCAGCACCGTGTCATCGAAGGGGAAGAAGCCATCGCTGGCCAGCACGGCGCCACGGGCGGCCTCACCGGCCGCTTCGAGGGCCAGGCGGGCCGAGCCCACCCGGTTCATCTGGCCCGCCCCGACGCCGAGGGTGCGGCCATCGCGGGCCACCAGGATGGCGTTGGAGCGCACATGGCGCACCACCTGCCAGGCGAAGCGCAGATCCCGCCATTCCTGGGCGCTGGGCTGGCGCTCGCTCACCACCTGCCAGGTGTCGGGATCGGCGGGGCCGTCGTCCGCCTGCTGGGCCAGCACACCCCCCAGGACGCTGCGCAGCTGCAGGGCTCCGGCGGCCCCCGCCACGGCACTGGGGTCGAGCTCCAGCAGGCGCAGGTTGGCCTTCGCCGCCAGCCGCTGGCGGGCCTCCTCGGAGAAGGACGGCGCCACGACGCATTCCAGGAACAGCCCCGCCAGATGCTCGGCGGCCGCCCGGTCCACCGGGCCGTTGAGAGCGACGATGCCCCCGAAAGCGGAGACCCGGTCGGCATCCAGGGCCCGCAGGAGGGCCTCGGCGGTGTCGGCGCCGATGGCGACGCCGCAGGGGTTGGTGTGCTTGATCACCACCGCCGCCGGCTCGGCGCCGGGGCCGTAGGCGAAGGCCGCCACCGTGGTGAGGGCCGCCTCCAGATCAATCAGGTTGTTGTAGCTGAGTTCCTTGCCCTGGAGCTGGCGGGCCGCGCCCCAGCCCACGCCGGCCTCGCCGAACCAGCGGGCGCCCTGGTGGGGGTTCTCGCCGTAACGGAGCACCTGCCGCAGGGGCAGCTCCAGCCGCAGGGGCTGGCCCGGTTCATCGGCGAGGCGGCCATCGATCCAGGTGGCGATGGCGGCGTCATAGGCAGCGGTGTGGGCGAAGGCCGCCAGGGCGAGCCGGCGCCGCAGGCTCCCGTCGACCTGGCCGGCCGCCAGGGCCTCCAGGAAGGCGGGGTACTGGTCGGGATCGGTAAGCACCGCCACGTCGGCGTGGTTCTTGGCGGCGGCGCGCACCATCGCCGGGCCACCGATGTCGATGGTCTCGATGGCCGTCTCCCAGCTCACGGCGGGGTCGGCCACGGTGGCGCGGAAGGGATAGAGATTGACAACTACCACATCAATGGTGGTGATCCCCTGGGCCTCCAGGTCGGCGCGGTGGGCTGGATCGTCCCGGCGGGCCAGGATGCCGCCGTGGATGCGGGGATGGAGGGTCTTGACCCGGCCGCCGAGGATCTCCGGAGCGCCGGTGTGCTCCGCCACCTTCGTGACCGGCAGGCCGGCGGCGGCCAGGGCCGCAGCGGTACCGCCGCTGGAGAGCAGCGCGTAGCCCTGAGCCAGCAACCCCTCCGCCAGCGGCACCAGGCCCCGCTTGTCGGACACACTCAGAAGGGCCGTGGCAGCCATGACGGCGGAAAGGGCGGAGGAGGAGTCAACCTACGCAGCAACAGCCGAACGTCACCGTGCCCACGGATCCCCTCGCCGAAGTGCAGCCGAGCGAAAACGACGCCACCGCCCTGTTCGCCGGCCCGCGCCAGGCCGAGCGCCGGCTGGTGCTGCTGCACGGCTGGGGGGCCGACGCCGATGACCTGCTGGATCTGGGGGGGGTGCTCCTGGACGCCGATCCCGCCGCCATCGGTCTGAGCGTGGTGGCCCTGCGGGCGCCCCTGCCCCATCCGGCCGGCATGGGCCGCCAGTGGTATGACCTGCAGCAGCCCGAATGGCCCCAGTTGCCGGAAGCCCGCCGGGGGCTGCGGCAACGGCTGCTGGCCCTGGGCGCCTCGGTGCCGCTGGAGCACACCTGCCTGCTGGGCTTCTCCCAGGGGGCGGCCATGGCCATCGATGTGGCCACGGGCTGCGGCCCGGACGCCAGCGAGTCCCTGCCGCTGGCGGGGTTGGTGGCCTGCAGCGGCTACCCCCACCCCGACTGGCAGCCCCAGACGCCGCGCACGGACATCCTGCTCACCCATGGCGAGCAGGATCCGGTGGTGCCCTTTGCGGCCAGTGCGGCGCTGGAGCGATCGCTGGCGGAAGCCGGGGGTTCGGTGCGGCGGATCGCCTTCCCAGGCGGCCACAGCATCGATCCCGAGCTGATCGCCCCGGTGCGGGAGTTCCTGGTCAGGGGCTGGGACGCACGCTGACCAGGAGCCGCGAAGGGGAATCAGACGAAGGCGTACTCGTACTCCTCCATCTCCTCCCAGTCGTCGGAGGCGAGGGCTTCGAGGCCCTCAAAGAGCACCTCTTCACCGATGCTGTCGACGATCAGGCGCAGGGACGGGAACAGGAAGTGGTTCTCTTCGGCGTACTGGGCGCTGAACAGACCCTTCTCCCCCCAGAAGAAGCGGTCGGTGGTGTGCTCGTTGCGGCGCACGTTGAGAATCGCCGGAGCCGTCAGCTCCGTTTCGGCGATGTAGCGGCGGGCCGCCGTCACCGGTTTGTGGGAGCCGGTTTCGAGGTTGAAGGTCGGGACATGGGCGAGGACCCGCTGACCTGCGAGACGACGGCGACTGATCCGCTTGCGCTTCTTGGACATGGCATGGATCCCGGTGAAGGGAGACCGAAAGGTGGAGTTGGGGGGGGGCTGCAGACGTGCGATAGCGGCCGGAGCCGGCGACGAACGGCAGAGAGGACCGACCACCCAGAGGTGGCGGGTCCACGTCCATACGACTGTCGACCTGGGGCTGGTCGGAGAGAATCACCGTCGGTAACGCCGGCCGGCTCCCGGAGGAGGTCATGGCCGGGACAGAGGCGGTGCGCAGCTGCCTCTGCTGTAGCCTTGGTTGCGGGCAAAGCGCAACGCTGGCCGTTACGACTGCAACTTTCCGCCCGTCCGAGGACTGCGAAGTAGTGGTCGTTACCAAGATCTTAAAACTTTTTTTGCGTTTCGACACGCCTCTCCCGAAAATTCCCCGGACGGATCCGGTCCGCGGCTGGTGATGCCTGTCTCGCAACGGTTTCTGGCCCTGGTGGGGTTCCAGCTGAGCCAGTTCGTCGACTGTCCTGACGTCCGGTCCCTGGTGGTCTACGTCACCCATCAGGGGGAAACGGGCCAGCCCAGCCTCCTCCCGGTCGGCCACTGGCCCCCGGACGAGCGGGCCCTGCCGGCGGTGGACAGCGTCAGTCGGCTGCGGGTGCCGGCGGAACAGCGGCGCTGGCTGCCCCTGCGGGATGGCCAGCGCCTGCTCGGTGCCCTGCAGGTGGAGGCCGCCCGCAACCCCTGGCCGGACCCCCTCGCCCAGAGGCTCCAGGCCGTGGCCCTGGTCCTCACCGAAGCCCTGCGGCTGGATCTGGAGGGCGGGGAGCTGCGGCAGCGGCTGACGGAACGCGAGGAGCAGCTGGGTCTGCTGCTGCACCAGCTGCGCAACCCGCTGACGGCCCTGCGCACCTTCGGGCAGCTGCTGCTGCGGCGGCTCGGCCCCGACCACAGCGACCGCTCCCTGGTGCAGGGCCTGCTGGCCGAGGAGCGCCAGATCAACCGCTATGTGGAGGCGATCAGCGCCCTGGTCCACCCGGAGGGACGCCTCGCCGCCCCCGCCTCACCCCAGCCCCTGCTGCTGCCGCCCCTGCTGAGCGGACCCGAGGGCCAACCCCTGGCCGGGCTGCTCGAACCACTGCTGCAGCGGGCGGCCGCCACCGCGACCCTGCAGGGGCGGGAGTGGCACGGCCCCCGGACCCTGCCGGACTGGAGCGGCGACAGCGGATCGGTGGCGGAGATCCTGGCCAACCTGCTGGAGAACGCCTTCCGCTACAGCGCCCCGGGCGCCGCCGTCGGCCTGCACTGGGCCACCGACGCCGGGGAGCTCCAGCTCACGGTCTGGGACGGCGGGCCGGCCATCGCCGCCAGCGAGCGGGAAGCGATCTTCGGGCGGGGGGTGCGGGGAACCCGGGGCCAGGACCTGCCCGGCACCGGCCTGGGCCTGGCCCTCGGCCGCGATCTGGCCCGCAGCCTGGGCGGCGAGCTGGCGCTTGTGGTGCCGCCCCGCACCGTGGACGCGTCCCTGGCCGCGGAGGGCAACGCCTTCCGGCTCAGCCTGCCCAGGCCGTCAGGACCACGGCGATGAGCAGCAGGCCAAGCGATTCGCTCCATTCGACGCAGGCGCCGTAGCTGTCGCCGCTGTGGCCGCCGAGGCGGCGGCCCAGGGCCAGGGGAACCAGCAGGGCCGGCAGCAGGGCCAACGCTCCGACGGGGACCGGCCAGCTGGCCAGGCCCGGCCAGGGCAGCAGCAGCAGGGGCGGCAGCAGCAGCAGGGCGGGCCGCAGCTCCACCACCAGGCCGGCCCCGTGGGCGCGATGGAAGGAGGCGCTGCCGCCGGGGCGAAGGTAGGGGAACCAGGCCATGGCGGGCAGGGGCGCCACCCGGCTGCAGACCGCCGCCCAGACCAGCGCCGCCGGCGCCGCCGGCCCCAGCATCGCCAGGGCCCCGGCCCGCAGCAGCAGCACCACCACCAGGGCCTGGACGCCGCTCGCCCCCACCCGGCTGTCGGCCATCGCCTCCAGGCAGCGGTCCCCCGCCGCCAGGCCATCGGCGCTGTCCATCACGCCGTCCATGTGCAGACCGCCGCTCAGCCACAGGCCGAGCGCCAGCACCAGCGCCACCTGGGCCACCAGCGGCACCCGCCCCTCCAGGGTCCACCAGAGCAGCCCCTGCAGCACACCGAGAACGGCACCGATCCAGGGGGCGAAGCGGGCGATGCGCTCGAACCGGGGCGCCGGCGCCGGCCAGGCCGGCAGCACCGAATAGAAGATCCAGGCCCCGGCGAGATCCCGCAGCCACGGTGGAGTGCTCAGGCGGGACATGGGCAGGGCGTGGAGGCGGCGGTGCAGGTGGAGGTGGTAACCCCGGGTAGCGTCGCAGCAGCGGCGCCTAGCGTCTGCGCTGAGCCGCTGCGGCGCCATCGCCTTCGACTTCACCATCACCGCCCGCTGCCCGCGGACCCGGGCCCGCTGCGGCTGCTTCACCACCCCCCACGGCCCCGTCCACACACCCCGGTTCATGCCGGTGGGCACCGCCGCCACCGTCAAAGGCGTCAGCACGCCCCAGCTGCGGGAGACCGGGGCCCAGATGGTGCTGGCCAACACCTTCCACCTGCATCTGCAGCCGGGGGAGCCGGTGGTGGCGGAGGCCGGTGGGCTGCACCGCTTCATGGGCTGGGACGGCCCCCTGCTGACCGACTCGGGCGGCTTCCAGGTGTTCAGCCTCGACGCCATCAACCGGATCGATGACAACGGCGTCGTGTTCCGCTCCCCCCGGGACGGCTCGCGCATCGACCTGACCCCCGAGCGCTCCATGGCCATCCAACGGGCCCTGGGGGCCGACGTGGCCATGGCCTTCGACCAGTGCCCGCCCTACCCCGCCAGCGAAGCGGCGGTGGCCGAGGCCTGCCGGCGCACCCATCGCTGGCTGGAGCGCTGCGTAGCCTGCCACGGCGGCGGCGACCAGGCCCTGTTCGGAATCGTGCAGGGGGGCTGCTTCCCCCATCTGCGCGAGGCCTCGGCGCGGGTGGTGGCGGCGATGGACCTGCCCGGCATCGCCGTGGGGGGGGTGAGCGTGGGGGAACCCGTCGAGGAGATGCACCGGGTGGTGCGCCAGGTGGGTCCCCTGCTGCCCCAGGAGCGTCCCCACTACCTGATGGGCGTGGGCAGCCTGCGGGAGATGGCGATCGCGGTCGCCAACGGCTTCGACCTGTTCGACTGCGTGCTGCCCACCCGTCTGGGCCGCCACGGCACCGCCCTGGTGGGGGGCGAACGCTGGAACCTGCGCAATGCCCGCTTCCGCCACGACCACGGCCCCCTTGACCCCAGCTGCGGTTGCCTCGGCTGCCGGCACCACAGCCGCAGCTACCTGCACCACCTGTTCCGCAGCGAGGAGCTGCTGGGCCGCACCCTGCTGAGCCTCCACAACCTCACCACCCTGCTGCGCTTCACGACCGCCATGGCCCGGGCCATCGACGAGGGATGCTTTTCAGAGGATTTCGCTCCCTGGGAGCCCGACTCCCAGGCCGCCCACACGTGGTAGGTTCCGGCCATTGCAACGGTTCTCCCCCAGGCATGGCTCTCTCCCTGCTGGCCAGCTACGCGCCCCATACCCTCGCCCAGTTGCCCGAGGCGTACCAGGCCTTCGGGCCCCTGGTGGACATCCTGCCGATCATCCCTCTGTTCTTCCTGCTGCTGGCCTTCGTCTGGCAGGCCTCCGTCGGTTTCCGCTGATCAGCGGCGCTCCCGCAGCACAGCCCAGGCGAAGGCAGGCAGCGAAAGCATGCGCCGCCAGCGGCTGGGCTCCCTGATCAGCCGGTAAAGCCACTCGATGTGCAGGGACCCCATCCAGGCCGGGGCCCGCTTCTTGGCGCCGGCCCAGATGTCGAAGCTGCCGCCCACCCCCATCCAGAGGCCGCTGCGGGGTTCGGGCAGCTCCTGGATCCAGGTCTCCTGGCGCGGCACCCCCAGGGCCACCAGCACCAGATCGGGGCGGCTCTGCAGCAGCTGGCGCTGGAGTCCGGGCCAGGCATCCGCGCTCTGGTAGCCGTGGACGCTGAAGACGAGCTTCAGACCAGGGAGGTCGTGGGCCAGGCGGTCGCGCAGCTGATCCATCACCGCCGGACTCGCCCCCACCAGGGCCACCCGCCAGCCGCTGGCGGCCGCATGGTCGAGCAGGCGGCGGGCCAGCTCGATGCCCGGGGCACGGCGCACCCGGTGCGACTGGCGGCCCAGGGCCCAGACCACTCCCGCCCCATCGGGGATGACCATCCGGGCCGCCTCGATCGCCGCCCCCAGGGCGGGATCGGCCCGGGCCGCCATGGTCATCTCCGCATTGAGGGTGACGATCTGACCGCCGCCGGCCGCGTGCAGGGCCACGGCGTCCCGGAAAACGTCGTTGCTTACATTCACAGGGATGCCCAGGACGCGGGCACGGACCGGCGTGGTCGCAAGGGCTGCCATGGGGAGAAACGACGGCGGGGAGAATCTATGGCCAGGTTCCACGGCCGCCACCTCCGGCACGCCCCGTCCTGACGCGACCATGATGAGCACGGCGAGCAATGGCGACAGGGGCCTGACCGATCCCCCCGCCCCTCCCACGGGCGAGGCGGAGGCCCGAGCGCTCCTGGCACGGCTCGACCGCGGCATCGAGCACGTCGTCCTGCGGCGGCAGCATCCGATCACGGGCCTGCTGCCCGCCAGCACCGCCAGCACCGTCCATGGGAACTACGGCGACGCCTGGGTGCGGGACTGCGTCTATTCGATCCAGTGCGTCTGGGGGCTGGCCCTGGCCCACCGGCGGATGCAGGGACCCTGCCGCCGCAGCTTCGAACTGGAGCAGCGGGTGCTGCAGCTGATGCGGGGGCTGATGCGCTCGATGATGCGCCAGTCGGCGAAGGTGGAGCGCTTCAAGACCAGCCTCGAGCGCCTCGACGCCATCCACGCCAAGTTCGACACCGCCACGGGGGACCCGGTGGTGGACGACGACGGCTGGGGCCATCTGCAGCTCGACGCCACGGCCCTGTTCCTGCTGCAGCTCGCCCAGCTCACCCGCTCGGGCCTGGTGATCGTGCAGACCAGCCACGAGCGCGACTTCCTCCAGAACCTCGTCTATTACGTGGCCCGGGCCTACCGGGTGGCCGACTACGGCATCTGGGAGCGGGGCGACAAGGGCAACCACGGCCAGCCGGAGCGCAACGCCAGCTCGATCGGCATGGTGAAGGCCGCCCTCGAGACCCTCGTGGGTCTGGATCTCTACGGCCCCCATGGCGACGGCAGCAGCTGCCTGACCATCCCCCATGACGCCATCGTCCGGCTGCGGCGGGCCCTGCGCGGCCTGCTGCCGAGGGAGTCGGCCAGCAAGGAGGCCGACAGCGCCTGCCTGTCGGTGATCGGCTACCCCGCCTGGGCCGTGGAGGATCCGGCGCTGGTGGAGCGCACCCGGGAGAAGATCCGCAGCGAGCTGGCCGGGTCCTACGGCTACAAGCGCTTCCGCCGCGACGGCCACCAGACCGTGATCGAGGACGTGACCCGGCTCCACTACGAACGGGAGGAGCTGGCCCAGTTCGAGCACATCGAATGCGAGTGGCCCCTGTTCCTGGCCTACGAGCTGATCACCGCCTGCTGCGAGGGCCGCTGGCAGGAAGCCCGCCTGTGGCGGCAGCAGCTGGAGGAGCTGAGCGTGACGGTCGACGGGGAGGCGCTGCTGCCGGAGCTCTACCTGGTTCCGGAGCGGCTGATCGAGGCCGAGCGGCGCCAGCCCGGCAGCCAGACCCGCATCCCCAATGAGAACGTGCCCCTGCTCTGGACCCAGAGCCTCACCTGGCTGTCGGATCTGCTGCTGCACGGCCTGATCACCGCCGAGGATCTCGACCCCTGCGGGCGCCGCCACCCCAGCCCCCCGGGGGCCGAGGAGGTGCTGGTGGCCCTGGCTCCGGCCGACGACAGCATCGCCGCGGCCCTGGCGGAGAACGGCCTGCCGGTGCGGCGACCGGGGAACGGCACATCCCCCCTGCGGGTGGCCAGCTCGCGGGAGCTGGCCCGGCGCCTGGCGACGGTGGGCGCCAACGGCCGCCTGGGCCTCTCGGGCCACCCGCCGGTGCGCATGGAGACCCAGGCCACCGCCCGGCTCTACCAGCACGACGGCGAGCTGATCGGCTTCCTGCCGGCGGTGCTGGAGGAGGACACCTTCTACCTGGCCGACGATGCCCAGGTGCTGGTGGACACGGTGGCCACCGAGGTGCGGGTGCTGCAGCGCCACTGGCGGGGCTCCGGCGCCCCGTTGCTGCTCGTGCCGGTGGCCGCCGGTCCCTTCCGCCGGGACCCCGATGCCTTCCTGAACCTGGGCCGTGATCTGCAGCAGGGCCAGCTGGGCTCGGTGCCGGTGCGCCTGGTGTCGCTGGAGGAGCTGGTGCCGCTGGCCAGCCTGATCGACCTGCCGCCCCAGGCGCTGGCGGCCTGCGATCTGGTGCCGGACGGCCACACCCTGCTGCCGCCCAGCTCCAGCCACCAGCCGCTCACCGCCCGCCAGGAGCAGGAGCTGGAGGACGTGCCGCTGGCCCATCTGGTGGACAGGCTCTGGGCCAGCCGCTCCCTGGAGGAGCAGGCCGAGGTGCTGGAGCTGCTGAGCCGCCGGCTCGGCCCCAATGCCCGCCTGCAGGGCCCCCGCAGCGGCCCGGGGGTGCGGCTGATGGTGCTGCTGGAGGAGGTCTACCGCCGCGCCCTCGCCGACGCCGACTGGAGCGTGGTGCGCCGGGCCGCCGGCGCCATGGGCCTGGTGCACCCCCAGCTGGAGGATGCCCTCACCGACCTGCTGCTGCGCCAGAAGCAGGTGGTGGTGGGCCGCAACTACACCCGTGATTCGCTGCTCGGCCATCCGGAGGGCAGCCTGGCGATCGCGGCCATGGTGCGCCGCTTCAGCGGTGAGGACGGCCGGGAATGGATGCTGCAGCAGGAGTTGCTGCTGGCGATCGACGCCCTGGCCCGCTCCGACGTGGATCTGCTCAGCGGCAGCCTCACCCTGCAGCTGGGGCAGTTCCTGCTGCTGCTCACCGGCGAACTGGCGGCGGAGGCCAACCTCAGCCCCAGCGAGGCCTTCGAGGCCCTCTGCGCCCGGCCGCCCCACGCCATCCGGCGCCGGCTGCGGGCCGTGCTGGCCGACGTGGAGCATGCCCGGGCCTCCCTGCAGCGCAAGGAGCAGCTGCACCTGCGCGGCCGGGTGCGCTGGGAGGTGCCCGACCCCCTGGCGGAACTGCCCAAGGACGGCAGCTGGCTGCAGCACCGCATGCGGCTCGGGGCCTTGCAGCGGGTGCCGAAAGACTTCTATCCCGGCATCTGGGACCTGCTGCACCACTGCCGGGGACTGGTGATCGGCGACAAGCTGGAGCGGCGCAACCGGCTGGAGAGCGCCCCGCTGCTGCGCGAGAAGACACCGGGGGAGAAGAACTTCGCGATCCTGGTGGAGCACCTGCTGAGCAAGATCGAAGCGCCGGAATACCGCCGTCTCTGCATCGAGACCCTGCTCACCCTGATGGCCTTCGTGGCCGCCAACCCCCAGGTCCAGTTCGACGACGACCTGGCTCTGGACGTGGTGATCGGCCACGCCGTCCGGGTGGGCTGGCAGCAGCGCCATCCCGAGGTGCCGAGCGAGGCCTACGGTCGCCACAAGGCGGAGGCCTGGGATCTCTTCTACCGCTCCTCCCCCGCCGACTGCCGCCGCTGGCAACTGCTGGCCCTGCAGGAGCTGGCCGACAGGGACGCGGCCCCTGCCGCGATGATCCCGGCGGCGGGTGTCTAGATCGGGGCCTCCAGGGCCATGCAGAGGTTGGGCTGCTCGACGCACTGCTCGATCAGGTCGGCCAGCTGCAGGGCCCGGGAGGCCTGCAGGCCATCCACCGCCGGCGTTTCCCGGCCGCGCACGCACTGGAGAAAGTGCTCGAGCTCGGCATAGAGGGGTTCGATCGAGGTGGTGCTCACCTCTTCGATGAAGCCGTCGTTGCGGTAGAGCAGCTCGCCGTGGTCGGCGCTGACCGATTCATGGGAGCGCCGGTGGATGCGCAGATTGCGGTTGAGAAAATCCGTCTCCATCAGGCTGCTGCGGCAGTGGGCGCTGAGGCTGCGGATCTTGCGGTGGGCCATCTTGCTGGCCGTGAGGCTGGCCACCACGCCGTTGGCGAAGCCCAGGGTGGCGTTGACGTAGTCGATCGGGCCATCGGAGCTGCGGCCGCCGGCCGCAGCCAGCCGCACCACCGGGGAGGCGGCCAGTTCGAGCACCAGATCGATGTCGTGGATCATCAGATCGAGCACCACCGACACGTCGTTGGCCCGGTCGGCATTGGGGCTGTGGCGCCGGGCCTCGAGCACCACCACCTCCTCGTTGGCCACCACCCGCAGCAGCTCCCGGAAGGCGGGATTGAACCGCTCGATGTGGCCCACCTGCAGCAGCCGTCCGGCCGCCTCGGCGGCGCCGATCAGGTCGGCGGCCTCCTCCTGGGTGGCCGCGATCGGCTTCTCGATCAGCACGTGCACTCCCGCCTGCAGACAGGCCATGCCGACCCGGTGGTGCAGCAGGGTGGGGACGGCGATGCAGACGGCCTCCACCTCCCTGAGCAGGTCCTCGTAGGCGGGGAACCAGCGGCAATCGAACTGCTCCACCGCCAGCCGGCCGCGGGCCTCATCGGGGTCGGCCACACCCACCAGTTCGGCATCCCGGAGCAGACTCAGCACCCGGGCGTGGTGCCAGCCCATGTTGCCGATGCCGATGACACCCACGCGCACTGGGTTCATGGCAGGGGCGGAGCAGGTGGGCGCATTATCGATGATCAGGTTCCGTCCGTGCTGGCGAGGGTGATCTGAACCCGCTCGATGCGGGGGCCGTCCATGGTGAGAACGTCGATGCGGACGCCCTGCCAGCGGAGCCCTTCCCCGGGGGAGGGGATGTGCTGCAGGCGTTCCAGCACGAAGCCGGCCAGGGTGTGGTGGCCGTCCGCCTCGGGCAGCTGCAGGCCCAGCTGGCGGTTGAGCTCGACGATCTCGAGGTCCCCCGCCGCCGACCAGCTGCCGTCGACGAGGGGCAGCAGGTCCTGGGCCGTCTCCAGGGGGTTCTCGTCCTCGCCGACGATCTCGCCGGTGAGGTCGGCCACCGTGACCAGCCCTTCGGTGCCGCCGTGCTCATCCACCACCACCAGCAGGGGCTGGCCGCTGCGGATCAGCGGCAGAAGATCGGCCAGGGAGGCGCTTTCCTGCACCTGGGCCACCGGCAGGATCCAGGGGGCCAGGGCCGTGTCGGGGTGCAGCTGGCCCCGGGCGATCGGCTCTGCCAGCCGCCGCAGGTCGAGCATGCCGCGCACGTCGTCGAGGGAGCTGCCGATCACCGGGAAGCGGGCGTGCTGGCTGGCATGCACCGCTTCCATCATCTGGGCGAAGGTGACATCCAGCGGCAGGGTGACCATGCCGGAGCGCGGCATCATCACCTCCCGCACCAGCGTGTCCCGCAGGGAGAACACCCCCTCGAGGATGCTGCGTTCGTCGGGCATCAGGCCGGTGACACTGCCGCTCTCGATCAGCGTCTCCAGCTCGCCGGCCGAGAGCACCGGCACCAGCTCATCCCAGTTGCGCGGCAGCCCCAGCAGCCGCAGCAGACCGCCGCTGAACCGCTCGATCACCAGAAGCAGCGGCGCCAGGGTGCGGGTGAGCGACTCCAGCAGCGGCGCCAGCCGCAGGGCCGAGCCCTCGGGCCGGTGCAGCACCCAGGCCTTGGGCACCAGGCCGCCCAGGAGGGTGGCCAGCAGGGCCAGCACCAGGAAAACCCCGGCATCGATCCAGGCCTGCTCGCCCCGACCCATCCAGCCGGCCACCTGCTCCGCCAGGCCCCGGGCCAGCCAGCCCATGGCCAGCAGCGCCAGCACCAGGCCCAACTGGGTGGCCACCAGGACGCTGCGCATCCGGTGCTGGAGCCTGGCCACGGAACGGGCTCCGGGCTCCTCCGCCTCCTCAAGCTGCTGGACGCGGCTGGGCCGCAGACGGATCAACGCAAGCTCCCCGGCAGCGAAGAAGGCCAGCAGGGCCAACAGGATCGCCAGAACCAGGAAACGCATCGGTGGGGTGTCGTGGCTGAAGGTTAGGCCCCGCGGCCCGGCTCAGCCTTCGCCACCCTCGCCGCCCTCGCCACCATCCCCCTGCTGGTCCTTGTCGCCGGCCTTGCCGGCCCCATGCGGTGCCGCCGGGGCCGGCCGTTCCGGGGCCGGGGCACTGACGCCGTTCTCGCCGCCCTTCTGGTCCTTCGACTCGGGGGCCTGGGCGCAACCCATGGTGGCCGTGATCAGTCCGGTGGTGACCAGGAACAGGGCAATGCTGGAACGGGCCATGGCCTGCACCGGGGTGAGTAGGGGGAGAATTGTGGCGCAGCGGATGGCCGGAGAATGCAGTTCCGTCTCGAACCTCTGCTGAGTGCTGGCCAGGTCGACGAGCTGCGGCAGGCCCTGCTGGCAGAGAACGTCCCCTGGCGGGACGGGGCGGACACGGCCGGATGGCACGCCCGGGCCGTGAAGCGCAACCGCCAGCTGGATCCGGCGTCCTCCCTGCACCAGACCCTCGCCTCGGCCCTCAGCGACCACCTGCTCCAGCATCCGCTGCTGCAGGCGGCGGCCCTGCCGGTGCGGCTGCACAGCCTGCGCTTCAGCCGCTGCGGTGTCGGCGAGGGCTACGGCCGTCACGTCGACAATGCCTTCATGGCCGGCGGCCGCTCCGACCTCTCCTTCACCCTGTTCCTGAGCGAACCCGACCAGTACGACGGTGGCGCCCTGGTGCTGGAGGATCCGGGCGGTGAGACCCCCCTGCGCCTGCCCGCCGGCCATGCCCTGGTGTACCCGAGCTCCCTGCTGCATCGGGTGGAGCCGGTGACGCGGGGTGAACGGCTGGTGGCCGTGGGCTGGATCCAGAGCCGGGTGCGACGCAGCGATCAGCGTGAACTGCTGTTCGAGCTCGACACCGCCCGTCGCGCCCTCTTCCAGCAACAGGGCAAGGACGAGATCTTCGATCTGCTCACCCGCAGCTACACCAACCTGCTGCGGATGTGGGGCGAGTGAGGCGGATGGGGGTCGCGAGGATCGAACTCGCCTAAGGCGAATTATGAGTTCGCTGCATTCACCAGATTGCTAGACCCCCGGCAGGCGAGCCGCCGCCTGGACGACGGCGTCACCAGAGGCCCCGGATCGGCGGTGTCCAGGTGGTGGCGGCCGGCGGCCGGACGTAGGTGGGTGTGGCGGCCCCCGCCCCGAGGCTGGTGCTGAAGCCGTTGGTGATATCGGCGGTGCGCTGGGGCATCAGACCGCTCTGTTCGGTCAGCATCACCGAGGCGGTGTTCTCGACGGCGGTGCCGTCCCAGACGATTTTCTGGTCGGGGAAACCGAAGGCAACGATCTTGCCGCCATCGCGGCCGGGGATCGCAAGGCCGAGGGGATCGGTGATCTGGTGGAGGAGGTTGACACCCTGGGCGAAGGGCGCCGAGTAGCTGTAGAAGCGCTGCTCCATCAGCTCGGGAGCCGAGCGCGTGACGCCGCAGCGCGTGACCTCCACCGGCCCCGTGCCGGCCGAGCCGGGAATGGGGGCCTCGAGGGTGGTGGTGCAGAGGACAGGGCCGGCCAGGACGGGGGCCAGGACAGCGAGGGGGAGCAGGGCCGTGACGCCGATGGCGAGGCGGGAAGTGAGGCGGGCGGCGAGGGGGGCAGGCACTGCCAGGATCGGTGCTGTCATGGGGTCTACGGGCCCAGCCTCGGGGCGATATGTGCGCAGGTTAGCGACCTCTGACGCTCTCGCCCATCCATGGCCCGCCGCAGCGGCCACGTCCGCAACGCGCCACCCCAACGCCGCTTCCCCAACGTCGATGGTCTCCCTGCCCTCCAGCCCCAGCCAACAGCGTTCCGCCCTGCTCGCCCTGCTGGCGGAGCGGGCCTACCGGCTGGGTGACTTCACCCTGGCCTCGGGCCGCCGCAGCCCCCACTACGTCAACTGCAAGCCGGTGAGCCTGAGCGGCACCGGCCTGGCCCTGCTGGGCCGGCTGATGCTGGAGCTGGTGGAGGGCGAAGCGGCCGCCGTGGCAGGCCTCACCCTGGGGGCCGATCCCCTGGTGAGCGCGGTGGCCCTGCAGGCCGCTCTGGCCGGCCGCGACCTCGATGCGCTGATCGTGCGCAAGGAGGCCAAGGGCCATGGCACCGGCGCCTGGCTCGAGGGTCCCCTGCCGCCGGCCGGGAGCCGGATCACGGTCCTGGAGGACGTGGTCACCACCGGCGGCTCGGCCCTCAAGGCCGTGGCCCAGCTGGAGGAGGCGGGCTACGCCGTGGAGCGGGTGGTGGCGATCGTCGATCGCCAGGAGGGGGGTGCCGAGGCGATGGAGGAAGCGGGCCTCGACCTGCGCAGCCTGTTCCTGCTCGAGGAGGTGGCCGCCACGGCCGCCGGGCTGGACGGCGCAGCAGGCTGACCCCCGCGACAGGCTGACCCCCGCAACGCGCTCCGCCATGGCCCCTTTCCCCGACCCGACACCGGCAGCGGCCGATCCCTGGGGCTGGACGCCACCGGAGGGGAGCCGCTGGTCGCGGCCGGTGGGCCTGCTGCGGCTCGACGGTCCCGACACCCTGCGGGTGCTGCACGGCCAGACCAGCCAGGCCCTGGAGGGGGCCCGCCCGGGCCAGTGGCTCGGCACCTGCTGCATCAGCCCCACGGCCCGGCTGCGGGCGGTGGCGGAGGTGCTGGTGGACGACGCCGGGGCCTGGCTGGTGATCGTCGACGGGGATCCCGGGGCCGTGCGCACCGCCCTCGACCGGGTACTGTTCCCCGCCGACAAGGTGCGGCTGGGTCCGGTGACGGCGGCCGTCCTGCACCAGCCGCTGGGGGCACCGGAGCTGGAGTCCCTGCCCGCCGGCACCTGGGCGCCGCTGGAGGGATCGCCGGGCTGGCGGCTGGGGGACATCCTGCTGCTCCCCGCCGAGGCCCCCTTGCCCCCCGCACTGGCCGCACGGCGCCCCCTGGAGCCACTGGAGGCGGAACGCTGGCGACTCCAGCAGGGCCTGCCGGCGGCGCCGGGGGAGATCAACGAGGAGATCAACCCCTTCGAGCTGGGGCTGGCGGGGCGGGTGAGCCTGAGCAAGGGCTGCTACGTGGGCCAGGAGACCCTGGCCAAGCTGGCCACCTACGACGGCGTGAAGCAGCAGCTGCGCCGCTGGTGGGCCACGGCTGTCCCCGACGAGGCTGCCGCCGCGGGGGCCCTGGCTGCCGGCACGCCCCTGCAGGACGGGGCAGGGGGACGCGCCGGGGTGATCACCTCCAGCCTGGAACTCCCCGGTGACGGGGGCTGGATCGGCCTGGCCCTGGTGCGCAAGGCCTGGCTGCAGGAGAGCCAGCTGAGGGCCGGCCCGGCCCCGGGGTTGCCCCTGAGCCTTTCGCTGCCGGAGGCGTTTCAGCCGCCGCCGGTGGGGCCGGGTGGCAAGGCCGCGTCCTGATCGAGCAGCCAGCGGACCACCGCCCAGGTGGCCAGGCTGTCGTCCTGGTTGTAACGGAAGATCCGCTGCAGCTTCCGTCCCAGGGCCCGCCGGCTTGGACGCCGCGGCCCGCCGGAGCCCTCCCGCCACTGGCGCCACCACAGCAGGCAGCGGGCGCCGTCCACCCCCTTCTGGCTCCAGGTGAAACCCCGCCAGCCGGCGACGGCCTTGAGCCCGTAGCTGTTGACCGGCAGCAGCCAGTGGCGCCGCAGCCGTTGATGCACATCCACCAGCCGGGCCCGCAACCGTTCCCGCTCCCGCTCACTGGCCCCCTGGCGCTCGGCCAGCCGCAGCAGGGAGACCGACTCGGTCTCGCCGTAGTGAAGGACGGGCCAGTCGGGGTAGCGGGCCAGGAGCGTGCTCAGCCGCCTCCAGAGCCGGGCCTCGCCGTGCTCCTGCAGGGCGAGCAGGGGCTGGTAGTTCCCCAGGCTCTCCCCCGGCCCCGGCGCCCCGGGCCAGAGGCCGTCCGCGCCGCGCTCCAGCCGCACCAGGCCATGGAGGAAGTCGTCGCGGGCATCGGGGTCGGATTCGATGTCGTAGAG
The DNA here is from genome assembly GCA_943367705.1 of Synechococcus sp. UW140. Lineage (GTDB taxonomy): Bacteria > Cyanobacteriota > Cyanobacteriia > PCC-6307 > Cyanobiaceae > Cyanobium. The sequence goes on from CALRJV020000006.1 coordinate 184,953, forward strand.
CAGCACCCCGGGCGCCGCCGAGAGCTCCGGCAGGGCGGGGCCGGTCCCCTCGCCGCTGCGCCGGGGCGTGCCCTGGTGCTGCACCCTGGCCTGGGCCACCAGCTTGGGGGCCACCTCCCGGTGCTGCTCGCTGTGGACGGCCAGGTCCTCGGCCAGACGATCCGGATCGGCGGCCGCCAGCTGGTCAAGGCTGGTGATGCCCAGCTCCAGCAGCAGCTCGCGGCGCTTGCCGCCGATGCCGCTCACCTCGCTCAGGTGCCCCTCCGCGGTGGCCACCCGATCGCAGGCCCCACGCCAGCTGCAGAGGGTGCATTTCTTACGGTCGCTCACCAGGGGCGGCGGCTCGCTGCGGGCCAGGTCGAGGGCCAGGCGCTCCAGGCTCTCGTCGAGCTGGCGCTGCAGGGAAGGGCCGAGTGCGAGCCGTTCCCGCTCCAGCCCCCGGTCGGCACCGGCCACCACCAGCCCATGGGGCACGGGGGCCCGCTGGTGCTCCGCCAGCAACCGCCCCCACAGGGCCAGCTGCAGGCGGTGCTCCCGGGTGAGGCGCCGGCCCTGGCGGGCCAGCACCGGCCGGTAGCCGTGGGCGCCCCAGCGGCTGGGCTCCTCAACCCGCTCCAGCAGGCTCGGGTGGGCCTCCAGGCGCAGGCCCCGGGGGCCGGTTCCCGCCAGCCGCAGGCCCACCACACCGGCCGCCCCGTCGTGGCAGGCGGCCTCGCCATGGCCGGGGCGCTGGGGCAGCAGGCTCTGGAAGCTGCGCAGCTGGTCATCGAGGGCCAGGGCGCGGTGGGCACTCCACAGCCGCTCCTGGGGCGCGCCGTGCAGATCAAGCCAGGCCCGCCGCCGGCAGCGCACCCAGCTGCGCAGCAGGCGGTCGGTGAGCACGGTGGATCCGGGGGAGGCGACGTCCGGGGTCTGGGGCATGGGATGCAGGCTAGGGGGGCCGGTGGCCTGCCATCAGGCCGGCACCCGCCCCAGCCATTGGCAGCGGCTGGCCTGCTACGACCGGCCTGCCCTCCCTCGCCTCCAAGCCGCCCATGGCCTCCGCCCCCCTCCCCCTCGAGGCCGGACCGATCCACTTCGGCACCGATGGCTGGCGGGGGATCCTCGGGGTGGACATCACCATGGAGCGCCTGCTGCCGGTGGCGGCGGCCGCCGCCCGGGAACTGGCCGCCAGCGCCCCGGAGGGGCTCGCCAGCCGGGAGGTGGTCATCGGCTACGACCGGCGCTTCCTGGCCCCGGAGCTGGCCGAAGCCATCGCCGCCGCCGTGCGGGGGGCCGATCTGGTGCCCCTGCTGGCCGCCACCCCCGTTCCCACCCCGGCCTGCAGCTGGGCGGTGGTGGAGCGGGGTGCCCTCGGGGCCCTGGTGATCACCGCCAGCCACAACCCGCCGGAATGGCTGGGGCTCAAGATCAAGGGGCCCTTCGGCGGCTCGGTGGAGGGCGACTTCACCGCCCGGGTGGAGCGGCGCCTGGCGGCCGGGGGCCTGACGGTGCCGATCCCCGGCGACACCGAACGGTTCGATGCCATGGGCACCTACCTGGCGGGGCTCGGCGCCAAGATCGACGCCGCAGCCCTAGTGGAGGGCCTGGCCGCCAGCGGCCTGCAGGTGATCGTCGACCCGATGCACGGCTCGGCCGCCGGCGGGCTGCCGGCCCTGCTGGGGGAGGCGGGGGCCGCCGCCGGCGTGATCCGGGAGATCCGGGGGGAGCGGGATCCCCTGTTCGGCGGCCACCCGCCCGAGCCGCTGGCGCCCTACCTGGAGCAGCTGATCGCCGAAGTGCGCCAGGCCACGGCCGCCGGTCGGCCGGCGGTGGGGATCGTGTTCGACGGCGACGGTGACCGCATCGCCGCGGTGGACGAGCAGGGCCGCTTCTGCAGCACCCAGCTGCTGATGCCCCTGCTGATCGACCACCTGGCCCGGGCCCGCGGGCTGGGGGGCCGGGTCGTCAAGACCGTGAGCGGCTCCGATCTGATGGCCCTGGTGGCGGCCGACCTGGGCCGGGAGGTGATCGAGATGCCGGTGGGGTTCAAGTACATCGCCGCCGAGATGCTCGGCAGCGAGGTGCTGGTGGGCGGAGAGGAATCGGGCGGGGTGGGCTTCGGCCTCCACCTGCCGGAGCGGGATGCCCTGTTCGCGGCCCTGCTGCTGATCGAGGCGCTGGTGGAGGGGGGGCTGCCCCTCGGGGCCCGGCTGGCGGCGCTGCAGGAGCGCTGCGGTGGCGCCAGCGTCTACGACCGCCTCGACCTGCGTCTGCCGGACATGGCCAGCCGCCGCCGGCTGGAGGCGCTGCTGGCCCAGGATCCGCCGCAGCAGGTGGCCGGAGCGACGGTGCTGGAGGTGAACCGCACCGATGGCGTCAAGCTGCGGATGGGCCCCAGCCACTGGCTGATGCTGCGCTTCTCCGGCACCGAGCCCCTGCTGCGCCTCTACTGCGAAGCCCCCGACGCCGACCGTGTGCAGGCGGTGCTGGGCTGGGCCCGCCAGCTGGCGGAGAGCATCTGATGGCCGCCCCATCGCAGCCTGAGGTGGCGCCCACCGTGCTGGTGATCGCCAGCGGCAACGCCGGCAAGATCCGGGAGTTCTCGCACCTGCTGGCCGGCCTGGCCCTGGAGGTGCGGCCCCAGCCCGAGGCCCTGGAGGTGGAGGAAACGGGCAGCAGCTTCGCCGCCAACGCCCGGCTGAAGGCCGAGGCGGTGGCCCGGGCCACGGGCCACTGGGCCCTGGCCGACGACTCGGGCCTGGCGGTGGCGGCCCTGGGCGGCGCCCCCGGGGTCCATTCAGCCCGCTACGCCGACAGCGACGCCGCCCGGATCGCCCGGCTGCTGCAGGAGCTGGGCGAGGCCGACCGGAAGCGGCGCGCCCAGGGCCTGGCCCCGGACCGCCGGGCGGCCTTCGTGGCCGCCCTCGCGGTGGCGGATCCCAGCGGAGCGATCCTCCTGGAGGTGGAGGGCCGCTGCGACGGTGAGATCCTGGAGGCCCCGCGGGGCAGCGGCGGCTTCGGTTACGACCCGGTGTTCCTGGTGCCGGAGACGGGCCTGAGCTACGCCGAAATGGACAAGGGCCTCAAGGGCCAACTGGGCCACCGGGGGCGGGCCTTCGGCCGGCTGGAGCCGGGCCTGCGGGAGCTGCTGGGCGGCACCGGAGCAACACCGACGGCTCCCTAACGGGTTGCGGGGGTGCGGGAGCGGGCCTCCAGTGCCTCCGCCAGGGACCGGGCGATCGCCGCAGCCCGCTTCTCCCAGGTGCATCCCATGGCAAACCGATGGCGCTCAGCGGCACGGCCGTCCTGGAATCCGCTGGCGGCCAGGCGCTCAAGGGTGGCCGTGAGGGCCTGGCCATCGGCGCAGTGATCGGCCAGATGCGGCGTTTCGGCGATCTGGGCGCAGGTGCCGGTGTAGAGGATCGGCTGGCCGGTGGGCAGCTGGGAGAAGAACCGGACGGGGCTGCTGCAGGGATTGATGTCGCCGTCGGTGAGGGGCAGCACGGCCGCATCGAGGGTGGCGAAATAGGGCTGAAGCGTTTCGTAGGGCAGGGCGCCGAGGAAGCGGCAGCGCGGGCTGCGCTGCAAATCAGCGAGACCGGGAACATCCTTGTAGACGGGCCCGATGAAGAGCCAGCGCAAGGCTGGAAGAGCATTATGGGCTGCCAGGATTGGCAGTAGATCGACACGTGAACTGATGACGCCAATGATCCCAATCAATGGCCGGAAGTCTTCCGATAACGGGTCAGCAAATCTCTGCCTTTCTGAGGGCAGGGATGGTGGGAGCCACGAGCCAGGAAAGCCGTTGGGAATGACATGGACAGGTGGGAGCTGAAATCCGCATCGTCGTTGCAGAACATCGACAATTCTTCGGGAAACGGAAAACACAAGGTCGACATGCCTAGCGACGAGCAGCTCCTGGTCCAATCGAACAAAGGGATAGGCGGCGTAGTCATCAAACACATAATACGCAACAACAGGAGCGAGCCGTCGGTAGTGGATAGCGAATGGCCAGAAAGATGGATCAGCGATGATAACGACATCGCCAAGGCCGTAGGATTTCTCAAGACGATGCTCCACGAAAGGAGCCAAAAGTCGGACGAGCCAGCGACGGTGGGAAAAGGCACCGCGCGGAAGCTCGCATCGGCCCCTGCGCCCTGGCAGTGGGAACGGGATCCAGCCGGCCAGCGTCAGGGCCGGAGAGATGACTGTGACATCACAAAACCCACGCAAGGCCGCAAAGCATGCAAGTCTGGATGGGCCCACCAGACCGACCACAAAAACACGGCGAAGGGGAGATTTTGAATTGCTGTCGTCAACTTGCCGCGAGTTGCCCTGTCCTGACAGGAACCTACGTTGCTGATTCCTGGCCCATTGAAACATGCTTACCAATGCCCGCCACTATCGCCAGTCATCGCGATACTACCCTGACATCTAAGCATTGACAATGTGATCTTCTGGGGGGTGTGAGCTGCGCAGATACCTTCCTTCGCCAACGAAGGTCGCATCCAGCGTACGGGCCGGCGGCATTGCCAGTACTGAAATCCAATCAGTGGCATTTCAAGAACATCAACAACACCGCTGAACGGGCAACGAAGGATAGGCGATGGAGCCTGCCAGGCGAAGCTTTCAGCTCCACTGCAGAGAATGCAACACAATGGCAGTCATCAGGAGAAGGCTTGCACAGCACGCCCGAAGCGAAGATTTCATGATAAGTTCCGGTGGATAAGCCCGGCAAACGAGGGTATCGTCAACCCCGTAAGCCTTGTCGAAAAGCAGCCTAAGCAGCCAGGTAGCCGAATCAGCGTTGCAACGGCCATGATGTCCACCCTTGCCAACCTTGTCCGTCTACCCCTGGCAATCCGTCATCGGCTCTGGGCATCGCTCTGGAGAGCCAGCCAGGAACAGACCCATGGATATAGGTTTCTGCTGACAAACTACACAATAGCTGCATATGCGTACCTCGGAGGACTGGTACGCCGGAGTCGGAAGTCGAACACTAGTGAACTGCCCTGTGAACAGGTGAACTTCAACGCGGTACGACTCCAAGCCACGAACCGTGGCCCTTCAGCAGGCATCGGGCCTAAAGATCACGCTCTCCACGCCAATATTGAATCCATTCAGGGTCAGATAATCATCCAGAATGGAGTACTCGTCAATAGCGGAGATTCTATTCTGCACAATGGGCACTACCTTTGTGGGAGATGGCGTGAGCGCTCAGAGGGTCATACGCTTGATTCCACAGAGATGCAAAATCACCGTCAGGCCCAGCTTCGTGACGACATTCATGGCGAGTCAGTCATCATCAATGGACGCTCTCTATGTCTCACTGGGCCGTGGAGCGACAATTATTTTCATTGGGTATTGCAGTACCTTCCAATCCTGAGAATCGCTGGAGAATGCATCCGCATAGATGAGATTGACAACGTTCTCGTCAAGGGTCCGATCAAGCCATTTCAATGCGATTCACTATCTCTCCTAGGCATCCCCCCCCAGAAAATCATCGGGATAAGCCCAGGCAAGAGCTACTGGGCTGAAGAACTTGTGTTGACCACCATACCCTGTGCGAATCGCACCTACACTCCATGGGCTATTGACTTTCTGCGTCAGCTTCGAGATTCACATACGACACCGTCATCGCCGATCTTTTTTGATCGTCCATTTCCTTCCTCGAGGAAAATTGTGAACGCAAAGGAAGTTTATTCTGTTCTGGAGAACTATGGAGTTCAATGCATCGATTGTGGCTCCTATTCCTTTTCTGATCAGGTTCGCTTTGCTTCCTCCGCGAATCTTCTGCTAGGTATCCACGGTGCCAGCCTCGCCAATGCAGTGTTCAGCGCGCCCGGTACAACCCTTTTGGAGCTCGCCCCTCGCAACTACTCTCCTCCCTATTTCAGCGGTCTTGCAAATATATGCCAACTGAATTATGCTCGAGTGATGGGCAGCGAGCCTGGGCCGCTATCCACTTGGGTCCCCATTAAGCGTGCAGATATCATTGTGCCCATAAACATTCTCAGATCAGAACTGGATCGGCTTTTGTCTCCCAGGTAGAGACATATGGTCACAATCGATGCAATTGAGGCAAATGCCCTATCCAAATCCTCACCATCGATTTAGCCGACAACTCCATGCCCCACTAGTGGCCACTCAATTGTCATTCGCGGGACTCGTCGTTCAATGACTCTTCAATTGATCAGAAGGCGCATCACTCCAGTCGAAGCTAGCTCCAACCCCGACCGTCGGGTGCTTGTGATATCTCCGATTGGCTGCGGACCGCCGCATAGTGGAAACAGGACAAGATTACAAACCCTTCTGCAAGAATTCCGGCGCATGGGATTGGAGGTGCATTTTGCCTGGGCTCAGATTCCAGATGAAACTACATGGGCACGACTGTCTCCGGAGGCAAGGGATGCAACGCACAAGTTTGTTGACCAATGGGCCCAGGACTTTCTTTGGAATCAACGCACCGCCAACAGATGGAGCGTGACTATCAGCAAAGTCAGACATCTTCTACTGCGACTTACTCGCAGAGGCCGTGAAAGACATAGCAAAGGAATTCACCGTCTGGATGGGTGGTTTCACCCCGACTGGAAGAAACAGGCCAAGAGGCTTCAGAAAGAACAGAACTACACGCGAGTTGTTGCTGCCTATGTGTTCGCATCCGGCTTTTTGGACTCTTTTCCGGCCAAAACATTAAAGATTCTCGACTGTCATGACATCTTCACCTGCAGAAACGATATCGCAAGCAATGAAGAAACAAAGTCCTGGTGGTACTCCATTTACAAAGCAGACGAACGCAGAGGCCTCCTCAGGGCCAACCATATTCTGGGAATTCAGCACGAAGAATCTGAATTCTTTGCCAGGCTTACCCATGGCAAACGGTCCGTCTTCACCGTTGGACATTTCACAGACATCCGCCCATTGGATTTTCATCCGGACGCCCTCAGCACCTTTGGCTACATCGCATCCGACAGCTCGGCCAACCTGGAAAGTCTACATTGGTTCTTGCGCGACGTCTGGCCGCTCATCAGAGTCAAGCAACCCAATGCTACTTTTTTGATCGCAGGTTCTGCCGGCAATGAAATCTCTGAAAGCGCAGGCGTCAAGCCCATTGGCAATGTTTCATCACTGTCCCAATTCTATCTTCAGATCCTCTTCGCCATCAACCCCGTACGCTTGGGAACTGGGTTGAAGATCAAGACGGTTGAAGCTTTGTCATTCGGACGCTCCGTCGTTTCAACCACATGCGGCTCCAGCGGACTTGATGCTTATCATGGACAAGGAATTCTGATCGCCAATTCAAAGGAAGAGTTTGCCGAAGGCGTGATCTCCAGACTTGCGGATCCAATCTCAGCCATGAGGGATGGTTCACTGGCGACAAAAACAGCAGAGTCAATCAACATGCAATCAAGAGAAGCACTTGCTCAGGCTCTTGGGCTGGACCCTTCCAGCCTGTATCGCTAGCACGCATGTCAGCGCACCTCCAAGTTCCCCACAGCAGGTAGCCACCCCTGTAGCTGCCAGTGGACGCATCCACTGATGACCATCGGATCCTGCCGCACCAGGGCCAGGGCCGCATCATGGTCCGGAGCCTCCAGTAGCAGCAAACCGCCGCCACCGGGTTGCCCCTGGTCGTCCACCAGGTAGCCGCTGCTGATCCTGCGGCCCTCCCGGCGGAGCCCCTCCACCCAGAGGCGGTGCTCCTGCAGGTGGACAATCACCGCCTCATGGGGGAGCAGGAAGGTCTCGGTCTTGATGAACCAGGCCATGGCAGAAACGGAACGAGAGATCTGGCTCCGGGTCGCGCCCCGGAATGGAGTAGGACAGAGAGGATCTGTAGCCGATGGTCCCATGTCCAAATCCCAGCTCACCGCTTTCCTTGCCAAGGTGGCGGCCGATCCTGCCCTCAAGGCCCGTGTGGATGCGGCAGCCGACAACGATGCCGTGGTCGCCATCGCGCTCTCCGAAGGCCATACTTTCTCCCCCGCCACCTTCAGCCGCTTCTCGCGCGGCTGAGGCCGGCCCGGTCGTGTCGCAGCTGGACGATGGGGGAGACGACGCAGGTGCGGAGCGGGGTGAACCGGGCCAGCGCATGGCTGCTTTCAGGGGCGTCCCTGGCCTCCCATCCTCCGGCCAGCCTCGGCATCCCCAGGATCATCCACCAGACCTTCAGCACCAGGAGCCGAATGCCGGCTGTGCTGGAGGAGAACTGCCGCGCGATCGAAGCCCTCAACCCGGACTTCAGCTATCGCTTCTACGACGATCGCGATCGTGAGCGCTTCATCGCCGACACCTACGGCGAAGCGATTCTGGCCCGCTATCGGCGGATCGATCCTGCCTACGGTGCGGCCCGGGCCGATCTGTTCCGCTATCTGTGCATCTACCATTTCGGCGGTGTCTATCTGGACGTCAAGGTCCACGTCACCCGGCCGCTCTCCGAGGTGCTGCGCGACGATGATGCCTTCCTGCTGAGCCAATGGGACCATGCGCCCGGCAGTCCCCATGCCGGCTGGGGCACCCACCGGAGCTTGGCAGCCATCCCGGGCGGCGAATTCCAGCAGTGGCACGTCATCGCCTCCCCCGGCCACCCCTATCTGGCCGCCGTGATCGCTGCGGTGCTTAGCAACATCAATCACTTCAATCCTTTCGCCCTCACCAATCCCTGGGAGGCGGTGATCTGCACCACAGGTCCGGTCGTCTACACGCAGACCATCCACCGGATCTTGGCGGGCCATCCCCACCGGCGGTTGACCGGCAGCGAGGAGATCGGCCTGCGGTACAGCCTCTTCGATGGCTCGGCCGACCCGGATGCCCACCGGCGGCTTTACAGGGATTACCGGAAGGCCGAAACCCCGCTGATCCGCCAGCCCTTACCCTTCTCCTTGCTCTGGCCCCTGCTCAACCTGGCCCGGAAGGTGGCGCGCAGAGCGAGAGGGCTGCTGCGGCGCTAATTCCCAGCCGACCCCAGAACAGCACGGCTTCCTCGCGCATCGAGGCGGTATCGAGCAGCACCAGATCGCTGGCGCTGCGGGCGCCGTTCCAGACCAGGCCGAGCACCCAGCCGTCATCCTCGGCCGTGGCGCCGGGACGGGGCACCATGGTCCGCTCACTGACGAGGCCGCCGGGCGCCGCACTCCAGACCCGTGATTTAACGCTGGCGAGATCCAGCTTCATCAGGGCCGGCAGGGTCGGGGCCGATGGAGGGGAAATCTGCGTAGAAGTTGCTCGACCACCACCGCGTCGCCGTCCTCCCAGGCGTTGAGGTGGTGGATTACGAACCCTTCCGGCGCCTCCAGAACCCGCGGCTGTTGGCCGGCGAAGGCGCCATCCTGGCGCGGAATCAGCACGAACTGGCCACAGGCAATCGCCAGAGATCCCTTCGCCACCGGGGGAGGATGCCATGGGCATCCAACGGGCCAACACCAGCAAAAATCAAGATCAAGCAAAAGTCATGGGGCAGTATATAATCCAATCAACAACAGCATGTTGATGCCTGTGAATGCGAAACTTCAACATAGCCTACGCAGGATAAAGTCTCAAATCATATGGCCCATCGCGCGTAGAAGCGTCAAGGCAATGGTCGGCAACCGCTGGTCAAGGAGCTTATTCAACACAATCTACAGTCGTCTCAGCCGGGATCAAAAAGTCAGTTTATATCATCATTTCGCTAAAGTCTTCCGAACCGGGAGATCCATTCAGACCGACGGCCGCTGGAATCTGAAGATTGAGGATATTCAACTCGTCCTTCCCTTGACAAAAGGAAGCTACTGGCTCCACTGGAACTTAGCACTGGCCTTTCTTGGAAATGACATCGAAGTCAAGGACACCTACATTCATCTGATCAGATCAGATGCCTACAAACCAGATATCTTCCTTGATATCGGAGCAAACTATGGAACACATTCCATAATGATGCTAGCCCTTGGCGTCAAGGATACGTTTACTTTCGAGCCGAATCGCATCTGTCACCAGTATTTTCTGGATGTGTGCAAGCGCAACCATCTCAAGCCCAATCTTCTTCCTTTGGCAGTGGGGGAGCAGTCTGAACCGATCAGACTCAGCTACCCTCCGACGCAGCCTTGGCTGGGAGCGACCAACCCTGATCAAAGGAACAAACTGGACGCTGGCGAACAGCTGGTTACGGAGGATGTCGAGCAAACAACACTAGATGACTGGATCCAGAAGATTAAGCAAGGCAGAATTCTGATAAAGATTGATACCGAGGGTCACGAGGCATCTGTTTTACGTGGGATGCAGAGAATGCTCGCAGAGCGAAGGCCCTGGATCATATTCGAATCGCACAAGGACAATGGAAGACTGGAGATATTCAAGCTTCTCTCAGCTTCACTCATGGGCATCTACGATCTCCCCTTGGATCCTCACTCCCCCTCAAACCCTCTTAGCTTGGAAAGATTTCTATCAGCCAGCGCGACCAACTTCATCGCTCGGCCCATGACCTAACCCAAGCGAATTGCACAGAAGACTCTTGAGATAGTTGCCAATCTGGGGCCAGCACGCCGTATTCGGACTTGGCTTGCCACGGGAAGCACCCCCGGCAAGCAGGTAGAGCAAAGCCGATTTTGCTTAAGGTTGTCTCTACCCGGGTCACTTAGATTGATCTCATTTGATCATCCCGCGCAGGCAGCTTCGTGAATGGCATCCCACTGGATTAGCAACTTGGTCGGGCGGATCAGGCCGTAGCCACCCCCTCCAGACGAAACACCGGTGATCGGCATTTGGCCTTCAGCTGCTGCAGTACAGCAGCTTGTTCACTTGAGTCATAAATCAAGTCAAGTGGAGCTTATTCAAGGCGTCAATCTCCTTCACGGCGTTCTAGGAATAGACAGAATCCCCATGGAGAACGCTACCGTCCTTGATGGGGAAGTGGTTCCATGCCTGAATGTTCTGGGCAACTGGGTGTGATCTCGGTAAAGCGGATGTCGGTCTCAAACTCTGTGATGGCATAGCCATTTCGGCTGCCAGGGTCTTTTGGCGCACCCCATTGAACCAATACGCCATGCAGACTGCTGCCGCATGCTCCCCATCACGATCCGCTGGGTCACCTCACTGGCAACGGAATGATCGTGAAGGTTGCCCTTGGATGAAGAGCTGAGGTACAGGCCTACGTCGCTGCCTGACTTGCAGGACCAGCCGAGCTTCCCCTTCGCTGCAGGAGCGATGGATCTGTTTGGAGAACAGCCGATCACTGAAATCACTTATGCCCCTCATCTTGCCCTTGAAAGAAGTGAAGCAAACGTATTTCCACATTGGATAGAGATAGAACGTCGTCGACTTCTTCCATCCACACCAGAGAGATAGTGTACACCCACACCCGACAAATTGCCATCCACTTAGGCTTGTCTAAAGCTCAGAAATGAGTTGAACTTTGGGGCAGCCAGCAGGATTTGCTCCGGAAGAATCGAGGGACGGCCGCCTCAAGTCAAGGGCCGCATCCGGTGATAATCAGCCAATCAGCGCGAGATCCGGCTGCGGCCGTGATAGCCCCCACTAATGCGAGCTGACGATCCTGTCCGACTCCTTCTGACCGCGTATTTTCTGAGTGCTGACAGGTCATTCTCCCCCGGCCGGAATGACTTTGTTCAGCAGTCACCTCAGGCCGCCACCCAGCTGCCATGCAGGCCATGGGGGATGGCCAGGGGAAGCTCGAGCACGGCCACCTCGGCCATCGAGGCGGCATCGAGCACCACCAGATCGCTGGCGCTGCGGGCGCCGTTCCAGACCAGGCCGAGCACCCAGCCGTCGTCCTCGGCTGTGGCGCCGGGACGGGGCACCATGATCGGCTCACTGACGAAACCACGGGGCGCCGCACTCCAGACACGGGACTCGCCACTGGCGAGATCCAGCTTCATCAGGGCCTGCAGGGGATCGTTGCCGCGCTCCCGCTCGGCCACCGCCATCCAGCCATAGCGGCTTTCGAGCCCCACCCGGGCCGGAGCCACCATGGCGAATTCACAGGTGCGCTCACTCAGCCGCGTGGCCGTGACCGTGCCGCTGGCCAGATCGAGACGGCAGCGCTCCAGCAGGCCCTCGGGGATGCGGTCGAAGTCGACCTCCTTGTAGTCCTGGTCGGGGCCGATGGAGGGGAAGTCGGCGTAGAAGATGCTGTCGACCACCACCGCATCGCCGTCCTCCCAGGCGTTGAGGTGGTGGAACACGAAGCCTTCTGGCGCCTCCAGCAGCCGCGGCTCCTGGCCGGCGAAGGCGCCGTCCTGGCGCGGAATCAGCCAGAACTGGCCCCGGGCACCGGCCCGGGACTTCAGGCACTGGGCGGCCCCTTTGCGGCCGAGCACATAGGGGAGGGGGTTGAAGTCGATGGCGTTCTGCAGGAACACCGCCCAGTTGGGGGTGATGGCGAAATCGTGCAGGAAGGCGAAGCCAGCGAAGCTGTGGCTGGAGTCAGCCAGCAGGGTGCCGGCCCCGGGGCCGTCGGCGGCGAACTCCATCAGGCGCACGGTGCTGCGGGGGCCGGCCTTCACCCCGAAGGTGACCATGCGGGGTGCTCCGTGGTGGCCCGGATCGAAGCGGGGGTGGGCGCTGAAGGCCTCGCCCGGCTTGAGCACCCCGTCCAGCAGGGTCAGGCCCTGGGTCTCGAGGCTGAGGGGATCGAGGGCATGGGGGGAGCTGGCCTCCCAAAGGGCAAGCAGTTGGTCGCCAAGTCGCACCACATGGGTGTTGGCGATGTTCTTGAGCCGCAGATCAAAGGCGTTGGCCAGGGGACCGCCGGGCTTGGGGGTGCCGAACACGCCCCGATAGAGCACTTTGCCGGCCTTCTCTTCTGCGAGCCAACCCTCGGTGCGTACGAAGCGGTTGCTGAGCCGGACACCACCCTCGTCGAAGCGCAGCGCCGTGATCATCCCGTCGCCGTCGAAGGGATGGTGGACCCAGTGGCCACCGCGCTCAAGCCGGCCGGGGCCGTTGCGGTAGAGAGTGCCGCTCAGCTCGGCCGGGATCGCGCCACGGGCGGCGACCAAGGGCTCGTCGCTGAGCTCAACGCTGACGTTGCGAAAGGAACTGGCCCAGTCGGCGCGGTCGTAGGCAGGGGTGGCCGCGGCGGCGGGGGAGGCAACGGTCATCGGATCAGCCCACGGGAAGAACAGCGCCATGCGCTGTCCCGATTATCACGTAACGGAGTGTGAAGGCGTGGGCGACCGTCGCGCCCTCAGGCCTCGCAGGGCAGCTCAACCACCGGGCAGGGGGGCTGGGTCACGGCACAGGGGGCGGCCTCGACCAGGCTCGGCAGGCAGTCGGCGGCACGGGCCGGAGCAGCCACGGCAAGGGCGGCCGTGAAACCGGCCACCAGCAGAAGGAGAGGACGCATGGTGCGTACGCAGATCACTTGATGCTACTGGCGGCGCACCGGTCAGTCAGCGGCATGGCCGGCGCGTTCCAGCACCCCCTTGCTGCTGGGCACCGCCCCTCCGCGGCGGGGATCGATCTCCACCGCCTGGTCGAGGGCGCGGGCGAAGGCCTTGAAACCGGCCTCGACGATGTGGTGGGAGTTCACCCCTGCCAGCTGGCGGATGTGCAGGGTGAGGCCGGCGTTGTTGGCTACCGCCACGAAGAATTCCCGCACCAGTTCGGTGTCGTAGGTGCCGATGCGCTGGGCGGGGATGGCCAGGTCGTAGGTGAGGTGGGGCCGACCGGAGCAGTCGAGGGCCACCTGCACCAGGGCCTCATCCAGGGGCGCCAGAAAGTGGCCGAAGCGGCGGATGCCGCGGCGGTCGGCCAGGGCCTGGGCCAGGGCCTGGCCCAGGGCGATTCCCACGTCCTCGTTGGTGTGGTGGTCGTCGATGTGGGTGTCGCCCCTGGCGGTGATCGCCAGATCCAGCAGACCGTGGCTGGCGATCTGGTGGAGCATGTGGTCGAGGAACGGCACGCCGGTGTCCACCTGAGCGCGGCCGGTGCCGTCGAGATCGAGGGCCACGTGAACATCGGTTTCACCGGTGACGCGATGGATCTCGCCGGTGCGCTGGGGGCTGGTGGACACGCGAGCGAAGGCGACGGACCGGACCTGAATCATGCCAAAGCCCCCGGGGCCGTGCTCCGGCGGCGCCATGGCCCCACGCGGTCCGGTGGGCCCATGGTGTGAAGCGCTACGGCGCCGGGCGGCCAGGGGTGGTGGGGTGAGACCCATGCATGAACGTCCGGGTGCCGTCCTCGATCAGCTGCGCGCCGGGCACCAGCGCTTTCTCGACGGCCATGTGCTCCATCCCCACAGCGATCGCCTGCGGATGCTGGAGGTGGAAGCGGGCCAGACGCCGGTGGCGGCGGTCCTGGGCTGCGCCGACTCGCGCGTGCCGGTGGAGCTGCTGTTCGACACGGGCTTCGGCGACCTGTTCGTGGTGCGCAATGCCGGCACGATGAGCACCGTGGCCGCGATCGCCTCGCTCGAGTACGCCGTCAGTCACCTGGAGGTGCCGGTGATCGTGGTGCTCGGCCACGCCGCCTGCGGTGCGGTGGCGGCCGCCTTCGACCGGGACCTCAACCTGACGCCGAGCCTGGCCCAGGTGGTGGGCCAGCTGCGCATGGAGCTGTTCAGCCTCGGGGGCGAACACAACCTGGAGGAGGCCTGCCGCCGTCACACCCTCAACGCCGCCCGCAATCTGGTCGATTCCAGCGTGATGCTCACCGACAGGCTCCGCTCGGGCCGGCTGCAGGTGGAGGCGGCGTACTACAACCTCCACACCACCAGCATCGAATGGATGGGGGCCCTGATGCCGATGCCTCAGGACTGAGCCGGCAGGGCCGCCAGGATCCGTTCCACCCGGCTTTCCCAGGTCTGGGCGGCGGCGAAGGCCACGCGGGCGCGGAACTTCTCCGGGCTGTCGGAGGCCAGCTCCTGATCGATGGCCTGCAGGAAGCGGTCGGGATCCTTTTCGATCCGGATCAGATCACCGGCCAGCTCCAGACCCTCCACGGCAGACGAGACCACCGGCTTGCCACTGGCGATGTACTGAAACAGTTTCAGCGGACTCATTGACCGCGAGAAGGGCGTATCGAGATGGGGAATCAGGCAGAGATCCATGCGCTTCAGCTGCATCGGCACCTGATCATTGGGAAGGCTCCCCATCCACTCCACATTGTCGAGGCCGAGCAGGCCCGAGTCCGACAGGCGCCTGTTGAGCTCGGGGCCCACCAGCAGGAGTCTGCATTGGGGCCGCTCCAGGGCGATCCTGCGCAGCAGATCGATGTCCGTGCGATCCCAGAACGTGCCGACATACCCCAGAACCGGCTGGGGGCCGGCGGGTGTGAACTCGGCGGCATCCGCCAGAAACGCCGAACTCACGGCCTGATCGATCCGGACACAGGGAGCCTGGGCCGAGAACTTCTGTTCGTTCGCCTTCGAGGTGACGGCGATGAGGTCGGCCATCGATCCGAGGCGCGGATACTGATCCACCGCAAAGGGGTAGTACCAGTCGGTCTTATCCACCAATGTGAAATCATCCACGATCTGGATGATCCGGGCCGCCGCTGGCACCTGGCGCACCAGTTCATCCACCACGGGATGGGGCGGGAACAACCAGAGCAGGGTGTTGCGTTCCCGGAACCCCATCGATCGGATCCGTCGCCTCAGGGCGATGCGTTCCTGCTGGAGCTTCAGCCGCGAAGCGAGGCTTCGCAGCCGAAAGGGGCTGATGCCACCCGGTCGCCAGTAAAGACGCGCGACCGCAAGCCTGTCGGAGATGGTCTGAAAGGAGGTGGCAAGCGTCTCCCCCTTGGACGAGGGCAGGACCACAAGCACCCGCTCGACATGGTCACAACGGCTCAGCGTCGTGGCGATCTGTTCATAGGTGCGGCCGTAGATCCCCCAGTCGTCGCCGAACCAGAACAGAAGAATATGGGTTAAACGTTGCTGTTGCATCTTGCACGTGGCGGAACATCAAACCACCTGTTTCGCTGAAGATTGGCGCTTGAACAAGGTTCAAACCGTTGGCAGCGCCCGCTGCAGGCCCGCTGTCAGAGCCACCGGCCGGGACTCACATCCCCGTGATGCAATACCCCGCATCCACGTAGATCACCTGGCCGGTGATGCCGCTGGCCAGGGGGCTGGCCAGGAAGGCGGCAGTGGCGCCCACCTCGTCCTGGGTGACGGTGCGACGCAGGGGGGCCTTCTCCTCGACGTTGTGGATCATGTCAAGGATGCCGCCGATGGCCGAGCTGGCCAGGGTGCGGATCGGGCCGGCGCTGATGGCGTTCACCCGCACCTGCTGTTCGGGTCCCAGCTCCGCCGCCAGGTAGCGGACCGAGGCCTCCAGGGCCGCCTTGGCCACGCCCATCACGTTGTAGTTGGGGATCGCCCGCTCGGCGCCCAGGTAGCTCAGGGTGATCACGCTGGCCCCCTGGCTGAACAGGGGCTTGGCGTGGCGGCAGAGGGGCGCCAGGGAGTAGGCACTCACCTCCAGCGCCCGGGCGAAGCCCTCCGGGCTGATGGCGCTGAAATCTCCCACCAGCTCGTCCTTGCCGGCGAAGGCCAGGCAGTGGATCAGCACATCCAGCGTTCCCCACTGCTCGGCGATGCGCTGGAACAGGGCCTCGATCTGGGCCGGGTTCTGCACATCGAGGGGCTCGAACAGGGTGGGGTTCAGGGGCGCGGTGAGTTCGCGCACCTTGCCTTCGAAGCGACCCCGGTCGTCCGGCAGGTAGGTGATGCCCAGTTCGCAGCCCGCCGCCGCCAGCTGCTGGGCGATGCCCCAGGCGATCGAGCGGTTGTTGGCGATGCCGGTGACGAGAGCCTTCTTGCCGCGCAGATCAAGGAGCATGGGGAACAGGGCGCCGGAGGGCGAAGGAATGCAGTCCGGCGATTCTCCCCCACCCGCGGGGGGCCCCGGGCTGCTCCGGCCCCAGCGCTGGCCGCCCCGAACGGGCCCCGCCCTGGCTGCGCCGCCCTTGCCCACCGCCGGGTCCGATGGGCCTCCCCTGCTGCTGCTGATCGACCGCCGCGATCCTGACGCCCGCGCCCTGTTCACCCCCCTGGGGGATCTGCTGAATCAAGGCGAGCGCCAACGTCTGGACCGGCTGCAGGGCGAGGGGGATGGCGAGCGCTTCCTGCTCGGCCGCGGCGCCCTGCGGTTGATCCTGGGGACCTGGCTGGGACGCGACCCCGCCGGCCTCGAGCTGGGGACGGGTCCCAAAGGCAAGCCGGAACTGCTCACCCCGCCGCCATCGGGCCCGGACGGGGAAGGGCTCTCCCCCCGCTTCAACGTCTCCCACTCGGGGGACCTGATCCTGCTGGGCTTTCACCCACGGCGGCCGGTGGGGGTGGATGTGGAGCAGCGGCGGCCGGTGCCGGAGTGGCAGGGCATCGCCCGCCGCTGTCTGCCGCCGGAGGAATCGGACGCCATCGGCAGCCTGCCGCAGGAGCAGCGCGAGCCGGCCTTCCTGGCCGCCTGGTGCCGGCTGGAGGCGCGCCTCAAGGCCAGGGGGCTGGGGCTGTTCGGCACGCCGCCGGCTCCGGGGGAACCAGGCCCGGAGGTCTGGACCCTCGTGCTGCCGGAGGGCTACCTGGGCGCCGCGGCCCTGGCCTGAGCCGCTCGGGCGGCGGCCATCACCAGCCCCCGTGGTCCGTCGCCGCGGGCACCTCGAGGTCCTCGGGGGTGAGGGGCAGTCCCAGAAGCCGCTTTTCGGCCCGCCGGATCGCCCGCGGGTCGCTGAGCAGATCGGGTTCCTCCAGCAGGGGCAGCATCGGCGGCCGGTACTCGGCCGCGCTCCGAGGGGGCGGCTCCCAGAGGAAGGTGCTGCCGGGGGCCCGCTGGCGGCAGAGCGCCTCCATCTGGCGGCGCAGGGCCAGACGCACCGTTCCCCGCTCCAGGGCCTGGAAGAACTCCTCCCGCGGCGCCAGCCCGAAGCTGGTGGGCTGGGGACCATTGCCGCCCTGCAGCCGGGCGGCGTCGGGAAGCCAGCGCGGCCGGCAGACACCGGGGCGGGCGGTGTCGGTCTCGATCCAGATGTGCAGGCCTTCGCCGCCGGGCCGGCTCACCACGGCGAGCCCGTCGTTCGGCTGGTGTCTCGGCAGGGGGTACACCCGGCCGCTGGGGCGCTGGTCGGCGGGCACACAGCCGGCGAGCACGGCCGCCAGAAGCGGCAGGGCCAGCAGACGGCACGGTGGCGACACGGCGGGGATGGCTCGGTGGCGGCGATGATCCTTGCCCGCTCTCCCCCATCCGCTTTGCAGCAAGGGCGGCAGCACAGCCATGGTTCTCACGAGCTCCACCATGCTGCCCCTCGGCACGCCGCTGCCGCTCGACGCCATGCGGGCCGCACTGCGGCCCGTCACGGGTGGCCCGCTCGAAGCCGTCGCCCTGGCCGGAAACCCCGTGCTGGTGCTGTTCCTCTGCCCCCACTGCCCGTTCGTGAAGCACGTGGAGGCGGAACTCACCCGGCTGCAGGGCGACCTGGAGGGGCGGGCGGGCCTGATCGGCATCTGCAGCAACAGCACCGCCAGCCATCCCCAGGACGGGCCGGCGGGGATGGCGGCCCAGGCAGCGGCGCGGGGCTGGACCTTCCCCTACCTGCAGGACCCCGACCAGAGCGTCGCCCAGGCCTTCCGGGCCGCCTGCACCCCGGACGTCTTTCTCTTCGATCGGGCCCACCGGCTCGCCTACCGCGGCCAGCTGGATGGCAGCCGTCCCGGCGGCGCGCCCTGCGATGGCCGGGATCTGCGGGCGGCCCTGGCGGCCCTGCTGGAGGGGCGGCCGGTGCCGGAGCCGCAGCGGCCGGCGATCGGCTGCAACATCAAGTGGCGGGCCGGCGCCGAGCCCCCCTGGTTCGGCGGCTGAATCTTCGAGGGAGGCGGCGGCGGCGGTCGGATCCGCAGGCTTAATGTTGCCCCCATGCATGTGCCCCCCTTCAGTCTCAGCGAGCAACTGCACCAGCTCGGAGACGCCCTCGACCAGGCCGTCCTGGACGTCCTGCGCAGTGGCCAGTACATCGGGGGGAGCACGATCAGCGGCTTTGAGGCCGCCTTCGCCGAGGCCTGCGACGTCCCCCATGCCATCGGCTGCAACAGTGGCACCGACGCGCTGGTCCTGGCATTGCGCGCCCTCGGGATCGGTGCCGGCGACGAGGTGATCACCAGCTCCTTCAGCTTCTTCGCCACCGCCGAAGCGATCAGCGCCGTGGGGGCCACGCCGGTGTTCGTGGACGTGGACCCGGACACCTACCTGATCGAGCCGGAGGCGATCGAGGCCGCCATCACGCCCACCACCCGGGCCCTGATGCCGGTGCACCTGTTCGGCCGGCCGGTGGACATGGAGCGAATCACGGCCATCGCCAGCGCCCACGGCCTGCGGGTGATCGAGGACTGCGCCCAGGCCAGCGGCGCCAGCTGGGCCGGACGGCCGGTGGGCGGCTGGGGCGACGCCGGCTGCTTCAGCTTCTTTCCCACCAAGAACCTGGGCGCCGCGGGCGACGGCGGCATGGTGGTCTGCGGCGACGCCGGGCTGGCCCAGCGGATCCGGGAGCTGGCGGTGCACGGCATGCCCCGCCGCTACCTGCACACCGATCTGGGCTACAACAGCCGCCTCGATGCCATGCAGGCCGCCGTCCTGATGGTGAAGCTGCCCCACCTGGCCGGCTGGGTGGAGCGGCGGCGGGCCATCGCCGAGCGCTACCAGCGGGAACTGGCGGGCCTGCCGGGCCTGGTGCCGGCGGCGCCCGGACCGGAGGGCCACAGCTGGAACCAGTTCGTGGTGCGGGTGCCCCGCTGCCCCGCCCCCACCAGCGCCTGCGGGGGACGCTGCACCCCGGCCGCCGACAGCGCCAGCTACGGCCTGCCCGAGGCCTGCTGCCGCGACTGGCTCAAGCAGCAGCTCCAGGAGGCGGGCGTCACGACGATCATCTATTACCCGATCCCCATCCACCGGCAGCCGGCCTACGCCTGCCTCGGCTACGGACCCGGCAGCCTGCCGGTCACCGAACGGCTCTGTGCCGAAGTGCTCAGCCTGCCGATCTTCCCCGAACTCAGCGCCGAGCAGCAGGACAGCGTCATCGCCGCCGTGCGCAGCCTGGTGGGGGCCGAAGCCGTCGTCGCCTAGCCCCGGGGCAGGGCGGCGTGCAGCGCCTTGAAGCGGGCCTGCTGGACCCTGTGGCTGACGATCGGCGCCGGATAGCCGCGCCGCTCCAGGGGCGCGATCTCGCCGCTGATCAGGTCGGCGGTGGCCACATGGGCCAGCTCCGGCAGCCAGCGGCGGATGTAGGTGGCCTCGGGATCGAACCGGGCCGCCTGGGTGGAGGGATTGAAGATGCGCAGGGGCCGGGGATCCATGCCGCTGCTGGCGCTCCACTGCCAGCCGCCGTTGTTGGCCGCCAGATCGCCGTCCACCAGGCGGGCCATGAAGGCCCGTTCGCCGTGGCGCCAGTCGATGATCAGGTCCTTGACGAGGTAGGACGCCACGACCATGCGGCAGCGGTTGTGCATCCAGCCGCTCTCGTTCAGCTGGCGCATGGCGGCATCGATGATCGGCAGGCCGGTGAGCCCCGCCTCCCAGGCCCGCAGCCGCTCCGGGTCGTCCTCCCAGGGGAAGTGGCGCCACTGGGGCCGGTAGGGGCCGTCGGCCAGCTCGGGGAAATGGAACAGGGCCTGCTGGTAGAACTCGCGCCAGGCCAGCTCCTGCTCCCAGACGCCGATGGAGGTCAGGGCCTCGGTGCTGCGGGCGAGGGCGCGGGCCCCCTGGGCGGCGGCCCAGGCCTGGCGGGGGCTGAGGGTGCCGATGCTCAGGGCGGCGGACAGCCCGGAGGTGCCGGCCTCGCCCGGCAGGTTGCGACCCGGCTCGTAGGCGGCCAGGGGCCCTCCGTTGACGCCACCGTCGGCGAAGGCCTGCAGCTGGGCGAGGGCCGCCGCCTCGCCGGGGCGGCAGGGGCAGAGGTCGGCGCCGCTGAAGTGGAAACCCAGCGCCTCGGCGGTGGGCACGGCATCCAGCCTGGGCAGGGCCTCCCACAGGGAAGCGCGCTCTGCCGGCACGGCGCCGGGATCGAGATCCAGCAGACCGCCCGGAGCCGCCACCGGCTCCAGACCGCCGGTCGAGGCACTGCCGAGGGCGGCCCGTCCCTCCACCTGGCCGCGCCAGTTGCGCAGGAAGGGGCCATAGACCCGGTAGGGCTCGCCGGCGCCCGTGCGGATCGCCTCCGGCGCCACCAGCAGCTGGTCCCAATCCACCAGCATCCGTGTGCCCTGGGCCCGCAGGGCGGCCGCCACCTGCCGGTCGCGCTCGCGGCCGTAGGGCTCCACCTCCCGGTTCCAGGCCACCACCGCGGCCCCCGCCGCCCGGGCCGCCAGGGGCACCAGGGAAGCCGGGTCGCCTTGCAGGATCAGCAGCCGGCTGCCCGCCGCCCGCCAGCGGGCCGCCAGCTCCCGCAGGCTCTCGCAGAGGAACCAGGCCCGGGCCGGCGCCATCAGCGGGTCGGCCACGATCGCCGGATCCAGCACGTAGAGGCCGGTGACCGCTGGGGTGGCGGCGGCCGCCGCCGCCAGGCCCAGGTTGTCGGCCAGGCGCAGGTCGCGGCGATGCCAGAACAGCCAGCGCTCCGGGGCCATCAGAGTGCGAGCAGCTGGCGGGCGCGGTACCAGGCCGTGACTGTTTTGCCATCCAGGGCCTCGTCGCCGCTGGCCAGGAGAGCATCCAGCTGGGCCGGCTCCAGCAGCAGCACCTCCATGTCCTCGTCGTCGTCGCCGGGGGGGCGGTCCTGGAGCAGGGTGAGTTCGCGGGCCAGGAAGAGGTGGATCACCTCATCGGAGTAGCCGGGGCAGGGGTGCATGGCGCCCAGGGGGTCCCAGCGGCTGGCGCTGTAGCCGGTCTCCTCCTCCAGCTCCCGCCGCATCGAGCCCAGGGGCTCCTCCCCCTCCTCCAGGGTTCCGGCCGGAAACTCCAGCAGCCGGCCGGCCACGGCGAAGCGGTACTGGCGCAGGATCACCACCCGGCCGTCCTCGAGCACCGGCACCGCCAGGGAGGCCCCAGGATGGCGGATCACGCCATAGGTGCCCTCGATGCCGATCGGCAGCACCACCCGGTTGAGCTCAAAGCGCACCTTGCGGGCCTGCAGGGCGGCGGTGGTCTCCAGATGGGTGCTGGGCTCGGGGGGCGGCAGGGGAGCCATGGGGCGGGCCATTGGGGCCCCCAGTGTGACGGGCGGGGGCCGGTGGGCGCGGTTCAGGGCCCTTCCGGCCAGCCCGTCGTTCCCGGCAGCACCTGGGGGGGCGGCACCAGGGCGGCCCGTGGCAGGGCCGCCAGGGCTGCGGAGGCCGTGAGGGGGATTCCGGCGGGTGCCAGGGGAAGGGACAGGTCCGGATCGATCGCGGCCAGGGGAGCCAGCACGAAGGCCCGCTCCCCCAGGCGCGGGTGGGGCAGCTCCAGCTCCGGGGTGCGGCAGGTGAAGGGCCCGCACCAGAGCAGGTCGAGGTCGAGACGACGCGGTCCCCAGCGCTCGCGGCGCTCCCGGCCGAACGCCGCCTCCAGCCGCAGCAGCCGCTCCAGCAGCGCCAGCGGATCGGGCCAGCACACCGCCGGCACCGGCGCCGCGGCGAGCCGCGCCAGCAGCACGGCGTTGAGGTAGGGCGGCTGCCCCGGCGGTCCCCCCACCGGCTGGGTGCGGAACCGGGGCGACCAGCCCAGCTGCAGGGGGGCCGCCGCCCAGGCGCGCAACTCCGCCACCAGCCGCGGCCGCACGGCCGTGAAGGTGGCGACGGGATCACCGAGGTTGGCCCCGATGGCGATGGCCAGGCTGGACGCAGAGGGGCCAGCCGGTTGGGCCGTCGGGGTGGGAGGCATCGGCTCAGCCGCCGAAGACCGCCAGGTTGAGGGCGGCGGGCTCCCCCAGCCAGGCGGCATGGTCGGTGTGGTCGGCCAGATCATGGCCGGTGATGCCATGCACCAGCACCGAGAGGCCGCCGCGGTGGGCCTCGAGCCAGGGGATCAGGGCATCGAAATCCGCACGGCCGAAGCTGATCTGGCAGCTACCGACCGGATGGGGTCCCACCGGCTGGAGGTGGACACGGCCCACCGGCAGGCCGAAACGGGCTCCGGCGGCCTCGCAGAGGGCGGCGGCCTGCGCCGCTTCGGCGGCGCCGAAATAGACGTGGGCGTGGTAGCGCTCGTGAACGTTGGAGGGACGGCGGGTCATCGGCGGCCGACCGGGGCCTGACACCCAGGCAGGGTATCGGGGCCAGCGGGCCGCCCCCGCCGCCACCCGGTCGGCGAGACTGGCCAACCCACCCAGCCACTGCCCCATGGTCGTCAGCGGGTCCCCTGCCGCGCCCGCCGGTGCCGCCCCCACCGGCAGCTTTCCGCTGGCCGCCATCACCGGCCACGGCACCCTGAAGCTGGCACTGCTGCTGGCGGCGGTGGATCCCGGCCTGGGCGGCGTGGTGATCGCCGGCGGCCGCGGCACCGGCAAGTCGGTGCTGGCCCGGGGACTCCATGCCCTGCTGCCGCCGATCGACGTGATCGACCTGGCGGACGGCCCGGGGCTGCTGCAGGCCGATCCCACCCGGCCCGATGAATGGGACGGGGCCACCCGACGCCGCATCACCGAACTGGGTGGCGATCCCAGCGGCGCCGACCCGGCTGCTTTGCTGCCCACCCGGGTGATGCCGGCGCCCTTCATCCAGGTGCCCCTGGGCGTCACCGAGGACCGGCTGATCGGCTCGGTGGACGTGGCCGCCTCCCTGAACGCGGGGGCGCCGGTGTTCCAGCCCGGGCTGCTGGCGGAGGCCCACCGGGGCGTGCTCTACGTCGACGAGCTCAACCTGCTGGACGATGGCATCACCAACCTGCTGCTGGCGGCGGTGGGCTCCGGTGAAAACCGCATCGAGCGGGAAGGGCTGAGCCTGTCGCACCCCTGCCGCTGCCTGCTGATCGCCACCTACAACCCCGAGGAGGGGGCGGTGCGCGACCACCTGCTCGACCGCTTCGCCATCGCCCTGTCGGCGAACCAGCTGCTCGACACTGACCAGCGGGTGGCGATCACCCGCTCGGCCCTCGACCACGGCGCCTCCAGCAGCGCCTTCGGCGCCCGCTGGCAGGAGGAGACCGAAGCCCTCGCCACCCAGCTGCTGCTGGCCCGCCAGTGGCTGCCGGACGTGACCATCGACCGGGAGCAGATCCGCTACCTGGTCACCGAAGCCATCCGCGGCGGCGTCGAGGGGCACCGGGCCGAGCTCTACGCGGTGCGGGTGGCCCGGGCCCACGCGGCCCTCTCCGGCCGTGACCGGGTGGACGCGGACGATCTGCAGGTGGCGGTGCGGCTGGTGATCGCCCCGCGGGCCCTTCAGTTGCCGCCCCAGGATCCCGACCAGCCCATGGAGCCACCGCCGCCACCCCCGCCGCCCCAGGGGGAGCAGCCCCCTGAGGAGCCGGAGCCGCCCCAGGAGGACAAGGACAGCGACGAGCCGGACGAGCCGGACGACGACAAGGAGGACAACCCGGAGGACCAGGCCCCACCCCAGATCCCCGAGGAGTTTCTCCTCGATCCGGAGGCCACCGCCATCGACCCCGACCTGCTGGTGTTCGCCTCGGCGAAAGCCAAGAGCGGCGGCAGCGGCAGCCGGGCGGTGGTTTTCAGCGACAGCCGCGGCCGCTATGTGAAGCCGATGCTGCCCCGGGGTCCCGTGCGCCGCATCGCCATCGACGCCACCCTGCGGGCCGCCGCGCCGTACCAGAAGGCCCGCCGCGCCCGGGAGCCCCACCGCAAGGTGATCGTGGAGGAGGGGGACCTGCGGGCCAAGCAGCTGCAGCGCAAGGCCGGCGCCCTGGTGATCTTCCTGGTGGATGCCAGCGGCTCGAGGGCCCTGAACCGCATGCAGAGCGCCAAGGGGGCCGTGATCCGCCTGCTCACCGAGGCCTACGAGAACCGCGACGAGGTGGCCCTGATCACCTTCCGCGGCGAGCAGGCCGAGGTGCTGCTGCCGCCCACCCGCTCGATCACCGCCGCCCGCCGGCGACTGGAGTCGATGCCCTGCGGCGGCGGCTCACCCCTGGCCCACGGCCTCGCCCAGGCGGCCCGGGTGGGGGCGAACGCCCTGGCCACCGGCGACCTGGGCCAGGTGGTGGTGGTGGCCATCACCGACGGCCGCGGCAACGTGCCTTTGAGCCGTTCCCTGGGCCAGCCGGCGCTGGAGGGGGAGGAACCGGTGGACCTCAAGGAGGAGCTGCGGCAGGTGGCCAGCCGCTACCAGAGCCTGGGGCTGCGACTGCTGGTGATCGACACCGAGCGCAAGTTCATCGGCAGCGGCATGGGCAAGGACCTGGCCGAGGCGGCCGGCGGCCGCTACGTGCAGCTGCCCAAGGCGAGCGACCAGGCCATCGCCGCCATTGCCCTGGAGGCGATCAACGGTTTCTGACGGTGGGGGCGAGCCGGTCCTGGGCGGCCTGGCGGGCGGTCTTGGCCTCCTGCTGGCGGGCATCCTGGCGGGCCTTGCGGTCGCGGGCCGCATCCACCTCGGCGGGGTAGAGCTCCTCGAAGAAGCGGCCCAGGCCGATCGAGACGCTGCGGATGCCGTCCAGGAACTTCGGGTCTCCGGTGAGCTTGCTCACGTCGCCGCCGACGGCCGACCAGCGGTCGGTGAGCTGCTTGGCGTTGGTGAGGGTGGCCTGCAGATCGGCCACGGTCCTGGGGTTGTCCAGTGCCGCCGCCAGGTTGCCGACGTGCTTGGTGGCGCGGGCCGCATCGGCGCTGGCGAGATTGAGGTTGCTCAGGATCGGGTCCACCTTGCCCGCCGAGCGGTTCAGCTGGGTGACCAGCACCTGGGCATCGCGCAGGAAGACCTGGCCGCTCTTGGTGAGCAGCTCGGTCTCCTTGGCGGTCTTGGAGAAGGCGGCGGTGGCCGCCACCATCTGGTGGACGAGCTGTTCCTTCTCCGCCTGGTTGAGCAGGCTCTGGACCGATTCGGTGACGGTGTCGAGGCTGGCCGCGGCGACACCGGTCACCTTGCCGCCGTTGCAGACCATGCGGGTGTTGTTGCAGCCCCGCTCCCGCGGGCCCGGCAGGCTGGCCGGCAGGGGCGGGCCGCCCGCCAGCAGGGACACCTGGGCGTCGCCTCCCAGCAGGGAGGCATTGCCGACCCGGGCCACCAGGGGCCGGGCCAGACGCAGGCTGGGGTCGGTGATCTCCAGGTCGGCCACAACGGCCGCATCGGTGACCGTGACCCGGCGCACGCTGCCGACCAGCACCCCGCGGAAGGTCACCGGGGAGCGGTCGGCCAGGCCGGCGGCATCGGCGAAGCTGGCGCGGATCGTCCAGGTGTTGCCGCTCAGGGAGATCCCCCGCAGCCAGAACCACAGACCCAGCCCGCTGGCGATCGCCGCCAGCAGGGAAAATCCAACCAGGGCTTCACGAACACTCCGGCGCATGGGCTCAGTTCTCGGCCGGCTGCATCGGTCCGTGCAGACTACCGCTCCGAAACTGCACCACATAGGGATTGGTGCTGACGCGGAAGTCCTCGACCGAGCCGATCCAGCGGAAGCGGCCGTCGTAGAGCAGCGCCACCCGCTCGGCGCAGCGGTCGATCGTGCTCATCACGTGGCTCACCACCAGGGTGGAGGCGTGGACGATGCGGGAGGTGCGCACGATCAGATCCTCGATGCGGGTGCAGGCCACCGGGTCGAGGCCGGCGGTGGGCTCGTCGAACAGCAGCAGGGGGGTGCGGGCCGAGGCCAGGGTGGGGTCCTCGATCAGGGCGCGGGCGAAGCTCACCCGCTTCTGCATGCCGCCGCTGAGCTCGCCAGGCATGCGATCGGCGATGCCCGCCAGCCCCACGGCCTGCAGGGCCTGGTCCACCCGTTCGGCGATCTCCCGCTCCCCCAGGCGGCTGAAGCGGTAGAGCAGAAAGCCGACGTTCTCGCGCACCGACAGGGAGGCCAGCAAGGCGGGGTTCTGGAAGACCAGGCGCACGTCCGGGGGGTGGCGCTGGTCCAGGCGAAGGTAGGTCTGGGGTTCGCCGTGGATGCGCAGCAGGCCTGAGGTGGGCAGTTGCAGGCCCGCCAGCAGCCGCAGCAGGGTGGACTTGCCGGAGCCCGAGGGGCCGACCACCACGAGGCGCTCGCCCGGGGTGAGGCTGAGGTCGACGCGGTCGAGGACCAGGTTGGATCCCCAGTGCATGCTGAGGTTCTCCATCTGGGCCACCGGAGGGGAGGCCGGGGGAGCGTTCAGCGCGAGTTGACTGAGGGCCAAGGAACCACGGCGAGTGGGCCCCGGAGGCCCGGCTCCCATCCTGCCGGTTCAGGACGGGCTTTTCATCCGTACAGTTCGGTTGGTCTGTGCCGCGTCGCCACGCCCTGCCCTTGACGGTCCGAGGCCCCGCTGCGAACGCCCGCCGGCGCCGGGGCGGCTCCCGCCCCGGGCGCCCCCGCTGGGTGGGCCGCGGTGACCTGCGTCAGCAGGACCTGATGAGCCGCTCTCGGCGGGCGGCCCGCTGGCTGCAGCCGGGCCTGGTGGTGAAGCGCTGGATGATCACCTCGGGCCTGGGCCTGGTGATCGCCCTGCTGGGGGCCGCCGTGTGGGCCGACCTGCAGCCGATCTACTGGACCCTCGAGACGATCCGCTGGGGCCTGAACCGCCTCACCCAGGTGATGCCGCGGGGGATCACAGGCCCGCTGGTGCTGGTGATCGGCGGCGCCCTGATCTGGCTCGGCCAGAGCCGCAGCTTCGGAGCCATCCAGCAGGCCCTGGCCCCGGAAAAGGACACCCTGCTGGTGGATGCCCTGCTGGCCCAGCGGCGCCTGAACCGCGGCCCCACCATCGTGGCCATCGGCGGCGGCACGGGCCTGGCCACGCTGCTGAGCGGCCTGAAGCGTTACAGCAGCAACCTCACCGCGATCGTCACGGTGGCCGACGACGGCGGCAGCAGCGGCGTGCTGCGGCGGGAGCTGGGGGTGCAGCCCCCCGGCGACATCCGCAACTGCCTGGCGGCCCTGGCACGGGAGGAACCCCTGCTCACCCGCCTGTTCCAGTACCGCTTCAAGGCCGGCAGCGGCCTGGAGGGCCACAGCTTCGGCAACCTGTTCCTCAGCGCCCTGACGGCGATCACGGGCAGCCTGGAATCCGCGATCATCGCCAGCAGCCGGGTGCTGGCGGTCCAGGGCCAGGTGGTGCCGGCCACCAACGCCGACGTGCGCCTCTGGGCCGAGCTGGAGAACGGCGAGCGGATCGAGGGGGAATCCCAGATCGGCCATGCCCCCTGTCCGATCGTGCGCCTGGGCTGCACCCCGGAGCGGCCGCCGGCCCTGCCGCGGGCCCTCGAAGCGATCGCCAACGCCGAGCTGATCGTGCTGGGCCCGGGGAGCCTGTACACCTCCCTGCTCCCCAACCTGCTCGTACCCGAGCTGGTGAGCGCCATCAGCGCCAGCAAGGCGCCACGGTTGTACATCTGCAACCTGATGACCCAGCCCGGGGAAACCGACGGCCTGGACGTGGGCGGCCACCTGCGGGCGATCGAAGCCCAGCTGGCGAGCCTGGGGGTGGAGCAGCGCCTGTTCACGGCCGTGCTGGCCCAGGAGGAACTGGACGACTCCAGCCTGCTGGACGTCTACCGGCTGCGGGGGGCCGAGCCGGTGACCTGCGAGGCCTCCATCCTCAGGGAGCAGGGGTACGAGGTGATCCTGGCGCCCTTGCAGGGGGCCCGACCCAGCGCCACCCTCCGCCACGAACCGCGCAGCGTGGCCAAGGAGGTGATCCGGTTCTACCGGAAGCACAGGAGGGACTAATGCACGAGGACAGACTCCAGACACCGATCCTCCTTCCACCCCGCTGGTGCGAGCGCCGGCCAAGTGGAGACCAAGGGCTCGCCCATCGCGGACGATCCATCACCTGGAATGCATGCAGCGAAGTGTTGCTGGCCAGGGAATCGGGTGACGGTCTCTAAAGTCCCCAGGCAAATGATCTCGTTTGCGACGCCAAAGTGGCCATCAATGCCAACGGGTTAGAGTGAAGAGTGGCGCGAAGCGAACATCTCATTTTGGTCACTTCTTGAAACGCTGCCTTCCACCCTTCCGGTAGCGGAATTTTAAGCCATTCTACACGTTATCCTCAGCCACACAACCGGATGAAGAGAGCTTCGGGGCGCCATCGTCAATGATAATCGATGAATCGGCCGTCTCCAAACCATCAACCCGTTCATTGTTCGACAATCAAGGCAAGTCAAGATGGACCCAAGCAATCCTCACTTGACAGGTGAAAGCCCCGACGTCGAAGATGATTCGTCTTTTGTTGACCTCCAGGCCAAGGCTCTGGCTGGGAGAAGGATGGCAGAGAGGGAATCGCCCCTAGGGAGCCCATTCCCATACGCCGAACACGTCCATGCCTTTCACCACAAGCCACTTGCCCAAGAGGAGGAGGAGACTTCATGCGTCCAGATTTAATCTTATTTGGAGCCTTTGAACGACATAACTTCGGCGATCTGCTGATGGGATACGTCTTCGAAAAGGCACTCGCCAAGAAAGGCATCCATGCCATTCACGCCAGCATCCTTAATAACGATCTAACCGCTTACTCCGGCAGAGTAGTGCATTCGATCTTCGACCTAGTTGATAGTGGTCTGGACGAGCGGACTCCAATCCTCCATGTAGGAGGAGAGACGCTGCCATGCTCCTTTACATCGGCACTCAATATTGACTCTCCATTGGCGTTGCCACATCGCCAGCAGACGATGGTCAGCGAAGAGGTGCATCACCGATTGCGCAGCAATCGAAAGTTCCCATACATAACTCCGCCCCGAGAAACAATAAACGACAGGCAGATAGAATGGGCTAATCGCCTCTTCTACGGAATTGGATTCACTCATTTAGGTCCCAACACTGGGATCAACTCTGATCTGAGAGATGCCCTTGAAGAAGCCTGGATGTCCGGCTTTAGAGATCGGACCTCATTAGAGAACGCGACAAGCATTGGGATCAGCAATATAGTATTTACGCCCGATGTTGTCTGCTATATCAGCAAGCTGATGCCCAGAGTTGAAGTCAAGGCCCAGAACTATGCACTCCTACACTTCAACAAGAAGTTTTTAGGCGAACATAGAAATACGCTGATTGATCAACTTGCGACGATGTCGCGCGCTTCTGGTTTTTCCATCAAAGTCGGGGTTGCCGGCATCGCCAATCACCACGACTCACTTGATGATCTCTACGCTTTTAAAGCGCTAGCGTCGCAGAAGTCGCTTTCTGTTGAGATACTCACTTCGTTGGATGCGCTTGACATATGCCAACAGATTGCCAATGCCAGCCTTGTTATTTCTACAAGCCTCCACTATCGGATCGTTGCCAGGTCATACGGTGTTCCACGCATATCTTTGAATGCACACAAGGTGAATTGCTGGGCCCATGCCAATGATCGACTGCATCCCTTTGGGAGTGAAGTTGCAACGCTAGCTTCAACGGCTGATCATTACCTCAGCAATCTCAAATCTACGGACTCC
This sequence comes from Synechococcus sp. UW140, assembly GCA_943367705.1. Lineage (GTDB taxonomy): Bacteria > Cyanobacteriota > Cyanobacteriia > PCC-6307 > Cyanobiaceae > Cyanobium. Next base: position 215,356 of record CALRJV020000006.1, read on the forward strand.
AGTGGGCAAGAAGAAGACCTTGACATCCTTGAGAGTCACTTGGAAAGAATCACTGAGTTTGTACGCTCAGAACAAAGTGTTTCCGCCGAACAGGCATGGATTACCAAGCCACCGCACCGACTTCCGCAAGCACCGGGTCAAGATCTATGGATTGCGTCCATGGCAAGCTGCTTAGATCACCAACAGGCGAAGCTAAAACAACAGAACGACACGATTCGGCGGCAAGAGATCTGCTTGGCCTCGAAAAGATATCTCCTCAAACGACTACTCATACTGACCCTGCCCGCAGCTCTCCTCAGCTACCTCTTTAAATCTCCAATGCAAGATGGATGCACATCCTGAATCAGCCGTGACTCGCCAGGATCATGCTTTGTTCTGGACTTGCCCCTAGAACAACAAGGGAATGCTTACGCGGTCAGATGTCTCTGGACAGCTCCCATCATTCTGGGTAGCTCCGGTCTACAGCAAAGCCACCTGCCCTTCAACCGATACATGGTATTGATCCGTTGATTGCCGGATGGCACCAGACGACTTCTGCCTCAGCAGGATGACCCAATAGACCCTGGACCCACCACCGCCACCCGCCAAGCAGGCTCGACCGGATCATCTCCCGCCTTGGGAACATGCCGCGAATGCGGCCACAGTGGAGATGGACACCGGAACGGCAGCAGGTGCGTGATACTTGCTCACCATCTATGTTCTGTGATCCACGTCTTCGGCCATGCAAGGAGTGTAAGGCTTAGATCAGGTTAGTGATCACGGAAAAGTCGGCGTAAACGGCTCACGCTCTTCCTCAACCTGGATCCTTCCATGGAACGAATCACCTCGCGCAAGGATTTAAGCTCCCTTTGTCCGCGGTTGGTTCGCTCGCGCCATTCCACGGCTGGAGCGGTGTAGAGACGATGCAAAACCAGTGTTTCAGACAAGTGCTCCGGTTCAGGACAGCTGCCGGCTACATTCATCAACTTGGAGACTTCCAGCCCCCGTAGACTGGAAGTGGGAGTCCCTATCTGAGAGGGGAAAAGGAAACCCACAGCATCACCGGCAGGGGCCAAAAGGTAGCTGTAGCAACGCTCGACGGCATGCAGGAAAGTGCCATCGAGCGCAACAGGCTCAAGGGGATAGTGACCAGGATCCAGAAAGAAAGAAGTCAATGGGACGAACGACTTCATCGCTCCCCAGAACATGTTTCCTGCGGGGAAGAGTAATGGCCTCATCAGCGCCAGGGAGTCGAATCCGAACGCTCCTAGGATCTGAGCAACCAGCAACATATTCTGCTCATGACCCCACCCATACCCCTCTACGATCTTGTGTGGCCTTGGGTAGAGTGCACCAATACGATGGTCTGTCATCCATCCCAGCAGCGATATCCATTCAGCTTCGCTGGATGGGATCAGGCAGTCGAAGCAATCGTCATTCCATGCCGAGCCTGCATCTTTCCCCTCGGTCACAGCGTTCCAATAACCAAGCTTTTCCCAGTGCACTGAACGCTTAAGATGAAGCTTGAGAAACCAGTCATAGTGATCACCATACTTTTCAAGCATTCTCCAAAATGGTAAGACATCACGACCATGATTTGGGACCATCTCCACCTGAAGCTGAGAAGATCTACCAAAGATGCTGAGATGCAGACTCTCAATGCGACGCGCCTTTTCACTGGTGTCTGTGGTGATCACCAAGTCAAACGGGAACTGAGATCTTGCAAGTCTAAAAAGAAGATGGTCAAGATTCTCTGGTTCATAAACATGGATGAGAACCAGCGTTCTCGTGGAAAAGGCATTCTCGGCTGGCCCTCTTGGATTCTCTTGGCCTCGATCATTCAAGAGACAGAAAGGAAGATGGGAATCTTCCAAGTCCCACCACCGTGGCATCAAAGTGGGCAGGCCGCCCTCGGAAAGGACTATTTCAAGCCATGGGGACAAGCTGGCAATTGGCTCGTTCATGGAATATTTCGTCAAACAGAAGGGGGATATTCGCTCTCCAGATCTTAGGATCAAATATCAATAAGCATCTTGCATTTCGTAGAAGTCTGGCTGCACGTAATCCTTGCGCAGCGGATAGCCCTTCCAGTCCTCGGGCATCAGCAGCCGCTTGGGATGGGGATGGCCCTCGTAGGCGATGCCGAACATGTCGAAGGTCTCGCGCTCCTGCCAGTCCGCGCCGCGGAACAGCCCATAGAGGCTGGGGATCGAGAGGGCACCGTCCCTTGGCAGGAACACCTTGAGACGCACTTCCTCGGGACGCGCATCGGCCGGCAGGGGGCCGGTGGCTTCGGCCATGGCCGAAAACTGATCAACCATGGAGGCCAGCTTGACCAGGTGATAGAAGCTGACCAGCCGCCCCCCCGGTCCCTCGTCGTAGCCCCCCTGGCACTGGAGGTAATCGAACCCGGCGGCCTTCAGGGCCGTGGCCACCAGCGGAAGGGCCGCGGGCTCCACCCCCAGCAGTTCGACACCCGAGTGGTCCGGACCCAGGACGACGGCATCGAAACCCTGGCCGCTCAGCCAGGTGGCGACAGGGCCGGGGGCGGCAGCCTGGAGCTCGCCGGCATCCGGGGATTCCGTGGCGTCCGAGGCGCCGGGGGTAACGGGGGACTCCTCAGGCATCGGTGGTGGTGGCGGCAGGAACGGTGGCGGTGTCAGCGGCGGCGCCCATCGGCAGACCGGCGGCGGCGGCGAGAGCGGCCTGCTGGGTTTCGGCCCGCAGGTAGGCGCCGGTGACGATCGGGTCGATCCGCTTCATCTGATGGGGGATCGTGCAGTAGCGGTGGGTGGGGCGCAGGTTGCCGCGCTCGGCCAGGGCTTCGTTGCCGACCTTCTTGCGCAGCTTGATCACCGCATCGAAGATGGCTTCCGGACGGGGCGGGCAGCCGGGCAGGTAGAGATCGACGGGGATCAGCTTGTCGACCCCGCGCACCGCGGTGGTGGAGTCGGCGGAGAACATGCCGCCGGTAATGGTGCAGGCGCCCATGGCGATCACGTACTTGGGCTCCGGCATCTGCTCGTAGAGACGGACCAGGGCGGGCGCCATCTTCATCGTCACCGTGCCGGCCACGATCAGCAGGTCGGCCTGGCGGGGGCTGGAGCGGGGCACCAGGCCGAAGCGGTCGAAATCGAAGCGGGAGCCGATCAGGGCCGCGAACTCGATGAAGCAACAGGCCGTGCCGTAGAGCAACGGCCAGAGGCTGCTGAGCCGGGCCCAATTGTGGAGGTCGTCGAGGCTGGTGAGAATGATGTTCTCGGAGAGGTCGGCGGTGACGCCGGGGGCACCCACGGGGCCGCAGCTGGCCTCGCGCAGATCGCGCAGGGCATCAACGGAGAGGGAGCCGGCAGGGGGAGTGAGGGTCATGGTGGGGAGGTGCTCAGCTCCACTCGAGGGCGCCCTTGCGCCAGGCGTACGCCAGGGCCAGCACCAGGATGGAGATGAAGATCAGAGCCTCGATGAAGGCCAGCAGCCCGAGTCGGTGGAAGGCCACCGCCCAGGGGTAGAGGAAGACGGTCTCGACATCGAAGATGACGAAGACCAGGGCGAACATGTAATAGCGGATGTTGAACTGGATCCAGGCCCCGCCGATCGGTTCCATGCCCGATTCGTAGGTGAGCTGACGCTCCCCCTGGCGGCTCTTGGGCGCCAGCAGCTTGTTGGCCACCAGCGCCAGCACCGGAACCGCCGCCGAGATCAGCAGGAAGCCCAGAAAGGCGTCGTAGCCGGAGAGCACAAACATCGGCAGACCCAACCTGGCGCGCATTCTGCCACCTGCCTCCGGGGTCGGCGGTCGCCGCGACGACCGGGGCGGCCGGCCGGCGGGAGCAGCCGCGGGCCCCGGGGTCACCGTCGATAGAGTTCCCTGGTATGGCCAGGCATGGGATGAGCACGGAACCGCCGACGGAGACACCCACCGAAGAGGTCCCCACGGGGCCCGCCGGGACCGTCGGCGAGGCGGCCGAAACCGTCGTCGAGGATCCCTCCAGCCACCGGTTCGAGTGCCGCAGCTGCGGCTTCGTCTATGACCCGGCGGAGGGGGTGAAGAAGCTGGGGATCCCCTCCGGCACCTCCTTTCTGGACCTCGACCCCGTCGGTTTCCGCTGCCCGGTCTGCCGCAGCCGGGTGGGGGCCTTCAAGGACATCGGCCCGCGCAACAAGCCCAGTGGCTTCGAGGAGAACCTCAACTTCGGCCTGGGGGTGAACCGCCTCACCCCCGGCCAGAAGAACGTCCTGATCTTCGGGGGGTTCGCCCTCGCCTTCGCTTTCTTCCTCTCCCTCTATTCCCTGCGTTGATGCCTGCGCCCCTTGCCGCCCTGCCGGCCCCGTTCCGCCCGCTGCGGCCCCTGCTCAGCCTGGCGCTCTCGCTCGTGCTCGCCCTCGGCCTCACGGGCTGCGTGACCACCGGACTGCCCACCGCCGCCGCCAGCCCCTGGCAGGCGGTGCCCCTGGACACCCGCTCCAACCCGCTCGACGTGGCCTTCAGCAGCGCCGACCACGGGTTCCTGGTGGGCAGCAACCGGCTGATCATGGAAACCGACGACGGTGGCGCCAGCTGGCAGGAGCGGGCCCTCGACCTGCCGGAGGAGGAGAACTTCCGGCTGATCAGCATCGACTTCAACGGCCCTGAGGGCTGGATCGTCGGCCAGCCCGGCCTGCTGCTGCACAGCGACGATGCCGGCAGCAGCTGGAGCCGGCTGCTGCTCGACACCAAGCTGCCCGGCGAGCCCTACCTGGTGACGGCCCTGGGGACGAAGACCGCCGAACTGGCCACCAACGTGGGTGCCGTCTACCGCACCACCGATGCCGGCTCCAGCTGGCAGGCCCTGGTGGGCGATGCCGCCGGCGCCATCCGCGATCTGCGCCGCAGTGCCGACGGCGACTATGTGAGTGTCAGCAGCCTGGGGAACTTCTTCGCCACCTGGGAACCGGGCCTGCCCGCCTGGCAGGTGCACCAGCGGGTCAGCAGTCAGCGGCTGCAGTCGATGGGCTTCCAGCCCGACGGCCACCTCTGGATGGTGGCCCGGGGAGCCCAGCTGCGCTTCGACGGCGACCCGAGCACCGCCGAGAACACCGAAAGCGGCGACTGGAGCAAGCCCGTGATTCCGATCACCAACGGCTATGGCTACCTCGACATGGCCTGGGATCCCCGCGGCGCCGTGTGGACCGGCGGCGGCAACGGCACCCTGCTGGTCAGCAACGATGGCGGCGCCAGCTGGCAGCGGGATCCGGTGGGCAGCGAGCAGCCCACCAACTTCTCCCGGATCGTCTTCGCCCCCGATGGCAAGGGCTTCGTCCTGGGGGAGCGCGGCGTGCTGCTGCGCTGGGTGGGCTGAACTGCATCCCTCTGTAACCAACCCCCCGCCCGGCTGACGGTGCCCCCCGATCGACCCCTAGGATCTCGTGGCTGAACGCTTGTTGCTATGGCTGCCGGCTCCACAGGGGAACGTCCGTTCTTCGAGATCATCACAAGCATCCGCTACTGGGTCATCCACGCGGTGACGCTGCCGGCCATCTTCCTGGCGGGCTTCCTGTTCGTGTCGACCGGCCTGGCCTACGACGCCTTCGGCACGCCCCGTCCGGATGCCTACTTCCAGGCCCAGGAAACCAAGGCTCCTGTTGTGAGTCAGCGTTACGAGGGCAAGAGCAGCCTTGATCTGCGCCTCCAGGAACCATGACCCAGTCCACCGCCCCCACCACGCCGCGCAACTATCCGATCTTCACGGTGCGCTGGCTTTCCGTCCACGCCCTCGGCATTCCCACGGTCTTCTTCCTGGGTGCCCTGGCGGCCATGCAGTTCGTCCGTCGCTGAGACATCCATGCAGCGCAATCCCAACCCCAACAACCTGCCGGTTGAGCTGAACCGCACCAGCCTGTATCTGGGCCTGCTGTTCGTCTTCGTCATCGGCATCCTCTTCTCCAGCTACTTCTTCAACTGATCGGGAGGCACCCCATCCATGAGCGGCAAGAAATCCTCACTTCCTGACGGCCGGATCCCCGACCGCCTTCCCGACGGCCGCCCGGCCGTGGCCTGGAAGAGCCGGTGGACCGAAGGGGTCCTGCCGCTCTGGATGGTCGCCACCGCCGGTGGCATGGCCGTGATCTTCGTGGTCGGCCTGTTCTTCTACGGCTCCTATGTGGGTGTCGGTTCGGCCTGATCGGGACACCTCTAGACGGGGTCCGTCCCCACTGACCCATCCAGCGGATCCCCAAGGATCCGCTTTTTTCTTGGCCACGTTTCCTGGCCACACTTCCTGGCAACGGTGGGGCGGTTCAGCCCTGGCGCCGCAGCTCCTCCATCGGCAGCGCCAGAAACGCCTCCCGGCTCAGGACCCGATCCCCTGATCCAGCCTCGCCGGCCAGGGGCATCAGCCGCACCTGGCCGGCCCCGACCTCCTCATCGCCCAGCACAAGGGCCCAACGGGCGCCGCTCCTGCGGGCGCGCTTGAGCTGCTTGTCGAAACCGGCGCCGCTGAGATCCAGCTGCACCGCCAGCGGCCCCCCGGGGCGCTGGCGGCAGCACCGGGCCAGCTCCAGGGCGCTGGCCTCTGCCAGGGCCCCCCGGTTCACCACGTAGAGGTCGGGTTGGGCGGCCGTCACCGGGGCGAGGCTGCCCGCCTCCATGGCCTGGCCGAGTAGCAACACCAGCCTCTCCATGCCGAGGGCCCAGCCAATGGCCGGGGTAGGGGGGCCGCCCAGCTGCTCCACCAGGCCGTCGTAGCGACCGCCGCCGCAGACCGTCGCCTGGGCACCCAGCTGGCTGCTGGTGATCTCGAAGGCGGTGTGGCCGTAGTAATCCAGCCCCCGCACCAGCCGCGGGTTGAGCTCAAACGGGATGGCGAGGGCCTCCAGGCCCTGGCGCACCCTCAGGAAGCGTTCATGGCTCTCGCCGCTGAGGGCATCGGCCAGGGTGGGGGCGCCGGCCAGCAAGGCCTGGGTGTCGGGGTTCTTGGAATCCAGCACCCGCAGGGGGTTGGTGGCGATCCGCTGCTGCGAATCGGGATCCAGACGCTCCCGATGGGCCTCCAGCCAGGCCACCAGTTCGGCCCGGTAGCGCTGCCGGTCCTCGGGACTGCCGAGGGAATTGAGCTCCAGCGACAGGCCGCCCACCCCCAGATCCATCAGCAGATCCCAGGCGATGGCGATGGCCTCGACGTCGCTGCGGGGATCGGCGTGGCCGAGAAACTCCAGGCCGATCTGATGGAACTGCCGTTGCCGGCCGGCCTGGGGCCGCTCGTAGCGGAACATCGGCCCGCCGTACCAGAGCCTCTGGGGGCCCTGGGCCACCAGGCCATGCTGGATCGCAGCCCGCACCACCGAGGCGGTGCCCTCGGGCCGCAGGGTGCAGCTGCGGGCGCCGCGGTCCTCGAAGCTGTACATCTCCTTGCCCACCACGTCGGTGGCCTCGCCGATGCCCCGGGCGAACAGCTCGGTCACCTCAAGCAGGGGCGTGCGGATCTCCTCAACGGCGGCCCGACGGAAGTGCTCCCTGGCGGTGGCTTCGATCCGCTGCCAGAAGGGGGTCTGACCGGGCAGCAGGTCGACCATGCCCCGCAGGCTCTGGAGCGGTTTCAAGACGGTGCGGATCGGCAGCGAACCATTGTGCCCGAAGGGGTCGGCTCAGAGGCCGTGGAAGGCGCGGTACCAGGCGGCGAAGTGCCCGATCCCGGTCTCGATCGCCGTGGAGGGACGGAACCCCACCCAGGCCTCCAGGGCGGTGGTGTCGGCGGCGGTGGCCGGCACGTCGCCGGGCTGCATGGGCTGCAGATCACGGATCGCCGGACGGCCGAGGGCCTGCTCGAGCAGGTCGATGAACCGCAGCAGAGGCACGGGCCGGGCGTTGCCGATGTTGAAGACCCGGTGGGGGGCAGCGGCCGTGGCCGGGTCGGGATGCAGCGGATCGAAGGCCGGATCCACCGTGGCTGTCTTGTCGAGGCAGCGGATCACCCCTTCGACGATGTCGTCGATGTAGGTGAAATCCCGCTCCATGCGGCCGTGGTTGAACACCCGGATCGGATCGCCGGCCAGGATCGCGCGGGCGAACAACATCGGCGCCATGTCGGGCCGGCCCCAGGGGCCATAGACGGTGAAGAAGCGCAGCCCGGTGGCCGGCAGACCGTAGAGATGGCTGTAGGTGTGGGCCATCAGTTCATTGGCCTTCTTGGTGGCCGCATACAGGCTCACCGGATGGTTCACCGGGTCCTGCTCGCGGAAGGGCATGTGGCGGTTGCCGCCGTAGATCGAGCTGCTGGAGGCATACACCAGGTGCTCCACACCCGCGTGGCGACAGCCTTCGAGCACCGTGCCGAACCCCACCAGATTGCTCTGGATGTAGAGCGCCGGGTTGTCGATCGAGTGCCGCACCCCGGCCTGGGCGGCCAGATGCAGCACCCGGGTGGGTCGCTCGGCGGCGAACAGGGCCGCTACCGCATGAGCGTCCCCCAGATCGAGGCGATGGAAGGCAAAGGCGCCGGAGGGAGCCAGGGCCTCCAGCCGCTCCAGCCGGGCCCGCTTCAGGGCCGGGTCGTAGTAGGTGTTGAGATTGTCGAGCCCCACCACCCGCTCGCCCCGGGCCAGCAGGCGCTCGGCCGCCGCGGCCCCGATGAAGCCGGCGACCCCGGTGACCAGGATCGGCCCCTTTGCCGTCAACGGCCCGCCCGCATCCGTTCCCGGAAGTAGGCGATGGTGGGCTCCAGCCCCTCGTCCAGGCTCACCTTCGGCTCCCAGCCGAGCAGCTCGCGGGCCAGGTCGATCACGGGCTGCCGCTGCAGGGGGTCGTCCTGGGGCAGGGGCTGGGTGGTGAGCTCCAGGGAGGGTTGGATCCGCTCCCGAACCTTCTCGGCCAGCTGGCGGATGGTGAACTCACCGGGGTTGCCGATGTTGATCGGGCCGGTGTGCTCCCCGTTCATCAGCCGGATCATGCCCTCGATCAGGTCATCCACGTAGCAGAAGGAGCGGGTCTGGCTGCCGTCGCCGTAAAGGGTCAGGGGCAGATCCTGCAGGGCCTGGACGATGAAGTTGCTGACCACCCGGCCGTCGTCGGGGAGCATGCGGGGCCCGTAGGTGTTGAAGATCCGCATCACACGGATCTCGGTGCCGTGCATGCGCTGGTAGTCGAAGCAGAGCGTCTCGGCGATCCGCTTGCCTTCGTCGTAGCAGGAGCGGATGCCGATGGTGTTGACGCAGCCCCGGTAGCTCTCGGGCTGGGGATGGACCTCCGGATCGCCGTAGACCTCGCTGGTGCTGGCCAGCAGCAGCCGGGCCCCGACGCGTCGCGCCAGGCCGAGCATGTTGTAGGTGCCGAGGAAGCTGGTCTTGGCGGTCTTGATCGGGTTCGACTGGTAGTGCACCGGTGAAGCCGGACAGGCGAGATGCCAGATGCGGTCGATCTCCAGGCGGATCGGCTCGGTGACGTCGTGGCGGATCAGCTCGAAGCTGGGGTGACCCAACCAGTGGCGGATGTTGTCCTTGCGACCGGTGTAGAAGTTGTCGAGGCAGATCACCTCCTCACCGGCCTCCATCAGCCGGTCGACCAGATGGGAACCGAGAAAGCCGGCCCCGCCCGTGATCAGATTGCGCCGCGTCACTCAGCCCTCACCCACCCGCCAGACGTTAAGACCCGCCGCCCGTGCGGCAGCGGCATCGGCGATGGCCCTGGCGTCGAACAGCCAGGCCGGGCGACGCATCTGGGCCGCGATCGCCCCCCAGTCGAGCCGGGCGTAATCGCGCCATTCGGTGAGGATCAGCACGGCATCGGCGCCGGCGGCCGCCTCCAGGGGCGATCCCGCCGTCTGCCAGCCGCCGTCGGCCGACGAGGGGGGCTGGCCGAGGTCGTCGGCGATCTGGGCGGCTGACACCTTGGGATCCACGATCACCAGCCGGGCCCCCTCCTCGATCAGGTCCTGGCAGATGCGGATGGCGGGCGCCTCCCGGGTGTCGTTCGTGTCCGCCTTGAAGGCGAAGCCCAGGACCGCCAGCCGCTTGCCGGTGACGGTGCCGAACAGGCGCTGGACCACCAGCCGGGCGATGCGGTCCTGCTGCCAGGTGTTGAGGGTCACCACCTGCTCCCAGTAGCCCGCCACCTCCTCCAGTCCGTAGTGGCGGCAGAGGTACACCAGGTTGAGGATGTCCTTCTGGAAGCAGCTGCCGCCGAAGCCTGGTCCGGCCTGCAGGAACTTGGCGCCGATCCTGGAATCAGTGCCGATGGCGCGGCCCACCTCGCGCACGTCGGCCCCGGTGGCCTCACACAGGGCGGCGATGCTGTTGATCGAGGAGATCCTCTGGGCCAGATAGGCGTTGGCGGTGAGCTTGGAAAGCTCGCTGCTCCAGAGATTGGTGCGCAGAATCCGCTCCTGGGGCACCCAGGTGGCGTAGATCCCGGCCAGGGATTCAATCGCCGCGGGATCTTCACCACCGATCAGCACCCGGTCGGGGGCCTCGAGGTCGGCGACCGCCGTGCCCTCGGCCAGAAACTCGGGATTGGAGAGGACGGCGAAGGTCTTGGCTTGCCTCCGATCGCCCTCCGGGCGGTTCTGCTGGGCAGCCCCCAGAATCGCCTTCACCGTTTCGGCGGTGCGCACCGGCAGGGTGCTCTTCTCCACCACGATCGTGTGGCCCCGGGCAGAGGCGGCCACCTGGCGGGCCGAAGCCTCAATCCAGCGCAGGTCGCTGGCCTGGCCGGCCCCCACGCCCTTGGTCTTGGTGGGGGTGTTCACCGACAGAAACACCATGTCGGCCGCGGCGATGGCGGCATCGACTTCGGTGGTGAAGTGGAGGTTCCGCCCCCTGGCCCGGCCCACTACCGCATCGAGGCCGGGTTCATACACCGGCAGCCGGCCAAGGTCCGGATCGTTCCAGGCGGCGATCCGTTCGGCATTGAGGTCGACCACGGTGACCTGAATCCCGGGGCAACGATCGGCGATCACCGCCATCGTCGGTCCCCCCACATAACCCGCTCCGATGCAACAGATGGTGCGAATCGGCGGATGGGCCGGGTCCATGGGGGATGGCAGTGCTGCGGGGACATTACCGCCATTGCCTGGCTTTGGGCGTGGCCGGGCGCTGGCGGGGGCTGCCCCGGGGCGGTGGCGAAGGTTAAGCACAGGTAAGTTGAGATCGAGAGCCTGACGGGGGTCGGTCATTGACCACGGTGCTGCTCACAGGAGGGGCCGGATTCATCGGCAGTCACACCTGTCTGGTGCTGCTGGAGGCCGGCCACCGGGTGGTGGTGATCGACGACTTCAGCAACGGCAGTCCCGAAGCCCTGCGCCGGGTCAGCGAGCTGGCCGGGCTGGGGGGCTGGCGGCAGCTGGCGCCGGAGCGGTGGGCTGCGGGGGCCGGGCCAACGTCCCGGCTCACCCTGTTGAAAGGAGATGTGCGCTCCCCCCGGGATCTCGACCGGGCCTTCGAAGACCGGGAGGCGATCGGCGACGACGGCATCGGCGCCGTGCTCCACTTCGCCGGCCTCAAGGCGGTGGGGGAGTCGATGGGGCAGCCCCTGCGCTACTGGGACGTGAACGTCGTCGGTGCGGTCCGGTTGCTGGAGGCCATGGGCCGCCACGGCTGCCAGACGCTCGTCTTCAGCAGCAGCGCCACCCTCTACGGGATCACCGACCGGGTGCCGATCCCCGAGACGGCCCCGCTCCAGCCGATCAATCCCTACGGCTACACCAAGGCCGCCGTGGAAAGGATGCTGGCCGATGTGGCCGCCAGCACCCCGGGCTGGCGCATGGCCCTGCTGCGCTACTTCAATCCGGTGGGCGCCCACCCCAGCGGGCACATCGGCGAGGACCCTAACGGCGTCCCCAACAATCTCTTCCCCTTCCTCTGCCAGGTGGCGGCGGGGCGGCGCGAGCGGCTGGAGGTGTTCGGCGGCGACTGGCCCACCCCCGATGGCACGGGCGTCCGCGACTACCTGCACGTGATGGATCTGGCCGAGGGCCACGGCCGGGCCCTCGAGGTGCTCCAGGCGGAGCCTCCCCAGCTGCTCACCCTGAATCTCGGCAGCGGCCACGGCCACTCGGTGCTCGATCTGGTGCGCAGCTTCGAGACCAGCAACGGCCTCACCCTGCCCTACGCGGTGGTGGATCGCCGGCCGGGGGATTCCGCCATCAGTGTTGCCGATCCCCGCGAGGCGGAGCGGCGCATGGGCTGGCGGACTCGGCGCTCCCTGGCGGACATCTGCCGTGATGGCTGGGCCTGGCAGAGCGCCAATCCCGAGGGCTACCGCGACTGCGATCGGCAGCCCGGACGGGCTCTCATCCAGGCACAGCCGGTGTCCTGAGGTAGACCCGCATCCCGTGCGCCTTGCGCACCAGCCGAAACCCCACCCGGGCGAGCTGGGCCGTGGTGAGACGGTTGAGGGAGAGATCGCCGTAGCGGCTGATCAGATCCGGCTGCCAGTGGTTGCTGGCCAGGGCGATCCGGCTCTCGTACGCCGGGTAGGCATCGCGGAGAACCACCACATCCACCCGATGCTCGTCGAGCCAGGCCCGCAGCGTGGCAGGGGAGCCCAGGGCGCTGCGCAGGCCCGGATACTGGCCCGTCTCCACCGTGGGCGCCGCCAGCTTGGTGATGTCCCTGGCCGCCAGTGGTGCCAGGCACTGGCGCGTGCCCAGCACCGCGCCGACGTAGGGATCGCTCAGCAGGCTCCGGCCCTGCAGCCGCGGCTCCCGCCCGCACAGCTCCCTCAGGGGACCGAGGATCGGTTCGATGGTGGCGCCATCCGCGGACCGCACCTCCTCCAGGGGGGTGAGCAGGTGGGGGACCTTGGAGGCGAACACATTCGATCGACCCTGCAGCCCGATCGGGACCGTCAGCACGGCGATCAGGGCGGCCAGCATCACGATCAGGAGGCTTCGCTGCCAGGACCATCCCCTGGAGGCGTCCGGCCGCACAACGGGATCGAGGGCCTGGGCCATCGCCGGGATGCTGATCCAGAACAGACTCGCCCACACCAGTCGGTAGGCACTGTCGGGTTCAATCAGCTTGAAGATCAGATCGCTCACGAAAGGGGCCCACCACTCGAGCAGCACCAGCGGTGCCAGCAGCGCCAGGGCCAGCACCGCACCGGGGGGGCGGCACCGACCCCTCCAGACCACGGCACAGGCCAGGGACAGCCCCAGCGCCGCTAGAAAGACCGGCTCCCAGGTCGCCACCGGGAGGCTGGGCAAGAAATAGAAGAAGCGGTGGCCAAGAGCCCAGTAGTCGTGGACGAAGCGCATGGACTCCGGCCAGTCGTAGAAGGATTGGAGCTTTGCGTGCCAGGGCAGGCGGTGGAGGGCGGCGAGCAGCAGTACGGCCCCGGCGACGCCGGCCAGCAGGCGCCGCCGTGAGGGCCAGACCACCAGGCAGGCGGCCGTGGCGACGACCAGCAGGTTGAACGTGAGGAAGGCCGTTACCCCATGGGCGTGATAAGCGAGATAGGCGGCCCCCAGCAGCAGCGCCGCCGCCGCGGCCAGGGGGCGGGCACCGGGCCAGCGCGGCCGCTGCAGCAGCCCCAGCAGCGGCGTGGCGGCGGCCAGCACCAGGGCCAGCCCGGGCAGGGTGCCGTTGAGAGCGATCTGGTGGAAGAAGCTGAAGTTCTGGTGCCCCATGCCCAGCAGGAACAGCAGGGCCGTGAGCCAGCAGAGGGCCACCCGGCCGCTGAGGCGCAGGCTGAGCTGGCAGCTGGCGGCCAGCACCAGGAAGGTGTTCAGCCCCGCCAGCAGGCTGGCCCGCCAGGGGGCGAGGCCGTCGGGGAAGCCGAACAGGAAGCTGGCCGCGGTGAAGAACCAGTTGGCCGGCGAGCGGTAGTGCAACGGGTCGAGGCGCACCGTGTCCAGCAGATTGCTGCCGAAGTAGGTCGTGTAGTAGACGAAGCCATCGGAGGGGAACTCCAGGACGACCCCGCGCTGCGCCAGGGCAAGCGCACACAGCAGGGCGGGAGCCAGCACCGCCAGCAACGGCCGCCCCAGGGCCGGGTCCGCCAGCCGCTGGCGCCAGCCGAGCGGCCGGATTCCCAGGGCCGCCGCCACCACGAGCAGGTCGAGCAGGACCAGCAGCCCATAGGACTGGCGCAGCGTGGGCCCCGCCGGCAGCAGCGACAGCCAGCCAATGGCGCCCCAGGAGCCCACGCCCAGCAGCAGCATCTGCCAGCTGGGCCGGCGCCAGCGCCATCCCCAGAGCAGCGGTGCCGCGACCGCCAGCAGCAGCGGCAGGAAGGGTTGGGTCAGCGCAGCCATCCGGCGCAGGGTAAGCCGCTGCCCCGAATCCCTAGGGGACCTGCCGGGACCGCCCGTAGCGGCATCGGCTCAGAGCCGCTCGTCCCGCAGCCGCTCCCCCCGCAGCTCCCGCAGCCGCTCCCCCAAGGCCGGTCCCGGCCGCAGGCCCGCGGCGATCAGATCGGCCGCCGACACCGGCGAGGAGAGATGGCGCCAGCGGTACCACCAGCGCAGCAGGGGTCGCTGCGGCAGGGTCCCGCTCACCAGCGCCAGGGCGACGGCCTCGGGGGACCAGCCCGGCCGCTCCAGGAAGCCGGTCCAGGCCATGGCCGTGGCCGGCACGGCCTCCAGCTCCAGCCAGCTCTGCCGCAGCAGGGCCAGCTGGGCCAGAAGCCGCTGCTGGCCGTGGGGGAGCTGCAGCCGCGTCGCCACGGCTGACGCCGAGTCGCTGGGGGCCAGCAGGGCGGCCAGGGACGGCAAGCCGCCGCGCCGGGCCCAGCGCAGGCGGCGGCGCCAGCCGGTGTCGTTCTGCAGGGCCGGGTCCACCAGCACCATGGCGCCCCAGGCCTGCAGGCAGCCCAGGGCCGCCTCCCAGGGTTCACGCTCGAGCAGCAGTTCCAGCTCCATCCGCAGCCGCGTGCCCAGGGCCGGCGGCACCCGTCCGTCACCGGTGCCGCCACCGCGGCTCTCCTCCCCCCAGGGCCAGCGGGCCAGGGTGGTGCGCAACTGCTCCAGGCTGGCGGGGGCCAGGCTGAACCCCAGCCGGGCGGCGTAGCGGGCGGCCCGCACGATGCGGGTGGGGTCGTCTTCCAGGCTCCTGGAGTGCAGCAGCCGCAGCTGCCGGTGGGCCAGGTCGGACCAGCCTCCATGGGGATCGAGCAGGCGCAGGCCCGGGCCGGGACTGGCGAACACCAGGGCCATCGCATTGATGCTGAAGTCGCGGCGGGCCAGGTCCTCCTCCAGGGTGCCGTCGGTCACCACAGGGTTCTCCCCGGGGGCCGGGTAGGTCTCGCGGCGGGCGCTGGCCAGGTCGAGCAGGATCCCGTCGAGCTCCAGTTCGACGGTGCCGAAGGCCGGGTGGAACTGGCAGAAGCCCACCGCCGTGGCCGGGGTGTCCTCCAGCAGCGTCTCGGCGAGACGATGGGCCGCCGGGCGCGGATCGGCCGGATCGGCCTCCGGGGCCAGCTCCACCACCAGGTCAAGGTCCGGCAGGCCCCGGAGGGGATCGCGGTGCACGCGATGCAGGAGCAGATCCCGGACGGCGCCGCCCACGACGGCCAGCACGCCGCAGTCCGCCGACCGGTGGAAGGCGGCCAGCAGACGGGGCGGCAAGGAGAGATCCCCGGGATCGATCGCGGAGACCGTCATCAAGGCAGGCCCATGGAGCGCTGTCCAGAAGGCGCACGGTACACTCGGGCGATCGACATCATGCGACGTCCCGATACAGAAACTTCGGGAAGGTGTCCGCCGGCAAACGCCCTTGGCCGTCGCCTTCGCCGTCGCCCTTGGCTGTCGCCTCTGCCAGCCGCCCGCCCATCGCCAGGCCATGAACCGATGAGGCGATCAAGTGCCAGCGAGCACAAGCGACGAACTCCCACAAGCCACACCTTAACTGCATGACTGACAGCGCCAAGAAATTCATCAAAGCGCCGCTTGGGATCTACAAAAGGATCAAGATCAAGGCCTTCATTCTTGCCGATTACCTTGCGTCCCTGTGCGAGTACTGGCTCGGTCCCAACGGTTCACGCAGCAGCCCGTCGAAGCGACTGATACCCATTGGCAAGTCCTCTGCCGATGGCACGACGCCATCCCGGATCGCCATCTTTGTTGCCTATTCGAAGCGGCTGACACGTTCCAACAGGGCCTATCTCGAGGCACTGCACAAAGCCGGCTTCGCGGTGCTCTACATCAACAACGAGACCACGGAGGAGGAGGCTCTGAGCTGCATCAGCGACCTCAGCTGGCGCGCCTTCGACAGACGCAACATCGGCCGGGACTTTGGCGGCTTCAAGGATGGCATCCTGCTGCTTCTGGAGGAGGGTCATCTGCAGCGCTGCCAACTGCTCTGCGTCGTGAACGACTCGATGCAGTTCATCCCGGGGAGGAATGCTGAAGCCCTGGTCAGGTCGGTGGAGGAGTTTGCCAATTCGGACCGGAAGGCCCTCTTCAGCCACATCAGCCATCAGATTCAGACCCACTATCAATCCTATTTTCAGGTTCTTAAACCCGACGTCTTTCTCTCCAGGCCATTCATCCGTTTCTGGAAGAAATACCTACCCCTGTCCCATCGGGGGCACTGCATCTACAACGGAGAAATAGAACTTTCTCAGCAGGTGTACCGACGCTTCAACCCCGTCGAGACCCTTTACACCAGCGACAAGCTCCTGGAGGCCATTGAGCAGTCCAGCCCTGACAAAACGGGGGTTCTCGCCGAGGAAGTCCTTCGACTGATGCCCTCTCCTGCGAGGACTGCGCAGATGAAGAAGATCGGCTACTCCCTGAATCAGCTGATGGCCAAAAGCGATAAACAAGAGGCGCTCTCACGGGTTGAGCTCTACAGCGTTCCCGACCTGATTGAAAATGGCAATCCCAGTCATATCGCGGCTTTTCTGTACCCTTTCTATCTGCACTGTCCGTTTGTCAAGCACGACCTTGGAACCGCAGGCAGCTATACGATGGCACAGGCCATCAGCCTGTTCAAGGAAGCCCTATTGGATTCCATGGGAGAGGAACGCCAGCAGGAGATCAAGGCTCTCGCGGATGATTTCCGCGATCTCATCTACGCACGCGGAGTGCCCCTGAGCTACAACAACAGGCTGCGCGAAGCCGCCCTCAAGGGCATCACAGGTGCCTTCGTCTACCCCTCCACCTATCAATGACCGACGGGCGGGGGCTGCATCCGATCCATTTCATCACGATTAACTATCACTGCAGTGAATTCATCATCGGTCTGATCGAGGACACGATCGCCTCGGGAGAACCTGATCCGCTTTTTATCGTCGTTAACAACTCACCACAGGACACCGGTGTGCAGGACTGGCTGTCCTCCTCACCGCATCGCCAGAGGGTGACCCTGATCGAAGCCGGTGGGAATCTCGGCTTCGGCGGCGGCTGCAATCTGGGGCTCAGTCACGTGTGGCAGGCCGACAGGCAGGCGGTGGCCTGGCTGATCAACCCCGACGCCCGCCTCGTAGAAGGTGCAATCGCCTACGTGAGGCAGTGTCTGCGCGACGACGATCAGATCGCCATGCTCGGCACCCGGATCCGGGACCCCCAGGGTGATGTCTGGTTCAGCCACGGCAGCTTCAACCGCTGGACCGGCCAGCTGGGCCACCGCTTCCCCGGCGACGACTGCCGCCCCCTCCCGGTCCGCACCTGGCCCACCCGCTGGATCTCCGGCTGCAGCATGATCTTCCGGCTCGGGGAGCTGCGGGACTGCCCCCAGTTCGACCCCCGCTACTTCCTCGACTACGAGGACGCCGACATCTCCGAACGCCACCATCGGCTGGGCTACCGGCTGCGGGTCACCCAGGCGGTGCTGGTGGAGCACCAGGTGTCCGCCATCACCCGGCGGGCGCCGCGGGCCAAGTACCAGCACGCCACCTTCAGCAAGCTCTACTTCCTGCATCGCCACGCCACGCCCCTGGCCCTGCTGCTGAACCTGCTCTATTACGCCGTCCGCCCCCTCAGCTTCTGTCTCCGGGATCCGGAGCGGGCCCGGGGCCGCTGGTGGGGACTGGGGGATTACCTACGCTGGTGCTCGCGGCGGCTCCTGCGCCGGCCGGAGCCACCCCACCCGCGCACCTCCTTCACCGTTTCATCCTGAGGAAGCGGCCCGACAGGGCCCGCAGGGTGGGCCAGCGCTGGGCCGGCGGACAGTGGCGCCACAGGATGGCGGCCACCGCCGGCAGATAGAGGTGGGACCTGGGGTGGAAGAAGGTGAACAGCAGACCCCGCAGGCTGCCCAGGGGCAGCCGTTTCTGCTCGTCGCCGAAGTCGTTGAGGACCACGACCGCCGGGGTCACGCGGGCGTCGATGCCCAGGCGGACCGCCCGCATCACCCACTCGGAATCGGCGTGATAGTGGGGAAGCCAGCGGGCGTCGTAGAGGCCGACACGGCGGAAGACCTCCCGGCGGATCAGCACCCCGTTGCCCGGCATCGCCTCGGCGGGGAGCACCTCGGCGGCCACCAGCGCCGGATCCAGCTGGCTCGCCAGCGCGTCGTGGTGGGACAGGCGCAGGAAGCGGTCCGTGCCCCAGTCGGTGCGGGTGCCCAGGGCCCAGATCCGCCCGGGCTCGGCCAGCAGGTCGATGCGGCTGCCCAGGATGCCGCAGCCGTGACGCTGGGCCAGGGCCACCATCCGCTCCACGTAATCGGCGGGCACGACGGCATCGTCGTTGATGGTGAGCACGAAGTCGGTGCCGGCTGCCAGGGCCCGCCGCACACCCCGGTTGGTGGCACCGGCCCAGAAATCCCGGTCGCCGGCCGCCACCACCGTCACCTTGGGATGCTGCCGGCGGATCGCCGCCACGGTGCCGTCGCTGGAGTTGGCATCCACCACCACGACCCGCAGGGCTGCGTGGGTCTGGTCGGCCATCGCAGCCAGGAAACGCAGGGTGGTCTCGCGGCGATTGCGGGTGGGCACCACGGCGGTGACCAGCGGCAGGGTCATGCCGGTTCGATCGGGGCCAGGCGTGGATCGAGGATCTTCGGCCCCATGCCCTCGAACTTCACGGCGATGGAGGTCTTCTCGCCGCTGCCGAACAGGTGGGTGACCTGGCCCTCGCCGAAGCTGCTGTGCCGCACCCGATCCCCCACGGCCCAGGTGCGGGGTGCGCCGCGGCGGCGCACCGCATTGGCGGGATCGCCTGCCGCCCCGCCGGCGGCGACGCGCTGGCTCTCGTCCCGATCCACCCGAGTGAGACGCTCCAGCCGCTGCTCCCGCCGCAGGGCCGCACCGCCGCTGCGGGGGATGTCGCCCTGGAGCAGGGCCTCGGGCAGCTCGGAGAGGAACACCGAGGGCACCGCCGGCTCCCGCATGCCGCCCCAGAGCCGCCGCTCGCTGGCATGGGAGAGGAACAGCCGCTCCTTGGCGCGGGTGATGCCCACGTAGCAGAGGCGCCGCTCCTCCTCGAGGGCGGCGGGGTCCTCCAGGGAGCGGTAGCTGGGGAACAGGCCCTGTTCCAGCCCCACCAGGAAGACCACCGGAAACTCCAGCCCCTTGCTGGCATGCAGGGTCATCAGCGTGACACGGTCGGCTTCGGTGTCCTTGCTGTCGGCGTCGCTGGCCAGGGCGGCGGAGGCCAGGAAGCCCTCCAGGGAGCCCTCCTCGTTCTCCTCCTGGTACTGCAGGGCCGCATTGACCAGCTCCTGCAGGTTGCGGCGCCGCTCCTCCGATTCGTCGGTGGCTTCGGCCAGCAGCTCGGCCAGGTAGCCGCTCTGCTCCATCACCCGCTGCACCAGCTCGGAGGGGGGGGCATCCTGCAGGCGGCGGCTGAGGTCGGAGATCAGCTCCTGGAACTGCAGCACCCCCCGGGCGGAGCGGCCGGCGAGGGAGCGGACGGCCTCCGGATCGCTGACCACCTCCCACAGGGGCAGCCCCAGCTGGTTGGCCGCATCGGTGAGCCGCTCGATGGTGGTCTTGCCGATGCCGCGCCTGGGCACGTTCAGCACCCGCAGCAGGCTGACGGTGTCGGCCGGGTTGACCAGCAGGCGCAGGTAGGCGAGCACGTCCTTGATCTCGCGCCGGTCGTAGAAGCGCAGGCCCCCCACCACGATGTAGGGCAGACCCCAGCGCACCAGCGATTCCTCCATGGCGCGGGACTGGGCGTTGGTGCGGTACAGCACGGCCATGTCGCCCCAGCGCAGGTCGGGGTGGGCCGCCTCCAGCATCCGCATCCGGTGCACCACCGCCTCGGCCTCGGCGATCTCGTCGTCGCAGCGTGTGAGGCTGATGGGCTCCCCCTCGCCGCGGGTAGGGCGCAGCACCTTGTCGATGCGCTCGCTGTTGTTGGCGATCAGGGCGTTGGCCGCCTCCAGGATCGTGGCGGTGGAGCGGTAGTTCTCCTCCAGCTTCACCATCGTGCCGGTGTCCCCGTCAAGGGAGCCGTCGCCGAACTCCTTCTGGAACCCCATCAGGATCGTGAAGTCGGCGGCCCGGAAGCTGTAGATGCTCTGGTCGGCGTCGCCCACCACGAACACGGAGCGGCCCTCCCAGTCGTCGAAGTGCTCGGGGGGGTGGCCGTTGGCCACCAGCAGCTTGATCAGGTCGTACTGGGTGCGGTTGGTGTCCTGGTATTCGTCCACCAGCACATGGCGGAAGCGACGGTGCCAGTAGTGGCGGATCTGCTCGTTCTGCTGCAACAGCTGCACCGGCATCAGGAGCAGGTCGTCGAAATCGAGGGCGTTGTTGGCGGCCAGGGCGCGCCGATAGCGGCGGTAGGCCTCGGCCTCGTGCTTGCCGCGGGGGCCGGGGTGCTCCTCCTCGAGCCGTTCAGGCAGCCAGCCCTGGTTCTTGGCACTGCTGATCGCCCAGCGCACCTTTTTCGGCTCGAAGCGCTTGGGATCGAGCTGCATCTCCTGGGTGACGATCTCCTTGACCAGGCTCTGGGCGTCGCTCTCGTCGTAGATGGAGAACTGGCGCGTCCAGGTGAGCCCCTCGGGGTCGCGGAACTTGTCGATGTCGAAGCGGAGCAGCCGGGCGAACAGGGCGTGGAAAGTGCCGATCCAGAGGTCCTTGATCACCTCCCGGTAGATGCGGCTGCGCAGCTGCTTCTGCTCCCGGGCCGGCAGGGTGCTCCAGGGCTGGCCGAACTGGCTCTGGGCGAGGCGCTGGGCCAGCAGCACCTCCAGGCGCTCCTTCATCTCCCGGGCGGCCTTGTTGGTGAAGGTGACCGCCAGCACCTGGGCAGGATCGACGCCGTGGTGCCCGATCAGGTGGGCGATGCGATGGGTCAGGGCCCGGGTCTTGCCGCTGCCGGCCCCGGCCACCACCAGCAACGGGCCGGTGTGGTGATCGACCGCCCGCCGCTGGGCCTCGTTCAGACCGGCCAGAAAACTCACAGGCTCCGGCATGGAACATTGAAATTGGACCCTAGCAGCCCCCTCCCGACGGGTGTGTCGATCGGAACAGATGCGGGTCGCTCAGGGGAAGAAAACGGTGCAACTCTGCCGATTGAAGCCATCACCTTCAGCCTGGAAAAGACGGGACAACGCCATCAACCCAGGGGGCTGGAAAGACGACGTTCGAAGGAGGCCAGATCGTTGAAGGTATCCGAGCGCTGGCGGAGTTGGTCGAAGGTTCCCGAGGCCTTGATGCATCCCGCTTCGAATTCGAAGATGCAATCGGAACGCATGACAGTGGAGAGGCGATGGGCGATCACCACCAGGGTGCAGCGACGTCCGATCACTTCAATGGCATCCATCACCTCGGATTCGGTGCGGTTGTCGAGGGCGCTGGTGGCCTCATCCAGCACCAGGAACTTGGAATTGCGGTAGAAGGCGCGCGCCAGGGCGAGTCGTTGCCGCTGGCCTCCTGAGAGCCGGATGCCGTTGTCACCGATCGGCGTGAACAGACCAAGGGGGAGCTCGGCGACGATGTCGGCCAGCTGGGCCGCCTGGAGGGCGTCCCAGACCCGCATCTGGTCGACCTCATCGACCTCCTCGGCGAAGGCGATGTTCTCGATGATGTTGCTGTTGAGAAGGTTGATCGCCTGGGGGACGTAGGCGCAGTTGGCCTGCCAGGCCGGCACATCCGCGTCATCGACATCAATACCATCCAGCTGCAGGGTGCCGGTGGTGGGACGCAGCAGGCAGAGCAGCTGGTTGGCGGTCGTGGTCTTGCCGCTACCGGTGGCACCGACAAACGCCACACGGGAGCCCACAGGAATCGACATGGAGATGTCCCGAAGGACATCGGCATCCGTTCCGGGATAGCGATAGGAGATGTTGTTGAGCCGGATCACCCGCTTGGGCATCACACCATCGGGGGAGGGCACACCCTCGGAGCGAATCGTGAGCCGGGCCTCGGGCAGTTCGATCAGCTTGAGTGTCTCCTCGAGGTCGGGCAGTCCGGCCCTCAGGGACGTGATGGCCCGGAAACTGTCCTGCAGGGGAGGGGTGAGCTTGAGGGAGGTGACCGCCACCGTGGCCAAGAACGGAATGATCTTCAGCAGGGCACCGGGATCGGGATTTGAGAGCAGGGGCAGCATCCCGGCCGCGAAGATCATCGTGATCCCGAGCGGTTCAATCAGCGCCCGTGGTGTCTCAGGCAGAACGTCGGCCTTCCAGATGAAGGGAATGGTCTCGCGGCCAGCCTGTTGATAATGACGCTCAAAATAGGGTTCCGATCCTGTGAGCTGTACATCGAGGATCGTGCGCATCGATTCGGAAAGAATCGTATTGGTGCGCACCTCAAGAAGGATCCTCTGCCGGGCGGCAAAGCGCAGGAAGGGTGTGATGGCGGTGGAGATCAGCAGATACCCAAGCAGGAGTCCGAAGATCAGCACAACGGCCAGCATCTTGCCGACGATCAGCATGCCGGCGGAGAGCAGGGCGATGACAAACACGCCACTGGCCAGCTGGAGGAGGGGCAGCACAACGATGTCGGCGACGCGCGACACGTTGATCAGCACCATGGAGGAGATATCGGACTTCGATTCACCCAGAAAATAGACATAGGGCTGGGCGATCAGCTTGCGCTGCGCCATGTCGGAAAGATCTCGCCAGATCGAAGCCTTGAGCCGCAGCTGGAAAGCCCGCAACAGCAGTTTGGAAATCGAGGAGAACCAGGCGGCCGTCACAAAGGCCACCACCAGCACCACCACCTTGACGCGTGGATCGTCCGGAACCAGGCCTTCCCAGGGGATGGAAGGGCGGTTCTCACCGCCGACGACGACGGTGAACAGGCGAGCCACCAGGGCCACCACCACCAGATCGGCGACGCCGGCGAGGATCGCCAGAGGAATCAGCCGCATCAGCGCCCGCTTGCGGCGACGCGGCAATTGGGCCAGAAGTCGCACCAAACTCTTGAAGGTTTGGCTTTTGCGAAACATCTGGTCAGACTTTTGCGGGAATCGTACCCGTGCGGCCCGGGGGGTCACCGCTGCGCCAGCCAGTCAGTTCAGTGATCGCCACATGGCCGAAAACCGGCGCCGCCACTGGTCGATCCGCACGGCCAGCACGGGGGGTGAGCGCAACGGCGACGCCCCCTCCAGCAGCAGGGTCCAGTGGGCGTCGATGGCCTCCAGGGCCGAATGCCAGCGTTCCTGCAGCATCGGCTCGCTGCTGGCCTCCAACAGGCTGGCGAGCCGGGCCGGCGGCGGCAGCCAGGCCTGAGGATCGGCCACCGCCGCCTGGATCCTCTCGAGATCGTGCTCCAGGCTGCCGCAGCCGATCTGGTGACCCACCACCCCCGGATCGAGGCTGTCGGCCAGGGCATGGTTGAGGCTGCTGAACACCACACAGCCGCAGGCCATCGCCTCCAGGGGCGGCAGGCCGAAACCCTCGCTCACCCCCCGCCCTCGCCAGTAGTCGGCGGAGTCGTAGAGGACGACGGCCGCACTGTTGAACAGATCCACCAGATCGTCCACCCAGCCGCTCTGGACCTCTACCCGCAAGCCGCGCCGGCGCAGGGCCGGCACCAGCTGCGCCAGGAGGTAGTGGCTGCTCTTGCGCTGCTGCACCAGGACATCGATGGGCCGTCCGCAGCCCACGGGCGCCGCCCGGTTGCCCCGCTCCAGCCACTGGGGCTGGAGCGCGTTCGGCACCAGGAACAGGGGGTTGCGGGGGGCCCGGTCGCCCCAGTAGCCGAGGGTGTTGCGGCTCACCGCCAGCAGCGGCACCCCAGGCGGCAGCGAAAACCCGTAGCCGCTGCTGTGGGCGTGGTAAGCCACGGGCCTGCCCCGCAGTCGCCGCAGCAGGCGGGGCACATCGAACCCCCAGCTGACGATCCAGAGGGCGTCACCGGGAGCCTGTTCCCGGGCCAGCAGATCATCCAGGAACGGGTGGTCGGTCTCCCGCTTCCGGTAGGTGACCACCTCGGTGGGGGTCAGCTGGGACGTCAGCCTGGCGGTCTGCAGTTCCACCAGCAGGCCCCCGCCGCGGAGGCGGCCGGTGGTGCCGGGGACCAGGAAACGGATCGGGCGCACGCGGTTCGAAGGGGCGGCGGCCGCCGCTGGCCTGGGAAACCTAGGCGGGCACGGCCTCGGTGCTGCCGGCGCGGGTGCGGCGGGTGAGGAAGCCGAACAGCACCTTGCCGATCGCCGCCACCAGATTGCCTTCCAGCTCCTGGAACATCTTCATGTTGCAGTGGAAGGCTTCGTTGGCCTCGGCCACGATCCGGTCGGCCATGGCCTGGTCGATGGGCAGGCTGTCGAGGGTGGCGCGGTAGTTGGCCTTGAAGGCCTTCTCATCGTCGATGGCGTCGAATTCGTAGAAGCGCAGGCCATCGTGCTCACCCAGATTCATCGCCTTCTGGGCGATGTTCTTGAGGATCTGGCCGCCGGAGAGGTCGCCGATGTAGCGGGTGTAGTGGTGGCCGACCAGCAGCTCGGGGCACTCCCGCGCCACTTGGTGCAGACGGGCCACATACTCCTGGGCGCCGGGGGTGGCGCGGATCTGCTGGCGCCAGTCGCCACCGAAATAGAAGGTGAGATCGGCCTCGAGGGTTTCGCGGCGGTTGAGCTCGGGTGAGGCGATCGGACCGACCACCGGATGGTCGGCCAGCTTGCCGATCTCCTCCTCCATGGCGCTGTAGACGAACCACAGGTCGGCGACCAGGGTGCGATAGCTGGCCTTGTCGACGACCCCCTTGAGGAAACAGCTCACGAAGCCGGTGTTCTCGGCCATGGTGTGGGCTTTCTTCGTTCCCTCACGGAGTTGGGAAGCAAGGGCGACGGGCATGGGATCGGGAGGCTGCGCGGGCAGACGTACAAACGTAGGTGGGGCCTGCGGGACGGCGCGGCAAGGTTGCGAAGGATTACGCGGCCCGGCTGCCGCCGGCCGACACATCTCCGAAGAGATCGAACAGCTCCCGGCACACCTGCTGCAGCACGCCGACCACCTCCTCGGCGGGGAGATGGGACCCGGAGGGCTGCCAGTCCCCCACCGTGGCCAGGCGCCAGCGCTCCGATTCGTAGGTGAGCCCGCGGACCAGCACCCCCAGGAGCCGGGGCCGTTCGCCGGATCCGACCGGCGCCCGCTCCAGGCGCAGCTGCACCAGCAGCGAGCGGCACTGCAGGCGGGGGCTCCAGCCGGGGAAGTGGAAGGAGAGATCCAAGGTCTCCCGCTCATCGAAGGCCCGGGTGAGGGGATCGTCGCGCCAGGGGGTGAGGTTGGCCCGGGCGGCGGGGAAATGCAGGCGGAAGTGCCCCACCACCGCGGCGATCGCGGCGGCCAGTTCCACCGATCGGGCCTGGTCGGCCGCATTCATGCCGTTTCCCCTGAGCAGAAAGCCAATGTCCCCGAAACCTAGGCTCATCGGCGTGTTCCGTGCCGACTCAATGGCCACATACGAGAAGCTCACCGTCCCAGCCAGCGGCACGGCGATCCGATTCGAGGGCGGCCAGCCGATCGTTCCCAACGACCCGATCATCCCCTTCATCCGCGGCGACGGCACCGGCGTGGACATCTGGCCCGCCACCCAGCGGGTGCTGGACGCGGCCGTGGCCAAGGCCTACGGCGGTGAGCGCCGCATCGAGTGGTTCAAGGTGTACGCCGGCGACGAGGCCTGCGAGCTCTACGGCACCTACCAGTACCTGCCCCAGGACACCCTCACGGCGATCGAGCAGTACGGCGTGGCGATCAAGGGGCCCCTCACCACCCCGATCGGCGGCGGCATCCGCTCGCTGAACGTGGCCCTGCGCCAGATCTTCGACCTCTACTGCTGCGTGCGGCCCTGCCGCTACTACGACGGCACCCCCAGCCCCCACAAGCGGCCCCAGGACCTGGATGTGGTGGTCTACCGGGAGAACACCGAAGACATCTACATGGGGATCGAGTGGGAGGCCAGCGATCCGGTGTGCGTGGAGCTGATCGCCCACCTCAACGACACCGTGATCCCCGCCAACGGCAAGCTGGGCAAGCGCCGCATTCCGGAGGGTGCGGGGATCGGCATCAAGCCGGTGAGCAAGGCGGGCACCCAGCGCCACGTGCGCAAGGCCATCCGCCACGCCCTGGGGCTGGAGGGCGCCAAGCGCCACGTGACCCTGGTGCACAAGGGCAACATCATGAAGTTCACCGAGGGGGCCTTCCGCGACTGGGGCTACGAGCTGGCCACCACCGAGTTCCGTGACCAGTGCGTCACCGAGCGGGAGAGCTGGATCCTGGGGAACCTGGAGGAGAAGCCCGGGCTCAGCATTGAGGACAACGCCCGGCTGATCGAGCCCGGCTACGACAGCCTCACCCCCGAGAAGAAGGCGGCCGTCGACGCCGAGGTGACGGCCGTGCTCGACGCCATCGGCACCAGCCACGGCGGCGGCCAATGGAAATCGATGGTGATGGTCGACGACCGCATCGCCGACAGCATCTTCCAGCAGATCCAGACCCGGCCCCAGGAGTATTCGGTGCTCTGCACCCTCAACCTCAACGGCGATTACATCTCCGACGCGGCGGCCGCTGTGGTCGGCGGCCTGGGCATGGCGCCGGGGGCCAACATCGGCGACAACGCGGCCATCTTCGAGGCCACCCACGGCACCGCCCCCAAGCACGCCGGCCTCGACCGCATCAACCCCGGATCGGTGATCCTCTCCGGCGTGATGATGCTGGAGTACATGGGCTGGCAGGAAGCGGCCGACCTGATCACCAAGGGAATCAGCGCCGCGATCGCCAACAAGGAGGTCACCTACGACCTGGCCCGGCTGATGGAACCGCGTGCCGAGTCCGTGAGCTGCTCGGGCTTCGCCGAAGCCGTGGTGCGCCACTTCGGGGGGTGAGGGCAGGGGCCAACGGACTAGGGCGCTGATTCCCGCGGCAACATCACTGCCCTGGGTCACAGCGAACGTCACCGCCGCGCCGTAACTTCACCTGACTGGGTGCCCGGGATGACAAGGATGCCGTCAATGAGGGACTTGAAATCCCTGGCTGCGCGCAGGGTGATCCGACTGCTACCCCTGAGGGTGCAGTTGGCCACCCGCTACCGGCAGGTCAATGGTGTCGATCCTGATCTGCGCCATCCTCGGCTGCTGAGCGAGCGGATCCTGCATCGGATGCTGACGGACCGCGACCCGCTGCTGCACAGCTTCTGCGACAAGGTCGCCGCCAAGGATTGGATCACGGCCCGGATCGGCCCAGGCCTCACGCCACGCACCCTGGCGATCGCCGACAGCGTCGAGGAGCTGCAGGCCCTGCCCCTGCCGGACCGCTGGATGCTCAAGGCCAGCCATGGATCCAGGTGGTATCAGCTGGTGGACCGCAACACCCATCCACTCGACGCGGCCGTATCCGAACAGGCCCGTAAGTGGCTGGAATCGGACTATGCCGACACCTTTCAGGAGTGGGGATACAGGAAGCTGCCCCGCCGGCTGCTGGCCGAAGAGTTCCTGAGTGATGCCGGCAGGCAATGCACGGAAATGAGCGCCTACTGCTTCCGTGGCCGGGTGCGAGCGGTACGACTGTTTCGGCCGGAGTCCGCCCATGCCCGCCATCGCAGCAGCCAGAGGCACCCGCCCCGCACCAAGGAGTTCTTTCTTGATGAGGCGCTCCAACCCCTGCCGATGCTGACCCCCCAGAATGACTTCTGTCCTGAGCTTGCCGCTACAGACCATCTCCAGCTGAAGACCTTCCTGAAGCTGGCTGAGCAGCTTTCTTCGGTCACATCCTTCCTCAGGGTTGATGGCTACATCACCGATTGCGGGGTTCGGGTCGGGGAACTCACGCCCTATCCGGGGGCTGGCCTGATGCTGTTGTTCCCGCCCCAGTGGGACGCCTGGTTCGGCGCCTTCTGGACCTGAACGGCCGCCGGCAGGGGGGCCCGCACGAGCGATCACAATGGGCCCCATGAGCCTTCCGTCCATCGCGACCAGCGCGTCCCCGGCTGCCGGGGCGCCCGGGGCCGGCTTCATCGCCGCCGACCCCTGCGTCCACTGCGGTTTCTGCCTGCCCACCTGCGCCAGCTACCGGGTGCTGGCGACTGAGATGGACTCGCCCCGGGGGCGGATCCATACCCTCAAGGCGATCGACGCCGGGGAGCTGGCACTGGACGCCACGGTGGCGAAGCACTTCGACACCTGCCTGGGCTGCTTCGCCTGCGTCAGCGCCTGCCCGGCGGGGGTGCGCTACGACGAGCTGATCGAGACCATGCGGCCGCGGCTGAACGCACCCGAGCTGCGCAGCCCCGGCCAACGCACCTTCCGGCGTCTGCTGTTCGCCCTGCTCCCCTACCCCGGGCGGCTGCGGGCCCTGCTGGCTCCCCTGCGGGCCTACGCCGGCACCCCCCTGCAGGCCCTGGCGCGCCGCAGCGGCCTCACCCGCCTGTTCGGGCCGCAGATCGCGGCGATGGAGACGCTCCTGCCGCCGCTGCCGGCCCAGTCCTTCCGTGACGACTGGCCGGTGCTGGTGCCGGCGGTGGGGCCCCGCCGCCACCGGGTCGGGCTGGTGCTCGGCTGCGTGCAGCGGGTCTTCGAGCCGGGGGTGAACGCCGCCGCCGTCCGGGTGCTGGCCGCCAACGGCATCGAGGTGGTGATTCCCCCCGACCAGGGCTGCTGCGGTGCCATGACCCATCACCAGGGGGAACTGGAGCAGACCCGGGAGCTGGCGACGGCCCTGATGGCCAGCTTCGAGGCGGTGATCGGCCCGGGGCGGGCGGCGGGCCCCGAACCCCTCGATGCCCTGCTGGTGGCGGCCTCGGGCTGCGGCCACACCCTCAAGGCCTACGAGCAGATCCTCGGCAGCCGCCACCCGGTGCTGGGGAGGGTGGCCGACCTGCAGGAATTCCTCGACACGGTCGGGCTCAGCGACAGCTTTCAGGCGGCTCTGCAGCCCCTCCTCCACGACGACGGCACCCCCGCCAGCGCCGAGCGCCCCGTGCAACTGGCGTACCACGATGCCTGCCACCAGCTCCACGGCCAGGGCCTGGCGGCCCAGCCCCGGCGTCTGCTGGGCCGGATCCCCCACGTGCGGATCCGCGAAGCCACCGAAGCCGGCGTCTGCTGCGGCAGTGCCGGCATCTACAACCTGGTCCAGCCGGAGGAGGCCGCCGAACTGGGGCGGATCAAGGCCGCCGATCTGAGCGGCACCGGCGCCGCGCTGGCGGTGAGCGCCAACATCGGCTGCACGCTGCAGATCCGCCAGGCCATGGCGGCGCAGCAGCGGCCGCTGCCGGTGGTCCATCCGATCGAGCTGCTGGATCGCAGCTACGCCGGCCCGGCCTGAGCCTCCATCCGCCGCCAGGCCTCCCACAGGGTGCCCTCGTCGCCGAGGTTGCCGGGAAAGGTGAGCACGGGCAGGGGCCCCTGATGGACCCCTGGGGCTGACGCGGTGGCGGCCAGCACCAGCGACAGGCCCGGCAGCAACTGGCCCTGGAGCTCCACCTGCTCCAGGGCCAGCCCGTCGGACAGCAGGGTGTGGGTGGTGATGCCCCCCTTGCTGATCATGTAGCCCAGGGCGGGGGCCAGAGCGGCCGCCAGCCGCGCCATCGCCCCCGCCAGGGCCAGGCCCAGCGCCCGGCGCTCGCCGGCATGGCGGCAGCGGGCCTCACCACGGCTGGTGTAGAGCACGGGCGTGCGGCCCCCGGCCAGCACCTCCGCCAGGCGCCCCCCCCAGGCCTGCTCCAGGGAGGCCAGCAGCAAAGCCGGTTCCGGGCCCTCCAGCAGCCGCTGGACCTTGGTCACCTCCAGCTTCACCCCGACGCAGTCCGGCTCCGCCAGCAGCCGCTCCAGCTGCCGGTCGGCCAGGGGCACGTGGGAGCCCACCAGCACCAGCCCCGGCAGGGGGCCGTCGTCGCCGCGGCGGCGCAGGGCGGCCAGGGCCGCCGGCGCCAGCGGCTGGGGCGGCAGCGAGGCCAGGGCCTGGATCAGGCTGGCGGCGCTCTGGAAGAGGAAGCGGCGGGGGCGCCCATCGCCCGCTGGCGTTGGCCCCCCGGCCGCGATCAGGACGCGCACCGCGGCGGCCAGGGCCGCCAGCTGCTGGGCGGAGGCCCCATCCACCGCCACGCAGACATTGCACTCCAGACGGGCCAGGTGGCGGAGGAGGGCCGGGCCGCCGGCCTCCAGCTCCCGCCAGCCGATGCGGTCCACGGTGGCGGCGGGGATGCGGCCACCGCTCTTCTCCTCCACCCACACCGGCAGGTAGCTGCTGGTGTAGGCGAACAGGCCATCCCGGGCAAACGGACTCTCATGCACAGGCCGGCCATGGAGACGGTGCACCCCATCGACGGTGGTGCGCCCCCCCTCCAGGAAGGCCGGCACCAGCAGGGTGGCATCGAAGGGGCCGAGCTCCTCGCTGATCACGTCCACCTCCAACGGGAAGTGGCCCCGCAGGGTGGAATCGCCCCGGCTCACCACAATCCAGCCATCGATGCGGCCTGCGGCCACGGCCTGGGCGAGTGCGGGGCCCAGGGCCCGGCAGATCTCCCGCACCCGCTCCGCGGCCGCCGTCGGCGCCAGGGCCCGGGTGTTGGCCAGCAGGAACAGCAGCGGCGAGGGGTGGGCCAGGCCGGCGGCCAGCGTTTCGGCGTCCCAGCGCAGCAGCAACGGACAGCCGTGCACGGTCTGGGAGCCGGTGGGGTCGTCGTCGATGACGACGATCTTGAGTCCGGCCCTGGGGTCGAGGGTCGCCTGTGCCATGGCACCATCGTGCCGTGATGCGACCTGAGCCCAACGAGCTGCAGGAGCTGGTGCAGGACCTGCACCGGCAGGGTTCGGCCTGGCTGCCGGCGGGCCTGGGCACCCGGCTCGACTGGGGCCCGCCCGTGGCAGGGTCCTGCCAGGTGGTCAGCTGCGCCGCCCTGCGGGGCGTGCGGGAGTTCAACCCCGGCGACTTCACCATCACCGTGGCCGCCGGCACACCACTGGTAGAGGTGCAGGAGACCCTTGGACACCATGGGCAGTGGTTATCCGTGGATGCCCCCTGGGGGGACAGACAGGGCGCCGCCGCCGGCAGCATCGGCGGCCTGGTGGCCCGGGGCCTGGCGGGCGGCTACCGCCAGCGGTACCTGGGGGTGCGGGACCAGCTGATCGGCCTGGCACTGATGCGGGCCGATGGGGTGACGGCGAGGGCCGGCGGCAAGGTGGTCAAGAACGTGGCCGGCTACGACCTGATGCGGCTGTTCACCGGCAGCTGGGGCTCCCTGGGCCTGATCACCGAACTGACCCTGCGCACCCTGCCCCGGCCGCCCCTGCGCCGCAGTGTCTGCTTCCAGGGGGGAGCGGAGGATCTGGCCGGCCTCAGCCGCTGGCTGCTGGGCTCCAGCCTCAGCCCGGAGCGGATCGACTGGTGGAACGGCAGCCTCGCCGCCGCCGCCGGGCTGGAGCCGGAGCCCCTGCTGCTGATCGGCCTGGCCAGCGTCGACGCCGCCACCCTGCAGGAGCAGGTGCGCTGCCTGCAGGAGCGCAGCACCCTGCCCGCCCGTGTGTTGGATGCCGCCACCACCGGCACCTGGCTGGCCCGCGGCCGGGGGTGCACCGACGCGCCCGGCGCCTGGCTGGCCCACGCCCGGGGGGCCACCGCCAGCGCGCCCGCCTGGCTGCTGCGCCTCGGCGTCAGCCCCGACCGGCTCGGGACCCTGATGCAGGCCCCCGCCCTGGCGGGACTGGCCGTGGACATGGCGGCCGGCAGCGGCCTCGGCCTGGCCTGGTCAGACCCGACGGAGCCCAGGCCTGCCCTGACCTCCAGTCAGGTGAGCACCCTGCGCAGCCTCTGCAGCGAACTCGGCGGCTATCTCACCGTGCTGCGCCAGCCCCCCGGCGCCGGCCTGCCGGCCTGGCTGGATGCCCCCTCCCGCCCACTGATCGAGGCGATCAAGCGCCGCTTCGATCCCGCCGGTCAGCTGGCCCCGGGCCGCCTCCCCGGCGTCGCTCAGAGGCTCTCGACGGTGTAGCGGCACCCCAGCTCCAGGGAGTCCCCGGCGGGCACCTGCAGGCGCCGATCCCCTGAGCTCAGGGCCCCCCGCGGGCCGCTCCAGGGCTCCAGGCAGAGCATCGGTCGGGGCGGATCACTCCACACCACCACCAGATCCATCGGCGCCACGGGATGCAGCGTCACCGCCCGGCCGCCCGCCGGATCCACCAGCCGCACCGGGCCCTGGCCATTGCAGAGGAAATCGACGCCCTGCTCCAGGCGGGACAGCTGGTCGGCGGTGACGGCGGGAGCCATGGTGAGGTGGTTGAAACAGTCCGCCGGCAGGCCTTCGAGCCGCACTTGGGAGAGATCGGCGACGGCGATATAGGGGTGCAGGCCCAGGCTGAAGGGCAGGGGATCGGTGCCGGCCTCGCCCCGGTGGCTGATCCGGGCTGTGATCGCCAGGGCCGAGGGCTGCAGCCGCAGCTCCAGCTCGAGGGCGAAGGCGAAGGGGAAATGGGGGCGGCTCCCGGGGCCATCCTCGAGGCGCAGGGCCACGCCGCTGCCGTCGGCCAGCGGGGCCATGGACCAGGGCAGATCGCGGGCGACGCCGTGCTGGGCCAGGGGGAAGCGCCCCTGGCTCAGCACGAGCACGTCGCCGGGCAGGTTGCCGCAGATGGGGAAGAGAACGGGGATCCCGCCCCGCACCGATTTGGCGGGGTCGGCGAAGCGCTCCGCATCGAAGTAGAGGACGTCGCTGCCGCCGCAGCACCAGCCGGTGACCAGCCCGCCACGCTCCGGGGCAAGGGTGAGGGAATCGCCGCTGGCCGGATCGGTGAAGCGCCAGTGGGGGGAGTCCCCGGTGGGGGGTTGCAGGGTCATGGGGTGGGGGACGCGGTGGGCAGGGGGCTGGTGAGGCCCTGCTGCTGGAGGAAACGCTCGAACGGGGCCGCCAGGGACCGGCTGCCCGACACGCTCAGGTGGTGGGAATCGGCATAGAGCGGCGTGCCGTCGGGCCGGCGGTAGACCACCCGGCCATCGGGACCGACCAGGTAGGGGGTGGGGTCGAACACATGGACGTTGGGCAGGCCGGCGGCCACCTCGGCGAGCAGCCCACCCAGGTTCGCCCGCATCCGGGCGGTGGTGGCGGCATCGCCGGCGCAGCTGCTGCCGGCGGGGTCCTGGCAGGCCACCGGCTCCCTGGCCAGGGACGGGTTGTCAACCACCAGCACCAGCTGGATCCCCCGGGACGCCAGCCGTTCGGCGTAGGCCCGCATGCCGCCCACCCAGGTCCGCCGCACCTCGGCGATGCGCAGGCGGCGTTCGCCCAGGTAGGTGGGGGCGCCGTAGCCCCGGCCCTCCAGGTCGTTGGTGGCCAGGTAGTTGTGCAGGAAGCCCGACACCAGAACAATGTCCCCCGGCTGGAGGCGCTGCAGGGAGCGCTCCATCTCGCCGGCCGAGAACTGGCGGCAGGATTCGTAGCGGCCCTGCTGCCAGGTGACCGTGAGCTGCGGGTCAATCAGGCAGGCGCCCATGGCGGCGAAGGTGAGCCGCTGGCCGGTGCGGGCGGTCACCACATCCAGCATCGGCAGCAGGTGCTGGGCATGGGAATCACCCAGCAGGAAGATCTCCCGGGCGCCGGGGCTGCCGGGCCGGTTGCACTTGTCGAAATTCGGCCGGGTGGTGGCGTTGTACGGCTTGCCACTGGCCACCGTGCAATCGCTGGTGATGCCGGTGCCCGGGATCAGGGGATTGAGGGCATGGACGCGCTCGCTGATCGGCACCGGATCGGCGTCCTTGCCGAGAAACAACTTGCCGCGGAACTGGTGGTGCAGGGCGTCGATGCCGACCCACAGGCCCGCCACCGCCAGCACCGCCAGCAGCGTCTCCCACCACCACTTCAGTGGATATCGCCGCACCGGCTGCTCCACCAGCCCGTACGCCGCCACCGCCAGCACCACACTCCCCGCCACCGCCACCACGTACTGCCACCACGTCTCCATCCCCCACGTCCAGCGCAGCAGCACAATCACCGGCCAGTGCCACAGGTACAGCGAATACGACAGCAGCCCGCACGTCAGCAGCACCCGCTCCAGCCACCGCCCCGGCAGGAATCTCCCCCCCTCCCCCGGGCCCGCCTGCAGCACCAGCAGCGTCCCCACCACCGCCGGCAGCACCCCGGGCACCGGGAAGCCCTCCCGCTCCGACGTCATCACCACCGCCCACAACAACAACACCGCCCCCGCCAGCCGCGGCCAGCGGCCCTGCAGCCAGCTCGCACCCAGCAGACCCCGCCGTTGCGCCACCAGCAGCAGCGAGCCCACCGTCAGTTCCCACAGCCGGCTCGGCATCAGGAAAAACGCCGCCATCGGCGCGCTCTGCGTCCACCACCAGCTCGCACCCACCGACAGCACAATCAGCGCCGCCAGCAGCGGCACGCTCCGCCGCACCCCATAGCCGATCCCCACCATCAGCAGCGGGAACACCAGGTAGAACTGCTGCTCCACACCCAGCGACCAGGTGTGCAGAAACGGATT
>CALRJV020000007.1:0-229310 GCA_943367705.1 Synechococcus sp. UW140
GAGCTCAGCCAGGAGCTGGGCCGCACCCCCACCCTGAGCGAGCTGGCCGTCGCGGTGGAACTGCCCGAGGAGGAGGTGAAGGACCTCCTCTGCCGGGCCCGCCAACCGGTGAGCCTGGAGACGAAGGTGGGCGACGGTGAGGACACCGAGCTGCTCGACCTGCTGGCCGGCGACGACCTGCTGCCCGCCGATCTGGTGGACGGCGAATGCCTCAAGGGGGACCTGCGGGCCCTGCTGGAGCAGCTGCCGGAATTGCAGGGGCGGGTGCTGAAGATGCGCTACGGCATCGACGGCGAGGAGCCGATGAGCCTCACCGGCATCGCCCGCACCCTGGGCATGAGCCGGGACAAGACCCGCAACCTGGAGCGGCGCGCCCTCGAAGGCATCCGCCATCATTCCCGCTCCCTGGAGGCCTACCTGGTGGCCTGAGCCACGGGGGGCAAGGCCACAGACAGAGCCAGAGGCATCGCCATGAAGAAAGCCCCCGGTATCGGGGGCTGGCGAGCGTTTCGGAAGGGCTCAGTAGCGGGCGCGGCCGCCGCCGGCGCCACCGCCGCCACCACCACCGGTGCGGGGCTGGGCCTTGTTGACCCGGATCATCCGACCCATCCACTCGACGTCCTGAAGGTCGTCGATGGCCTTGGTTTCATCGGCCTCATTGGCCATTTCAACGAAGGCGAAACCGCGCTTGCGGCCGGTTTCCCGGTCGAGGGGCAGGCTGCAGTTACGCAGCGCTCCATACTGCGCAAACAGATGGTTGAGATCATCCACCTCCGCATCGAAGGAGAGATTTCCAACGTAAATCGTCATGAACAGAGAAACAATTATGAACCGATTCGTCGATAGCCCTTGCAGGACGTTGTCACTCGCCGAAGAGAAATCTTTGAATCAACAGAAGCCTACAGCCTGGTTGGGCTGGCAGGCTGGGGCCCCTGGGCAGGCTGAGCGATGAAGGAGCAGGCGACGGCCATCGCCCTGGTGGCGCTCTGGGTGCTGGGCTGGGGTGTGGGCGGCTCGCTGATCGATGCCGGACTGATCGGCGCCGGCGTTTACGACCTGGACGGCGGCCAGACGGGAACCCTGATCACCTTCCTGCTCTGGAGCCTGCTGTGGGGCATCGCCGGCCTGAAGCTGTGGCGGAGAAGGGGCTCCGGGAGCTCCGAAGACGGAACACCCTGATCGCCTCGGGATACGGGGAACGGCTCGGGCTACGGGCGGATGCCGAGGGCCTGGGCCCCGTAGTGCTCGCTGAACTCGGCCTGGTGCTGCCAGGCGGAGAGAAGGGTCTTGGCGACCTTGCGGAGTTCCTCGATGTCGTTGCAGTTGTCGATGGCGCGGGAGTGGACGGCGATCGAGAACTGGCGGTTGAGGGAAAGGGAGGGCTGCATGTCCTGCTCGCGTTGTTTCAGAACGTTACAAGCAGTTGCCGACTGGCGGGCGGAGGGCGGCTGAGCGGCTAACCGAACCCGGCTCCCCACCCAGCCCTGAAACGGGCTCAGAAGAACTGGTCGAAGTTGTCGAAGTCCACGGCACTGAAGGTGCCGTCCTGCACCTGGGCCATCAGCCGCTCCAGCTGCACCCACAGGGCACCTCCGGTGAGCAGCGACAGCACGAAGGCCACCAGCAGGGCGGCGCCGGCGGCGAAGCCGAACACCTGCAGGCTGGCGCCGATGAACAGGGTCACCCCGATCACCAGGCCCGCGTAGGGGAGGGTCGTCTCCAGGTTGGTGATCGGCAGCAGGGCCAGCCGGTCCTGCTTCCAGCCCTCCAGCCGGTTCTGGATCATCTTGGCGAAGGTGAGCCCGCACAGCACCGCCATGGCCAGGCCGATCCCGGCCAGCATGTAGGGCGGATAGGTGAGCGGGGCGTACTCCAGCAGGATCTCCATGGCGTCCAGATCGCCGTAGTCGCCGCTGGCCTGGTCGAGCCCCGCCTGCTGAAGGGTCACAGGAGCAGCGTCGAGGGCGGCCAGCAGCAGGGACACGGCGGGGATGGGGACGGGCGATCGCGCCCGACCCTAGGCGCCGGAGCCGCCCCTTCTGATGAAGCCGTCAGCTGAACCCCTCAGCCGAACCTGCTGCGGAAGCGGCGGACCAGGGCGTTCAGGGCCAGCAGCAGCAGCCCCACGCCCACGAACACCAGACCCCGCAGCCCCAGGTCGGCCTGGGCCATGTCGATGGCCAGCAGCCGCAGCAGGCAGGCCCCCAGTCCGACCAGGGCCACCTGGCGGAACTGGGGCTCCCGCAGCACCACCCCCAGCAGGTAGACGGCGAGGGCCTCCGCCGTCCAGAGCAGGGTCAGCAGGGAGCGGTCGTAGCCACTGGCCAGCACCACAGCCACGGCGATGAACAGGGGATGGCCGAGCCAGAGGTTGCGCCGGCGCGCCACCCGCCCGCCGACCCAGGCCAGGGGCGGCCATCCGCCCGGCTCGGGCAGCCGTTCGAGGTCGAGCCAGCGGCGGCAGGCCAGGACGAAGGCTGTCTGCAGAGCGATCGCCACCAGCCCCGCACCCTGGGCCGCTCCGGTGGCGGGGGGGAAGGAGGGCAGGCCGACGCTGAGGCCGACCAGCAGCGACGCCACCGCCAGCCAGTAGACGATCACCCCATAGACCTGCAGCCGGATGGCGAAGCGCCGCACCAGGGCCGGGCTGACCAGGAGCAGGGCCAGCAGGGTCCAGGCGACGGGGCGCCAGGGGGCACTGATCTCCCCCTGCAGCAGCACCACCACCCCCAGCAGGGAGCCCTCGAGGAAACAGGGCTGCACCGCCTTCCAACTGGGCAGGCGCGCCAGGTCAGGTCCGGGCCGGAAGAACCAGCCATGGAGGCCGACGGCGATCGCCAGCAGCTCGATCAGCAGGCGGCCGCGCACCTCCAGGACGCCGAGCGTCACCAGCTCAAGGCTGGGTCCGATCACCACCAGGAAGGAGATGCCGAAGGCGGCCAGGTAGGCCAGGGAGAGCCCCAGGGCCACCCGCACAGCGCCGCCCCGCAGCCAGCGACTGACGGCCAGGGCCCCGGCGGACAGCAGCAGCCAGGCCGCCCCCGGCAGCAGCGGCGAGACCGGCTCGAGCAGCCACAGCACACCCAGGCCCGCATCGACGCCCAGCAGCGCCAGCCCGAGGCCCTGGCGGCGGCCGCCGCCACCGACCACCGTCAGCAGCAGGGCCAGGACCGCCAGGGGGAGCAGGCGGGCCAGCAGGACCAGCGACGGCCAGGGGGCCTGGGCCAGCAGGGACAGCCAGCCGGCGGCATGGGCAAAGGCGATCGCCACGGTGATGCCGTTCAGCAGGCCAGGGGGGCGCCAGCGGCGCGCCGCCACCAGGAAGGCGCCCATCACCACCAGGCTCAGGGCCGAACGCCAGTCCTCCGGCACCACCAGGACAGTGCCCACCGCGACCAGGCCGCCCGCCAGCCAGCCCAGCAGGGGCGGCAGGGGCAGTGGCACACCGCGGCGCTGCAGCAGCACCTGCAGCGCCGCCGCCAGGCCCGCCCCGACCGTCAGCAAAACGCAGGTCTGCAGCTGGTTCACCGGGTCGCCGCGCAGCAGCGCAGCCCCCAGGCCGCTCAGGGCGAGCACCACCCCGGCGGCGCTACTGAGCCACCAACCGACACGGCTGAGTGGTCCGGAGCCCTCCCGCACGGCGAGGGTCAGGAACAGCAGCGACTCCAGCAGCACCACCCCGGCCAGCAACGGCCCGTCGGCGATCAGCGGGGCCAGGCTCAGCAGGGCGGCAAGCACCAGGGTCTGGCCCACCAGGCCATCGCCCAGGGCCAGCCAGCGCGGTCCCCGTCGCCGGGCCCCCTGACCCAGCAGCAGGGCCGCCGCGGCGGCGGCCGCCAGGGCCCCGGCGCGGACGGTCGCCGCAGGGGGGTAGAGCAGCAGCGCCAGCGCGAGGCCGCCCCACTGGCTGAGCAGCAGGGCCGCCGCCACGGCCTGCAGCCGGAGGGGCGCGGCCCCCGGCCGGTGCAGCCGCAGCAGCCCCGGGGCGAACACCAGCACCGCCGCCAGGACCGCTCCGCCGACCAGGGCGGGGGAGGCCGCCAGGGCGGGGCCGTTGCGCAGGAACCAGACCAGCTGGAAGGCGCCGAACAGCGAGCTGACCACGAGCCGGTGCCGCGGCCAGTGGTGCCGCAGGGGCAGCTCCGAGCCCACCAGGGCAATGGCGCTGGCGATGGCCAGGGCGGGTCCGCCCTGGGGACCGATGGCCAGGGGCACCAGGCTCACCGCCACGTGCAGGGAGGCGATGGCGGCGGTGCGGGCGATGGCGGCCAGGGCCAGGTTGGCGGCCACGCCCGCGGCCAGCAGGGCCAGGGCCGGGGCCGGCTGCTCGATCCACTGGAGGCCGAGCTGGGGCAGGCCGCCGCTGGCGGCGCAGGCGAACAGGACCAGGGCGCCGCCCCCGCTGCGCATGGCGTCGGTGAGGTCGCGCCAGCGCGGGCGCCGGCCCCACAGCAAGGACGGCAGGGCCAGGCCACCGCCCGCCAGCAGGGTGAGCAGGAACCGCTCGCGGGGCCCCAGCTGCAGGCCCGCGTTGATCGTCAGGAAGGTGACCCCGGCCACCACCACCAGCACGCCGAGCAGGCCGCTCCAGTTCTCCACCAGCAGCCGCTCGATCCGCTTCCAGGGACCGCCGTTGGCCCCGCTGGGTCGGGGGGCGGCGGGGGGAACAGGGGTCGCCAGGGGGGCCAGCGCCGCCGTCAGCCTGGGTTGGGCCTCGGGTTGGCTTCTGGCTTCGGCAACGGCTTCGGCTTCGACCGGGGGCGCGGGCGCCGCTGGGGGCAGTTCCTCAGCGGCGGCGAGCCGGGCCGGTTCGGGTGCGGTGTCCCCATCGAGCCGCTTCTGGAGCACCTCGCTCCACAGCGACAGGGCGAAGAAGCGCTGGCTCAGGGAGGCGGCCTGCTGCTCCAGGCGTCGGACCCGCCGCTCCAGGGCACGGACCTGCAGGACCCAGCCCGCCACCAGCAGGGGCAGGAGGACCAGCAGCAGGGCCTCGTTCAAGGGGCCTCACAAGGTGCCGCGGGGCCGTGGGGATCAGCGGGCACCGGAAGGCGTCAGGCGGCGAGCGGATTCAAGCGGGCCAGCAGGCCCGTGGCCAGCTTGCGGGCCGAGAAGGTGCGCCGCATCAGCCCCAGCAGGGCCTGGAGGTCATCGGTGTGCAGCCGGTCGTCGCTCACCAGGCTCAGCAGCAGCCGCTGGCGCAGGCTGGTGCCCTCCTTGCCCAGCAGCAGGCGCAGGCCGTCGCGGGCCACCGGCAGCAGATCGGTGGAGGCGGAGCCGTTCTCGACCACGGCCAGCAGGTTCTCCAGCCGCTCCACCCGCAGGCGCCCGTCACGATCGAAGATCACCTCCAGCAACTTCTCGCGCATCTCGGCCGTGTCGCCGGCCAGCAGACGCTTCGCCACGTAGGGGTAGGCCACGCGGATGATGCGGAAGTCGGGGTCGAGCCGCATCGCCAGCCCCTCCTGGCTCACCACCGCCCGGATGATCAGGGCGAAGCGGGCCGGCACCCGGAAGGGGTAGTCGTACATCAGCTCCGAGAAGCGGTCGGTGATCGCCTTGAAGTTGAAGCTGCCCACGTTCTCCCCCAGGGCACCACCCAGCACCTCTTCCAGGGCCGGCACGATCGGCCCCAGGGGGGTGGCGGGGTTGAGGAAGCCCAGGGCCACGAAATCCCTGGCCAGGGCGTCGAAATCCCGGTTGATCAGATGCACCACCGCCCCGGTGAGGGTGAGCCGGTCGGCATCACTGAGGGAGTCCATCATGCCGAAGTCGACATAGGCCACATGGCCCAGGCCGTTGGTCTTCCCCGGCAGGGCAAACAGGTTGCCCGGGTGGGGATCGGCATGGAAGTAGCCGAACTCCAGCAGCTGCTGCAGACCGGCGATGACACCGGTGCGGATCAGGGCCGCCGGATCCAGGTGGTGGGCCTCCAGCTCGCGGCGGCTCTGCAGCTTGGTGCCGTTGATCCAGCTGGTGGTCAGCACCCGGCGGCTGCTCAGGGGCCGCACCACCGCCGGAACGGTCACCTCCGGGTGGTCCTGGAACAGGGTGGCGAAGCGTTCGGCGTTGTCGGCTTCGCGCCGGTAGTCGATCTCCTCGAAGAGGGTGTAGCCGAACTCATCGATGATCGCCCCGAGCCCGAAGCCCAGATTCAGCGGCAGGAACGGGGCCGCCAGCACCGCCAGCGAGCGGATGATGACCAGGTCGCGGCGCAGCACAAAGGGGAGGTCGGGCCGCTGGACCTTCACCGCCACCCAGTGGCCCTCGCTCAGGCGGGCCCGGTACACCTGGCCCAGGCTGGCCGCCGCCATCGGGTAGTCGGGGAACTCCTCGTACAGCTGGTGGGCCGGGGCCCCCAGCTCCGCCTCGATCAGCGCCAGGGCGACCGTGTGGGGGAAGGGGGGCAGATCGTCCTGGAGGCGGGCCAGTTCCTCCAGCCAGTCGCGCCGCACCAGGTCGGGGCGGGTGGAGAGGGCCTGGCCCACCTTGATGAAGCAGGGGCCCAGGTCGTTGAGGGTTTCGAGGATGGCGCGGGCGAGCCGCTGCTGCACCCGGGCATCGGTGCTGCTGGACTGGACCGCCAGCCGCAGGCCCAGCCCCGCCAGGCGCCACAGCACCACGATCAGCCGGCTGACCAGGACCCAGGGCCGCAGCAGCAGCCAGCGCAGGTCCGCGTTGGGGTCGTAGCGCGGGGTGGGGGTGACGTCCTCGGTCAGGGTCCTGCCGCATCGATGGCCAGACTCTAGGAACTGCGTTCCCCGGTCCATGGGCCCCTTCTGGCGGTCAGCGCCGCTGGCCCTGCACCTGCCG
The DNA here is from genome assembly GCA_943367705.1 of Synechococcus sp. UW140. Classification (GTDB taxonomy): domain Bacteria; phylum Cyanobacteriota; class Cyanobacteriia; order PCC-6307; family Cyanobiaceae; genus Cyanobium. The sequence goes on from CALRJV020000007.1 coordinate 6,811, forward strand.
GCCCACGGCCGCGGCCGGGCCCTGGCCCCCGATCTGCGGCGCCTGCTGCGCCAGCCCCCCGGAAGCTGGGACCTGCCCGAACTGCCCGGCTTCGGGGGGCCGCTGGAGCCGGAGGGAACGGTGGCCGAAGCCCAGCGGCGCGCGGCGACCCTGCTGGGGGCGGAGCGGTGCTGGTTCGGGGTGAACGGGGCCTCGGGGCTCCTGCAGGCGGCCCTGCTCGCCCTCGGCCCGCCGGGCTCCCGGGTGCTGCTGCCCCGGAACCTGCATCGCAGCCTGCTGCACGGCTGTGTGCTCGGCGGCCTGGAGCCATTGCTGTACGACCTCAGCAGCGATCCCGTCACGGGCCTGTGGCAGCCGCCGGAGCCCCGGCGGCTGGAGCGGGTGCTGGCGGCGGCCGCTGCGGACGGCGGCGCCCCACCGGCGGCCCTGGTGCTGGTGGATCCCACCTACCAGGGGCTGGCGGCCGATCTGCCGGCCCTGGTGGCCCTGGCCCACCGGGCGGGGCTGCCGGTGCTGGTGGACCAGGCCCACGGCGGCGGCGAGGCCCTGGCCGCCGGCGCCGATCTGGTGGTGCTCTCCGTCCAGAAGAGCGGCACCGGCCTGGCCCAGAGCGCCGCCCTGCTGGCCCAGGGGGAACGGGTGCCACCGGCCGCCATCGAGCGGTCCCTGTTGTGGCTGCAGACCTCCAGCCCCAGCGCCCTGCTGCTGGCCTCCACAGCCGCGGCCCTGGAGCACGGCGCCAGCGCCGCCGGCCGGCGCCAGCGCCAGCGGGCCGTGACCCGGGCCGGCCGGCTGCGCCGCCGGCTGGAGGGTCTGGGCCTGCCCTTGGTCGCCAACGGCGATCCCCTGCGCCTGGTGCTGGCCACGGCCCCGCTGGGGATCAACGGCCTGGAGGCCGACGCCTGGCTGCTGGAGCGGGGGGTGATCGCCGAGCTGCCGGAACCCGGTGCCCTCACCTTCTGCCTGGGGCTGAAGCCGCCCCGGGGCGTGGAGCGGCGCCTGCCGCGCCAGCTGGAAGGTCTGCGCCGGGCCCTCGGCGGGCCGCCCCTGGCCCCGTTCACGCCGCCCCCCCTGCCGCTGCTGGCGGCACCGGAGCTGGCGATCGGCGTGGCCTGGCGGAGCCCCGCCGAAGCCATCCCCCTGGAGCAGGCCGCCGGCCGGCTGGCGGCGGCGCCGATCTGTCCCTATCCACCGGGGATCCCGCTGCTGGTGCCTGGGGAGCGGATCGATGCGGCCCGCGCCGACTGGCTGCTGGAGCAACGGCGTCTCTGGCCCGGTCAGATCGCTGATACGGTGAGCGTCGTGGCCGGTTCGTGAGCCCGTTGCCGAACCCCTTCCACTGGGATTTCGTCACCCCCGGGCTGCCGGACAGCGCCTTCGAGGACGCCCCGGGCTTCAGCCCCACGCCCCTGGAGCTGCGGGTGATGCTGCTCGCCCACCTGCGGCCCCGGGCCGATTCCCTCGTCTGGGACGTGGGCGGCGGCACCGGCGCCCTGGCCCTGGAGATCGCCCGGCTGATGCCCGGCGGTGCGGTGCACACCCTGGAGCGGGACCCCGAGGCGATCGAGCTGCTGGAGCGCAACCGGCAGCGTTTCGACATCCACAACCTGCACATCCACGCCGGCGAGGCCCCGGAGGGCCTGGCCCTGCTGCCGCCCCATCCCGACCGGGTGCTGCTGGAGGTGGGCCGGCCCCTGGAGGACGTGCTGCGGGCTGTCTGGGAGGCGCTGCAGCCCTCCGGACGGCTGGTGATCAGCACCGTCAACCTGGAGGGGCTGGTGAAGGCCACCGACACCCTCGCCCAGCTGGGCGCCCACGATGTGCAGGTGGTGCAGGCCACGGTGCACCGCATGCAGCGCCGCGGCAGCCAGGCCAAGCTGGCGGCCGCCGAACCGCTGTTCGTGATCGCCGCCGAGCGCTGAGTCCGAGCCCTTGCCTCCCGCCCCCCGCCCCGCCACCTCCCTCTCCCGCCTGCTGAGCGGCTGGCTGGCGGGTGGCTTCGGGCTGGTGGTGGTGGGCCTGGGCGGCTGGTGGTTCACCGTCGCGGTGGGGGTGATCGTGCACCTGGGCCTGCTGGAGTTCTTCCGCATGGCCCAGTTCAAGGGCATCCGGCCGGCCGTGAAGACCACCCTGGTGGCGGTGCAGTTGCTGCTGGTCTCCACCCAGGTGGCCGCCGGCAGCCTCTGGGCAGGGGGCGGCATGGCGGGCGACGTGGCGGCGGCGGTGCTGCCCGCCTCCGGGGCAGTGATCTGTGGCTGGCTGCTGCTCCAGCCCGTCACCGGCACCATCGCCGACATCGCCGCGTCGGTGTTCGGCCTGTTCTATCTGGGCTTCCTGCCCAGCCACTGGATCAAGCTCCGCGACCTGACCGACCCGACCCTGGCCCCCGCCCTCGACGGCCTGGGCTGGCCCTGGAGTCCGGGCATGGCCCTCACCCTGCTGGCCTGCCTGATGATCGTGGCCACCGACATCGGCTCCTACGTGATCGGCCGGCGCCTGGGGCGCCACGCCCTCTCGCCGATCTCCCCGGGGAAGACGGTGGAGGGCGCCCTGGGCGGGGTGGCCTGCGCCCTGCTGGTGGGGGGCCTGGGCGGGGTGCTGCTGGGCTGGCGCTGGGGCTGGCTGATCGGGGCGGTGCTGGGGGCGGTGGTCTCCCTGTTCGCCCTGGTGGGTGACCTGACCGAATCGATGATGAAGCGGGATGCGGGCCTGAAGGATTCCGGTGATGCGATCCCCGGCCACGGCGGCATCCTCGACCGGATCGACAGCTACCTGTTCGTGCCGGCGGTGGTCTATTCCCTCGTGACCCTGGTGCTGCCCCTGCTGCAGCGGGGCTGATCGTGCCCTGCCAGGTGCCTCAGGGTGAGACCCGGGCCTCCCCCTCCAGGTGCAGTAGGCCGGCACCGAGCTCGGCCCGCTCGATGCGGATGTTGGGATCCATCGGCAGCCGGGCGTGGGGGGTCCCCTCGGCGCAGCGCAGTTCCACGGTGCCGCCGTCGGCCCGCACCGCCACCTCCCGCTCCACCGGCTCCCGGTCGCCGCTGGCGAAGGCCCGCAGCACAAGCCGGTCCTCCCGGATGCGCAGCCCCGCCAGGGGCGTGAGGCCCAGCAGGTCGTCGGCCAGGCCGTCGCCGAGGCCCCGCCAGGCCGGGGTGCTGAGGGAGCGGCTCAGCCCATCGCCGCTGAAGCTCACCTGCCCCTGGATGCGGAAGGGCTGCTCCAGCTTCACCGCCTGGTTGCGCACCAGGGAGCCCATGCGCACCTGGATGCCGTCGCAGCGCAGCTCCACCTCCTCGATCTCCATCGCCTGATACACCACCCGCCGGGCCCGCAGCCGCACGCCGTCGAGGCGGCCCCGCAGCAGCCGCAGCCCCGAGCCCTCCAGGCGGATCTCCAGCCGTTCGATGGCCTCGCACTGCTGGCGCAGCCACAGCTCCAGCCCACGGGCCAGCAGGCCCATCACCGGGCCGCCGCTGGTCTCGGGGGCTGCGGACGCCATCTCCTCGCTGGGGCGCTCGCCGGGTTGCTCGCCGTCCGGGGTCTCGCTCATCCGCCACCAGGGGACAGGGCTCCCCAGATTCTCACCCCGTCCGGGCTCATTCGGTCCGGGCCTGGCGGGCGGCGCGGAAGGCCTCGGCGGCCGTGACCGCCGCCAGCAGCAGCAGCCCCCCCAGGCCGATCAGCTGGTCGGTGGGATCGGCGCTCGACGGGTCCGCCGCGCTGCCGGCGCCCCCCAGCACCGCCCCGAGCAGGAACCAGCCCGTGGCCAGGGCCGTGGTGATCCAGTAGGCACGCCAGCGGCGCTGGTAGATGTAGCCGCTGCCCAGGCCGGGCACGACGTTGAGCAGGGCCCCCAGCCAGGGGGCGGACGCCGCCAGGATGGCTTTGTCGTCAGGCGTCATCGTGGTCGCTCCATGGCTGGATCCAGCGCCGAGTCTGGCCAGTCACAGGGGGGACCTGCGCCTTCGGTGGCGGTGATCGGCGCCGGGGTGGGCGGCTGCGCCCTGGCCGCGGGGCTGCGGCGCGGCGGCTGGGCGGGGCCGGTTGTCCTCTGGGAGGCGGGCCGGGGTCCCGGTGGCCGGGCCGCCACCCGCCGCTCCCGCCACGACCCTGGCTGGCAGATCGACCACGGGGCTCCGGTGTTCAACCTGCTCGACGGGCCCGAACCGGATCTGGTGGGCCCCCTGCTCGCGGGGGGCTGGATCGAGCCCTGGCGGGAGCCGGCGGCCGTGCTTGACATTGAAGGGGGCCTGGGGCCGGCCGATGGAGATCCCCTGCTGCACGGCCGCCTCTATCGGGGGCGACACGGCATGGACCAGCTCGGCCGGGGGCTGCTGGCCCTGGCGGCGGACTCCGAATCCCCCGGGGGCCTCGATGGCCGCTACGGCACCCTCGTGCGCCACCTGGAGGCCCGGCCCGGCGGGGGCTGGCGCCTGGCCGATGCCGACGGGGCGGTGCTGGGGGAGGCCGACTGGCTGGTGCTGACCGGCACCCTGCTGGCCCATCCCCGGGCCCGGGAGCGGTTCGGCTGGCCGCAGGTGCCGCTGCAGCAGGCGTCGCAGGGCCTGGGGGACGCCGAGCTGGACGCCGCCCTGGCGGCCATCGCCAGCATGGACATGGACGCGCGCACCAACCTGATGCTGACGATCGAGCCCGCCGCCGCCGCCCGCTGGCTGGCCCTGCCCTTCCGGCTGCTGGGCTTGGACGGCCCCGCCCAGCGGCGCTGGGGGCTGCGGCGGCTGTCGATCCAGCCCCTGGCCGATGGCCGCTGCGCCGTCGTGGCCCATGGGGTGCTGGAGGAGCCCGATGACGCCACGGCGATCACGGCCCTGGAGCGGGCCGTCGCCGCTGCCCTGGCCCCCTGGCTGGGGGAGCGCCCCGGCGGCGGCGAGGCGCTGGCGGGGGTGGAGCGGCGTCAGCTGATGCGCTGGGGGGCCGCTTTCCCCGCTGGCGGCGGCCTGCCAGTCGACGCGATGGTCTGTCCCCGAAGCCGGGTGGCCTTCTGCGGCGACTTCGTCGCGGGGCCAGGCTTCGGCCGGATCGAGGGGGCCCTGCGCAGCGCCCAGGCCCTGGCGGGGCGGCTTCTGGCCCTGGTGCTGCTGCTCTGCCTTGCCCTGGGGAGCCCGGCGACGGCGGCGGCCGCGGGCATGTCCGTCCCCTACCGCTGCGACGGCGACCCGCTGCTGGCGACCAGCGACAACGGGGCCGTGGATGCCCCGGAGATCCCCAACACCACCGCCGGCACGGTGCCCGGCGCCACGGTGCTGCTGGAGTGGCGCGACCTGCGGCTGCAGCTGCCGCGCACCAACAACGCCGGTCCGCCCAGCTACACCGACGGGATCTGGTGGTGGAGCCTGGAGGATCCGGACCAGCCCCGCTTCCTGCACCGCCGCGGCGCCATCGAGAGCTTCAGCTGCCAGGCAGTTCCTGCCGCAGGGCCGCCAGCCGGCGGCCGTTGACGCCCAGATCCGAATCCCCCAGCCGGGAGCTGGAGCGGGCCTGCAGCACACCGGCGGCCGGCTGGGCGTAGAGCTCGAGGTCGTCGACGAAGCCGAACAGCCGGCTGGTGGCGGTGGCGTGCAGGTAGCGGCCGTCCCGCTCGAGGATCCGCACCCCCTCGGTGGTCTCCAGGATCGGCACCAGCGCGCTCAGGGCCGCCTCCGGGTCGGCGAGCGGCCAGTCGGCCCGGGCGCAGTGGGCCGGCGGCCCGCAGGGGGAGAGAGCGCCGCCGTGCACGCCGAGATCCGCCGGCACCGGTCCCTCCAGGTGCAGCAGGGAGGCCTCGGCCCGGCCGGGGAGGGCCAGGGCGGCGGGGACCCCAAGCAGCAGCACGAGAAGCAGGCCGGCGAGGAGACGGGGCAGGGAGAGGCGGGGGGCGGGGGTCATGGGTGGGTGGGAAGGGGGGCGCAGGGGGCGGCCAGCCAGGCGGCGGCAACCTGCTCGGGCTGGTCGATGTGGGGCAGGTGGCCGCAGGCCGCCAGTTCGGTGATACGGGGCCCCAGCAGGGCCTGGGCGGCGCGCTTCTGCGGGGCCCGCAGGATCCGGTCGTCGGCGCCCCAGAGCACCGCCAGGGGCTGGGGGGGCAGGGGGTCGCCGCAACCCGCGAAGCCGCCGCTGCGGGCGAAACGGCCCAGGGCGCCGGCCCAGCCAGGCGTCTTCAGGTGCAGCGAGGCGATCTCCAGCTCCGCGGGGCCCACATCCCGATCAGGGTCGGCAAAGGCGCTGCGGCACAGGCCCTGGCGCACCGAGGGCAGGGCCAGGAAGCGCACCCCCAGGCCGTCCAGCAGCGGCGGCAGGGGCATGGGCCGGCCGGTGAGACCGGCCGGGGCCAGCAGCAGCAGGCGCTCGAAGCGCTCGGGATGGCGCCGGGCCAGCTCCACCGCCACCGCGCCCCCCATCGAGGCGCCGATCAGGCCGAGCCTGCGGGCCGCAGAGGGCTCCCGCTGCTCCAGCGCCTCCAGCAGCGCATCGAGGTGGGCCAGCACGGCCTGGGGCGTGTAGGCGCGCTCGGCGGGCCTGGGACAGAAGCCGAAGCCGTGCAGATCCGGGATCAGCAGGCGGTGATGGGCCGCCAGCAGGGGGGCCAGGCGGCGGAACTCCAGGAAGGAGCTGTCGAAGCCATGCAGGAGCAGCAGGGGCGGACCCTCCCCCAGCACGGCCACGGGCCACTGACCGGGGTGCTCCGGCAGCTCCCACCACTGGACCTGGGCGGCCAGGTCACGGCCGAGGGGATCGAGCAGCGACGCGGCGGCGGCCGTGACCAGGTCGCGGCCGCTGGAGGGGCCATCCGTCACGCTTGCTGACGCTCGGCGGTGGCGCCCACCATGGCCGCGAGCAGATCCTCGGGGGCGACCGCGAAGGGCAGCCGGTGCAGGTCGGAGCCCTCCCGGCAGGCGAAGCGGCAGACCTGGCGGAGCTCCTCGAGACTGGCGCCGGCCAGCCCCAGGGCCTCGAGATCGGTGGGCAACCCCAGCGATCGGAAAAAGGGCAGCAGCTGGCGGCGGGCCTGGGCCGCCAGCCGGTTGCCCGCCAGCTGCTCCTCCAGCCACAGCTGCACCAGCACCCCGAAGCCCACCTTCTCGCCGTGCAGGCAGCCGTGGGTGGCGGCGAGCTGGGTGAGCCCGTTGTGGACCGCATGGGCGGCCACGGTGCGGCAGTTGGCACCACCGATGCCGCCGATCAGGCCGGCGGTGAGGGCGCAACCCTCGGCCACCCGCACCCAGGCCTCGCCGTGGGGGTCCGCCAGGGCGGCCTCCCCCTCCAGCAGCAGCAGATCGCGCAGCAGCCGGGCCATCTGCACCGCCTGCTGCACCAGCCCATCGCCGCTGGAGCCGCTGCTGACGGAGGCCTCGTACCACTTGGCCACCGCATCGGCGATGCCGCTGGCCAGGGTGCGGGCCGGCGCCTTCCGCACCAAGGCGTGGTCGAAGACCAGCAGGTCAGGGCAGCGGTCGAGGGCGACATCGCCCTGGAAGGCCCCCTCAGGGGTGTAGAGGTTGGCGAGGGCCGTCCAGCCGGCGCAGGTGGCGGCGCTGGTGGGCACGGTGATGCAGGGCAGGCCGAGGCGGTGGGCCAGCAGCTTGCCCGCATCCAGCACCTTGCCCCCACCGGCGGCGATGACCGCGTCACAGCCGGCGGCGGTGGCGTCCAGGGCCAGGCGACCGAGGTCCTCCTCGCAGCAGTCGCGCAGGCCGTGGCCGGCCACGGGGCGGGCACCGGCCCACTCCAGATCCACTGCCAGCTGTTGACGCAGCCCGAAGGTGGAAGCACTGCGGCCTAGCAGCAGGGGGCGGCGGCCCAGGCCAACGACAAGGGCAAGGGCCTGCTGCCAGGCCCCTTCCCCACGGAGCACCATCGCCGGGGCGATGGCCTGGGTCTGCAGAGGATCCGTCATGGCCGCCATCTCATGGTTGAAATGTAGAAGTCGGCCGTTCCGGGTCGCGACGGCTCAGGCGCTGGCGCTGGCCAGCTCCGGCAGCGGCGGGGTGATGCTCTGCTTGCGGATCACCACCTGCTTGTCGTCGTCGACATCCACCAGGCAGGCATCGCCCTCGCCGATCCGGCCGGAGAGGAATTCCTCCGCCAGCGAATCCTCGAGCAGGCGCATCACGGCACGGCGCAGGGGACGGGCGCCGTAGCTGGGGTTGTAGCCCTCCTCCACGAGACGCTCCTTGAAGGCCTCGGTGACGGACATGCCGATCCCCTTGTCCTGCATGCGGGCGAACACCTCCCGCAGCATGATCTCGGCGATCAGCTTCACCTCGTCGCGGGTGAGCTGGCGGAAGACGATGATCTCGTCGAGACGGTTGAGGAATTCGGGGCGGAAGTACTGCTTGAGCTCCTCGTTGACCAGGGAGCGGATGCGGTTGTACTGGGTTTCCTCCACGTCGCCGCCGCCGAACTCGAAGCCGAGGCCGCCACCGCCCTTCTCAATCACCTTCGAACCGATGTTCGAGGTCATGATGATCAGGGTGTTCTTGAAGTCGACCGTGCGTCCCTTGGAATCGGTGAGCCGGCCGTCCTCCAGAAGCTGCAGCAGGAGATTGAAGACGTCGGGGTGGGCCTTCTCGATCTCGTCGAACAGCACCACGGTGTAAGGACGACGGCGCACGGCCTCGGTGAGCTGGCCGCCCTCGTTGAAGCCCACGTAGCCCGGAGGCGAACCGATCAGCTTGCTGACGGTGTGGCGCTCCATGAACTCGCTCATGTCGAGCCGGATCATGGCGTCCTCACTGCCGAAGAAATAGGCGGCGAGAGCCTTGGTGAGTTCCGTCTTGCCGACGCCGGTGGGGCCGGAGAAGATGAAGCTGGCGATGGGGCGGTTGGGGTTCTTCAGGCCGACCCGCGCCCGGCGGATGGCCCGGGAGACGGCCTTGACGGCCTCGTCCTGGCCGATCAGGCGCTGGTGGAGGGTCTCCTCCATGTTGAGCAGCTTCACCGACTCGCTCTCGGTCAGCTTCTGGACGGGCACGCCGGTCCAGGAGGCGACGATCTGGGCGATGTCCTCCTCGGTGACCAGGGGCGAACGGCTGTCCTCGCTGGCGTCGTCGGCCATGGGGCCGCCCAGCAGGGCCGGGGTGTCGGTCTCGCCGGAGCTGCCGGCGGGTTCGTCGTCGCGACGGGCCTGGAGGATCGTGCGGATCTGGTCGCGCAGCTCCACCTCCTTGTCGCGCAGTTCACCGGCCTTGGTGAAGTCCTGCTGGCGGACGGCATCCTCCTTCTCCTTCTGCACACCGCGCAGCTGCTTGTCGACCTCCTTGGCCGCCGGTGGCAGCTTGGAGTTGAGCAGGCGCACCCGGCTGCCGGCCTCATCGATCAGGTCGATGGCCTTATCGGGCAGGAAGCGGTCGCTGATGTAGCGGTCGCCCAGGGTGGCGGCGGCGACGAGGGCCTCATCGCTGATCTTGAGGCGGTGGTGCTGCTCGTAGCGCTCCCGCAGCCCCTTGAGGATCTCGATCGTGTCGACGACGGAGGGCTCTCCCACCATCACCGGCTGGAAGCGACGCTCCAGGGCCGCATCGCGCTCGATGTGCTTGCGGTATTCATCGAGGGTGGTGGCGCCGATGCATTGCAGCTCGCCCCGGGCCAGGGCCGGCTTGAGGATGTTGGCGGCGTCGATGGCCCCCTCGGCGGCACCGGCGCCGATCAGGGTGTGCACCTCGTCGATGACGAGGATCACATTCCCGGCGGAGCGGATCTCCTCCATGATCTTCTTGAGCCGTTCCTCGAACTCACCCCGGTACTTGGTGCCGGCCACCAGCAGGCCGATGTCGAGGGTGAGGACACGCTTGTCCTCGAGGATGTCGGGGATCTCGCCCTGGGTGATCCGCTGGGCCAGGCCCTCGGCGATGGCGGTCTTGCCGACGCCCGGCTCACCGATCAGCACGGGGTTGTTCTTGGTGCGGCGGCCGAGGATCTGGATCACCCGGTCGATCTCGTTCTGGCGGCCCACGACGGGGTCGAGCTTGGACTCGGCCGCCAGCTGGGTGAGGTTGCTGCCGAATTCGTCGAGGGTGGGGGTCTTGGTGGAGCCCTTGCCCGAGCTGCCGGAGGCCACTTCGGCCGTCTCGCCCAGCATGCGGATCACCTGGGTGCGGACCTTGGCCAGATCGACGCCGAGGTTCTCCAGAACACGGGCGGCCACGCCCTCGCCCTCGCGGATCAGGCCCAGCAGCAGGTGCTCGGTGCCGATGTAGTTGTGCCCCAGCTGGCGGGCCTCCTCCAGGGAGAGCTCCAGCACCCGCTTGGCCCTAGGGGTGAAGGGGATCTCGACGGCGACGAAGCCGGAGCCGCGGCCGATGATCTTCTCGACCTCGACCCGGGCGTCCTTCAGGTTGACCCCCATCGACTTGAGGACCTTGGCGGCGACACCGGTGCCCTCGCCGATCAGGCCCAGCAGGATCTGCTCGGTGCCGACGAAGTTGTGGCCGAGGCGGCGAGCCTCTTCCTGGGCCAGCATGATCACCTTGATGGCCTTCTCGGTAAACCGCTCGAACATGGGGCGGGACCTGATGCAAGTGGAACCAACCTATCAGGATTGAAGGGCTGCGTGGGAGGTGGGGAGCACTCTCAGGCGAAACCCATGTGCCGCAGGCGCTCAGACGGACCAGAACACAACCGAAACGCCAGGAATCGGCATAAATAGGTATAACAATCTACGGTTATCCACACCCCTGCCACATCGTCAGGGGGACATTGTCAGGTTGACCCATTGGATCAGGGCATCCTCTCCATTGCGGTAGTAACCATGACGGATGCCCGCGGTGCGAAATCCCAGGGCCCCGTACAGGGCGATCCCAGGGCCGTTTCCGGCCGCCACTTCCAGGGTGGCGCGGGTGGCGCCGAGCGCGCGGCCGGCGCCCATCAGTTCCTGCAGCACCCGCCGCCCCAGCCCCCGCCGGCGCTGGTCCGGTGCCACCGCCACCAGGGTGATGTGGAGCTCATCGACCACCAGCCAGCCACTGGCCATGGCCAGCAGGTCGGCCCCCTGGAAAAGCCCCAGGCCGGGCCGGCCCTGCTCCTCCAGCTCCCGCCGCCACTGCTCCAGGCTCCAGAGACCACCAAGGGCGGCCCGGTCGAGGGCCAGGCAGGCCGGGGCGTGGGTCGGAACCAGGGGAGACAGGGTCGGGGCGGGCGGCGGTGGCAGAGGTGGTGCCGGCACGGCCTTTGGACACGAACATCCTTACGATCGGACATCCTGACCCCCTCCCCGCACAGGCCGCCATGGTGACCAGCGCCTCCCCGGCGACCGATCCGGTCGTTCCTGTCCCCGCGGAGCCGATCGCCGCCGGAGGGCCTTTCGAGCAGGGAAGCGATCCGCTCAGCCCCAACCGCAACCTGGCCCCGCTGACCGCCCGCCTCGATGCCCTGGGTCGCCTGGAGGTGGGGGGCTGCCTGCTGAGCGATCTGGCCAGCACCTACGGCACGCCGCTCTACGTGCTCGACGAGGCCACGCTGCGGACCACCTGCCGGGCCTACCGGGAGGCGCTGGCCGCCCATTACCCCGGCGAGGCGCTGGCCCTCTACGCCTCCAAGGCCAACAGTTCCCTGGCGATCACGGCCCTGGTGGCCTCCGAGGGTCTCGGCCTGGACGCCGTCTCGGCCGGGGAACTGCTCACGGCCCTTGAGGGCGGCATGCCCCCCGAGCGGATCGTCTTCCACGGCAACAACAAATCGACCGAGGAGCTCCAGCTCGCCGTCGACCGCGGGGTGACGGTGATCCTCGACAACTGGAACGACATCGCCCTGCTCGCCAGCCTGGCGGCTGGACGGCCCGCGCCGGTGCGGGTGCTGGTGCGGTTCACCCCGGGCATCGAGTGCCACACCCACGAGTACATCCGCACCGGCCACCTCGACAGCAAGTTCGGCTTCGACCCCGACCAGCTGGAGGCGGTGCTGCGGCACCTGGCCGGCTGCCCCTGGGCCCGGGTGGATGGCCTCCACGCCCACATCGGCTCCCAGATCTTCGAACTGGAACCCCACCGCGACCTGGCCGGGGTGATGGCCGAAGCCCTGGGCCTGGCCCGATCCCTGGGCCACCCCTGCGGCGACCTCAACGTCGGCGGCGGCCTGGGCATCCGCTACGTGGGCTCCGATGACCCCCCGAGCATCCAGGAGTGGGTGCGGGTGGTGGCGACGGCGGTGGCCGAGGCCTGCGGCCAGCGCCAGCTGGCGCTGCCTCGGCTGCTGTGCGAACCCGGCCGCTCCCTGGTGGCGACGGCTGGGATGACCCTTTACACCCTGGGCAGCCGCAAGGAGATCCCCGGCCTGCGCACCTATATCTCGGTGGATGGCGGCATGAGCGACAACCCCCGGCCGATCACCTATCAATCGCTGTACACGGCCGTGCTGGCCGACCGGCCACTGGCGGAGGCCACCGAGGCGGTGACCGTGGCCGGCAAGCACTGCGAGTCCGGCGACGTGCTGCTCCACGACGCCCACCTGCCGCTCACCAGCCCGGGCGACGTGCTCGCCGTCTTCGCCACCGGCGCCTACAACGCGGCGATGGGGTCCAACTACAACCGCATCCCCAGGCCGGCGGCGGTGCTCGTCCACGACGGTGTGGCCGAGGTGGTGCAGCGGCGCGAGCAGCCGGAAGACCTACTGCGCTACGACGTCCTGCCCCACCGGCTCCTGCCGGTATCCTGACCCCGTCAGGCGGCCACCCGTTGAACCGGCCTGCCCCTCCCTTTCGTTGTGATCTGGCTGCGGCTCATCGACTTCCGCCTGCTGCTGGATCTTCTGTTCGCCTCCCTGCTCGGCCTGCTCCTGCTGGGCCGGGTCACCGAAGCGCGCACCCTGTGGCTGCTGCGCGGCTATCTGTTCCTGGTGGCGCTGGCCTGGTTCGTGCAGCGCTACGCCAACCTGCCGCTCACCAGCAGCCTGGTGGATGCGCTGGTGCTGGCCTGCAGCCTCGCCCTGGCGATCCTCTGGCAGGGGGAACTGCGGCGCCTGATGGAACTGCTGGGCACCGGACGTCTCGGGGTGCTTTTCGCCGACCGCAGCCGTGACCAGCTGGCGTCGGGGTCGGTGAGCCTGCTCACCGAGGCGGCGGGCCGCCTCTCCCAGGCGCGCTGCGGGGCCCTGATCGTCCTCGACCTGGGCAGCGATCTTCGCCCCGAGGACTTCCTCAACCCCGGCATCCGCATCGACGCCCAGCTCTCCGTCGACCTGCTGCTCAATCTCTTCGCGGTCGACACCCCCCTGCACGACGGCGCCGTGCTGGTCCAGAAGAACCGCATCGTGGCCGCCGGTGTGATCCTGCCCCTCTCCCGCCAGGGCCTCAACCGCTACGGCACCCGCCACCTGGCCGCCATGGGACTGACCGAGCGCCACGACGGCTGTCTCTGCATCGTCGTCTCCGAGGAGACGGGCACCCTGTCGCTCGCCTCCCAGGGCCGGCTGGAGCGGCCGATCACCAGCAGCCGGCTTCACGACCTGCTCACCGACGCCCTGGCCTCCGCTCCCACGGGGCGTAGCGTGGCTGCGGACCCGCCGGAACATCGCGGATGAGTCGCGCCCTGGCGACCACTCCATCGTCCGATCCCGACCAGCTGCCCGCCCAGCTGGATCCGGCTCGGCTGCCCCGCCACGTGGCCGTGATCATGGACGGCAACGGGCGCTGGGCCCGACAGCGGGGGCTGCCCAGGGCCATGGGTCACCGGGCCGGCGTGGAGGTGCTCAAGCGCACCCTGCGCCACTGCAGTGACTGGGGCATCGGTGCCCTCACCGCCTACGCCTTCTCCACCGAGAACTGGACCCGGCCCGGCGAGGAGGTGGCCTTTCTGATGGCCCTGTTCGAGCGGGTGCTCGCCAAGGAGCTGGAGGCACTGGAGCGCCAGCAGGTGCGCATCCGCTTCCTCGGCGAACTGGACCCCCTGCCGGAGGGTCTGAAGGTCCTGATCACCGATGCCACCGAGCGCACCGCCGGCAACAGCGGCATCCACTTCAACGTCTGCACCAACTACGGCGGCCGCAGCGAACTGGTGCGGGCGGCCCGTCGCCTCGCCGAGCAGGCGGCCCGCGGTGAGCTCGACCCGGCCAGCATCGACGAGGAGATCTTCGCCGCCGAGCTGTTCACCGCCGGCGATGCCGACCCCGACCTGCTGATCCGCACCAGCGGCGAGCAGCGCATCAGCAACTTCCTGCTCTGGCAGCTGGCCTATGCAGAGCTGCACATCACCGAGGTGCTCTGGCCCGACTTCGACACCGAGGCCCTGCAGGCGGCCCTGCTCGATTATCAGGGGCGCCAGCGCCGCTTCGGTGGCGTGCAGAGTGGCGTCCAGAACGGTGTGGAGACCACCCCATGAGCGTGCGCCACGACTGGTCCCGCCAGGAGATCCAGGACCTGCTCGACCTGCCCCTTATGGATCTGCTGTGGCAGGCCCAGGGGGTGCACCGCAGTGCCAACCCCGGCTACCACGTGCAGCTGGCCTCGCTGCTGAGCGTCAAGACCGGGGGCTGCGAGGAGGACTGCGCCTACTGCCCCCAGTCGATGCACCACCCCAGCGACGTGGCTGGCCGCCCGGAGCTGGCGGTGGAGCCGGTGCTGGAGCGCGCCCGGCAGGCCCGGGACGCCGGCGCCCACCGCTTCTGCATGGGCTGGGCCTGGCGGGAGATCCGCGACGGCGCCCCCTTTGAAGCCATGCTCGCCATGGTGCGGGGGGTGCGGGAGCTGGGCCTCGAGGCCTGCGTCACCGCCGGCATGCTCACAAACGGCCAGGCGGCCCGGCTGGCGGAGGCGGGACTCACCGCCTACAACCACAACCTCGACACCAGCCCCGAGCACTACGACCGGATCATCACCACCCGCACCTACCAGGAGCGGCTCGACACCCTCCAGCGGGTGAGGGACGCCGGCATCGACCTCTGCTGCGGCGGCATCATCGGCATGGGCGAGACACCCCAGGACCGGGCCGGGCTGCTCCAGGTGCTGGCCACCATGGATCCCCACCCCGAGAGCGTGCCGATCAACGCCCTGGTGGCCGTGGAGGGCACCCCGCTGGAGGGTCTTCCGGCGGTCGACCCCCTGGAGCTGGTGCGAATGGTGGCCACCGCCCGCATCCTCATGCCCCACAGCCGGGTGCGCCTCAGCGCCGGGCGCGAGCAGCTGGGGCGGGAAGGCCAGATCCTCTGCCTGCTGGCGGGCGCCGATTCGATCTTCTACGGCGACACCCTGCTCACCACCTCCAACCCTGCGGTGGCCAGCGACCAGGAGCTGCTGCGGGCCGCCGGGGTGCGGGTGCAGCTGGAGGAGCAGCCGCTGGCGGCCGCCGCCGGCCGCTGAGGGTGCAGGTCGCCGCTTTTTACAGGTTCGTCCCCCTGGTCAGCGAGGAATTGCCCGACTGGCAGGCCAGGCTGCTGGCGCTGGGGAGCCAGGCCGGTCTGAAGGGCACCATCCTGCTGGCCACCGAGGGCATCAACGGCACGGTCGCCGGCTCGGACACCAGCGTGGCCGCCCTGCTGGAGCTGCTGCAGGCCGACCCGCGCCTGGCGGACCTGGAGGTGAAGCGCAGTGAGGCCGAGGGACGGGTGTTTCACCGCTTCAAGGTGCGGCTGAAGGCGGAGATCGTGACGATGGCCGAGCCCTCGGCCCAGCCGGCGCGGGGCACGGGGATCCCGGTGCGCCCCGAGCACTGGAATGCCCTGCTGGACGATCCCGGCACCCTGACCATCGACACCCGCAACCACTACGAGGTGGCCCTGGGCAGCTTCGCTGGCGCCATCGACCCCGGCACCGAGAGCTTCCGCGACTTTCCCGCCTGGGTGGAGCAGCACCTGCGGCCCCTGGTGGCCCAGCGGCGGCCGCAGCGGCTGGCCCTGTTCTGCACCGGCGGCATCCGCTGCGAGAAGGCCACCGCCCACCTGCTGAACCAGGGCTTCGACAACGTGCTGCAGCTGCAGGGGGGGATCCTCAACTACCTGGAGCAGGTGCCGGAGGCCGAGAGCCGCTGGCGGGGCGAGTGCTACGTGTTCGACCAGCGGGTGGCCCTTGACCACCGTCTGCAACCGGGCACCTACCACGCTTGCCATGCCTGCGGCCTGCCCCTGGCCCCCGCCGACCTGGCGCTGGCGAGCTACGTGGCCGGGGTGAGCTGCCGCCACTGCATCGATCGCTTCACTCCGGCCGACCGGGAGCGGTTCGCCGAACGCCAGCGCCAGATGGGGCGCGCCGAGGCGTCCGGTGAGGCCCACATCGGCCGGCCGATGCCACCCTTCGGGGGTTGAGGCGATGGCGCCGTCCCTGCCGGTCCTCTACAGCTTCCGCCGCTGCCCGTACGCGATCCGGGCGCGGCTGGTCCTGGCGGCAGCGGGGCTGGAGCCGGGGGTGGATCTCGAGCTGCGGGAGGTGCATCTGGGCCGCAAGCCCCCCGAGCTGCTGGAGGCCTCCGCCGCCGCCACCGTGCCGGCCCTGGTGCTGCCAGCGGACCCGGGCGCCGATCCCCCAGGGGCCGCCCGGGTGCTGCCGGACAGCCTGGCGGTGATGGCCTGGGCCCTGGAGCGCCACGACCCCGGCGACCTGGGGCGCGGCGCCGTCGCCGGGGAGCGGGCCCGGATCGCCGCCCTGATCGAGCAGAACGACGGGGCCTTTAAGCACCATCTCGACCGCTTCAAGTACGCCCACCGCCATCCAGAGGACGACGGGGAGCAGCACCGCCGGGACGCGCTGGCGATCCTGCGGAGCTGGAGCGACGCCCTGGAGGCCAGCGGCTGGCTGGTGGGGGGGCGGCCGTCCCTGGCCGATGTGGCCCTGCTGCCCTTCGTGCGCCAGTTCCGGCTTGCCGATCCGGAGGGGTTCGACCGACAGCAGGATCTGGCTCCGCTGCAACGCTGGCTGCATCACTTCCTTGAGGGGCCCGATCTGGCGGCAGTGATGGCCGAGCCCTGGGCACCCCGCCGGCCCTGGCGCTCCGAGCACTGGATCTATCACCTGGCCCTGGCTGACGAATGGCGGGACGCCAAGGCCCGCGGTGTCTACGAACGCTCAACCCGCGGCCAGTCGCTGCAGGAGGTGGGCTTCATCCATGCCAGCGGGTCCCACCAGGTGGAGGCCACCTACGGGCGCTTCTACGCCGACGCGCCGGAGGTGCTGCTGCTGAGCATCGACCCCCGGCGCCTGAGCGCGCCGCTGCTCTGGGAGCCGGCACCGGACAGCGGCGAATGCTTCCCCCACATCCACGGACCGCTGCCACTGGAGGCGGTGCTGGCTGCCGAGCCCTTCCCGCCACCGCTGGCTGGCGCACCGTGCTGAAGCTGGAAGAGCTGGAGCGGCAGGCTCGGGAGCGCGGACTGCTGCTGCGGCTGCAGGTGCAGGAGCTGGCAGGGGTGCGGGGGCTGCGCGTGGCTCTGGCGCGGCCCCGGGCGGAGCAGCCGCCGTTGCTGCTGGGGGAGCTCAAGGGTTGGTGCCTGCCCCTGGCCGATGGCCTGCGGCTCGACACGATGCGGGTGCAGGGGGAGCGAACCGCCGCCGTGGGACCGCTGATCTGGGCCGCCACCTTCGCCTGGGCCCTGGAGGAGACACCCTGCCGCTCGGCGCGCCTGCTGGCCATCCGCGATGGGGAGCGCCAGCACCGGCGGCTGGTGCGCTACTTCCGGCGGCTCGGCTTCAGGCCGCTGCGGGACCTGGGCGGCGGCCCGCTGGATCTGGCCCCGCGGTTGTTGTGGGGTGGGGCGGGCCTGCTGATGCAGGGCGACTGCGACGAAGGACTGCAGCGGAGTGCCCGCTGGCTGACGTCCATCCGGTGACACCTACGTTGGAGCCGGGTATCGAGCTGGACCATGGCCACCGCCTCCCTGACCATCAACAACCAGTCAGGAGGCAGCCTCTATTACTACGTCGTCGGCCCAGGATTCAGCGTTGAGCCGCTCCAGCCCGGCCAGAGCAACACCCTCTCCCCGGGGCTGAACAGCGTTCAGATCCTGGCCGCTCCTCAGATGAGGATCTACGTCTCGAGCTCCGCCACGCTGTTCGCCAACCCTGGCCAGGAACCGATCGGCTGGAACACCACAGCGCCCTTCTCTTTCTACGAGTACACCATCGATGGCAGCGGCTTTTCCGCTGACATGTCGTACATCGATGACTGGGCCTATCCGATCCAGACCAACATCACCGACAGCAGCGGCAGCATCCACAACTTCGGCTTCCTGAACGCGGCGTCAATCGCCATGGATTTCGCCGCCCTGCCGCCCGGCGGATTCGTTAGCAGTGCCGCCTCAGGGAAGGGTGTGGGGACGGCATCGAACCTCTGGGATGCCCCGAACCGGCGGTTCGTCGGGCCGATGCGGCTCTGGCAACAGCAGGTCATCATGGCCAATGCGGTGCAGAAGGGGCAACCGGCCTACTGGCCGCCGAATGCCCCGGCGGGCTGGATCCAGTTCCTCGAGGAGGTGCCCTACGGGCCCTCCCCCTTCGGCTACCCGCTCTCCGCCAGCGCCAGCAGCCTGAATCCCCAGCAGACCTATCCCGCCTTCGGCTTCGACTTCTCCACCGACACCTCCTGGAGCGCCATGAATGGCGGCCAGGGAGCGCAGGTACCCCAGCCCCCGGGGGAGCAGTTCTTCGCCCACAACTGGAACGTGTGGAACTACGGCTACACGACGGCCGACCCCAGTGCGGATAAACCCAATCCGAACTACTCCTTTGAATCGAATGCCTACACCACCATCCTCCGCGCCCAGGCGGCGCGGGAGAAGGCGGCCGGACGACTACCCGACACGGCCAGAACATCACCGACGGCCGGCAATCCGAATTTCGTCGGTTTCTATACCGCGTCGAAGGACGATTACTACGGCACCTTCACCGTCGCCGCGATCACCGATGTCAGTCTCACGATCGGAGCCCTGGCTCCGTCCAGCATCGGCACCAGCGGCAATGACGGCATTGTCGGCACGGGCGGCTCCGACATCATCTCGGGTGGCTTCGGAGCTGACCTGCTGGCGGGTGCCCCTCTGGGCCCGAACTGGTCCGCACCGAACACCTTCCGCGACCTGGCGTTCTTCGGTCTGCCCGGGGCGCCGGTCCAGTGGAAAGGTCTGTTCGGTGGGGGGCGCGACACCTTCGTCTATGTCCGCGCCGACAGCAGCCTGAGCGGCCCTGGGCGGCGCGATGTGATCACCGACTTCGCCGCTGACGACAGGATCGACCTCTCCAGGGTCGACGCCGACAGCCGCCGTGCCGGTGTCCAGCCCTTCACCTGGATCGGCTCCAGGGCGTTCTACGGAGAAGCCGGCCAGCTGCGGCTGGAACAGAAACGCTGGCAGACCAACGCCCTCCTGCAGGGAGATCTCGATGGCAACGGCACCAGCGACTTCGAGGTGATGCTGATGGGGCCCCTCCAGTTCTCGGCCGCCAACCTGATCCTGTCCTGACCACCTGCAGATTTCACCGGCGGTGGCTACGCCCATGGAGGAGCTTCCCTGCCGAGACAGCTGATGGCCAGTTTCACCCTGATGTGCTGGAACGTGGAGAACCTGTTCCTGCCCGAGGACGACGCCACGGAGCCGGTGCACGCCCGCTTCCAGGCCAAGCTCGCCAGCCTCGCCGCCGTGATCGACAGCCAGCGGCCCGATGTGCTCGCCCTGCAGGAAATCGGGCCGGCTGGAGCCCTGCAGGCGCTGCAGGCGGCGCTGGCCAACCCTCTGCCCCACGCCCTGGAGGGCGTACCGGATAGCCGGGGCATCCGGGTCGCTTTTCTGTCCCGATATCCCTTCAGCACCAGCCGCTCGATCGTGGCCTTTCCCGAGATGATCGCTCCGGTTCAGGCCAGGGATCCGGTGTTCGACGATCCGGCCACCCCCGCGGATGAGTCCTTCACCGCCTCGCTGGGGCGGGGCGCCCTGGAGGTGGTGGTCGAGATCGATGGGCACCCGGTGCGGATCATCACCGCCCACTTCAAGTCGAAGCTGATCTCCTACGCCCGCCAGAAGGGGCTGGTGGAGGGCAGCCAGTTCGCGCCGAACGATGAGAACGAACGCTATCGCTACGCCGCCTACGGCCTCTACCGGCGCACCACCGAAGCCCTGACCCTGCGGGATCGGGTCAACCAGATTCTCTCCAGCTGCGCCGGATCACCGGACCCGGAGGAAGGGCTGGGTCGTCAGAAGGCGGTGGTGGTCTGCGGCGATCTCAACGATGCCACCGACGCCGCCACCACCCAGATCCTGCAGGGGCCGAGCGGCTCCGAGCTGGGCACCGAAGGGTTCCGGCGTGGCGACAAGGGCGATGGCTACCGCCTCTGGAACCTGGCGCCGCTGCTCAATGCCGGGCCGGACGGGGAACCCCCGGGCGAGGTCCCCTTCAGCCGCCGCTTCCAGGGGCGGGGGGAATTGATCGACCACATCCTGGCCAGCCACCGGCTGGTGAATCCAGGCAACATCCCCGTGGCGCGGACGGTGCTGGCCGGCGGCCATCTGCCATCGATCTCCGAGACACCCTCCGACCGGGCCGCCCATCCGGGCTCGGATCATGCAGCGCTGGTGGCGGAATTCGAGATCTGAGGACCCTCGGAGGAATCCGGGCGGGCGCGGTTACGGTTGCGCCGGCAGCGCTCGGAGCAGTAGCGCACCTCCTCCCAGACCTGCTGCCACTTCCGGCGCCACTGGAAGGGCCGTCCGCAGACCGCGCAGGTCTTGGTGGGGCGATCGACATGGTGGGGCATCAGGCCACGCAGCGAAGTCGCCAGCCTGCCAAATCAGACGGCTTCCCCGTGACACGATGGAGACGATGTCTGACGCCAGCTTCTATCGGATCGGCCGGACGGGCCCGGCGAAGCGGGTGGCGTCGGCGATCGAGGCGGTGAGCGACAGCGACTTGGACGGTTTCGCCTGGCTGCATTACCGCGAGGCCAGCCGGGATGAACTGGACCCGCTTGTCGGCCTGCTGGGCCTGCATGCGCTCTCGATCGAGGATTGTTTCGATGATCATCAGATTCCCAAGATCGACGATTATCCCGACAACAGCTTCATCCTATTCAACACATTTCAGTACGATCGGGGCGTCCTGGAGGTCGGTGAAATCAATCTGTTCCTCGGTCAGCGGTTTCTGGTCAGCATCAGCCACCTGGATTCCAGGCACCGCTCTTACCTCGATGGGATGGAGAAGATCTTGGAGAGGGGCATCGAGGAGGCCCGCCAGGGCCCGTCCCACTTCATGCATCTGATCCTCGATCATGTCGTCGATCAGAAGTTCGTGGCCATCGAGGCCCTCGAGGATGAGCTGAATGGGGTGGAGGAAGCCCTGATGGCGGATACGGCGAGTTTCCAGCCGGCCGAGCTGATCCGGTTCCGGCGCTACCTGCTGCGGCTGCGCAAGAGCCTGTTTCATGAACGGGAGATCCTCAGCAAGATCTGCCGCGGGGATTTCTCCCTGGTGTCGAAGAAGGCGATCTACCACTATCGCGACATCTACGACCATCTGGTGCGGTTCTACGAGGTCACCGAGTCGTATCGGGACATCGTCACCAGCCTGATGGAGATGTATCTGTCGATGCTCAACAACCAGATGGCCAAGGCCGCCAACGACACCAACGCCACCGTCCGGCGCCTGACACTGATCACAACGATCTTCATGCCGCTGACCCTGCTGGCGGGGATCGGAGGCATGTCCGAGTGGACGATGATCACCGGCCCCAAAAACTGGCACATCTCCTATCCGGCCTTCATGCTCGCCATGGTCGTGATCGGCTTCGCCAGTTACCGCTTCCTCAGCCGAATGGACCGGAGCCGAAGCCCCTCGCGGGGCGCTCAGTTGAGCCGGCGCTGGCGGGCCTGACGGCGGGAGGCGGCCTGGACCGTCCTGAGCGCATCGGCCTCCTCCAGCAATTCGCCGGAGAGGGACTCCAGATCGTCGGCCGCTCTGTGCAGCTGGGCGCTGAGCCTCAGCCCCTCATCGATCGACTGGCCATAGGACTCACTGGCCTGATCGATCGCCACGAAAAGTTCCCTGAACTCCTCGGGTGGATGGGTGTCCCAGTCGGGATAGGCGGCCGTCGCCTGCTGGAGCACCTCCAGGGCGGTACTCCAACTCGCCTTGCGGCGGAAATCGAGATGGCGCAGATCCGGGTTGGTCCGCTTGAGCTCCCGGGTGCTGGAGATCCCGGCCAGGGTCAGGACCTCGCGCTTCAGCTCGGCGATCGTGGGCGGCTTCGCTCGGGCAAGCGCGGAGCGGGGGGAAGACGGTCTGGCCATGGCCCTACTCGGCCAGGCCGAGGCCCAGCTGCTCACCCGCCCGCAGCCGCTCCAGCTCCCCGCGCAGCTGCCGGGTGGTCTGCCGTTCGGCCCTGAGGGCCTCCTGCAATTCGTCACGCTGGCGCCGGTAACGATCGGTGTGGGCGACACGACCGCCGAGGCTCTGGTTGTTCCTGGCGAGCTGCCGACGACGTTCCACCTCGGCATCGAGGGCCCGCTGTAGGGCCACAAGCTCCTTCTGCAGCTGCAGTTCGGCCTTCGACTGCTGCTGCTCGGAGCGAAGCGCGGCATTTTCCGCTTCCAGGCCCTGGAGGCGGACTTCGAGGCGGTCGATCATCACCTGTTTTCCCCGCAACACCTCTTTGAGCTGGTGCAGCAGCGCACGCAGTCGGGAACGGTCCTTCTGCTGGGTGCGTGTGTTCTCCTCGCACTGCCGGGCGTAGTCCCTCAGGAGTCCCGTGCGCCGCTGCAGCACCTTGGCGGTGCATTCGTACTTGATGATGGCGATGACGCGGCAACGCTCGAGTTCATCAAGGTCCTGAACGCCCTTGAGGTGTCTGAGTTCGTCATAGTTGGTGCACTCATGCCGCAGCAGCTGGGTCGGCACATGCTCCTGGGCGCCGATGCGCGGCAGGTTCTTCAGCCGGACACGGTCGTGCCAGTAATCAAAAAGGGCCTTCTGGTCGACAGCTTCGAGCATCGCGCCCACTCCCTGGTGCATGGCCGGTCGTTGATGGACTTTAGGAACCGAATCCGCCGGGCTGGTCACGGCCGGCAGGACTGGCTGTCGCGGAGTTTCTCGAGCCGCAGCAGGCGCTGGGCGTGAAGATCGGTCTCCGCCGACCAGCCACCCGGCCGTGGCACCGGGGCTTCCGGCTCCCCGGCAGGCGGATCGTGGGCGGGTTCCCCAGCGGGCGGACCATCCAGGGTGGCGACCACCAGCAGGGCCACCAGCAGCTCCGCCAGAAAGGGGAGATCGATCATGGGGATGGACATCGGTGGCAAGGACTCGGTTCAGTTCCTCAGCCACCTTCCACCGGGCAGGGGGAGTCCGCGCCCATTCACCTGCGAAGAAGGAACCGAGCCGCGACGCCTGAAAATCTGTAGCAGCAGATACAGTTGAGGGCAGAACTCCAGCGGCAGGACACCCCCCATGGCCAGCGGTAGCTTTCCCCATCAGTTCGAAGGCAGTTTCTCCGCCTTCAAGGAGCGGCAGCTGGTGTTCGCGCTCACCCGGGAGCTGGCCGATGCCCAGTTCCGGCGGGGCGACCGCTCCAGGAGCGAGCGCCTGTGGCAGGAAGCTGCCGCGGAGGCCATGGACGCGGAGCGCATCACCGGCCTGCTTTACGGCGTCCATGACCATGACGACCTGGCGGCCATGGAAGCGGTGGATCGCCCGTGGCGCGAGCTGCAGCGGGAAGCGTTGCGCCGTGCCAGCACGCCCCTGGCCCGGTTGGCGCGCCTCACCGGGCGTCGCCCGGCAGGCATGTCCCGGAGTCACCGATCGGCGAGGTCGACTCAGTCCCCCATCGCCGGCTCCGGCCGCTGAGGCTGCCGTCCCATGGAGCGCGGCGAACGGGAGGAGCAGGAACAGCTGGAGCGGTTTCTGGAGCACGCGGCCGCTTCGGAGACGCTGCGGACACGGCTGAGTGGGATGGACGCCTACCAGGTGGTGGCCATCGCCGCCGAGGAGGGCTTCCCTTTCGGCGTGACCACCCTGCATCGGGCCGTCTGCACCGGCTACGTCATGCGCAGGGCTCGCTGATCGGAACCTTCAGGCCACGAACCGTCCATAGAGCCAGCGCACGAAACCGCCGACCAGCGGCACCGGGGTGAAGGTGGGTCCGACGAAGTCGAAGTAGTCGCGATGGTCGACGATCCGGCCGTCGGCGCCCAGCCGGAGGCGGCTGGCGCCGGGATAGAGGAATTCGATGCCCCTGATCTTCAGGCCCATCGTCCATTCCACGAAGGCCACATCGCCGCTGAGGGCCACGGCACCGGGCTCGAGGAAGACGTCATCGCAGCGCTGCAGCAACCCCTCCTGGGCCACGATGTAGGCGTTGAGGCCTTGCCGCTCCTGGGTGGGGTCACTGAAGTGGACGTCCTCGGCGTAGAGAGCCCGCCACTGCTCCGGTGTGGGCCCCGGCGCGCCGTAGGGCTTGGTGAACAGGGCCCGGAGCGCGTCTTCCCCCAGCGGTGGCTGCAGCAGGGCGGTCATGGCTGGGTGATCTCAGGCGGCGGCCGGGCGCGGACGGGTCAGCGCCAGGGTCGCTCCGCCGATGGCCACCAGGCCCAGGGCCCCCGCCGCAGCCAGGAACACCAGGGTCTGAAGGGCGAGCAGGAACAGGCCCAGGGCCGAAGCTGCCTTGATCTGCACCCTGGCCTTGATCAGCAGGGTGAGCAGCAGCAGCACCGTGACCTGCAGACCGGCGA
The DNA here is from genome assembly GCA_943367705.1 of Synechococcus sp. UW140. Taxonomy (GTDB): domain Bacteria; phylum Cyanobacteriota; class Cyanobacteriia; order PCC-6307; family Cyanobiaceae; genus Cyanobium. The sequence continues at coordinate 31,429 of CALRJV020000007.1, forward strand.
TCCGGGCCGCCGTGAAGGGACAGATGGGGGGCGGGAGCAGCATCGGCAGCGGAGCGATCAGAAGCAGAAGGGCAGGAACTGGGTGCGGCAGGCGGCGTAGCCGTCGGTCAGGGCGCCGAGGCCGATCTGGTGGGCGATGCCGGAGCCGGTGATGGCTTCGGTGAGCACGCCGATCACCAGACCGAGCATGGCAGCACGGCCGTTGAAGAGTTCGACGCGCTTGAGCTGCTCCATGTGGATGGAACGCTCAGTGTCGCCCTGAAGGAAGGCGTCGTTGGCGGGGGTGTTGGTCATGGGTCGGGCAGGAAGGGGGAATGGAAAGGGGCTGGGCCGTGGCTCGATCAGCCCAGGCCGATCTGGGTGAGGATCCCCTGGCCGGTGAGCAGCTCGGTGCCGAGGCCGATCACAAAGCCGAGCATGGCGAGACGGCCGTTCCAGGTTTCGGCGAAGGCGACGAAACCGAAGCGGGCGGAGGAGTCGGTCATGAGTGTTTCAGTTTGTTTCGTGAATTGTAACAGGTTGTAAAGCTTGGCGTCAAACCTGGCCTCATGGACATCCAGCGGCGGCCAGAAGCGCAGGCAGGGGCGGCCTCTTACCATCGAGATCCTCTGCGGCCCGGTGGATGTCGAGCGTCTCCCTGCCGGCCGAACTGGTGCGGCGCTACCGCCGGCTGTTCAGCTTCTATGACCGCGACGGCGACGGCCGCCACACCCTCGAGGGTGACTTCGAACCGGTGGCGGTGCGGATCGCGCGGCGCTGGCAGGGCCGGCCCAGCCGCTTCCCTGATCTGCTGGGGCTGCTGCTCGACACCTACCGGCACGAGAACGCTCGCCGCGACCAGAACCACGACGGCACGGTGGATGGGGAGGAGTTCCTGGCCTCCCATGGCCGGGTGTTCGCCGCCTTTGCTGCCGATCCCCAGGCGGCGAGGGACTTCATCGTCCGCTCCGCCGGCGGCTTCTTCGACGTGCTCGACCTCGATGGCGATGGCCAGCTCGACCTGGACGACCTGGCCGCCTTCGCGGCCGCCTACGGCCATCCCACCGCCGGCATCGCCGCCAACCTCGACCGGATGCTGGCCGCGCTGGGGCTGCCCCCCGGCCTCCTGCCGCGGCAGGCCTTCCTGACACTGGTGGAGCAGTACTGGTTCGACCCCTCGCCGGAGGCCCCCGGCCGCCACCTGTTCGACGGGGTGGAGCTGACGCCGGAGACACCCTGAGCAGGCAGCACCGCACCTATCCCGGTCAAGGAGGCGGTGGCGGCAGCCACGGCCCTGAAGGTTCGCTGGCCGCAGGGGCACTCAGCCCCTGCCGACGGGGGCCCAGCATCTGGGCCAGCCCGGCGATGCGCACGGCGGGCGGCTCGGGACCCAGGCTCCACAGGCTCTCGAAGTAGAAGAAGGCCACCCCCAGGCCCTGGGCGCGGTTGGCGGCCAGCTTCTGGGCCATCAGCGCCAGAGAGGTGGGGCGGTTGCGCTGGCCGCTCAACACGGCGATGGCGGTGGGGATGCGCTGGCGGGCCTCCTGGACCTCGGGCCGACTGAGGTGGGGCCAGTAGCTGTCCAGATCGGACCGGTAGATCTGTACCAGCAGCTCATCGGCGATGCCGCGCCGCACCCACTCCCGCCAGTCCTGCAGCTGCAGCTTGTAGGCGAAGTCGTAGTAGTTGGGGGAGATCGAGATCAGGGCGCCGGGGCGGGCGGCGCGTACCGCCCGGGCCAGCTGGTCGAGGAAGGCGGTGATGCGGTCGGCGCGCCATTTCACCCAGGCCGGGTCCTCGGGGTTGGCCGGTGGATCCTTGCCCGTGTCCTTGCGGTAGAGGGCCGTGGTGAAGGGGTCGTAGCCGAACTCCCGCGGCAGGCTCATGTGGTCGTCGAACTGGATGCCATCGGCGCCCCAGTCGTTCACCACCTCCAGCACCAGGTCGGTGATCAGCTGCTGCACCTCCGGCCGGAAAGGATTGAGCCACACCACCCGGCCGGCGGCACTGGTGGAGGTGAGCCCGCCGTCGCGGGTCTGGGTGAGCCAGCTGCGGTGCCGTTGCGCCAGCGGCGACTCCGGTGGCGCCATGAAGCCGAACTCGAACCACGGGATCACCTTGAGCCCGCGGTTGCGGCCGGCGCTGATGAGCTCGGCGAGGATGTCCTGACCCTGCAGGCCGCGGAAGCTGAAGTCCTGCAGCTGGCGGGCCTCGCTCACCCGGCTGGGGTAGTAAGCGAAGCCGCCGTTCCAGACCACCGGATAGAGCCGGTTGAAGCCCAGCTCCGCCAGCTGATCCACGGCGGCCTGCATGCGGCCGCGGTCCCGCAGTACCGGCATGTCGTTGGCGGTGAGCCATACCCCGCGCAGTTCCTCCGGCTGGGCCTGGGCCAGTTCCTGGGCCTTCGCTGGCGGCGACAGCGGCGGCAGGCCCGCCAGCAGCCCTGACAGCACCCCAGCCAGCAGGATCCCGCAGAGCATCAGGGCGATCCAGCGGCCGGGGCCACGTCGGTTCAAGCCGGCCATGGTGTCCAGGGATCGGCGCTGCTGATCCCTCCACGATGGGGGCGATTTCCCGCCACAGCGCCCAGGGTCCGCCGGGTGACCAGGTGGCGCAGCAGGCCCGTTAAGGTCCGATGGCGTCATGGCGACCGTGATGGGCCTGCTGGTGGACGGGGTCTGGAGGGACCAGTGGTACGACACCGGCAGCAGCGCCGGCCGCTTCGAGCGCTCGCGGGCGGCGTTCCGCCACTGGATCACCCCGGATGGATCGGCCGGTCCGAGCGGGGAGGCTGGCTTTGCCGCCGAAGCCGGCCGCTACCACCTCTATGTGTCACTGGCCTGCCCCTGGGCCCACCGCACCCTGATCCTGCGCGCCCTCAAGGGGCTGGAGGATCTGATCCCGCTCTCCGTCGTGCACTGGTTCATGGGGGATCGGGGCTGGACCTTCCAGGCGGCGGAGGGGGTGGTGCCGGATCCGAACGAGGGCGCCGAAGCCCTGCACCAGCTCTACACCGTGGCCGACCCCCACTACAGCGGCCGCGTCACCGTGCCGGTGCTGTGGGACAAGCAACGGCGCACGATCGTGAGCAATGAATCCTCCGAGATCCTGCGGATGTTCAACAGCGCCTTCGATCACCTGGGCGCCCGCGAAGGAGACGTTTATCCGGCGGCGCTGCGCGAGGAGATCGACCGCCTCAATGAGCGGATCTACACGACCGTGAACAACGGGGTGTACCGCTGCGGCTTCGCCACCACCCAGGAGGCCTACGAAGAGGCACTGGGCCCCCTGTTCGCCACCCTTGACTGGCTGGAGGGGCACCTGGCCGGCCAGCGCTATCTGCTGGGATCGGCGATCACCGAGGCGGACTGGCGTCTGTTCACCACCCTGCTGCGCTTTGATCCGGTCTATGTGGGGCACTTCAAGTGCAACCTCAAACGGCTGGTGGATTACCCCCATCTGTTCGCCTACACCCGCGATCTCTACCAGGTGGCGGGGGTGGCGGACACCGTGAACATGGCGCACATCAAGCGCCACTATTACCAGAGCCACACCATGATCAATCCCACGGGCGTGGTGCCGGTGGGGCCGGCGATCCACTATCACCTTCCCCATGGCCGGGAGCTTGTGGGAGCGGCGGCGGATCCTGGGGATCGGTCACATCGAAGCAACTGAAATCGAGGAACACGCTGTCGGGGCCATCGATCTTCACCATGTCGCGGAACTGCTCGCCCAGCCGCAGATCGGCCGCCCCGTAGCTGCAGCGAAAGTGCACCGGTGCCAGCAGGATCTCGTCGAGACCCTGGAAGGCCACCAGGAGTTCGGCCTGGCGCCGCTCCAGCTCCTCCCGGCTGAGACCAAACAGGGGGCTGTGCTGGTCGACGCGGTGCATCACGGTCCACATCAGCTGGAAGCTGATCGACTGGTCACGCACCAGCGGCAGGGGCACGAGGCGGCGCATCCGACGGCCTCCGCTCTCCTCATTCATCGCCAGGGAGGCCCGGATCCGCCCATCCACCAGGCTGTTCTGGCGCACATTGGCCACCCGGAAGGTGAGGGTGGGGAGTCCTTGCCAGGGTTCGATCGTGGCCACCCGGCTGAAGCGCAGGCGGGCCCGGCTGCGGGAGAAGCGGGCAAAGGCCAGGCCGGTGGTGACGGCGATGAACAGCAGCCCGAAGAAGGCCTCCACCGTGACCACCAGATTCACCCAGAGGCTGCTGGGATGGAGCACGCCGTAACCGATCGAGCCCAGGGTCTGGACGCTGAAAAAGAAGGCATCCAGCACGGAGAGGCGCTGGCCATCGGGGGCCCCGCCGATGCCTCCGAGATCCAGCGCATAGAGCAGCGTGAAGGCGAGATTGAGCAGCAGGTAGCTGGCGGCGATGCTGAGCAGAAAACCCGGCCAGGGAATGGCCAGCATGAAACGATAGGGCTCCCGCCAATGGCGGTGCCAGCCACGCCTTTCGTCGGCTTGGAGCATCCCGCCCCGCTGACTCAGCCGTACCGACCTGATCGGCTGGTGACGCTCGACCGATGGGCCCATTCCCAATCCAATGGTGGAAGAAACCATCGTGACATCGAAAGCCGCCAAGGGAATGCCACCTTCCACACCAATAAGAAATGTGGGACCCATCCTTCGCACTCTAAAGTGCCACTGAAACTGGTCTCCAGATAATGGCCGCCGGAACGTACCAATGGCAGATACCGAACGGGGCCGAACATTCAACAATATCGTCTCAGGCATCGCCGCCATCGCCGGCACCATCGGCCTGATTGTCGCCACGATCACCTCCAACGAAGTCAACAAGCTGTCGCAGCAATCACGCACGGCGGGACTGGTTGGTGATCTCACGGATAAACTCACCTCAAAGCAACTGGGCAGAGACATCTCCCTGCTGGCCATTGAGCACATGCTCAACACGGAGCCTGGGAAAGACAAGGCTCCTCGGGACAAATTACTGCTCGCCAGAATTGCGATCCTGTTGATTGAAGGATCATCCGGGGAAGAGTCGATCAATGCCCAGAACAGCAATTCCCGCCAAGCCTCCGCCACCCAGACCCAGTTCAACCATGGTGTCGACCAGGCCGCGCGGGTGCTGAACCGTCTGGTTCAGAGTTCCGGCGAGGCCTGCAATGACTACTACCAGCAACAGGTGTTCAATCTCCATCTGAAACTTGGTGGCCAGGATCTGACACCGGCCGCTGACATCCAAGCCGATTGCGGTGAGGCAGGGGCACTGGCGATCGAAGCGCTGCGCAAACAGGTGGAAGGCAAGGACAGCAATGGCGAACAGGCCGTCAGCGTCTCCCAGCTGGCCCAGGACCCGATCGTCGATCCCAGGCTGGTGGCGGGCTCCCTGGCCCAGGCCAGGGTGGTCAACCAGCTCAATGCGGTCAGGCTCGAAACGGCGCGGGCCAAGAGTGCCTACACCGAACCAAGTCTGGCCGTCGTCACCGTCCATCTGGACAATCCGTCCATCGCCGAGCAACTGAAACCCATCCTGGTCCAGCTCTCCGCCAAGCGCTGGTACATCGTCTCTGGCGTGCGCGTCGTGGAACCGTCATCGCGCAGCTGCGGGCCGTACAACTCCGTTCGTTTCTTCCACAAGGCCGACAACGACCTGGCCGGGAAGCTGATCGCCCAGATCAACGCCCTCAAGACAACCTCGCCATCGGTCCGCGCCCTTCTTGCCGGATCCGGCAATACAAAGCCGGGCATCTCTGCGATCGACCTGAGCCCATGGAGGTACGCACGCTCCGTCCCCCCGGGCACCGTGGAACTCTGGCTGGCCTCCAAAGGCACCAGCTGCCAGTCGGCGATGGCCCCCACGTGACGGGGTCAAAGTGAGGGGTGCCCAGCCCCCCCGATACCTTGAACCGCCCCCTGCTGCTGAGCGCCGCCGGTCTTGAGCGGCGACTGGGGGATCGGCTGCTCTGGAGCGGGCTGGATCTCTCGCTGACCGGCGGTGATCGCCTGGGGCTGGTGGCGCCCTCGGGGGCAGGGAAAACCCTGCTGCTACGCACCCTGGCCCTGCTCGACCCTCCCCAGGCGGGAACGTTCCACCTGCTGGGGCGCCCCCCCGCGGCGTGGGGGGTACCCCGCTGGCGGGCCATGGTGCTGTATCTGGCCCAGCGGCCGGTCGCCGGTGGGGGAACGGTGGCGGCGAACCTTCGCGCGCCCTGGCGGTTCCGGGAGCGGCGCGGGCGGGGTGGCTGGAGCCACGGGCGCATCACCGGCTGGCTGGCGGCCCTGGGGCGCGATGCCGGGTTCCTGGACTACGACGCCGAGCGACTGTCCGGCGGGGAGCTGCAGTTGCTGGCCCTGCTGCGGGGCCTGCAGTTCGATCCCACCGTGCTGCTGCTGGATGAACCCACCGCCTCCCTGGACGGGGCCACGACCGCCGCCGTCGAGGCCCTGCTGACCGACTGGCTCGCCGCCGGCCCGCGTGCCTGCGTGCTCATCAGCCATGACGGCGAGCAGATCGAACGCTTCGCCAGCCGCACCCTGGAGCTGCAGCGATGACCCCCTCGAGCGCCGGTGCCCTGACGATCAGTGATGGCCGCCTGGCCCTGTCCGCCCTGCTGATCCTGGTGAATGTGGGGCTGTCGGCGTCGCTGCGCCTGGGCCTGTCCCGCAGCCTGCTGGTGGCGTCGGTGCGGATGGTGGTGCAGCTGCTGCTGGTGGGGTTCGTGCTCGAGTGGCTGTTCCACCAGGACCAGGCGCCCCTGATCCTGCTGGTGGGGGCCGCCATGGCGATGATCGCCGGGGTGTCCGCCGTCCAGCGCACCCGGCACCGCTTTGCCGGCATCTATCTCAACAGCCTGCTGTCGGTGATGGCCTCCTCGGCGCTGGTCACGGGCCTGGCGGTGGCGGGGCTGATCCGGCCCCAGCCCTGGTACAACCCCCAGTACCTGATTCCGCTTCTTGGGATGGTGCTGGGCAACACGCTCAACGGCCTCTCCCTGGGACTCGATCGCTTCATGGAGGGCCTGCGCAGCGGTCGCGATCAGGTCGAAACGGATCTGGCCCTCGGGGCGACCCGCTGGGAGGCCTGCCAGACGGTGGTGCGGGACGCCATCCGGGTGGCGATGATCCCGACGATCAATTCGATGATGGTGATGGGCCTGGTGAGCCTGCCCGGGATGATGACCGGCCAGATCCTCCAGGGAGCGGCGCCGGCGGCGGCGGTTCGCTACCAGATCGTGATCCTGTTCATGATCGCTTCGGCGACGGCGCTGGGGGTGTTCGGCGTCGTGGGCCTGGCCTACGCACGGCTCACCAGCGCCGACCATCAGCTGCGGCTGGATCGCCTGGTGCGGCCTCGCGGCGGCCGATGACGAGGCTGCGTAGAGTCAAACCAATGATTGATCAGACTTGAAACAGCTCGTCGGGCCACTGCGCAGGGCATCCATCTATGGCGTCATCAGCTATCTGGGTCTTGTTCTGATCAACAACTCGGAGCTGAACCTGCCGAATATGTTGATCGCCTATCTTCCGATGTTCATCGGTGTCTACGTGGCGACTCAATGGCTGGATAAGAGGTTTGGGGACTGACGAACTAAGAACCGGCGGCGTGGGTTCGGCGGTGTGGGCGCACCAGCAGGCCATCCTTCGGGGAGGGGCTGGGAATGACCAGCAGCGTCAGGTCCTGATCCGGCTCGAGGGCAAGACTCAGCTGCTTGAGCAGCCCCACCGCCAGCAGACGGATATCCAGCTCCGCCAGCGCCTTGCCCAGGCAGACGCGCTCACCGCCTCCGTAGGGCAGCAGGGTCACCGCTTCTGCTCCCCCCAGATGGCGCTGGGGCCGGAAGGCGGCCAGATCCTCCGGGTCTGGGCCGTGGCGATGGCTGGCGCTGATGCTCACCTGCACCACCCGATCGGCCGGCACCAGCACACCCGCCAGGGCGATGGGCTCCCGGGTGCGGCGAAAGAAGCCCCCCACCGGGGGTGTCAGCCGCATCACCTCCTTCACCACCGCATCCAGCCGCGGCGCCCGCAGGGCGTCGTAGGCGCTCAGCGCGTCCGCCTCGGCAGGGGGCCAGGACAGGCCGTCGAGCTCCTCCAACAGCCAGGCCAGCTCGACGGGGTGCTGCAGCAGGGTGAGCAGCAGGCAACTGAGTGCGGAGGCGGTGGTTTCGTAGCCGGCGAACAGCAGCAGGAGCAACTGCTCCGCCACGTCGTCGTCGGCCAGGGGGAGGCCGGCCTCATCCAGGCCGCCGGCCAGCAGGTCGAGGCCGCCAGCCCCGAGAGGCGCTCCGGAGGCCGAGGCGGCCTGGGCCGTCTTAAGCACGGAGCCGAGGCGCCGCAACAGCCGCTGACGGGCCTGACGGGCGCCGGCGAAGGGACTGCCGGGCAGGGCGAGCGGGAAGGAGAACAGGCCCCGGCACCAGATTTCGAAATCCTCGAACAGGGCGTCGCGGTCGGCACCATCAAGCCCGAGCACCGTGGTGGCGATCACGGCAAAGGCGAAGCGCCGCAACCGGGGCACCAGGGCCGCGGGCGCTGGCGCCGCCAGCAGCTCCTGGGTGAGGCCCTCCACCAACGCCACGATCGCCGGGCTGTAGCGCCTCAGGGCGGCAGCGGCGAACAGCTGGCCCACCACCCGACGGCGCGCCCTGTGGTCGGCGCCATTGCGGTTGGCCAGGGACAACGGCCCCAGCAGCTGCCGGACACTGTCCGGCCACCAGCCCTCGACCGCGTCAGCCTGGGCGAACAGGTCGGCGATGGCCTGCCCACCACGGATGAACACCGTGCGCTGCCCCAGCAGGCTGGTTTCGTAGACATCGCCGTAACGCTCGAAACGGGAGCGGGCGAAATCCGGGTCGCGAAAGAAGGCGAGGGTTTCCAGCACCCCGCTCACCGCTGCTGTGCTGGGAACGGGCCGAAGGGTGGCGGGGTCGGGGAGCAAGCAGCGTCATCCGGGGCGGTCTCCAGGCTGGCAGCCAGGTGATCGCGGTGCGACGCCGAAGGCGGCAAGCGCATCGGCCTGCAGCAGCAGAAGCGGGCCAGGGATATGGGACGGACAGGCTCCTTTCGCCAAGGAAAGGTGGGCCTAAGGAATCACCTTGGCAGGCTCGTGACCGGGGCCGAAGTAGCTGCGTATGGCATCCTCCATCAACGCCTCGGACAGCAGGGGATTGTTGATGAGAAGACCGACCTTATCCTTTGGTTTGTAGACAACATAATAGGGGTCGTCCTGCTTGGGAAGAGTGAAGCCGAGCTGGGCCGAAGGATCGCCTTGGTCGAGGTCGATCAGCACGAAGTTGACACGGCCGGCATACAGTTGTGACTCGTAGGCAAAGCGCTGGAACTGCGTGGGCATGTTCTGGGGACCCTTGTTGCGGTAAGCCATGATGAAGGTCGGCAGACCAGGCTTGAGAATCAGCCGGTCGACTTCATCATTAGTGACGTGATAGACCGGTGGTCGGATCTTGAGAAAGCGGGTGATTTCAGCGCGCAGACGATCGGTTGAGATGGAGTGAACGGTGACTTCGGCGCCATCCTTGAGATCCTTGACAGTGCCGATCATCTTCGGATTGTTGTTGACGAGCATGAAGACTGGGCCACGGCTCCAGACTTCGTTGTGACTGATATCACTCCATGTTTTCGGGTACTTGGCCTGGTCAAGCCTGTAAAACTTGATGGCCCCAACATAGTTATTGCTGTCGCGAGCGATCCGATCAAGCTGGGCCGTCTGGGCCGGACTGTTTTCCTTGCTGGAATACACAACCACCATGGACTTATTGCCTAGCTCAAGCAGGAGGTGGGCCGCGTTGGCATCCGTGAGTTCTTCCAGCTTGAGGATGGCATCGACAGTTCTCTTGGCTGAGCCTGCGTTGCTCGAGATCACCATGGTTGAGATCGATGCTGAAGCAGGGGGTCCATAGCTACACACGCCGGAGGAAGCCAGTACAACGATGCCAAGAGCAGCTGGGTTCCAGCGAAACAATGGCTCTCTCCCAAACGGTATACCAGGGTAACAGTAACTCCAGCTGCCAGTCTGTGATCTTTCTCGGCAGGTTTCTCCATGCGCCGTTGAGCGTGCGGTGGCTTCCGGTGGAATCACTGACGGCCAGATCCGATCAAGACCCGGCAGGTCCCACCGGATGGTTGCGGCCTGGTGGGACGGCTGGAGATCGCGAACGAAAGAGTCTGAGCCGGCTTCAACGAAACGCTCTCCCAAGGCGTCAGAGGGAAGAGTGGGCCCGGTGTCGATGGGGCCAACGCAAGGGCAGGACGACCGCTTCCGGGGCGCCCTCACGCTGGAATTGGGTGGTCATGACGGATCGGCGATCCCTACGGAGGCGACGACGTACTCAGTCGTGAGCGGATTCAGCCAGCCAGGGACAGGGAGATAGGCTCAAATGAATGGAGAAACGTGAGCATCCTGTTTCCTGAGGCGGTTATCCCTGGCCATGGCCGCTGCATGGGACATAGCCGATTCTCGGCTGCCATGCCGTGGGGAGTGGAGGCAGCCAAAGGCGCTTAACCTGTGGCGCTGACCAATGTCTCAGTCGTCAATCGGGGCGACAGGATTCGAACCTGCGACCTAGTGCTCCCAAAGCACCCGCGCTACCAAGCTGCGCCACGCCCCGTCCCTAGGACTTTAGTCCATGGTCCGGCCGACAGAACAGGGTTCGGGCCCACGAGTCCCGAGAACACAACCGCAACCGAGTGGAACAGCACCATCCAGTGAGCCAAGTCCGGCGAAACCTGCAGGGATGCGGATGCCACAGACGAGCCGAATCAACCCGTGCTGGGCATATCAGCCATCAAAGGATCCGGGAGCCAGGAGAGCTTTATCAAAGTATTGATCCAGGATGGTTCCTGGCAGCAATGGACCCTCCGTGAAGGCGAGACCCATACGAATCTTCTGGTTCAAGACCGTCATCCACTTCACGCAAGCCGACAGGTAAACATTTCGGAAAAGTCCGTGATCGCTGATGCTGAGGAAGATCTGGTCATTGGGCTGAACCTCCAGAGATCCGGGACGTACAATGCAGGCTCCAGCTCTACTGATATCACCTAGCGTGACAAAGCCCGAACGACCCGAGGGCAGGTGAATGCTGGCAGGGACTCCCGAAGGCAGTACTTGTCGCAACGAACCGCGTCGATCCTTGACCTGCGGGTTGATCTGTACGTGGTCGGCGCTCGGCATTAGCGGCATGAATCCAGTCCAGCGCTGAATTTTACTTAAGGCTAGGTGAACGCTTCTGCAGTGTCAATGGGATGGCGCAAAGAGGGATACGTCGTTCCAGATCGCATTGGTCCAGGTATAGAAATCACTAAGCTTCGGTAAAGGGATCCCGGCAGGGCGTTGCAACCTGGCCTGGGACGTGAGATGGGCCGCAGCTGCTCGCACAGACCCAAGCCCAGATTGAGCAGCGTGGAGAACGCTGTCACCAACCTGGCGCATCGGGAGGCCGACGGCAAGGGTGCCGGCGCCTGGCCCTCAATCATGGGCGGCCGTTGGTCCTGAAAGCTGAGAACTGCTGCGTCCAGTAAGTGGAAGTATGCCGGCCAGGCATCATGGACTGCCCGCAGGAAGCGGCCATGGGCACCATGGCGACACCGCCGTCCAGCCCCCGACCCCTCACCCCCAGCGCCGCTTGCGGCTCACCGCCACGCTGCCGTCAAAGCCGGGAACCGGCACCTGGCACTTGCTGACCTCCACCGCCAGGGGAATCGGCCCGTAGCAGGTCTCCAGGGCATCGAGGATCTGCTCGCTGTAGTGCTCCAGGGTCTGGCAGCGGACGGTGCGGGCCTGCGCCTGCAGCGCCGCGATGCCGCGGCCGTAATCGAAGCCCTCACTCAGGTCGTCGCTGCGGGCCACGGCACCCAGGTCGACCCCGAGGGAGAAGGCCAGCTCGAACCACTGGCCGTGGCGCCGCTCCTGCTCGTAGACCCCCACGTGGGCCCAGAGCCTCAGCCCCCGCACATGGATCGCCTCGGTCACAGGGGCAGGGGGCGGTGGCTGAACTGCCGGGTGCCGTCGGCGTAGTCGGCGGCGATGTGGCCCTCGCCCCGCAGCCGGTAGCGGTAGGTGACCAGCCCCTCAAGCCCCACCGGCCCCCGCGGCGGCAGGGTCTGGGTGCTGATGCCCACCTCGGCGCCGAAGCCGTAGCGGTTGCCGTCGGCGAAGCGGGTGGAGCAGTTGAGGAACACCCCGGCGCTGTCCACCGCCCGCAGGAACCGCTCCGCCGCCACCGGGTCGGTGGTGGCGATCGCATCGGTGTGGCGGGAGCCGTGGCGGCGGATGTGCTCCAGGGCCGCCTCCAGATCCTCCACCACCTTCACGTTGAGAATCAGATCCGAGTACTCCGTGTCCCAGGCTCCTGGCCCGGCGGCCTCGGCAACCCCCAGGGCGCAGGCGCCGGCATCACCGCGCAGCTCCACGCCCGCTGCGGCGAAGGCTGGCAGCGCCTCGCCGAGGAAGGCCGGGGCGATGGCCTGGTGCACCAGCAGGGTCTCGATGGCGTTGCAGGCCGCCGGGTACTGGGCCTTGCTGTCGAGGGCGATGCGCAGGGCCAGGGCCGGGTCGGCGGCCCGATCCACAACCAGATGGCAGATGCCGTCGGCGTGGCCCAGCACGGGGATGCGGGTGTTGTCCTGGATGAAGCGCACCAGGGCGTTCGACCCCCTGGGGATGATCAGGTCCACCAGGCCATCGAGCCGCAGCAGCCCCAGGCTCTCCTGGCGGCTGGTGAGCAGCTCCAGGCAGCCGGGGTCGACGGCACTGCCGGCCAGGCCCCGCTGCAGGGCCGCCACGATCGCCTGGCAGCTGCGGCTGGCCTCCCGGCCCCCCTTGAGCAGGGCGCCGTTGCCGGAGCGGATCGCCAACGAGGCGATCTGCATCACCGCATCGGGTCGGGCCTCGAAGATCACCCCCAGCACCCCCAGGGGCACGCTCAGCCTCTCCAGCACCAGCCCGTCATCGAGTTCGGTGTGCAGCTGGCGCCGGCCCACCGGATCGGCCAGGGCCGCCACCTGGCGCACCCCGGCGATCGCCCCCGCCAGCTTGGGGCCATCCAGCTTCAGGCGCGCCACCAGGGCCGGTGCCAGCCCCTCGGCCGCCGCCGCGGCCAGGTCGGCCCGGTTGGCCTCCAGGATCCCGTCGCTGGCGGCTTCGAGGGCGTCGGCCATCGCCGCCACCGCATTCGTGCGTTCGGCGTCACTGGCCTGGCCCAGGGCCATGGCGGCCCGGCGCACCGCCGCGGCCCGCTGCAGCAGCTGGGGATCGGGCTCCGGCACGACGCTGGCAGGGGAAGTCATGGTCTGGCTCATGGCCCCCATCATCCCAAGCGGTCCAGCGCCAGCCGCACCGCCCCCAGCCGGCCGGCACCGTTGCCCAGCTCGCAGCGGCGGATTGCCAGCCCCTGGCGGCTCACCGCCAGCACCCGCTCCTCCACCTCCCGCCAGACCGCCGGCAGGAAGTGGTGGCTGGCGGCGCCCAGACCGCCGCCGATCAGCACCAGCTCCGGGGTGAGCACGTAGAGCAGGGAGCTGAGCCCCACCCCGAGGGGACGTCCGTAGGCCTCCCACACCGCCAGGGCTTCGGTGTCGCCGGCGTCGGCGCGGCGGCAGAGCTCGCGCGGATCCAGCGGGCTGAGGCGGGCCAGGCCGCCGATGCTGCAGAACTGCTCCAGGGAGCCCCGGTTGCCGCTGCGGCAGGGGGGGCCCTCAGGATCCACGCCGATCAGCCCAGGCTCAGCAGCCGCGCCGCCATGGCCGGTGAACAGACGGCCCTCCAGCAGCACCGCCCCGCCCACGCCGGTGCCCAGGGTGAGCAGCAGCACGTCACCCACACCCCGGGCCGCCCCCAGCCAGGCCTCACCGAGCAGGGCACAGTTCGCATCGTTGCCCAGGATCACCCGCCGCTCCAGCCGGGCTTCCAGCCAGGCGGCGAGTGGCACATCCCGCCAGCCCGGCAGGTTGATGGAGATCCGCGCCACCCGACCCGCCGCGTCGCAGGGCCCCGGCAGGCCGATGCCCACCCGGTCGGCGAGGCGGTCGGGGTCGATGGCTTCGACCGCCTCGGCCAGGGCCATGCACACCGCCCCCGGCACCGCCGGCTGGGGCGTGGGCACCTCGGCCTTGGCGAGCACCGTGCCCTGCGGGTCGCAGCGGGCCAGCTTGATGGCCGTGCCGCCCAGATCGATGCCGATCAGCTGGGCCTCACCGGGAGGTCGTTCGCGGGACGACGCCATCAGAAGCGCAGGAACACCTGCAGCAGCGACTGCCAGGCCCCCTCGGTGTCGACGGAGGTCTGCAGGTTGAAGGTGTCGGAAGCCTTGTAGGTGAGGGTCACCTGGGGGGGCACATCGGAGCGGTTCGGGGCGGCCAGCACCGACATGCTGAAGCGGTTGGTGATGTCCACGCCGATCTCGGCGCCGAGCACCAGCTGGGGCGGCACCCGCCGCCGGGTGGTGCCCTCCTGCTGGGTATCGATCGCCTGGTTCACATAGGTGGGATAGAGGGCCAGGCTCACCCGCTGGCCGAAGGCGTCGCTGAGCGACGACAGCAGCGGCGAGAGCAGGGTCTGGCCCACCACCGTGGCCAGGGCGGCTCCGGCCCCGCCGCCGCTCAGACCCGCCAGGGAGTTGCCGCCGATCAGGGCCACCAGCCGCTCCTGCGGCAGGGGCGGGCTGCTGCGCAGCTTGAGGTTCTCGGCGATGCGGTCGGCGGGACCGCTCACCGACACCACCACCAGGATCAGGTTGAGCTGGTTGAGGGCCGAGAGGCCGGCCTGGTTGGGGGCGTTCTGCACCGAGGGGGCCAGATCGCCCACCCCGGAGGGGGAGAGGACGCTCAGGCTGTCGGAGATGCGGGTGCGCAGGGCGATGTCGAGGTAGGGCACCAGCCCCAGGGAAGGGGTGAAGACCGCCACGTTCGGGGCATCGGGGTCGAGACTGAAGCTGGTGGTGAACAGGTTCAGCCGTCCCCCCAGCAGCCGCACCACCCCGGAGGCCCGCAGGGAGGGATCGAGCCGCCCGGCGATGCGCAGCTGGCCGGCCGTGGTGAAGTTGGCGATGTTGGGGATCACCACCCGCAGATCCGGCCCCAGCCGCAGGACCATGTCCTCGAAAGCCAGGTAGGGGAAGCGGGGCACCGAGGCCCGCAGGGCTTCGGCGGTGGTGGACTCCACATCGGGGCCCAGCAGCACCAGGGGCTGCTGGAAGTTCCACTTCGACTCCAGCAGCTCGGGCATGGTGCGCGGCGTGACCGGCTGGTCGGACACCGGCTCGCTGGCCGCCAGCTGACCCGGCTGGACATTGATGGTGCCGCGGCTGATCGCCACATCGCCGCCGAGCACGGGGGCCAGCAGGCTGCCGCTCAGGTGCAGCTGGCCGTCCCCCACCGCCGCCAGACGCGGCACCTTGAAGGGCACCTGCTCCAGCTTCACCTGCAGGGTCCGCTCCTGTTCCAGGGGCCGGAACAGCCCCAGGCGGCCCTCGCCGCCCACCAGTCCCTGGGGCCCCACCCGGGCGCGGAACTCCTGCACCACCAGCTGCTCGAAGTCGAACAGGATCGTGGCCTCCACCTCCCGCACCTCCTGGCCGATGAAGCGGCAGCGGAGCTCCCGCAGCCGCAGGAAGCCGTTGGCGATCGGGTCGTCGAGGCTGCCGCGCACCAGCAGCTGCAGGTCGGCGCCGCCCTCCTGCCACTCGAAGGCCTGCCCCCCCAGGCGGGTGAGGAAGCGCAGGCCGTCGCCCCGGGTGGCGAGGCGCAGCTCCAGCCCCTGCTGGGAGGCCACCAGCGGGATGGTGCCCGCCAGGTCGACGCTGCGGGAAGCCCCCTCGGCCCGCAGGGCCAGATCCAGGCCGATCCCCTCGTCCTTCAGCTCCACCCGCCCCCGCACCAGCTCCAGCGCCTGCTCCCCCAGGCGCCCCTCCACCAGCGCCAGATCGAGGCTGAGCTCGGGACGGGGGCCGCCCAGCCGGTAGCGCCCCTTGGCGGCCAGGCTGCCGCGCAGGTTGTCCGGCAGCGGGGTGAGCAGGGCCAGCAGGGAGAGGGGCAGGTCGGCGAGGCTGAAGCGGCCGCTGCCCCCGCTGAGGGGCCCCTCCAGGCGCACCTCGAACGGCCGGCCGGCCAGGGCCTCGGCCCGGTCGCCCTGGTTGAACCAGAGGTGGCCGGTGGCCTTGAGGTCGGCCCTGGTGCGGGCGAAGTCCGGGCCGCTGAGCAGCAGATCGGCATCGATCCGCGCCTGCAGCCGGTCCAGCCGGTCCGCCCGGCTGGCTCGGCTGGCCGCCTGCTCCCGGGCAGCGACGCGCTGCTCGGCCCGGGCCAGGGCCACCAGCTGGTCCGTGACCGTGCCGGCCATGGTGTCGATCACCAGGCTGCCCAGGTCACTGGCCCGCCCGCGCGCCGGGGCCGGCGCCCCCCGCCAGATGGGCCAGGCGCCGGAGAACTGGCGGAACAGCAGGGTGGAGAGCTGGCGTGCTTCGAAGCGGGCCCGGAAGGGACCCTGCCAGCGCCCGGACACGGTGGCGGCGATCGTCCCCTGGCCCAGGGGCTCGATCACACCCTTGACCTGGTAGCGGCGGTCGTCGTAGTGCACATCGGCCTGGATGCGCCGGCCACCCACCCCCAGAAATTCGGGCGACAGCAGCTCCACCCGGCCGTCGAAACCGAGCGGCTGCAACCCCAGCCGGCCGCTGCCGCTGAGGTCCCCCTGCAGGGGGCGCAGGCGGCGCCGGGGGCCGGTGGCCACCGCCAGACCCCGCAGGGGGAAGGCGCGGGCCAGCCAGCGGTAGTTCGCCGGCCGGCCTTCAAGGGTCAGCACACCACCGTCCCGTTCGATGGCGGCCCGCACCGGCTGCCAGCGGCGGTCGAGCAGGGCCGTGAGGCGTCCGTTCGGCGTCGGCGCCACCATGGTCAGATCCAGGGAGCGGTCCCGCAGGCGGCCGCGCCAGGTTTCGCGCAGCAGCAGGGGACCGGCGCCGGGTTGCTGCAGTTGCAGCTGCAGGTCGGGGCGGAGCTCCGCCAGGGGTCCGGCGATCGTTCCCTGCGCCTCCAGCTGGCCCTGAAGCGTGGTGCCCAGCAGCGGGTCGAGGCGGGCCAGGGGGTAGTTGCGCAGATCCACCCGGGCCAGCAGCGGACCGGCCACCAGGCCCTTGCCCGGCTGGAAGGACAGGGGCAGGCGGGCCGTGGCCGCGAGGCGGTCGGCACGGAAGCGCTCCAGCCGCAGCAGCTTGTCGCTCCACACCAGCGCCGCCTGCCAGGGCCCCAGGAGCCGCTGGGAGGCCTGGCCCGTCTCCAGCCGCAGGCGGGGTGCCGCCAGCCGGCCGTCCACCCGCAGGCGACCGGCCAGGGGCTGCCGCGCCCAGACCGGCAGGCGGTCGGCGGCGGGGACATCAGCGGGATTCAGGCGCCAGCGGGCGTCCAGGGCCAGCGAACGGCCGACGTTGCCGCTGGCCATGAGCGTGGAGGCACCCAGGCGGCCATCCAACCGGGCGATGCGCAGCAGTCCGGCCTCCCAGCGTCCCTTGAGTTCAGCGTTCAGGGGTTGGCGCCCCAGCGGGTGGCGCGGCGGCGGCTGGACGACGAGTTGGAGATCCAGACGGCGATCCGCGTCGGCCCTGGCCGTCAGGCGGCCGCCCCAGGGGCCGAACCGCCAGGCGCTGGCGGGCAGGATCAGGGCCCGGTCACGGCAGCCCAGGGGCAGCCGCTCGGCCGTCAGGGGCGTGGCGCCGGTTCCCAGCTGCCAGCGCACATCCCGCAGCTCCAGGCCCCCCTCGCAGCGGGCCAGGCCCCGCTGAATCCGCAGCCCCACCCGTCCATCAGCCTCCCCGGTGAGGCTGCCCCCGGCCCGATCCCCCGCCGGCAGCAGCGGCCGCAGCAGGGCCAGCGGCAGGCGACGGGCCGTCAGCCGGCCCTGCCACAGCTGCTTCTGCCACTGGCCCCCACCGTCCAGCAGCAGGGAGCCGCCGCCCTGGCCGGCGGGGGGCGCCAGGCGCAGGCCCAGGTCGATCTCGCGGCGGTGCAGGCGCAGGGCCACCTGGCCGGCGAGCTTGAGGTCGAGGGGCAGGGCCGTCGCTCCGGCGCCCCGCACCCGCAGGTCGGCGGGCTGGAGCAGGCCCAGGCGCAGGTCGATCCGGGGCGGCTCACGTCCCGGGGGGACGGAGCCCAGCACCCAGAACTGGCCGCTGGCGTTGCGGCGCAGCTCGGCGCGGGCCCGCTCGAGGCCCACATCCAGCACCAGCCCGCGCAGCCCCAGGCTGGCCAGCGGGTCGAGGCGCACCCGCACACCCGCCACCGCGACCGTGGAGGCGTCCCTGGGGCCGGGCAGGAGGCGGCTGGCGCCGAGCCAGAGACCATCGGGCTTCAGACCCCGGTAGGGGCCAAGAACAAGAGGACGGCCCAAGGCCGTGCCGACCTGCCGCTCCAGGGTGGGCCGGAAACGGCCATACAGGCCGGCGAGGATGCGATCGAACCAGAAGACCCCGACCGCCAGGCCCGCCCCCAGGAAACCGACGACGAGAAGCCCCTTCCACACACGCCGGCGGGCAGGCAAAGGCCGACTGTCAGGCTTCCATCGCATCCACCGGGGTCGGTCGCCGTCCATGGGCGGCCGCAATATAGGGGGCTTGTCACGCCTTCCCCAGCCCCATGGCCGCTGATCCGATCCTGCTCGTGGCCGGTACCTGGCTGGGTGCCGCCAGCGGGGTGCTGGCGGTGCTCACCATCGCCGGATTCATCGCCCGCTGGGGCATCCGCTTCCGCCTGGTGGGGATCACCAGCTTCACGGCCCTGCTGGCGCTCTCCTGCCTCGCCTTCTCGGTCAGCTACAACCCCCGGGTGAGCGTGCCGGGGGCGATCCAGGTTCCGGTCGTGTTCGACAACGGCACCGATCTGGTCATCGCCGCCGCCCCGGCGGGGCTTGAGGCCGAAGCGGTGGCCCCCACCCTCGAGCAGGTGGCCCTCAACCTGCGCGGCGGCGGTCGCGGCAGCGGCGGCGAGGTGCGGGTGCGGCTGCGCCGGGTCGAGGCCGTCGAACCCGGACTGGCACGGCCCCTGGTGCTGGCGGAAACCACCCGCGATCTGGCGGCCCGCAGCCCCGGCGACGCCGCCTGAACCCCGGTGACCCACCCCTTCCGGCCAGCGCCCCACCTGCGGCGGGAGGAGCAGCGCCTGCGCCGGGCGGGCATCGAAACCTGGGACGAGCTGGCCGGCCTGGATGACGCCCGCCTGCGCGATCTGGCCGCCTCCGGCGAGGCCAGCGAGGCCCGCCTGATCCGCCTGCGCGGCCAGGCGCGGCTGGTGAGCGCGCTGGGGCTCGCGCCGGAGGAGGCGGCCCTGCTGCTCCACGGGGGCATCGCCAGCCCCGCCGGACTCGCCGCGGCCGATCCCCAGCAGCTGCTGGTGCAGCTGGGCCGGCTGCAGCGGCGACTCACCGGCTCGGCCGTCCCCCCGGTCGACCTGCCCCTGGTCCTGGCCTGGATCCGCCGGGCCCGTCAGGCCTCCGGTCGCTCCCCGAACTGACCCTCCGCTCCTGCGCTGCCCATGCGCAGGTGACTGGAATGGGGGAAATGGACGGAGGCAGTGATGCCCCGAACAAGCCGCCTTTCTCCCCCCAGAGCCACGGACCACCCCCTTCGCGACGATCGCCGCCATTCCCGGATCACCCGCCTGGCCAACCGCCTTCGTCCCTGCCTCACCGCCCTCGTCTGCGCCGTCTGCCTGGGCGCCGCGGCCATGCCCACCGCGCGTGCCCAGTCGGCCCTGCTGGAGTCGGTGAAGCAGAACCCGGCCCTGGCCCAGAGCCTCTGCCAGCAGTTCCGCCAGCTGAACGCCCAGGGCGTTTCGGCCACCTCCAAGGCGTCGATCGCCAGCCTGGCCAGCAGCCGCGGCCTGAGCCCGATGGATGCGGAGGTGCTGGCCACCTACGTGATCGGCCTGCACTGCTCCACGGTGTTCTGATCCCCGTGGTCCGGGCCCAAGACGCCACCCTCCAGCTGGCGGATGGGGTCCGGCTGGTGAGCCGCGTCTGGCAGCCCGACGGGGAGGGCCCCTGGCCGGTGCTGGTGATGCGCCAGCCCTACGGGCGGGCGATCGCCTCAACGGTCACCTACGCCCACCCCAGCTGGTACGCCGGCCATGGGTTTGTGGTGGTGGTGCAGGACGTGCGGGGCCGCGGTGAATCGGAGGGCGACTTCGGCGGCTTCGTCCAGGAGGCGGCCGATGGGGCCGCCACGATCCGCTGGGCCCGGACCCTTGCGGGCAGCAACGGCCGGGTGGGCACCTACGGCTTCTCCTACCAGGGCCTGACCCAGCTGCTCAACACGGGCGGCGAGGTCAACGGCGGGGGCAACGGTGGGGCGAACGACGACCCGTCCCTGCCGGACTGCCTGGCCCCGGCCATGTGCGGCCTCGACGAGCGCCTCCACTGGGCCAGCGAGGGGGGAGCCCACTGGTGGGCCCTGGGCCTGGGCTGGGCCCTGCAGCTGGCGGCGGAGGGCTGCCGGCGCCGCGGCGACGCGGCCGGCTGGCGCCAGATCCGCCGCAGCCTCCAGCACGGCGACTTCACCGAAGAAGGGCTGGCCCTGCTGGAACGCCACGATCCCGGCGGCATGGGCCTGGCCTGGCTGCGGCGCGACCCCGCCGTCCCGGAGGGCTGGGCGGTGCACCCCGTGGCGCCGGCCCTGCTGCGGCGGCCCCTGCTGCTGATCGGCGGCTGGCACGACCCCCATCTCAGGGGGGTGCTCGATCTCTGGCAGCGGGCCCGCGGCGCCGGCGGCGACCCCCGGCTGGTGATCGGCGCCTGGAGCCATCTCGACTGGCGCGGAGGGCTCGACCGCGAGCTGCTGGCCTTCTTCCGCCGCCATCTGCAGGATCCCCTGCCCCACCAGGGCCTGGGGGAGCCCGCCGCTCCCGGGGCCGCCGCACCGGCCCCGATCCACCTGCAGTGCGCCGCCACGGCCGCCTGGCACCGCCTGAGCCCGGCGGCGGCCGCCAGCCCCGCGGCGGTGGCGGCCGCCGGCTGGTCGCTCCACTCCACAGGCCTGGCGGCGATCCGCTGCGATGAGGGGGAGCTGCGGCCCCTGGCACCCGGGGGCACGACCGGCGGCACGGCCGGGAGCACGGTGGTGATCGTCCACGACCCCTGGCGGCCGGTGCCGGGCCGGGGCGGCCACCTGGGCCCCGACCCTGGGCCGGTGGAGCGGGCCGATCTCGACCGTCGCGGCGATGTGGCCTGCTTCAGCACCGCCCCGCTGCAGGAGCCCCTCTGGCTGCTGGGCACCTTCCACCTGCGGCTGCGGGTGAGCGCCGACCAGCCCAGTTTCGATCTCTGCGCCGCCCTCTCGGAGGTGTCTCCGGACGGGGGCTCCGTGCGCCAGCTGAGCACCGGCCTGGCCCGCTTCGGAACCACGCCGGCTGCCGGCGACGGGCTCCGCACCCTGGCCCTGCAGCCCCTGGCGACGCTGGTGGAGGCCGGCCAGCGGCTGCGGCTCTCCCTGGCGGCGGCGGCCTGGCCCCAGATCGCCGTCAACCCCGGCGACGGCAGCCTGCCGGCGGGGGGCAGCGGCAGCGGGCACCGGGTGATCAGCCTGACCCTGGAGCTGGAGGGCGCCCACCTGGGCCTGGAGCCCCTGATTCGGGCAAACTGAGCCGACCCGAACCCCGCCGCCCATGCCGCGCCCCCAACCGCGCCGAGCCCTGATCGGCCTGATGCTGCTGCTGGGCAGCCAGGCCCTGCTGGCCCCGCGCGGGGCCTGGGCCCAGGCCACCCCGGCGCCGGTCACCGGCGGCCAGCCCAGTGCGGCCCTGAGCGAAGCCCAGGCACGGGCGGCGGCCGAGCGGATCCTGACCACGATCCGCAACGGCGACGCCCAGGCCCGTTTCAACCAGTTCTCCCCGGCCCTGCAGAGCGTCAGCAGTCCCCGCATGGTGGCCGAAACCATGAAGACCCAGCCGAAGCTGCTGCGCTGGACCATCCGCAGCATCCAGCCCGGCTTCGACTCGAGCACGGTCGAAGCCACCCTGTTCACCAGCGCCGGCGAGCGCAACCTGCTGATGGTGATTGACGACAAGGGCCGGATCGACGGCTACCACTTCAACGTCACCGACCAGCCGGCCGAGAAGGTGGTGCGGGACTTCATCACCGCCCTCTCCAGCGGCCACTTCATCTCCGCCAGCAGCTTCCTCTCGCCGCTGATGCAGGAGCAGATCCCCCAGGGCCAGCTGCAGCAGAAATGGCTCAATCTGCAGCGCATCACCGGCAATTTCGTCCGGGTGAAACGCATCAACCGGGCGGAGAGCACGCCGGAGATGCGCCTGGTGATCGTCAACACCGAGTTCAACCGCCTGACCGACAACCTCTTCGTCACCCTGGATTCCGAGAACCGGATCATCGGCGTGGATTTCCCCACCGATCCGGCTCCCCCCTCGCCGCCGCGCTGAGCCGGCCCTCCCACCGACGTAAGCTCCCGGCGCATGCACGCCTCCTCTTCCATGGCCCTGCCCAGCCTCGAATGGATGGTTGAGGATGCCCGCCGGCTGGCGGACTGCCGCCACGACCATCCCTTCTCCGTGCTCGGGCCCCAGCCCAACGAAGATGGCGGCTGGGTGGTGCGGGTGTGGATGCCGGACGCCCACACGGTGGAGCTGCTCCATGGCGGCGAACGGCTGGCCATGGCGAACCCTCACCACCCCTGGATCTTCGAGGCCCGCGTCGACGCCGATCCCGGCTGCGGCTATCGCGTCCATGTGAGCCGCGGCGGCATCGAGCACGAGCAGCACGATCCCTGGGCGTTCCGCCACGAGTGGATGGGGGAACTGGACCGCCACCTGTTCGCCGAGGGCAACCACCACCACATCTGGCGGCGCATGGGCGCCCATGTGATCGAGCGCGACGGCGTCGCCGGGGTGCAGTTCTGTCTGTGGGCCCCCAATGCCCGCAGCGTCGCCCTGCTGGGTGATTTCAACGGCTGGGACGGCCGCCATCACCCCATGCAGCAGCGCCTCGGGGGGATCTGGGAGCTGTTCATCCCCGGCCTGGGGGCCGGCCAGATCTACAAGTATGAGGTGCGGGCCCAGAACGGCCACTGCTATCAGAAGGCCGACCCCTACGGCTTCCGCCACGAGATCCGGCCGAACACCGGCTCGGTGGTGGCCGAACTGGGCCGCTACCAATGGAACGACGGCACCTGGATCGAGGAGCGCGATGGCCGCGATCCCCTGCCGCACCCGATCGCGGTGTACGAGATGCACCTGGGCAGCTGGATGCATGCCGCCGCCGACCAGCCCTTCATCGAAGCCGACGGCAGCCCCCGGCCGCCGGTGTCCGCCGCCGATCTGAAGCCGGGCGCCCGGCTGATGACCTATCCGGAGCTGGCCGACAAGGTCATCCCCTACGTGAAGGCCCGCGGCTTCACCCACATCGAGCTGATGCCGGTCTCCGAGCATCCGTTCGACGGCTCCTGGGGCTATCAGGTCACCGGCTGGTACGCCCCCACCAGCCGCTTCGGCAGCCCGGACGAGTTCCGGGCCTTCGTCGACCGCTGCCACGCTGAAGGCATCGGCGTGATCCTCGACTGGGTGCCCGGCCACTTCCCCAAGGACGGTCACGGCCTGGCCTTCTTCGATGGCGCCCACCTCTACGAGCATGCCGATCCCCGCATCGGTGAGCACAAGGAGTGGGGAACGCTGATCTTCAACTACAGCCGCAACGAGGTGCGCAACTTCCTCGTCGCCAACCTCATCTACTGGTTCGAGGAATTCCACATCGACGGCATCCGCGTCGATGCCGTGGCCTCGATGCTCTACCGCGACTACCTGCGTCCGGATGGGCAGTGGCTGCCCAACGAGCACGGCGGTCGGGAGAACCTGGAGGCGGTGCGGTTCCTGCAGCAGGCCAACCACGTGCTGTTCCAGCACTTCCCAGGCGCCCTCTCGATCGCCGAGGAATCCACCACCTGGCCGATGGTGACCCAGCCCACCGACATGGGCGGCCTGGGTTTCAACCTCAAGTGGAACATGGGCTGGATGCACGACATGCTCGATTACTTCGAGCTGGATCCGTGGTTCCGCCAGTTCCACCAGAACCACGTCACCTTCTCGATCTGGTATGCCTTCACTGAGAACTTCATGCTGGCCCTGAGCCACGATGAAGTGGTGCATGGCAAGAGCAATCTGCTCCACAAGATGCCGGGCGGCGACTGGCAGAAGTTCGCCAACGTGCGCGCCCTGCTGGCCTACATGTGGACCCACCCGGGCAAGAAGACGATCTTCATGGGGATGGAGTTCGGCCAGCGGGCCGAATGGAACGTCTGGGGCGATCTGCAGTGGGAGCTGCTCCAGTACGAGGCCCACAAGGGCCTGCTCAACCTGGTGGACGACCTCAACGTCTTCTACAAGTCGGAGCCGGCCCTCTGGGGCGACGACTTCGACCAGTACGGCTTCCAGTGGATCGACTGCAACGACAACCGCCACTCGGTGATCAGCTTCATGCGCCGTGACAGCGGCAGCGGCCGCTGGGTGGTGGTGGTGGCCAACTTCACCCCCCAGAGCCATTCCCACTACCGGGTGGGCGTCCCCCTGGAGGGCTTCTACGCGGAGGTCTTCAACACCGACAGCAGCCGCTACGGCGGCAGCAACCTCGGCAACCTGGGGGGCCGCTTCACCGATGCCTGGGCCATCCACGACTACGAGAACTCCCTGGAGCTCTGCCTGCCGCCCCTGAGCGTGGTGGTGTTCCGCCTGGATGAGTCCCGCAGCCTGCAGCGGCCGGCCATCGGCGAGGGCTGAGCGCTCCGGTGGCGCCCATGCCACGACTGGTGACAGGAGCGGCCGCAGGCCGGGGGTGCTCGGTTAGGTTTCGCCGTTGACCTTCCGACCGGCCCCATGACCGAATCCGCCCCCCTGCTGCTGCGCGCCGCCCGAGGTGAGCAGGTGGAGCGGCCGCCGGTCTGGATGATGCGCCAGGCGGGCCGCTACATGAAGGTGTACCGCGACCTGCGCGACCGCCATCCCGGATTCCGTGAGCGCTCCGAGAACCCCGATCTCTCCTACGAGATCTCGATGCAGCCCTTCGACGCCTTCCGTCCCGACGGCGTGATCCTGTTCTCCGACATCCTCACGCCCCTGCCGGGCATGGGCATCGACTTCGACATCATCGAGAGCCGGGGGCCGATCATCGAGCCCGCCATCCGCAGCCAGGCCCAGGTGGATGCGCTGCGGCCCCTCGATCCGGCCGAGGCCCTGCCCTTCGTGGGTGAGGTGCTCGGCCGGCTGCGGGCCGACGTGGGCAACGCCGCGGCGGTGCTCGGCTTCGTCGGCGCCCCCTGGACCCTGGCCGCCTACGCGGTGGAGGGCAAGAGCTCCAAGACCTATTCGGTGATCAAGGCGATGGCCTTCCAGGAGCCCGCCCTGCTGCACCGGCTGCTGGGCCACCTGGCGGATTCGATCGCCACCTACGTGCGCTATCAGATCGACAGCGGCGCCCAGGTGGTGCAGCTGTTCGACTCCTGGGCGGGGCAGCTGAGCCCCATCGACTACGACGTGTTCGCGGCCCCCTACCAGAAGCGGGTGATCGACCAGGTGAAGGCCACCCACCCCGACACCCCCCTGATCCTTTACATCTCCGGCAGCGCCGGCGTGCTGGAGCGCATGGCCGCCACCGGGGTGGACTTCATCTCCCTGGACTGGACCGTGGACATGGCCGATGGCTGCGCCCGCCTGCCCCAGCACCTGGGTGTGCAGGGCAACGTGGATCCCGGCCTGCTGTTCGGCACCCCCGAGGCGATCCGCGAGCGGATCCTCGACACGGTGCGCAAGGCCCGCGGCCGTCGCCACATCCTCAACCTGGGCCACGGCATCCTGCCCGGCACCCCTGAGGACAACGCCCGCGTCTTCTTCGAGACCGGCAAGGCCGTCAACGAGCTGCTGGGGGCCGCTGTTTGAGCGCCCCCTCCTCCGGGCCCCAGCGGATCCTGATCACCGGCGCCAGCGGCTGCGTCGGCCAGTACATCGCTGAAAACCTGCTGGCCAACAGCGACGCCCACCTGCTGCTGCTGCTGCGCGATCCCGCCAAGCTCAGCGCCGTCCCCGCCGACCACCCGCGCATCACCCTGCTGGTGGGCGACCTGCGTGAGCTCGGTCCCCACGCCGCCGCCATCGCCAGCGCCGACCGGATCATCCACACCGCCACCGCCTGGGGGGATCCCGAGCGGGCCCAGGCGGTGAACGTGGTGGCCGTCAAGGAGCTGCTGCGGCTCACCGACCCGGATCGCCTGCAGCAGGTGATCTACTTCTCCACCGCGAGCATCCTCGACCGCCGGCTGCAGCTGCTCCCCGAAGCGATGGCCTACGGCACCGAGTACATCCAGACCAAGGCCACCTGCCTGCAGGACCTGGAGCGCCATCCCCTGGCGCCGAAGATCGTGGCCGTGTTCCCCACCCTGGTGTTCGGCGGCGCGGTGGCCGGCGCCGATCCCCACCCCACCAGCTACCTGACCGCCGGGCTCAAAGAGGCCTTCGGCTGGCTGTGGCTGGCCCGCTGGCTGCGCACCGACGCCAGCTTCCACTTCATCCACGCGGCCGACATCGCCACCGTCTGCGCCCACCTGGCCACCACCCCCCACGGCCCCAACCCAGAGCCCGACCAGGGTCCGGTGCGGCGGCTGGTGCTGGGCCAGGCGCCGATCACGATCAACGGCGCCGTGGCCTCCCTGTGCCGCTGGCGGCGGGTGTGGGTGCCCCCGATCGGCATCGACCTGCGTGGCTGGCTGATCGAGGGGCTGATCAAGCTGCTGCGCATCGAGGTGAATGCCTGGGACCGGTTCTCGATCCGACAGCGCCACTTCGTGCACCAGCCGGTGAGTCCGCCCGAACGCTTCGGCCTGGTGAGCTTCGCCCCGAGCCTCGAGGCGGTGCTGGAGACGGCGGGGGTGCCCCACCGGGGCCGCTGATTTGTTGCGAATGTGTCGGAGGCCCCCACCGGGGGGCGGCCATTGCCTAATTTATGCGCGTTGCAAGTGCCTTCAGGCACCTTCCGTTGCACCCTCCCATGCGTCGTCTTCTTTCCCTGTTCGCTCTCTGCCTGGCGCTGGTGCTGGGTGCCTCCCCGAGCTTCGCCGCCGATGCGGCCCACGGCGGCCAGATCTTCTCCGCCAACTGCGCCGCCTGCCACATGGGCGGCGGCAACGTGGTCAACGCCGAGCGCACCCTCAAGGCCGATGCCCTGGCCTCCTATCTGGCCAACTACGACGCCGGCCACGAGGCCGCCATCGCCTACCAGGTGACCAACGGCAAGAACGCCATGCCCGCCTTCGGCGGCAAGCTCAGCGAAGGCGACATCGCCGACGTGGCGGCCTACGTCGAGGACATGGCCTCCAAGGGCTGGGCCTGATCCCAGGCTGAGCCTGGTCCCGCAGCACTCTCCTTTCCCTTGACGGCGACTCCAGCCGACCTGTGCCCCGGCCCTGCCGGGGCTTTTTCATGGCTCAAGTCAGGGCCCGGCGGGCGGCCAGCACCGCCAGGTAGAGCTCCTCGGGCACCTCGCGGATGTCGTACTCGCTGGGAAGCATCCCGTGGACATGGCGGTGCACCACCCGCCAGCAGTCCCGCTCGGGCTCCGCTGCCCCGCCCAGGGTGAGGGACGCTCGGGCCAGGTCGGCCACCAGGGCCTGGTCGTCGGCGGGAGTGGGCATCGGAGACAGGAGGGCTGCAGAGGCGAGAATGGGGCGCAGCCGAGCTCCCATCATGGCGATCCCCACCTCTGCCGGGCTGCGGCCGTGCCTCCTGGGGGGCCTGCTGTCGGCAGGGATGCCCCTGGCCCTGATGGCCGCCGCCGCGGCGCCAGCCCTGGCCCAGGGGCAGATCCCCAACCAGCCCCTGGCCATTGAGGCCAGGCCCGGGCTGTCGCCTGCTCCCTGCCGGCTGGTGGTGCCCCGAAGCGAAGCGGTGCTCCAGCCGCTGCGGATCCATCCGTCCCAGGTGGCCCAGAAGAACGGCATGGGCTGCCTCTCGGCGTCCGATGCCCTCTACGGCCCAGACGGCTGTCCCACCCAGCTCTGCGGCAAGCAGCGCGGCTACCAGGTGCCCATGCCCGCGTTCGTGGGCCCCTAGGCCCTGGGGCCCAGCCGGGCGGTTGGCCACCCTGCCGGTACGGCCTGCCCACCCCAGGGGAGGAGGGCCGAACGCCGCGGTTCGGTCCTCCCACTCGGCCGATCCCGGCGCCATTCATACGTTGGCTTCAGCCACCGTCCGCAGGGAGAACTCCATCCATGCATCCCACCGCTGAACTGTTCACCGAAAAGGCCTGGGGCGCCGTGGTCGCCTCCCAGCAGCTGGCCCAGCAGAAGCGCCAGCAGCAGATGGACAGCGAGCACCTCTTCGCCGCCCTGCTGGCCCAGCAGGACCTGGCCAGCCGGATCCTCGAGAAGGCCGGCGTGGACCTGGGGGCGCTGAGCCAGAAGCTGGAGGCCTTCATCGCCGCCCAGCCCAGCCTGGCCGCCACCGCTGACAACGTCTACCTGGGCAAGGGGCTGAACGCGGTGCTGGACCGGGCCGACGCCCTCAGGAAGGAATTCGAGGACAGCTACATCGCCGTGGAGCACCTGGTGCTGGCCCTGGCCGGCGATGACCGCTGCGGCCGCCAGCTGCTGTCCCAGTCGGGCGCCGACGAGCGCAAGCTGCGCGAGGCTGTGATGGCCGTGCGGGGCAGCCAACGCGTGACCGACCAGAACCCGGAAGGCACCTACGAATCCCTCGAGAAGTACGGCCGCGATCTCACCGCCGCCGCCCGCGACGGCAAGCTCGATCCTGTGATCGGCCGCGACGAGGAGATACGCCGCACCGTGCAGATCCTCTCGCGCCGCACCAAGAACAACCCGGTGCTGATCGGCGAACCCGGTGTCGGCAAGACGGCGATCGTCGAGGGGCTGGCCCAGCGGATCGTCAACGGTGACGTGCCCACGGCCCTGCAGAACCGCCAGCTGATCGCCCTCGACATGGGGGCCCTGATCGCCGGTGCGAAGTACCGCGGTGAGTTCGAGGAGCGCCTCAAGGCCGTGCTCAAGGAGGTCACCTCCAGCGAGGGTCAGATCGTCCTGTTCATCGACGAGATCCACACCGTGGTGGGGGCCGGCGCCACCGGCGGGGCCATGGACGCCAGCAACCTGCTCAAACCGATGCTGGCCAGGGGCGAACTGCGCTGCATCGGCGCCACCACCCTCGATGAGCACCGCCAGCACATCGAGAAGGACCCGGCCCTCGAGCGCCGCTTCCAGCAGGTGTTCGTCGACCAGCCCACGGTGGAGGACACGATCTCGATCCTGCGGGGCCTCAAGGAGCGCTACGAGGTGCACCACGGCGTCCGCATCGCCGACAACGCCCTGGTGGCGGCGGCCGTGCTCAGCAGCCGCTACATCGCCGACCGCTTCCTGCCCGACAAGGCCATCGACCTGATGGACGAATCGGCGGCCCGCCTGAAGATGGAGATCACCTCCAAGCCGGAGGAGATCGACGAGCTCGACCGCCGCATCCTGCAGCTGGAGATGGAGAAGCTCTCCCTGGGGCGCGAATCGGACCCCGCCAGCCGCGACCGGCTCGAGAAGCTCGAGAAGGAGCTGGCCGACCTGGGCGAGCAGCAGAGCAGCCTCAACGCCCAGTGGCAGAAGGAGAAGGGCTCGATCGACGAACTCTCCGCCATCAAGGAGGAGATTGAGCAGGTGCAGCTGCAGGTGGAGCAGGCCAAGCGCCAGTACGACCTCAACAAGGCCGCCGAACTGGAGTACGGCACCCTGGCGGAGCTCAACAAGAAGCTGGCCGCCAAGGAAAGTGAGCTGAGCGCCCATGCCGGCGAGAAGAACCTGCTGCGCGAGGAGGTCACCGAGGACGACATCGCCGAGGTGATCGCCAAGTGGACCGGGATTCCGGTCAGCAAGCTGGTGCAGTCGGAGATGGAGAAGCTGCTCCATCTCGAGGACGAACTCCACACCCGGGTGATCGGCCAGGAGCAGGCCGTGACGGCGGTGGCCGATGCCATCCAGCGGTCGCGGGCGGGCCTGTCCGATCCCAACCGCCCGATCGCCAGCTTCCTGTTCCTCGGCCCCACCGGCGTGGGCAAGACCGAGCTCTCCAAGGCCCTGGCGTCCCAGCTGTTCGACAGCGAGGAGGCGATGGTGCGCATCGACATGAGCGAATACATGGAGAAGCACGCCGTGTCCCGGCTGATCGGCGCCCCTCCGGGCTACGTGGGCTACGAGGAGGGCGGCCAGCTCACCGAGGCGGTGCGGCGCCGTCCCTACGCCGTGATCCTGTTCGACGAGGTGGAGAAGGCCCACCCCGATGTGTTCAATGTGATGCTGCAGATCCTCGATGACGGCCGCGTCACCGATGGCCAGGGCCGCACGGTGGACTTCACCAACACGGTGCTGATCCTCACCAGCAACATCGGCAGCGCCTCGATCCTCGATCTGGCCGGCGATCCGGCCCGCCACGGCGAGATGGAGAAGCGGGTCAACGAGGCCCTGCGGGGCCACTTCCGCCCCGAGTTCCTCAACCGGCTGGATGAATCGATCATCTTCCACAGCCTCAAGGCCGAGGAACTGCGCCAGATCGTGGAGCTGCAGGTGCAGCGGCTGGCCCGGCGGCTCGAGGAGCGGAAGCTGGGCCTGGAGCTCAGTGGGGCCGCCCTCGACTGGCTGGCCGCCGTGGGCTACGACCCGGTCTATGGCGCCCGGCCCCTCAAGCGGGCCATCCAGCGCGAACTGGAGACGCCGATCGCCAAGGCGATCCTGGCCGGCACCTACCTGAGCGGCTCCACCATCGTGGTGGAGGTGGAAGCTGGGGCGGAGCCGCCGCGGCTGCACTTCAGGTCGGCCGAGCCCTCCCGGCTGCCCGCCCTCGTCTGAGGGATCAGGCGGCCAGTGCCGCCATGAGCGCGGGATTCGCCTGCCAGCTGTAGGTCCCCTCCTGCACTGCCGCGATGCCCAGCTCGGCCCGCAGCTCCTCCAGGTCCTGGCCCATCCGCTCCTCCCAGATCACCGGGAACAGCGGCTGGGCCTCGGCGCCGATGTGCAGCCCTTTGCTGATCATGCCGAAGGCGTAGCTGGCGGTGCGGGCCTGCTCGGCAGGGGTTTCATGTTCGTCGATCGGCTTGTCGTTGCGGAACCAGTTGAGCAGCAGGGCCATCAGATCGGTGAAGGCCAGGCCCGGATGGGCGAACTGGGCCACGCTCATGCTGATGACACCGAGTTCGCCGAAATTGTCGAGGCTGAAGCCGCTGACGATGTGATGGATGTCGTGGGTGGCGTAGACCCGGTAGTTGATGTAATCGGCGTCCGTTTCGAGGTTGGCGTAGAAGTCAGGCTTGGGGAAGAAGTTGATGTCGTACCCCATCGTCTCCAGCACCGTGGCGTAGGTGTGGCCCAGGGTTCCCTTCGGCAGCGCCCGCAGGGCAGCCGCGTCATAGGGACCGCTGAGCCGCCGCTGCTCGATCAGGGCCATGGCGGCCGGATCCCGCCCCAGCAGCGCCCGGCACACCTGCATCGGCCGGGACTGGCGCAGTCGATGGGAGAGCAGGAAGACGTTGTTGGCCGAAGCACCGGCTCCGGCGGCCAGATCAGCGAGTTCGAGAAACGAATGGATGTTCTCCTCGGTGGCGATCCGATCGAGGTAGCGAAATCCCATGGGGCACTGCAGGGCGGAGGAGCACCCCGGGAAGCTAGACACGCCGACGGGGCCCGCCCGCCAGGCGCCATGAAGACGCGGTGGTACGGGGCCCCTCAGGAACTCAGCCGAATCCGCCGGCGGATCCGGCGGGCGACGCCAAAGGCGCTTCCCACACCGAGAACGGGAAGGGGGGCCGGAACGGGCGAGACCGGTCCCTGGGGCTCACCAGTGACGTACACCCCCGCCCAGCTGAGGCTGTCCTCCGCGGTTTCGCCCTCCAGAGCCATGCTGGCCGCGAACGCGATCCGGCCGTTGCGGAAACCATCCCGCTCGATTCCCACGGCCACGATCGGGATGCCGGCGGCCTCCGGATCGATGAGCCCGCCATCCATGCCGGTTTCAACGATGGTGCGGATGTCAGGGGTTCCATCCGTATCCGCGGCATAGAGACCGGACATCACCTCCTTGAAGACGTCGTCCATGCCATCCACTGTCCCAAGGTCGACACCCTTGAACGCCAGCATGTCCTCATCGAGGGCCAGAAATGCGGAGGACCGCCAGCGGGCCAGCTCCTGATCCCCTTCCTCATCGCCCCCTTCGCCGACGCCGGGCGGGCGACCGGAAAAGTTCCAGGACAGAAAGGACGAGAACTGCTCACCGGTGCTGGCGATCAGCCTGGTGAGCTTGGAGGCGATATCAGTGACGAAGATGCCCTGATGGAGTGGAATCTCGAACTGGAAGTTGCCGTTGCCCACCCCACCGGTTTCGGGTTTCGCGGATTGCTCCTGGCAGTACTGAAGCCTGGCTTCATTCCCGGAGCCCGCACAGGAGACCTGCTGGGTGATGGTCTCGGAGCCCCAGGCGCCCCAGTAGGCCACGGAACGGCCATTGAAGGAGAGGACTTCACCGATGTTGGTGAGCCCGCCGGCATCCGTCAGATCGGTGAGGCCGCCGATGCTGGCCAGGGACGTGAGAGACGTCGGATTCCCGAGCAGTGACGACAGATAGATGCCACCAACCGAGGGTGCCTCTTCGTTGTCCACGCCGAGGAACACCGCCTTGTTCAGCGCCGCGCTCGGTGGCGCAGTGGATCCGAAGTTACGGTTCTGGACATCACCGGGAATCGGCGTGTTGCTGTCGGCAATGAGACGGACAGGGGCCACACCGCCCTCGGCAACCAGATCGCGGAAGTACACCCCGGTTCTGCCCACGCCATGGGCATCGGTCCAGTTGCCCTTGAAGACGACCGTGTTATCAGTCACCGAGGGGGCGCCGGGAAACTGATCGAACTTCAGGCCTGTCGGACCGGCGGATGACGGCACGCTGAAGTAGTTGAACGTGGCCAGTGCTCCGAGTTGACTGGCTCCGGTGATCAGGCTGCCCTGTGGGTTGCTGTAGATCCCCGACGTCCCCAGCGAGCCGTCGGGCGACTGCCAGACAGGACTGGACTGACCACGGAAGGCGACGGTGGTCGAAGCATTCAGATCGATGCGCGGGAACGAGGGGAACTCGGTGAAGGTGGCACCCGTGTTGTTCGGAGCCGGCACGGGACCTCCCCGTGACGCGATGGCGAAGATCGGACGGGGCAGCGCACCATTGAGGAGATCACGGGTGAAGATGCCCGTGGCCGGCTGACCACCACTGCCACCGCGCCCCCGGGCCCTGAAGACCACGAGGCCGGAGCCATTGATGGAGGGCGGATTGTAGGCATTGAAGAGACTGGAGGTGCCCGGAATCAGATCGGCATTGTTGACCACCGTCTCGAACCGGAAAGGTGCCGCCTCGGCGGACGCAGCCGCCGAGAAGATCACCAGCGTGCTGCCGAGAAGACAGGCCGTGCGCGATCGACCTCCCCCGAAGCGGATGGACGTGGATGCATGGAAACGCCGCATGGGAAGGCCAAGCCAACACTCACCGGATCTTCACAGAGACGGCTGCGAGTTGACTCAGCTGCTGCAGATGCGCCGCAGAAGTGGCTGACGATTCAACACTTCGTCGTCTTCAGCAACGCATCAATCCGGCGGGCCAGTTCCACATCCAGGTTCGACAGCCCGCCGGTGTCATGGGTGGTGAGGTTGATCGTCACCCGGTTCCAGACATTGCACCATTCCGGGTGGTGGCCCATCGATTCGGCCGCCAGGGCCACCCGGGCCATGAAGCCGAAGGCGGCGGAGAAATCGCTGAAGCGCAGTTCGCGGTGCAGCTTGCCCTCCCGCACGCTCCACTGCGGCAGTTCGGTGGGCAGCGCGGCGATCTGGGCGGGGGTCAGGGGTTGGGCGGCCATGGGGGAAGAAAGCAGGAGGTCATTCGCCGAGCAGATGCAGGCTGAGGCTGCGGCGATGGGGTCGGGCCCGGTGCTCCCACAGGTACACCGCCTGCCAGGTGCCGAGCAGCAGGCGGCCCGACTGGAAGGGGAGCACCAGGCTGGTGCAGGTCAGGGCGGTGCGGATGTGGGCGGGCATGTCATCGGGGCCTTCGTCATCGTGAACCCAGGGGCGTCGCTCCCCCTGACCGCTCAGGGGCCGCACCCCTTCCGGGGGCACCAGGGCCCGCAGAAAGGCCGCCAGATCAACCAGCACCCTGGGGTCGGCGTTCTCGTTGATCGTCAGGGAGCAGGAGGTGTGCAGGCTGGCGATGGTGGCGGTGCCGAGCACCAGGCCGCTGGCGGCGATCAGGCCGTTGAGGGCCCCGGTGATGTCATCGAAGCCCTCCCCATGGGTGGAGACCTCCAACCGGCTCAGGCTCTGGCGCAGCATCGGTTCCTCCTGGCGCCCTTCAGCTGACGACGGGCACGGGAGCGGCGGAACGCAGCGCGTCGATCGTCGTCAGGCGGCAGGCCTGGGGATCCCAGAGGATGTAGCTGAAACACCCCGGGATGTCGGCCAGCGACAGCCGCCTCACCCCCTGGAGCAGGTGGGCATTGCGTTCATGGCAGGCCCGCAGCCGGTAGTTGGGGATCTTCGAGGAGAGGTGATGGATGGCGTGGCAGCCGATGTCAGCCGAGAACCAGTTGAAGATCGGCGGCAGCTCCAGGTCGCTCGTGCCCTCCAGCACCCCGGTCATTTCGCTCCAACCGGCGGTGGCGTGGGCGTAGGAGCCGGGGAAGTTGTGCTGCACAAAGAAGATGCAGATGAAGATCGCCGCCGCGCAGGCCATCACCGGGGCATAGATCGACCAGAACTCCCCGGCGCCGAGCCAGCGGGCCATCAGCCACCAGGAACCGATCACGGCGATGTTGTTGGCCACCAGGTGACGGAATTCCTCGTTGGTGTACCAGTGCTTGGAGCGATAGCTGGCCAGGATCTGGCCCAGCCCCATCGGCTCCGGGCTGCGCAGGCAGACCACCAGATGGGGGAAGAAGCCCGCCAGGCCCAGCAGCAGGGCCACCCGGGGCTTGATCACCAGATAGAAGAAGCCGCCGGGGAACAGCATCGCCGGGTGGCGCAGCACGCCATAAAACCGTTGCTGGCCGGGGCTGAGGGCCGCAAAGACACTGGTGGTGACCAGGGCCGACGGTCCCTGGTACTTCTCCCAGTCGCCGTTGTGGCGGTGGTGGTAGGCATGGCCCCGCGACCAGGGGTACTGGGGAATGGCGCTGAGCACCCCAAGCAGGAAGCCGAACACCTGATTGGCCCGCCGGCTGCGGAACAGGGAGTCGTGGCCGCAGTCGTGCATCAGCGAAAAGACACGCGCCAGCAGCAGCACCATGACCACCATCGTGGGGATCAGCAGCAGCGGAGCGTGCTGGAGGCTCCAGTCGGCGACCCACCACAGGGCCGCATAGGGGATCACGGTGTTGGCGATCTGCCAGGAGCCCCGCAGATTGGAGCTGTCCATGAAGGACTTGAGCTCAAAATCACCCCGCCTGGGCTGACCCATCGATGCCCTGGAGCCAGCGACCGCATCAGGGGGAACGGACGGCGTGCTATCGGACAGGGTGGCGGAAGGGAAGCCCTGCGACAATGCAAAACCTTTGCTATATCGAACGATCCTAGTCAGCGTGGAGGCCATCCGTTTGGCTTCGATGCGAAGGGATTCTGAATAAGATCTGTGCCGGATCTGCTGCGCCCAAGGTGAGCGACCTGATCGTGGTGGGCAGTGGTCTGGGCGGCCTGTGCGCCGGCGCCATCGCCGCCCGCCACGGGCTGGAGGTGCTGGTGCTCGAGGCCCACACCACCCCCGGCGGCGCCGCCCACGGATTCCGGCGCGGCCCGTTTCACTTCGAATCCGGCCCGTCGCTCTGGAGCGGCCTGGGCCGGTGGCCCAGCACCAACCCCCTGGCCCAGGTGCTGCGGGCCGTGGGGGAAACCCTGCCCGTGGCCAGCTACCGCGACTGGGGCCTTCTGCTGCCCGAGGGGTCCCTGCGGGTGGGGGTGGGGCAGGCCCCCTTCCTGGCCCTGCTGCGCGATCTCCGCGGTGCGGCGGCGGCGGCCGAGTGGGACCGCTTCCTCACGGCCCTGCGGCCCAGCTGCGAGGCGGCCCGTTCCCTGCCGCTGCTGGCCCTGCGGCCCGGGGCCGGTCTGGCCACCACCCTCGGTGGCGGCAACGCCCTGCGCCTGCTCGGCCAGGCCGGTCGGCTGGCGGCCCTGGGCGGTGCCTTCGGGCCGATCGCCCGACGCCACCTCAGCGATCCGTTCCTGCTCCACTGGGTCGACCTGCTCTGCTTCCTGATCTCCGGGTTGCCCATGGACCAGACCAGCGCCGCCGCCATGGCGACCCTGTTCGGCGAATGGTTCGAGCCCGAGGCCTGCCTCGACTACCCGATCGGCGGCAGCGCGGCCGTGGCGGCGGCGCTGGTGCGCGGGATGGAGCGCCACGGCGGCCGGCTGCGCACGGGCGCGGCGGTGGCAGAGATCCTGGTGGAACAGGGCCGGGCGGTGGGGGTCCGGCTGGCGAGCGGGGAGCGCCTCGAAGCCGCCCGGGGGGTGATCGCCAACACCAGCCCCTGGGACCTGCTCGCCCTGCTGCCGGAGGCCGCGGTGCCGTCGCGCTGGCGGCGGCGCCAGGCGGCCACGCCGGC
The DNA here is from genome assembly GCA_943367705.1 of Synechococcus sp. UW140. GTDB lineage: Bacteria > Cyanobacteriota > Cyanobacteriia > PCC-6307 > Cyanobiaceae > Cyanobium. The sequence goes on from CALRJV020000007.1 coordinate 68,046, forward strand.
CTGCGCCAGCTTCCTGCACTGGCACCTGGCCCTGCGGGGGGACGACCTCGACCACCTGCCCATCCACCACGTCTGGGTGGGCGACTGGCAGCGGGGCATCGGCGCCGAACGCAACATGGTGGTGCTCTCGATGCCCTCCCTGCTCGACCCGTCCGGCGCACCGGCGGGCCACCAGGTGCTGCACGGCTACACCCCGGCCAACGAACCCTGGGAGCTGTGGCAGGGGCTGGAGCGGGGCAGCGCCGCCTACGACGCCCTCAAGCAGCAACGTTGTGCCGTCTTCGGCGAGGCGCTCGGCCGGGTGCTGCCCGACTGGCGGGAGCGGGTGGTGCTTGAAATGCAGGGCACCCCCCTCACCCACCGCCGCTATCTGCGGATGCACCAGGGCAGCTACGGCCCGGCCTGGCCCGCCAATGCCGGCCCCTTCCCCGGCGGGTCCACCCCGGTCGAGGGGCTGCTGCTCTGCGGGGCCGGCGTGTTCCCGGGCATCGGCGTGCCGCCGGTGGCGGTGAGCGGTGCCATGGCCGCCCACCGCTTCGTCGGGGCGCGTCAGCAGCGCCAGCTGCTGGAGGAGATCGGCCTGACGGACCTTTAGGGCGCTCCCGCTCAGAAGCGCCGCAACGCCTGGTTGCCCAGTTGCACCTCGCGCAGCAGCAGCAGCACCGCCGTCATCAGCGAGCCCATCGCCAGCACGAACAGCAGCGCCACCAGGGGGGTCAGGTCGATCGTGGCCAGGGTGCTCAGGAACAGCACCATCACCACCGTCGCCACCAGCAGGAAGCTGGTGGTAGCCGAAGCGAAGGCCGCCGAAGCCAGCGTCATGCGGCGGCGGTGCATCTGCAGTTCCCCCTGCAGCTCCCGCGAGCGGGCCACGCTGGCGGCCGGATCCCCCGCCTTGATCACCCGGGCCCGGTCGATGATGCGCGACAGGCGGGTGGTGATCACCCCCAGCAGGCCACTGATGCCCGCCAGCAGGAACACCGGCGTCACCGCCAGCCGGATCGTCTCCGCCAGCCCCGACGCGCCCTGGGGCACCACCAGCAGGATCAGTGGCAAGGATCCGTGACAGGGGGAACGAATTTAGGCCGGCGGCCCCTGCCAGCCTGGTGGGACGTTCGCCGCCCGCCCCCCCGCCATGACCACGATGACCTGCCGCTACGAGGGAGCCCTGCGCTGCGCGGCGGAGCACGCGCCCTCCGGGTCGCGGCTGATCACCGATGCCCCCGTGGACAACCAGGGCAAGGGGGAGGCGTTCTCGCCCACCGACCTGGTGGCGACGGCCCTGGCCACCTGCCTGCTCACGGTGATGGGCATCGTGGCCGAACGGGATGGGATCCCCCTGGAGGGCGCCCGGGTGCGGGTGGAGAAGGGCATGACCAGCAGCGGCGAGCGCCGTATCGCCCTGCTGGAGGCCTGGATCGACCTGCCGCCCGGCCTCGATGACGGGCTGCGGGAGGTGCTGATCCGCGCCGGCGAACGTTGCCCGGTGAAGGTCAGTCTGGAGGGTTGCGTGCCGATGCGGCTGCACTGGAACCCGGCGACGGCGGGCTGAGGGTGACCCCCACTTCCAGCTGCTCGAGCGGAGCCTCAGGGTCCTCCGGCACCAGCAGCACCATGGTGCTGGCCGCGGGACGGGTACCCGGCTGCTCCTGGAGGATCTCCAGGGCCACCATGGTCTTGCGCCACTGCAGGATCTTTCCCTCCAGCAGAGCCACGAAGTCGTCGCAGTTCCAGCGGGCCGCCTCGCCCCGGCAGGGGTAGCGCTCCAGCACATCGAGGATCTCCATCTCCCGCAGCGGCGGGGCCTCGGCCGGATCCCAGACCAGCAGATAGTTGCCGTCGAGGGCATTGGCCTCCAGCAGGCTGGCCTCGCTGGCCAGCAGGGTGTCGAGGGCCATCTCGTCGTCATCCCGCTCAATGGCGGTGAGCAGGGCCTCGAGCACCAGCTGGGTGTCGTCGTCGAGCCCATCGCAATGGACGGTGAGCAGGCCCGTCACCGCCAGTTCGATCTCCTCGAGCGGCAGCACCATGGTCAGGGCCCTCAGGATGGCGCCCAGGACGTCGCCCGAGTCCCCTTCGCCGGCGGGCTGGCCCTGCAGGGCGAGGTCGGGGTCAGCCATGAACCGTTCGATGGCCGCCAGCACCAGGGCCTGCTCCGGAGAAGGGGGATGCATCGATCCGGCGCCGGAAAGGTCTGCCTCCACCATGGCGCCGACGGCTGCGGGCCGGTGGCCGTGTTGTGCGATTCCATGCAGGGGCGGGTGACGCCACCGCCTCACCGCCGCTCTGCAGACTGGACAAACCCCAGGAGACTCCGCCTTGATGGCCTCCCTCTGCCGGTCCACCGTCACCGTGCTGGCGGCATTCCTGGCCGTGCCGGCATGGCCCGTGCAGGCGGGAACGCTCACAGGCACCGCCACCATCCGGGAGCGGATTGCCCTGCCACCGGAGGCCGTCTTCGAGGCCGTCATCGAAGACATCGCCCGCGCCGATGCCCCGGCACAGGTGATCGGCCGCACCACCGTGTCGCCGGCGGGCCAGCCTCCCTTCCGCTTCTCCATTCCTTACAAGGAGAGCGATCTCTCCCCGCGGGGCCGTTATGCCGTGCGGTCCACCGTCCGTCACCGGGGCCGTCTGTTGTTCACCACCGACACCATCACCAGGGTTCTCGATGGCAACGCCGGACCCATCACCCTGGTGATGCACCCGGTGGGTCCAGGGAAGATCGATTCGCGCCGGACGGTGGCCTCGCCGCTGGGATCCCTCCCGGCCAGCTGGCAGGGCGACATCCCTGACGCCGGCGGAGTCAGCCGCTGGCACCTGGACCTCGCCCCGGATCTCACCTACCAACTGCGCCAGACCTTCCTCGGCCGGTCGGCACCGAACTCTTTCGACGACATCGGCCGCTGGCGCCTCGAGCCCAGCACGGACCGGCTGGTGCTACGCGGCGGGCGGGAGGCGCCGCTTTTCCTGCAGCTGATCAAGGCTGGGAATGCCCTGCGCAAGCTGGACCTGATGGGCCAACCGGTGGTCTCCCGGCAGAACGACCAGTTGAGCCGCCTGCCCGCTCCGGCGCCGATCGATCCCAGCCTCAGCCTTGAGGGGATGGTCACTTACTTCGCCGACGCGGCCGTGATCCGGCTCTGCGCCACCGGGCAACGGCTGCCGGTGGCGACGGAGGGCGACTACCTGGCCCTGGAGCGTGCTTACACCCGGGCGCAGCAGGGGAACCGCTCCGGCCAGCCCCTGCTGGCCAACCTGCAGGGGCTGATCACGACCCGGCCATCGGCCGAACCCGGCCAGCCGCCGCGGCGAACCCTGGTCGTGGAGACGTTCAGGAACGTCTGGCCCGGCCAAGGCTGCCCTCCGGCGAAGCTGGAACCCGTTTCCGACAGACCGCCCTTGGTCGCGCCCCTGCGGGGCACCACCTGGCGTCTGCTCGACCTCCAGGGCGCCATCGCGCCGGCCCAGCCGGTGGAGCTGCGCTTCGCCGCCGAGGGCAACCGGGTGTCGGGGGCCGGCGGTTGCAACCGTCTGAGCGGCAACATCCAGCTCAAGGGGGAGCTGTTGCGCTTCGGGCCTCTTGCGAGCTCGCGCATGGCCTGTCCGCCGGAGTCAATGGCCTTCGAACGTCGCTTTCTCGAGGCTCTCGGCCAGGTGCGTCGCTGGGGCATCGACAAACGCAGCCTGCTGCTCCAGGACGCCAGGGGGCGAACCCTGCTGCTGTTCCAGGCCGTTGGCTGAGCCGGCAGCGGCGCCGTTCCAGTCCGCCACCGGCGTCCTCCTGGCCCCAGGGGCCATGCTGGCGCCACCGGCATCACCGATCCCATGGCTGCAGCGGCTCCGGCCCTCGACCAGCTCCAGCGGCACCTGCATACCACCCGCCTGCTGGGCTCGATCAGCAGCACCCTCTACTACGACCAGAACACGGTGATGCCTGCCGCCGGTGCCCCCTGGCGCGGCGAGCAGCTGGCCCTGTTGGCCGCCCAGCTGCACGAGCGCCAGAGCAGTGACGCCTACGCCGATCTGGTGGCGGCGGCGGAGGCCGAGCTGGATGGGGACGCTCCGCCCCAGCGGCGCCGCAATCTGCAGCTGCTGCGTCTGGAGCTGAACCGCCAGCGCTGCCTCGATCCTGCCCTGGTCACCGCCCTGGCCCGGGCCCAGTCCCACGGCAACGCGGTCTGGCAGGAGGCCCGGGCGGCCAGCACCTTCGCCACCTTCGCCCCGGCGCTGCGGGAGCTGATCCGGCTGCGGCGCGAGCAGGCCGGCCAGCTGTCGGACGCCGAACCGATGGCCCGCAGCCCCTGGGAGATCCTGGCCCAGCCCTTCGAGCCCGACGTCAGCAAGGCCCGGCTGACGGAGCTGTTCGCCCCCCTGGCGGTGGAACTGCCGGGACTGCTGGAGACGGTCGCCGCCGCCCCGCCCGCAGGCCGGCAGGAACCCTTCGAGCTGGCGGAGGGTCTGCAGGAGCGGCTCTGCAGTGAGCTGCTCGACAGCTGGGGCTATGACGCGGCCCGCTGCCAGCGGTCCCGATCCGCCCACCCCTTCTCCTGCACCGTGGGCCCGCAGGACTTCCGCATCACCACCCGGGTGGTGGGGGGCCAGCCGTTCTCGGCCTTCCTGGCCACCGCCCATGAGTGGGGCCACTCCCTCTACGAGCAGGGCCTGCCCCGCAGCGACGACCACTACTTCCCCTGGCCCCTCGGGGAGGCCACCTCGATGGGGGTGCATGAGTCCCAGTCGCTGTTCTGGGAATGCCGCGTGGCCCGCAGCCGGGCCTTCGCCGAGCGCTGGCATCCCCGCTTCCAGGGGGGCCTGGTGTCCGACCCCTGGGGCGGCGCCTTCGGCTTCTGGCGGGCCCTCAATCCCCTGCGGCCCGGCCTGATCAGGGTGGAGGCCGATGAGCTGAGCTACAGCCTCCACATCGTCCTGCGCTTCGAGCTGGAGCTGGCCCTGCTGGAGCAGGGCATGCCGGTGGAGGAGCTGCCCGCCGCCTGGAACCGGCGCATGAAGGAGCTGCTGGGGCTGCAGCCGGCCACGGACGCCGAGGGCTGCCTCCAGGACATCCACTGGGCCGAGGGGCTATTCGGCTACTTCCCCTCCTACGCCCTCGGCCACCTGATCAGCGCCCAGATCTCGGAGGCTCTCGAGCAGGAGATCGGCTCGATCGAGGCTCTGGTGGCCGCGGGGGAGACAGCCGCGCTGCAGGACTGGCTCGCCCGCACCATCTGGCCCCACGGCCGTTCGGTGAACGCCGAGGAACTCGTCGAGCGGGTGACGGGCCGGCCCCTGGACGCCCAGCCCTTCCTCACTTACCTGCGCGCCAAGGTCGGCCAGCTGAGCGGGGCGGGGTGACTGCAGTGGCCGGAACAGGGTCCCCGGGACCCGATGCCTAAGATGCCGCCGCAGAAAAGCCCCCACCATGGCGAACATCGACCACGCTCCCAGCCGCACCATGCTGAACCTGCTGCATGTGCTGCCGGCCTTCGCCGATGAGGCCGAGCTGCGGCTCAACGCCATCGTGGAGCTCAATTCGAACACGATCAACAAGTACGAGCTGATCACCGAAACCGGCCACCTGAAGCTGGATCGGGTGGGGTATTCCTCCCTCGCCTACCCCTTCGCCTACGGCTGCATTCCCCGCACCTGGGACGAGGACGGCGACCCCCTCGACATCGAGATCGTCGGCGTCACCGAGCCCCTGGTGCCCGGCAGCCTCGTGGAGGCCCGCATCATCGGCATCATGTGCTTCGACGATGGTGGCGAGGTGGACGACAAGGTGATCGCCGTCCTGGCCGACGACAAGCGCATGGACCACATCACCAGCTATACCCAGCTGGGTGAGCACTGGCTCAAGGAAACCCAGTACTACTGGGAGCACTACAAGGATCTGAAGAAGCCCGGCACCTGCAAGGTGAATGGATTCCATGACACCGGCGAGGCGGTTCGCATCATCAAGGAATGCGAAGATCGCTATCTTTCTGTCGTCGATCCCCGTCTGGTCGACTGACGTCCACCGGCACCGTCACCGCGGTCCCTCCGATCCCGTTTCGCCCATGTCGCGCTCCCTGGTCCTGTCCGTGCTCCTGACCACCGGCTGGGGGGCCGCCATGGCGGGGGCCGCCGGGGCCGTCGATGCGCCGGTGTCGTCACTGACGCCGGCGGCCACGGGCGCTCCCGCCAGCACGGCCCCGGTTGCGCCAGATGTGGTCGCCCCCGCTGTGGTCGCCCCCGCCGGCACGGCTCCGGCGAAGGCCACCGTGACCAGCACCCGCGAGATTGTGCTGGAGCTGGGCAAGCGCACGATCAGCCTGCAGGACAACGGCAAGGTGCTGGGCAGCTGGCCCGTGGCCATCGGCGATGCCGCCACCCCCACCCCCAAGGGACGCTTCCTTGTGGAGACCAAGGTGGTCAATCCCCAGTATCAGAGCACCAAGAGCGGCAAGGTCCACGCCACCAAGGGACCCAATGGCCCCCTGGGTGACCGCTGGATCGGCTTCAAGCGCAGCGGCCCCAACCAGTACGGCATCCACGGCACCCCCAGCGCCTGGGCCTGGACCGTCACATCCCGCTCCGCCGTCACCAACGGCTGTGTCCGGATGCTCACCCCCCATGTGCGCGCCCTGTTCGACCAGGTGGAGGTGGGAACACCGGTGGTTGTCAAACCCTGAACACCGAAGGGCGATTCCGGCGAAAAAGGGAGCGACCGAAGAGATTCTGGAGATTGTTCAGGAAGGGTTTGATGTCTGGGTGCAAACACCTAATGTCTTGAAACTCGATCAACAGCGGCGCCCTCCAGAACCGCCGATTTTCCTCCCATGTTCGATTCCGCTTACGAACCCACCACCGACCAGCTCAACAGCACGTCGCTGAAGTGGGGCAACGACGGTGAGCTCTCCGAACTGGACCTGCAGCGGATTCTGGGCCTGCTCTCTCAGGCCGATCCCGTCGCCGAGGCCCTGATGGAGGGCCGCTCCGAAGCGGCCTGAAAGCGGCGGGCCTGGGCCCTGGCCATGCCGTCGCGGCTGGCCATCCCCCGCAACCGGTCCACCGCCAGTCCCCCGGGGGGCAGCCCATGGGGCAGATGGTCCCCGGATCCCCCCTCCACCTCGAAAACCGGCAGCTGCCGCAGGCCATTGGGCCTCAGCTGATCTTCGAGGCGATCCAGATGCACCCCGGTCGGCAGCCAGACCAGTTCGGTGCGCAGGCAATCCTCGAGGCGCAGCGGCTGCTGGCGGCTGAGGTCAGAGCCGAGGCCCCGCTGCAGGTCGCCGATCGTCACCAAGCCCAGGGCCAGCCCGGCCCGCTCCACCAGCAGGCAATGGCCATGGCTCTCGATCAGCCGGGCCAGGGCCTCTGGTGCCGCCATGGCGGCCGGCAGCACCAGGGGCGCCTCCGGTTCGAAGGCCTCCTCCACCGGGATCGCCGCCAGCTGACTGCGGCGGCGCTCCTCTAGGGGATCGGGCCCCATCAGACCGGGATCCTGGATGCCCTGCCAGCGTTCCACCAGCGCGGCGCTGAGGCCGGCCGCCGCCATCAGCGGCAGCACGATGCGAATGTCGCGGGTGAGCTCGAACAGCAGCAGCAACGCGGTGAGCGGTGCCCGTGCGCTGCCGGCCAGCACCGCCGCCATGCCGACCATGGCGTAGGCGGGGGGTTCGGCCACCGGCAGATTCAGGCCGCCGCTGCCCAGCGCCTGGCCGTAGCAGCTCCCCAGCACCGCCCCCAGGAACAGGGAAGGGGCAAAGCCACCCCCCACGAAGCCGGTGGCGTTACTGACGGTGGTGGCCACCAGCTTCACGCCGATCAGGGCCACCAGGGTGAGCAGGGGGATGCCGCCGTCCCGGCCCAGCAGGGCTTCAATCGTGTCGTAGCCGACGCCGAGCACCTGGGGGAACACCAGGGCCATGCCCCCGAGGGCCGCCCCGCCCAGGGCGGTGGGCAGGCCGGGGGGCAGTCGCCGCACCACGGCCTGGACCCGCTCGTCGCGGCCGGCGGCCAGCAGCCGGATCAGCAGCCAGGACATCAGGCTGGCCAGCAGGCCCAGCCCCAGATACAGGGGCAGCTCCAGCGGTGAGCGCACCTCGTAGGCGGGCAGGCGCAGGATCGGCGTATCGCCCAGGCACAGCTGGGTGACGAGAGCGGAGGCCACCGCCGCCACCAGCACCGCCCTCAGGCTGGGACGTCCCGGGATGGCGCTGTAGCTGCCCTCGAAGGCGAAGAACACCCCGGCGATCGGCGCCTTGAACCCGGCCGCCAGGCCCGCCGCCACCCCGGCCCCCACCAGGGCCTTCTGGGCCTGGGGGGAGAGGCGACCCTTCAGGGCCACCCAGAGGCCGATGTTGCCGCCGCCCTCCACGCTGGGCCCCTCCGGCCCGAGGGAGGCGCCGCTGCCCAGGCTGAGGGACGCGGCCACCAGCCGCAGCAGAGGCAGGCGCGGCTCACCCCCCTGGCGGCCGTCGGCGATCGCCATCAGGCTCGACAGACCCGGACCGATGCTGCCGGCGACATGGCGCAGCAGGCCCACCGCCAGACCGCCGAGGGTCGGCACCACCACCACGGGCCAGAGGGCCAGCCAGTCCGGCGGGGTGGGCAGGCTGATGGGCGGGGGTTCGGGGGGTGGGGGTGGAGCCGCCGCCAGCAGGCCGATGCCATCGAGACCCAGCTGCAGGAGCGCCTTGAGGGGTGTGCCACTGTCGGGCGCCAGGGGTGGCAGGTCGATCGGAGGCAGGTCGGCGGGGATGGTGGGCGAGGAGCGCCCGATCACCAGCAGGCCCTCCACGAAAGGGCCGAACAGAAAATTGTTGATGAAGCCCAGCAGCTCGTGGAACGCCACCACGGCCAGGCCGGTCAGGGTGCCGACCAGGGCCGCCCAGGCCAGCAGGTTCCACTGGAAGGGGAGGCCGCGCAGGTCGGCCTCAGCTCCCGGGGCCCGGTGGCCGCCGGCCTCAGCTTCCGGGGCGGACGGTGGCAAAGATCTCCTCCAGGATCTCTCCGGCCCCCTGGGACCGCAGCGTTCCCGCCAGGGCCACCCCGATCGCCTCGGGGTCGGTGGCCGGACCGCGGCAGCTGTCGCGCAGCAGGCGCTGGCCGTCGATGCTGGCCACCATGCCGGTGAGCACGAGCTGGTCGCCCTCGAAGTGGGTGTTGACGCCGATGGGCACCTGGCAGCCGCCCTCCAGGCTGCGCAGGAAGGCCCGCTCGGCCAGGCAGCGGCGGGCGGTGGGCTGGTGCTCCAGCACAGCGATCGTCTCGAGCACGGCCGTGTCGCCGTCGCGGCACTCGATGCCCAGGGCCCCCTGGCCCACGGCATGGAGCGAAATCGAGGGATCGATCAGCTCATGGATGCGATCACCCAGGCCCAGCCGGGTCAGGCCCGCCGCCGCGAGGATCAGGCAGTCGTAGACGCCGGCGTCGAGCTTCTCCAGCCGGGTGATCACGTTGCCCCGCACGTCCTTGAACACCAGGTGGGGGTAGTGGTGACGCAGCTGGGCCAGGCGGCGCAGGGAGCTGGTGCCCACCACGCTGCCCTCGGGCAGGGTGGCCAGGGTGCGGTCGTGGTGGCGCTCGTGCACCACCAGGGCATCGGCCGGATCCTCCCGCTCGGTGATGCAGCCCAGGATCAGGCCCTCCGGCAGGTTGGTGGGCAGGTCCTTGAGGCTGTGAACGGCGATGTCGGCCCGGTCGACCAGCATCTGGGCCTCCAGCTCCTTGGTGAACAGGCCCTTGTCGCCGATCTTGGCCAGGGCCACATCGAGAATCTTGTCCCCCTGGGTGGCCATCGCCTCGATCGTGATCGCCAGCTCGGGATGGGCGCGGGAGAGCTCATCCCGCACCCAGTGGGTCTGGACCATGGCCAGCTGGCTGCGGCGGGAGGCGATGCGCAGGGTGGAGCTGGTCATCGGCGGCTTCGGGCGGCAGCGACCGCTGCCAGGCAACAGCCGCCCAGCCTAGGCATCGGTCCGTCCGGGTCCCGATCCTGCGGACGGAACGTGATCAGCTGATGGGATCAGGCGAACAGATCGAGCGGCAGGGGCCCCCAGGTGTCCTCGGCGTCCGGATCGGAAGCCCCGTGGCCGGTGATCAGGATCCCCTCGCCGAGGCCCTCCTCGCGGCGCAGATGGAACAGTCCCGTGCGCTGGTTTCCCTTGAGGAACACCGGACCGGGCGCCCCTTCGCCTGGGTCCCCTGGCTGCAGGCCCGACCACCCCTGGGCCGCCTCCAGCTGCCGCAGGGCCGCCAGGGCCGCCTCGGCCGAAGGGGCCATGATCCCGATCGTGAACCAGGCACAGGCCCCCAGCCGGGCGGTGAGCTCCCGGCGCAGCAGGGAAGCCGTTTTCCCGTCGAGCGAAGGGGCGGTGCGCAGGCCCCGCAGACCGTTCAGGCCGGTGGTGGACAGGTCGGTCGTCACGGGGATCGCAGCGGTCGGGCCGTCCCACTCTGGAGGTCGGCGGTGGGCGGATCGCGCCAGAAGGCCAGGCACACCGTCAGCCAGGCCAGCCCGACGGCGGCGCCCGCCAGCAGATCCGTGGGCCAGTGGGCCCGCACGTAGAGGGTGCTGAGCCAGACCAGACCCACCAGCCCGCAGGCCAGCCCCGCCAGGGTGCGCCGCAGGCGGGGATGGTGGGACCCCAGGATCACCACCATGGCGAAGTAGAAGGCCACGGCCCCGGCCGCATGGCCGCTGGGGAAGCTGTGCCCGTCGAGGGGCAGCAGGCTGCCCGGCGGGCGCTGGCGGCTGAACAGGGGCTTGAACACCAGATCCACCAGGATCAGGATGCCGCCGGAGGCCATCACCAGCAGGCGCAGATCCTTCCACCAGCGCCGCAGCAGCAGGTGGATCAGGGCCATCGCCACCAGGACGGCGGTGAAGCCGACGCCGGTGGCCCGGTACACCTGGGTCAGCACCCCGCCCACCCGGCCGTGGAGATGGTTGCCCAGCCAGTCAAGGACAGCTGCGTCCAGCAGGGCCAGGGGCCGGCCCGGGGCCACGGCCAACGACAGGCCCACCAGCACGATCAGGCAGCCGGGCAGCAGGATCCTGTCCCGGGGCAGCAGATGAAACCCCATCACGGCACCAGATGGTGGCGGGGCACCCGCCAGAGGGTCAGTTCCCCGTTGCGGGCCAGCCGCTCGATCCCCTGCGGGGGCAGGGCCAGCGCTTCGAGATCGCGGCGATCACCCACCAGGCGAACGGAGCGACTGCCCGGCGACAGGGCGAGGGCGTCAGGGCCCTGCAGGGCGAGCTGGTTGATGTGGTGGCGATCGGAAACGAAGACGGCCTCCGGCTCGCCGTAGAACAGCAGGCTGTAGCGCTTGGTGCCGACGATCAAAAGCGGCTCATCGGGCCTGGCGGCGGCCTGGGCGGTGCGGGCCATCTGGCGCAGGGGCACCTGTCGCTCCCGGTCCAGCAGGGGAGCGAGGGGGGCGATCACCAGGCCGAGCACCGCCAGAAACCCGGCCAGGCTGGGCAGCCACAGCCAGTCGGTGGCCTGCGGCCGCCGCAGCAGCACCAGCAGGGCCAGGGCCGTCAGCCCCAGGCACAGCGAGAGCACCAGGGGCAGGCCCGAACGGGACAGGGCGGCGCCGAACTCCGGATAGGCGGGGTCCCCCGCCACCCAGCCCGGAGCCATGGCGGCCGCCACCGCCATGGCGCCCAGCAGCAGCACCTCGAGGCCGGCGGCGATCCGCACCCCCGTCCGCCCCGGGCTCGCCCCCTCTGGGGTGGTCGCCTCCGGCAAGGGGCGCCAGAGCAGGGCCACCAGCAGGCTCGCCGCCGGCAGGGCCGGCAGGATGTAGCCGGGCAGCTTGGTCGCGGCGGCGGAGAAGAAGGCCACCACCAGCACCAGCCAGAGCAGCAGGAACAGCCCCAGGTCCGCCGGGGCACCGCCGTCGCCGGAAGGGTCGGCTGCCGCCGTTCGCCAGCGGGAGGGCCGCCAGAAGCTCTGGGCCGCGATCGCCAGGGGCAGGAACAGCGACCAGGGCAGCAGGAGAAGCACCAGCCAGGGCAGGTAGAACCAGGGGGGGCCGGGGTGGTCGTAGAGCACCGACGTGAAGCGCTGCAGGTTGCTGAACCCCAGGAAGCCGCCGAGGAAGTCGCCACCGTTGACAGCCGCCGCCGCCCCGTACCAGGGGGCGCTCACCCCGAGGAACAGGGCCACCATGGCCAGCAGGGGTCGCCAGCGCAGCCAGGGTCGCCACTGGCCGGTGAGCAACAGGAAGACCACCACCACCAGGCCCGGCAGCAGCAGACCCACCGGGCCCTTGGCCAGCACGGCGATACCCGCGAACAGCGCCATGGCCGCGCGGCCAAGGGGCGCCCGCCACGGGTCGGCCCGGTGGCGATGGGCCAGCAGGAAGCCGAACAGCGCCAGGCTGATGGCGCTAGAGAGAAACATGTCTGTGGTGGAGGTGCGTCCCCAGCCGATCCAGCCCGGGGTCGTCGCGATCACCCCGGCCGCCACGGCGGCCCGCAGCAGCCTGGGCCGGCCGGCCTCACCCGCCGGGGACCAGGCCAGCATCAGGGCGGAGGCCGCCACCACCACGGCACTGGCGGCGAGGGCCACCGGCAGCCGGGCGGCCCATTCGCTGACCCCGAACAGCCGGAAACTCAGCCCCACCATCCAGTAGCCCCAGACGGGATAGTCGAAGAAGCGTTCGCCGTTCCACCAGGGGGTGACCCAGTCACCCCGCTCCAGCATCTGGTGGCCCACCTCGACGAACAGGGCCTCGGTCTTGTCCATCAGGCCGACGCTGCCCAGGCCCTGGAAGAAGGCCAGCCAGCAGATCAGCAGCAGCCAGAGGCCGCTGAGCACCCAGACCATCTGCCGGTGGCTTCGGGCGCGGACACCCTCCGGCTGGGCACCCCGGGCTGCAGACACCATGCTGGGTCGACGACGAGATCAAGGGGAAGTTAAGGCCAGGGCCCGCCGACCTGTCCCCACGGCCCGGAGCTGAAGGGCCCTAAGGGGTGTTCCAGACGAAGCGGGAGGACGCCGCGTACTTCCAGACGAAGTCGACGGCAATGCCAGCCAGCAAGGCCAGCAGCGGCTGGGGGGTGACCTGGCGGTAGAACGCCGAGGACACCCCCACGTTGGCCGCCATCCCCAGGGAGGTGACCAGCAGGAAGCGGACCAGGCCGAACACCAGGGCGATGCCGCTGAGCTGCTGGGAGCGGAAGGTCAGCACGTTGTTGATCAGGTAGTTGGAGCAGCCGGCGCTGACCACCGCCACCACCTGGGCCTGCTCGAAACTGAGGCCGAGGAGGTCCTGGCTGAGGGCGAACACCAGCAGGTGGATGCCGATGCCCGTTCCGCCCACCAGGCCAAAGCTGACGGCCCGCCGCGGCACCATGCGCAGCAGCAGGGTGTGCAGGATCGAGACCCCCAGATCCCAGATCACCGCGAGGTTCAGCTTCGATTCCCCGGCGCTGCGGGGCTGGAAACTCAGGGGCACCTCGGCCACCGCCAGATGGCCGTGGCTGAGGGCCAGCAGTTCATAGAGAAACTTGAACCCGTTGACATCCACCTGCCGGACGTAGGGGAGGCAACGCTCGGGGCGCAGGGCGAAGAAACCGCTCATGTAGTCGGTCAGATGGCGATAGCGGGGCAGGCTGAACCGGGCCACCGTGTTCGCCCAGGTGGAATTCCGCTCCCTCCGCTCGCTCAGGCCCATGATCGAGGCCTGGGGATGGAAGCGGCTGCCGACCATGAGATCGCTGCCGCTCTCGATCAGGGCGGAGACGGCATGGGCCACCGAGGCGGGTTCATGTTGGCCATCGCTGTCCATGACCACCACCACATCGCCCGTGGCATCCAGGATCCCCTCCTTGATGGCGCTGGAGAGGCCGAAGCGCCCGACGCGACGGATCAGCCGAACGCAACCGTGGCGGTGGGCCAGCATCCGGACCTTTTCCGATGTTCCATCACTGGAATCATCATCAACGAACAGCAATTCGAGGTCGAAGCTGTCTCTCAGTGGCAGTAATTCCTCGACGATTGGCTCCACATTGGAGCACTCGTTGAAGGTGGGCAGAACAACCGTCAGACGCAGGAGCTGATCCCGTACCGTCATCGGATTTCAGGCGATCTGCCGAAGAAGATGACCATGCATCCGCCCATCTGTTTGATGATTCCCCGGCAGTGGAAGGACGTTACTTGATGTACTCCTTCAGGACGCCATTGCGGTTGGGGTGGCGCAGCTTGCGCAGCGCCTTGGCCTCGATCTGCCGAATGCGCTCGCGGGTCACGTCGAAGATCTGGCCGATCTCTTCGAGGGTCTTCATGCGGCCGTCATCGAGGCCGTAGCGCAGGCGCAGCACATCGCGCTCACGGGGGCTGAGGGTGGCCAAGACACCTTCGAGATCCTCACGCAGGAGATTCTTGGCGACATCCTGCTCCGGATTCTCGATATCGGCCTCGATGAAGTCGCCGAGCCTGGAGTCTTCCTCCTTGCCAATGGGCGTTTCAAGGGAGATCGGCAGCTGGGCGGATTTGGCGATGAAGCGCAGCTTCTCGATCGTCATCTCCATGCTCTCGGCGATCTCCTCCTCGGTGGGCTTGCGACCGAACTCCTGGGACAGGGTCTTGGTGGTCTTCTTGATCCTGGAGATCGTCTCGTAGAGGTGAACGGGAAGGCGGATGGTGCGGCTCTGATCGGCAATCGCACGGGTGATCGCCTGACGGATCCACCAGGTGGCATAGGTGGAGAACTTGTAGCCCTTCTCGTGGTCGAACTTCTCGGCGGCGCGGATCAGGCCGAGGCTGCCTTCCTGGATCAGGTCCTGGAAGGACAGACCCCGGTTCATGTACTTCTTGGCGATCGAGACGACCAGCCGCAGGTTCGACTGGACCATCTTCTCCTTGGCCCGCCGACCCAGCATCAGCCGACGGCGGAACTTGATCAGCGGCATGTCGAAGATCGCCGCCCATTCCTTGGTGTCGGGGAAATGGCCCTTGTCGGCCTCGAACTCGGCCGCCTTCTCCTCCAGTTCGAGCAGGTCGGCGATCTTGCGGGCCAGCTCGATCTCCTCATCGGGCCGCAGCAGGCGGATACGGCCGATCTCCTGGAGATAGACGCGAATCGAATCCTCGGTATAGACGCCCTTCGGGCCCACCTTGATGCTGGCCAGGGCCTTGGCACCCTTGGCGTCCTTGCGGAGGTCGCCGCCGGTCTCGGGCAGGTCCTCATCCCCGTCGAGGCCGTCGTCGAGGACCACCGCCGCGGGCTTCTCGGCCGCAGGTTTGGCGGCCGCGGACTTGGCGGTCGTCTTGGCGGCGGCCTTGGCCGCAGGCTTGGAGGCCCCAGCCTTGGGGGCGGCCGTTCGGGCACGGGCCGCGGTCTTCCTGGCCGTCACCGCCGAGGGTTCGATGGGCAGCACCTCGCCGGTGGCGGTGACGGTGGCCAGGATCTCAGGAACGGCGGCTTTGGCCTTGGCGGCGACTGGGCTCATGGAAACGACGCGAAAGGGAAGTGGGAGACGGGGGAAGGAAGCGGGCGAGGGAAAGGCAGGCGGGACGAAAGGCCCGGAGATGGTCAGGAGCGAGAGGCCATCAGCCGGTTCCGGCGTTCCGGGTCGCTGACTCAGTCCCCCATCCTCCACGGTGCCGGTGCGGAGCCGGCCGGGAAGACAAGGAGAGCATCAGGACGTCGCGGGATGGGATGACCCCCCTCACGGAGCCCCTGCCGATGAATGGTGGATGGATCGCTCCAGGAGCGTGATTGGGATGGTGGGAGTCGGCCAGAGCCGGTGCAGGGCTGTCACGGGTGGTCTCAGACCGGAGGAATGAACAGGGAGTGAATCCCTGGATCCTCAGCGGGTCTTCCCTGTGGACGGAACTCTGCGCGGTTCCGACGGCAGCCTTTCGGGCGGCCCAACCCCGTCATCCTAGGAATGGCATGAGATCTTTGCAAGATTGCCAGCCAGCTCCTCACCCTCCCCACCCTGTCCAGCCCCACCAGGCTGGCTGGACGTCTGGCTGGAGGCCGGCCGGGAGGGGCGGACCTTCACCTATGGGAACCCGTCTGGCCTGGCCATCGGGGTGGGGGACCTGGTGCGGGTCCGTCTGCAGGGGCGGCCCCACACGGGCCTGGTGGTGGCGACGACCGCGGCCTGTCCCGCCGCCATGGAGGGACGGGCGATCCTGGCGGTGGACGCGGTGCTGGAGAGCGCTGCCATCGATCCGCTCTGGCAGGCCCTGCTGGAGGGCGTGGCCCGGCAGTGCCACACCGGCCTGTTCCGCACCCTCAAGAGCGCGCTGCCGCCGGGCTGGCTGGGTCAGGCCCGCCGCCCCCCCGGCCAGGGGCGGGTCCTCTGGACGCTGCGGCCCAACCCGGCCGCTGCCGCTGAGACCGTCACCCCCCGCCAGCAGGCCCTGCTGGACCACCTGGCCAGCCACGGGGGAGCGCGGCTGCTGCGCGATCTGGTGCAGGAGGCCGGCTTCGGCCGCTCCCTGATCGGGAGCATGGAACGCCGGGGGCTGCTCCTGAGGGAGGCCGGCCGGGGCCCATCGGGGGCCGGTGGGGCCAGGGGCCTGGCCGGCGGACCAGGCGCCGGGCCGGCCCCCCTGGAGAGCGCCCAGCCCCCCAGTCCGGCCCAGGCCGCGGCGCTGGCGGCCATCGCCGCGGCGCCGCCCGGCCAGAGCCTGCTGCTCTGGGGGGTGACCGGCTCCGGCAAGACGGAGGTCTACCTTCAGGCCGCGGCCCGGGAGCTGGCGGCGGGGCGCAGCGTGCTGATCCTGGCGCCGGAGATTGGCCTCATCCCCCAGCTGCTGGACCGCTGCCGTCGCCGCTTCGGTTCCGCGGTGATCGAGTACCACAGCGGCATGGGCGACGGGGAGCGGGTCGTGGCCTGGCGGCGCTGCCTCGAGGCCGCCCGGCACCATGGGCCCTGCCTGGCCATCGGCACCCGCTCCGCCGTCTTCCTGCCGCTGGGCCAGCTGGCCCTGATCGTGCTCGACGAGGAACACGATGCCTCCTACAAGCAGGAGAGTCCGATGCCCTGCTACCACGCCCGGGAGGTGGCCCGGCTGCGGGCCCGCCAGACGGGGGCCCGGCTGGTGCTCGGCAGTGCCACCCCCTCCCTGGAAACCTGGTGGCGCTGCCAGCCGCGCCCCCATGGCCAGCCCGCCGACACCCGCCTGCTGCCCCTGCCGGAACGGATCGGCCAGCGCCCGCTGCCGCCGGTACGCCTGGTGGACATGCGGCAGGAGCTGGTGGACGGCCACCGGCGCCTGATCAGCCGCCCCCTGATGGCCCGGCTGGAGACCCTTCAGGAGCGGGGCGAGCAGGCCGTCGTGCTGGTGCCCCGGCGCGGCTACCGCTCCTTCCTGAGCTGCCGCAGCTGCGGCGAGGTGGTGCTCTGTCCCCACTGCGACGTGGCCCTCACCGTCCACCGCGGCCCCCGGGCCGGCGGTCAGGAGGGGAGGGAGTGGCTGCGCTGCCACTGGTGCGACCACCGCCAGGAGCTGGGGGATCGCTGTGGCCACTGCGGTTCCACCGCCTTCAAGCCCTTCGGCGCCGGCACCCAGCGGGTGATGGAGCAGCTGGCGACGGAACTGGAGGGCCTGCGCCTGATCCGCTTCGACCGGGACACCACCCGGGGCCGGGATGGCCATCGCCGCCTCCTGGAGCGCTTCGCGGCCGGCGAGGCGGACGTGCTGGTGGGGACCCAGATGCTCGCCAAGGGCATGGACCTGCCCCGGGTGACGCTGGCGGCGGTGCTGGCGGCCGACGGCCTGCTGCACCGGCCCGACCTGCGGGCCGCCGAGCAATGCCTGCAGCTGCTGCTCCAGCTGGCCGGCCGCGCCGGCCGGGGCGAACGCCCCGGCGAGGTGCTGGTGCAGACCTACAGCCCCGACCATCCCGTGATCCGTCATCTGGTGGACGGCCGTTACGCCGCGTTCCTGGCCGAGGAACTGGAGCTGCGCCGCCAGGGGGGCATGGTGCCCTTCGGCCGGGCCTGCCTGCTGCGGCTGGCCGGTCCCACCGCCAGCGGCACGGCCACGGCCGCCGCCGCCCTGGCCGAACGGATCCGCCCCGCCGTGGAGGCGGCCGGCTGGGTGGTGATCGGCCCGGCCCCCGCCCCGGTGGCCCGGGTGGCGGGCCGCAGCCGCTGGCAACTGCTGCTGCACGGCAGCCCGGGGGCGGCGGATGGAGACACGAATGGGGAAACGGCGCTGCCCCTTCCCCCCGAAGCCGACCTGCGGCGGGCCCTGCCCCCAGGGGTCAGCCTGACGATCGATCCCGACCCCCTGGAACTCTGAGGACGCGGCCCGGCGACCGCGGCCGGGGATCAGGCCGGCAGCTCCGGCAGGCCGAAGCCCAGCCGGCCGCGGATCGCCTGCAGGCCCAGCACCAGCGGCAGGGTCAGGCCCACCGCCGCTGCGCCCAGCCCCAGGCCGCTCCAGCGCCAGCAGCGCAGTTCCAGGACGTTGACCTGACCGGGCAGGAGGGGCCAGAGCAGACGGCGGCGTCCGCCTCCTTCCCCCGATGGGGCCGGAGCGAGGGCTGCGGGGCTCGCCCGCAGCACCGCCCCCGGCCGCACCGGGTCGAGCACGACCGCCAGATCCAGCCCAGGGATCGCCTCCAGGGCCTGGAGATCGAGCTCCAGCAGCAGGTGCTGGCGGACGCCCAGCAGCCAGTTGCGCTCCTCCCAGACCACCACCGGCTCCGCCAGGGGGACGCCGCTGAGCCGGCCCGCCACCTCCAGGCTGCCCGCGAGGGCTCCGAGGGCCTCGGCGGCGGGGAGCACGGGGGTGGAGACCCGCTGGTCGCCGCTCCCCCCCGAGGGGCGGAACGGCCCAGGGGCGGGGATCCCTTCGGCCTGCCCCTCCAGGGCCGCGACGAATCGCCGCTGCCATGGGGTCCCTGCACCGGTGTCGCTGCGCAACTGGTGGCTGACCTGGAGCCTGCCGGGGCCCTCGAAGTGCAACTCGGTGCGCACTTCCATGCAGCCCCCCAGCAGGGCGGCCAGCAGCACCAGCACCACGGCCACCACCACCGCAAAACCCACCGGCGCCCGGGTGGGCCCCACCGGCGGTGGTGGCGGCGGCTCGGGGCGGCGGCGGGAGCGGCGGCTGACCCCGGCGCCGACCCCTTCAAGGGGGGTGGTGCCGGCGAGATCCGGCAGGGTCAGCGACCAGTTGCTGGGACGGCGCAGCTCCGGGGCCTCCAGCACCAGCAGCAGGGCCTTGGCCTGGGCCCGCAGGGTCGCATCGCGGCACCGCACCAGGCCACGGCAGCAGGCGGCCGCCTGGTCGGTGCGCCCCTGGCCCATCAGGGCGGTGGCCATCAGCAGCCGCAGTTCGGCGCCGGCGGCCGTGAGGGGAGAACGCTCCTCCTGGAGGGGCTCGAGCAGCCGCAGCACCTGGCCGTACTCGCCGCGATCGAGGGCCCGGCGGGCCTCGGCGAGCGGATCCTCAGCCATCGAGCAGGCCGGGGCTGCCCACCACCATGGTGCCGATGCCGGCGTTGGTGAACACCTCCAGCAGCAGGGAATGGGACACCCGGCCATCGATGATGTGGGCCGCCTTCACCCCCTGGGCCAGGGCCCGGATGCAGCATTCGGTCTTGGGGGTCATCCCCCCCTCCACCACCCCGTCGGCGATCAGCCCGCGGGCCTCCGAGAGGCTGAGCTGGCGGATCAGGCTGGCGGGGGCGTGGCGGTCCCGGAGGATGCCGGGGGTGTCGGTCAGCAGGATCAGCTTCTCGGCCTGCAGGGCCGCGGCCAGCTCGCCGGCCACGGTGTCGGCGTTGATGTTGTGGGCGAGGCCTTCGGCATTGGGGGCGACGCTGGAGATCACCGGGATGTAGCCGGCCGCGAGCAGGGGGGTGAGCACCGAGGGATCCACCCGCGCCACATCGCCCACCACCCCGAGGGTGCCGTCCCCCATGGTGCGGGCCTGCACCAGGCCGCCATCGCTGCCGGAGAGGCCCACGGCCCGGCCGCCCACCCGGTTGAGGCCATTGACGATCTGCTTGTTGACCCGCCCGACCAGCACCATCTCCACCACGTCCATGGTGTCGGGACAGGTGACCCGCAGGCCGTCCTGGAAGCGGGGCTCGATCGCCAGCCTCTCCAGCCACTGGTTGATCTCCGGGCCGCCGCCGTGCACCACCACCGGCTGGACGCCGACGCAGGCCAGCAGGGCAAGGTCGCGGAAGACGGCATCGCGCAGGTCCTCGCGCACCATGGCCGCCCCGCCGTACTTGATCACGATGCGGCGGCCGGCGAAGCGCTGGATGTAGGGCAGGGCTTCGCTGAGCACGGACACCCGCAGGGTGTCTTCCGCGCTGATGTGCCGATCGGGACTCAAGGGACGGGGGCGGCGAGGGACGGGTCGGAGGGGGCGGGGCCGGGGGGGGTGGCCGGCAGCAGGCTCAGCTGCAGACGCCCGGGGCCGGCCTGCTGGAGGTCGGCGGTGAGGCCAGGACCGAAGAAACGGCCCAGACGCTCCAGCCGATCCTGCCAGCGCTCGTAGGCCACCCCGTGGCACTCGATCGTGAGGCGCAGCCCGTAGCCGCCGCCGGCCTCCAGCTCCTCGATGGCCACCAGCTGGGGCGGGGCGTCCTCGTCCCAGAGCTTGAGGGCTTCCAGGGAACTCTCCAGGTGGGCCTTCTGGCCATAGCGCCAGCGGGTGACGTCGGCGAGCAGCTTGCGCAGGGGTTCGTTGCCGGGCTGCTGGCGCAGGTCGCGCAGCTTGGCTGCCGGGGTGAGCCGCTCGGCGGGCGGCAGCTCGGAGGATTTCAGGGCCAGGCCCCCCAGCAGGATCGGCACGCCATAGAAGACACCGGCCAGGCTGATGTTGGGGCTGTCGGTGGCGTAGGCGATCGATCCGATCACGGTGAGCACGGCACCGGCCACGGTCACCAGGCTGCCGGGGGAGAGAAACGCTTGCATCACCCCATTCTCCGTCAGCGGGGGCCAGGATGGCGTCCCAGGCTCCGCCCCCCGCCCCATGGCCAGCCCCCAAGCCAGCTCACAAGACGGCTTCACCGCCAGCCCCGCGGGGACATCTGCCGACGTCGAGACCCCCTGGACCGTGGCTGAGGCGCCCTCCACCACCGAGCTGCTCACCCAGCTGGGGGAGGACCGGCTCTGGCTGCTGCGCCAGCTGGACAGCGGCCGCTGGGGTGAATGGCGGCTGGATCTGGCGGCCCTGGAACGGGAACTGGGTCAGCTGATCGACCAGGCCGGCGAACGGCTCTGATCAGAAGGGGATCTCGTCATCGTCCCCCAGGGGAACCAGTGGAGAGGTGTCCCAGACGGGGGCGGCGGGCTCGGCGGACGCTGCACCGGCCGACCGGGACGGTGCCGGCGCGGGAGCCCGCCGTGGGGCTGGGGTGGCGGCGCCACCATCGGGGCGTGGGGTCGGCAGGGGGGCCTGGCCGCGGGCCGGAGCCGGCGCCGCAGCCGGTGCCGCGGCGATGCCGGATCCACTGCCGGGGCTGAGGGGATGGAGACGTGCCAGGGTGAATTCGGCACGCTTCTCCTTGACCCCGTCCTGGCGGGTGACGGTGTTCATGCGCAGCCGGCCCTCGAGCACGAAGCGCTGGCCCACCTGCACCCTGTTCTGGAGATCCTGGGCCAGGTTGCCCCAGCCCACCACCTTCAGCTGGCCCGGGGGATCATCGGGCCGCAGACCCTCGATCTGGACGGCCATTTCGGCCACCGGCGTCTGGTTGTCCTGGGTGTAACGCACCTGGGGCGCCTCCAGGACCTCCACCTCCAGCAAGCAGTGATTCACGCCCGGACCAACGGATGGAAGGACCCATCCTGATGCATCCGCCCCACGGGATCCAGGCCGATCCGCCCGGTCGTGCCGGCGGCTGCGACGGGAGCGGCGGTGATGGCGGCCGGATCTGGCTGGTGGCCGGGACGGGGGAGGGGCCGCCCCTGGCCCGGGAGCTCCTGGCCAGGGGCTGGCGCCTGAAGGTCTCGCTGGTGAGCCGGGCCGCCGCCCTGGCCTATGGCGCCCATCCCCGCCAGGAGCTGGCGGTGGGAGCGATCGGGGGGACCGACGGGCCCGAGGCCGGGGTCGCCGCCGAACTGGCCGACGCCGGACACCGGGGCGCCCCCTACTCCTGGGTGATCGATGCGACCCACCCCTTCGCCACCCGCATCAGCGCGGCCCTGGCCGACGGCTGCGCGGCCCGGTCCCAGCCCCTGCTGCGGCTGCTGCGGCCCGACCTGAGCGCTGCCGGGGGCCAGCCCCTCGCCGATCTCGCCGGCCTCGGGCGCCTGTGCCGGCCGGGGGAACGGCTGCTGCTGGCCATCGGCGCCCGCCGCCTGGCCGAGGCCGTGGCAGCCTCGCCGGGGGTGCTGCACCACGCGCGCCTGCTGCCCCAGGGCGACGCCCTGGCGACGGCCCTGGCCGCCGGACTGCCGCCGCAGCGGCTGGCCCCCCTGCGACCCGGCGGCGACGGCCGCATCGAGCGCGCCCTCTGCCGCCAGTGGCGGATCGACACCGTGCTCTGCCGCCGCTCCGGGGGCGCCAACGAAGCCCGCTGGCACCGCATCTGCGCCGACCTGGGTCTGCGCCTGCTGCTCCTGGAGCGGCCCGGGGAGCCCGCCCGGGTGGAGGCCCTGGCGCTGGAACCACTGCTGCAGCGGCTGGGCCACAGTGGGCCGGACGGCTGAGGCCGGTCCCTGCCCCCGCCCATGCCTGAACCCGCGCCCACACCCCTCAGCCTGGTGCTCACCACCGAAGCCGACCGGGAGCGGGCCGAGGCCCTGGCCCGGGAACTGCTGGAGCGGGGCCTGGTGGCCTGCGCCAGCCTGCACCCGGTGGTGTCGCTCTATCGCTGGCAGGGCCGGCTGGAGCGGAGCGAGGAGGTGCAGCTGCTGCTCAAGACGACCCCCGCCCATCTGGAGGGACTGCGCCGCGCCCTGGGGGAGCTGCACAGCTACGACACCCCCGAATGGATCCACTGGAGGGCCGCCAGCGACGGTCCCTACGGCCGCTGGCTGCTGGAGCAGCTGCCGCTCAGCCCAGGTGGCGGGCCACCAGCTCCGGCAGGGAGGCCTGGGGACGGGGACCCAGCTGGGTGACCACCTGGCCGGCACAGAGCGAACCGAGTCGTCCGCAGCGCTCCAGGCTCTCGCCGCGGGTATGGCCATAGAGGAAGCCGGCGGCATAGAGATCTCCGGCTCCGGTGGTATCCACCAGGGGGCCGAGGTGGAAGGGCTCGATCGCCAGGGTCGTCGCGCCGCTCAGCAGCACCGAGCCCTGCTCGCTGCGGGTGAGGGCCGCGACCCGGCAGCGGCCGCGGACCTGGTCGGCCGCCGCCTCGAAGCTGTCGGCGCCGTAGAGGGCGGTGATCTCCATCTCGTTGGCGAACAGCACGTCGACATGGCCGTCGACCAGCTCCAGGAAACTCTCCCGGTGGCGCTCGACGCAGAAGGCGTCCGAGAGGGAGAGGGCCACCTCACCGCCGCTGGCACGCATCACCTCGGCGGCGGCGATGAAGGCGCGCTTGGCCTCCTCACTGTCCCAGAGGTAGCCCTCCAGATACAGCACCTTGGCCTGGCGCACCATCTCCAGGTCGAGGTCGGCGGGGTCCAGCCCCACCGACGCCCCCAGGTAGGTGCACATGGTGCGCTGGGCATCGGGGGTGACCAGGATCAGGCAGCGGGCGGTGGAGGGTCCGCTGCTGGCCGGGGGGGTCTCGAAGCGGGCCCCCACGGCCTGGATGTCGTGGGCGAAGATCGCCCCGAGCTGGTCGTCCCGGACCCGGCCGATGAAGCCCGCCTGGCCGCCCAGCTGGGCGATGCCGGCCAGGGTGTTGGCCGCCGAGCCGCCGGAGGTCTCCAGGCCGGCGCCGACGCTGGCGTAGAGCCGTTCGGCCTGGGCCTCATCCACCAGGGCCATGGTGCCCTTGGTGAGGCCGTGGGCCTCGAGGAAGGCGTCGTCGGCCTGGACGAGGACGTCGACGATGGCATTGCCGATGCCGACCACGTCGAAGCGCTTGGCGGTGCTGGTCAAGGGGATCCGGGGAGGGGGTGAGGAGAGCCGGGGAGGGGAGGCGAGGGACTGCGGCGGGGGACGGGGGCCGCCGGATCAGACGCTGAGGAGGGCGCGCTTGGGGCCGTGGATCGGATCCTCGACGACGATCGTCTGGTCGCGCTGGGCGCCGAGGGAGACGATGGCGATCGGCACCTCCATCAGCTCGGCCAGGAAGCGCAGGTAGGCCATGGCGGTGGGGGGCAGATCCTCCAGGCTGCGGCAGTCGGCGGTGGAGCACTGCCAGCCGGGCAGGCTGCGGAAGACGGGCCGGCAACGGGCGAATTCGTCGGAGCTGCTGGGGAAGTAGTCGATGCGGCGGCCATCGAGCTCGTAGGCCACGCAGACCTGGATCTCGTCCAGCTCATCGAGGACATCGAGCTTGGTGATCGCCAGGCAGTCGAGGCCGTTCACCTGCACCGCATAGCGGCCGATCACCCCGTCGAACCAGCCGCAGCGGCGCCGCCGGCCGGTGGTGGTGCCGAACTCGCCGCCACGGTCGCAGAGGTGGTCGTTGAGGCTGCCCTCCAGCTCGGTGGGGAACGGACCCTCGCCCACCCGGGTGGTGTAGGCCTTGGCCACGCCGATCACCCGGTCGATCAGGGTGGGGCCGACGCCGGCGCCGATGCAGGCGCCGCCCGACACCGGGTTGGAGGAGGTGACGTAGGGGTAGGTGCCGTGGTCGAGGTCGAGCAGGGTGCCCTGGGCGCCCTCGAAGAGGATGTTCTTGCGGGCCCGGGCCGCCTCGTGGATGGTGCGGGTGCAGTCCACCACGTGGGGGGCCAGGCGGCGGCCGTAGGCGGCGTACTCCTCGATCACCGCCTCCGGATCCAGGGCGGGGATCCCGTAGACCTTCTCGAGCAGGTCGTTCTTCTCGGCAAGGGGCCCCAGCAGGCGATCGCGCAGGCAGTCGGGGTCGAGCAGGTCGATCACCCGAATGCCGTTGCGCTGGGATTTGTCGGCGTAGGTGGGGCCGATGCCGCGGCCGGTGGTACCGATGCGGCGGTCACCCCGGCGTTGCTCCATCGCCAGGTCGAGCAGGCGGTGGTAGGGCATCGTCACGTGGGCCGTGGAGGCCAGCTTCAGCCCGGAGACATCGATCTCGAGCTCGAGCAGGGTGTCGATCTCGCCGAGCATGACCTTGGGATCCACCACCGTGCCCGAGCCGATCAGGCAGATCGTGTCCGGGTAGAGGATCCCTGAGGGGATCAGATGCAGCTTGAGGACCCGGTCCTCAACGACGATGGTGTGCCCGGCGTTGACCCCGCCCTGATAGCGGACCACGACATCGGCGGAGCGACTCAGCAGATCGGTGATCTTGCCTTTCCCTTCGTCACCCCATTGCGCACCGATGACGACAACATTGGCCAAGGAAACAGCGGCCCGTAGCCGCTTCTAAGCACAAGGGGAGAGCTTCTCAGATCGTGGTCCCCTTCGTCAAAGGTTCAGGCCCCTCGCACCGCCGATGCTTCAGCTTTCTTGAGCTCCTTCTCCAGGCGGCTGCGCAGGGGATCGGGCAGGGGCCGGTTGGCGTAACCGGCGTAGTGGGCCGCCAGCGCGTTGACGGCGGTCTGCATGGTGGTGAAGGAGGCCAGGCCGTGGATGTCCTGGCGGGGCCGGTAGAGGGCGGTGTAGCCGTTGATCAGCTGGCGGGCCTGCACCTCCGCCTCCTGGCGGGCCGGGTCGTCCTGGGGCAGGCCGATGGTGGTCAGGAGAGTCTGGGCCACGCTGACGGTGTCATCGACGTAGTTGCCGCTGAGGCCGCCGGGGGCCTGGCTGCAGCCGCTCAGTCCGAGGCAGAGACACAGGCCAAGGGCCAGAAGGGGACGGAGCAGGCTGCGGCGCAGGAAGGCGACCAAGGGAGGAACGGCGTCTGGCGAAATCCTACGGGGATGCACCCTGAAGCCCGACCTGCTCCATGAGCTGCTCGAGGGCGGCATCCGCCGCCAGGTCCCGCTTGCCGGTGCCGCCGCTGCGGTCCACCAGTTCCACCGTCCGCTCCCCGGCGCCCCGGCCCACCACCAGCCGCCAGGGGATGCCGATCAGATCGGCGTCCTTGAACTTCACACCGGCCCGCTCGGGCCGGTCGTCCAGCAGGACATCGATCCCGGCCGCGAGCAGGCGGCCGTAGAGCTCCTCGGCCAGGGCCACCTGCACCGGATCCTGGCTGCTGGCGATGACGATGATCACCGTGTAGGGGGCGATCGCCACGGGCCAGCGGATGCCGTCGGCATCGTGGTGCTGCTCCACGGCGGCCTGGGCCAGGCGCGAGACGCCGATGCCGTAGCAACCCATCCACAGGGCTTCGTCCTCGCCGGCCTCGTTGGTGAAGCGGGCCTCCAGGGCCTCGGAATACTTCCGCCCCAGCTGGAAGATGTGGCCCACCTCAATGCCCCGGGCCGCCTCCAGCCGCTGGGAGGGGTCGTGCAGGCAGCGTTCCCCCGGCTGGGCCGCGCGCAGATCCACCACCTCGGGGAGCGGGCAGAGCTCCCCCCAGCGGGCCCCCACCAGGTGCTCGTCGACGCGGTTGGCGCCACAGACGAACGCCTCCAGCTCGGCAGCGGAGGGGTCGGCCAGACGCAGCAGGGGGGCGGCCGCCGACTGGGGGTCCGCCTGGCGCAGGGGCGGATCGCCCAGGTGGGGACCCAGGAAGCCGAAGGGCACGGGCGCCTCAAGGTGATCGGCCAGCAGCGGCACGATCTCCAGCAGGGCGCCGGCGTCCGGGCAGCGGGCCGTCACCGCATTGGCCAGCTTGACCTCGTTGAGCTGCTGGTCGCCCCGCAGACACACCAGCACCCCGCGGGCGGGGGCGGCGGCGAAGCGGGCCAGCAGCAGCAGCACCTTCACCGTCTGGGTGGGATCGAAGCCATGGGCCGTGCAGAGGTCCTCGATGCTCGTCTGGTCCGGGGTGGCCAGGGGCCGGCAGGGGCCGGCCGGCAGGGGAACGGCGGGCGCCGGCAGGGAGACGGCCCGTTCCTGGTTGGCGGCGTAGCGGCCGTCGGGACTGGCCAGGATCAGGTCCTCGCCGGCCTCGGCGGTGACCATGAACTCCTGGCTGGCGGAACCGCCGATGGCGCCGCTGTCGGCCTCGACCGCCACGGCCCGCAGGCCGCAGCGCTCGAAGATGCGCCGGTAGGCCCCGTCCATGGCGGCGTAGGTGCGCCGCAGGCAGGTCTCGTCGGCATGGAAGGAATAGGCGTCCTTCATGATGAATTCGCGCCCCCGCATCAGGCCGAAACGGGGCCGGATCTCATCGCGGAACTTGGTCTGGATCTGGTACAAGCAGACCGGCAGCTGGCGGTAGGAGCGCAGCAGGTCGGCCGCCAGCTCGGTGACCACCTCCTCATGGGTGGGGCCGAGCCCGAGGGACCGCTCCTGGCGATCAACCAGGTGGAACATGATCCCCTCCCCGGCGGTGTAGCCGTCCCAGCGGCCGCTGCGGCGCCAGAGATCAGCGGGCTGCAGCTGGGGCAGCAGGGTTTCCAGCGCGTCCACGGCGGCCATCTCCTCGCGGACGATGGCGGAGACCTTCTGGAGCACCCGCCAGAGCAGGGGCAGATAGGCGAAGATCCCGGGCGCCAGCCGCCGCATGTAGCCGGCGCGGAGCAGCAGCTTGTGGGAGGTGATCTCGGCTTCGGCCGGGTCGTCGCGAAGCGTCACCAGCATCAGGCGGGAGACGCGCATGGAGAAAGTCCGGTTCGGCGCTGGACGCTATCACCGCCGGCCCGGTGAAACGGATGACTGGCCCCGGGAGCAAGTTGCCGCAACGACACTGCTCCTGACGGCGGCGGGCCTTTGGCGGAAAACTCTGCTATGGTCGGCCGTCAATCCAGTGCGTCCAACGACAGTCTCATGCTTGCTCACCCTGCACAGGTCGGCTCACCAGCGGGCGGTTCCATCGCTTCGCCGGCCGCGCCGCTGGCCCTGCAGGGTGAATCCCGCACCGAGACCGAAACCCTCATCGGCATCGATGAGGTTCAGCGCTCCCTGAACCGCTCCCGCGCCTCGGTGTACCGCTACACCAACACCGATCCCCGCAATCTCAACCCCCCCTTCAATCCCCGCAAACTCAATCCCGAATACCGCAGCGACCAGAAGGAGCCCCTGGTCTTCCATCCCCACGAAGTGGCCCGCTTCGCCCGGGACGTGCTGCGCATCAAGGAGGTGACCGTCGAGGTGCTCAACTCGCCCTCCACCGCCACCCAGCAGCTGCTGGCGTCGATCCTGGAGGAGCTGCGGGCGATCCGCGCCCGGCTCGACGCGGTTGAGGTCGCGCCCACCGACCTGCACCTCCACAGGCACTCCCAGTCCCGGCCGGCCGCCTGAACGCAGGCCGTCGGCGGCCAAGACAACCGCGTCACGTCGTTCTGGAGTTCTGTCGTTCTGGCGTCACCGGGAGCCGAATGAGCCGATCGGTGGCACAATCATTCCAATTCACCTTTGTCCTCCGTCCAGTGCACCGGGCCACGCCGCTGCACGACCGCATGGATCACGTCCGACCCGACCGTCCCCCGTCCCGTTCCGGTTCCCATCGCGGAGCCAGCGCCGCCCTCGCCTCACCGGCCAGCCTCCCGAGCCTCGCCCCGCCTAGGGCCATCCCCGCCGGTCTCTGCCCGAGCCCTGACGCCGGTGAGACTGAATCCAGCGGAGACCCTGACAGTCCGGGCCCCCGAACGCCCCTCCACCGTTCCTCCGCTTCCGGAGGCCCCACCCGCAGCGGCAGAGGCCCCGGGCGCGGTCCTGGGGATGGGGCCGTCCTGTTCTTTGACCAACCCTTCGGTGCCCTCGGCGGTGTCGTGCTGGGTCTGATGACCCTGCTGGTGCCCCTGGCCGGTGTGGTGATGGACCGCCCGCTGCTTTCTGGCCAGCAGGAGACAGGCGATCGGCGCTTCAGGCCCGTCGCTGTAGCAGAAAGCCCTGGAAGTCCAGGGCCTGGAAGAACGGCGCCGGATCACTGAGGCCGGCGGCCTCCGCCAGGGCCGTGAGACGGGCGATGCCGATGGGATGGAACCCCTGGATCTGGGCGGTCAGAGCCACGGACTCGCCATCCACCCCGCTAGCCCGCTGGAAGCAACGCCAGGCCTCGGCCACCTGGGCCGAGAGGGGGGACCGCTCCGGACGCATCAGGTCGACCAGCACCAGCTGGCCCTGGGGCCGGAGGCTGCGGGCCAGGGCGGACAGGAAGGCCAGTTTGGTGCCGTCGTCGGGCAGGGACTGAAGCACCAGCACCGACAGGGCGCCGTCGAAGCGTGCCTCGGCCCCCAGCTGCTCCACCGTGGCGTGATGCCACTCGATCCGGCTCCGGTTGTGCAACCGCTGCCGTGCCACCGCCAGCATCTCCGCCGAGGGATCGATGGCCGTGAGCTTCCAGTCCGGCCGCTGGGCATCGGCCTCCAGCAGCTCGGCCCCCGTGCCGCATCCCGCCACCAGCACGGCGGCGTCCTGGCGCGAGGCCAGGGGGGAGGAGGAGAGCAACGCCACCGAGAGGCGGGCGAGGCTGGCGTAGCCGGGGATCAGCTGCTGCACCACCAGGTCGTAGGTGCCTTGCCGGGCCGGGGAGGGGTCGGAGGAGAGCAAGGTCTGCGGGCAACCCCGCCATCGTAGGCAGCCCCTCCCGACCGTCCCGATCCTTTCCCAAGGCAACGAAACCGGGATCGAAAGGACCTGGTGTGACCTAAGTTGGGCGGCGCCCCTCACCCCCGATCGACCGTGCCCACCATCCGTTTCGAAAAGGAAGGCCAGCAGGTTGGTTGCATCGAAGGGGCCAATCTCCGCAAGGCGGCCCTCGACGCCGGCGTCAATCCCTACACGGGCCTCAACAACCTCAACAACTGCGGTGGCCTCGGCCAGTGCGGCACCTGCGTCGTTGAGGTGGTGGAGGGCGCCCGCAACCTCTCTCCCCGCAGCGACGTGGAGGAGGTCTACCTGGCGGATCGGCCCGCGAGCTACCGCCTCAGCTGCCGCACCACCGTCAACGGCGACGTGACCATCCGCACCAAGCCGGACGCCGGAGTGGGCAAGGGCTCCAACAGCCTGGTCGGGGCCCTCAAGGCGCTGGTCGGCCGCAAGTAGTCACCATGGCCTCAGACCAGGCCGCGCTCGTTCTCTATCAGTACGCCGGCTGTGGCACCTGCCGTAAGGCGCTGGCCTGGCTGAGGGAACGGCAGATTCCCTTCGACGCCATCGACATCACCACCAGCCCGCCCTCCCTGGCCCTGCTGGCCAAGGCCCACGACCAGCTCGGAGGTTTTGGCCGGCTGTTCAACACCAGCGGCCAGAGCTACCGGGCCCTGGGCCCCGCCAACGTCAAGGCGATGGACCGGGACACGGCCCTGGCCGCCCTGTCGGCCGACGGCCGCCTGATCAAGCGCCCCTTCCTGGTCACCACCGCCGGGCGCATCCTCACCGGGTTCCGTCCCGAGGAATGGCAGGAGCTGCTGGGGTAGCGGCGTCGTTCTGGCCCTCCGGCCCCTGGGAGCCCTTCACCATGAGCTGGTCGAGCTCTTCGATCAGCCCCTCGATGCCAGCCCGGCTGATCTGGCTGAGGTAGTTGCCCTTGAACTCCTCGAGGAAGGTGCACAGCAGCTGCTGGGAGCGCTCCAGGGCCGGACCGCTCTCCAGGGCCTCGGCCAGTTCCTCCCAGAACCGGTCGATGCAGCGCTGCAGCAGCTCCAGCTGCTGGTCATCGCGGCGGCTGAGCCGCTCCCCGGTGGTGCGGGTGAGGTCGAGCAGGCTTTCCACCATCCCCCCGGCCAGCTGGCGGCTGAGTCCCTTCTCCACCTGGAGCAGGGGCTGGAGCTGGCGCAGGCCCGGCGGCACGATGGCGTTCTGCAGGCTCTGCTGCAGGGCATGGCCGAGCACCCCCTGGAGCTCGGGGGCCAGGCGCGGGGCCACCCGCACCAGCAGCAGGGGGCCCCAGATCCGCACCAGTTCCACCAGCTCCCGCTCGTCGTTGCTGACCACCGTCTGATGGCTGCGCAGGGCCCGGATCCGCATCGGCCAGCGGCGCGAGCGGATCAGCTGCTGAAGGCCGTCGATCAGCTGCAGGGCCAGCACTTCGAACAGCTCCACCGCCAGCAGGGCCACCACTGCCCGGCTGATCACCGCCCGCAGCGGTTCGATGCTGATCAGGCCGCTGGTGTGGAGCCGCTCCAGTACCGGCACCACCCGCAGCCAGCGCCAGAAGGGCAGCAGCAGGGGCAGGTCGATCCAGCGCCGCAACAGGGCCCGGTTCCAGCTCAGGCCCGGGAGACGGCGGCGCAGCCGGTAGGCCCGCAGCAGGATGTCGAAGGCGAAGACGCTCTGGAACAGGAGCAGGTCGTAGCGCCAGAAGTGGTCGGTGGGGCGGCCGTTCTCATCGATCGAGCGCCAGTAGGTGGTGGCCACCAGGGGCAGCACCTGCTGGCGCCAGAACAGCCGCTCCCGCGGCCAGGGATGGGCGTCGATCCAGGCGGGGCTCAGCAGCACCGCCGCCGCCTGCTTGGCCGAGTCCCGGTCGGCCCGCTGGCGCAGGCGGTTCTTGATCTTCTCCAGGGTGCCGGAGGTGCCCGAGGCCAGCATCGGGTTGGAATCGATCATCTCCACGGTCAGCCGCACCTGTTCCGCCAGCAGCTGGCGCTGGATCGGCGTGGTCGCCCCCGGGGGTGCCTGACTCAGGGCCGCATCCATCCGGTCGAAATGGCGCAGGTAGGCCTGGGTCTCCCGGTGCGGCTCGATCCCCTTGATGGGATCCACCCAGGGGGTGATGTCGGGGATGAAGGTGAGCGGCACCGCCAGGGGCACCGACGGCAGCGGGTAGAGGTTGCGCTGCAGCCAGAACGTGCGCAGGGGGATGTAGCTGATGTCGAAGGCCACCCAGAGGAGGTTCAGGGCGGCCCAGAGCGCCACGAATCGATCCCAGCGCCGGCCCAGCCGGCTGGAGGGCGCGGCCAGGCTCTGGTGCCAGCGTGGGCGTGCCATCGGGGACGCGGCGGGCGGGTGCGTGCCTAATCTGCCTCCCGACCATGGAACCTGCCGCACGAACCCCTTGAGCCCCTCGGATCCACCGGCCGACCACGGCGCCCACGACGAGCCGACACCCCCCCCGGAGCCGCGTCACCACGAGGAGCGGGAAGAGAGCCCCTGGGCCTTCTGGCGCAGCGTCCTGATCACCCTGGCGGTGGCCCTGGGCATCCGCCAGTTCCTGCTGGAGGCCCGCTACATCCCCTCCGGCTCCATGCTGCCGGGGCTGCAGCTCCAGGACCGGCTGCTGGTGGAGAAGCTGTCCTTCCGCCAGCGCTCACCCCGGCGCGGCGAGGTGGTGGTCTTTCATTCGCCGTACCACTTCGATCCGATCCTCACTGGCCCCACCAAGCCGGGGGGGCTGCGCTGCCTGCTGGTCAACCTCCCCCTGATCGGTTCCCTGCCAGGGATCCAGCAGCCGGCCTGTGATGCCTACATCAAGCGGGTGATCGGCCTGCCCGGCGAGCGCGTGGTGGCCGACCCCCGCGGCCGGGTCAGCATCAACGGCCGTCCCCTCGACGAGCCCTACGTCAAGAACTACTGCCCGGTCGATCGCCAGGGGGTGGGCCCCTGCCGCACCATCGACGTGGTGGTGCCGCCCGGCCATCTGGTCGTGATGGGCGACAACCGGGCTAACAGCTGGGATGCCCGCTTCTGGCCGGGCGGGCCGCTGCTGCCCGAAAGCGAGCTGATCGGCCGGGCCTTCTGGCGCTTCTTCCCGTTCAGCTCGGCCGGTCCGCTGCCAGAGCCCAGCGCGCCGGATCGCTGAAGCCGCTGGCCAGAACCCGTCCCTGCAACGGCCGCCCCGGGCGGGGCCGGTTGGCCGCCAGGGAACCATCTGGGGCGTCCTGCCAGCGCCAGGAGCGGCGGGGATCGAACAGCAGCCACTGGCCCGTGCCGGCGGCCAAGGCCGGCTCCGGCAGGCCAAGGAAGCGGGCGGGACCCCAGCAGAGCACCTGCCAGAGCTGCTCCGGCCGCCAGCCCTGGCGTCCCACCAGTTCCTCCCACAGCAGCGGCAGCACCAGGCCGTGACCCGCCACGCCGGGGCGGCGCTGATCGAGGGGCAGCAGCTGCTCCTCCGCATCCAGGGCGATGTGGTGCACGGCGACGGCGGCGATGATCCCGTCGGCCAGGCCATCGATCAGGGCCCTCCGGTCGGCCGGTCCCCCCAGGGACGGCTCCACCAGCCAGCCCTCGTCGGCGGGATCGAGGCCGCCGCTGTCGGCGACCAGGTGCCACCAGCCCACCGAGGCCATGGGCGCCTGGCCATGGCGCCGCAGCCGGGCCACCGCTTCGGCGGTGGAGACATTCATCAGCCGCAGGCCCGCGGCGGGCAGGTCGTCGGCGAGGGAGAGCAGGGTCTCGAGGGGGAGGGTTTCACTGCCGGGGGGATCGAGGGGCCAGCCCGCCCGCAGAGCCTCCACCCGCTCGCGCACGAAGCCGCGTCGGGCCAGGGAACCGTCCCGTGGCGGCAGCAGCACCGGCCGATCCCCCATCTCCCCGAGCCGCAGGCCGCGCTCCAGCAGATCAAGCGGCGGCAGGGCCGCCCCGGCCGCCAGGCCGCAGGCGCCGGCGGCCAGCTGGTCGCCGTGGGGGGCCAGGTCCCGGTCGAGGCCGTCGACGCTGAAGCTGCCCCAGCAGACCAACCGCATCGGTTCCGGCCAGCTCCAGCCCAGCCGTTCGGGCCGGTCGCGCCAGCTGGAGGCCCAGGGCAGCAGGGCCACGGTGCCGTACCCGCCCGAGGCGGCGGCCTCCCCCAGGCTGGCCAGGGTTTCGGCCCGCCCCTGCAGCGGGTCCTCCAGCACGCTGTGGGGATCCACCAGGGCCGGTGCCAGCCAGCAGCCCTCGGCATCGAACGTGGCGACGCCGGCCGCGCCCGGCTCCGGGTCGATCGCCCGCAGCACCCCGTCCTCCAGGAGCACGTCGGCCTGCCGCGGCGGCTGCCCCACGGCCTCCAGCAGAGTCACCCCACGGATCAGCAGCTGACGGACCATGGCAGGGGCCTCGGAGGGGTGGGCGGGCTAGAGGGCGCCGGCGGCCGTGCGGTCGATGACGCCCCCCAGGTGGGCGGTGAGGTTCAGGGCGCTGACCACCGGCGGCGCCGTCGCGCCCCGGGGATAGTCGATCACGGTCACCCCACCGTTCCCCTGCTTGATGGCCCAGATGTCGGCGGGGGAGAGGCCGAGCAGGGCGCAGAGAATGGTCTTGTTGACCGCATCATGGGCGACCACCAGGGCCGTTTCCTGCGGATCCAGGCCGGCGACGATCCGGTTCCAGGCGGCCAGCGACCGGTCCCAGACCTCACCGATGGTCTCCCCTTCGGGCATCTGCACGGTCTCGGGGGTGCGCTTCCAGGCGGCGAGGAGATCGGGCCAGCCGGCGGCGATCTCGCTTTCCAGCCGGCCCTCCCAGAGGCCGTGGCCGATCTCCCGCAGCCCCCGGGTGGTGGTGAGGGGCACGCCGGGATGGGAGCCCAGGATCACCTCGGCGGTGCGCAGGGGACGGGCCATGTCGCTGCTGTAGGCGCGCTGCAGCGGGATCGGGGCCAGGAAGACCCGCGCCGCCTCCGCCTGGGCCAGGCCGTGGCCATTGAGGGGGATGTCGATCTGGCCCTGGAACCGTCCCTCCCGGTTCCAGTCGGTCTCGCCATGGCGCACCAGCAGCAACCGGCACCCCGGCCCGACCGGCGGCAGGGCCGTGCCCAGGTGGGCGGTGCCGTTGAGGGATTCCAGCTGCACCGAGGGCCGCCCGCCTTCGCTGCGGACCAGGTTGAGCACCGAGATGGAGGCGTTGTCGAGCCTGAGGCGCAGGAAGCCACTCGCCGGCAGCCCGAGCAGGTGCAGCACCAGGCAGCGCAGGATCGCGTTGTGGGCCACCACCAGCACGGTGCCGTCATCGCCGTGGCGGGCCAGCAGCCGATCGGCGAAACGGCCCGCCTGCTCCAGCAACTCGGGCACCGGGCGGTAGGTGGAGCCGTCGGCACGGCGCAGCTCCATGGTCTCGGGGGCCTCGCGCCAGCGGCGCTCCTGCTCCGGATCCACGGCCCGCACCTCACTGCGCAGCAATCCGCTCCAGGGCGCCAGATCGATCTCCAGCAGATCGTCGTCGTACACGGGGGCCAGCGGCGAGCCGTGGCTGGCCAGCAGGGCGGCCGTGGTGGCGCTGGCCCGCTGCAGCGGCGAGCTGTAGACGGCGGTGACGTCGAGCTCCGCCAGGGCCTCCCCCGTGCGGCGGGCCTGGAACTGCCCCTCCTCGGTGAGGTTGGAGAGGTCGTCACGGCCCTGGATGCGGTGCTCCAGGTTGAAACTGCTCAGCCCATGGCGGACCAGCACGATGCGAAGGGGCAAGGTGCTTGTGGCGCAGGCGAGGCCATCGTATGGGACGGGCCGTGGCCAGGCGCAGGGGAGAATCAGCTTCCATCGCCCCCGAGGTGGTCCGGTTGAACGGAACCCCTTCCCGATCCGGACCGCCCGCTTCCCCCCCGGGCTGGAAGACCCTTCTGGCCCTGCTCAGCCTCGCCCTCTGCGCCCTGCTCTGGGTGGGCGGGCTGATCGACAGCCTTGAGCGGCCGTCGGTGGTCGATTCCCTCAGCCTGCGGCAGCTGGAGCTGGCGGCCCTGGCGGCCGAGGCCGTTCCGGAGGGGCTGCGGCCGCTGCTCAGCGGCGAAGACCCGCGCCGGGAGCTGGGTGATGAGCTCCGCCGCCAGATGGAGGCCGCCGAGGAGCCGCCGCTGGCGGTGCGCCGCCTCGAACGGGCCCTGCTGGAGCGCGACACCGGGAGTGCGGCCGCCCTGGACGACGACACCGAACTGCGGCAGCTGGCCACCCAGGTGGACGCCGTGCGGCGTCCCCTGATCGAGGCGCTGGTCGACGGACGGGCCGTGGCGGCGGAACAGCGGCAGCAGCTCCTCGCCCCATGGTCGGCCCCCCTGATGGTGCAGCAGCTGGTCTGCGAACAGTTGCCTGGGGACGGCGCCTGTCCGGCGGAGGAGCGCTCCCTCCGGCTGCTGCTGATGCTCCTGGCGGTGACCACCCTGCCGGCCCTGTTCCTGCTGGTGGGGGCCGCCCTGCTGCTCCATCAGGGCTGGCTGGCCTGGCGGCAGCGGCTTCCGGCGGCAGCGCCTCTCGTGGGCCCGCCCCTGAGCCCCGTGGATGTGACCCTGCTGATCGCCGGCGGTTTCGTCGTGCTCGGCGAAGTCTTCGTGCCGATGGTGGTGCAGCCGCCGCTCCAGATCGCCCTGCAGCGCCTGGCCGCCCCGAGGGCCCTCAGCCAGGGCATCGAGGTGCTGGTGCTCTACGCGGCCCTGATGGCCGCACCGCTGCTGCTGCTCACCCTGATGCTGCCGCGGCGGGGGGGGCCTCCGGCGGGCGGCTGGCTGCAGTGGAGGTGGCGCCCGGCCGGGTCCACCCTCGGCGGGGCGCTGGCCGGCCTGCTGATGGTGCTGCCGGTGGTGACGGCCTCCAGCTGGGCGATCGACAGGATCTGGGCCGACCCGGGCGGCAGCAATCCGCTGCTCGACCTGGTGCTGACCAGCGCCAACCCCCTGGCGCTGGCCTGTTTCGCCCTCACCGCCCTGGTGGTGGCGCCCCTGTTCGAGGAGGTCCTGTTCCGGGGCGTACTGCTGCCGGTGGCGGGGCAGCGGCTGGGCGGAGCCGGCGCGGTGGTGCTGAGCGCGTCGGTGTTCGCGATCGCCCATCTGAGCCTGTCGGAACTGGCCCCGCTGTTCGTGCTCGGCCTGGGCCTCGGCTGGCTGCGCTGGCGCAGCGGCCGACTGGGAAGCGCCGTGCTGATGCACGCCCTCTGGAACGGGATGACCTTCATGAATCTCCTCTTTCTTGCCGACTGACACTGCTTGCTGCGGTCCCTGATGGGTGGTTCACTTGCGCAGTGCCTTACAGGTCCCTTGGCCGCCACCCCCGCCCCACGCAGCCAGAACGCGCTGCCGAAACCGAGGCCCCTGCAGAGGCCCCTGCAGCTGATCGAGGGATCCCTCTCGGCCCGCAGGATCGAACGCCAGGCCCCCTGGCTGGCCGGACTGCATCGGATCAGCAGCGGCGCCCTGGTGGGATTGGGAGTTTCGATGCTCGGCCTGAGCGCCCTCACCCTGCACTGGCAGAACCAGTGGGCCTACAGCTTCTCCAGGCTGGAAGCCTCCAAGACCCTCGAGCACCGCATGCAGGAGTCCTCCGCCCTGCTCGAGCAGCATCACCTCAGCCTGGTGCGGCGCCCCGGCCTGCTGGAGCCCACCAGCAGCGCCAAGCTCATCCATCTGCCTGAACCCCGCAGCAGCCGCTCCCGCGCCACCCTGCCGCTGCTCGCCGGCTTCCAGCTGCGGGCGATCCCGGCCGGCTACTGATGCCCCCCGCCTCCCGTTCCGGGCCTGGCGAGGGCCGCTCCCCGGCGAACGCCGCCGGGGGCGGACGCCGCCCCAGGGGACCGGCAACCCGCCGGGTGGTGGAGATCCAGCCCATCTCCCCTGGCCGCATGCTCGCGGTGTATCTCCTGCTGTGCGCGGCCATGGTCGGGCTGGCGGGACGCCTCGCCTGGCTGCAGGTGGTGCAGGCGCCCGAGCTCCAGGCCCGGGCCAAGGCCATCCAGACCCACGCCATCACCCCCATCGGCAAACGGCGCACCATCGTCGACCGGATGGGGCGGCTGGTGGCCCTCGACGAGGAGCGCTACACCCTCTGGGCCCACCCGCGCTACTTCAATCTTCCCGGCGACGAGCCCCAGCAGATCCGTCCCCCCGCCGATGTGGTCAGGGTGCTGTCCAAGGTGCTGGCCAAACCGCCGGCCGACCTGCTCCAGACCATCGGCAGCCGCCGCAGCGGCGTCAAGCTCGCCACCGGTCTGGATCCGGAAACCGCCCACCGGGTCAAGGAACTCGGCATCAGCGGCCTCGATCTGGAGGCTTACCCCCAGCGCGTCTACCCCCAGGGATCCCTGTTCGCCAACGTGGTGGGCTTCCTCAACCTGGAAAGGGTCGCCCAGGCGGGCCTGGAGCAGAGCCGGGACCGGGACCTGCGCCGCCAGGAGGTGACCCTGAGCATGCGCCGCGGCGCCGACGGCACCCCGCTGCCCGACGGTCTCCAGGCCGGGGCGCTCTACGGGGACGACCTGCGGCTCCAGCTCACCCTGGATGCCCGCCTGCAGCAGGTGGCCCAGCAGGCACTGACCAAACAGGTGAAGCAGTGGCGAGCCAAGCAGGGCGCGGCCCTGGTGATGAATGCCCGCAACGGCGAAATCCTCGCCCTGGCCTCCACCCCCACCTACGACCCCAACCGCTTCTGGAATTACAACCCCGGCCTGTTCCGCGAATGGTCGGTGCAGGATCTCTATGAGCCCGGCTCCACCTTCAAGCCCATCAACCTGGCCCTGGCCCTGCAGGAGAAGGCGATCCGCCCCGGCGACAAGGTGAACGACGTGGGCCAGCTG
The DNA here is from genome assembly GCA_943367705.1 of Synechococcus sp. UW140. Lineage (GTDB taxonomy): Bacteria > Cyanobacteriota > Cyanobacteriia > PCC-6307 > Cyanobiaceae > Cyanobium. The sequence goes on from CALRJV020000007.1 coordinate 106,484, forward strand.
ACGATCGGTGGCTGGCCGATCTTCAACCATGACCGCCGCGCCAATGGCCTGATCGACTTCCCCACGGTGCTGCAGGTGTCCAGCAACGTGGGGATGGTGAAAGCCATGTCCCATGTGAAACGCGATCGTTTCTGGCACTGGCTGCGGGCCTTCGGCATCGACGAGATGCCGGACACGGACCTGCCCGGGGCCGTGGCCGGCCAGCTGAAGAGCCGCAGTGAGTTCACCTCGGCGCCGATCGAGCCGGCGGTGGCGGCCTTCGGCCAGGGCTTCTCCCTGACCCCCCTCAAGCTGCTGCAGTTGCACGGGATGCTCGCCAACGGCGGCCGGTTGGTGAGCCCCCACATCACCCGCGGTCTCCGCTCCGGCGATGCCCTCGCCAGCGCCACCGCCCCCACGGGCGTCCAGTTGCTGGACCCGTCTGTCACCCGCACCGTCGTCGACTGGATGGAGACCGTGGTGGAGAACGGCTCGGGCAAGGGGATGAAGATCCCCGGCTACCGGATCGCCGGCAAGACGGGCACGGCCCAGAAGGCCCGCAACGGGGTGTACATCCCCGGGGCCCGGATCTGCAGCTTCGTGGCGATCCTGCCGGCGGATGATCCCAGCTACGTGGTGCTGGTGGTGGTCGACGAGCCCCAGGGGGGGAATGCCTACGGCTCCACCGTGGCCCTGCCGGTGGCCCGTCAGATCGCCGAGGCCCTGCTGGTGATCGAGAAGGTGCCCCCCAGCCAGCCCTCCGCCCGGGTCGCCGCCAAGGCCTCCCGCTCCTGAGCCAGCCTGTCCTCATTCCCACAACCACGTTGCGTCCCCGAAGGAGGCCATGGCTAGCGTCGGGACCAGCAGACATCGCGCCCGACACCGCTCCACGATGGCCAACCTTCTCGAACAACTGGCCGCCATGACCGTGGTCGTGGCCGACACCGGCGACATCGACGCGATCCGTCAGTTCACGCCGCGGGATGCCACCACCAACCCGTCCCTGATCCTGGCCGCCGCCCAGATCCCCACCTACCAGGATCTGATCGACCGGTCCCTGCGGGAATCCCGGGAGGTGATCGGTGCCGAGGCACCCGCCGAGGACGTGGTGCGCGAAGCCATTGATGAGATCAGCGTCACCTTCGGCAAGGAGATCCTCAGGATCGTCCCGGGACGGGTCTCCACCGAGGTGGACGCGCGTCTCAGCTACGACACCGAAGCCACCATCACCAAGGCCCGCAAGCTGATCGGCCTCTACGCCCAGGCGGGCATCGGCACCGACCGGGTGCTGATCAAGATCGCCTCCACCTGGGAGGGCATCAAGGCGGCGGAGGTGCTCGAGCGCGAGGGGATCCACTGCAACCTCACCCTGCTGTTCGGCTTTGCCCAGGCCGTGGCCTGCGCCGAGGCGGGCATCACCCTGATCTCACCGTTCGTCGGGCGCATCCTCGACTGGTACAAGAAGTCCACCGGTCGCGAGAGCTATCCCGGGGCGGAGGATCCCGGCGTGCTCTCGGTGACACGGATCTTCAACTACTTCAAGACCCACGGCTACGGGACCGAGGTGATGGGGGCCAGCTTCCGCAACATCGACGAGATCGTCGAACTCGCCGGCTGCGACCTGCTGACCATCTCCCCGGCCCTCATGGACCAGCTGCGCCAGAGCGACGACCCGCTGGAGCGGCGCCTCGATGCCGCCCATCCAGGGGCCAGCGAAGAGCGGATCCATGTCGATGAGGCCACCTTCCGCACGATGATGGCCGAGGACGCCATGGCCAGCGAGAAGCTGGACGAGGGCATCCGGGGCTTCTCCAAGGCGATCGAGACCCTGGAAGGCCAGCTGGCCCATCGCCTGGCCGTGATCGAGGGCGGGGCCGCCTTCACCCACGCGGTGCACGAGATCTTCCTGCTCAACGATCTCGACGGCGACGGCTGCATCACCCGGGAGGAATGGCTCGGCAGCGATGCCGTCTTCGACGCCCTCGACACCGACAACGACGGTCGCCTCGCCCCCGAGGATGTGCGCGGCGGCCTGGGTGCTCCGCTGGCGATCAGCCGCTGAGGGCCGGGCCGCCCGGCAGCGGCCCCGTCCTTGAACGGTTGTTCACCTTGATGGGCAAGGATATGCCACCTTTCAGCTCACGCATGGCCCACCCCGTCCACGCCCTCGACACCATGCGCGCCCTCGCCGACAAGGGTGAGGTGAGGGACGTCGAGGCCGGTTCCGTCATTTTCCGCGCCGGCGAACCCGGCGACTGCATGTTCGGCCTGCTGGAGGGGACGGTGCGGCTGAGCTGGAACGCCGATGCCGGCCACGAGGACATCCAGGCCGGCGACGTCTTCGGGGCCGGGGCCCTGGTCACCCAGGACCACCGCCGCTACGGCCATGCCACGGCCCTCACCCCCTGCCGACTGCTGGTGATGAACCGTGAGAAGTTCCTGTTCGCCGTCCAGGAGGCGCCCATGTTCGCCATCGAGCTGCTGGGCTCCATCGACCAGCGCCTGCGGGACCTCAAGGGGGTGACCCGCAACTGAGTCCGGTCGGCCCCCGGCGGCGAGCCTGGCCAGTCAGCCCCGCTGGAAGAGCAACCGCCGAATCACCCGCTGGGCGATCTCGCCGTAACCCATCTCTCCGGAGAGGATCTGGGCGATGCGCTGGGGCGCGGTGGGCCGCTTGATGCCGAGCTGGTAGCCCACCCGCGGCACCCGGTAGAACACCTGGGCGATGCGTTTGCCCCAGGCCATCGAATCACCCCAGGCCTCGCGCATGCGCAGGCTGTAGTGCTCCAGGGCGGGGGCGTCGCCGTCGAGCCAGCGGTCGAGGGCCGCGGCCGCTTCGCAGCCGCTCAGCAGCGACGGGCGCAGGCCCTCGGCCAGGAAGGGATCGCAGAGCGAAGCGGCATCACCGACCGCCACCAGGCCAGGTCCATGGAGGGGGTGGTGGCCGTTCCAGAGGCGCAGCTGCCCGTGGCGCCGCTCCCCCGCTGAAGCCGGCAGCCCCAGGCTGGGCAGCAGGGCGGAGAGCACCGCCTCGCTGGCGGCCTCCTGCTGGCCGACGAAGGTGCCCACCCCGATGCTGTAGCCGCCCCGGCGCGGAAACACCCAGCAGAAGCCGTGGTGCACCAGGCCGAACTCGAAGCGCGCCATGTCGGCGGGATCGGGATCCGCCGCCACTTCCACCGACACGGTGGCGGCGAAGCGGGGCCGGGCCGGGCCCAGGCCCAGGGGCGCCGCGAAGCGGGAGCCGGAGCCGTCGGCGATCACCACGGCCCTGGCCCGCAGCCGCAGATCCCCCGGACCGGCGACCTCCCAGAGGCCATCGCCAGTGCGCTCGATCCGCTCGGCGCGGCAGCCATGGCGCAGATCGCCGCCGGCCTCGACCACCTGCTGTCCCAGAAAGCCATCGAGGACGCTGCGGCGCACGATCCAGAACGGAGCCTCACCGGGCAGCTCGGCCGTCACCGGATCCTCCAGGCACCAGGTGAACCGCACGCGGCGGATCACCTGGTCGACGGCGGGGCTCAGGTCGAAGGGGAACCAGCGCTGCACCGAGGCGGCCATGCCACCGCCGCAGGGCTTGGACCGCCCCGGCGCCTGGGCCTCCAGCTGGATCACCCGGCGCCCCCGGCTGGCCAGGTGGAACGCCGCCGCGCCGCCGGCGGGGCCCGCCCCGACGACGATCACGTCGGCATCGGCAGGGCTGCTCACACCTTGAGGATGTCGGCTTCCTTCTCGGCCAGCTTCTTCTCCAGCTCGGCGATGTAGCGGTCGGTCAGCTTCTGGACCTTCTCCTGCTCGTCATGGCTCTGGTCCTCGGAGAGCTCACCGTCCTTCTCCTGCTTCTTGATCCGGTCGACGCCCTCGCGGCGGAGGTTGCGCAGACCCACCTTGCCCTCCTCGGCATATTTGGCCGCGAGCTTGCAGAGCTCCTTGCGGCGGTCTTCGGTGAGGGGCGGGATGTTGATGCGGATCACCCGGCCGTCGTTGTTGGGGGTCAGGCCCAGATCGCTCATGGCGATCGCCTTCTCGATCAGCGCCATGGAGCCCTTGTCGAAGGGCTGGATCTGGATCGTCTGGGCGTCGGGGGTGGAGATCGTCGCCAGCGACTTGAGCGGCGTTTCGGAGCCGTAGTACTCGACGGTCAGCTTGTCGAGCAGGGAGGGGTTGGCCCGGCCGGTGCGGATGGTGTTGAAGGTGCGCTGGGTGGCTTCCACCGACTTGCGCATGCTGGCTTCGAGATCCATGGCAGGGGAAGGGTGGTGGGGAGGGGGGTCAGCGGCGGGGCGCCGGCACGATGCTGGTTCCGATGGGCTCACCGGCGACCGCCCGTCCGATGTTGCCCGAGCCGAACAGGTCGAAGACCACGATCGGGATCGCATTGTCCTTGCACAGCGCGATGGCGGTGCTGTCCATCACCTCCAGTTCGCCGCTCAGCACGTCGAGGAAGGTGAGGGTCTCGTAGCGGACCGCGTCGCTGTGCTTGGCGGGATCCTTGTCGTAGACGCCGTCCACCTTGGTGGCCTTGAAGATCACGTCGGCGTTGATTTCCGCCGCCCGCAGGGCGGCCGTGGTGTCGGTGGTGAAGAAGGGGTTGCCGCAGCCGGCGCCGAAGATCACCACCCGACCCTTTTCCAGATGGCGGATGGCCCGGCGGCGGATGTAGGGCTCGGCCACCTCCTGCATGGAGATGGCGCTCTGGACGCGGGTGGGCACCCCGGCCCGCTCAAGGCCGTCCTGCAGGGTGATGGCATTCATCACCGTCGCCAGCATGCCGACGTAGTCGGCGGTGGCCCGGTCCATACCCGCCGCCGAGCCCTTCAGGCCCCGGAAGATGTTGCCGCCGCCGACGACGATCGCCAGCTGGGTGCCGCCGGAGACCACCTCGACCACATCCTTGGCGATCGATTGAACGATGGCGGGATCGATCCCATAGCCCTGGTCACCCATCAGCGCTTCACCGCTGAGTTTGAGGAGAACGCGCCTGTAGGCCATCGACTCGTGCGATCGGCCGAACAGTAGCAACCCCTCCCGCGCCGCCACCAGCTTGCCGGCGCCGGCGACACCCGCTTCACTGCTCCAAAGGAGCACCGCCATGGCCGTCGACCCGCCCGGATCTCCAGTTCCCCATGGCCCCTGCGGCCCCCGCGGCAGCGACGTGATGGCCCGGCTCACGCTCTCGGCCCTGGACCGGGCCAGCGGCAGCCCGGGGTTCTGGGGCGAGCCGGAGGTGCACCGGGCCCTGCTGGTCAGCGGCCTGTCGGTGCTGGTCTGCAGCCTGGCCCGGCTGCGGAACGACCTGGGCTGACCCCGGCGATGGCCGGGGGAGGTCTCAGTACTCGATGCCCGCCTGGGCCTTGACCCCCTGCTCCCGGAAGGGGTGGCGCACCACCCTCATCTCCGTGACCAGATCGGCCCGCTCCAGCAGGGCAGGCGGCGCGCCGCGGCCGGTGAGGGCCACGTGGGTGAGGGGCGGGCGCAGGGCCAGACCCTCCAGCACCCGCTCGGGCTCGAGGTAGCCCAGCTTGAGGGCCACGTTGATCTCATCGAGCACCACCAGCTTGCGCTCGCCGTCGGCGAGGTAGGCGCAGGAGTGCTCCCAGGCGCTGTGCACCAGCTGGCGGTCGCGCTCCCGGTCCTGGGTCTCCCAGGTGAAGCCCTCCCCCAGGGCATGCCAGTGGAGGTCGTCGCCGAAGCGCTCCAGGGCCCGGGCCTCCCCAGGCTGCCAGCCGCCCTTGATGAACTGCACCACCGCCACCTTGCCACCATGGCCCAGGGTGCGCAGCACCAGGCCCAGGGCCGCCGTGGTCTTGCCCTTGCCCTCGCCGGTGAAGACGAGCACCAGCCCCTTCTCCAGGTTCCGCTCCCCCACCCGCTGCTGCTGCACCTCGCGGCGGCGCTGCATGCGGCGGCGGTAGGCCTCCTGGTCCACCTCGGGGGCCAGATCGCCCCCCGGGCCCAGCTCCTCGGCCTGGCGGTCCAGGGCCAGGGCGTCGTCCGCCGCGGCGGCAGGGGTCGGGGAGGCGTTCGCCGTCATGGGGAGCGGTGTCCGTTTGGGGCACTCTGGCGGAGCCGCGCCAGGGCCGTGTCGACAGCCTGCTGCTGGTCCCGCCGGGTGATCCAGTGGTGGTAGGTGCGGGTGTGGATCGCCACCGAGTGGCCCATCATCCGGGCCGCCACCGTGTCCGGCAGGCCGATGTGGATCGTGCGCACGGCCCAGGCGTGGCGCAGGTCGTAGGGGGTGATCGGCAGCCCGTAGCGGCGGAACTGCTCAGCCACCCGCCGGCCCACCTGCTGCAGGGTGGTGCGGCGCAGGTCGGTGCACACCCGCGGCAGCTCGGCGCCGCCCTCCCCCAGGCCCTCCAGGCCGAAGCGCTCCACCCAGTCGGGCTGGAACGGCCACACCTGGTGCTCCCCGGTCTTGCTGGTGGGCAGCACCCGCAGCACCTGGTCGCCCCCCGGCGCCAGGGCGGAGAGGTCGCAGAAGAACACCTCGTGGTTGCGCAGGCCGTAGGTGGCCATCAGGCCATAGGCCAGACGCCAGCGGGGATTGGGGATGGCCGCCACCAGCTCCAGGATGCGCCCGTCGCTGGGCAGGCCCCGGAAGCGGGCCACATGCAGGCCGTAGCCGCCGCTGCGCTCGCTCCAGTCGGCCGGCAGGGGCAGCTCGAGGTGCCGGGCCAGGGCCCCCAGGGCGAGGCCGCACTGCTGGCGGCTGCGGCTGGCCAGGGGGTAGGTCTCCAGCACCTGCTCCAGCAGGGGCAGGTCGACGGTCGCCGGCGTGGCGCCTGAGGCGGCGGCCACCGCCGCCAGCCGCCGCAGGTAGGGCCGGTAGGCGCCGCTCCAGGTGCTGCGGCTGCCGGCGGGCCGGCGGCGGCGGCGGGGATCGGCGAAGAAGGCGGCCTCAAAGCCCGCCAGCAGGTGCGTGACCCCCGCGGCCTCGGCGGGGGAGCCCGCCGCCGGGGGTGCCGGAGCGGGGGACGGCTCCCCAGCGGCCACGGCGGCTGGGGAGGGCGCTGGCGGAGCCGGCCGACGGCGCCAGTGTTCCCAGGAGAAGCGGCCCCGCTCGACGGCCTCCCGCACCCGGGCCAGCTGGTCGAGGGCCGCGGCCACCCCCTCCGCCGTGGCCGGCAGCCCCAGGCTGATCCGCTGCACCGGCCGCGCCGCCGTGCCCTTCGGACAGGGCAGGGGCCCGCGCAGACCCAGCCGGTGCTGGCGGATCTCCAGCCGCAGGCCGGTGCCCGAGGCCGCCAGCTGGCGGTTCTGCCGCCGCACCAGTTCTGTCAGATCGGCGGCCGGGGGGATGGTGGGGCGATCGGGGAGCTGGGCCGGACGCTACCCCTGCCGTCCCGGGGCCGCCAGGGCCGGGGGCGGTGACCCGACAGGCAGCCGCCGGTGGGGAGGCGGGGTTACGCTCTGCCTTTCTGATCGAAGGCATGGCCAGGGTCGGCGTGCTGCTGCTGAACCTCGGCGGTCCGGAGCGGATCGAGGACGTCGGGCCATTCCTCTACAACCTGTTCTCCGATCCGGAGATCATTCGCCTGCCCACGCCGGCGCTGCAGAAACCCCTGGCCTGGCTGATCAGCACCCTGCGCAGCGGCAAGTCGAAGGAGGCCTACCGCTCCATCGGCGGCGGTTCTCCCCTGCGCCGGATCACCGAGCAGCAGGCCCGGGAGCTGCAGAGCCGCCTGCGCCAGGAGGGTGTGGACGCCACCAGCTACGTGGCGATGCGCTACTGGCACCCCTTCACCGAATCGGCGGTGGGCGACATCAAGGCCGACGGGGTGGAGGAGGTGGTGGTGCTGCCCCTCTATCCCCACTTCTCGATCAGCACCAGCGGCTCCAGCTTCCGGGAACTGCAGCGCCTCCGCCAGGCCGACCCGGCCTTCCGCCGGCTGCCGATCCGCTGCATCCGCAGCTGGTACGACCATCCCGGCTACATCAATGCCATGGCCGGGCTGATTGCCCGGGAGGTCGGCAACTGCGAGGCACCGGCGTCGGCCCACATCTTCTTCAGTGCCCACGGGGTACCGAAGAGCTACGTGGAGGAGGCCGGCGACCCCTACCAGAAGGAGATCGAGGCCTGCGCCGCCCTGGTGATGGAGCGCCTCGAACAGCTGCTGGGCCACTCCAACCCCTCCACCCTCGCCTACCAGAGCCGGGTGGGGCCGGTGGAATGGCTCAAGCCCTACACCGAGGACGCCCTGCGGGAACTAGGCGAGCAGGGCGTTCAGGAGCTGGTGGTGGTGCCGATCAGCTTCGTGAGCGAACACATCGAGACCCTCGAGGAGATCGACATCGAGTACCGGGAGATCGCCACCGAGGCGGGCATCAGCCACTTCCGCCGGGTGCCGGCCCTCGACACCGACCCCACCTTCATCCAGGGCCTCGCCGACCTGGTGCACGAAGCCATGGCAGGCCCGGAGGTGAACCTCGACATGGCGGCCCAGCTGCCCAAGAAGGTGAAGCTCTATCCCCAGGACAAGTGGGCCTGGGGCTGGAACAACAGCTCCGAGGTCTGGAATGGTCGCCTGGCGATGGTCGGATTCTCCGCTTTTCTGCTGGAATTGCTCACCGGTCACGGCCCCCTGCATGCCCTTGGACTGCTCTGATCGCCCAAGGCGAGCCGGCCTGCGGAGCCGGTCTCTGGTGATCGCCGCCACCCTGGGGCTGAGCAGCCATGCCCTGCCCGCCGAGGCCCGCAGCGCCAGCCTCTGGGGTCGGGGGGTGTTTCCGGTGGCGACCTTCTCGGGCTACACAAGCGGTTTCGGCATGCGCTCCCACCCCCTCAGCGGCGACGTCCGTCCCCACTACGGCATCGACATCGCGGCGCCCCTGGGATCGCCGATCCGCAGCTGGTGGGCGGGAACGGTGAGCGAGGTGATCGTCGACGGCGGCTGCGGCAACGGACTGGTGATCCGCTCGGGCAGCTACGAACACATCTACTGCCACCTCGGGGGCCAGGCCGGCAATGGTGTCTACCGCAGCGGCGGCGTCCTGCTCCGGGAGGGGCAGCGGGTGTCCACCGGCCAGGTGATCGCCCATGTCGGCCTCACGGGCAGCACCACCGGCCCCCACCTCCACTGGGGCATGCGGTACCGGGGCGCCTGGATGGATCCGGCCCGCGTGTTGCGGGCCATGGCGGAGAGCCGCCGGCAGCGCAACCCAAACCCCCTCCAGAGACCTAACCTTGGTGTCTTCCGCTGATGGTTCCGAGACCTCTGCCCGGACGCCTGGCTCCCGGGCCGACCGCTCTCCCATCCTGAACGACTCCCTCCCCTCGCCCGACCCCAGCCGCCGCCGTGACGCTCACGCCCCTTCCCTCCGCCATCGCCGCCGCCGGGACCAGCAGCCCCAGTGCCCCCACGCCTGAGGCCTCCCAACCGTCGTCGGCGCCGATGCGGGTGAGCGGGGGCTACGCCCTGATGGATGCCCTGCACCGCCACGGCGTCCGCCACATCTTCGGCTACCCGGGCGGCGCGATCCTCCCCATCTACGACGAGCTCCACAAGGCGGAGGCCCGGGGCTGGCTGAAGCACATCCTGGTGCGCCATGAGCAGGGCGGCACCCACGCCGCCGACGCCTACGCCCGTGCCACCGGCCGGGTGGGCGTCTGCTTCGGCACCTCCGGCCCCGGCGCCACCAACCTGGTCACCGGCATCGCCACCGCCCAGATGGATTCGGTGCCGATGGTGGTCATCACCGGCCAGGTGCCCCGGGCCGCCATCGGCACCGATGCCTTCCAGGAAACCGACATCTTCGGCATCACCCTGCCGATCGTGAAGCACTCCTGGGTGGTGCGCGACCCCGCCGACATCGGCCGCATCGTGGCCGAAGCCTTCCTGATCGCCGCCAGCGGCCGTCCGGGGCCGGTGCTGATCGACGTGCCCAAGGATGTGGGCGCCGAGGAGTTCGACTACACCCCCGTGGCCCCGGGATCGGCGATCCCCTCGGGCTTCAAGCGTCCACCGGCCCCCAGGCCGGAGGCCATTGAGGGCGCCCTGGCCCTGATCCGCCAGGCCCGCCGTCCCCTGCTCTACGTCGGCGGCGGCGCCATCGCCTCCGACGCCCACGCCGAGGTGCACCAGCTGGCGGAACGGTTCCGGCTGCCGGTCACCACCACCCTGATGGGCAAGGGGGCCTTTGACGAGAACCATCCCCTCTCCGTCGGCATGCTCGGCATGCACGGGACCGCCTACGCCAACTTCGCCGTCACCGAGTGCGACCTGCTGATCGCCGTCGGGGCCCGCTTCGATGACCGGGTCACCGGCCGCCTCGACAGCTTCGCCCCCCGGGCCCAGGTGATCCACATCGACATCGATGCGGCCGAGGTGGGCAAGAACCGGGTGCCCGAGGTGCCGGTCGTCTCCGATGTCAAGCAGGCCCTGGAGGCCCTGCTGCAGGCCTCGGTGGGCGAAGGTTCCAACCGCCGCACCGATGCCTGGCTGGAGCGCATCGACACCTGGAAGCACCACTACCCCCTGGTGATCCCCCAGCCCACCGGCGAGATCGCCCCGCAGGAGGTGGTGATCGCCCTGCGGGAGCTGGCCTCCGAGGCCTTCTTCACCACCGACGTGGGCCAGCACCAGATGTGGGCGGCCCAGTTCCTGCGCAACGGACCCCGGCGCTGGATCAGCAGTGCCGGCCTGGGCACCATGGGCTTCGGCATGCCGGCCGCCATGGGCGTCCAGACCGCCTTCCCCGACGAGACGGTGATCTGTGTCGCCGGGGATGCCAGCATCCTGATGAACATCCAGGAGCTGGGCACCCTCAGCCAGTACCAGCTGCCGGTGAAGGTGGTGGTGCTCAACAACGGCTGGCAGGGGATGGTGCGCCAGTGGCAGGAGAGCTTCTACGAGGAGCGCTACTCCAGCTCGGAGATGACCGGCGGCATGCCGGACTTCCCCGCCCTGGCGGAGGCCTTCGGGGTCAAGGGCATCGGCATCACCGACCGGGCCCAGCTGCGGTCCGGTCTGGCCGAGGCCCTGGCCCATCCGGGTCCGGTGTTCGTGGATGTGCGCGTGCGCCGCAACGAGAACTGCTACCCGATGGTGCCCCCCGGTGCCAGCAACGCCCAGATGGTGGGCCTGCCCAGCCATCCCGAGCTGGCCATCGACACCATTCGCCAATGCAATGCCTGCGGCAGCACCACCGCCAGTGCCCACCTGTTCTGTCCCAGTTGCGGCGCCAAGCTCTGACCCTGCTCGCGCTCCTGCTGGCCCTGGTGATCGCCTTTCCGGGTGCTGCGGCGGCTGCGGAGGTGTTCCAGGTGCGCAGCGGCACCCTGCTCCAGGTGGGTGATGGCAACCGCAGCTACCCCGTGGAACTGGCCTGCATGGCACTGGCGCCAGGCCAGGAGAGCGCGGCGCTCAGCTGGCTGCGCCAGGCCCTGCCCCGCCGCACCAGGGTGAATCTGCGCCCGATGGGCCAGCGGGACGGCACCCTGCTGGCCCGGGTGAGCCTGCTGGCCAGCGGCGATGACATCGCCAGCGGCCTGATCGGAGCCGGCCTGGCCCGTCCGGAGACCTGCCCATGAGCCTCAACCGCACCGCCAAGGGCATTGTGCTGGTGCCCACCCTGCTGCTGGGCGGGGCCTTCCTGGCCGCCGGCACCTGGGTCGACGGCCCCGCCGCCGCCAACCGGGGCCTGGCACTGACGCTCGGCGGCGTCCTGATGGGAGCCGGCCTGCTGGCCCAGCTGCTGCCCGAATCTGCCCCGACCCCCACCGACGCCGACGCGGACGCCAACCCCGAACCCTGAGCGACGACCAAAGATCACAGCCCGGCGCCGCCGGGGGTGGTCGGGCCCAGAGTTGGCTCAGTCAGGGCGAAGGGGATGGGGAACTCCGATCGGCTTGTCGTGCCCTTGGCCGAGGTCGGCCTTGACGCCATCGCCGAGGTGGGCGGCAAGAACGCCTCCCTCGGCGAGATGATCCAGCGGCTGGAACCCGCCGGCGTCCGGGTGCCGGGGGGCTTCGCCACCACGGCCGCCGCCTACCGGCTGTTCATCGACGCCAACGGGCTCAGGCCGGTCCTGACCGGTCTGCTCGACGGGCTGGATGCCGACGATCTGGCGGCCCTGCAGGCAGCCGGCCAGGGGGCCCGGGAGCGGCTGGGTCGGGCGGAACTGCCGCCGCCGCTGTGCGAGGCGATCGTGACCGCCTACCGGGAGCTCAGCGGGGAGCTGGCCTCCGGTGGCGGCCAGGCCGTGGTGGCGGTGCGCTCCAGCGCCACGGCCGAGGATCTGCCGGAGGCCAGCTTCGCCGGGCAGCAGGAGACCTTTCTGCACGTTGAGGGCGAGGCGGCGCTGCTGGAGGCCTGCCGGCGCTGCTACGCGTCGCTGTTCACCGACCGGGCCATCGTCTACCGGCAGCAGCACGGCTTCGATCACCTGGACGTGGCCCTCTCGATCGGGGTGCAGCGCATGGTGCGCTCCGATCTGGCCAGTTCCGGAGTGATGTTCAGCATCGACACCGAAACCGGCTTCCGCGACGCCGTGCTGCTGACCGCCGCCTGGGGGCTCGGGGAGAACGTGGTGCAGGGCGCCGTGAACCCGGATGAGTGGCTGATCTTCAAGCCCACCCTGGAGCAGGGGTTCGCCCCGATCCTGAGCCGGCGGCTGGGCAGCAAGGCCCTGCGGATGGTCTATGCCGACCCCGGCAGCGGCGATGGCCGGGCGGTACGCAACGAGGCCGTGTCCCTGGAAGACAGCCGGCGCTTCGCCCTCGGCGACGCGGAGGCGCTGACGCTGGCGCGCTGGGCCTGCGTGATCGAACGCCACTACGGGGAACGCCGCGGGGTGCCCACCCCGATGGACATCGAATGGGCCAAGGACGGCCTCAGCGGCGAGCTGTTCATCCTCCAGGCCCGGCCGGAAACGGTGGAATCCCGCCGGGGCGGGGCGGTGCTGCGCAGCTGGCACCTGGAGCCGCACACGGCCGAAGTGATCACCAGCGGCCGGGCCATCGGCGCCTCGGTGAGCAGCGGCCGGGCCCGGGTGATCAGCGATCCGGGCGAGATCGCCCGGTTCATGGACGGCGACCTGCTGGTGACCCGCCGCACGGACCCCGACTGGGAGCCGATCCTGCGCAAGGCCAGCGGCGTGGTCACCGACCAGGGGGGCCGCACCTGCCACGCCGCGATCATCGCCCGGGAGATGGGCCTGACGGCGATCGTCGGCACGGGCGACGGCACCGCCCGGATCGCCGACGGTGACGGCATCACCCTGAGCTGCTGCGAGGGGGACGTGGGCCACGTCTACCGGGGGGCGGTGCCGTTCCGTGTGGAGGAACAGGCCATCGGCGACCTGCCGGCCACCCGCACCCGGATCCTGATGAACGTGGGCAACCCCGAGGAGGCCTTCCACCTGGCCTCGATCCCCTGCGACGGGGTGGGCCTGGCCCGGCTGGAGTTCATCATCGCCAACCACATCCGGGTGCACCCGATGGCCCTGCTGGAGCCCGAGCGGGTGACGGCGGCGGCCGACCGGGCCGCCATCGCCGAACTGGTGGCGGGATACGACGCGCCGGCCGACTACTACGTGGACCTGCTCAGCCAGGGCATGGCCCGGATCGCCGCCGCCTTCCATCCCCGGCCGGTGATCCTGCGCTTCTCCGACTTCAAGAGCAACGAATACGCGCGTCTGCTGGGCGGGGCGGCCTTCGAGCCGGCGGAGGAAAACCCGATGATCGGCTGGCGCGGGGCCTCGCGCTACTACGCCCCCGCCTTCCGTGCCGCCTTCGCGCTGGAGTGCCGGGCCCTGCGCCGGGTGCGGGAGTCGATGGGGCTGGCCAACGTGATTCCGATGGTTCCCTTCTGTCGCACCCCCGAGGAGGGGGATCGGGTGCTGGAGGTGATGGCCGGCGAGGGGCTGGTGCGGGGGCGGGACGGCCTGGAGGTGTACGTGATGTGCGAACTGCCGAGCAACGTGATCGGTGCCGAGGCCTTCGCCGAACGCTTCGACGGCTTCTCGATCGGCTCCAACGACCTCACCCAGCTCACCCTGGGGCTCGACCGGGACTCGGCCCTGGTGGCGGACCTGTTCGACGAGCGGCATGCCACCGTCAAGGACATGATCCGGCTGGCGATCCGCACAGCCAGCCGCTGCGGCCGCAAGATCGGCATCTGCGGCCAGGCCCCCAGCGACTACCCCGACTTCGCCCGCTTCCTGGTGGAGGAGGGGATCGACTCGATCAGCCTCAACCCCGACGCGGTGGTGCCTACCCGCATCGCCATCGCTGCCATGGAAGCCGAGCTGGACGCCGCCGGCCCGGGTGGCAGGGCCTGACGGGGCTGTGTCCGGTTCCCCTCAGCAAGCGGCCTGGCGGAGCCGCACCGGCGCTGGGCCCGCCGGCGCCCGGCCTCCCTCGAACCAGAGGCGCCAGAGCAGCAGGGCATGGGCACCGCAGCGCACCGCGCAGAGCGCCGCCAGACCCATGCAGAGGGGGCAGTGAGCCAGACCCATCCGAAATCCGCCCCCAGGCACGATCAGGTTCCACCATGGCACCTTCCGCGGCTGATCGGCAGGGGACGCCACGAGCGTTGGCGCCCGCCCCGCCGTGCCCTAGAACGCCAGCAGCCCTCCAACTGCCACGGCCGTGCTGCGCCTCAGCGAGCTGAAACTGCCGCTCGACCACAGCGCCGCCGACCTGGAGGCGGCCATCACTCGCCGGCTGCGGCTCGCCCCCGGTGAGCTGCGCGGCCATCACCTGGTGAAGCGCAGCGTCGATGCCCGGCGGCGCGGTGCCATCGCCCTGGTGTACTGCCTCGACCTGGAGCTTGAGTCCGGCGCCAGGCGCCGCCTGCTGCGGCGCTACGCCGATGACCCCCATCTGCGTCCGACCCCGGACAGCCGCTACCGCCCGGTGGCCCGGGCCGAAGGGGCCTCCTCGGAACTGCGCCCGGTGGTGGTGGGCGCCGGACCCTGCGGCTACTTCGCCGCCCTGCTTCTGGCCCAGATGGGCTGGCGGCCGCTGCTGCTGGAGCGTGGCAAGGCGGTGAAGGAGCGCACCGCGGACACCTTCGGCTTCTGGCAGGGCCGCCGCCGCTTCGATCCCGGCTCCAATGCGCAGTTCGGCGAAGGGGGAGCGGGCACCTTCTCCGACGGCAAGCTCTACAGCCAGGTGAGCGAGAACCCCGCCTACATCCGCAAGGTGCTGGAGGAGCTGGTGGCGGCCGGGGCCGATCCGGAGATCCTCACCCTCCACCACCCCCACATCGGCACCTTCAAGCTGGCCACGGTGGTGCGTGGGCTGCGGGCCCGGATCGAGGCCCTGGGGGGCGAGGTCCGTTTCGGTCAGCACGTGGTCGAGCTGCTGCTGGGGGACGGAGCCGAGCGGCGCCTGGCCGGGGTGCGGCTGGCCGACGGCACGGCCATCACCACCCAGCATCTGGTGCTGGCGCCGGGCCACAGCGCCCGGGACACCTTCGCGATGCTGCACCGCCTCGGTGTGGCCATCGAGCCGAAGCCCTTTGCGATCGGGGTACGGATCGAACATCCCCAGGCCCTGGTCGACCGGGCCCGCTGGGGGGAGGCCGCCGGCCATCCGCGGCTCGGCCCCGCCGAGTACAAGCTGGTGCACCACTGCAGCGGCGAAGGGGGGGCCGGCGCCGGCCGCAGCGTCTACAGCTTCTGCATGTGTCCCGGCGGCCTGGTGGTGGGGGCCACCTCGGAGGAGGGCTGCGTCGTCACCAATGGCATGAGCCAGCACTCCCGCCGGGAGCGCAATGCCAACAGCGGCCTGGTGGTGCCCATCTCCCAGGAGGATCTGGCGCCCTACGCCCAGGAGGGGGAGGAGGCCCTGGCCGGGATCGCCTTCCAGCGCCACTGGGAACGGCAGGCCTTCCACGCCGGTGGCGGAGACTACCGGGCCCCGGCCCAGTGGCTGGAGGATTTCCTTGGGCAGAGACCCAGCCAGGAGCCGCCCCCGGAGGCCGTGGTGGGCTCCTACCAGCCCGGCCTGCGCTTCGGCAGCCTGGACGGTTGCCTGCCGACGTACGTGCTCGACGCGATCCGGGAGGCCCTGCCGGTCTTCGCCCGCCGCATCCCCGGCTACGCCATGGCGGGGGCCCTGCTGACCGGCGTCGAGACCCGCACATCCTCGCCCCTGCGGCTGCAGCGCCACCCCACCGGGCTCGAGAGCCTCAACACCCCGGGACTCTTCCCGGCCGGGGAGGGGGCCGGCCATGCCGGCGGCATCCTGTCGGCGGCGATCGACGGCATCAAGGTGGCCGAAGCGGTGGCGCTCAGCCTTGCGACACCACACCGCTCCACTGCACCGCCCTGACCCCGTCGCGGCGCCAGGAATGGAACAGGGCCGGTTCGGCCATGGTGCAGAGCGGGCAGAGGCCGATCCGCTCCGGGGCAATCCCCTGCCGTTCCAGCTGCAGCGCCGTGGCCCGTCGGATGTCCAGCCGATCCCGGCCGGGGGCGGGATCCGGCAGCAGGGCGCCGCAGCGCTCCAGATCGGCCAGGGCCCGCTCCTCCGGCGGCGGCCCGCTGCCCTCGGCCACCATGGCGGCGGCCACCTGCAGGGTCACGGGGCGCTCCACCTGATAGCGGAAGCCGGCCACGGCCGGACCGAGCGCCACCAGAAGCCGGTCCCGGCTGGCGCCACCCGCCACCAGCGCCTCGACCGCCGCCGGCACGATCCTGGCGGCGACCCCGCGCCAGCCCGCGTGGCAGGCCGCCACCCGGCCGCTGGCGGGGTCGGCGATCAGCACGGGGGTGCAGTCGGCCCCGCACACCCAGAGGCTCTGGCCGCCCCGGTCGCTGCGCAGTCCGTCGGCCTCCGGCCAGGGCTCCCGGTCGGCGGCGGAGGCGGCCAGCACCGCACCGCCATGCACCTGGCGGGTGCGGTGCACGCTGACGCCGGCACTGAGGGCACCGGCCAGCTCCTCCGGCGGCCGGCCCTGCCACTGGCGGGTGAAGAAGCCGTGCTCGAACGCCGCCAGCAGGTCGCACTGGAGATAGTGGCCGCCATAGGTGCCAACCCAGGTCCAGCCGGGAAGGTCGTTGAAGCCGGCATCCGGCCGATCGAAGGGGGGCTCGAGCGCCTCAGCCATGCGCCTCAGCCCTCGGGCAGGTCGCGCAGCAGCCAGAAGCCCTCAAGGCTGGAGGCCTCCTCGCTGGCCTGGATGGCGATGAACTGAAGGCCGCCGGCCCGCTCCCGGGCCTCCGCCAGGGCCTGCTGGGCCAGCCGTGCCTCCTCCTCCGGCAGTCGCGCCAGGATCCAGCGATCCTCAAGACCGGCCTCCAGCACCAGCTGGCCGCCGCTGACCTCCAGCCGGGTCGGCTCCAGGCCGGACAGCCAGCCGGCGATGGCCAGGGCCCGCCGGCGGCTGAACAACCGGATCCCGGGCACCGGGGTGGCGGGATCCACCTGGGAGGGCAGGGCCACCAGACCGGGGAAGGCGATCTCCCAGCCGCCGGCCTCGGCCAGGGTGGCGGCCGGGAGGGTGGCCCAGCTCCAGCTGTCACCGCGGGCCGCCTCCGGCAGGGGCAGGGCCACGGGCGGAATCGGCTGCGGTGGCGGGGCGAGGGGGCCCGCCATGTAGCCGGACTCCAGCGGGTAGACGCTGGCCTGCCGTTCCCGCAGCCACTCGACCAGGCCATAGCAGCGCCGGCTCGGCACCAGCTCCAGGCCGAGCCCTTCGGCCGCCCGCTGCACCATGGCCCGCATCGAGCCGCGCCAGCAGCGCAGCCGCCGCGGCGGGCCGTAGCCCTGCTCGGAGGCCGCCGCCAGGGCCGCCTCGATCGCCCCGCGCAGCCACTGGGAGTTGACGCTGGTGGCCGGGCAGGCCATCGACCAGCGGAACGGGTCCGGCGCCGGCTGCAGCCCCTCCGTCGAGCAGATCAGCAGCTCCCAGCGCTTCTTGCCATCGGCCTCCAGGATCGGCCTGGAGTAGTAATCCAGCTCCCAGTCGGGGCCGGGTGCCTGCACGGCTTGGCTCATCCTGCGTCCTGTTCCTGCTGGCGCAGCAGCGAGCGGGCCCGGTGGGCCCGGTCCTCGGCCTCGGCCATCACGGTGTCCTTGGCGATCAGCAGCTCACCGGGGGGGCCTTCGAGCAGGGCGGTGTTGAGGGCGATGCGGCCCCGGGCGGGGTCGACGGCGGTGATCAGGGCCTTGAGATGCTCACCCTGCTGGAACACCTCACGCAGATCCCTGAGGGCGCCGCCGGTGATCGAGGACTGGTGCAGCAGGCCGCTGACACCGCCCAGGTCGACAAAGAAGCCGTAGGGCTTGATCGACACCACCTGGCCTTCCACGAGCTGCCCCACCTCCAGGGTGGCGAAACGGGCGGCGGTGGCGGCCCGCTTCTCGGAGAGCACCAACTTGCGGGTCTCGGCATTGACCTCCAGGAAGGCGACGCCCAGGGTCTGGCCGATGAGGGCCTCGTGGTTTTCGCCCTCGTTCAGCTGGGAACGGGGGATGAAGCCCCGCAGGCCCTCCAGGTCGCAGGTGACACCGCCGCGGTTGAAGCCGCTCACCTTGACCTGCACCACCTTGCCCTCCTTCTCCAGCTGGCGCACCTTCTCCCAGCTCTGGCGCAGGGCCAGGGCGCGGGCGCTGATCGTCACCATGCCGTCGGCGTTCTGCTCGCGGGTGACGAGCACCTCGATCGGCAGTCCCTTCGGGAAGCGCTCCTTGAGGTTGGTGATCACCCCCAGGCCGCACTCGCTCTTGGGCATGAAACCGGGGGCCTTGCCGCCGATGTCCACATAGACACCGTCGCTCTCCATGCCGATCACCACCCCCTGGACCACCTCGCCGGTGGTGCCCACCGGGGCGTTCTCATCGAGGGCGGCGAGGAAGGCCTCCTCGTCGAAATCGAAATCATCGACGGTGCGGGCCTGGCGGGAGGCCTCCCCAGGGGCGGCCTCGGCGGCGGCGGGGGCCCGGCCGGCCGAGCGGGCGGAACCGCCACGCCGGTCGGAGGCCGGTCCGAGCAGATCGGCCATCGTCAGGCCCTCGATGCCCTCCAGATCGAAGCGGGCGTCATCGTCCGCGGCGGGCGAGGGTATCCGCACGGGTGCGGCGGGCGGAGCGGGGGCGACCGGTGTGGCGCTGGCCGGGCCCGAGACGGTGGGGGCGAGGGCGGGGTCAGGCGTCGCCTCGTCCTCCTTCTTGATCATCAACACCTGGGGGGGCTTGCGCAGCGGCGCCGGGGCCGACCCGGCAGGCCTCGCCGGCGGCGTGGGGCGCTGGGCGGGGTTCCTGGGCTGACGCGGCGCGGGGTTGCCGGTTCCTGCCATGGAGGTCCTCAGCGAAGCACGGGGCCCCACACTGTACGAATCACCCTTCTGAGGCCGGTCCTCCCTCCGCCGATGCCCCCCAGCACCGAGCGACGCCTCGCCAGCCTCAGCTGGACCACGGTGCGTGAGCAGGCGGCCCGGCCGGGCAGCACGGTGCTCTGGCCCCTGGGCGCCGTCGAGCAGCACGGGCCACTGCTGCCCCTCGGCACCGACGCCCTGTTCGCCGAACGGGTGGCCGAAGCGGTGCTGGACCGGCTCGATCCCGACCTGCCGATCTGGCGTCTGCCGCTGCAGAGCCTCGGCTTCTCCCCGGAGCACCTGGGCTTCCCGGGGACCCTGAGCCTGCCGGCGGAGCTGCTGATCGACCTGGTGCGCGCCGTGGGCAAAGGGATTGCGGCCGCGGGCTTCCAGCGGCTGGTGCTCTTCAACGCCCATGGCGGCCAGATCGGCCTGCTGGAGGCGGCGGCCCGGGAGCTGCGGGTGGTGGAACCCTCCCTGGCCGTACTGCCCTGCTTCCTGTGGCGCGGCGTCGATGGGCTCGGAGCGCTGATCCCCGAACCGGAACGCAGCAACGGCCTCCACGCCGGCCTGGCCGAGACCAGTCTGATGTTGTTTCTCGAACCGGCCCTCGCCGGGCCGCTCCCCGCCGCCGACGGCCCCGGTGAGGGCCAGGCCCCGCCCGCCGGCTGGAGCCTGGAAGGGGCCTGCCCGAGCTCCTGGCGCACCCGGGAGATCAGTGCCAGCGGCGTGATCGGCGACCCGTCCGGTGCCAGCGAGGAGCTGGGCGAGCAGCTGTTCGGGCGGCTGGTGGAGAGCTGGGAGCGGCGGCTGGAGGCCCTGCTGCACAGCGACTGGCCGCCGACATCCGGCGGAGCGTGACTAAAGTCGTGGGATTGCTTATCCCCGTGGTTCCCATGCCCACCGTCGCAACCACCACGTCCGTCGATTCCTCTCTGGATCCGGTGGGCCCGATCGAGGGGAGCGACCTGCCCGACTTCAGCACCGACGCCTACAAGGACGCCTACAGCCGCATCAACGCGATCGTGATCGAAGGTGAGCAGGAAGCTCACGACAACTACATGTCCCTCGGCACCCTGCTGCCCGACCAGGCCGAGGAACTGGCCCGCCTGGCCCGGATGGAGCTGAAGCACATGAAGGGCTTCACCGCCTGCGGCAACAACCTCGGCGTCACCGCCGACATGCCCTTCGCCCAGGAGTTCTTCTCCCCCCTGCGCAACAACTTCCAGGCGGCCCTGAAGGAGGGCAAGGTGGTCACCTGCCTGCTGATCCAGGCCCTGCTGATCGAAGCCTTCGCCATCTCGGCTTACCACATCTATATCCCTGTCGCCGATCCGTTCGCCCGCAAGATCACCGAAGGGGTCGTCAAGGACGAGTACACCCACCTCAACTACGGCCAGGAGTGGCTCAAGGCCCATCTCGAGGAGTCCCGCGCCGAGCTGGAGCAGGCCAACCGCGACAACCTCCCCCACGTGCGCCGGATGCTCGAGCGGGTGGCCGCCGACGCCGCCGTGCTCCACATGGAGAAGGAGGACCTGATCGAGGATTTCCTGATCGCCTACCAGGACGCCCTCACCGACATCGGCTTCACCCCCAGGGAAATCGCCCGGATGGCCGCCGCGGCCCTGGTGGGCTGAGCCGCCCCCTTCCCCGTCCCTGGGGAGGATGTAGCGTCGGCGACATCCGGCCCCGCCCCTGCCGCCGCTTTCTCCTTCCTGCATGTTCGGCCTGATCGGTCATTCCACCAGCTTCGAGTCGGCCCGCAACCTGGCGCGAAGCCTGGGTTTCGAGGAGTACGCAGCGGGGGATCTGGACATGTGGTGCAGCGCCCCCCCCCAGCTGGTGGAGCGGATCAGTGTCACCAGCCCCACGGGCAAACGCATCGAAGGGGCCTACATCGATTCGGTGTTCGTGCCCGAGATGCTGAGCCGTTTCAAGACGGCCAAGCGCAAGGTCCTCAACGCCATGGAGCTGGCCCAGAAGACCGGCATCGACATCACCGCCCTAGGGGGCTTCACCTCGATCATCTTCGAGGACTTCAAGCTGCTGCGGGAGCAGCAGGTGCGCGCCACCACCCTGGACTGGACTCGCTTCACCACCGGCAACACCCACACCGCCTGGGTCCTCTGCCGTCAGGTGGAGGAGAATGCCCCGAAGCTGGGCATCGACCTGCGCCGGGCCAAGGTGGCGGTGGTGGGCGCCACCGGTGACATCGGCAGCGCCGTCTGCCGCTGGCTCTCCCAGCGCACCGGCGTGCAGGAGCTGCTGCTGGTGGCCCGCCGGCCCCAGCCCCTGGCCGATCTCCAGCAGGAACTTGGTGGCGGCCGCATCCTGCCCCTGGAGGACGCCCTGGCCGAAGCCGACGTGGTGGTCTGGGTCGCCAGCCTGGCCCAGGCCAGCAACATCGACCCCAGCAAGCTGCCCCGTCCCTGCCTGATGGTCGACGGCGGCTACCCCAAGAACCTGGACACCCGGGCTGCCGGCGAGGGCATCCACGTGCTCAAGGGGGGCATCGTTGAATTCGGCTCCGACATCGGCTGGCAGATGATGGAGGCCGCCGAGATGGCCAGACCGCAGCGCCAGATGTTCGCCTGCTTCGCCGAAGCGATGCTGCTGGAGTTCGAAGGGCTGCACACCAACTTCAGCTGGGGCCGCAACCACATCACCCTCGAGAAGATGGACCTGATCGGCGCCGCCTCCCTTCGCCACGGCTTCCAGGCCCTCGGCCTGGACGTCCCGGCAGCGATCCCCAGCCTCTCCATCACCTGATCCCCCCCGCCTGAGCGCCCATGGCCCGCCGCGTCCTGCTGGAGTTCGAGAAACCGCTGGTGGAGCTCGAGGAGCAGATCGAGCAGATCCGCCAGCTGGCCCGTGATTCCGAGGTGGACGTGAGCCAGCAGCTGCTGCAGCTGGAAACCCTGGCCACCCGGCGGAGGGAGGAGATCTTCAGCTCCCTCTCCCCGGCCCAGAAGATCCAGGTGGCCCGCCACCCCCAGCGGCCCAGCACCCTCGATTACATCCAGGTCATCACCGACGAGTGGATCGAGCTGCACGGCGACCGCCGCGGCAATGACGATCGCGCCCTGGTGGGCGGTGTGGGTCGCATCGGCGACCAGCCCGTGGTGCTGCTCGGCCATCAGAAGGGCCGCGACATGAAGGAGAACGTGGCGCGCAACTTCGGCATGGCCTCCCCGGGCGGCTACCGCAAGGCGCTGCGGCTGATGGAGCACGCCGATCGCTTCCGCCTGCCGATCCTCAGCTTCATCGACACCCCCGGGGCCTACGCCGGCGTCAAGGCCGAGGAGGAGGGCCAGGGGGAGGCGATCGCCGTGAACCTGCGCGAGATGTTCCGGCTGCGGGTGCCGATCATCGCCGTCGTGATCGGGGAAGGGGGCTCCGGCGGCGCCCTCGGCATCGGCGTGGCCGACCGTCTGCTGATGTTCGAGCACAGTGTCTACACCGTGGCCAGCCCCGAGGCCTGCGCCTCGATCCTCTGGCGTGATGCGGGCAAGGCCCCCGCCGCCGCCGAGGCCCTGCGCATCACCGGCACCGATCTGCTGCAGCTCGGACTGGTGGATGCCCTGCTCAAGGAACCCTCCGGAGGCAACCACTGGGCGCCGATCCAGGCCGCCGAAACGCTGCGCCAGGCCCTGCTCAGCCACCTCGCTGAGCTGCAGACCTGCAGCGAATCCACCCTGTTGGAGGTCCGCTACGCCAAGTTCCGGCGCATGGGCCAGGTGCTCGAAGGGGCGGCGCCGGATCCCGCCCACGCACCGTAGGGTTTGGCTCCCCGCCACTCCGCCCTTTGCCCGTCGCCCTGATTACCGGTGCCTCCCGCGGCATCGGCGCGGCCACCGCGTGGCGTTTCGCCGCCGAGGGCTACGACCTTCTGCTGCTGGCCCGCGGCCAGGCCGACCTCGACGCACTCGCCTCGGAGCTGCGGGCCCCGGGCCGCCGCGTCGAGACCCTGGCCCTCGACCTGACCCAGGTGGAGGTCATTGCGCCTGGCCTGAGCGAACTGCTCGGGCGTGGTCTGGTTCCTTCGGTGGTGATCAACAACGCCGGCGCCGCCTGGACCGGCCCCCTGGCGGCGATGCCGATCGAGCGCTGGCAGTGGCTGCTGCAACTCAACCTCACCAGCGTCTTCCAGGTCTGCCAGGCGGTGCTGCCGGCCCTGCGCCGGGCGGGTGGGGGGCGGATCATCAATGTCAGCAGCCATGCCGCCCGCAACGCCTTTCCCGAGTGGGGGGCCTACTGCGTCAGCAAGGCCGCCCTGGCCTCCTTCAGCCGCTGCCTCGAGGCGGAGGAACGCTCCGCCGGCATCGCCGTGAGCACCCTCACCCTGGGGGCGGTGAATACACCCCTCTGGGACAGTGAAACCGTCCACAGTTCCTTCGACCGACGTGCCATGCTTTCAGCCGAGCAGGTCGCCGAATCCCTGCTCTACCTTGCGCGGCAACCCCACAGCCAGACGGTTGAGGACCTCACCCTGATGCCGGCCGCCGGAGCCTTCTAACCCCCCTTATGACATCCACCCTCCCCACCGGCCTCAGCGCCCGTCAGGCCGCTCCCGTCACGACCCCCATCCCCGTCAGCCTGCGGATCCGCGAACGGCTGCAGAAGGAAGGCATCCCGTTTCTGGCCAACGACAACATCTCCGACCACCTGCGCGAGGGTGAGCTCGACCAGCTGGAGATCGAGGTGGCCGGCAAGGTGCGTGATCTGCTGCGCAGCCTCGTGATCGATATCGAGAACGACCACAACACCGAGGAGACGGCCGAGAGGGTCGCCAAGATGTATCTCCACGAGGTGTTCAAGGGCCGCTACCACGAGCAACCCAAGATCGCCAGCTTCCCCAACGTGAAGCAGCTCGATGAGATCTACACCGTCGGGCCGATCTCCGTCCGTTCCGCCTGTTCCCACCACCTGGTGCCGATCCTCGGCAACTGCTGGATCGGCATCAAGCCCGGGGAGCGGGTGATCGGTCTGTCGAAGTTCTCCCGCGTCGCCGACTGGGTCTTCTCCCGGCCCCACATCCAGGAGGAGGCGGTGATCATCCTGGCCAACGAAATCGAGCGGCTCTGCGAGCCCCTCGGACTGGCGATCCTGGTCAAGGCCCAGCACTACTGCATGAAATGGCGCGGGGTGAAGGAACCCCAGACCAGCATGGTGAACTCGGTCGTGCGCGGTGATTTCCGCCACGACCCCAGCCTCAAGCAGGAGTTCTTCGAGCTCGTGCGTCAGCAGGAGGCCCTGCTCAGCACCTGAGCCCGCTCAGTTTCCCTGACGGGCCTGGACCGGCCCCACCACCTGGGAAACGCTCCGCTGGCTGCCCCCCGGGGACGGCACCGCCACCACCACCATCACCTGGGAGGCCACATCGGCGGAGGTGAGGGCGTAGCTGGGGCCGCTGGCCCCCTGGATCAGCTGCCAACGGGCCTGTCCGGGGGCCAGCCTGTACCAGTGGAAAGCGCTCGGGGGCAGGGAAGCCAGCCCTTCAGCGGCCGCCGTGGCCTGGAGCAGGACCCCCTGCGTGGCCTCCCCCTGGAGCAGGAGCTGGTCGAGTCCGGTGATCCGCTGCTCCACCGCCCCCTCGATGCGCTGGTCGCCGGCGATCTGCTGGCGCAGCAGCTGGATCTGTTGCTGGGGATCGGCCGTCACCCCGGGGACGCACTGGAGTGTGCCGTCCACCAGCTGGCAGCCCACCAGGTCCTGGGCCCGGAGCCCGGGAGTCCCCGGCAGTGCAGCCAGCAGCAGGGCCAGGGGGAGGACGGCACGGGCTCGCGAAGGGCGGCGGAGGAAGGCCAAGCGGGGATCAGGCATCGGGCTGCACCGATCCTGCACCCGGCAGCGTCAAACGCCAATCAACCGCGGCCGGATCCACGCACCGCCGCCACCAGCGCCGCGACCCGCCCCAGGTCCTTGACGCCGGGGCGCTCCTCCAGGGCACTGGAGGCATCCAGGCCATCGGGCTTCAGCCGGGCCAGCAGTTCGGCCACCGTCCCGGGGCCGACCCCCCCGGCCAGCCACCAGGGCATGGGCGGGCGGAAGGCCTCCAGCCATTCGATCGGGATGCGGTGACCGGTCCCCCCCAGCTGGCCGGGGCACCAGGCGTCGAGCAGCAGGGCCTCCACCACGCCCACGTAGGCGGCCGCCCGCTCCAGATCCTCGGGCGTGCGCACCCGCAGGGCCTTCCAGAGGCGCACCCCCAGCTTCCCGCCCAGCTCGCGGCAGCGCTCGACGCTCTCCTCGCCATGCAGCTGCACCACCGCATGGCCCCGGCCCGCCACCAGCTCCTCCAGCTGGTCGTCGCCGGGATCGGCCACCACCAGCACGCCGAAGCAGGCGGGACGGCCGGCGGCCATGGCCGCGAACAATCCCGGCCGCTGCTCCGGCGGCACATAGCGGGGCGAGCCGGGAACGGCGATGACCCCGATCGCATCGGCCCCCAGCGCCGCGATGGCGGTGGCCTGGGCCGCCTCCCGGAGCCCGCAGATCTTCAGCAGCGGAGTGGTGACCGGAATCAGGGCGGCAAGCCTGTCTTTCTAGGATGGGACGAACAACTCCGGCCACGGCCGGATCTCCGAGCGGACGGTGCCCGTGGGTGAAGGCTGGCAACTGCTGACGATCCGCGGCATCCCCCTGCGCATCCACCCGAGCTGGTTCGTCATCCTGCTGCTCGCCACCCTGGCCTTCCAACAGCAGTACGCCCTCAGCCTGGGCAGCCAGCTCGCCCCGGCGGCCCTCTGGGCCGTGGCCCTGGTGACGGCCCTGGCCCTGTTCGTGTCCGTGCTGCTGCACGAGCTGGGCCATTCCCTGGTGGCCCTGCACCAGGGGGTCAAGGTGAAGAGCATCACCCTGTTCCTGCTGGGCGGCGTGGCCAGCGTCGAGCGGGAATGCTCCACCGCCCGCGGCGCCCTGATGGTGGCGGCGGCGGGACCGGCGGTGAGCCTGGTGCTGGGGTTCTCCCTGCTGGCCTCCACCCATGCCGCCAGCCATGTGGCCCCGGTGCTGGGCCAGATGGTGGAACGGCTCGGCGCCCTCAACCTGATCCTGGGTCTGTTCAACCTGCTGCCCGGCCTGCCCCTGGATGGGGGGCTGATCGTCAAGGCCCTGGTCTGGCAGTTCTCCGGCAGCCAGCGGCGCGGTGTGGAGGTGGCCAATGCCTGCGGCCGCTTCCTGTCCCTGTTCGCTGTCGGGATGGGCACGGTGCTGCTGCTGCGGGGGGGCGGGATCGCCGGCGCCTGGCTGATCCTGCTCGGCTGGTTCGGCCTCGGGGCGGCCCGCAACCAGAAGCAGATGCTGCTCGTCCAGCAGGCCCTCAAGGATCTCAAGGTCCGGGATGTGGCCCAGCGCCGCTTCCGGGTGCTGGAGGCCGACACCACCCTGCGGGAGCTGAGCCGGCTGCGGCTCGGCATGGCGCCGCCGATCGCCGAAGCCGGCGACGTTGCTCCCCCTGCCGAGCGGGGGGCCCAAGGCCCGGCGGAGTGGCTGCTGGTCTGCGACCGGGGCCGCTGGCAGGGCGTCATCGATGACGCGCCCCTCCAGTCCCTGCCGGTCCAGTGCTGGGACCGGGAGCGGGTGGGGGACCACCTTCAACCCCTCTCCAGCCTGCCCGCGATCCCTGAATCCGCCCCTCTCTGGCAGGCCGCCCTCCAGCTGGACGACGGCAACCACCAGCGGCTGCTGGTGCTCAGTCCGGCGGGACTGCCCTGCGGCACCGTGGAGCGCCCCGAACTGGGGGACGCGGTGCTCAAGAAACTGGGACTGCGGCTCCCCGCCAATCTGCTGACCGTCGCCCGCCGGGAGAACGGCTACCCCCTGGGCATGGCCCTCGGCCAGGTGGCCCGCAGCATGGTCAGCTCCGGGGACGTTGCGCCACTGACGGATTCGGTCAGCCGCTGACGGGCTCGTTGAGCCGGTAACGGGCGAGCAGCGGCGCGATCGCCGCCAGCTCTTCCCCAGCCAGGGGGGTCAGGGGTGGATGGGCAGACGGCCGGCCTTCCCCGCAGTCCTTGGCGTCGGTGGGCCACGGCAGCCAGCGCGCCGCCGAACGGAGCAGGTGGCCCTCGAGCTCGATCCCGGCCAGCGGCAGGGGCTCGAGCTCGGGGGGATCACCGCCGAAGACCTGCCGCCAGAGGGCAGGGCAGGGGTCCAGCTGGATCGACCCGTGCTGCAGCAGGCGTCCGCCGCGCCAGAGCTGGGCGCTGCCCACCCGTTTGGCACCGCTGGGATGGACCAGGTCGGCGACGGTGCTGGTGGCGAAGCAACTGCTGCGCTGCAGGCTGGCCGCGTGGCGGCCGCTGAGCAGGGGTCGGTCCATGGCAGCGAAGCCCTCCACCAGCCAGGTGAGGGCGCGGCCATAGGCCTCGGATCGGGTGCCCTGGGGCCGGGGCCACACCAGGGCGTAGGTGAGGTCGGCGCCATGGAGCACGGCACGGCCGCCGCTGGGGCGGCGCACCAGATCGATGCGCCCCTGGCGCCACAGGTCCCACCAATGGGGCTCCAGCCGCCGCTGGTGCCAGCCCAGCGAAAGGGTGGGCCGCGACCAGCGGTAGAGGCGGAAGGCCGGCGCCGGGTCCTCCAGCAGCCAGGCGTCGATGGCCATCTGCCAGTCCCCGCCCAGGCAGGTGGATCCGATCCAGCGCATCGGCGCCTCCGGCGGCAGGGATGGGCCAGGCGGCGCTCTCATGCTGGATTCCCGGCGGAGGGCTGGCGTTGGAGAGCGGCCGCCGCGCCCTGGGTCTCGGGTTCGAGGCTCAGGGGATCACGCTCCAGAAGCCGGGATCGAGCTCGTAGCCGAGCACGGCGGCCATCTGGCCCAGGTTGGCGCGGCATTCGATCCCACCGGTGGCGGCCCAGTGGTCGAGCAGGAACAGGCGCTGGGTGATCCAGAGCTCCAGGCTTTCGGGCGCGAAACGGATCCCCTCGGTGGGGCTGAAGCCATGGGGCAGCAGCATGGCCACATGGCGGGTGAGCTGGCCGCCGCTGCGCTCCAGCACCAGGGGCAGCCAGGGATGGAGCGCATCGGCCCGCAGGCTCCACAGCCGCAGTTCCGGGATCTCCGAGAGTTCACGCGGGTCCTCCGCCTCCCGGGGCCAGTCGAAGTCGAGGGCCAGACCGCTGGCTTCGGTCAGCAGGACGGCCGGCGCTAGCGACGCCAGGCCCGCCAGGGGGGAGAGGTCGAGGCCGCGCACCTGGGCGGCGGACACCTTCAGGGGCTCGGGGCAGGGTTGGGGCGCCATCAAGAGCTGTGACAGGGCAGGGCCGGAGGCTGGACCGTAGCTCGCGATGACCGAAGAATGGGTCGGTCAAACTCCATTCACCGTCAAGGATATGGTCACTCCGATCAACCAGGCCGAAGTGCTGATCGCCCTCATCGTGGCGGCCCATGCCGGGGTGCTGGCCGTTCGTCTCTGCTTCAGCCTCTACAAAGCCTGAAGCTGCAGCGGCGCTCCCTTGGCAAGGCCCGGGCAGGCTGCTACAAGCGGAGGGCTCGCAGCCTTCCCTCAGGTGCGCCAGATCCAGCCCCAGCCTTCACGGCGCCAGCCCCCCGCTGCCCAAAGCTCCACGGGCCGTCCACGGCGTTCCCGGTCCCTGCGGGTGGCAGGGGATGGCGGCGTCGGCCCGTTTTCGCTGCACCCGGTTCCCGGCCTCCAGGGCCAGCCGGCGGCAGCCGCCTCCGGCGTCGAGCCGATCCGTGCCGGCGGAGAAACCGGCGGTTACAGCCGTGAAAGCCAGCTGCTGTCCCTCTCCGCCGAGCGGCAGGAGCTGGTCTGCAGCCTGATCGGCTTGGCGGTCAAGCTGGGCCTGGTCGCCCTCACCGGCGTCAGCCTGTTCCGCCTCGCCGGCGCCTACCAGCAGCGCATGGAGAGCCAGGGCGAGATCGCCGCCGTGCTGGAGCTGGAGAACGCCAAGCTGGTCAAGGCCCGGGAACGCTTCGACGCCCTGTTCATGGTGGAAGGGGAGCAGCGCCTGATCCGGGAGCAGAGCCAGTGGATCGCTCCGAATCGCCTGCGGGTGATCTGGCAGTCGAACCGTCCGTTTCCAACTGTTGAATCCACCGCGTCCGGATCCGGAAACCAGGGCACCCGTCCGTAGGTTGGGGCCCCCTTCGCCCGCGGATCAGCAACGCCATGGTGACCCCATCCGGTGACACCGCCCTCTCCCCCGCCGCATCCCGGGGCACGGCCGCCGGCCCTGGGGTTCCCGGAACGGCCCTGATCACGGGCGCCTCCTCCGGTGTCGGTCTGTTCGCCGCCAAGGCCCTCGTGGATCGGGGCTGGCATGTGGTGATGGCCTGCCGGGACACCGACAAGGCCCGGCGGGCCCAGGCGGCCCTGGGCATCGCCGACAGCGCGGTGAC
This sequence comes from Synechococcus sp. UW140, assembly GCA_943367705.1. Classification (GTDB taxonomy): domain Bacteria; phylum Cyanobacteriota; class Cyanobacteriia; order PCC-6307; family Cyanobiaceae; genus Cyanobium. Next base: position 136,098 of record CALRJV020000007.1, read on the forward strand.
CCACCTGAAGGTCGATCTGGCGGATCTGGAGAGTGTGCGTGCCCTCGTCGACGCCTTCGGTGCCACCGGGCGCCCCCTTGATGCCCTGGTCTGCAATGCGGCGGTCTACCTGCCGCGGCTGAAGCATCCGGAGCGCTCTCCCCAGGGCTACGAGATCTCGATGGCCACCAACCATTTCGGCCATTTCCTGCTGATCCACCTGCTGCTCGACGACCTCAAGCGCTCCTCCCACCCGTCGCGGCGCCTCGTGATCCTGGGCACCGTCACCGCCAACTCCAAGGAGCTGGGGGGCAAGATCCCCATCCCGGCGCCCGCCGACCTCGGCGACCTGTCGGGCTTCGCCGCCGGCTTCAAGGCCCCGATCGCCATGGCCAGCGGCAAGAGCTTCAAGCCGGGCAAGGCCTACAAGGACAGCAAGCTCTGCAACATGATCACCACCCAGGAGCTGCACCGCCGGCTGCACGACGGCACCGGCATCGTGTTCACCTCCCTCTATCCGGGCTGCGTGGCCGACACCCCCCTGTTCCGCCACACCCCGCGGGCCTTCCAGACGATCTTTCCCTGGTTCCAGAAGAACATCACCGGCGGCTACGTGAGCCAGGCCCTGGCGGGTGAGCGGGTGGCCCAGGTGGTGGCGGATCCTGACTTCGCCGTCTCCGGCGTGCACTGGAGCTGGGGGAACCGGCAGACGAAGGGCGGCAAGCAGTTCAGCCAGGAGCTCTCGGAGAAGGCCAGCAACCCGGTGACCGCCCAGCGGATGTGGGACCTCTCGATGCAGCTGGTGGGGCTCACCTGAGGATGGCCCGCGTACTGCGCTGGGGAGTGGGACTGCTGCTGGTCGTCAGCCTGGCCATCGGCGCCTTCCTGCTCCTGCCCTTCCGCTCCTGGCTGCCGGGCGGGACGGTGGCCGATGTGCCGCTGAGCCAGGTGGTGAACGGGGCGGCCTTCAACCGACTGTTTCCGGCACCGGACGACGGTGACCAGCTGGTGTTCACCCAGGAGAAGCGGGGCTTCAGCGAGGCCCGGCTCAAGCATGACGGCCAGGTGAGGGCCCTGCTGGCCATCGCCGATGTCAGCACCGCTCCGGAGGCCCGCAGCAAGTTCGAAGCCAGCGAAAGCCGGCTCCAGGGCTGGCCGCTGGTGGAGCAGGGGCCCCAGGCCAGCGCCCTGCTGGTGGCCGACCGCTTCCAGGTCAAGGTGATCGGCCAGGGGGAGGGACTGGATCCGGAGCAGCGCCATGAGCTGCTCGGGCAGTTCAACCTCAAGGGCCTGGCGGCCCTGCAGGCGGCGTCATGAGCTCCGTGCTCGAGCGCCTCGAACGCCTTCCCCGCCGCAACCTGACGGTGCTGGCCATCAAGGGCCTCAGCAGCCTGGTGCCGGGCGGCTGGACCAACATCACCCGGGCCGACGCACTCATCTCTGACGTGCTGGGGAGCAGCGATCCGGAGCTGATTCGCCAGGTGCGGGCCCGGGCCGACGTGCTGAGCCGGGCGCGCCACGAAGGCTATGGCCGTGCCCTGAGTCTGTACGACGCCGTCAACCGCTCCCAGAAGGCCGCCGGTGGCCTCAGGCTGCTGGCCAACATCGGCGGCGCCCTGCCGCTGGTGAAGCGGGTCGCCGATCTCACCCCCACCAGCGACAGCCTGCAGGCGGCGGATCTGAGTCTGAAGGTGGCTGCCGAGCTGCTGGCCTTCACCCAGGTGAACGGGCTGCCGGGTGACAGCTTCGGCGACTTCGCCGCCGCCCTGGGCGACTACGCCGGCGAGGCCCGGGTAAGGATGGCCGCCCTGATCTGCTTCGATGCCCTGCTGCCCCTGGGCGACCAGGCCTTGGAGCGGCTGGATGGTCTGCTGGGGGGGCTGGACAAGCGGGATCTGCACCAGCTCCCCGCCTACGCCGGCATGGCCCGACTGCTGCCGGGTCGTGGGGATGGGGCCCACCTGACCTTCCTGCGGCGGGGCATCGAGCCATGGCTGGGCTGGGCTGAAGGCTTCAGCAGCCAGCTGGGTCTCACCGGCCAGAAGGCGGTTCAGGCCCTGGAGGGAACCCTGGGCCCCTGGCAGGGGAGCTTCAAGCAGATGGCCACCTTCCTCGACGCCTTCACGGACACGTACCAGCACACGGGCGTGCAGGCTGTAGCGCGCCGGCTGGTGGAGCGGGCCGTGGCTGAAATCTGAGGGTGGCTGAAAACTCCCACACCCCCTAGATCCCCTCGCCACCTAGATCGACAACATCTTGATCCCCAGGGCGATCAGCACGGCACCGGCGAACATCTCCACCTTGCTGCCCAGGGCCCCGGAGAGCCTGCGGGCCAGCAACAGGCCGAGGTAGGTGGAAACGAAGGCCCCGACACCGATGGCGGTGGAGTAGAGCCCGATCGGCTTGTTCAGGATGCCGAGGGAGACACCGACCCCCAGAGAATCGATGCTGGTGATGGCGGAAACGAACAGGATGCGCAGGGGTCCATGCACCCTCAGCTCCTCCTCCGGCCCCTTGCCATCACGGTGTTCCAGGTAGGCCGACCAGCACATGTGGCCGCCCACCGCCGCCAGCAGCGCGAAGGCCACCCAGTGGTCGACATCCATGATCAGCTGGCGGGCGATGCGGCCCAGCAGAAAGCCGATCGCCGTGGCCAGGCCTTCCGAGAGGCCCGAGCTCAGGGCGAAGAACAGGGCCCTTCGCCAGGAGAAGTGGCGGAATCCCAGGGCGATCGCCGCCGAGAAGGAGTCCACGCTCAGCACTGCCGTGAACAGCAGCAGCTAGAGGATCATGCCTCTGGCGCGTCGATCCTGACCCTAGACCGCCAGCCGGGATGGGCCCCAGGCCCCCGGGGAGGCAACCTCAATCAAAACCGAGCAGATCGAAGATCTCCCGATCCTTGAGGGATTCGGCCTCCAGCGGTTCCACATCGCTGAGCATCTTGCGGGCCAGGCTCAGGTACTCCTCCTGCACAGCCACAACTTCAGGCGTGCTTTCCATCTCGAAGATGGTGCACTTCTTCAGCCTTGACTTGCGGATTGCATCGACGGTCTTGAAGTGGGCCATGGTACGCAGGCCGGTGCGCTCGTTGAACTTGTCGATTTCGTCGGTCTGCTCGGAGCGGTTGGCGATCACCCCGCCGAGGCGCACCTTGTAGTTCTTGGCCTTGGCATTGATCGCCTGCATGATCCGATTCATGGCAAAGATCGAATCGAAATCGTTGGCGGTCACGATCAGGCAGTAGTGGGCGTGCTGGAGGGGAGCCGCGAAGCCGCCACAGACCACGTCACCGAGCACATCGAAGATCACCACGTCGGTGTCCTCCAGCAGGTGGTGCTCCTTGAGCAGCTTGACCGTCTGTCCGGTCACGTAGCCGCCGCAGCCCGTGCCGGCCGGAGGGCCACCCGACTCGACGCACATCACACCGTTGTAGCCCTCGAAGACGAAGTCCTCGGGCCGCAGCTCCTCGGTGTGGAAATCGACCGTCTCGAGGATGTCGATCACCGTCGGCACCATCTTCTTGGTGAGGGTGAAGGTGGAGTCGTGCTTCGGATCACAACCGATCTGCAACACCCGCTTGCCCAGCTTGGAGAAGGCGGCCGAAAGATTGGACGAGGTGGTGGATTTGCCGATGCCGCCTTTGCCGTAGACGGCGATCACCAGGGCACCCTCCTCAATGTTCATCGACGTGTCCTGATGCACCTGCAGGCTGCCCTCGCCATCTTCGCGGGGGTTGGTGCTCGGGGGAGACGTGAGTGTGGTGGTCATAGGAAAAACAAGGGGAAGCCGGACAACCGGCGGATCACGCGTCAGAAACAGCCTGCTCAGATCGGATCCCGGCTGTCAGGGGATCACGCAAACCGAAACATCGTCAGCTTGGACCTCAACGGCAGAAAAGGGCCCTCAGCGGCTGAAGTGGGCCTTGGCGTCGTAGAGGGCTTCGGCATCGATCCTCTCCAGGCCCCGTTCGCGGGCGAAGGCTTCGGTGTTCTTACGCACCTTGCCCCGCACGAAGAAGGGAATCTTGGCGAGTTCGGCCTCACCATCGGCGGTCCAGAGGCTTTCGAGGGCCTCGCGGACGGCGGCGCCGGCGGTGGTCGTGCCGGGTGCCGGCCCCGTGGGGGCGGTGCTGGCCGGCACTGGCGTCAGGGCCGTTGCCGTGGCCGTGGAGCCCTCCTGGTCGGCGCCCGAGGCCGACGCCGGTGCGCCGTCGCCGAGGTGGCTGCGGTGGCCGTCGACGAACTCGAAGTCGTGGCGGAACATCCCGATCAGGTGCTCCTCCAGGCCCATCATCAGCGGGTGCACCCAGGAGTCGAAGATCACGTTGGCCCCCTCCCAGCCCATCTGGGGGGAGTAGCGGGCCGGGACGTCCTGGACATGCAGGGGGGCGCTGATCACGGCACAGGGCAGCCCCAGCCGCTTGGCGCTGTGGCGCTCCATCTGGGTGCCGAGCACCAGCTCCGCGGCCGCCTCGGCCATGGCCTTCTCCACCACGAGGTAGTCGTCGGTGATCAGGGCCTCCAGGCCAAGCTCGGCGGCAGCGGCCCGCACCTCCCGGGCCTGCTCCCGGCTGTAGCTGCCCAGGCCCACCACCTGGAAGCCCAGTTCCTTGGAGGCGATCCGGGCGGCGGCGATGGCGTGGGTGGCATCGGCGAAGATGAACACCCGCTTGCCGGTGAGGTAGGTGGAATCCACCGACCTGGAATACCAGGGCAGCCGCGAACGGCGCTCCGCCTCGCTCGGCTGACCCTCCAGCTCCTGCAGCTCGGCCGGAAGGACCAGGTCAAGCACCCCGTGCAGCTCCCGCAGGAAGGCGGCGGTGGCGCCGATGCCGATCGGCACCGTGCGCACCACCGGGGTGCCGAAGCTGCGCTCCAACCAGCTGCAAACAGGGCCGGCCACCTCGGGGTAGAGGCAGACGTTGGCATCGGCCGTGGGGATGCGCTCCAGGTCGGCGGGCCGGGCGCCCAGGGGGGCCACCACCGCCACATCGATGCCGTGCTCCGCCAGCAGCCGGGTGATCTCCAGCACGTCATCCCGGCAGCGGAAGCCCAGCAGGCTGGGGCCCAGCAGGTTGACCCGGGGCCGGCGGCCCTCGTCGCGCCAGCGGGACGGGGAGGGCTTGGGGGTGCCCGGAGCCGGCATCTGGGGCTTGAGCAGGGTGCGCACCAGCTGGTAGAAGGTCTCGGCGGCGCCCCAGTTCTCCTTCTTGGAGTAGGCCGGCAGCTCCAGGTTCACCATCGGCACGCCCAGGTTCATGCCAGCGGCCAGGGCGCCGGGCTGGTCCTGGATGAGCTCGGCGGTGCAGCTTTCCCCCACCAGCAGCGCTTCGGGCTGGAAGCGCTCGACGGCCTGGCGGATCGAGCGCTGCACGAGTTCGGCGGTGTCACCGCCCAGATCCCTGGCCTGGAACGTGGTGTAGGTGACGGGGGGACGCAGGCCCCGCCGCTCGATCATCGTGAACAGCAGGTCAGCGTAGGTGTCGCCCTGGGGGGCATGGAGCACGTAGTGCACCCCCTCCATGGAGGTGGCGATGCGCATGGCCCCGACGTGGGGAGGGCCTTCGTAGGTCCAGAGGGTCAGTTCCATGGGGGGTGTCAGGAGAGCTGCAGCACGGCCCGGCGCCGCAGGGGGCGGGCAAAGAGTTCGGCCAGTTCACCGGCCTGGTCGCAGCCGTGGATCGGGCTGAACACCAGCTCGATCGACCACTTGGTGGCGATGCCCTCGGCCTCGAGGGGATTGGCCAGCCCCAGACCGCAGAGCACCAGGTCGGGGCGGGCGGCCCGCACCCGCTCCAGCTGCAGGTCCACGTCCTGACCCTCGCTGAGCTGGGTGGCGGGGGGCAGCAGGGCCAGGTCGGCCGCCATCAGCTGGCGATCGAGGTAGGGGGTGCCCACCTCCACCAGCTCCATGCCGCACTCCCGGCTCAGGAAGCGGGCCAGGGGGATCTCCATCTGGGAATCCGGCAGCAGGAACAGCCGCTTGCCGGCGAGCACCTCCCGATGGGGCTCCAGGGCGCGGCGCCCCCGCTCCACCAGGGGGTCGAGCACCGCGTTGAAGCGCTCGGCGGGCACGGCGAAGGCGTTGGCGGCGGCGGCCATCCAGTCGCGGCTGCCCTCCACGCCGAAGGGATAGGGGGCGCTCAGCAGGGTGGCGCCGCGGTGCTGCAGGGCCCGGGCGGTGGCACTGAGGAAGGGCTGGGCGAGCAGCACCCGTGTCCCCTTGCCGACGGGCGGCAGATCGGTGGAGCGGCGCGGCGGCAGGCTGCGGACCGTGGTGATGCCCAGCCGCTCGAAGATGAGCCGGAAGCGATCCTCCACCGCATCGGCCAGGGTGCCCACGATCAGCAGCTGCTCCTCATCGGAGCTCGGCAGCAGGGGGAGCATGGCCAGCAGGGCATTGTCCTCCCCCTGGGTGAAGGTGGTCTCGATGCCGCTGCCGGAGTAATTCAGCACCCGCACCCGCCCGAGGAGCTGGGTGTTGAGCCGTTCGGCCGCCTTGGCCAGGTCGAGCTTGATCACCTCGCTGGGGCAGGAGCCCACCAGGAAGAGGGTGCGGATCTCGGGCCGGCGCTCCAGCAGATCCTTCACCAGACGGTCCAGTTCCTCGTTGGCATCCGCCAGACCCGCCAGGTCGCGTTCGCCCAGGATCGCCGTGCCGAAGCGGGGTTCGGCGAAGATCATCACCCCCGCCGCCGACTGGATCAGGTGGGCGCAGGTGCGGGAGCCCACCACCAGGAAGAAGGCGTCGGGCATGCGGCGGTGCAGCCAGACGATGGAGGTGAGGCCGCAGAACACTTCCCGCTGACCGCTCTCCTTGAGGATGTCGCCGGGGCCAGCCCCGGGGATGGCGCCGATGGGAGGCTGAACCGGTGGAGCGGATACACCCATGGAGGGGATCGCCAGGTATGGAGCCTCCATGGGTTAGCGGGGACGGTGGGGTCCGCGCCCGACTGCGTTACATCTTTTCGGGATCGTGTGCGGGTTCCCGCGCTCAGAGGCGGCGGCGGAATCCCTCACTGAAGCCGATGCTGCGCTCCTCCCGCTCACCATCGGCGCTGCGGCTCAGCTTCCACACGTTCCTCCCGAGGCGACGGGCCGTGAGTCCGCCCCGCTCCACCAGCGCGGCCCCCGGCCGGGCCCCCATCAGCTGGGTGACCTCGGCAGTGCTGAGGGGAGCGGCGGTGCGGATGGCCAGCTCGGTGATCTCGAGCCGCTGGCGCAGGGCCACCAGGTCGACCGGATGATCCGCATCGGCGGCATCCTTCCAGTCGGCGAAGCCGTCGCCGATGCCGCCGCCCATGCGCCGCATCAGGCCGAGGCCGATGAAGGCGAGGGCCTGCTCCGGCCGCACCCCCTCATCGAGCGCCCGGGTGATCCATTCGGACACGGTGTCCTGGTCGAGGGGATGGCGCAGGGGCTGGGTCTCGCTCGCCACCCCGGAGGCGGAGGAGCTGCCGGCAGTGGCGTCAGAAGCGGCGCCTGGGGTGGCAGGAGCGGTGGTGGTGGCGGTGCGCCGGGTGGCCATGGTCGCGCCTGGAAAGGTTGAACTGGAAGGTATCGGTTGACCTCGGTGTCGCAAGGGTGCGGACGTACTGAATCACGATGGAAAGAAGGCGCCCATTCGTTTCTCCATCCGTGCGCGGCGCGGCGCTTCCTTTCCATCCCCATGGACCGTTCTCTTCATCGGCCCGGCGACCAGGGACCCACTCGCCGGGTCGACTCGGCGGCCCCCTGGGAGGATCCCGTCGAGATCGCCCCCGGCGTGTGGTGGGTGGGGGTGCGGCTGGCCCACGACCACTTCCAGTGCCACACCTATTTCATTGCCAACTGTTCGGACGGGGTGCTGATTGATCCGGGTTCACCGCTCACCATCGAGGGAACCCTGGCCAAGCTGCGGGCGATCACCGATCTCGACGCCATCCGCTGGCTCGTCTGTCACCATTCCGATCCCGACATCTGCGCCGCCCTGCCCCGGCTCGGGGAGGTGCTCAGGCGACCTGACGTGCAGGTGGTCAGCGAGTGGCGCGCCAACGCCCTGATCCGCCACTACGGCCATGGGTTCTCCACCTACCTGGTGGAGCAGCACGGCTGGTGCCTGCCCCTGGCCGGGGACCGGCGGCTGGAATTCCAGCTGACGCCCTACCTCCACTTCCCCGGGGCGATGGTGTCCCATGACAGCGCCACCGGCACCCTGTTCTCCTCCGACCTGTTCGGCGGCTTCGTCCCCGACAGCAGCGTGCTCGAGTCGGACGATGCCGCCTACATCATCGAGAACGCCAGGCCCTTCCACCAGCACTACATGCCCAGCCGGGAACTGCTCAGTGCCGGCCTGGCCCGCATCCGCTCCCGCTGGAGCCGGATCGAGCGGATCGCCCCCCAGCACGGCCACATCGTCCCCGCCGCCATCGTCGATCAGGTGTTCAGCGCCCTGGGTGCCATGGACTGCGGCGTCTATTGCCTTGCCGACGCCGACCTCGACCTCAAGCGCCTGCTGCGCATCGCCGAGGCCCGGCGACGTCTCCAGGAGGCCCTGATCCACCAGGGCACAGCCCTGGGGATGGTTCGCGCCATCGGCACCATCCTCGACGCCACCGGCCAGGCCAGCAGCTGCGAACTGGCCGTGCGGATGCCCGCTGACGGCTGGACCATCTGGTCCGCGGAGGCGGAGCAGCCCGAACGGCGGCAGCCGAACCCCAGCTGGCACCAGATCTGCCTGATCGGCGAGCCCGCCATGGTGCTGGCCCTGCGGAGCCCAGGTCTGGCCAAGCCCTTCGACCCCGACATGGAACGGATGGTCCGGGAGTTCGCCGAGTCGATGCGCCCCTGGGTGGAGCACCTCCTGGAGGATCAGCGCCATGCCCATGAGGTGGCGGTCCTCAACACCGCCGCCCTCTGCGATCCGCTCACGGGCCTGGCCAACCGGCGCGCCCTGGAGGCGACGCCGCTGCCCGCCAGCTATGCCCTGATCGAGCTGGATCTGGACCATTTCAAGCTGGTCAACGACGGCTTCGGCCACGACGCCGGAGACCGGGTGCTGCGGCAGGTGGCGCGGGTGCTGAGGGAGTCGGTGCGGGAGCAGGACCAGACCTTCCGCCTTGGCGGCGAGGAGTTTCTGGTGCTGCTGCCCGAGGCCGACCGGGCCACGGCCCTGCGGGTGGCCGAGCGGATCCGGCTCTCGATGCACCGGCTCGATCTGCAGGGGGAGGCCCCGGGCGGACGCCTCACGGTCAGTCTGGGGGTGAGCACGACGGCGGCCGAGCCGACGGCCGATTTCCCCTGCCTCATGGAGCTGGCCGACCGGGCGCTCTATGCCGCCAAGGCGGCCGGCCGCGACCGTGTCTGCTTCGCCGACGGCCTCTCTGTGAGCAGCCGCTAGGCCGGAACCGGCCGCCAGCGCCCCACCCGGGAGTACCCTCCCCTTCTGGACTGCCCCTGGCGGCGGCCAGGGATCCCGGCGCTTCAACCACCCCGGGGATCGGCATGACCACTTGTTCCGGGGGTTGGCGCCTCGCGCCGTGATGGATTCGCAGAGTGCCCGTTCCTTCCTTCGCGACGACCGGTCGGACGCCCGCAGGAAGGCGGCGAGTCTGCGGATCACGGGCACCGATGTGAGCGGCGAGGCCTCCGGGGCCAGCTGCGTGATCACCACCGACAGCGAAGGACGGCGGCTGGCGCGTCAGTCCAGCCACGTGCAGTCGATCGAACTGCGCACCTACGTCTTCCTGGATTCCCTCCAGCCCCAGCTGGCGTCGTACATGGGCACGGTGTCCCATGGCTTCCTGCCGATCCCCGGCGATGCCTGCCTCTGGCTGGAGGTCTCCCCGGGGATGGCGGTGCACCGGGTCACCGACATCGCCCTCAAGGCCAGCACGGTGCGGCTCGGCCAGATGGTGGTGGAGCGGGCCTTCGGCTCTTTGGCCCTGTACCACCGGGACCAGAGCAATGTGCTCCACTCCGGCGACGTGGTCCTGGAGGCCATCGGCAGCCGGGTGGAGCTGCGCAGCCGCTGCGAGGTCACCTGGACGGAGATCATCCGGGCGATCACCCCCGACCACGCCGTGCTGATCAACCGCCAGAACCGCCGCGGCTCGATGATCCAGGCCGGGATGAGCATGTTCATCCTCGAGACCGAACCGGCGGGCTACGTGCTGATCGCGGCCAACGAAGCCGAGAAGAGCTCCAACATCACCGTGGTGGACGTCAAGGCGGTGGGTGCCTTCGGCCGCCTCACCCTGGCGGGCAAGGAGGGCGATGTGGAGGAGGCCGCCGCCGCCGCCATGCGCGCCGTGGCCCAGATCAACGCCGGATCCCGCAGCTGAGCGCCAGCGGCTCGCCGCCCGGCGGGCTCAGGCCAGCCCCAGCAGCCGCTTGAGGCCCGGAGCCATCGCCCGGGCCGCCTTGCCGCGGCTGCCGAGCCGGCTCCTGAGGTGCTCGCCCATCGCGGCGTAGCTGCAGCCCGCCTCGCGCACATGGAAGATCGGGTCGTAGCCGCCGCCATGGCCGGAGGGCTCCCGCAGGATCCGGCCCCGGCAGACCCCCTCCGACTCCAGCACCACCGCGCCGCTGGGATCGGCCAGGGCCATGGCGCTGACGAAGGTGCCGCCCCGGTAGAGGGAGTCGCCCAGTTCGTGCAGCAGCCGGTGGATCTTCTCGTGATCCGTGGGGGCGTAGCGGGCCGAAAACAGGCCGGGACGGCCATCGAGGGCATCCACCTCCAGGCCGGAATCGTCAGCCAGCGACCAGCAGCCTGTGAGCGACGCCACCGTGGAGGCCTTGAGGCGCGCATTCTCCGCGTAGGTGAGCCCCGTCTCCTCGATCTCCAGGTCGGTGGGCTGCTGCCGCACCTCCAGCCCCACCTCGGGGCCTACCCCCTCGAGCATGGCCGTGATCTCGGCCACCTTGTGGGGGTTGCCGCTGGCGATCACCAGGACCGGGGGGGAAGGGGAAAGGGACAAGCCGGGCCCACTGGGGGGCCCCATTGTGGTGCAGAGGGGTTGGGAGGGGTGCGGGTGTGGCGTTGAAGGGGTGGGGCAGGACGGGTTGAACATTCCACCCCCGGAGAACTCCAGGGTTCCTGCCCCGGGCGGACGATAGGGAATTCGCTCGCGATCGGACGGACGGGCGGAGCAACATTGCGCGACCGGTGACGGCCCAGGGCCGGATTCACCCCTAGGTTGCCTCCACCCTTCGGGCGCCGGAGCGCGATGCAGTCGAGCCTGGTCCTACAGAACCTTCTCTCCGCACCGGTTCTTTTCTTCTTTCTGGGCATCCTGGGGGTGCTGGTGGGCTCCGACCTGGAGATCCCCTCGCCACTGCCCAAGCTCTTTTCCCTCTATCTGTTGCTGGCGATCGGCTTCAAGGGGGGCATGGAGCTGGCCCACAGCGGCCTGGGCCCCCAGGTGCTGCTCACGGTCGGCGCGGCGGTGGCGATGTCGCTGCTGGTGCCACTGACCAGCTTCCTGTTCCTGCGGCTGCGCCTCGACGGCTACAACGCCGCCGCCATCGCCGCCTCCTACGGCTCGATCAGCGCCGTCACCTTCATCACCGCCGAAAGCTTCCTCAACGTCGTCGAGGTGAACTTCGACGGGTTCATGGTGGCGGCGCTGGCCCTGATGGAATCGCCGGCGATCGTGGTGGGGGTGATCCTGGCCAGGCTCTCGGCCCCCGCGGAGGATGCGGAGATGGCCGGAGAGCAGCAGAACGGCGGCGGCAGTCTGCGCTGGCGGGAGATTCTTCAGGAGGCCTTTCTGAACGGCTCGGTCTATCTGCTGATCGGCAGCCTGGTGATCGGCTATGTGGTGGCGGCCTTCAGTCCGGCGGGTCTGGCGAAGATGGATCCCTTCACCGAGAAACTGTTCTACGGAGCCCTCTGTTTCTTCCTGCTCGACATGGGCATCGTGGCGGCCCAGCGGCTGCGGGACCTGAAGCAGGCGGGGGCATTCCTGATCGGCTTCTCCCTGCTGGCCCCTCCCCTGCACGCCCTGCTGGGGCTGCTGGTGAGCGTTCTGCTGGGGCTGGGGCAGGGCAACACCCTGCTGTTCATGGTCCTCTGCGCCAGCGCCTCCTACATCGCCGTGCCGGCGGCGATGCGCATGACCGTGCCGCAGGCGAACCCCAGCCTCTACATCTCCACCGCCCTGGGACTCACCTTCCCCTTCAATGTGGTGATCGGGATTCCCCTCTATATGGCGTTGACCCGCCAGTTCATTCCGCTCGGCTGAACCCGGACCTCGCCGACCCTTGCCGACCCGTCGCCCCATCCCCATGAAGCGCATCGATCTCTTTCTCAGTGAACGGGAACTGAACCGTGTCTGCCGCACCATCACCGCCGCCGGAGCGAAGGGCTATTCGGTGATGAAGCACGTGACGGGCATGGGCCCCTCGGGTGAGATCTCCGAAGCGATGGACTTCAGCGGCCTGGGGGCCAATGCCCACGTGATCGTGTTCGTGGAGGACGAGCTGCTCGGGGCCGTGGGCACCGCCCTGCGGCCCCTGCTGAAGCGCTATGGCGGGGTCGGGTTCGTCTCCAGCGCCGAGCCGCTCTGAGCCGCCGGGACAGCCTGGGGCCCCCGGGGGCGGCGCGCGGCGGGACAGCGATCACGCGAAGTTTGCTTTTTGTGTTGCACTGATCAGCTGCCCTTATCAGCCGATCCGGAAACCTTGATGGCCTCCCGGCTGCCAATCGCTTGACGGGGGGTTTGACGGAGGAGCAAGGTTGCACACGAACATTCCACCCCCCTCCTCCAGGAGCAGGTAATGGCAAACGAAACCATGGGCATCGCCCTCGGCATGATCGAGACACGCGGTCTGGTGCCCGCCATTGAAGCGGCTGACGCCATGACCAAAGCCGCCGAGGTGCGCCTCATCGGTCGCGAATTCGTCGGAGGCGGCTACGTGACCGTCCTGGTGCGGGGTGAAACCGGTGCCGTGAACGCCGCCGTCCGTGCCGGCGCCGATGCCTGCGAGCGGGTGGGCGACGGCCTGGTGGCCGCCCACATCATCGCCCGTCCCCACCGTGAGGTGGAGCCGGCGCTGAACAGCAGCTTCGGCCTGGGATCGAAGGACTGAGCGGTCGACTGACCCTCTGAGTTTTCCATCCGAACCCATCCGAACAATCCCATGAGCAAGAAGTACGACGCCGGGGTCAAGGAGTACCGCGACACTTACTGGACTCCCGATTACGTCCCCCTCGACACCGACCTGCTGGCCTGCTTCAAGTGCACCGGCCAGGAAGGTGTGCCCAAGGAAGAGGTGGCTGCCGCCGTGGCCGCCGAGTCCTCCACCGGCACCTGGTCCACCGTGTGGTCCGAGCTCCTCACCGATCTCGATTTCTACAAGGGCCGCTGCTACCGCATCGAAGACGTCCCTGGTGATAAGGAGTCCTTCTACGCGTTCATCGCCTACCCCCTCGACCTGTTCGAGGAAGGCTCCGTGACCAACGTGCTCACCTCCCTGGTGGGCAACGTGTTCGGCTTCAAGGCCCTGCGTCACCTGCGCCTGGAAGACATCCGCTTCCCGATGGCGTTCATCAAGACCTGCCCCGGCCCGCCGAACGGCATCCACGTCGAGCGCGACCGGATGAACAAGTACGGCCGTCCCCTGCTGGGCTGCACCATCAAGCCGAAGCTCGGCCTCTCCGGCAAGAACTACGGCCGGGTGGTCTACGAATGCCTCCGCGGCGGTCTCGACTTCACCAAGGACGACGAGAACATCAACTCCCAGCCCTTCCAGCGCTGGCAGAACCGTTTCGAGTTCGTGGCCGAAGCCGTCCAGCTCGCCCAGGAAGAGACCGGCGAGAAGAAGGGGCACTACCTCAACTGCACCGCCGCCACTCCCGAGGAGATGTATGAGCGGGCCGAGTTCGCCAAGGAACTCGGGCAGCCGATCATCATGCACGACTACATCACCGGTGGCTTCACCGCCAACACCGGTCTGTCGAAGTGGTGCCGCAAGAACGGCATGCTGCTCCACATCCACCGCGCCATGCACGCGGTGATCGACCGCCATCCCAAGCACGGCATCCACTTCCGGGTGCTGGCCAAGTGCCTGCGCCTCTCCGGCGGCGACCAGCTGCACACCGGCACCGTGGTGGGCAAGCTCGAGGGTGACCGTCAGACCACCCTGGGCTTCATCGACCAGCTGCGCGAATCCTTCATCCCCGAAGACCGCACCCGCGGCAACTTCTTCGATCAGGACTGGGGTTCGATGCCCGGCGTCTTCGCCGTGGCCTCCGGCGGCATCCACGTGTGGCACATGCCCGCCCTGGTCGCCATCTTCGGTGACGACTCCGTGCTCCAGTTCGGTGGTGGCACCCACGGTCACCCCTGGGGTTCGGCCGCTGGCGCCGCTGCCAACCGGGTGGCCCTCGAAGCCTGCGTCAAGGCCCGCAACGCCGGCCGCGAGATCGAGAAGGAAGGCCGCGACATCCTCACGGAAGCCGCCAAGCACAGCCCCGAGCTGGCCATCGCCCTCGAGACCTGGAAGGAAATCAAGTTCGAGTTCGACACCGTCGACAAGCTCGACGTCGGCTGATCCGACACCACGGCCCCATGCCCTGCCCCCGCTGACCAACGGTGCTCCCACCCACGGTCGGCGGGGCCGGGTTCCCCAACCCATTCCCCACAAGGATCCCCATGCCCTTCAAGAGCACCGTGGGTGACTATCAAACAGTCGCCACCCTGGAGACCTTCGGCTTCCTCCCGCCGATGACCCAGGACGAGATCTACGACCAGATCGCCTACATCATTGCCCAGGGCTGGAGCCCCCTGGTCGAGCACGTCCACCCCAGCCGCTCCATGGCCACCTACTGGTCGTTCTGGAAGCTGCCCTTCTTCGGTGAGAAGGATCTCGGTGTGATCGTCAACGAACTGGAGTCCTGCCACCGGGCCTACCCCGACCACCACGTGCGCCTCGTCGGTTACGACGCCTACACCCAGAGCCAGGGTGCCTGCTTCGTCGTGTTCGAAGCCCGCTGATCGGGCGACCACAGCGGATCCCGGCCGGCGGTCGGGATCCATCACTTTTTGATCATCCATTCACGGGGCGGACATGGCCAGAACCACCAGTCGGGAAGCAGCTCTGGAGCGCCGCAAGGCCCTCACCAACGGCGGCAAGAAAGCCTCCGCCCAGTTCATGTCCTCCCCGGGCAGGGTGCGCACGGCCGCTGACGCCCAGCGCAGCCGCACCGAAACGGTGAGTTCCGCCCCTGCCGCAGCGGCCCCGGCGCCCCAGCGCCCCGCCCCCACGGCGCGTCGCAGTGGTGCCTCCTCCCTGACCTCCTCCTCCCCGTCCGGCCATCGCAGCAACGCCAAGCCGTTGGCGAACCCCAGCCGAAACCTGGTGCTGGAGCGCCGGGAGGCCCTCTCCCGCCGCGGCAAGCGGGCCGACACCTCCAGCGACCGCACCCGCCAGGAGGTGATGCGCGCCACCAAGGCCAGCGTCCCCGCCGTGGTCGCCACCCCGGCCGCCGCCACCAGCCAGGCTTCCTCCAGCCTGGGCGCGTCCCTGGCCAACCGCAACGCCCGTAACGGTGAGCGCCGCAACGGCACCCCCAAGCGCACCGCCCAGCACAACCCCAGCCGGGCCATCGTCATGGCCCGCCGCGAGGCCCTCTCCAAACGGGGCAAGTCCGCCAGCGCCCCCACCAGCTCCGTCGCCGCCTCGGTGGCCCGCCAGGCCAACCCCGACATGAGCAGCCGCGAGCTGGCCCAGAAGGTGCGCGAACTCAAGTGCAAGGTCGGCTCCGCCGGCAGCTCCCGCAGCGGCGGCTCCCGCCCCACCGGCCCCCGTCGCGGCCAGGCCAAGATCGATGCCGCCGCCGATGCCCACTGGAAGGTAGGGGTGAGCGAGACGGTCCGGGGCCAGGTGGTCACCGGCACCCAGGCCAACCGTTCCCTCAAGACCACCGGCAACGAGGCCAGCACCTGCCGGCCCGTCACCGGCACCGAGTACCTGGGCGCCGAGATCTTCCGCACCTTCTGCCAGAGCGATCCCACCCCGCTCCAGCCCGCCAAGGTGCGGGTCAGCGCCACCACCCACGGCAACCGGGTGACGGGCAACGAAGTCGGCCGCTCCGAGAAGGTCACCGGCGACGAGCCCGGCACCTGCAAGAACGTCACCGGCACCGAGTACATCTCTGCCAACCAGAGCGCCGCCTGGTGCGGCACCACCAGCCCCTCCCCCCGCAAGGTGGGCCTGACCCGCACCACCGCCGGCCGCCCGGTCTCCGGGGTGATCGTGGAGCGCTCCGAGCGGGTCACCGGCAACGAGCCCGGCGCCGACCGCCAGCTCACCGGCACCCAGTACGTGGGCGACCAGTCCCAGGTGCCCGGCCGCGCCCCCACCAAGGTCAGCAGCCTCCACACCCTGCGGGGCACCGGCATCACCGGCACCCATGTGGGCCGCAGCGAGCACGTCACCGGCGACGAACCGGGCTCCTGCCGCCTGGTCACCGGCGACGAATACATCGGCACCCAGCAGTACGAACAGTTCTGCGGCACCAAACCGGCTCCGGAAGCCGCCAAGGTGGGCTTCAGCGTCACCAACAAGGCGATGGTGGTGAGCGGCACCCGCACCGGCCGCTCCGAGAAGGTCACCGGCGATGAGCCCGGCACCTGCAAGGCCGTCACTGGCACCCCCTACGCCGGCATGGAGCAGGCCGGCACCTGGTGCTCCTCCAACAAGGTGGCCGAGATCCGCCAGCGCACCCCCGTTCGCATGGGCACCGTGATGACCGGGATTCAGCCCGGCATCGGCGGCGTCATGACCGGCGCCGAGCGCGGCGCCTGCGAGGACATCACCGGCACCCCCTACATCGGCGGTGACCAGCTGAACGAGGCCTGCGGCGCCGCCACCAGCCAGGACGCCGATTTCCCCCAGCCCCTCAGCGTCCAGCCCTGGCAGCAGTTCAGCGTCCAGTCCCCGGCCCGGGCCGCCCAGAGCTCCCGCCAGCGCCCCGGTGGCGTCACCGGCAACAGCTACGAGCAGGGCAACCGCATCACCGGCCCCTTCGACATGGCCGCCGACAAAGTGACCGGCACCGAGCAGTTCCGCTTCGACCGTCCCGGCCAGGAGCGGGTCCGGCTGAGCCAGCCCCAGGCGCCCGTGACCGTGGATGAGGATGCCCGTCCCACCTCCCGCGTCACCGGCGAGGGCATCTCGGCCGGCCTCAACATCACCGGCGACGACTGGGATCGGGGCAAGCACGTCACCGGCACCGAAGGGGCCTCGGCCCGCCGCCGCAACCCCAGCCGCGTCGGCCCGATGTCGGCCATGCCCGGCTTCCAGAACAAGCGCAACGAGGCCCTGCCCGAGCCCACCAACAAGATCACCGGATCCAGCGGCAGCACCAGCGCCGGCTCCCTGATCACGGTCTCCGGCGGAGCCCGCGGCTGAACCCCTGATGCCCCGCCGCCCGGCCCCCACGATCCGTCCCCTCGCTCCGAGAGCCCCCCGGCGCCGTCCCGATGCCCCCTCCGGCGCCGATCTCTCCCGGCGCCTGGCGGCGGTGCGACTCGGCCAGGGAACCCCCGGCAGCGCCCATCCCCTCACAGACCACGCGGCCAACGCCGCCCTCGAGGGCTACGACCGCGGTGTCAAGGACGCCTTCGACCGGATCGTGCCGGTGCTCAAGCGGCTCTCCGCCCTGCAGCACGAGGATGACTTCGTCGAGCGGGCCCAGGCCCTGGCCCAGGCGGAGCTGGGTTTCAGCCTGCCCCTGCCGATCCTGGAGAAGGCCTGGGTCAGCCAGCTCGACATGCGCAGCCTGTTCGCCTGGTGCGTCTTCGAGACCTACGAACAGACCAGTGACGGCTTCTTCCGCGACGACCCGCTGCACGGCCAGCCCGGCAGCGCCGCCGCCGAGGACTTCAACGCCTTCCTGCTCTCCTGCGGCTTCCACCTGCTGGATGTGACTCCCTGCGCCGATGGTCGCCTGGCCCATGCCATTGCCTTCGCCCTGCGGCTGCCCTTCAGCTCGGTGCGGCGCCGTCCCCACGCCGGCGCCCTGTTCGACGTCGAGAACACGGTCAACCGCTGGGTCAAGACCGAGCACCGCCGCTACCGGGAGGGGGTCCCCAACCCCGCCCACGAGGACACCCGTTACCTGAAGGTGGTGCTTTACCACTTCAGTTCCCTCGACCCGAGCCACGAGGGCTGCGCCGCCCACGGCAGTGACGACGCCCTGGCGGCCAGCTGCGGCCGAGCCCGGCTGATGGACTTCCAGCAGGCCGTGGAGAACAGCTTCTGCTGCGGTGCCTCCGTCGACCTGCTGCTGCTGGGCATCGACACCGACACCGACACCATCCGGGTGCACGTGCCGGGCATGGACGGGACCACCCGCCTGGACCATTGGCTTGATGCCGCCACCGTGTACGAAGCCACGCGTCACCTGTCTCCCGAGGAGGCCCGGCGCCGGATCGCCGACCTGACCGAGGCCGCGGCGGCCTCCGCCCCCGATCCCGGCATGGTGCGCCTGATCGCCCGGCTGCTGGAGCACAACATCTCCCAGATCGACTACGTGCGCCAGTACCACAACGGCCACTACGCCGATGCGGGCCATGCCGAGCGGTTCATCGGCGTGGGCATCGGCTTCAAGGAGATCCACCTGCGCAACCTCACCTACTTCGCCTACATGGACACGGTCGAGGAGGGGGCCCCGGACATGGACGTGGGGGTGAAGATCTTCAAGGGCCTCAATGTCTCCCGGGGCCTGCCGGTGCCCGTGGTGGTGCGCTTCGACTACAACGGCAAGGTGCCCGGCGCCAGGGAGCGGGCCGTGCGCCATGCCCAGCGGGTGCGGGAGGCGATCGAGAACCGTTATCCCGACCTCTTCGCCCAGGGCCTGCTCCATGCCCTGCTCACCGTGCGCGACCAGGAGCGCCACACGCCCGCCGAGGCGGTAGGTTCCACGATCAGCCTCACCACCGCAGGAGGGCACTGACCATGTTGATCTGCAAGGTGGTCAAACCCCTGGTCTCCACCAACCGCATCCCCGATTTCGAGCACAAGCACCTGCAGGTGGTCCAGGACGGCAGCACCCAGAAGGTGGCCGTCGACGCGGTGGGATGCATCCCGGGCGACTGGGTGATCTGCGTCGGCAGCTCCGCCGCCCGGGAAGCGGCGGGCAGCAAGTCCTATCCCAGCGACCTCACGATCGTGGGGATCATCGACCACTGGGACCCCGATGCCGGCAAGGCCACCCCGCCCCCGAGCGGCACCCCCAGCGCCGGGCCGGCACCCCAGGGAGGACAAGCCTGATGGAGATCATGCAGGTCACCGGATCCCTGGTCTGCACCCAACGGGTGCCAGGCCTTGAGCACTGGAACCTGCGGGTGCTGCGGAGCCCCAAGGGCAAGCTCAGCGTCGCCGTCGATCCGGTCGGGGCCTCCCCCGGCAACTGGGTCTTCACCGCCAGCGGCTCGGCCGCCCGCTTCGCCTGCGGCAACCCCGAAACGCACACCGATCTCACCATCGGCGGCATCATCGACTTCTGGGAGCCGGACGGGTAGGCGCCCCTCCCATCGCCTCCACGACCGTTCCCCCTCCCCCCGTCCGTCCCATGGCCAGCCGCACCCCCCGCTCCGGTCCCGACGCCACCGCCACGCCGGCACCGGCCCCCCCGCCGGCAGCTCCCTCCGCTGCTCCAGCAGCGGCGGCCGCTGGCGGCAGCCCGCCGGCCCTGCCACCGGCCGCTGTGGCCAAGCCAGCGACCGCGGCCAAGCCGGCGGACCCCAAGCCGGCGGCCGCCACCCGGGCCCCACGGGCGGCCCGCTCCAGCCCGGCGACCCGGCAGCCCCGCCGGACCACCGCCAAGGCCGCCGCTCCGGCCAGCCCCCGCTCCAGCGCCTCCAGCCCCAGCCGTCGCGGCAGCGGCGGTGCCGGCACCCCCCCCAAGACCCCCACTCCCCGTACCCCCTCCATGGCCCCCACCATCCACGGCATCGCCCTCGGTCTGATCGAAACCCGGGGCCTGGTGCCGGCGATCGAGGCGGCGGACGCCATGACCAAGGCCGCGGAAGTCACCCTGATCGCCCGGGAGTTCGTCGGCGGCGGCTACGTCACCGTGATGGTCCGCGGTGAGACCGGCGCCGTGAACGCCGCCGTGCGGGCGGGAGCCGATGCCTGCGAGCGGGTCGGAGACGGCCTGGTGGCCGCCCACATCATCGCCCGTCCCCACAGCGAGGTGGAGCCGGCCCTGGCTGCCTCCGGCGTCGGCCGCAGGGGCTGATCCCCATGGACGCCGCCCATCCGCGCGTCCTCGGCTACCTGGGCCGCGCGTTGAGTCTGGAGCTGTCCGCCGTGCAGCAGTACATGACCCAGGCCTCCCTCGTGGAGCTCTGGGGCGACACCAGTGCCGCCGAACGGTTCCGCCAGGAAACCGTCGAGGAGATGCGGCATGCCGAACGGCTGGTGCAGCGCATGCTGCTGCTGGGGGTGGCCCCCGCCGCCTCCCAGCTGCGGCCGGTCGCCCACGCCGCCGACCTGGAGGGTCTGCTGCGGCTGAACGCCGTGCTTGAGGAGGATCTGATCCAGCATTACGGCGAGGCGATGCGCTTCTGCCTGCTGATCGGTGATGGCAACAATGCCTCCTTCTTCCGTGCCCTGCGGGACGAAGAACAGCAGCATGGGGAGGAACTGGCGGCCTGGATCGGCAGCCTTGCCGCCGTCCCGTCCAGGGCTCTGCAACGGGCCACCTTCTGAGGTCCCTCCCACCTTTGCCGGACACCCTTCCCCTGTCGATCCAGCTCAGCTGGCTGATTCCCCTTTACGGGTTCAGCGGCATGCTGCTGTCGCTGCCTTGGGCGGCGGGCTGGATCAGGCGCAACGGCCCCCGTCCGGCCGCCTACCTCAACCTGCTGGTCACCCTGCTGGCGGTGCTGCACGGCAGCCTGGTGCTACGCGCCGTGCTGGCCCTCGGTCCCCAGCATCTCGACATCGCCTGGTTCTCGGCGGCCGATCTGGATCTGCGCATCGGCTTCGACCTCTCCCTCACCAACCTGGCGGCCCTGGAGCTGGTGACCGGCCTGAGCCTGGTGGGCCAGGTGTTCGCCCTGGGCTATCTCGACAAGGAATGGTCCCTGGCCCGCTTCTACGCCCTGGTGGGCTTCTTCGAAGGGGCCATGGCCGGGGTGGTGCTGAGCAGCAACCTGTTCATGAGCTATTTCCTGCTGGAGATGCTCACCCTCTCCACCTACCTGCTGGTGGGCTTCTGGTACGCCCAGCCCCTGGTGGTGACCGCCGCCCGCGATGCCTTCCTCACCAAGCGGGTGGGGGATGTGCTGCTGCTGATGGGGGTGGTGACGCTGTCGGCCTGGGCCGGATCGCTGGAGTTCAACGACCTCTACGCCTGGTCGGCGAATGAGACCCTGCCGGCCCTGGGGGCCACCCTGCTGGGCCTGGCCCTGATCGCCGGGCCCATGGGCAAGTGCGCCCAGTTCCCGATGCACCTCTGGCTGGATGAGGCGATGGAGGGTCCGAATCCGGCCTCGATCCTGCGCAATTCCGTGGTGGTGACCTGCGGCGCCGTGGTGCTCCTCAAGGTGATGCCACTGCTGCTGATCTCGCCGGTGGCCATCGACGTGCTGCTGGCGGTGGGCACCATCAGTGCCATCGGCGGCGCCCTGGTGGCCATCTCCCAGGTCGACCTCAAGCGGGCCTGCTCCTACTCCACCACCTCCTATCTGGGGCTGGTGTTCATCGCCATCGCCCTGCAGCAGCCCTTCATCGCCCTGCTGCTGCTCTTCTCCCATGCCCTGGCCAAGGCCGTGCTGTTCATGAGTGTCGGCAGCGTCATCGCCACCACCAACTGCCAGGACCTCACCGAACTGGGCGGGCTCGGCTCCCGCATGCCCGCCACCACCACCGGCTTCCTGGTGGGGGCCGCGGGCCTCACCGGCCTGCTTCCCCTCGGCTGCTTCTGGAGCTTCGCCCTGATGGTGGAGGGGCTGGGCTCCCGGGCCCCGTTCTTCGCCGCCGTGGTGCTGCTCACCAACGCCCTGACGGCCCTGAACCTCACCCGGGTGTACCGCCAGGTGTTCCTGGGCGGGCCCCACCCCAAGACACGGCGCACCCCGGAGGTCAACTGGCTGATGGCCCTGCCCATGGTCACCGTCGCTGTGCTGGTGCTGGTGACGCCCTTGGTCATGGCCCGCATCGACCGGGTTCCCGGCATCGGCGCTTTTTCGGGCGGCACCGCCCTGGCCCTGGTGGGCAGCGGCCTGGCCGGCCTGCTGGTCGGCAGCCTGGTCCCGCTGGACACCTTCTGGTCCCGCTCGGTGCTGCGGCCCCTGCGGGTCCTGCAGGACCTGCTGGCCTTCGACTTCTACACCGACCGGATCTACCGGGCCACGATCGTGGCCTTCGTGGCCGGCCTGGCCCGGATCACCAACGGCTTCGACCAGCTGGTGGTCAACGGGATGGTCAACCGCATCGCCGCCGTCTCGATGGGCTCGGCCGAGAGCCTCAAGCTGGGGGTGAGCGGCCGGCTGCAGACCTACGTCTTCACCGTGGTGGCCGCGATCGTGCTGCTGGTCGGCAGCCTCTCCTGGCTGGGGGGCTGATCGGACGATGCTCAGCGCCCTGCTGCTGATTCCCTTCTTCGGAGCCCTCGGCCTGCTCTGCTGGCCGGGGGAGCTGGCCACCGATCGCATCCGCCGCGCCGCCCTGGCCCTGCTGGGCCTGCAGCTGCTCTGGAGCCTGCGGGTGCTGCTGGCCTTCGACCCCGGCCAGGCGGGCCTGCAGCTGCAGGAATCGTTTGCCTGGGTCGACAGCATCGGCCTCGACTACCGCCTGGGCGTCGACGGCCTGGCCATGCCCCTGGTGCTGGTCAACGCCGGCCTCACCCTGGTGTCGGGGATCTGCACCCGCGACCTCAGCCAGCGCCCCAGGCTCTACTTCGCCCTGTTGCTGACGATCAGCGGGGCGGTGAACGGGGCGTTCCTTTCGGAGAACCTGCTGCTGTTCTTCCTCTTCTATGAGCTGGAGCTGATTCCCCTCTGGCTGCTGATCTCGATCTGGGGCGGCGCCAACCGCAGCTACGCCGCCACCAAGTTCCTGATCTTCACCGCCGTCTCCGGTGTGCTGATCCTGGGCGCCTTCCTCGGCCTCTCCCTGTTCACCGGCCAGGCGGATTTCAGCATCAGCCCCGTGACCACCGCCCAGCTGGGGATGGGCACCCAGCTGGCGCTGCTGGGGGCGCTGCTGATCGGCTTCGCCATCAAGATCCCCCTGGTGCCATTCCACACCTGGCTGCCCGACGCCCACACCGAGGCCTCCACGCCCGTGTCGGTGCTGCTGGCGGGCGTGCTGCTGAAACTGGGCACCTACGGCCTGCTGCGCTTCTGCCTGGGGATGTTCCCCGAGGCCTGGGCCCTGCTGGCTCCCTGGCTGGCGGGCTGGGCGGCGGTGTCGGTGCTGTACGGCTCCCTGGCCGCCATCGCCCAGCGGGACATGAAGCGGATGGTGGCCTACAGCTCGGTGGGCCACATGGGGTACATCCTGCTGGCGGCGGCAGCCGCCACCCCGGTCAGCATGCTGGGGGCCGTCTTCCAGATGGTCAGCCACGGGCTGATTTCCGCCCTGCTGTTCCTGCTGGTGGGCATCGTCTACCGCAAGACCCGCACCCGGGACCTGGAGGTGCTGCGCGGCCTGCTCAACCCCGAGCGGGGCCTGCCGTTCACCGGCAGCCTGATGATCCTGGGGGTGATGGCCAGCGCCGGCATGCCCGGCATGGCGGGCTTCATCTCCGAATTCCTGGTGTTCCGCGGCAGCCTGGGAGCTTTCCCCGTGGCCACCCTGCTGTGCATGGTGGGCTCCGGTCTGACGGCGGTGTACTTCCTGCTGCTCGTCAACCGGGCCTTCTTCGGCCGCCTGGCGGTGACGCCGCCCAGCGGCGATCCGGTGGCGGACTCCCGCCTGGAGGTGCGGCTGCCGGCGGTGGCCCTGCGGGAAACCCTACCCGCCCTGGCCCTGGCCAGCGGCGTGGTGGCCCTGGGGGTGCTGCCCTTCGGCCTGGGCCGGCTCAGCGAACAGGCCACCACTGCCATGGCCCAGCTGCCGGCCCTGCTCGCGACCCTCCAGGGCGCCGCACCAGTGTCATGAGACCGATCCCCCGCTCCCCCAAACCGCCCCTCACCTACGCCGGGGGCCGCCCCACCAGCAACGATCTGGTGGAGACCCTGCTGGCCGGACACACCCTGCTGGCCGAGTCCCCCGATCACCTGTTCCAGGTGGTGGACGTGCTGGAGAGCTACGGCGAGGTGCTGGATGCCTACAGCATCAATCTCATCTACCAGGCCGAGAAGCAGTTCCTGAACCCCTTCCCGGTGTTCCGCTTCCTCGACGGCGACCTCAGCCCGGCGAAGATCTGGCGCCACCTGCTGCACGACCGGATCAACTTCGAGTACGCGGAGTACTGCCAGAAGGCGATGCTCTGGCACGGCACCGGCGGCCTCGATGCCTATCTCGACAGCGAGGCGTTCGCCGCCAACTGCGCCGCCATCGTCGCCCGCAAGACCCGGCGCGACCCGCTGCTGGCGGCGCTCAACCCGCTGTTCCCCCAGTTCCTCACGGAACTGATCCGCTCGGCCGCCACCACCCATGCCCTGGGCCAGTTCTGGCGGGTGATGAGCGATCTGTTCCTCGATCTGGCCCGGGCCGAACGGGACGGGCGCGTCGACTCGATCGCCGCGGTGGTCAGCTTCATCCAGGAGGGCCTGGTGGCGGCGGCCGGGGCGCCGATCACCTATGCGGTGGAGATCGGCGGCACCTCCTTCTGGGTGCTTCCCCCCGAAGCCGGTCTCACCTTCCTGGGGGATGTGGCCGTGCCCTACGTGGAGGCGGTGTTCCTGCGCGGCACCCCGTTCCTGGGCACGGTGTCCTTCAACGCCCAGGCCCAGCAGATCTCCCCCGACCAGGCCCAGTTCATGTATGGCGCCCTCTACGCCGACCCGCTGCCCACCATGGGCTCGGGCATCCCGCCCAGCCTGCTGATGCAGGACATGTACCGCCACCTCCCCGAACGGCTGCGGAACTACTACCTGGCCGGCATCCGCGGTGACGGGGACATGCGGGTGAAGATCTGCATGAGTTTCCAGAAGGCGATGTTCTGCGTCACCAACGCGGCCATCGCCGGCACCTTCCCCCACCCGCTCACGACCCAGACGCCGACGGAACAGGCGGCCAACCGGGCCCATGCCGCCGCCTGGGCTGGCCGCCTCTGCGTGGCCCGCACCGACTGCCTCGCCGATCCGGGCTGATCTAGGGTCGGACCCATGGATCAGCCCTGGACCCGTCGGCCCCGACCCGATCGGCTCGAGCGCCGCATCGAGTTCGACGACTACGAAAGCACCCGTGTCTTCCTGGAGCGCCTGAACGGCCTCTCCGAGCAGGAGGGCCGCTTCCCCGACATCAGCTTCGGGCGCACCTACGTGAACCTCACCGTACGCGCCGAAGCCGACGAAGACCCGATCGGCGAACAGGAGGAAACCTTCGCGCAGGCCATCGATGGTCTCCTCTGAGGGCGCCGCTGCCGACGGAGACGACGGGGGCGCGCCGCAGGAGTCGCGGCTGGTGGATCTGCGGGCGGCCTATGACGCCGCCGGCATCAAGGAGGTGCTCGATCAGCTCGACCGGGAACTGATCGGTCTGCGGCCGGTCAAGGCCCGCATCCGCGAGATCGCCGCCCTGCTGGTGATCAACCGGGCCCGCACCCAGGTGGGCCTCGACACGGCGCCCCCCAGCCTGCACATGTCGTTCACCGGCCGTCCCGGCACCGGCAAGACGACAGTGGCGGAACGCATGTCGAAGATCCTGCATGGGCTCGGCTATGTGCGCAAAGGCCATGTGGTGACGGCCACCCGCGACGATCTGGTGGGCCAGTACATCGGCCACACCGCCCCCAAGACCCGGGAGATGCTCAAGAAGGCGATGGGCGGCGTGCTGTTCATCGACGAGGCCTACTACCTCTACCGGCCGGAGAACGAGCGGGACTACGGCGCCGAGGCGATCGAGATCCTGCTGCAGGTGATGGAGAACAACCGCAACGACCTGGTGGTGATCTTCGCCGGCTACAAGGAGCGGATGGATATCTTCTACCAGAGCAATCCCGGCCTCTCCTCGCGGGTGGCCAACCACATCGACTTCCCCGACTACACCGCCAGCGAGCTCCTGGCGATCGCCCAGCTGATCCTGGCGGCGGAGAACTACCGCTTCAGCCCCGAGGCCGCCGCTGCCTTCGCCGAGTACATCCAGCGCCGCATGCAGCTGCCCTTCTTCGCCAATGCCCGCTCGATCCGCAACGCCATCGACCGCTCCCGCATGCGCCAGGCCAACCGCCTGTTCAGCGGCATGGGCCGGGCCCTGACCAAAACCGACCTGATGACGATCGAGGCCGAGGACATCACCGCCAGCCGGGTGTTCCACGGGGAAGTGGAGGGGCTCGATCCGGCCCGGCCCCTGACCGGCGCGGGCTGAACCTCAGCGGCGCTGGCGGCAGGCGATCTGCAGCAGGTCGCGAACCTGCTGCACCCGCCGGGCCAGGGCGGGATCGCTGCTGAGCTTCTTCTCCACCTGCTCCACCGCATACATCACGGTGGAGTGATCCTTGCCGCCGAAGGCTTCGCCGATGCGCGGCAGCGACAGATTCGTGTTCTGGCGCATCAGGTACATGCCCACCTGGCGGGACTGGCTCACGGCCCGCTTGCGGCTGGGGCTGAGCATCTCCTCGATGCGCACCTCGAACACTTCGGCCACCTTCTCCAGCACCTGCTGGGGGGTGACCGCCACCTCGTTACCCACCGGATCGAGCATCGGCGCCAGCGATTCCACGGTCATCGGCAGGCCCGTGATCGAGGCGAAGGCCACCGCCCGGGTCAGGGCACCTTCGAGTTCACGGATGTTGGAGGTGAAGCGCCCGGCGATGTACTGGATCAGTTCACGGGGCAGGGCCACCTGCTCGGCCTCCGCCTTCTTGTGCAGGATCGCCATCCGGGTCTCCAGATCGGGGATCTGGATGTCGGCGATGAGCCCCATCGAGAAGCGGGAAATCAACCGCTCCTGCAGCCGGGGGATCTGGCTGGGGGGCCGGTCGCTGGCGATGACGATCTGGCGGCCTGCCTCGTGCAGGGCGTTGAAGGTATGGAAGAACTCCTCCTGGGTGTATTCCTTGCCTTCGATGAACTGGATGTCGTCCACCAGGATCAGGTCGGCGGCCCGGTAGCGGTCCCGGAAGGCCTGCATGCCGTCCTTGCGGATGGCCTGGATCAGGTCATTGGTGAAGGTTTCGGTGCTCACATAGAACACCCGCGCCTCGGGGTCGATCTCCAGCCGGTAGTGGCCGATGGCCTGCATCAGGTGGGTCTTGCCCAGGCCCACCCCACCGCAGATGAACAGGGGGTTGAACTCCCGGCCCGGGGCCTCGGCCACCGCCAGGGAGGCGGCATGGGCCATACGGCTGTTGGCCCCCACCACGAAGCGGTTGAACACGTAGCGGGTGTTCAGGCCCGCCCCGGGGCGCAGGGGCCGGGCGGCGGCGTGGGCGGCAACGGCCGCTGCACTGCTGAGCGCAGAGGCCGGCGGCCGCTCGGGTGCCGCAGCCGGCGGGGGCGTGGACGGGCCGGCGCCGTTCTCGGCCACCAGCTCCGGGGGGGCGCCCAGGGGTTCGGCATCCGGGGCCACCTCCACCTCCACCTTCACCTGCCGACCGGCATGCTCGCTGGCCACCGCGGCGATCATCACCAGGTAGTTCTTGCGCAGCCAGCCGCAGGCGAAGCTGTTGGGGGCCTCCAGGCGCAGCAGCCCGTCGGCGTAGTCACGGCAACGGGCCTGACGGATCCAGGTCTCGTAGGTGGGCTTGCTGAGCCTGCCCTGAAGATCCTGGCTCACCCGGTGCCACAGCTGATCACCCTGCTGCACCAGGAGCCCACGACGCGATGGCCGAATATAGGCATCCCCGGCCCGGAGGTTCGTCTTTAATGAATCCTTCAGCGCCGACCGCTCACCTCCGATGGTCCAGCCCCGTTTCCTGTCCCGCCTCACCCTGCTGGCGGCCACGGCAGGCCTGCTGACCTCCTGCACCGGCACCCGTCTGGCCCTGCCTGGGGTGCGCCAGCCCGAGCAGCCCCCGATCAGTGATGCCTCTCCAGCGCCGACGCTGCAGCCCAGCAGCTCGGTGATCGTCGATGCCGTCGAGAAGGCCGGTCCGGCGGTCGTGCGCATCGACACGGTCAAGCGCACCGTGAACCCCCTCGGGGGGATCTTCGGCCGCGGCCCGGCGATCCAGCAGCAGCAGGGCCAGGGATCGGGCTTCATCACCCGCTCCGACGGGGTGCTGCTCACCAACGCCCACGTGGTCGAGGGGGCCAGCGAGGTGAGCGTCACCCTCCCCGACGGCCGCAGCTTCACCGGCAAGGTGCTGGGGGCCGACCCCCTGACCGACGTGGCGGTGGTGAAGGTGGTGGCCTCCAAGCTGCCGGTCGCCACCCTGGGCGACTCCAACAAGGTGCGGCCGGGGGAATGGGCGATCGCCATCGGCAACCCCCTCGGCCTCGACAACACGGTCACGGCCGGGATCATCAGCGCCATCCAGCGCACCAACGCCGTGGGTGAGGGCCAGCGCGTGCCCTACATCCAGACCGACGCGGCCGTGAACCCCGGCAACAGCGGCGGCCCCCTGATCAACGACCGGGGCCAGGTGATCGGCATCAACACCGCCATCCGCCAGGCGCCGGGGGCCGGCCTGAGCTTCGCGATCCCGATCAACACGGCCCGCCAGATCGCCGCCCAGATCCTCGAGCGCGGCTTCGCCAGCCACCCCTACATCGGGGTGCGCCTGCAGGCCCTGACGCCCCAGCTGGCCAAGGAGATCAACGCCACCACCAACGAGTGCCGCCTGCCGGAGGTGAACGGCGTGGTGGTGGTTGAAGTGATGAACAACAGCCCGGCGGCCCGGGGCGGCCTCAGGCCCTGCGACCTGATCGAAAAAGTGGGCGACAAGGCGGTGAAGAACGCCTCGGAGGTGCAGCTGGCCGTCGACCGGGGCAAGGTGGGCGAACCGCTGACGATCACCGTGCAGCGCAACGGCTCCCGGCAGAACCTCACCGTCCGCCCCGCCGAACTGCCG
Organism: Synechococcus sp. UW140; assembly: GCA_943367705.1. GTDB lineage: Bacteria > Cyanobacteriota > Cyanobacteriia > PCC-6307 > Cyanobiaceae > Cyanobium. The sequence goes on from CALRJV020000007.1 coordinate 165,198, forward strand.
CGCGAAGGTTGAGGCCACCGAAGGACCGGGGAACCGGACCGCCCCAGCTGGTGATGCTGGCCCGCTGGCCGGCACCGGGTCGCTGCAAGAGCCGCCTCGTCCCCGGCGTGGGGACGGGGCGGGCGGCCGCGATCCAGGCACGCCTCACCCAGCACGGGCTGACGGCCGCGGCCGAGGCCCGCCGGGCGATGGCGGCGGCCAGCGGCGATGGACGCCCCGGCGCCGGCCTGAGGCTGGTGCTGGCCACCAGCGGCCTGGGCCCCGCGGCCGCGGGCCGCTGGGGGCGCCGGCTCGGTGTCGACCGGGTGGTGGACCAGGGGCCGGGCAGCCTCGGCCTGCGGATGCAGCGCCAAATGTGGCGAGGCTGGCGGGAGGGGGCCGCGGCGGTGGTGCTGATCGGCAGCGACCTGCCGGAGCTGGCGGCCGACGACCTCCTGGCGGCGTTCCGGGCGCTGGAGCACAGCGCCCTGGTGCTGGGTCCCGCCGGCGACGGGGGCTACTGGCTGATCGGCCGGCGCCGGGCGACGCCCCAGGTGTTCAGCGGCATCGACTGGGGCAGCGACCGGGTGCTGGAGCAGACGCTCCAGCAGGCCCATCGCTCGGACCTGAGCACCGCCCTGCTGGCGGAGCGCCACGATCTCGACCGCCCCGCCGACCTGGACCGCTGGCGATGAGCCCGCCCCTGAGCGTGGTGATTGCCGCCCGTGATGAGGCCCAGGGCCTGCCGGCACTGCTCGCCGACCTGGCCACGGCGCCCGCCCTGGTCCGGGAGGTGCTGGTGGTGGATGGGGGCAGCCGGGACGCCACCCCGCGACTGGCCGCGCTGGCCGGCGCCGTGGTGCTGCGCGAGGGGGGTGGCCGCGGCGGCCAGCTGGCCGCCGGGGTGGCCCGCAGCACGGGCCCGTGGCTGCTGCTGCTGCATGCGGACGTGCGCCTGCCGCCGGGATGGGCCGCGGCCCTGGCCGCCGCGATCGGCGGCGGTGCATCCACCGCCTGGGCCTTCCGGCTGGGCATCGCCGGCAACGATCCGGCCCTGCGCCTGGTGGAGCTGGCGGTGGCGCTGCGCAGCCGCTGGCGCCAGCTGCCCTACGGCGACCAGGGGCTGCTGCTGGCCCGGCACCTCCATGACGCCGCCGGTGGGATCGCGCCGCTGCCCCTGATGGAGGACCTGGAGTTCGTGCAGCGGCTGCGGCCCCTGGCCAGGATCGCCCTTCTGGCGCCGGCCCTGCGGGTCAGCGGCCGGCGCTGGCGCCGGCTGGGGGTCTGGCAGACGATGCTGGCCAATGCCCGCCTGCGTCGCGACTGGCGCCGCGGCACCCCGGTGGAGCAGCTGGCCGCCCGCTACTACGGGCCCGCCCCTCAGGGGGCGTACCAGAAGGCACAGCGGCGCTGCAGCGGCTCCAGCTCCCAGCCCTGAGCGGCATAGAAGCCCACCACGTCGGGATCGGCGAACAGGCTCACCCGGTCGATGCCCATGGCCCGCAGCTGCTCGAGCACGTAATCCATCAGCTCCTTGCCCAGGCCGGCCCCCTGGTAGCGGGGATGGACCGCCACATCCCAGACGGTGGCCTCCACCACCCCGTCGCCGGTGCAGCGGGCGAAGCCCACCAGCCGCGGCAGGCGGGCGTCATGGCGCCAGAGCCCCACCTGGAGCAGGCTGTGCTGGAGGGCCTTGCGCACGCGCCGCAGCGGACGGCGGCTCCAGCCCACCGCATCACAGAGCGCCTCCAGCTCGATCAGGTCGATCGGCCGGGCCTGGCTGAGCACCAGCTCCAGGCTGGGGTTGGGGTTGGGGCAGGCGCAGAGGCGATGGCCGGGCCCGTAGAGGTCGGTCATCAACGGAAGGGTCCCGGGCACGGCGAGAGGGCTACGCGTTCTGAAGATCCTGACGGATGCCGGCCGGACTGCGGCAGGGTGAGGGATCGACGCGGCCATCGTCCTGAGCGTCCCCTCCACCGGCTCCGATCGGACCCCGGCGGCCCCGGCTTCGGTGTCGCCAGGGTCCCCCCTGCTGGTGGGCGTGCACGGCTGGTTGCTGGCGGGGCGTCTGTGGCATCCGCTCCAGCGGGAACTGGCGCCCCGCTGGACGCTGTGGTGCCCCGATCTGCCCGGATTCGGCGGCAGCGACCGGCCCCGGGGGCTGCAGGCCAGCCTGGCCAGCTACGGGCGCTGGCTGGCGGAGGCCGTCCAGCGGGAAGCCGCCGGGCGACCGGTCGTGCTCCTGGGTCACTCCCTGGGGGGCAGCGTGGCGCTGCACGCCGCGCCCCTGCTGGGGGAGCAGCTGCGGGGCCTGGTGCAGATCGCAGCGGGGGGCGGTGTTTTCCAGCCCCGCCCCTTCGCCCGGGTGCGCCGCGGCGGGGCCGCCTTCCTCCGCTGGCGGCCGTCCTGGCTGGCCCGTCTGCCGGGCACGGAGGCGATCCGCAGCCCGCTACTGGCCGACGGCCGCGCCGCCCAGGGGCTGCTGGCCTGCAGCACCAACCGGGGCGCCGTGCGCCAGCTGCCGAGGCTGGCCGCCGCTCTCACGGTGCCCAGCCTCTGGCTCGCCGGCAGCCGCGACCAGGTGATGGAGCCCCGCTACGTGCGCCACCTGGCCGGCTACAGCCCCGACCACCAGCTGGCGATCCTGCCCGGGCTGGGCCACCTGCCGATGGTCGAGAAACCCCGGGAGCTGGCGGCCCTGGTCGACGCCTGGCTGGCAGACGACCTGGGCCTGACGGCCCAGCCCCCCGGGCATCAGAGCGTGGCCAGTCCCTTCTCCTGCAGTTCCGCCAACTGCGCGTAGAGCCCGCCGACGGCCCGCAGTTCGCGGTGGTTGCCCTCCTCGATCAGGCGGCCGCGGCGCAGCACCAGGATCCGGTCGGCGGCCTCGACGGTGGCCAGACGGTGGGCGATGACGATGGCGGTACGGCCGCTGAGCAGGGTATCGAGGTCCCGCTGCAGGGTGGCTTCGGTGGAGGGATCCATGAAGGCCGTGGCCTCATCCATCACCAGCACCGACGGGTCGCGGATCGCCACCCGCGCCACCGCCAGCAACTGACGCTCTCCGGAGGAGAGGTTGCCGCCCCGCTCCCGCAGCTCGGAGGCCAGGCCGTCGCCCAGCCTGGCCAGCAGGGGGCCGAGGCCGAGGTCGCCGCAGATGCGCTCCAGATCGGCATCGCTGATGGCCGCGTCGAGGCGCAGGTTCTCCGCCACGTTGCCGCTGAACAGGAACGTGTCCTGCAGCACCACCCCCAGGCGCCGGCGCAGGGTGGCGATCGGCAGCTCGCGGATGTCCACGCCATCGAGGCGGATGGTGCCTTGCTGGGGTTCGTAGAGCCGGCAGAGCAGGCGAATCACCGTGGTCTTGCCGGATCCGGTGGGGCCCACGATCGCCACGTGCTCGCCGGGGGCGATGCGGAAGGAAAGATCGGTGAGGATCGGGTCGTCGGGGCGGTAAGCGAAGGAGACGTTCTCGAACTCCACCGCGCCGGGGCTGAACCGTTCGGCGCCGGACACCATGGCGGCGGCGCTGCGCTGGCTGGTGGGCAGATCGGCGATCTCGATCGGCTGCTCAAGCAGCTCGCCGATGCGCTCCACCGCCGTGAGGCCCCCCTGGATCTGGGTGAAGCGCTCCGCCAGCTGCCGCAGGGGGTCGAACACCCGCTGGGAAAAGAGGATGAAGGTGGTGAGGGTGCCCAGGCCCATGGCGCCGCCGGTGACCATGGCACCGCCGATGGCCAGCACCAGTGCGACGGCCGCCAGGGCCACCCACTCGATGAAGGCGGAGATGGCGCTGTCGTAGAAGATCGTGCCGGTCACCGCCCGGCGGTAGGCGTCGGTGGTGCGGGAGAAGCGCTCACCGTTGACGGCCTCGCGGCGGAACATCTGCACCACCTCGAGACCCTGGAGGTTCTCCTGCAGGTCGGCGTTGAGCTGGCCCAGCTCCTCCCGCACCCGGTAGTTGGCCTTGCGGTAACGGCCCTGGAGCCAGAGCACGCCGAGGGTGACGGGCACCTGGCTGACGAGCAGCAGCAGCCCCAGGCGCCACTCGATCGAGAGCATGGTGAGGCCGATCACCAGCAGGGTGACCAGATCGGAGAGCACCCCCACGGCGCCGCTGCCGAACACCTCCGCCAGGGCATCCACATCGCTGGTGAGGCGGGTGAGCAGCTTGCCCACCGGCGTGCGGTCGTGGAAGCGCAGCGACAGGGCCATCGCATGGCGGAAAAGGTCGTCGCGGATGCGGGCCGTGAGGCGCTGGCCCACCACCTGCACGTTGTAGGTCTGGGTGCCTTGGAGGGAGAGGCGAAGCAGCACCGCCGCCAGCAGCATCGCCACTAGCACCCGCAGGGCCGTGGGCACCGGCAGGGGCGCCAGCCAGGGCAGCACCTCCTCGCCCCGGAGCTTGGAGATCACCTGGCCCACCAGCAGCGGCTGCACCGAGGCCGCCAGGGCGAGGGGAATCAGCAGCAGCAGGGACAGCAGCAGCCGCTTGCGGTCCCGGCCCAGGTAGGGCAGCAGGCGCCTCAGTCGCTGGCCATCGAGGCTGCTCATCGGGCGAGCACCTGGGCGGCGGACACACGCTCGACGAGGCCCTGGAGGGTGCCGTCATCGAGCCGCAGGGCCAGGGGGTGGCCGATCAGCCGGGCCGTGCTGCTGAACAGATCCTCGATCGCCACCAGCCCGTTGTCCCGCAGGGTGCGGCCGGTGGCCACCAGATCGACGATCGCCTCGGACATCCCCGTGATCGGACCGAGCTCCACCGACCCGGTGAGATGGATCAGCTCCACCGGCAGGTCCAGCTGCTCGAAGAAGGCTTCGGCGCAGCGGGTGAACTTGCTCGCCACCCGGCAGTGGGCGGGCAGGTCGGCGGCCCGGCGGTAGCCGCTGCTCGCCTTCACCGCCACCGCCATGCGGCAGCCGCCGAAGCCCAGATCCACCAGCTGGGCTACCGGCAGCTGGTGCTCCCGCAGCACGTCGTACCCCACCACCCCGAGTTGGGCCTGGCCGTAGGCGACATAGACGGGTACGTCGGCGTTGCGGACAAGCAGGGCCCGGGCCGTGCCGCAGTGGCTGGGCACCATCAGCAGGCGGTTGTCCTCCTCCAGCAGGGCGGAGAAATCCAGGCCGGCCGCCTGGAAGCGGCGCACGGAGTCCTTCAGCAGGGCGCCCTTGGCCAGGGCGACGGTGATCGGGGATCGCTGGTTCGCGGTGATCATGGAAGCCAGCAGCAACCTGGACTGTAACGATGCCGGATCATGCCGAAGCCGCCGGTCCCCCTGTGCCCCTGCAGGTGGCGCTGCTGCCGGTGCTGCGGGATAACTATCTGTTCGTACTCCACGACGGCCGGCGGGCGGCGCTGGTGGATCCGGCGGTGGCGGAGCCGGCGGTCGCCTGGCTGAAGCAGCGGCAGCTGGAGCTGGTGGCCGTGCTGCACACCCACCACCACAGCGATCACATCGGCGGCACCCCCGCCCTGCTGCGGGAATGGCCCCGGGCCGAGGTGGTGGCCGCCCGCGACGACCGGGAGCGGATCCCCTTCCAGACCCGGGGGGTGGCGGACGGTGATCACTTCACCCTGCTGGGCCAGCCGGTGGAGGTGCTGGCGGTGCCGGGCCACACCCGCGCCCACATCGCCTTCCACCTGCCCCTGCAGGGGGAGCTGTTCTGCGGCGACACCCTGTTCGCCGCCGGCTGCGGCCGGCTGTTCGAGGGAACCCCCGAGCAGATGCACCACTCCCTGCAGCGGCTGGCCGCCCTGCCGGAGAGCACCCGGGTGTGGTGTGCCCATGAGTACACCGAGGCCAACCTGCGCTGGGCGGCGGCCCTGCGGCCGGGGGACGGGGCCATCGCCGCACGGCTCGCCGCCGTGCGGCTCACCCGTGCCCATGACGGACCCACGATCCCCAGCAGCATCGGTGAGGAGCGCCGCACCAACCTGTTCGTGCGGGCGGCGGATCCCCGGGAACTGGCCGATCTGCGGCGCAGCAAGAATGACTGGACGGACTGAAGATCAACACTGGATCGGGGTGGGAAGGGTGACGCCTCAGTGCGGGAATGTGTTGCACATCACAAGTCAATGGCCGCCTTGCCAGACCATGGCACAACCCAGGTAAGGTCACCGAAGTCAAGTATCAGCGGTCATGACGCAGACGGCTTCAATCCGATCGGACGATGTCCTGGAGTCCGATGGTGCCATCAAGCTGCGCAAAGTTGTTCTTTCCGGACGTCTCGACATGCTCGGCATGGAAGAGATCGCCCTGAAGCTCACATCGCTGACGGCCATCAAACCATTGCCGGTGATTCTCGATCTTCGCGACGTCAGCTTTCTGGCCTCCATCGGCATTCGCAGCATCATCTCCAGCGCCCGAGCCCTGGATCAGAAAGGCGGCCGCATGGTGCTCCTTCTGGGCGACAACGAGCTGGTGAAGGCCACGCTGGAGTCCACCGGGATCGACGACGTGATTCCGATGGTCGCCGATGAGGATCAGGCGGAACGGGACGCCCTGGCCTGAGGCTCGATCGATGGAGCCACCCCAGCCCCACGCCCCCACCCTCTCGGTGCGGCCCAGCCCCCAGGAGCTGCGGCGCTGCTCCGAGTGGCTCACGGAACACTGCCGGAACCAGGCTGTCCCCCCCGGGCCCACCGGCAAGCTTGACCTCTGCCTCAACGAGGTCCTCGCCAACCTGATCGACCATGGCGGGGCGGCCCATTTCAGCTGCCCGGTGGATCTGACGTTCGAGTTAGCCGATTGCGGCGACCGGGTCCTGGCCACCCTCACCATCGTCGATGCCGGCCCCGCCTTCGATCCCCTCAGCGTCAGCCGCGGGCCCCTGCCCCGCACCCTTGCGGAAGCCGAACCCGGCGGTCTCGGGCTGCTGCTGGTGAATCGGTTCATGGACGAACGTAGCTACCAGAGGGCCGGGGACAGGAACGTGCTTAAGCTCGGCATCTACTTCTCCAAAGACCCCTGATCGGGAATGTGCGTCGAGCCCCCACCCTCCCTGGCCCCCTCGACCACCGCTTCCCTGCCCTACAGAGACATTCCCCTCTTCCGGGATGTGAAGGAGGACGTGTTGCTGGCGGCCATTCACCGCTGCGAGCTTCTGCCGCTGCAACCGGGCCAGGTGCTGCTCACACCCGGGCAGAGCAACGAGGACATCTTCATCATCCTGGCCGGAACGGTCACGGTCCACCTCGGCGGCGACGGCTACCGCAGCAAGGGGATGGCCATTCCCATCGGTCAGTGCATCGGTGAGTTTTCCGCCATCGATGGCCGGCCGGCTTCGGCCCTGGTGCGGGCAGAGGATGACGCGACCGTGCTGCGGATTCCCCAGCAGGTGTTCTGGTCGCACATGGTGCTTCTGCCGGGGGTGGCCCGCAACATGATGATTTCCCTGGTGGAACGCACCCGGCTCACCAACCAGCTGACGCTGGAGGCCCAGCGGGAAGCCCTGGAGCTGTCCCACCTGCGCAAGGAACTGGACCTGGCGCGGGACCTGCAGCTGAACATGCTGCCGCCCCAGGGCGAGCTGTTCTCGGGGCATCCGGACATCGAGATCGCCACGCTGATGGAGCCGGCCACCACGGTGGCGGGGGATTTCTTCGATGCCTTCTTCGTCGACAGTCACCGGCTCTTCGTCTGCATTGGAGACGTCTCGGGCCATGGCCTCGGCTCGGCACTGTTCATGGCGCGCTCGGTCGGACAGCTGAGGATCCTGGCGAACACCGAAACATCGCCGGAGGCGGTTCTTCGCCGCCTCAATGACAGCCTCGCGGAAGGCAACGATGCCGCCCTGTTCGTCACCATGTTCTGTGGCTATCTGGATGTGAACTCCGGCCGGTTCACCTATTCCAACGGCGGTCACTGCCCGCCGCTGCTGCAGCGGAACGGGGAGATCGGGCCGATCCCGTTGCCTCGGGGGGCCCTGCTGGGGGTGTTCCCCGGCCGCGCCTATCAGAGCCTGTCCCTGACGCTCGGGCCGGGCGACCTGCTGATGGTGTACACCGACGGCGTCACCGAAGCGGAGAACATCGCCGGCGAACCCTTCGGCGTTCAGGGGTGCCAGAGCCTGCTGGAGGAGGCGGGCCAGGCCCCCCTGGACACCCTGATCCAGGGGCTGCGCCAGAGCCTGCGGGGTTTCACCAGCAGCCAGCACCTCGAGGACGACTGCACCCTGCTGCTGCTGCGGCGCCGGCCCCAGTCAGGCGTCAGAGAGGGGAGCTGAGGCCCCCGGCGCTGCGACCGGCCGGCAGGGTCACCATGGGCCGGCCACCGGGAAACAGCAGCGCCGACTCACCGGCGCGGAACCGCAGCCGGCCCCGGCGGCCATGGGGGTGGTCGGCCTCCAGGGGTGCCCGCCAACGCAGCCGCTGGTCGCCGAGCTGCACCTGGTAGAGCCACTCCCGGCCCAGAAACTCCCGGCCGGTGATCCAGGCGGATCCCTCCTCCGAGGGGAGGAACTCCAGGGCCTGGGGGCGGACCATCACCTCGACGGCCTCGGATTCCCCGGAGCCGGCTGGCCCCCCGGAAAGCGGTTCGAGCTCGCCGAGGGTGGTCTGCAGCCGCCGGCCCCGCCAGGTGGCCGGCAACAGGTTGGACTGGAGCACGAACTGGCCAACGAAGGCGGTGGCGGGCCGGTCGACCAGCTCCCGCGGCGGGGCGCACTGGTGGAGCACGCCGTCGCGGAGCACCCCCACCCGGTCGCAGATCGCCAGCGCCTCCTCCGGATCGTGGGTCACCATCAGGCCGCTGGCGCCGCAGCGGGCCAGCACGGCCGGCAGCTCGCTGCGCAGCCGCAGCCGCACCTCCACGTCCAGGTTGGAGAAGGGCTCATCGAGCAGCACCACCGAGGGGGAGGGCGCCAGGGCGCGGGCCATGGCCAGGCGCTGGCGCTGGCCGCCGGAGAGCTCGTGGGGGTAGCGGCGCTCCAGGCCGCCCAGGCCCAGCAGATCGAGCAGCCAGGCCACCCGGGCGGTGTCCTGGCCGCGGCGCAGGCCGAAGCAGGCGTTGCGCCAGGCATCGAGATGGGGGAAGAGGGCATCGTCCTGGAAGACCATGCCGACGCCTCGCCGCTCGGGGGGCAGCAGGCGATCCGGGCCCGCCACCGGGCGTCCACCGATGCTGATGGTGCCGCGGCCGGGGCGCTCGAAGCCGGCGATCAGGCGCAGAAGGGTGGTCTTGCCGCAACCGGAGGGCCCCAGCAGCCCCACCAGCTCGCCGGCCCCGAGGACGAGGTCGATCCCCTGGAGGGTCCAGGCGGAAACGTCGCGGCCCGGGTAGCGATACCAGAGGTCCTCGATGCGCACATGGGCGCCGGGCCCGGCGACATCCCCGGGGCTGAAGGCCGTGGCGGCGGCGGTGGACGGCGTGACGATGGTCGTGGCGATGGTGTTGGAGTAGGCCATAAGATCCCAGTCCCGCATTTTTACCCGTCATGAGTTCCAGCGCTGGCGGAGGTGACCAAAGGCACAGCCCCTTGTCTCATCCGGTCAACACCCCGGCCGCCCCCGCCCCGGTGGGTCCCTACAACCAGGCCGTGCTCGCCGGCGGGGTCCTCTACTGCTCCGGCCAGATCGCCCTCGACCCGGTCAGCGGGGTGCTGGTGGGGGATGGCGACGTGGAGGCCGAGACCCGCCAGGTGCTGAGCAATCTCCAGGCGGTGCTGGCCGCCGCCGGCTGCCGCCCCGATCAGGTGGTGCGCACCACGGTGTATCTGGTAGACCTCGACGATTTCGCCCGGGTGAATGCCCTCTACGCCGGCCTGTTCAGCGAGGGCGTCGCTCCGGCCCGCGCCTGCGTGCAGGTGGCGGCCCTGCCCAGGGGCGCCCGGGTGGAGATCGACGCCATCGCCCTGGCCGTCTGAGCCGGTTCTCACCGGAGGCTCACGCCCTGCCGCTGGCTGGGGGGGACGGGCTGAGGCAACCTGGAGCGATGGAAACCCCCTTCGGCACCTGGTTTCACGAGGTGGTGGTGATGACACCGGGCCGCTTCGAAGAGGCCGTGGAGGCGGTGCTGGCGGTGCAGCAGTTCAAGACCGTGGTGCTCCACCTCAGTTCCATGGCGCCGGAGGAGGCCCAGCGCACCATCGATTTCGTCTCCGGCGGCGTCTTCGCCCTGGACGGTCAGTCGGAGCGGCTGGGGGACACGGTGTTCCTGTTCGCGCCGGCGCTGGTGACGATCAGCCGGGACCAGGACGAACGGGCCTGAGCCTTCGCGGTGAGTCCTGGAGGGCTGGCTGCCCCGCCCTTGTGGCCCCCGCTCCGGGGCAGTAACACGGGCGCTGGTCCCGTGCTGTCCATGAAGCGTTCCTTCGGCCAGGCCCCGCTGGTCCTGGCCTGGGCCCTGGGCCTGGGCCTGGCCGGTTCCGCTCCCTCGGTCCAGGCCACCCCGGCCGCCCAGGCGGTGGCGGCTGGCGGCGGCCGGATGGTGCTGGTGCGCACCGACCGCCAGCTGCCCGTCACCGGCGATCCGATCTGGGAACTGCAGCTGCTGCTCCCGGGCCAGCCGCCGCGGACCTACGAGGCCCTGGTGGGCCGGATGCGGCGCCAGGGGGGCGACCGCGACCGGCTGGGCAGCAAGGCCCCGTTGCCGCGGGGCCGTTATGCCGTCACCGAGATCACCCCCATAGCGCCAACCGATGACGTGGAGCTCGGTCGCTTCCTCTGGATCGGCCTGGAGCCCGCCTTCCCCACCGCCCGCCGGGGCCTGGGGATCCACCACGACCCCAGCGCCGGCCGGGGGCGGAGCAGCGGCACCGACGGCTGCATCGGGCTGATCCACGGCAACGACCTGCTGGTGCTGGGCGATCTGCTGCGCCGCAGCGGCACCACGGAGCTGGTGGTGAAGGACTGAGCCGGGTCGGGGCCGTCCGGGGCGCCCAGCGGCGGCGCTCAGGCGCGGCCAGCGAGGGCCTCTTTCAGCCGCGGCTCCAGTTCCCTGCGCTGGGCCGGATCCCCCACCAGCATCAGGGTGCCGGTACCGGGCCACCAGTTGAGGCGCAGGTTCGATACGCCGTCCTCGATGACCAGCATCTCGAAGGCCCCCTCGTGCACCCAGTGACCGAAACAGCCGAGCCCTTCGACCAGCGACTGGAGTTCCTCCAGGGTTCCGTTGAAGGTCACAGGTCCGCCGTGGAGATGTGGAAGTTTACGGGCAGTTCCCCATCCGGGGGCAGGCGCTGCCAGCCCGGCAGCCAGGCGGCACGATCGCGCAGTTCGCCGGCGGGGACCAGCAGCCGGAAGCCGGGGTCCAGCACGGCCTGGAGCTCCACACGGCGCTCCCGGCCCCGGCCCCGCTGGCCCAGCACGGCGAAGTGGCGATAGCCGCCGCAGCCGGCGGCCCTGGCGGGCTGACAGGTCCAGGCGGCGGACAGCTTCATGGGGTGGACTCCTCCAGCACCGGATTGCGCAGCACGCCGATGCCTTCGATTTCCACGTCGACCGTATCGCCGCTGCGCAGCCAGCGGGGCGGATCGGCCGCCATGCCGACGCCGCTGGGGGTGCCGGTGAGGATCACGGTGCCGGCCGGCAGGGTGGTGCTGGCGCTGAGGAATTCGATGATCTCCGCCACCGGAAAGATCATGTCGGCGGTGCTGGCCGCCTGCACCGTCTCACCGTTGAGGCGGGTCTCCAGAGTGAGGGCCTGGGGATCGGGGATGGACGCGGCGGTCACCAGGCAGGGGCCCAGGGGCGCGAAGCTGTCGAAGCTCTTGCCGCGGCACCACTGGCCGCCGCCGAGCTGGGGCTGCTTCTGCCAGTCGCGGGCGCTGACGTCGTTGGCGCAGGTGTAGCCGAGCACCACCTCCAAGGCCTCGGAGCGCGGCACGTTGCGGCAGGTGCGGCCGATCACCACCGCCAGTTCCCCCTCGTAGTCCACCTGGTGGCTGGCCAGAGTGGTGGGCAGGGTGATGGGCGCGTCCGGATGCTGCACCGCCCCCGGCACCTTCATGAACAGCACGGGATAGGAGGGGATCGCCGCACCGGTCTCGGCGGCATGGCGGCGGTAGTTGAGGCCGATGCAGAGGATCGCCCGCGGCTCCAGGGGGGCCAGGATCCGGTGCGCTGCGGCCGGCTCACCCGTGGGCACCAGGGTGCCGAACAGGTCGCCCGCCAGGCGCTCCAGGCTGCCGTCGGGGTGGCGGCAGGCGAGATGGCTGGCACCCGCCGCCTCCTGGTAGCGCACGATCTTCATGGGGGGGGTGAACAGAGGACCTGCCGGGGGCTGCCGAGGGGCGCGAAGGCACCCGCAGCGCCCACTCTCGCCCGGCATCCCGTGGATGATGGGGGCGCCAGCGGAACCAGGAGCACGCCGTGGTCGCCGAACCCCGCCGCCAGCGGAGCACCACCCTCCGGGGCGCCGAGCTGCTCAATGACCCGCTGCTCAACAAGGGCACCGCCTTCAGCCGGGCGGAGCGGCGGGAGCTGGGGCTGGAGGCCCTGCTGCCCTGGCAGGTGGAGACGATCGAGGCCCAGGTGGAGCGCTGCCGGCTGGCGTTCCACGCCATGGGCAGCGACCTGGAGCGCTACGCCTATCTCCAGACCCTGCGGGAGCGGAACGTCACCCTGTTTCACCGCTTCCTGGCCGACCACATCGAGCTGGCGATGCCGATCGTTTACACCCCCACCGTGGGGCAGGCGATCCAGCACTTCAGCCACACCTACCGGAGTCCCAGCCAGGGGATCTACCTGGCGGCCACCCAGCAGGACCGGCTTGAGGAGCTGCTCTCCCAGGCCTGCGGCGGCCCCGACGGCCAGGCTCCGGACCTGCTCCTGGTCACCGACGCCCAGGGGATCCTCGGCATCGGCGACCAGGGGGTGGGGGGCATCCAGATCTGCCAGGGGAAGCTGGCGGTGTACACCCTCTGCGCCGGGCTCAATCCGGCCCGGGGCCTGCCGGTGATGCTCGACGTGGGCACCGACCGGCCCGAACTGCTCGCCGATCCCTGCTACCCCGGGCTGCGCCGGCCCCGGCTGCAGGGGGAGGCCTACACCGCCTTCCTCGAGCGCTTCATCGCCGCGGTGCAGGCGGTCTGCCCCGGCGCCCTGGTGCACTGGGAGGACTTCGGGGCCGCCCATGCCCGGCCTGTGCTGGAGGCCTACCGGCACCGGGTGCCGAGCTTCAACGACGACATCCAGGGCACCAGCAGCGTGGCGGCGGCGGCGATCCTGGCCGGCCTGCGGGGCCTCGGGCGACGGCTGGCCGATCAGCAGATCGTCATCTTCGGGGCGGGCAGCGCCGGCTGCGGCATCGCCGAGCGGCTCTGGCGTCTGCTGCAGGGCCAGGGCCTCCCGGCCGCCGAGGCCGCCGACCGCCTCTGGCTGATCGACCGCGACGGGCTGATCCACACCGGGACCCCGGGCCTTTCCGGCGGTGCCCGGCCGTTCGCCAAGGGGCCCGAGCTGCTGGCGGCACGGTTCGGGGCGGCGGCCCCGGCCGATGGGCCGGGGCCGGGCCTGCTGGCGGTGATCGAGGCGGTGCGGCCGGGGGTGCTGATCGGCACCTCCACCGTCGCCGGCGCCTTCGATCAGGCGGTGGTGGAAGCCCTCTGCGCCGACGGTGGGCGGCCGATCGTCCTGCCCCTCTCCAACCCCACCCCCCTGGCCGAGATCACCCCGGAGAACCTGCTGCGCTGGAGCCGGGGCCAAGCCCTGGTGGCCACCGGCAGCCCCTTCCCGCCGGTGGTCTGCGCCGGCAGCGCGGGCCAGCCGATCGAACGGGTGATCGGCCAGTGCAACAACTGCTTCGTGTTCCCGGGCCTGGGCTACGGCGCCGTGGCGGTGGGCGCCACCGAGGTGAGCGACGCCATGATCGATGCCAGCATCGAAGCCCTGGCCGGGGTGATTCCGGCCGCGACCGATCCCGACGCCCCGCTGATGCCACCCCTGGCGGCGGTTCAGGCGGTGTCGCGGTCGGTGGCCGAAGCGGTGGCGATCCAGGCGGTACGGGAGGGACTGGCCCGCCGGGCCGCCACCCCCGAGGCCGCCATCGCCCGCCTGGAGGCCTGCCGCTGGAGCCCGGAGTACGCCAAACTGCAGGGCTGAGAAGAGCGGAAAACTGCAGATTAAAGGCGAGCAGTGTTAGCGTACACAGCAAAATAGCTGGCTCGTCAATGGATATTCGAAAGCTTGACAGGCCCATGCTTTCCATCGGCGACCGATGGGGCTATCTGCTGGCAATCACAAGTTTTCTGTACATCTTATTGTCTTTGGTGATCTATGCCTTTCCCTCGCTTCAGGAATGGCAAAGCCTGGCTTTCGCACCGATCCGACGTGCTGCCATGGTCACCCCACCCTTCGCAGACCTCGCCATGCTCACCCACAGCGCTCGCTGTGAGGGCAGTCTGGAGGATTTCTTCGGGGGTGTCGTCAACTGTGATCCCTACAGACGCCTGTTTACCTATCCGCCGATGGCGCTGTGGATGTTCAGTGGTCTTGGCTTTTCCAGTGCCAGCCTGGGGTGGCTGGGGTTGATTCTGGGTCTGGCCACGGCGCTGGTCACCGCTGGTTTCTTCTTCACCCTGATCCCTTCGGCCCTTGTGGCAGGGCTTCTATTGTCCCTGGCCTACCTGTCGCTGCCGTTCCAACTGGCGCTCGAGAGGGGAAACAACGATCTGATCGTCTTTCTCCTCCTTGCTCTGCTGGCCCAGGCCATCGCCGGGGATAGGCAGCGATCCGCGGCCGCCGCCTCCGGCCTCGCCTTCCTGGCCGTGGCCACCAAGATCCTTCCCCTGTTCGGCATCATCGCCACCCATTGGCTCCAGCCATGGTCGGGACTCGGGAAGGGGCCTCCGACGCGCAACTTTCACTGGGCCCTCCTGGGCGGGGTGGCCGGGCTTTCCCTGGTGCTGCCCTGGATCGGGATGATCCTGAAGAACTCACCCCGTCCGTCCGGAGATCTTTTTAGCCATGGCCTGATCGCCGGCCTGGCGTTTTCGGGCAGCACCGTCGCCCGGCTTCAGTCGTGCGGCTGGCTGGCGATGAAGCTGACGTTCCTTGTGGCGGGGGCGGTGAGCGCCTGGCGCCAGGGAATGCCCCAGCACCTCCGGACGTTTCTCGTCCGAGGGGTCGCCCGGGTCGATTCCCGACTGATCGCCGTGACCCTCTGCCTGTTCACTGCCACTTGGATCGGCACCTACCTGTTCACCCGATCCTTCGACTACAAGTTCATCTTCCTGTTGCCCGCCCTGGCCGTCAGCGGGGCCCTGCTCTGCCAGGGCCCCGCTGACGGCCGGCGGGGCTGGATCACCCTGGTCTTGGTGCCGATGCTGTGCATCTGGTTCGTCCCTTACCTGAGCATCCGTTTCTCCCTGCCTCTGGGGAAGCCGCTTGAGCTGGTCAACGACATCGTGCTGCTTCCACTGCTGGCGGGAGCCCTGGCCACCGGCCTGCTCGGTTGCCGGTCCCGGGGCGTGGAGCGGTCTGCTGCCGTGCCGGCGGCCCACGGAGACATGGGGATCAATAAGTCCTGTGTCACCCCCTCGCGCCGGCGCCGGCCCTCGCCCTAGCACCTTGGGCACCAACCCCCCGCGCGATGGGCTTCTTCGTCCAGCTCACCGACGCCATCGCCGCCCGTCAGTCGCTGCTGGTCACCGGCCTCGATCCCAACCCGGAGATGCTGCAGGCCTGGGCCCATCGCCGCGGCATGGGAGGCCGCTCGTTTCTCTCCCAGGCCCGCCACTGGATCAAGGCAGTGGTGGAGGCCACCGCCGACCACGTCTGCGCCTACAAGCCCAGCCTCGGCTTCTACCAGGCCCTCGGCCCGGTGGGGCTGGAACTGCTGCGGGAGGTGCGGGAGCTGGTGCCGCTCGACATCCCCCTGATCATCGACACCAAGCACGGGGACCTGAACAGCTCCTCAGCCCTGGCCCACTACCTGTTCCGCGAACTGGGCGCCGATGGCGTCACCCTCTCCCCCCTGGCCGGCCAGGACATCGCCGCCCCGTTCCTGCTCTATCCCGACAAGGCGGTGGTGATCACCTGCCACAGCTCCAACGCGGCCGCCCGGGTGCTGCAGCACCACCCCGACGAGAGCGATCCCCTCTACCTGCGCATCGTGCGGGAATGCCAGCTCTGGGCCACCCCCGACCAGCTGCTGCTGGAGGTGGGCACCAGTGACCCGGCGATCCTGGCCCGGGTGCGCCAGGAGGCCCCGGAACGGTTCCTGATCCTGCGCAGCCTCTGGGGCGAGGAAGATCGCCTCGATGCCCTGCTGGAGGCCGGGCTGAGTCCGGCCGCCGATGGCCTGCTGATGCCCCTGCCCCAGAACCTGCTGGTGGAGGACGACATCGCCATCCGCGCCGCCGCCCTCAAGCAGCGGATCAGCGAGCGCCGGGACCGCTGGCTGGAGCGGCGCGCGCCGGACCAGGGTGAGGCCTGCAGCCTGTGGCTGCCGGAGCGACGCCCGGAGAGCACCGCCGACGCCGGGACCGGCGCGGACGTCGAGGGCTCCGGCGACCCCCTGGCCAGCCTGATCCTCGATCTGTTCGACATCGGCTGCCTGCTGTTCGGCGACTACGTGCAGGCTTCCGGCGCGGTCTTCAACTACTACGTGGATCTGCGCCAGATCATCTCCGATCCCAACCTGTTCCACCGGGTGCTGCACGCCTACGCGGGCCAGCTCGGGGAGCTGGCCTTCGACCGCATCGCCGGCATTCCCTACGGCTCCCTGCCCACCGCCACCGGGCTGTCGCTGCAGCTGCACAAACCTCTGCTCTATCCCCGCAAGGAGGTGAAGGCCCACGGGGCCCGCCGCCTGATCGAAGGGGATTTCGAGGAGGGCGACCGGGTGGTGGTGGTGGACGACATCCTGATCACCGGCAGCAGCGTGCTGGAGGGCATCGCCAAGCTGGAAAGCTCCGGCCTGGAGGTGGAGGACGTGGTCGTGTTCATCGACCACGGCGGCCGGGCGGACGCCAGCGCCCGCGAGCGGCTCGCCCGGGCGGGCTACCGCTGCCACGCCGTGCTCGACATCGCCCGCATCACCGCCGTGCTGCATGCCGCCGGCCGGCTCAGCGATGACCAGGCCGCCACCCTCGGCCATACCCCCCGGGCCCGGACCACGGGCGTCGAGGGGATACTGGCCAGCTCGTAGAGTGGCCTGGCACCCCTGCAAAACCCGGGTGCCCCCTTCCGCCATGCCCCAGGTCCAGGGTCAGCCCCCCACGATCGGCGAGCTTGAGGCGAAATACTCCCTTTACTGCAAGGCGATGCGGCTGCTGCTCAAGGAGGGCCGCACGATGGAGGCGATCCAGCGCACGGTCTGCTGGAGCCGGCTGGAGCAGCTGCACATCTGCCTGCCGAGCCGCTACAAGTCTCCCGATTACCTCTACGCCGTTCTCAAGCGCGACCTGCGCTGATCGCGGGCCGGCGGCCGGCCCTGCCAGGATCGTCCGGCGATCAGGGTCGATGCCCACCCCGGCGTTTCCGTGAAGTCGATCTCCGACCCCTTCCTGCGCCGGCCGGTGCTGACGCTGGTGCTCAGCCTGCTGGTGCTTCTCGGCGGCCTGATCAGCCTGCCCGGTCTCAAGGTCGAGAACCTGCCGCCGATCGCACCGGGGAGGGTATCGGTCAGCGCCAGCTACCCGGGCGCCAGTCCGGAGGTGGTGGAGCAGGGGGTGACCACCCTGCTGGAGAAACAATTCAACGGTCTGGAGCGGCTCGATTCGATCCGATCCACCAGCTCGGCCAACGGCAGCAGCATCTCCCTCGGCTTCGAGGGCGGCAACCCCGAAATCAACCAGATCAACACCCAGAACGAATCGGCGGTGGTGAGCCGCCAGCTGCCGGCCCAGGTGGCGCGCTTCGGAGTGCAGGTGCGGCGCACCTCCGACGACCTGCTGATGACACTCAGTTTCAGTGCCAGCCGGGACCGTTACGACACCACCTTCCTGAGCGGCTGGGTGGATCAGGTGATCCGCGACCGGCTGCAGCGGGTGCCCGGCGTCGGCGAGGTGCGGCTGTTCGGGGGCAGTTCGCTCGCCTTCCGGCTGTGGCTGGATCCGATGCGCCTGGAGGAACGCAATCTGACCATCAGCGAGGTGCGCGATGCCCTCGTGGAGCAGAACGTGCTGGCCGCCCTCGGCCAGGCCGGGGTGGCCCCCTCCCCGGACGACCAGCTCGTCACCCTGCCGCTGCGCATGGAGGGACGGCTGCGTACCGCCCAGGAGTTCGAGTCCCTGGTGGTCGACCGCAGCGCCAACGGGGGCGTCACCCTGCTGAAGGATGTGGGCCGGGTCAGCCTGGGCAGCGAGAACTACGAATCGATCGCCACCGACCTGGGCGGCAAGACGGCGGTGGCCGTGGGGATCTTCCAGCGGGACGGCAGCAATGCCCTGGAGGTGAGCCAGGGCGTTGAGCGGGCCCTCGACGAGCTGGGGCCCCGCTTCCCGCCGGGGGTGGATCTGCAGGTGATCGTTGACGAGGCGGCCTCAATCCGCACCAGCATCAATCGCACCACGGCGAGTCTGCGGGAGGCGGTGCTGCTGGTGTTCCTGGTGCTGCTGCTGGGGCTGGGGAACAGCCGCCTGGCCCTGATCAGCGCCTCGGCGGTGCCGGTGGCCCTGATCGGTTCGCTGGCCGTGCTCCGGCTCAGCGGTGATTCGATCAACACCCTCACCCTGTTCGGCATGGTGCTGGCCAGCGGACTGGTGGTGGATGACGCCATCGTGGTCAGCGAGGACATCGGCCGGCGGCTGGAGAATGGCCGCCCCCCCCTGGAGGCCGCCCGCGAAGCCATGGCGGAACTGGGCGGTGCCGTGATCGCCACCTCCCTGGTGCTGATCGTGGTGTTCCTGCCGGTGCTGACCCTGGGGGGCAGCCTGGGCCGGCTCTACGCCCCGATCGCCCTCACGATTGGTGGCACGATCGTCTTCTCCACCTTCAACGCCCTCACCTTCACCCCGGTGGCCGCTAGCCGGCTGCTCCACGCCGATCGCCGGGAGCCGGCCTGGCTGCTGCGCTGGATCGATCCGCCCCGGCGGGCCCTCGAACGTCTGGAGCGCCCCTACGACCGGCTGCTCAGCCTTGTGCTGGGCTGGCGGCGCCGCGTGGTGGTCGGCCTGCTGATCGGTCTGCTGCTGACGGGCCTGGCGTTCGAGCAGCGGCCCAAGGCCTTCATCCCCCAGGAGGACAGCGGCCAGCTGCGGGGCGTGGTGCTGCTCCAGGACGGCATCGCCCTGCCCCGCACCCAGCAGGTGATGGAGCAGGTGCGGGAGGTGATGGACCAGGAGCCCCTGATCCGCTTCGCCAACTTCTACGCCGGCCGCTCCTTCGGCGACAGCTCCCCCAACAAGGGGATCTTCTTCCTGCGACTCAGGCCGATCGAGGAGCGCCCCGGGGCCGACCAGAGCGCCGCCGCGGTGGCCGAGCGGCTGAACCGGCGCCTGCGCCAGAGAATCAGCGAGGCCTCGGTGATCGTGAGCGAATCCCCCACGGTGCGGGGCTTCAGCAGCGAGAGCGGGCTGGAGTTCGACCTGCTCGACACCAGCGGCGGCCGCCTCAGCCTCGGAGAGTTCCAGCAGGAGGCCGAGTCCTTCATCGCCGCGGCCCGGCAGACGGGCGCCTTTGACCAGGTGGGCACCCGCTTCAGTGCCGACGCCCCCCTGCTGCGGCTGATCCCCGACCGGCTGCGCATGGCCTCGCTCCAGGTGGATCTCGATGAACTGGTGAGCGTGCTCGGGGCCAGCTTCGGCAGCGACTACGTCAACGACAGCTTCGAAGGCGACCAGGTGCGCAAGGTGATCGTCCAGCTCGAGGGCAAGGCCCGGCGGGATGCCGATGACGTGCTGTCCCTGCAGGTGCGCAGCCGCACCGGCCAGCTGATTCCCCTGGCCCAGATCGTGCAGGTGGAAGCCGGCACCGGCCCCACCACCATCAACCACACCCGCCTGGTGCGCTCGATCAGCATCCGGGCCCAGCCGGCCCCGGGGGTGAGCAGCGGCCAGGCCATCGCCCTGCTGGAGCAGCTGCAGCGCGACCGCGCCAGCACCGCCACCGACCTGGAGTGGGCCGGGCTGGCGAGGGAAGAGGCCCGGGCCGGGGGCGGCAATCTGCAGGTGTTCGCCCTGGCGGTGCTGGTGATGCTGCTGGTGCTGGCCGGCCTGTACGAAAACTTCGCCGATCCCTTCATCATCCTGGTGACCGTTCCCATGGGGGTGCTCGGTGGGGTGCTGGGGCTGGCCCTGCGGGGCCTGCCCCTGGACGTCTACGGTCAGATGGGCCTGCTGGTGCTGGTGGCCCTGGCGGCGAAGAACGCCATCCTGATCGTCGAATTCGCCAACCAGCGGCTGGCCGAGGGGATGCCCCTCGATGAGGCCGTCCACGGCGCCGCCGTCGCCCGTCTGCGGCCGATCCTGCTCACCGCCTTCTCCTCCCTGGCGGGCTTCCTGCCCCTGCTGTTCGCCACAGGAGCGGGTGCGGCCAGTCGCACCAGCATCGGCACGGTGGTGTTCTTCGGGCTGCTGGTGGCGACCGTGCTCACCCTGTTCCTGGTCCCCACCCTCTACCGGATCGTCAAGGGCTGGGAGCTCAGCCTGGGCGCCCGCCATGGCCGCCAGACCGAACAGGCCTAGGGATCAGGCCGCCAGGCCCCATCCACGAACCGCTCCGGCTTCAGCCCCTGCTGGCGCAGCAGGGCGATCAGCCCCTGGTCGCCAAGAAGGTGCATCAGCCCCACCACCACAAGCGTGTCGTCGGGGCGCCGCAGGAAGCCCCGCACCGGAGCCACCCAGGCGGCATTGCGTCGGGCCACCAGGCGCTGGAAGAGATCGGGCCGCTGGCGGTAGTCGGCCAGCAGCAGGACCTCGAGGCGCGGCAGGTCGCCGGCCCGCCAGGCCTCCTCAAGGGCCTCCAGCCGTGGGCCGACCCCATCCAGTTCCTTCAGGGTGACCTCCAGCAGCTGCACCTGGTCGGTCCGGGGCAGACCGTCGAACAGCTCGAACTGCTCGGCCGGGGTCTCCAGGCCGTCGATGGGCTTGCTGTCGGCGGCGGCCCTGGCCTGGAGCTGGCCCTCCACACCGCTGTCGGGGGCGTAGCCCCGTTGCAGGAACTCGGCGGAGGCGAGCAGCAGCGCCACGGCCCAGGGCTCGAAGCGATCGATCGCCGCCTCGGGCAGCCCCAGGCCCGCCAGGCGCGGCTGCAGGGTCCGCCAGGTGGCCGCCGGCAGGCCATCGCGCAGGGAGCGGCCGTCGGGATCAAGGGCCCGGGCCACCAGTTCCCCGGCCAGGGCCGCCGGGCTGATGGCGTCCATATCGAGCTCCATCGCCAGCCGCTCCGCCTCCCCATAGGCGCGGCCGTAGGACGGGGGGAGGCCGGCCCGGTCGCGGCGCAGCTGGTGCAGGGAGCCGGCGATGAACACGGTGCCGGCGCCATCCCGCACCCGCCAGAGAGTCCCGACCTCGGCCGCCGCCACCGGAACGGCCGCCAGCCCTGGAACGGCCGCCAGGACCAGCGCCACCAGGGCCAGGGTGCGGCGCCGCACCGACCGGGGCATCTCCGGTGGCATGGGCAGCGGCATCCACAGGCCCAGGGACGCTAGCGACGCCGCTTCGCCCGGCCCCGTGCTGGCCATGCTGAACATGGCCTCCGCTGCCGATCCGTGCTTCTCGCCGCGTCCCAGCCGATCTGGTCGCTGCCGCTGGAGGGCGTCCACCAGGCCCTGCAGACCACCCCGGAGGGGCTCGGCAGCGCGGAGGCCGAGCGGCGGCTGGCGCGATTCGGCGCCAACCGTCTGCCGCCCCTGAAGCGTCGACCCCTGGCCCTCCGATTCCTGGACCAGATGGTCCACTTCATGGCCCTGCTGCTGTGGGTCGCCGGGGGTCTGGCCTTCGCCGCCGGCACCCCCCAGCTGGGCTGGGCCATCTGGACGGTGGTGCTGATCAACGGCGTCTTCTCCTTCTGGCAGGAGTTCCACGCGGAGCGAACCCTGGCGGCACTCACCCGCGCCCTGCCTCGACAGGTGCAGGTGTGGCGCGACCGGACGCTCTGCTTCCTGCCGGTGGAAGACCTGGTGGCCGGCGATCGGTTTCTGATCGAAGAGGGCGACAAGGTGCCCGCCGATGCCCGGGTGAGCCGGGCGGTTGGCCTCTATGTGGATCTCTCGGTGCTCACCGGTGAGGCCCTGCCGGTGGCCCGCGACAGCGAACCCCTGCCGGATGGCCTGTCCAAGGCCGCCGTGGCCACCAGCGACCGGTCGAATCTGCTGCTGGCAGGAACCACGGTGGTCTCCGGACGGGGGGAAGCGATCGTCTATGCCACCGGCGCCGAGACGGAATTCGGCCAGGTGGCCCGGCTGGCGGCCGCCACCCAGCGCAGCGCCAGCACCCTGGAGGTGCAGGTGGGGCGCATCGTGCGCACCGTCTCGATGATCGCCCTGGCGACCGGGGCGGTCGTGTTCGGACTCGACCTGGTTTTTGTCGGCATGCCGCCCCTCGAAAGCCTGCTTTTCGCGGTGGGGATCATCGTTGCTTTTGTGCCCGAGGGGCTCCTGCCCCAGGTCACCCTCACCCTGGCCCTCAACGTCAAGCGGATGGCCAAACGCCAGGCCCTGGTGCGGCGCCTCTCGGCGGTGGAGACCCTCGGTTCGGTCAGCGTGATCTGCAGCGACAAGACCGGCACCCTCACGGGGAATCGCATGGCAGTGGAGGACCTCTGGCTGTTGGAGCCGTCGGAAGGGCTTCGTAGGCTCATGCTGCGCGGGGCCGCCCTCTGCTCGAATGCCCGGCTGGAGCACTCCCTGCCCGGTGGCCGCGGAGCGAACGAACCATGGCGGGCCGTGGGTGATCCCACCGAGACCGCCCTGCTGCTGGCGGCAGCCGCGGCCGGGCTGGGGACGGACGAGCAGCAGGGACACCACCCTCGCCGCCGGGAAATCCCCTTCGACTCCTACCGCCGCCGGATGACGGTCCTGGTGGACTGGAACCCCGGCGCCGACGACCTGCCCCTGACGGCGTCGGACCCACCGGTGGCGGCCTCCCCTGTCCTGGTGATCACCAAAGGGGCCCCCATGGAGGTCCTTGAGCACTGCAGCGGCTGGGTCACTCCCGATGGCCATGGCAGCCTCGATGCCAGCCGGCGCCGCCAGGTGGTGGCGGCCAACGACGCCATGGCGGCCAGGGGCTTTCGGGTCCTGGCCCTCGCCATCCGGCAGGGCGATGCGTCCCTGGACAACCTGCCTGGCGAGGGACTGGAGGCCGATCAGCTCTTCCTGGGGCTGGTCGGCCTCTACGACCCGCCGCGGCCGGAGGTTCCCGATGCGATCCAACGCTGCCTCGAGGCCGGCATCCGGGTCACGATGGTGACGGGCGACTACGGCCTGACGGCCCAGGCGATCGCCCAGCAGATCGGCCTGCTCGATGCTCCGTCCTCCGGCCCGGGTCCCGCGGGCCATCACCGCGGCGGCGCGGATCCGGTCCGGGTGATCGAGGGAGGAACCCTGGGCCGGATGAGCGACCTGCAACTCAGGCAGCTGATCAAGTACCGCCAGCGGCTCGTGTTCGCGCGCATGGCCCCGGAACAGAAACTGCGGCTGGTGCAGGCTTACCGAGCCCTGGGCGAAGTGGTGGCCGTCACCGGCGACGGCGTCAACGACGCCCCTGCCCTGCGGGCCTCCGACGTGGGCGTGGCCATGGGCTGCAGCGGCACCGACGTGGCACGGGAGGCGGCCGACGTGGTGTTGCTGGATGACAACTTCGCCACCATCGTCGAGGCCATCCGCTATGGCCGCTCGGTGGTCGCGAACATCGGCAAGTTCATCACCTACATCCTGGTGGCGAACGTGTCGGAGGCGCTGCCCTTCCTGGCGATGGTGGTGCTGCGCATCCCGGCCGCCCTCACCGTGCTGCAGATCCTGGCGGTGGACCTGGGCACCGACATCCTGCCGGCCCTGGGCCTGGGGGCCGAACGGCCCGAGACGGGTCTGATGCGGCTGCCGCCCCGCCCCCGTGATCTGCCGCTGCTCAACCGCGCTGTGATGGTGCGCGGCTATCTGGTGCTGGGGATGGCGGAGGCCTTGACGGCACTCGCCGGGTACCTCCTGGTGTGGCGCCAGGAAGGGATCAACTGGAGCACGCTTCGGAGCCTGGCCCCGCAGCTGCTGCACGGCACCGCACCGGCCGCGGTGGTGGCGATCCAGGGCCGGGCCAGCACCGTCGCCTTCTGCCTGATCGTGGCGGGCCAGATGGGTGCCCTGCTCTCCTGCCGCAGCGACACCCGCCCGGCGTGGGAGACCCTGCGGCTTCCCAACCGGCTGCTCCTGGTGGGACTGCTGAGCGAACCCATCGTGGCGGGAGGCCTCGTGCTGGTGCCCCCGCTGGCCGCCGTGTTCGGCATGGTTCCTTTCCCCGCCGCCTGGGTGGGGCTGATGCTGCTGGCCCCTTCGCTGGTGATCGGCGCCGATGCCCTCCACAAGGAATGGAGACGGCGTTCGGCGGCCAGCGCAGCACGACACCCCGCGGCTTCGATGCGTGCCAAGGAAGGGGACCAGACCGGGGGACACAGGCCCTCGAACCGCCACAGCCAGGGCGGTTGATGCTGGGGAGGAGCTGACGCCCCACGTCAGCAGATCCGCGGCAGCAGTTCCCCGCTGAGGGGAATCAGCACCCGCTCGCTGCCGTAGGGGGTGCGCAGCAGCACCCGGCCCCGGCGGCGGCCGCCTCCAGGGCCGACCGCCGCCACCCGGCCGATCCAGGCCCCGCCGGCCGGAGCCAGCACCGCCAGGGCTCGCTGCCGATCCACCTCGGGCACCACCGCCAGGAAGCGGCCCTCGTTGGCCAGGTGCAGCGGGTCGAAGCCCAGCAGTTCGCAGGTGCGTCGCACCGGCTCCGCCACCGGGATGCGCTCCTCCTCGACCAACAGCTCCAGCCCGCCGGGGGCCGCCAGTTCCTGCAGGGCGCTGGCCAGCCCGCCCCGGGTGAGATCGCGCAGACAGTGGAGACGCACCCCGGCGGCCAGCAGGGCCTCCACCGCGGGCCACAGGGGCATGCAGTCCGTGGCCAGGGGGGGCTGAAGATCCAGGCCATGGCGGGCGGCCAGGATCGCCACCCCGTGGCGGCCCAGGTCGCCGCTCACCAGCAGCTGGTCGCCGGGGGCGATCGCCAGCGGATCGATCGAATCGTCCACCTGCAGCAGGCCGATGCCGCTGGTGTTGAGGAAGGCCCCGTCCCCCTTGCCCCGCTCCACCACCTTGGTGTCGCCGGTGACGATGGTCACCCCGCAGCGCCGCGCCGCCACCACCATCGAGCTGACGATGCGGCGCAGCAGGGCCAGCTCCAGCCCCTCCTCCAGGATCAGACCCAGGCTCAGCACCAACGGCCTGGCGCCGGCCATGGCCAGGTCGTTGGCGGTGCCCGTCACCGCCAGGGTGCCGATGTCGCCCCCTTCGAACTCCAGGGGCTGCACCACGTAGCTGTCGGTGGTGAAGGCGAGCCGGCCGTGGGGCAGGGACAGGCGGGCGGCATCGTGCAGCACCTGGTCGGGGTCGGCGTAGAGGCGGCGCAGCTCGGCGTCGATCAGCTGCTGCATCAGGGTGCCGCCGCCGCCATGGGCCAGCTGGATCCGGGGGGTGGCGGGCGGGGCCGGCTCAGCCACGGCGGCCATAACGGTGGTAGGCGGCGCAGGCCCCCTCCGAGGACACCATCGGTGCCCCCAGCGGATGCTCCGGGGTGCAGGCGGTCCCGAAGGCCGGGCAGTCCATCGGCCGGGCCCGCCCCTGGAGGATGGCGCCGCTGATGCAGACCCCGTCCGCCCCTGCCTCCGGCCCACCGGGCAGGCCGCTGAAGCGGGCCGCGGCCTCCAGGCTCCGGAACGGGGCCCGCAGCCCCAGGCCGCCCCCCGGGATCACGCCGAAGCCCCGCCAGGGCCGGTCCACCGGCTCGAACACCGAGTCCAGCAGGCCCCGGGCCGCCGGATTGCCCTGCTGGCGCACCACCCGGCCGTAGGCATTCGCCACCCGGGCCTCACCCCGCTCCAGCTGCCGCACGCAGGCCACCAACCCCCGCATCAGATCCAGGGGCTCGAAGCCGCTCACCACCACCGGCACCCGGTGCCGATCCGCCAGGTCCTCCAGTTCTGTGGTGCCCATCACCGCGCACACGTGCCCCGCCGCCAGGAACCCCTGCACCTCGTTGCCCTCGGCCGTGAGGATCGCCGCCATGGCGGGGGGCACCCGCACGTGGGCCGCCAGCAGGGAGAGGTTGGCCGCCCCAGCGGCCATCGCCTGGCGCACCAGCAGGGCCGTGGCCGGGGCCGTGGTCTCGAAGCCCACCGCCAGGAACACCACCTGACGATCGGGATGGCGCCGGGCCAGGGCCAGGGCCTCCAACGGGGAGGTGAGCAGGCGCACGTCGCCCCCCTCGGCCCGCACCCCCAGCAGGTCCCCCGGCCCGCCATCGGCGGCGCTGCCCGGCACCCGCAGCATGTCGCCGTAGGAGCAAAGGATCACCTCGGGGCGGCGGGCCAGGCTGCGGGCCGCATCGATGGTGGCGGCGGGCGTGACGCAGACCGGGCAGCCGGGGCCGTGGATCAGCCGCAGTCCGGGGGGGAGCAGCTGGTCGAGCCCCCAGCGCACGATGGCGTGGGTCTGGCCGCCGCAGACCTCCATCAGGGTCCAGGGGCGGGTGGTGATCGCCGCCAGCTCGGCCGCCAGCTGCCGCACGGCGGCCACCTCCGCCGTCGCCGCCAGCGGAGCACTCACCAGGGACCGGGCGCCGCCGCGGCCTCGGCGGGCAGGAAGGTCTGGACGGCGCGCATGTACTGGGAGCGCTCGTACTCGCTGGGATCGGGGCAGCGCTGCTGGCTCATGCAGCCGATCAGCTCCCGGGCCGTGGCGTGCTCGTGCTCCAGCAGCCACTGACTCAATTCCTCCTCCAGGCCCGTGAGCCGGCCGGAACCGTGGCGCAGCAGGGCCGCCACCACCTGGGTGATGGCGGCGCCGGCCATCAGCAGCCGCACCACGTCGGTGCCGCGGTGCACGCCACCGGTGGCCGCCAGATCCACCGGATGGCGGCCGTGCAGCAGGGCGATCCAGCGGAGGGGCAGCCGCAGGTCGTGGGGGGTGGACAGCAGCAGGTTGGGCCGCACCTCCAGTTCCTCGATGTCGATGTCGGGCTGGTAGAAGCGGTTGAACAGCACCAGGCCATCGGCCCCGACGGCGGCCAGTCGCTTGGCCATGGCGCCGAAGTTGGTGAAGAAGGGGCTGAGCTTGACCGCCAGCGGCAGCGAGACCTCGGCGCGCACCTCGGCGACGATCTCCAGCACCTGATTCTCGATCGCCGCGCTGGAGAGATCGGGATCGGTGGGCACGGAATAGATGTTCAGTTCCAGGGCGCTGGCGCCGGCCGACTCCATCCGCCGGGCCACCTGCACCCACTGGCCGGGGTGGGCGCCGTTGAGGCTGGCGATCACCGGCACCGAGAGACGGGCGCGGGCCTGCTCCAGGTGGCGCAGGTAGAGGTCGTGGCCCACATGGAAGATCGAGGGCTCGGGGAAGTAGCTGAGCGCCTCGCCGTAGCTGTCGGCGCCCTGCAGGGTCACCCGGTGCAGTTCCAGCTGGTCGCGCTCGATCTGCTCCTCGAACAGCGAATGCAGCACCACGGCGGCGGCGCCGGCCTCCTCCAGCCGCAGCAGCTGGTCGATGTCTTCACTGAGGGGAGCGGCGGCCCCCACCACCAGGGGGCTGCGCAGCTCCAGGCCCAGATAGGTGACGGACAGATCGGGGCGGGTCATGCCGGTGCCTCGCTCGGGGAATGGACCTGGGGGCTCGCCTCGGGGCCCGTCGGGGTGCCGGCGAGGGCCCGGTAGATGGCCAGACGGCGGCCCACCTCCAGCTCGGCCTGGCGGGCCAGGGCCCGGGCCCGCTCCGGCTGGCTGAAGGAGAGCATGCGGAAGCGGTTCTCCGTGGCCATCGCCTCGGCCAGGGGTCGCTTCTGGCCCCGGCTGTCGATCTGCAGCGGATGCTCGCCCTGTTCGGTGCGGCGCGGGTCGTAGCGGTAGAGCAGCCAGCGGCCGGAGTCCACCGCCGCCTTCTGCTGCTCCATGCCCCGGGCCATGTCGATGCCGTGGGCGATGCAGTGGGAGTAGGCCAGGATCAGCGAGGGGCCCGGATAGCTCTCCGCCTCCAGGAACGCCCGCACCGTGTGCTCGTCGCGGGCCCCCATGGCCACGCTGGCCACGTAGACGGTGCCGTAGCTCATCATCATCAGCCCCAGATCCTTCTTGGGGGCGGCCTTGCCGCCGGCGGCGAACTTGGCCACCGCCGCCCGGGGGGTGGCCTTCGACATCTGGCCGCCGGTGTTGGAGTACACCTCGGTGTCGAGCACCAGGGCATTGACGTCCCGGCCGCTGGCGAGCACGTGGTCGAGGCCGCCGAAGCCGATGTCGTAGGCCCAGCCGTCACCCCCCACCAGCCAGACGCTCTTCTTGACCAGGGCATCGGCCAGGTCCAGCAGGCGGGCGGCCCCTGAGTCCTCCGGGGCCACGGCCCGCAGCAGGCGCTTGAGCTCCTCCACCCGCTGCCGCTGGGCGACGATGCCGGCCTCGTCGTGCTGGTCGGCGTCGCAGATCGCCGCCACCAGGGACCCGGGCAGCAGGGGGTCGGCACGCTCCGGCGCCGGCCCCAGCCGCTCCAGCAGTTCGAGGGCCATCTGGCGCTGCTGGTCGATGGCCACGCGCATGCCCAGGCCGAACTCGGCGTTGTCCTCGAACAGGGAATTGCTCCAGGCCGGGCCGCGCCCCTCGGCATTGGTGCTCCAGGGGGTGGTGGGCAGGTTGCCGCCGTAGATGGAGGAGCAGCCCGTGGCGTTGGCCACCAGCATCCGGTCGCCGAACAGCTGGCTGGCCAGCTTGAGGTAGGGCGTTTCACCGCAGCCGCCGCAGGCGCCGGAGAACTCGAACAGGGGTTGCTGCAGCTGCTGCTGGCCGATCTTGTGCAGGTTGAGGTCGCCGCGGGCCATCTCGGGCAGCCCCAGGAAATAGTCCCAGTGCCCCCGGGCCTGCTCCCGCAGGGCACGCTGGGGGGCCATGTTGATCGCCTTGCGCTTCGGCTCGGTGCGGTCCCGGGCCGGGCAGACCTCCACACACAGGGCGCAGCCGGTGCAGTCCTCGACCGCCACCTGGATCGTGAAGCTGCGGCCCTTGAAGTCGGGATCACGGGCCGGGGCCTGGCGGAATCCCTCCGGGGCACCGGCCAGGGCGTCGGGCGCCACCGCCTTGGCCCGGATCACCGCATGGGGGCACACCATGACGCACTTGCCGCACTGCACGCACAGGTCGCTTTCCCACACCGGCACCGACTCGGCGATGTTGCGCTTCTCCCACCGGGCCGTGCCCGTGGGCCAGGTGCCGTCGCAGGGCAGGGCGCTGACCGGCAGGGCATCGCCGCGCCGCTCCATCAGGGGCCCGATCACCTCCCGCACGAACAAAGGAGCCTCGGCGAGCCTGTCGGCCGCAGGGGCCGGTGGCGGGAGGTCGTCCTCGGCCGGCAGCTGGCGCCAGTCGAGGGGCTGGAGGTGCTCGAGGGTGGCGTCGAGGGCGCGCAGGTTCATGGCCACCACCGCCTCCCCCTTGCGGCCGTAGGTCTTGCGCAGGGAGACGCGGATCTGCTCGATCGCCTCCTGGCGCGGCAGCACGCCGCTGACGGCGAAGAAGCAGGCCTGCATCACCGTGTTGATGTGGTTGCCCATGCCGGCCTCCCGCGCCACCCGGTAGGCGTTGATCAGCCACACCGACAGGCCCCGCTCGCGGATGCCGCAGCGCAGGGAAGCCGGCATCCGCCGCCAGCTCTCCTCAATCGGGAAGGGGCTGTTGAGCAGCAGCACCCCACCGGCATCCAGGCCGGCCAGCAGGTCGAAACGGTCGACGAAATCCCACTGGTGGCAGGCCACCAGGGTGGGACGCTCGATCAGGTAGGGAGCGCGGATCGGCCGTGGGCCGAAGCGCAGGTGCGACACCGTGACCGAGCCCGACTTCTTGGAGTCGTAGACGAAGTAGGCCTGGGCGAACAGGTCGGTCTGCTCCCCGATGATCTTGATGGTGGCCTTGTTGCCCCCCACGGTGCCGTCCGAGCCCAGGCCGTAGAACACGGCCCGCACCTGGTCGGGTCCATCGACGTGGAAGTCGGCCGCGACGGCCAGCGAGCGGTGGGTGACGTCATCGTCGATGCCGACCGTGAAGTGGTTGCGGGGCTGGCTCAGCAGCAGGTTGTCGAACACCGCCTTGACCATCGCCGGGGTGAACTCCTTGGAGGAGAGGCCGTAGCGGCCCCCCACCACCTGCGGCAGGGGGCGATCGCCGTGGCAGGGGCGCCACTCCTCGCTGAGGGCCGCCACAGCATCGAGGTAGAGGGGTTCACCGCCGGCCCCCGGCTCCTTGCAGCGATCGAGCACCGCCAGGGATTGCACCGTCGGCGGCAGGGCGGCGGCGAACAGGCTCGCCACGAAGGGCCGGAACAGGCGCACCTTGAGCACCCCCACCCGCTGGCCGGCGGCGTTCAGGGCCTGGGCCGTTTCCTCGGCGGTCTCGCAGCCGGAGCCCATCAGCACCACCACCCGCTCGGCATCGGCGGCGCCCACGTACTCGTAGGGCCCGTAACGGCGGCCGGTGAGGCCGGCGAAGCACTCCATCGCCTCCACCAGGTGGCCGGGGAGGGCGTCGTAGAAGCGGTTCACCGACTCCCGCGCCTGGAAGTAGACGTCCGGGTTCTGGGCCGTACCCCGCAGCACCGGATGGTCCGGGGACAGGGCCCGCTGGCGGTGGGCCGCCACCGCCTCCATCGGCATCAGGGCGTGGAGCACCGCGTCATCGATGGGCTCGATCTTCTGGATCTCGTGGGAGGTGCGGAAGCCGTCGAACATGTGCAGGAACGGCAGCCTCCCCTTCAGGCTCGCCCGGGTGGCGATGGCGGCGAAGTCGCCCGCCTCCTGCACCGAGGCCGAGCAGAGGATGACGCAGCCCGTGCCGCGGCAGGCCATCACGTCGCTGTGGTCGCCGAAGATCGAGAGCCCCTGGGCCGCCAGGGAACGGGCCGCCACGTGCAGCACGGCGGGGGTGAGCTCGCCGGCCAGCTTGTAGAGGTTGGGCACCATGAGCAGCAGCCCCTGGGAGGCCGTGAAGGTGGTGGTCAGCACCCCCGCCTGCAGGGCCCCGTGCACGGTGCCGGCGGCGCCGGCCTCGCTCTGCAGCTCCACCACCGCCGGCACCGTGCCCCAGAGGTTGGGGCGGCCCTCGGTGTTCCAGGCGTCGGCCCACTCGCCCATGGGCGAGGCGGGGGTGATCGGGTAGATGGCGATCGCCTCGTTGAGGCGGTAGGCCACCAGGGCCACGGCCTCATTGCCGTCGACGGTGATGGTCATGGGGGGTCGTCCTCGACGAGGCTGAGGGCCAGGCCCACATGCACCAGCACCCGATCACCGACGGTCGCCTCGGGCAGGCAGGCCAGGCTCACCTGCTGGCGCACCCCCCCGAAATCCACCTCGGCCATGCGCCAGAGCCCATCGTCGGCGTCATCGGTGACGGGGGCGGCTCCGGTGGGCTCAGCGGCTCCCGGTGGCTGGATCCGGATCGAGAGGATGCGGGCGGGCACGGCCAGGCACATGGGCGGATCACGGCGCGTGGTCTCTCCTTCCGGTTGTAGGCGCGACGGCCGGATCTGCCCACGGCCCCGCCGCCGCCCAGAGCTGGCCGAGGGCCAGCCCAGCGTCATTGCAGGGCACCAGCTCCGGCCAGTACGGCCGCAGCCCCCGGGCCCGCAGGGCCTCGATCACCCCCTCCAGCAGCAGCCGGTTCTGGAAGCAGCCCCCGGCCAGGGCCACGGGCGCGCCCTCGGCGGCCGCGGTGATGGCGGCGGTTTCGGCCAGGGCCCCCACCAGGGCGTGGTGGAAGCGGGCGGCGCAGACGGCCACCGGCGTGCCGGCCGCGATCGCCGCCAGCAGCGCCAGCAGCAGCGGTTCCCAGTCGAGCCAGCCCAGGGTCGGCCCATCGGCGCCGGCCGCCGGGACGGCCCCGGGTGGCACCAGGGGAAGGGACCAGTCGCTGGAGTCCCAGGGGACGGGGGCGGCTGGAACGGCGCTGGCGGCCCCCTGCAGCCGCAGGCCCCCCTCGCCCTCGTGGCTCTGCACCTGCACCAGGCCCAGCAGGGAGGCGACCGCATCGAACAGCCGGCCCATGCTGGTGGTCAGGGGGCTGTTGCAGTCGCCGGCGATGGCCTGCAGCAGCAGGCGGCGTTCGACAGCCTCGAAGGCCTTCAGGGTGTGGCAGGCGCCGGGGTGCCCCAGGGCCCCGGCGCCTGCGGCAGCCAGGAGCCCCAGGGCCGCCCGACGGGGTTCCGCCATGGCCCGCTCACCGCCCGGCAGGGGGAAGGGCCGCAGGGCAATCAGCCGCTCGCAGGGGAAGCCCCCGGGTCCACCCAGCAGCAGCAGCTCCCCGCCCCAGAGCCGGGCACCGCCGGCCGACTCACCAGCCGCCGTTTCGGGCGCCGGGGCGTACCCCAGCCCATCCCAGGTGAAGGCCAGCAGTGGCGGCCCCAGGCCATGCTCCGCCAGTACCGCCAGGCCATGGGCCCGGTGGTGCTGGACAGGATGCCGTGGCCATGGCTGGGCGGCGGCGAGCTGGTGGCTGAGGTAGCCGGGATGGGCATCGCAGGCGATCGCCCCCACCCCGGCGCCCCAGCGGCGATCGATCGCCTCCAGTCCGGCGGCCAGGCGAGAAAGCAGCCGCCCCCCGGCCAGATCCCCCAGGTGCGGCGAGAGCCACACCCGTCCCTCCAGGGCCAGGGCGGGCGCGCTCTTGAGGTCGCCGCCCAGGGCCACCAGGGCGCCGGACACATCGCCGGGCACCGGCCCGAGGGCCAGGGGCTCGGGGGCATAGCCGCGGGCCCGGCGCAGCAGGGCGGGCCGGCCGTCGATCAGCTGGAGCACCGAGTCGTCCAGGGGCCGGGCGATGGCACGGTCATGCACGAAGAAGGCATCGGCGATCGGCTCGCCGGCACCGGCCCCCAGCCGCCGCACCGCTTCGGCGGGATCGATGCAGAGCGGTTCGCCGCTGGGGTTGCCGCTGGTGGCCACGAGGGGCCGGCCGAAGGCGCACGCCAGCAGGTGGTGCAGCGGCGACGCCGGCAGCATCGCCCCCAGGCACGGGCTGCCCGGGGCCACGCCCGGCAGGGCGTCGGGTGCCCCGGGGCGGCGCCGCAGCAGCACGATCGGCGCCGCGGGATCCGCCAGGGCCCGCCGCTCGGCGGCGTCGACGACACAGAAGGGGGCCAGGGCCCCGGCTTCGGCCACCAGCAGGGCGAAGGGCTTGGCGGGCCGTCGCTTGCGCCGCCGCAGCCGGGCCACCGCCGTGGCATTGGTGGCATCCACCAGCAGCTGGAACCCGCCCACCCCCTGCAGGGCCAGCACCTTCCCGGCCGCCAGCAGGTCACAGCAGGCCCGGATCAGGGCGGCGGGGCTGCCGTCGCCGGCGGCGGAGCCCGCCAGGGGCGCCCCGGACCCATCGAGGAGCGCCAGCCGCGGCCCGCACACCGGGCAGGCGATGGTCTCGGCGTGGAAGCGGCGGTCGAAGGGATCCTGGAACTCCCGGCGGCAGGCCGGGCAGAGGGCGAACGGCGCCAGGGTCGTGTGGGCCCGGGTCCAGGGCTCGGCGGTGGCGATGCTGAAGCGGGGACCGCAGTCGCAGCAGCTGATGAAGGGGTAGCCGAAGCGGCGATCGGCGGGATCGGCCAGTTCGGCCAGGCAGGTGGGGCAGGGGGCCCGGTCGGCCACCAGCGACAACGCGAACAGGTCGATCCCGAGCGGCTCGGCCTGGCCGGTCACGATCCGGACCCCCGCCGGGAGAACCCTGCCCGGCGATGGCGGGGCCTGCCGCCAGATCGGCTCCAGCGGCTCCAGCCGCGCCCCGGGGGGGAGCTGCTGCGGCAGGCGCCGCAGGAACGTCTCCAGGGAATCGCGTTCCCCTTCCAGCTGCAGGCGTACGACGCCAGGGGCGTTCTCCACCTCCCCGCTGAGGTCCAACTCCGAGGCCAGCCGGTGCACCAGGGGCCGGAAACCCACCCCCTGCACCACGCCGCGGCACGCGAGCTGCAGCCGGGCCCGCCCCGCCAGCGATGGCATGCTCAGCCCGCGACGGCCACCCGCGCCAGGCCGAGGGCGGCCAGCAGGGCGGCGATGCCCTCGCCGGTGCGGGCGGAAACCTCCACGATCCGGGCCTGGGGG
The DNA here is from genome assembly GCA_943367705.1 of Synechococcus sp. UW140. GTDB lineage: Bacteria > Cyanobacteriota > Cyanobacteriia > PCC-6307 > Cyanobiaceae > Cyanobium. Next base: position 199,377 of record CALRJV020000007.1, read on the forward strand.
GCCACCCGGGCCACGTTGTGGCGGGCCTGGGGGGCATCGAAGCCGCAGGCCCCGGCCAGATCCCCCTTGCTGATCACCACCACATCGGCGGAATGGAACGTGGCCGGGTATTTCAGGGGCTTGTCCTCCCCTTCGGTGACCGACAGCAGCACCACCCGCTGGCTTTCACCCAGGTCGAAGGCGGCCGGGCAGACCAGGTTGCCCACGTTCTCGATCACCAGCAGCTCCAGGCCCGCCAGGGGATGGCCGAGGTGGTCGAGCTCGTGGAGGGCCTTGTGCACCATCGCCGCCACCAGGTGGCAGGCCTGGCCGGTGGTGATCTGCAGAGCCGGCACCCCGGCGGCCCGCAGGCGACGGGCATCGTTGTCGGTGGCCAGATCCCCGACGATCACCGCCATCGGATGGCGCACGGCCGGAGAGGACGGGGCCAGTTCCAGGGCCAGCCGCTCCAGCAGGGCGGTCTTGCCGGAGCCCGGCGAGGAGAGCAGGTTGATGACCCGGACGCCGGCGGCGTCGAAATGCTCCCGGTTGGCCGCCGCCTGGGCATCGTTATGCACCAGCAGGCGCTGGCCCAGCTCCAGGTGCCGGGGGGTCTCCATGGCGGGGGCGACCGGTTGGCCGCAGTTGCAGTCGACACACATCGCAGGATCGACCCCAGACAGGACGGCGGCGCGGAAAAGCCCCGCCGGGGCCCGGCCTTGCCCGAAGGCTAGGCACGGAGTTCCGACGGGGCCGGGGCCCTGAGAGCCGCCGTGATCACCAGAGGCCGCGGATCGGCGCGGGGGCCGGTTCGGGCTGGAAGACCGGCGCAGGAGCCGGTGCGGGCTGCATTACCGGTTCCGGCTGCGGGGCGGGAGCCGGCGCGGCCGCCACGGGGCGGGCACCGAAGCGGTAACGGAAGCCGATCTTGCCGCCGAAGCTGTTGAAGGCGTCGAAGGTCAGGTTCTCGGAGGAATACCCGCCAGCACCTTGATAGACGCCCTCAAGGTAGACATCGGAGTTGTAGCTCATGGCGTAGCTGACACCGACCTTGGCCTGCCAGCCAAACAGCCCCTTGTTGACGCTGTTGGTGGGGAAGCCGTTGAGGCTGAAACTCGGGGTGCTCAGGTTGGTGTACCCGATGCCACCGCCGATGTAGGGCGTCCAGCGGCTGTTGGTCTCGATGTCGTAGTAGAGGCTGGCCAGCACATCATTCTTGTTGATGATGCCGGAGACGTTGTTGGTGAAGGGCACGATGCCGAAGGCACCGAAACCGATCGGATTGGCGGCACCAACGGCGTTCAGGCTGGCCCGGCTGTAGCCGTAGGTGAGCTCGGCGCGCAGGGCGCCGAAGTCGTAACCAACGCCCACATCACCCGAGAAGCCCCCGCCCAGGTCCAGCTTGGTGGAGTTGTTGTTGCCGAAGTTGTACAGCAGGGGGGTGAAGAACGGTGAAACCAGCGTGCCGTTGCTGTTGACCGTCTGGTCGCTGGGGGTCTGGGCGCCGGCACCGATGGTGAGATACCAACCCTTGGCGGAATAGGCCTCCTTCACCTCCGGCTGGGGGTAGGTCTGGGCGATCAGGGTGGGCTCCGGAGCGACCTGGGGCGCCAGGCTTGCGATGGGGGCCGCCACGGATGGCACGGATTCCAGGGCCGGAAGCGCCGTGGCGGGACGGTCATTGGGGCCGGCGTCTGCAATCCCGGGAAGACTGGCGGCCGATTCCGACGACACCGGATTCGTCACCGGCTCGGTGCGTTCGCCAGCAAGCCTGAGCTCCGCCATCGCGGGACCGCCCAGCAGGAGACCACCGGTCGCGGCGATTCCCACCCCGCGGAGACATGACCGATGGAATGTTCTCGTGAAATGTTTCGTGAAATTCCTTGGGAAATAAGTCATGGGGGTTGCCCTCCTCTCACTCCTCAACAAATAGGCCCACGCCATGGACGAATGGAAAAGCCATGGACAGCATCAGGCCTGGCACAGAGAGACCAGGACAAGAAAACTTGCGCAAAATTACGTTTCGTCCCTTAATCCAGTACCTATCGGGATTTAACATAAAATAGGCGGAAGTTTTTTTCGATCCTGAGCGGGATCACCGCCCAATCCCGTACGCCACCCAGTTCGGTACGCCGCTGCCGGCTCAGTCGAGCTCCAGGGAGGCCAGCTGCAGTTCCCGGCCCCGCAGCAGCTCCCGGCTGATGCGGCCGCAGCGCGGGCAATCACAGCAGCCATCACGCGCCGCGAAGGGCTGCTCGCAGGCGGCACAGAAACACTCGGCAGGAACCGCCTCGATCTCCAGCCGGGAGTCGGCGGCGATGGTTCCCGCCATCACCACCGTGTGGGCCAGGCGCAGGGCGTCGATCTCCACCCCCGCCAGGCTGCCCACCCGCAGGGTGATCGCCGCGATGCGGCGGGCGCCATGCAGGGCGGCCTGCTCCAGGGCCTGCTCCCGCACCGCGTCCATGAGGCTGAGTTCATGCAAGGGGAGCCGCCGCCTCCCCCAACCAGCCCCGCAGCAGCCGGCGCGCCCGGGGCAGCTGGCGCCGCAGCTGCGGCGAGAAGTGCTCGCCCCAGGAGAAGTCGAAGGCCGGCACCAGCAGCTCATGGGCCGGCACGCAGCGGTCGAACAGCTGCTCGGCCAGGGCCAGCAGCCGGGCGGGCGCCACCCGGTGGGTGTCCCGCTCCCAGCCGTCAGTAGCCACCATGGGTCGCAGCAGACAGCGGCTGCGCGGCGGGGCCAGCCAGGCATCGACGATCAGCAGGCGATCGGCGGCGGCCACCGCCTCGGCCAGCTCGGGGGTGAGCTGGTGGCGCTGCAGGCCCAGGCCCTCCACCAGGTGCCAGCCCACCCCGTCATCGCCGCGCAGGGGGTTGCCGATGCCGATCAGCAGCGCGCCTCCGGTGCCGGCGCCGGCGCCGCTCATCCCCGCAGGCGCTCGGCCAGCACCGTGCCATCGGCGGCCAGCAGCTGCAGGCGCAGCGGCATCTGGCCAGCGGCGTGGGTGGAGCAGGAGAGACAGGGGTCGAAGCAGCGGATGCCCGCCTCCACCCGGTTGAGCATCGCCTCGGGGATCTCGGCGCCGGCGGGCACCGGGTCGGGGATGTACTCCCGGGCGATCTGGTGCACGGTGCGGTTCATCGCCAGGTTGTTCTGGCCGGTGGCGATGATCAGGTTGACGCTGGTGAGCAGGCCGTCGTCATCCACCTTGTAGTGGTGGAAGAGGGTGCCCCGGGGCGCCTCGCTCACGCCCACCGCCTCGTTGCGGTTGAGGGAGGCCCGCAGGCGGATGCGGCCGTGCATCAGCTCGGGATCCTGCACCAGGATCTCGATGGCCTCCAGGCAGGCCACGATCTCCACCAGCCGGGCGTGGTGATAAGCGAAGGACGAGGTGGCGGGCTGGCCGCTGCGCTGGCGCAGCTCCGCCAGCTCCCGGTCGGCCCAGGGGGTGCCGACGCTGTCGCAAACGTTGAGCCGGGCCAGGGGGCCCACCCGGTAGATCCCCTCTGGATAGCCGAGGGGCTTGTAGTAGGGGAACTTGAGGTAGCTCCAGGGTTCCACCGCCTCGCCGAGGAACGCGGCGTAGTCGTCCTCGCTGAGCTGGTCGGCCACGATCGCCCCATTCGCATCGCAGAAGCGGATGCGGCCCTCGATGTGTTCCCAGAGCCCGTTCGGAGTCACCAGGCCCATGAACAGGCTGGGGAAGTCGCCGAAGACCCGCTGCTCCTTCTGCAGGGGGCCATCGAGCAGCTTTTTGTAGAGCTCCAGCGCCAGGGTCACGGTGGCGCGGGCTTCCGGCAGGCGCTCCAGGATCCAGTCCCTGGCCTCCTGGCTCAGGGGGGAGCGCACACCCCCGGGCACCGCCCAGGCGGAGTGGATCTTGCGGCCGCCCAGCAGCTCCAGGATCTGCTGGCCGAACTGGCGCAGGCGGATGCCGGCCCGGGCCAGGTCGGGGTCGGCGGCCATCAGGCCGAAGACGTTGCGCCTGGCCGGATCGCTCTCCCAGCCCAGCAGGAAATCGGGGCTGCTGAGGTGAAAGAAGGAGAGGGCGTGGGACTGGGTGAGCTGGGCCAGGTTGAGCAACCGCCGCAGCTTGTCGGCCGCCGGGGGGATCGAGAGGGCCAGCAGCTTGTCGCCGGTCTTGGCGGCCGCCAGCAGGTGACTCACCGGGCAGATGCCGCAGATGCGGGCCGTGATGCCGGCCATCTCGGTGAAGGGCCGGCCCTCGCAGAACTTCTCGAAGCCGCGGTACTCCACCACGTGGAAGCGGGTGTCGGTGAGGTGGCCGGCGTCGTCGAGGTGGAGGGTGATCTTGGCGTGGCCCTCGATGCGGGTCACCGGATCGATGATGACGGTGCGGGTCATGGCGTTGTCCTCATCCGAAGCGCAGCATGGCGGGCCCCTCCATCACGGGCCGCTCGCCGGCCAGCAACGGGGTGATGGCCTCACGGATGCGCTGGGCGGAGGGGGGGCAGCCCGGCAGGTACAGATCCACCGGGATCACCTCATGCAGGGGCAGCACCTTCGGCAGCAGTTCCGGAACGATGCCGGGGGCAAAGGGCAGCTGGCCCGTGGCATCGGCCAGCTCCAGGTAGCCCCGCTCCAGCACCGCCTTGGCGCCGTCATGGCCGCCATCGAGCAGGTTGCGCAGGCCGGGCACGTTGGCCGTCACGGCGCAGTCGCCGAAGGAGATCACCAGGCCCGTGCGCGCGCGCACCTGCAGGGCCAGCTCGAGGTTGTCGACATTCGCCACCGCCCCCTCCACCAGGGCGATGTCGACGTTCTCCGGGTAGATCTTGACGTCGGTGCCTACGGGAGAAAACACCACATCCACCTTCTCGGCCAGGTCGAAGAGAAACTCGTCGAGATCCAGAAACGACATGTGGCAGCCGGAGCAGCCCGCCAGCCAGACGGTGGCGAGGCGCAGCTTGGCGGCGGGCGGGGAGGGGGTCATGGGGTGGGGGGTCACTGGTTGTGCCAGCGGCGCTGGTCGCGGGCGCTGCGCAGCAGGGCGGGCAGGCTGGCGTCGGGCTGTTTCTCGGCGGTGGTGTCGGTGTTGCGGAACAGGGCACCGGTGGGACACACCTCGACGCACTTGCCGCAGGAGGTGCAGGCCTGCACCTGGCCCCAGGGTTCATCGAGCCCGGCGACGATGTGGCACTGGCCGCCGCGGCTGCCGATGTCCCAGACGTGGGCCCCCTCGATCTCGTCGCACACCCGCACGCAGCGGGTGCAGAGGATGCAGCGGTTGTGGTCGAGGGTGAACTGGGGGTGGGAGGCGTCCACCGACCGCTGGGGGTACTGATAGGGGAAGCGGGAATGGTCCATGGCCACGGTCACGGCCATGTCCTGCAGCTCGCAGTGGGTGTTGGCCACGCAGACGGCGCAGACGTGGTTGCCCTCGGCGAAGAACAGCTCCACCGTCATGCGCCGGTACTCCCTGAGCCGGGGCGTGTGGGTGTGCACCACCATCCCCTCGGCGGCGGCGGTGCTGCAGGCGGGCAGCAGCTTGCTGGACCCCTCCACCTCCACCAGGCACAGCCGGCAGGCGGAGACGGGGCTGAGGCCGTCGAGGTGGCAGAGGGTGGGGACATCGGCCGCGGCCGCCCGGGTGGCCTCCAGCAGGCTGGCCCCCGCCGGCACCGCCACGTCCTGACCGTTGACATGGAGGGTGACGACGGCCATCAGCGCACCCTCCCGGTGGCGACGCAGCCCGAAGGTTCCCGGCAGGCGGCCTCGTATTCGTGGCGGAACCAGCGCAGGGTGCTGAGCACCGGATTGGGGGCCGACTGGCCCAGACCGCAGAGGCTGGTGACCTTCACCATCTGGCAGAGGGCATCGAGGCGCACCATGTCCTCGGGGGTGGCCCGGCGCTCCACGAAGCGATCGAGCAGCTGGGCCAGCTGCACGGTGCCGGCGCGGCAGGGCACGCACTTGCCGCAGCTCTCGTTGACGCTGAAGCCCATGAAGTGGCGCGCCACCTCGGGCATGGAGGTGCTCTGCCCCATCACCACCATGCCGCCAGAGCCCATCATCGAACCCAGCTCCAGCAGGCTTTCGTAGTCGACGGGGGTGTCCAGCCGTTCGGCCGGGATGCAGCCCCCCGAAGGCCCCCCGGTCTGCACCGCCTTGATGGGCGAGCCATCGGGAACGCCGCCCCCGATCACCTCCACCACGGTGCGCAGAGGGGTGCCCATCGGCACCTCCACCAGGCCGGTGTTGACCACCGCCCCGGAGAGGGCGAACACCTTGGTGCCCTTGCTGTGCTCGGTGCCCATGGCGGCGTACCAGTCGCCCCCTTCCCGCAGGATCGCCGGCACGGCGGTGAAGGTCTCGACGTTGTTGATCAGGGTGGGCGCACCCCAGAGGCCCGACTGGGCCGGGAAGGGGGGCCGGGGCTGGGGCATGCCCCGCTGACCCTGGATCGAGAGCAGCAGGGCCGTCTCCTCGCCGCAGACGTAGGCGCCGGCGCCCACCCGCACCTCCAGGCGCAGGTTGAAGCTGGTCCCGTGGATGTGGTTGCCGAGCAGGTGCCGGCTGCGGGCCTGCTGCAGGGCCAGCCGCAGCCGTTCGATCGCCAGGGGATACTCCGCCCGCACATAAACGAAGCCCCGCTCGGCGCCGACGGCATAGGCGGCGATCGCCATCCCCTCGATCAGCCGGTGAGGGTCGCTCTCCAGCACGCTGCGGTCCATGAAGGCGCCCGGATCCCCTTCGTCGGCGTTGCAGACCACATAACGGGGGCCGGGGGGCTGGAGGGCCACCGTGTCCCACTTCAGGCCCGTGGGATAGCCGGCGCCGCCCCGGCCGCGCAGGCCGCTGCGGCGCACCTCGTCGCGCACCTGCTCGGGGCTGAGTTCCTGGAGGATGCGGTGCAGCTGGGCGTAGCTGCCGAGGGCGATCGCGTCGTCGATGGACTCGGGATTCACCTGCCCGCAGCCCTCGAGCACCACGGGCCGCTGCAGGGCGAAGAAGTGACCCTCCAGATCGATCCGATGGGCCGCCAGGGGATCGGCCGCGTTGGCGACGGTTTCGGCGATCAGGGCCCTGGCCTGCTCCGGCGCCAGCCCCCCGAAGAGCTGGGTGCCGCCGACCCGGTCACAGGCCACCAGGGGGCCGCTGCCGCACAGGCGCAGGCAACCCACCGGCTTGATGGCCAGCTGGGAGGGATCGAGGCCGGCGGCGTCACGGGCGGACTCCAGGGCGGTGCGCAGGGCCTGGCTGCCGGCGGAACGACAGCCGCTTGCATCGCAGCAGCGCACCTGCACAGGGGGAGGCATGGGGAACCGGGAGCGCCTCTTCTTCTGTTAGCCAGGGAATGGCCGGAGCGCCGTTCAGGGGCCCTTGGCGAGGCCCCGGGCCATGGTGTCGTCCGTGGCGGGCAGGGGGGTGTTGGCCGGGATGACGCCATTGGCGTAAAGCACCTGGCGGATCTGCTCCAGCAGAGGGGGAAGGTGGTTCTGTCGCGGGTTGAGCAGCTCATACTGCTCCTGGGGACCGGGATAGCGGATGCCCCCCAGCACGGTGGCGCCGACGGCGGGATCGAGGCCGAGATAGTCGGCCATCGCCTGGCGGACGCCGACCTGGCCTTCCCTTTCCTCCGCCAGCGCCGCCTGCCAGCCCTGGACCAGGGCCAGGACGGCATCGGGTTGCAGGCGCAGGAGCTCGGGTTCGACCGCGAGCACATCGAGGATCTCGTTGGGCAGCTGCCGGCTGGAGAACAGCATGTCCAGCGGCAGGGAGCGTCGCAGAAGCTCGCTGCGGGGCGGGTAGCTCACCACCGCCACCACCGCCCCCTGCCGCAGGGACGCCTCCCAGGAGGCGGCGGGCAGGAACCGGAGCTGGGAGGGCACCGGAGGGGGGAGATCCTGGGACTCGAAGGCCCGGGCCAGGAGATAGCGGGAGAGGCTGCTGCGGTCGAGGGCGATGGGCTGGCCGACCAGGCCCTTCAGATCCTTCACCTGCGGCAGGGCCAGCACCTGATCGCCACCACGGGATTCATCGATCACGTAGACGATCACCGGACAGCGCTCCGGGGCCACGCCGCAGATGGTGACCACATCGATCGCCGTGGTGGCGATCGCCTGGGCCGACCCGGCGACATAGGCCTGCACGGCGCGGTCGTTGTCGTCGAAATTGCGCAGGTCCAGCTGGAGCCTGCGGGGGTCGTAGTGCTGCCGTTCCTGGGCCAGGGCGAAGTAGGCGTAGCCCGGCCAGGGGTTCATCGCCAGCACGAACCGGGGAGGCTGGTTTGCACAGCCGATCAGCAGCGCCAGCACCAGGCCCGCCAGAGCGGCCAGCCCCCCCCTCCACGGACGCCAGCCGATCGGCTGCCGCTGGCCCTTGCGGCGCCTTCCCGGGGGAAGGGCAAAGCCAGCGACAGCCCCCATGGGTGGGCCAGAAATATGAAAAAAGTATTATGAGTGATCTCAGCGAACGGTTGACGTCCCGTCCGGCCCCGCCGCCGACTCCTCCCCTGCCACCTCCTCCGCCACCAGATGAGCGCCAGACTCGCGGGTCGAGCTCCCTGGCGCCTGCCGTGCTGGCCATCGGAGTCCTGGGCACCGCCCTGCTGACCTGGAGCAGCGTCCATCAGACGGTCACGGAGCACCGCAACCGGGAGCAGCCCGCAGCCGATCTCGTCCTCGCCGCCCTGCTTCGGAAACTGGAGAAAACCGAATCGGTGCTGCGGAGTCTCGTCGGCCTGCAGATGGCGTCCCAGGAGGTGACCCTATGGGAGCTGCAGCGGTTCGTCGCTTCGATCGGAAGCGATGGCAGCAACCTGGAGGGCATGGGCATCCTGGGGTTCGCGACGGCCGCCTCCGGACAGGCGCCGATCCGGCTGCTCGCGCCGATGGATCCCTCCAGCCGCGCCTTGCTGGGCTCCGACCTCTGGTCGTTGGTGCGGGGCTCCGCCAAGAAGCTCAGCCAGAAGCCTGCCCCCCCGGAGGGATGGCTGCTGCCCGGCCGCCCCCAGCCGGGGAAGCCGACCTTCCTGGTGCAGATCCTGCCGTTCGGAACGAACTCAGGCCCGGCCGCCGCCCCGTCGCCACCGGCGACGCGCTGGGCCTTTGCCACCCTGCCGCTTCGTGATGTGATGCGGGCGGCCCTGGACCACCCGTTGATCCGGCTGGGCGGGCCCGTGGATGTGCAGTTGTACGTCGGCGATCGCGCCGTCCCTGGCCAACTCCTTTACGACTCCCGCAACCTCCCTGAGGCCGGCGTGCTGCCCCAGGCCCTCTACCACCGTCTCGACATCGGTGGGCAGCGGTGGCTGTTGCTGGTGCACCCCCTGCAAGGCTCCGCAGCCTGGCTGCCCTCCTGGGTGGCGGTGCTGCTGCTGAGTCTGACGACCAGCCTGCTGGCCGCCCTGCTGACCCGGGAGCTGCAGCGGCGGCGCCGACTGGCTGAACAGGAGGGCCGCAGCCTGGGGGAGCTGCGGAGCCAGCTGGAGGAGAGCCTCCAGTGGCTCCACCTCCACCGCCGGGCCTGCTCCGTGATCCAGGAGGGGCTCGTGGTCACCGACCGCGACGGGTTGATCCTCGCCTGCAACGAGGCCTACGTCGCCATCACCGGCTACCCGGAGGAGGAGCTGGTGGGCCGCAATCCCCGCATCATGAGCTCCAGCTACCAGTCGGAGGGCTTCTATGCCGCCCTGTGGGAGCACCTGCTCGCCAACGACCGCTGGGAAGGGGAGATCTGGAACCAACGCCGCAATGGTGAGGTCTACCCCGTCTGGATGCGGATGGGGGTGGTACGCGATGGCGCCGGGGACCCCAGCCATTACATCGCCGCCCTCGCCGACCTGACCGTGCTGCGGGAGAAGGACCGCCAACTTCAGTACCTCGGTCTCCACGATCCCCTCACCCGGCTGCCCAACCTGCAGATGGCCGAACTGCGGCTCGGTCAGCTGTGCCAGCAGTCCCAGCCCCTGGTGGTGATCTGGATCGAACTGGAGGGCATCAAGCGGATCGAGGAAAGCTTCGGCCAGGCCAAGGGGGATCGGCTCGTGCAGATCGCCGTCGATCGGCTGGGACGGTTCGTGGGACCCACGGACGTCATGGCCCAGGTCGGCAGGAGTGAATTCCTGATCGTGCACGCCCTGGAGCCGAGCGACCCCACGGCCCTGGAGACGGCCCGCGCCCTGATGGCCTCGCTCACCGATCCCATGGCGGCGGAGGGCGTGCTGGAGCTGGCCCTGTCGGCATGGGCGGGCGTGAGCTGCTTCCCTTCGGACTCCAGGGAGCCGGAGAACCTGCTGCTGTTCGCCTCCACGGCCCTCGCGCAGGCCAGACGCCAGGGACAGCAGGCGGTGCTGCGCTACTCGGCCGAGATGACGATCCGCAGCCGCCACCGCCTGGCAATGGAAGCCCATCTGCAACGGGCGGTGGAAGCGGGCCAGCTGGAGCTTCTCTACCAGCCCCAGGTGGATGGCCAGGGGACGCTGCTGGGGGCCGAGGCCCTGCTGCGCTGGCGCAGTCCGAAGTTCGGCTCCGTTTCCCCGCTGGAGTTCCTCCCCATCGCCGAAGCCAGCGACCTGATCTACAGGATCGGGGAATGGGTGCTGCAGGAGGCCTGCCGCCAGTGGCAGCAGTGGCTGCAGACTGGCTTTGACCCCGGCAGGCTGGCGGTCAACCTCTCCACCCGCCAGTTCCAGGATTCCCGCCAGACCGTGCCGGACCTGGTGCAGGTCTGTCTGAGCCGCACGGCGCTGCCCGTCGCCCAGTTGGAGCTGGAGATCACCGAGAGCTGCCTGATGCCGGCCCTCGGGACCCGCGAACAACTTCTGCAATTGGAAGCCATGGGAGTGGAGCTGGCGATCGATGATTTCGGCACCGGTTTCTCCTCCCTGAGCACCATTCACCAATTCCCGATCCACAAGCTCAAGATCGACCGTTCCTTCGTGGATCGGGTCGACACCAACCCCACCTCCCAGTCGATCGTGTGCGCCACCCTGGCCATGGCTGAGGGACTGGGGGTCCACGTTCTGGCGGAGGGGGTGGAGCGGCCTGAGGAGCTGGACTTTCTGCTCCGCTGCGGCTGCCCCGCTTTCCAGGGCTACCTGTTCAGCCGTCCCCTGGCCGCCGAGGCCTTCGAGGACCTGCTGCGCAGGGGAGGCAGGCTCGGACCGGTGGCGGGCGGCGTGTCTGCGGCGGTCTCCCTGCCATGAGAGTCCTCCCGCCCACCATGACGCAACGGCAGGGCCTGCTGCTGGCCCTGCTGGCCGGGTTGGCGGTGCTCGGCAATGTGAGCGCGCTGCCGTTGTTCTTCGGCATCCAGATCCTGCTCGGATCGATCATTCCCACCCTCGTCCTGCTGTGGCGGCGGGGCTGGTGGAACGTGGCGATCGCCGGGCTGGCCAGCCTCTACACCTGGAAGCTTTGGGGCCATCCCTGGGCCGCCGTGATCTTCAGCGCTGAGGCCCTGTGGCAGGCGGTGTTTGTCAACCGCTTCAGCGGCCCGCCGGAGAACGACATCAAGGGCCGGATCGTCCTGGCCGAGATCGCCTTCTGGCTCCTGGTGGGGACACCGATGGTGTTCTTTTTCTACGGCTTCGTGCTGCAGATCGATCCGGCGAATGTGGCCGTGACGGCCGCCAAGCAGGCGGTCAACGGGCTGGCCAACACGGTGGGGGCCTTCCTGCTGTTCATGCTGCTGCAGGTGTGGCGCAACCGCAGGGGCCAGGGGCTGCTGCCCCTGCGGGGCCTTGTGTTCTCCGTGGTGCTGGCGTCGTTCACGCTGCCGTCCCTGGCCCTCACCTTCCTCTCGGGCAACCTGCTGCAGGGGGCTGCCCAGGAGTCGGTGCTCGACAACCTGCGGACCGTCGCCGTGGCCGCGGCCCGGATGGATCCCCCCCAGTTCGGCGAGCCCACCCGGAGACTTCCGGCCAGCCCCGGCGCGACAGCCTTCCTGTTCACTGACGCGGAAGGCAAGCGCATCAGTTCCAACCCCGGACTGTTCCTGCGCCTGGAGAACAACTTCCTGCCGGCCCCGCAGCAGTGGATCCAGCCCGATGGGCTGCAGATCCTGATCCCAAGAGGCCATAGCCCCGCCCTCAAGCTCTGGATCCAGGGCTACTGGAGCACCACGCTGCGCTCCGGCCCCCATCGGGTGCAGGTGGTGCAACCCGCCCGGCCCGTGGTGCTGCAGCTGCAGTCCCAGAGCACCACGCTGCTCACCGCCACGCTGGGGCTGATGCTGCTGGGAGTGCTTCTGAGCGAGCTGATGGCCACCCTGGTGGAGGGACAGATGCAGCTGCTGCGCGCCTCGGTGCCGGAGGTCAGCGACGATGATCCCGGCCTCGCCGGCGGTCCCGAGCCTGACGGGGACTCCGGTGATGGCAGCGTGATCGCCGAAGTGCAGAGCCTGGTGGGCCGCCTCCACGACCATCTCAGCCGGGAGGCCCGGCTGAGCCAGGATCTGGCCGCCATGAGCGAGCGGTTCCGACAGAGCAGCGAGCAGCTCAGGCGGCTCTCGAGCACCGATCTGCTCACCGGAGCCAGGAACCGCTCCGAGCTCGAACGCAGCCTGAGGCTGATCACCCAGCGGGCCTCCGACTGCACCGTGCCCCTCTCCTGCCTGGCCTTCGCGGTGCAGGGCCTGCGACCGATCAACACCGTCCTTGGCCGGCAGATGGGGGATGAGGTGCTGCAGCGGCTGATCACCGACGTCCGGCAGCTGCTGCACGCCAACGACGAACTGTTCCGGATCGGGGGTACTGAATTCCTGGTGCTGCTCTGGGATCAGCCGCTGGAATCGGCCCGCACCACAGCGGAGCACATCCGCAGGGTCGTCACGGAGACGGCCCTGCCGGCGGGAAAGGGACCCGCCAACGGGCTGGCGATGAATGCGGGGGTGAGCCTGCTGGCGGCCAGCGATGCCAGCGGCCAGGCCATGATCTCGCGGGTGGAGCTGGCCCTGAACCAGTCCCGGGATCTGGGGGCCAATCAGGTGGTGGTGCGCTGAGGCAGGCCGGCGGCCTCCAGCCGGGCCTCCAGTTCCTCGGGCTGGTCAACCGGTAGCCGGGTCACCAGCTCGCCGTCCACCACCAGCACCGGCGCCTGGCCGCAGGCCCCCAGGCAGCTGACGTGCTGCAGGGCCCAGACCCCGTCCCCCGCCGGATCATCCAGGCGCACCCCCAGCCGCTGCTCGATGCGCGCCGCCACCTGGCCCCCTCCCTTGACGTAGCAGGCGGTGCCGAGGCAGATGGCGCAGCGGTGGGCGGTGGGGGGCTCCAGCCGGAAGAGGTGGTAGAAGCTCGCCACGCCGTGGACGCGGCTCAGCGGCAGCCCCATGGCGACAGCCACCATCCGCAGGGACTCCGGCGAGAGATAGCCGTGGAGCTCCTGCACCTGGTGGAGAACCTCGATCAGGGCATCGGCGCGGGCCCCGTGCCGACGGACCACCTGGGCGATGCGCGGATCACCGCTGTCGGCGCCGGTCGCGGCGGCGGCGGGTGATGCTGATGCTGCGGTGGAGCTGGTCATGCCGTCGGTCTCCCACGCCTTCGTGCTAGCCACTGCCGGGGCGATGGTCAGCACGGCCTCGGGCGGAAGGCCTGCGGACGCGACTGGGGAGCCGAACCTATAGTCATTCCCGATATGGACGCTGGGCGATGAATCCCCTCCTGCGACAGGCCCAGCTTCAGGCGGTGATGCTGGCCATGGCCCTGCTGTTCGCATCAGCGACGCTGGCCTGTGAGAAGCATCTCAAGGGGCACCAGAACAGCGCCGAGACCCAGACGGAAGGCATGAGTCGCTGAGGCCATCCACCGCCGACAGTCGCTGGCATCGGCGGCCGCGTGATGGTCCATTTCCTTCGTCAGTCGCCACGATTTGGTTTCTTTCCAACATCCCCATCGATCACGATTGGTCGGCCTGGCTGTTGCCTTGATCGGCCTGTTCCTCGTGGAGCTGCTCCTGTCGAGGCGCCTGGGAATCACGCTGTTTCCCTACTACTGGATCCCCGTGGTCCTGGCCGCGTCGTTGGCCACGCCCCGCCAGGTGGGCTGGTTCACGAGCCTGGCGATCGTTCTGACCGTCGTCTGGTCGCTCCAGCCCCCCCGGGACAGCACCCTGACGCTGCTGTTGCGGCTGGCCGGCCTGATCGGCATGGCCTGGGTCGCGATGCACCTGGCCCGGGAACTGCAGGCCAAGGAACGCAGCAACCTGGAACTGAAGAATCACTACCAGCTGCTGGCCGAAAACGCCCCCGATGTCGTTCTCAGCAGCGACCGGCAGGGGCGGATCTCCTGGGTGTCCCCCTCGGTGCGTCAACTGCTGGGCCATGACGCCAGCGCCCTCAGGAATCGGTCCATCGCCGAACTGGTGCTGGAGCCGGACCGCGATCGCCTGGATCGGGCCATCGGCCGGGTTCTCCTGGGGGAGAACAGCGGCTGCGATCTGCGCTTCCGTGCCGCCGACGGCGACGGCGACGGCGACGGCCGCTGGATCTCCATGGCCCTGCGGCCGGTGTCGGGTCCGGATGGGGAGGTGACGGGCCTGGTGGGCAGCTGGCGTGACATCCAGGGCGAAGTGGACGCCCGCCTGGCGGAGGAGCGCACCAAGGCGGCCCTGGCCGCCTCGGAGGAACGGCTGCGGCTCACCCTGGAGAACACCTCCACCGGCATCGCCCTGCTCGACGGCGATGGCCATGTGCTCTCCATCAACCCCGCCGGTGGCGGGCTGCTTGAACGCGACCCGACCAACCTGGAGGGGCTCACCTGGCCCTCGCTCTCACCTCCGGAGGACCGGGCCAGCGAAGCCCCCCTGATGGCGGAGCTGCTGGATGGCCGGCGCCGTTGCTACCGGCTGCGCAAGCGGATCCTCCAGGGGGAGCACGCGCCCCTCTGGGTGGACTGCAGCGTGTCCTGCTCCCGCCGTCCCAACGGCAGCCTGGCCTTCGTGATCGCCCAGTTCAACGACGTGACCGAGATGGTGCAGGCGGAAGCCGCCCTGGCCACCTCGGAGCAGCGCTACCGGCTGCTGGCGGAGAACTCCAGCGACGTGGTGCTCCTGATCAAGGAGGGCCGGGTCAGCTGGATCTCCCCCTCGCTCACCTGCATGCTGGGCTGGCAGCCGGAGGACTGGGTCGGCCATCCGTTCAGCCGCTTCATTCCCCCCGACGACCATCCGGTGCTGGAGCAGGACCTCCAGACCCTGGCGGACGGTCGCACGGTGGTGCGCCGGCTGCAGGCCCTGGCCCACGACCGCAGCCACCGCTGGGTGGAACTGCATGCCAGTCCCCACCGGGATTCCCAGGGCCGGCTCGACGGCATCGTCGGCTCGTTCCGCACGGTGGACCAGGAGGTGGCCGCCGAACGGGAACTGGCCCGCCGGGCCTGCACCGATGAACTGACCGGCCTGGTGAACCGCCATGAGGCCATCGAGCGCATCACCGCCATCGCCGGCCGGGTGCTGCGCAAGGGGGACACCACCGCCGTGCTGTTCTGCGATCTCGACAACTTCAAGGAGATCAACGACACCTTCGGCCATGGGCCCGGCGACGAGCTGCTGCGGACCGTGGCCTCCCGGATCCGCGCGGGCCTGCGCGGCGGCGACATGGCCGCCCGCATCGGCGGCGACGAGATCGTGGTGGTGCTGCAGGGGGTGCGGGGGCTCGGCGATGCGGTCACCATCGCCGAGAAGCTGCGCCGGGCCGTGGCCGAGCCGATCCCCACCAGTGCGGGCAGCCTGTCGATCACCCTCAGCATCGGGGTGACCCTGGTCTGTCCGGGGGAAAACCCCGACGCCATCATCTCCAGGGCCGACCACGCCATGTACCGGGCCAAGCAGACGGGCCGCAACCAGGTGGTGCCCTTCAGCGCGCAGGCCGACAGCGGCGGTGGCCGCAGCGTCTCCTGGCAGCCCGTGCTCTGAGCGGAACCGGCGCGGGACGGCCTTGCAACGGCCGGCGAGACTGGGTGGCGAGCGAACGGAGGCGACGGCCATGGAGATCACAGGGATCGACCATGTGGTGCTGCGCTGCAGGGATCTGGAGCGGATGGAGCGCTTCTACACCGACGTGCTGGGCTGCGCTGTGGCGCGACGCAATGAAGCCCTGGGGATGGTCCACCTGAGGGCCGGCAACGCCCTGATCGACCTGGCGGCGGTCAGCGGCGAACTGGGCCGCCGGGGAGGGGCGGCACCGGCTCAGGACGGCCACAACCTGGATCACTTCTGCCTGCGGATCGAACCCTTTGAGGAAGACGCGCTGCGGGCCCATCTGCGTCGTCACGGCATCGATGCCGGCCCCCTGCATCACACCTACGGGGCCGAAGGTATGGGACCGGCCCTCTACCTTGAGGATCCGGAAGGGAACAGCATTGAGTTGAAGGGCCCCGGATCGGGTTAACCGCGCCAGGTGGGCAGCCCACCATGGGCCAGCGTGCCGCGTTGGCGCCAGAGCGCCGCCGCACTGACATCGATGCCGTGACGTTGCGCCAGATCAGCGGCTTTCTGCGGCGAATCGGCCGCACTCAGGGCGGCGGCAAACTCCGGATCCCGACGAGCGAGATCCTTCACTCGGTGGAGGGCTTCCGTGGCGTTGGCATGGGGCTGGACAGCGGCCTCAGTGCGAGGCCTTTCACAGGTGGAGTCGTAGGTAGACATGGGATCTCCTCCTCTCTTTCCCTGACCCTAATCGAACGGAATCGTCAGCGAGATAAGTGAAAACACCCATCCCATGGGTTCATGATGGTGGAAAAGATGATCGGAAATAGGATGATCCCTTCCCACGGCTGGCGGCATCACCATAAATTCTCGTGGCAGGGAAATACTCCGACTCCAATTGCACTGTTGCCGCCACATCTTCCCCGGCCGTTTCCGCCATGAAATGCAGCATGAGATCGATACCGGAGGAGATGCCGGCCGCCGTCCAGATGGTGCCGGCGCGGGTGAAGCGCTCCTCCACCACCTCCACGTCGCCGAGGGCCCGCAGGCGGTCGAGGGAGGCCCAGTGGGTGGTGGCCCGCCGGCCGCTGAGCAGGCCGGCGGCGTGCAGCAGGAAGGAGCCGGTGCAGACCGAGAGCACCGCCCGGCAGCCGGCCGCCTGACGCCGGATGAAGCCGATCAGTTCGGGGTTGGCCACCTCGGTGCGGGTGCCCTGGCCCCCCGGCACCAGCAGCACATCCAGCGGTGGAGCCGTGGCGAAGCTGGCATGGGGCAGCAGCCGCAGGCCCTTGGCGCAGGTGATCGGGGCCTCCGCCTGGGCGATCAGCAGACACTGGCTGGGGCCGCCGGGCTGGCGCGCCCAGAGCGTGGCCATCTCCCACGGACCGACCGCATCAAGTTCCTCCACCCCAGGGAACAGCACGATGCCGAAGCGGCCGGCGCCGGAGGTCGGAGCCGGATCCATCGTCAACCCCGCGAGCAGCGGCCCATCGGCGTCCGCCCTGGCCCTTCACCAGGAGCCAATGCTGAACAGCAACTGCAGCAGGGCGAAACCCGCCAGACAGGTGGCGGCCAGCAGGGGTGCGACATGTGCCAACTTCGGAATCCCACGATGGCTCCGGTCTAGGCCGGGTGGCCTCACGGGGAAAGCCCGACCCTCCGACGCGTGTGGAGAGCCACAGACACAGTTGGAGATGAACTTTTGTCCTGGGGGACGGGCCGGCCATTCCCGCTGGCCGCTCCCAAACGGCGACCGTGCCCGCCGGCTCCAGCAGGAAAGGAAGAAACGGCATGGGGGCAGGGGGACTTGAACCCCCACAGCCTTGCGGCCTGCGGATTTTAAGTCCGCTGCGTCTACCAATTTCGCCATGCCCCCGCGGGGAGATCCTAGATTCGCCCCACTTCGCGACATCCCCGGTGGCCCTGAGCAGCCTGCCGCTCGACACCCTTCTGGTGATCGGCGCCTACCTGGCCCTGGCTGGCGCCTATCTGCTGGTGGTGCCCCTGGCCCTCTACTGGTGGATGCACAAGCGCTGGTACGTGATGGGCAAGATCGAGCGCACCGCCATCTACGGGATGGTGTTCCTGTTCTTCCCTGGGCTGATCCTGTTCGCCCCCTTCCTAAACCTGCGCATGGCGGGCCAGGGCGAGGCCTGATCGGTGACCCGCGCACAGGCGATCCTGCTGGGCCTGGTGGTCTTCGCCATCGGGGGTGGCGGCTACTGGGTGTTCCGCTCCAGCGGCCTGGAGGGCTTCTCCCCCGGCATCGCCGCCTCGGCGCTCCTGATGCTGGTGGTGCTCGGCTGGACCGCCAGCTATCTGCTGCGGGTGGTGGGCGGCAAGATGACTTACATGGAGCAGCGGCGCCGCTACCGCGCCGCCTACGACGCCATCACCGACGACGAGCTGCAGCGCAAGTTCGAGGCCCTCAGCCCCGAGGAACAGGAGAAGCTGCTGGCCGAGGTGGGGCAGCTCCAGGCCGATGCCGAGATGTGAGCCCCTCGGAAGGCCCACGGACGACCCCATAGGCTCAGGAACACCGTCCCGCCTTCCGGCCCGATGAGCGTCGCCGCCACCGCCGGCCCCAGCACCGCCCCCACCCTGATCCAGGAACGCTTCACCGCCCTGCGGGCCTCCGGGCGCTGCGCCCTGATGCCCTTCCTGATGGCGGGCGATCCCGATCTCTCGGTCACCGCCGCCAGCCTGCTGGCCCTGCAGGCCGCCGGTGCCGACCTGATCGAGCTGGGCATCCCCTACAGCGATCCCCTGGCCGACGGCCCGGTGATTCAGGCCGCCGCCAGCCGCGCCCTGGCGGCCGGCACCACGCCCGGCCGGGTGCTGGAGATGCTGGCCTCCCTGCGGGGCCGGCTCAGCGTGCCGGTGGTGCTGTTCACCTACAGCAACCCCCTGCTCAACCGGGGCATGGAGACCTTCTGCCGCGAGGCGGCCGCCGCCGGTGCCGCCGGCCTGGTGGTGCCCGATCTGCCCCTGGAGGAGGCCCAGAAGCTCTCCGCCATCGCCGCCGGCCATGGCCTGGATCTGGTGCTGCTGGTGGCGCCCAACACCCCGGCCGAGCGCATGGCCCGCATCCATGCGGCCAGCCGCGGCTTCACCTACCTGGTGAGTGTCACCGGGGTGACGGGGGTGCGCACCAGCCTGGAGGACCGGGTGGGTCCGCTGGTGGGGCGGCTGCGGGAGCTGGGCCCCACCCCGGTGGCGGTGGGCTTCGGCATCGCCACCGGTGAGCAGGCCCTCCAGGTGCGCCGCTGGGGCGCCGACGGCGCCATCGTGGGCAGCGCCCTGGTCCGGCGCATGGCCGAGGCCCACCAGCGCGGCGCCGATGTGGCCGCCGATGCCGGCGCCTTCGCCGCCGAGCTGCGCGCGGCCCTCGACCGGCCGCTCTGAGCCAGCCTCAGAGGGCGGGCGCGCAGGCGCCCAGGGCCAGCGCCAGCAGCAGGACAGCGAGCAGGGAAGGGACAGGCATGGCCACGGGGCAGCTGCCCCCATGATGGGCCGATGCACGCCGATGCCCTGCCGTTCTCACCCGCCTGCCTGCGCAACCAGGAGCCGATCCTGACGCAGCTGCGCCGCTGGCTGCCCCCCGGTGCCCGGGTGCTGGAGGTGGGCTCGGGCAGCGGCCAGCACGCCATCCACATGGCCCGCCATCTGCCGGGGGTCCGCTGGCAGCCGAGCGAGCGGCAGGAGGCCTTGGGCGGCCTGGCCGCACGCATTGCCCTGGAGGGCGGGGACGGACTGGCCCCGGGGGCCCAGGTGGCGGCCCCGCTGGTGCTGGAGGTGACCCAGCCCCGCTGGCCCGCCGGCCCCTTCGAGGCGGTGTTCACGGCCAACACGCTGCACATCATGGCGGCGGCGGAGGTGCCCCACCTGCTGGCCGGCGCTGCCAGGGTGCTGGCGCCTGACGGCCTGCTGCTCATCTACGGCCCGTTCCGCTACGGCGAACGCCATACCGCCGCCAGCAACGAGGCCTTCGACGCCCACCTGCGCCAGTTGGATCCGACGATGGGGGTGCGTGACGCCGAAGCGATCGAGCGCGAGGCCGCCGGCCTGGGGCTGCACCTGCAGGACGATGAACCGATGCCCGCCAACAACCGGCTGCTGGTGTTTCAGAAGAACGCCGAGGGGCGTGGGGGATGAAAGGCTGAGGGGCGTTCACCCCGACCCGGCGGCCACCGCCGTTCGCCCATGAAATTCGTCCTCTGGGGCACCTACTGCGCCGATGTGCTCGAGCGCCGCACCCCGTACCGGGAGGAGCATCTGGCCGGACTGAAGGACCAGAAGGAGGAAGGCGTGCTGATCACCCTGGGCCCCACGGCCGACACCCGCTACGTGTTCGGGATCTACGAGGCCGACGACCAGGAGACGGTGGAGCGCCTCGTCAAGGGGGACATCTACTGGCGGCAGGGCATCTGGACCGCCGTGGAGATCCACCCCTGGATCCAGGCCTTCTGAGCCGGGGGCGTCTCAGGCGCGGGGCCAGCCCTCGAGGGCCTGCTGCCACACCCAGGCCGCCACCGCCTCCGGCCCGCCCTCGCCCAGGGACTGGGCGTAACCGCCCATCTGGCCCACGCCGCCGGCAGCGATGGCGGCAATCGCTTCCGGGGAGGCGATGCCATTGCGCTCCAGGGCCGCCAGCTTCAGCGTCTTGCCGCGGCGGATGATGTTGCCCCCCTGCAGATGGCAGCCGGCGCAGTGGGCCCCGAACAGGGAGCCGCCAGCGTCAAGAACGCTGAGCCTGAGAACGCTCCCATCGACCGGATCGGCCTCAAGGCCGGAGGGAACGGCCTCAGATGCGGTGGGTTCGGGCGGCGTCGCTGCCAGGGCCAGGGCGGCGCCGGGGAAACCGAGGGCGGCCGGCGGCACGACCAGGCCCAGCAGCAGCAACAGGGCCACCAGGAACGACACCAGGCGACGCCAGGGAATCAATCCTCGTCGTCGGCGCTGCCGGCGGGGATCAGGCGGATCTGCTTGCGGCCGAGCTTGATCTCGAACTCATCGCCGGGCTTGAGATCCAGCATGGCGGTGTAGGCCTTGCCGATCAGAAGATTGCCGTTGCCCTGCACCGTGGCCACGTAGCTGAGCTTGCGCCCGCCCTTGCCCACCTTGCCGGCCGCACCGAACTCGACCCCTTTGGCTTCGAGCAGGGCCTCGTAGAAGGCGGTGAAGTTCAGGCGCTCGGCGCCATCCTTCTTGGTGGAAACATAGCCACAGGCGCGCACGATCTCGGACTTGCCGACATCGCCGAGCTCCTTGACCTTGGCCAGCAATTCCGATCCAGTCAGCATGGTATGTAGGTGGAGGCGAGTGAGTGGTTAGGGATAAAACATACACCAGCGCGATCAGCCTTCCGCCGATAGGGGCCACAATCAATGCACAACCACCGCCTCGATGCTGCCGATCCGTCCACTCCGTCCCGATGATTGCCAGCAGCTGATCGCCGTGTATCACGAGGCGGTCATCAGCCAGGCCGGGAACCTCTACAGCCCGTCGCAGATCGAGGCCTGGGCACAACTGGCCGGACGCAATGATGACTTCCGGTCGTCATTGCTACGCGGCCATGGGTTGGTGAGCTGCGCCCACCACGACGACACGATCATTGAGGCGTTTGCCCTTCTCGATCCCGCCGACCGGCTCTCCCTGCTCTACTGCCGGGGCCGCTCCAGCCGGCAGGGCCGGGCCAGCGCCCTGCTGGAGGCCCTGGAACAGCACGCCCGCTCCCTGGGGGTGCCCCGTCTGCGCACCGAGGCCAGCCAGCTGTCGCGGCCGCTGCTGGAGCGGCGCGGCTGGGTGGTGGACGACGAGGAGACGGTGACGCTCGGCGGCGTCGCCTTCCTGCGCTGGCGGATGGGCAAGGATCTGCTCTGACGCCAGCCCACCCGCCCCCATGGCCGAAGCCCAGCTGCAGCAGTTCCTGGAGAAGGTGCGCCAGCTCAACGCCTTCGTGGCCCTGAGCGAGGCCGATCCCGGCCTGCGCCAGGCCCTGCGCGACTGCGGCGACCACCATCAGGTGGTGGCCCTGGCCCGCTCCCGCGGCTTCGAGATCGGCCGCCGCTGGGGGGAGGCGTCGCCGGGGGAGGGCGCAGGAGATGGCGGCGCCTCCCTGGTGCGGGGCCCCTGCCCCGCCGACGGGGAGGAGGTCACCACGGTGCTGCTGCAGACGCCACAGCTGCGGCTGGAGCGGATCCACTCCTGCAACGCCCGCAGCCCCGAGGGCTTCTGGTACGACCAGTCGGAGCAGGAGTGGGTGCTGTTGCTGCAGGGGAGTGCCCTTCTGCAGTTCGCCGATGAGGCCGAGCCCCGCGCCCTGGCCTGCGGTGATGCCCTGCTGATCAGTTCGGGACGTCGGCACCGGCTGCTGGCGAGTGACCCGCCGCCTGGAACGATCTGGCTGGCCCTGTTCTGGCCTCAGCCTCCCGCTCCTTAGCCTCGCGCTCATTGACCTGGCGCACCATCCAGAACGCCGCCGCCAGGCAAAGCACCGCCACCCCCAGGCCCACCACCAGCAACGGCTTGTTCTCGGCATAGGGGGGCAGCACGATCACCTTCCGGGCCACGGCGGTGATCGCCGTGAGAAGCACCAGTTCGATCTGCACCACGTGGCGGCGCAGGTAGGAGGTGATGTTCTGCAGCACCTCGATGGCAATCAGCAGGTTGAGCAGATCGCCCAGGACGGCGATCAGACCCTCCCCCTCCCAGCGCACGGAGGCGGCGGGATCGAACAGCTGGAAGAGCAGTTCCGCGGAGAACTTGAGGGCGGCCACCACCAGCACCAGGAACAGCATCACGGCCAGGAGCTTGGCCACCAGGCGCTCGCCCCGGTCGATCAGTTGCAGGAAAGGCTTGTCCTGGAAAATCCGCTGCAGGCGTCGCATCAGTTCTTGAAGGGTTGGAAAATCGGCTTGGCCGGCGTGTCGCTGGGCGAATTCTCGATCACCGTGTCGCAGGTGACGGAGCCATCCGGCTTTGTGACGCAGTTGGTGGGCTTGATCTGAGTTTCCGGGCCCACATTGCCACCCCGCTTGAGCATGAAGGACTCCACCTGGGCCTGGGCCGCACCGGTGAAGCTCAGGCCGGCGACGAGGGCGGCAGCGGTCCCAAGGGACCAGGGAAAGGCGCGCTGGAGGACGGCGGAGGCGTTCATGGGGGTGGGCGTCGGCCTGGGGCCGCAGGATCGTTCAGCCCCCACTCTGGGGGCTGGTCGGCTGGCCCGCCAGCGGGCATCGCCAGCGCGTTCAACTGCCGCCGTCCGCCCGGATTTCCTGCAACAGCAGGTCGAGCTGACCCATCGAATCCTCGAGCAGGCGATCATCTGCGGCGGCGGGATCGCCAGTGCCGTCCGGCTCCTCGGAGAGCCAGCCGGCCTCGATGGCGCAGAGCCGTTCCGCCAGCCCGGCGGCGCCCTGGCGGCTCCAGATCAGGTGGAGCTCAGCGATCAGCACGGGCATGCGGATCGAGCCCGCCCGCAGGGCCCGGCGCAGGTCGGACTGGGTGCGCCCGCTGAGGCGGAGCCAGTCCTTGAGGAGGCTCTGGAGCTCGTCGAGCTGCTCCGGGCTGAGGGTGGGGGCGGAGGCGGGCATCCCCGGACGCTACCCCTGCCGGCGGGACAGGGGGAACCAGCGGTCGAGCCGGCCCTGGGCCCGGGCGCGGATCGCCGGGGTGCGATGGGTGCTGCAGAGCCCCAGCAGGGCGGTGAGGGCGACCATGTCGTCGCTGAAGCCGGCCGCCGGGATGAAGTCAGGGATCACATCGAGGGGCAGCAGCAGGTAGGTGAGGGCCGCCAGGACGGTCAGCCGCACCTGGGGCGGCGTGCCGCCATCGAGCAGCAGCTCCAGGCACTCGAAGGCGGGGCGGGCGATGGTGCGGCCGGCCCGGCGCAGCAGCCGCACCAGCAGGGCCTCATCGACCACCGAGCTCTCGAGCACCTCGGCATCGACGGGGTCCTGGCCGGCGCCGCTCGGGTGGACGGCGGCCTGGTCAGCGAAGGCCTGGTCAGCAAAGGCAGTGGCCGAAGGGGCACCAGCCATGACGATCTGCTCGGGGAGGGGAACACGCCACGGGAAGGGCGTCAGGCCATTCTGTGGGCGCTGGCGGCGGATGGACGAGGGACGGATCCCCCCCCCTCCTCACTCCTCCACCAGGCCGCTCTCGATGCCGGTCTTGCGGAGCTTGCGCAGGGCCCGCTGCACCACCTGGCGGCAGTACTCGCGGCTGCACTCGAGCTGCCGGGCCACCTCGGCCAGGGTGCGCCACTCGTGGCTGCCGTCGAGCCCGAAGCGCAGCATCACCACCGTGCGTTCCTTGGGGGTGAGGTTGGACTTCTCCAGCAGCGTCCAGACCGAGGCGGTGCGCTCGGCCTGCTCGGCCCGCTCCATCGGCGCCGGCTCGTTGCTGGGCAGCACGTCGACCAGCTCGGAGGGATCGGCCTTGGAGCGCACGGCCCCCTGCAGGCTCACGGTGACACTGCGCAGTTCGCAGCCCAGCAGATCCTCCACCTCGGCCACGGGCAGCCCCATGGCGGTGGCGAGCTCGGCGGCGTTGGGGGAGCAGCCGTGGGACTGGAGGTGGCGCGCCTTGGCGGCCCGCAGCCGGGTGAGTTTCTCGTTGACGTTGACCGGAATACGGATCGTGCGGCTCTGGGTGGAGAGGGCCCGGTTGAGGCCCTGGCGAATCCACCAGTAGGCATACGTGCTGAATCGGTGACCACGGGTGGGGTCGAACTTCTCGACCGCGCGCGTCAGACCGATGGTTCCTTCCTGGATCAGGTCAAGCAGATCCAGACCCTTGCCTTGATAACGCTTGGCGAGGTTGACGACGAGCCGCAGATTGGCTGTCACCATTTGCTGTTTTGCGCGCTCCCCGGTGCGCAGCGTGCGCTTCTCGAGATCGTCGAAATCGCAGGCAGGGCCGCTGCCACCGGCTTGGGCGCAACGTTCGTTGAGGCTCACCATCGCCTGCACTTTCCGCCCGAGGGTGAGCTCCTGCTCAGGGGTGAGCAGCTGATGGCGGCCAATCTCGCCGAGAAAGGCACTGAGGGAACTCGCCATAAAGCATCTGAATCGCTCTGTCGAACCTAGGGTTGTTTCCGGATGTTCCTGAAACGAACAGAAAGCCTTCAGTGTTCCGTTGCGGCTTCCACATACGGCACGGGAAAGCGCCTGCTGTTTCCATAATTTGTCCTGATTTGCTCCTTCCAGTGCCGTCCCGGGTTCCCGGCGCCCGGGAGCCAGCCGCTACCGTCCGGGTCGATCACCTGACACCAGCCGATGGCCGGGCTTCTCTCCATCCCCTCCGAGGTGCTCTCCAGCGCCGGAGTGGCCTACATCCACTACCTGAGCTTCATGGTCTGCTTCGGCGCCCTGGTGCTGGAGCGGCGCCTGATCCGGCCCGACCCTGACCGCAAGGACGCGATCCTGATGGTGATCACGGACGTGACCTACGGCCTGGCCGCCCTGGGGGTGCTGCTCAGCGGCATCCTGCGGGTGCTCTATTTCGGCCAGGGCTCCAGCTTCTACACCGAGAACCCCCTGTTCTGGTGGAAGGTGGGCACCTACCTGGCGGTGGGCGCCCTGTCGCTCTACCCCACCATCACCTACATCCTCTGGGCCATTCCCCTGCGCAAGGGGGAGCTGCCCAAAGTCAGCGAGGCCCTGGCCAACCGCCTGCGCTGGGTGCTCAACATCGAGTTGGCGGGCTTCGCCGCCATCCCCCTGATGGCCGCCCTGATGGCCCGCGGCGTCGGACTGGCGGGCTGATGGGGCGGCGCTGGCCGCTCGGGCTGGTGCTGGGCGGTGCCCTGCCGGCCCTGCTGCTGCCGGCTCTGGCGTCTCCCCCTCCGGCCGCCGGACCCAGCTGTGCCACCAGCCGGGCCAGCCGGCCGGTTGAGGACAACCCGCCTGTGGCTGCCGCGACGCCACCCCCCGCGCCTGTCGCGCCCGCCCCGGTCCCGGCCGACAAAGCCGACTACCGGCAAGCGCTGCGACCGACCCCCTTCGGCTGGGCCCGGCTCGATCACTGGTGTGTCTGGGTGGAGCCGGCGGCAAGCGAAGGGCCGGCCCAGATGTGGGATCAGCGCTGGCTCGACGCGGTGGAGCGGGCCCTGGCGAGCTGGGGGCAGGAGCTGGCGATCACCCGGGTAGCGGATCCGGCGGCGGCCCAGGTGCGGATCCTGCGGCGCCGCCCGCCCCTCCGGCGGGAAGCCAGCGGCCGCACCCGGGCCAGCCATGGCCGGGCCGAGCTGGCGGTGGTGGCGGTGGAACGAGATCGGGGCTGGGTTCTGGAGCCCGAGGTGCGGGTGCTGATCAGCCCGGGACAGCGGCCCGAAGCCACCGAAGCCACCGCCCTGCACGAGCTGGGCCATGCCTTCGGCCTGTGGGGCCACAGCAACGACCCGGCCGACGCGATGGCGGCCGTGCCGGGGCCCCGGCCAGCGCTGGCGCTCAGCCCGAGGGATCGGGCCACGCTGCGCTGGCTCTACCAGCAGCCCACCGGCTTCGGCCGGCCCGTGGCGGCGGAACCGGTCCCCGCTCAGCCCGGCGGCACGTCCTCGGGGGGCGTGGGCCGCTGAGAAGGGTGCCGGTGGTGATAGGGCACGAAGCCAAGGCCGTAGATCTGCTCGAGCCGGGAGGGGCTCAGGGCATGGTCGGGGGTGCCGTGGCAGCGGAGGCTGCGGTTGAGGCAGAGCACGCCGTCGCAGGTGCGGCGCACCATCTCCAGATCGTGGGAGACCTGCAGGATCGTCCAGCCCTCGCTGCGGCGCAGCTGGTAGAGGAGGGTGTGGAACTGCTCGGCGGCGCGGGCATCGAGACCCGCCTGGGCCTCATCGAGCACCAGCAGGCGGCGGGGGCGCACCACACAGGAGGCCAGCAGCACCCGCTTGAGCTGGCCGCCGGAGAGCTCCGAGAGCAGCCGGTCGGCCAGGTCGGCGCAGAGGGTCTTGCGCAGGGCGGCGCGGACGGCGCTGCGGCGGGCCTCCCGGCCCAGCCAGGGCAGGGCCAGGCCCGGCGGATCCCAGCCGAGGCCGACGAACTCGGCCACCGTGAGCGGGAAGCGGCCGCGGGGTATGAGGGTTTGGGGCAGGTAGGCGAGCTTGGCGCGCAGCTCGCGGGGCAGCTGGCCGTGGCTGCCGAGGCTGCAGCCCAGGAAGCGCACCTGGCCGGCCTGGCGGGGCAGGATGCCGAGGATGGCCTGCACCAGGGTGCTCTTACCGGCGCCGTTGGGGCCGACCAGGGCCGTGTCGGATTCAGCCACCAGCTGGAAGCTGACGTCATCGACCGCCGTGACTCCCTCGCGCCGCACGCTCAGGTGGCTGACTTCGAGAACCATTTCGGCCATGGCTGCAGCCTACCCAGCCGGCCCCTGGCTGGCTGTCGCCATCCAAACCTGTGGGCCACGAGAATGGAGGTCAATGCTCTGGAACCAGACCGCCCATGACCTGCCTCGCCGTGACCGGAGCTTCAGGCAAGACGGGCTGGCGGGTGGTGGAAGAAGCCCTGGGCCGGGGCTGGCGGGTGAAGGCGATCCTGCGGCCCGCCTCAGAGGTGCCGCCGGGGCTGGCCGGTGCGGAGCTGGTGCGGCTGGAGCTGGGTGATGGGGAGGCCCTGGCGGCGGCGCTGGTGGGCTGCGACGCCCTGGTGATCGCCACCGGGGCGCGGCCGTCGGTGGATCTGGCCGGCCCGCTGAAGGTGGATGCCCTGGCGATGCGCCCGCAGATCGCCGCCTGCCAGGCGGCCGGTGTGCAGCGGGTGGTGCTGGTGAGCTCCCTGTGCAGCGGCCGCTGGCTGCATCCGCTGAACCTGTTCGGGCTGATCCTGGTATGGAAGGGGGTGGGGGAGCGCTTGCTGGCGGCCAGCGGCCTGGAGTGGACGGTGGTGCGCCCCGGTGGACTGAAGGAAACAGAAGATGGGATCGAGGCCGAGGGGATCCGCTTCAGCGGGCCCGATGAGCAGGAGAGCGACAGCATTCCGCGGCGGCTGGTGGCGCGGGTGTGCCTGGATGCGGTGGAGAGCCCGGCGGCGATCGGCCGCATCATCGAGATCACCAGCAGCCCCCAGCAGCCGGCGGTGGGGCTGGGGGAGTGGCTGGCGAGCAGCGCCGCCTGAGGGCGGCTGTAGGGTCGCCGCGGCGGTGGCGGCTGGATGCGTAAACCCACTCTCCTGCTGGTGTTGACGGTGGTGATCGCCGCCGGAGCCAGCTTTGCGGCGGCCAACCTGCTGCTGCGCCACGCCACCCCCGCCAATCCCCGTGTGGCGGCCGCCTTGCCGCCCCTGCCGGGGGGCGTGGCCCTGGGGGATCCGACGCCGAAGTTCGTGGGCGAAACGCGGGTGCTGGCGGCGGAGGCGATCGATGCCACCGCCTGGGCGCCGATGAACCAGGCGCTGGTGCAACTGGCCCGCCGCTTCCTCGACTACCCCTTCAAGGGGTTCTCCCTCGATGGCGGCCCGAAAGAGCAGCTGGTGCTGGATCTCAGCAACTTCGACTGTTTCCTGTTCGTGGAGCAGCTGCTGGCGCTGAGCAACAGCCGCAAGGTGGCCACCCAGGACGAAGGGGTGGAGCGCTTCACCCAGCACGTGCGGCGGCTGCGCTACGTGAACGGCGAGGTGGACTACTGCCGGCGGCAGCACTACTTCAGCCGCTGGGCCGAGGCGGCCGAGCGCAACGGCTACCTGGTGAACCTCACCCCGTTCCTGCCGGGGGCCAGCAGCCGCACGGTGGCGCTCAACTTCATGAGCAACCACATCAAGAGCTACAAGCCGATGCAGCTGGCCCGCAACAAGCAGTGCATCACGGAGCTGGAGAAGGATCTGGTGCTGCAGCAGCCCTACATCCCGCTGGCGGCCCTGCCGGGGGTGATGCCGTCGCTGCGCAGCGGCGACATCTTCGCGCTGGTGACGAAGGTGCCGGGGCTGGATGTGACCCACGTGGGCTTCCTTGAGAAGCGCGACGGGGTGATGGATGCCATCCACGCGGCGGAGGGGGCGGGGGTGATCCGCAGTGAGAACTTCGAGAAGTACGCGGGCCGGGTGCAAGACGTGATCGGGGTGGCGATTTATCGGCCGAGGCCGAATCATGGGGATGCGGCGACGAGCGCTAAACCGGGGGGATGAGAGCAAGGACCTCCGCTTCGCCAAAGGTGACACCGTTGGAGAAGCGAAAACTCTCAATTCCATAATCCTTGGAGACGAAGTAGTTTGAAACCACCAACAGATCCTTGGTGGAAAACCTCATTTCAAGGTTGCTCCCCTGCCTTCGAGTTGACACGAGGTCAGTGGATCGTAGGTTGGAAAAGGTCACTGCATCCTTGCTTGTCACATTGGGTTCATAGTCCGTGATGGTCTTAATGGCACCACTTCTGACAATCACATAGGTGTCATCTCCCTCGCCACCGACGAGGGTGTCGTTCCCCGTACCGGAGATGAGGCGGTCCCGCCCCCTCCCACCATGGAGAACATCATGCCCAGCGCCACCATCAAGGATGTCATCGCCATCTCCCCCATGCAGAGTGTCATTGCCATTCCCTCCGGTCAGAGCATCGTTCAGGACACCCCCGTAAAGAAGATCATGGCCGTCCAACCCATTGATGCGGTTGGCCATGTCATTGAAGCCACCAAGCGTGTCATTCCCTACCGTGGCACCACTGACCACGACGCGGTCGCGAAGATGGCCGTCCCCCCAGACAACACCGTTGGAGAACTGGAAGGCCTCGATCCGATAGACTTCTGAAGCAAAGTAGTTTTCCACCTTCAACTGGCCGCCTCCGGAGTCGCGGAGGATCAGGTGGTTCCCGTGACGCTCGGTCGATGTGATGTCCTGGGAACGCAGGGTCTGATAAAGCACCACATCACGGTTGCCGCTCGTGTAATCCACGTCACTGATCTCCTTTCGCTCTCCTCCCTGAGCAATCACATACACGTCATCCCCAACTCCACCATTGAGGCTGTCGTTACCGCTCCCGGACACCAGCCAGTCACGGCCAGCCCCGCCGTGCAGCAGGTCATTGCCGCTGCCGCCATCGAGATGGTCATCGCCATCGCTTCCGTCCAGGTAGTC
>CALRJV020000008.1:0-83236 GCA_943367705.1 Synechococcus sp. UW140
GCATCGGGGAGCTGATCGGCACCACCCGCGTCACCACCACCCGGCTGATCTCCCGCATCCGCGCCGCCGACCTGATGCAGGTCCCCAGCGGTGAGACCAGCCTGCGCCTGGCGCCGGCCCTGGTCGACGGTGCTCCCCTGGCGGCCTGAACCGCGATGGCCGCCCCGATCCACACCGGCGACAGCCTCATCGGCAGCCTCTGCCGCGACATGGCCGCGGTGCGCCAGAGCTGGCAGCGGCTGAAGAGGCAGGGGGCCGCCTGCCGCGACGAACGGCTCCGCCTGAGGCTGGGCCGTGAATCCAGCCGACTCGAGCAACGCCGCCTGGAACTGCAGCGCCAGGCCCATGCACTGACGCGCCTGCCCCTGCGGGATCCCCTCGGCGCCGCCTTCCTGCTGGAGATCACCAGCCGTCCCCTGGCCGCCTGAGCCGACGGGGGACGCACGCCCGATCAGGGATTCAGACCGCGGCGGCGGCCAGCGTCTGGGCCGCCGCCAGTTCCCCATCGATCAGCAGCATCGAGGCGGCCTCCTGGCGCCCGAAGCGCACCCGGCCGAGCAGGTGGGCCGCGCCGTTCTCGGCAGCGATCTGGCCCTGGATCATCGGATCGAGGAAGACGGTGGTGCGCACGTCGCCGGTGCGCTCGGCCATGGAATAGAGGAGCTGCAGGGACGTGGTGACATCGGCCTCGAGGCGGAAGGCGTCCGCGAGCGCATCCTCGTAGTCGCTCCAGCTCTGGCAGGGGGCGGGCAGCTCGCCGAGGTCCACCGTCTGGCCGCGGGCGATCAGGTAATCGGCCAGCAGGCCGGCATGCTCCTGTTCGCCCCGGGACTCGGCCATGAGGTGGGCGGCGAACCCGAGCAGTTCCCGCTCGGAGAACCAGAGGGCCATGGCCCAGTAGGCGGCGCTGGCCTTGCGCTCCAGGCCGAGGTGGTCCTGCAGACCCTCGAGCAGCCCGGCATCCATGGGCTGGGCCATGGCCCGCCCGGCGGGCCCGGTGGCCAGAGCGGTCTTGGGCAGGGAGGAGGTCGGGGAGGTCATGGGAAAGGGCCTGGGGGGAAGGACCCCATTCACCGCCCGACCAATGTAAGGAGCCCGGCAACGAACCGGCCCATCAAGAACCGGGCCATTCCGCACGCGTCGCGGCAAGGGATGCCCAGACTCAGGGGGCCCTGGAACGTCCCCATGGCCACAGCCATCGACCACGCCCTGCGTCTGCGCAGCCTCTGGATCGCCTGGCTCCTGGCGATGCTGTTCCATGTGGAGCTGGGGCTCATGCCGCTGTTCCACGGGGTCTCCCCGGAGATCCACGGCCATGTTGCGGCCGCCCGGCTGCCGCTGCTGTTCGGCGCCATGCTGGCCTACTTCCTGGTGCCCCTGGCCGCGGTCGTGCTGATCGCCTACGCGGCCAGTGATCCGGGCCAGCCGCGCCGCTGGCGCCACTGGCGCTGCGCCCATTTCTGGCTGAGCGTTCTCTACACCCTCACCAACCTGCCCCACCTGGCCGCCGACATCCTGGTGCCCGACGCCCGGGCCGACCAGATCGTGCTGATGCTGGCCATGGTGATGATCGGCCTGCTGATCAACCGCGAGGCCTGGCTCTGGTGGCGTGGTCAGCGCGGCCCGCTCGTCCCCAGCAGGCTGGCCACGTGGGCGGCGCTGGCCGACGCCAGGCCCTCCAGGTCGTAGCCGCCTTCCAGGGCGGACACCAGACGGCCCTGGGCATGGTCGGCGGCAATGCCGAGCAGCAGCTGGGTTAGGGCCGCGAAATCCCCGTCCTGCAGCCGGAAATCCCCGAGGGGGTCTCCGGCCCTGGAATCGAAACCCGCCGAGATCAGCACGAAGTCCGGGGCGAAGGCCTCCGCCAGCGGCAGCAGCTCCTCCCGCCAGGCGGCCACCAGCTCGGGGCCCGACGTTCCGGCCGGCAGGGGGCAGTTGCGGCTGAAGCCGGCCCCGGCCCCCTCCCCCCGCTCCCCGCGGCTGCCGGACCCCGGATAGAGCGGCGCCTGATGGCTGCTGAAGAACAGCACCGAGGGGTCGCTCCAGAAGATGTCCTGGGTGCCGTTGCCGTGGTGCACGTCCCAGTCGACGACAAGGATCTTCTCAAGACCATGCACCGCCTGCAGCTGGCGGGCGGCGACGGCCACGTTGTTGTAGATGCAGAAGCCCATGCCCCGTGCGGCACTGGCATGGTGGCCAGGAGGCCTGATGACCGCATAGGCCCGGTGCACCCGCTGCTCCATGACGGCCTCCACCGCCGCCAGCACACCCCCGGCCGCCAACCGCGCCGTGCGCTCCGAGTGGGGGCTGATGGCGGTGTCACCGGTGGAGAGCTGGTCCCGGCCCGCCTGGATGTCCTCCTTGACCCGCTGCAGATAGCCAGGCGTGTGGCAGCGCAGCAACTCCGCGTCCGTGGCCGGGCGGGGCGGAAGGATCCGGCAGCGGGCCAGCAGACCGGCCCGCTCCAGGCCCTGGATCACGGCATCGACCCGGGCGGGGCACTCCGGATGCCAGGGGCCGGTGAGGTGATCGCGGTAAATCGCGCTGCAGACGATGCCGACGTCCGCCGTTGGCGTCAGTGGGGCAGAAGACAGACCGAGCTGGGGTTGCCCCTCACCCCCACCGCTCGGTTCGGAACCTGGGGCAGCCATTCCGGACGGGGCGACACCTCACTCTGCTGCATGGCCAGGGCATCGGCGGGGAGCCGCTCGCTGAGGACGACACCCGTCGAATCCCGCGCCCAGATCTCCACATCCGTGGCGGTCGGGCAATGGAACGTGAGGACTTCAAAGGGAAAGACAACCCGTTCGAGGAAGAAATCCTCGGGCCCACAGCACCGGATGATCAGCATCCTCTCCGAACAGTTGCGATAGCTACAAAGCAAGGCATTCATGACACCCTCCGACCGGACCGCGACCTGACCATGGCATCAACCCACGGCGCCCATGCCAAGTCCGTTGCCGATGTGACGAAGATTCGGCAATGAGTGTTTCTACCGCTTAAGGGCAGCTCAACTGCGCCTGAGCCAGTTCGGAGCTCCGCTGAACCAATCCCCAAGATCGTCCCGGCCGGGATCGAATCCGCCGTTTTCACAGGGGTCGCCCAGATCCAGCGAGCCCATGAAACGGTCGAGTTCCGACTCGGGCTCACCCCGTTGCTGGGTGCGCTGGGCCCGCCGCAACCAGCTCCAGACACTGGCATCGCGATCAGCGAACTTCTGCACATAGATGCGCTCATGCAGGCTGACGGGACGGGAATCCGCAATCCTGCCGATGATCTCCTGGAGCCTCAGACGGGTGGTTGGTGTGAGCATCTTTCCTGTCATCCATTGGCAGAGGATCTAACCGTTCTGAGGAATCGAACGGTGCCGAGGATCACAGAATCCAGCCACCTGTCAGGACTTGGAGAAATCGATCCTTCGACGCCCGTACGACGCACCTCCGCCCCTCTCCTGCCACCGGACACCGGCCGCCGGCAGCAGAATCGGTTCTGCCGATCACGCGGCCGAAGCCTCGGCCACCCGCCCTTGATCTCTCCCGCAGCGATGGGCGCCCCCCCATCCCCACCGCCCGATCCGGCCCCGCAGCCCCTGCGGCTCGTCTACGACGGGGGCTGTCCGTTCTGCCGCCACTTCGCCCTGAGCAGCGAACTGCGCGGCGGGATTCCCGGTCTGCAGATCATCGACGGGCGGGCCGACACGGCCCTGCGCCGTGCCCTGCGGGAACGGGGCCTGCCCCTGGCGCAGGGGGCGGTCCTGCTGCAGGGGGAGAGGGCCTGGCACGGGGCGGAGGCCGTGCGGCAGCTCTGCGCCCTGATGCGGCCCAGTGATCCCCTGCTGCAACTGCTGGTTCCGCTGTTCGGCGGACCCTCCCGCAGCCGCCGCCTCTACCCCCTGCTGCTCGGAGCGCGGCGGCTGGCCCTGGCCCTGAAGCGCCTGCCCCTGGATCCGGACCACCCCTGAACGGCGAGGCTTGCCGGCACCCCGTCTCAGGGCAGCGGCGGCAGGGGCGCCCGGCCCGCCACCGAGGCGCCCGTGCCGATCGGCTGCAGCAGCGGTGAGGGGTCCACCGCCACCAGTCGCCCCTGGCGCATCTGACGCCACTCGAAGTGCAGATGGGCCGTGCTGGCCGAGCCGCTGCTGCCCACCCGGCCGATGGGCTGGCCCGCCGCGAGGCTCTCCCCGGGCAGAACCGCCACATCGAGGAGGTGGGCGTAGAGGCTCTGCCAGCCGAGGCCGTGGTCGATCACCACGAGCAGGCCGTAGCCCCCCACCTCATCCACCAGCCGCACGGTGCCCGGCAGCACGGCGAACACCGGCGTGCCCTCCGGGGCGATCAGATCGAGGCCGGTGTGCATGCGCCAGGCGTTGCGCGAGTCGGCCAGCCGCCAGCCGAACGGGGCCTGCTCGCTGGGCTGCAGGCCGAGGGGGTAGCCCAGGGCCCCGGCCTGCAGCACCGGAACCGCCCCCCCAGGGACTGGCCGGTAGAGGGACCGGAGCGGATCCGGCAGACGGTCGTTCTGCCCCAAGTCCCCCACCGGCACCTCCAGGGGAATCTCCGACGGCCGGGGCGGTGGCTCCCCCATCGCCAGCAGGGGCAGGGGCGCCAGGGACAGGGGCAGGAGCCAGGGCAGGGCCAGTGCCGTCAGAAACCGTCGGAAGCGGGAATCCATCCGCCTGCTGCAAGGGACCGTGCAGGCCTTGGTAACGCCCCCGGCCGCCGCTGCCAAGGCGGGGATCTCGGGACGGGGATCTCAGGACGAGGATGCCCGTGGTGCCCTCACGGTCAGGGACCGTCAGCGGGCTCCAGGCTCTGCGGCAGGACGACCATGGCGCTGGCGATGGCGGTGTCCATCACGATGCGCAGCGCCAGGCAGGGATCGATCACCTCCCGGCCCATGGTGATCGCCTTCTGGGCCACCAGGCCGTACAGGATCGGCCACTCCGCCGCATCGGGGCAGAACCGCTGGGCCAGCGGCAGCAGGGCCGGCCAGAGGGTCGGCAGCGACTGCAGGGATTCGGGCGACGGCTGGTGGGCGTCGGGCACCTGCGGCACGCCGAAATCCCCCTGGCCGAGCTGCTCCATCCCGTGGCGCCACAGGGCCGTCGGATCCGGCAGGGCCGTGCAGCCCGCCTGCTGGGCGGCGCCGGCGGCCAGGCCCCAGGTGGAATAGGGATCGTTGAACAGGGCCTGGACCAGCCCCTCACCCACCAGGCAGGAGCCCCCGTCCGCGGTGCCGACGACGTGCAGTCCCGAGAGCTCCGCCAGGCCGGCCGCCCGGGAGCGGGCCCGCACACCGGCCTGGCAGGCCTGGCCCGCCAGGGCACCGCAGACCGCCAGCAGCGATTCCACGTGCACGCCCCGGTCGGACGCCATGGCCTTCAGGAGCCGGCGGCTGATCTCTTCGGCACCGATCCGGGCCCCCACCAGGGGATCCTGGGCACGGCGGGCAGCGATGGCCTCATCAAGGGGATCGGGGGAGGGAGCTGTCATGACCGCAGGGGACGGATGTCAGTGAGGTCCAGCACCAGCGTTCCCGGCCCCGGTCGCGCGACGGGGCACACGGATCACCACCGTGCCGGCGAGCTTGTCGTGCCAGCCCTGGCGACGGGGATCCCAGGCCGCCCACAGGAAGCCGAGAAGCAGGGGCAGGGTCGAGAGGATGTAACCCACATAACGCAGGCACCACTGGCGCAGGCCGGGCTCGCCTCCGGTTCCGGCATCGACGATTCTCAGGCGCAGCATCAGTTTGCCGGGGGTGCCCTGCTTCCAGCGCCAGAACAGGATCACCACTAGGGCCGACACCACCGTGCTGACAACCAGCACCGCGGTCTCGTCGGGCACCACGAGGATGAGCAGAGGCAGGGGGGCGGTGATGATCAGCATCAGCACCGAATCGATCAGCGAGGCCGCCGTACGGATCCGGAATCCCGCGTAGGCGATGGCCGGGGCCGGGGAGGGTTCGCTGTGCTCCATCGGGCCATCTTCTCCCCCAGAGAGCTGTGCGGGGCGGAGCGGTGTTAGGACTATGGGGATTCTCTCCATGGCCGATGCGAGCCCTTAGCTTCCTCTTCGCCCTGATGGTCGGTCTGGTCATGGCCTTTCTGGCTCCGGCCATGGCCGGCGGCCACGACCAGGCCCCCTCAGCGCTGGTGGCTCCCGAGATGGCCGATGTGGCGGCAACCGACAGCGAGGCCACGGATCTGCTCGCCAGCGACCTGCTCGCCGAACTGAGCATGGATCCGGCCCCCGGCCTGGACATCGCGGCCTGAGTCGCGACCACCAGCATCAACGCACCCTCTCAACGCAACGGTCGGGCAGGCACCTGAACCCATGGCTCGCACCCTGCTCGACCCCCGTCTGACCCTGGTCTCCCTGCGGCCGGATCGGCCCGCCAGCGCTCCCTCCGAAAGACCTGACGAGCCGCTCGGCAAGGGCTTTGCAGCCTCACGCCCCCGCGGCCAGGGCAAGGCCTCCGGCACCAAGGGCCGCCGCAAGAAGGGCACGGGCCTCTCCGCCGCCGACCACGGGCCCCTGGGCCGGAGCCCCAGCCTGGAGGCCATCGAGGCCAGGGCCCGTCTCGGGCTTGCCCTGGCGGGCCGCCTCCGGGAAGCCGATGTGACCGCGGCCTGGAAGAAGGCCGCCGCCGAGCATCACCCCGACCGCGGTGGCCGCCACGCCACCATGCAGGCGGTCAATGGCGCCAGGGATGTCCTGCTCGGCAGGGGCCTCGGCTGATACCAGGCTTCCGAGCCCTGCCCCGCTTCAACGGCTCCCCTAGACGAGCCCCGGCAGCAGCCACCAGCTGCTCTGGCGATAGGCCTCGAAAGCGGGATAGCGCTTGGCCATGGAAGCTTCCTTGCGGATCATGCGAGGGAGGTACAGCGCCAGCACAGAAGCGGGCAACAGCCACGCCCACGGCGACCCGGCGATCACCGCAAAGCTGCTGTAGCGGAGCAGATCCCCCAGGTAGTTGACATGGCGGACACGGCGCCAGGCCCCGTCCGCCACCAGGGTGGCCCCCAGGGCCTTGGCGGTGCCCTTCTGCACATCGGCCGCCGTGTTCAGCAGCGATCCGAAGATGTAGAGGCTGAGCCCCAGGGTGATCGTCAGCGAGCCGATGGGCAGCGGATTGGCCATGGCCAGCCAGCCGGGCACGGCGTAGAACAGCCCGACGTAGAGCACCACCGCGGCGGCCTGCAGCAGCGAAACCACCTCGGTGAACAGCTGGGTGGTGCGCCAGGGGAACAGCACCTCCTCCAGCAGCCACCAGAGGCAATAGCTGATGTGAAGGGCCAGGTAGATCGCGACTCTCCCGGAGTCCAGACCCAGCACCAGGGCAGGCACCAGCAGCGCCACGATCGTGGTCACCTTGGCGATGTTGATCGCTTGCAGCTGGGTCATGGGCCGCTGGGTCATGGGAAAGCCGGGTCAAGGGAGCCCAGCGGGATCCCATGCTGGCAGGCGTCTCAGGGTCCTGGAGGGGCCGAGGCGGGGAAGCGCTCCAGGTAGGTGCCGACGGCCAGGGGGCGGGGCTGGTTGTAGCCCACCGGCAGCCAGAGATCGCCGGCGGCGGAGGCGTAATGGATCTCCCAGTGGTAGAGGCCCGTGAAGGCCTGGGGATCCAGGCGCAGCAGCTCGGCGTACAGCAGCACGGCCCTGACGTAATGCCGGCTGTTGTTGTAGCCCCAGAGCCCCTTGCGAATGTCCCGCAGGCCACCGCGCCGCACCAGATAGCGGGCGGCGGCGTGAATTGCGTCGTGGGGATCGCGGATGTCACCCTTGCCGACCCCCGGCTGGGCCCAGGTGGTGGGCAGGAACTGCATCGGGCCCCGGGCGTCGGCGACAGAAACGCCATCGATGCGGCCCATGCCCGTTTCGACCAGATTGATGGCGGCCAGAACCTCCCAGGGGATGCCGGTGGCGGCGGACGCCTCCCGGTAGTAGCGCAGCAGGTTGGCGGCGGGCTCCGGCGGGATGATCCGCCAGGCGGGAACGACGGACGGGCGCCGCCCCCCCCGGTGCATGGCCAAGAACTCCCGGCGTGCCGCCAGGTGGCGGTCCATCACCCCCTGCCAGCGGACCGGCAGGAAGGCCCGCACCCGGGCAGCGAGGGGCAGGTCGGCGGCGAGGCGCCGGTAGATGACCTGCTGGCGGTGCCCCAGATCGCCGAGGAGTTCGGCAGGGGTGTCGGCGGAGCGGAGGGCCAGCTCGGCGGCGGCCAGCTGGGAGGCGATGGCGGCTGGGTCCGCCGGCAGCCGGGGATAGGCCCGCGGGGCCGGCTGCGGCGGTAGGGAGGACGCGGCAGGAGGGTTGCCAGGGGGGGGCGGCTGCACCGACACGGTGACGGCCACCGCCGCCGATGCCAGCAGCAGGGCCAGCAGAACGGGGGTGACGACGCGCATGGGCAGGGGAAGCGTCGGGCGTGGGGAGAATCGGTGGCTCAGGTCTTGGTCAGCCAGTAGAACTGGTAAGCCTGCAGCACGATGCGACTGCCGGACTGGGACGGCCGCCGGCCCGAGTGAAGATCGACCAGTCCATCGTGGCTGCTGAAAACCGACGGCACCAGGCTCTCGAGATCGAAGAACCGTGGCTGGTCGTTGAAGTTGGCCACCACCAGCACCAGTTCCGATGGCCGCAGGTGGTTGGTGCGCACGAAGGCCAGCAGATGGTCATTCTCCAGGGGCAGGATCTGGCGGTTATTGAAATCGGCAAAGGCTGAGATCTCCTTGCGGATGGCGATCATCTTCTTCATCGCCGAAAAGATCGCATGCTCCACGGTCCCCTGTTTCCATCGAAGTTCTGCCGTGGCCCAGTCGATCTTCGGGCGATGCACCCAGCGGCTGTCATTGCACTTGCTGGGATCGTCGTAGAAGCTGTAGTCGTTCAGAATACCAAGGGCATCGCCGTTGTAGATCAATGGGATACCCCCGAACGACAGAATGATTCCATGCATCAGCTGGATGCGGCTGATGGCCGTGGCGATCAGCTGCTGATCCTTCGATTCGAGCGCTGACTCCAGACCGACGAGGGAGGCCAGGGAGCCGCAGATTCGGGCATCGCCCGTCGTGTCGTTGGGCATGAAGGTGAGCCCGCGGGGAATCGCATCAAAATCCCCTTTGAAGTAATCGATCAGAAAGCGCCGGTGGGCACGGGGGTCATAGCCCACCCGCTCAATGTCACTGTCATCGAATCCGAAGCCGATGTCGTCATGGCAGCGGACGTAGTTCAGCCAGGTGGCCCGCTCCAGTTTATTGGGCAGGCTCTTGAGGCCCTGGCAGAGGAGCCGGGTGTTGCGGGTGGCCACGGCGTCCCAGAGCAACGCCATCAGGGTGGCGTTGTAAGCAATCTCACATTCCTTCGCCACGATGGCGTCTTCACCGAAGTATTTGGTGATCTCGGTGGGGGCCACGATGGCCTCGGCAATGAACAGAACCCCCGGCGCTGTCACCTGGCAGCAGTCCTTCATCAACTGCAGGATGAGATGGGCCTTGCGCTCATTCTGGCAGGTGGTACCGAGCTTCTTCCAGAGGAACGCGACGGCATCAAGCCGCAGAACATCCACACCCTGGTTGGCCCAGAACAGCAGTACATCGAGCATCTCGATGAACACCGCCGGATTGGAGTAGTTGAGGTCCCACTGGTACTCGTGGAAGACCGTCATGACCCACTTCTGCATCTTCCCATTCCAGGTGAAGTTACCCGGATCGCTCTCGGGGAAGATTTCGGGCATGCTTTGCTCGAAGACGTCGGGAATATCCCGGTCGTCAAAGACGTGGTAGTAATCTTGATAATGCTGTTCACCATCCATCGCACGCTGGGCCCACTCGTGCTCATCCGATGTGTGATTCAGCACGATATCCAGCACCAGCAGAATCTCTCGCTTCCTGAACTCGTCAGCAATGATGCACAGATCATCAAGCGTACCGACCCTGGCATCGATGCGGCGGAAGTCACTGATCGCATAACCACCGTCGCTCTTTCCGGCCGGGCACATCAGGATCGGCAGGATGTGCACCATGTTGATGCCCAGCTCCTGGAAGTAGCTGATCTTGTTGACCAGATCAGAAAGGTTCTCGGCGAAGCCATTGGAGTAAACAGCCATCCCGACCCACTTCTGGGAGAGAAACCAGTTGTGGTCATCCTCCCTTTGGATATCAAGGGATTCAAGCTCGGGAGATCGATCGATATAGCCCCTTGCCATGGTTTCAACCAGGCGTAGAAGCTGGAACTTGAAGTCGTCACGATGGCCGTAGAGGATGACAAACAACGAGTGGATGGCGTAGAAGTTTGCCCCAAGCCTTGTATAGAAGTGACGCAAGTCCTGGCGCCGGATCTCTGGACGCAGGTCATCCAGGATGGAGTTCAACAGGGAGTGGGAGATCTGCTCGTACATCGGATCAACCGACCCCCCACGAGTTCAGATACTGCCCATAGACCGAAAGGTCATCAATGGTGGCACCCCGGCGTGACACCAGGGCAGCGGCGAAGTCCCCTGCACGGGCGAGGATCTCGGTCCATGGCCATTGTTGGCAAAGCCCCAGCAGCAGGACGGCGGCGAACCCATCCCCCGCGCCCACGGTGTCGACGACCCGGGCAGCGGCGGCGGGAGCGACCGCACCGATCTCCCCCGAACGCCAGAGCAGGGCACCGAGGGCGCCGCGGGTGACCACCAGCGTCTCCAACCGGTGGCGCTCCGCGAAACGGTTCATCGCGGCGGCCAGGGCGGCCCCGTCGTCCTCGGGCGGCGCGTCGGTGCTCAGCAGGGCAAGCTCCGCGGCATTGAGCTTGACGTGATCGGCATCGTCCACCAGGGGCAGAACCGTCTCGATCGACCACCAGGGATGGCGCAGGTTCACATCCAAGACGATTGGACCTTGGTGCAGTGCCTTAAGGGACGCCAGCGCCGCCGACGAGGGGGGATGGCGAAGGGCCAGGGTGCCGTGATAGAGGATCCCCGTGGCCGGGACCATGCCAGGTTCGGGCGGTTCGATGAAGTCGTAGGCGCAGCCCGACACAATCTCATACGTGGGCTCGCCATTCACGAGGGTGACGCTCACCTGCCCGGTGGCATGGATCGGATCGGTCTGCAGAGCGGAGACATCCAGGCCCCAGTGCCCCATGGCGGAGAGAATCCGCTCGCCCCTGGCGTCCCTGCCGACCCGGGTGACGAGTCGGGGAGACTGGCCGAAACCCCTGAGGTGCCAGGCCACGTTGAAGGGGGCCCCGCCGAGGACCTCGGTGCCATCGGGGAAACAATCCAACAGGACTTCGCCGAAAACGGTGATCGGAATGGGTGCCTGCATCCGGTTCACTCCAGCTCCCGTACGGCATCGGGATAAAAGTGGCCGATTCCTTCCAGAAGCCCCGAACTGTAGTTGCCATTCATCCCCAGGAACCCACCCTTGGCCAGATACAGACGATCCTGGGTGCCCATGCGAGCGGATTCCGTCACGGCCTGTGCCGCCACATCGGGGTGGGCATTGGCCACCAGCACGGCTGGCACCGCACTGGTGAGAACCGACAGGTCATTGCCACTGTCACCGGCAAAGAGCGTCTGGTCGTAGGACAATCCTTGCTCGCGCATCATAAACTCAACCGCCTGAAGCTTTCCTGCTCGCTGCGGGAGGATATCCAGCAGTCCGACAGCTGCACGTTCGTCGATGCTGTGGACAAGACAGAAGGCGATATCGCGTTCCCTCAGGCGTTGTCGGATGTCCCGAGTGAGAACCGGCAGATCAGCATCCAGTGGGGTGAAGAAGCTGAGTTTATGGGTGTTCTGCCTCTCCACAGGTTGCAGCGTCAAGCCGGACAATCCAGTGAGCAAAGCTGCCAGATCAAACCATCCCAAACCTTGCCAGTCTTCAGAGATGTGCAAGGACCACGCCTCCAGAGGGGACCAACCAGCGTTCCGCTTCGCATAGATGGAACTGCCGACATCCCCGATGATCCAATCGGGCCCAGGGAGCCCAAACTCCACGATCGCCTCCTCCACAAGACTCAGGTGTCTGCCACTGACATAGGCCAGCCGAATCTGCGGCCGGGAAACCAGACGGGCAAAGGCTGCGCGGGCACCCACCGATTCAGTGGCATCACCGTTGGGCAGCAGGGTACGGTCCAGATCGGTGCAGATCAGCAGAGGTTGCATCAACACGGGTTGGGAGGTTGGGACATCAGTCGAAAAATCCGTAGTGGTCAATCGCCTCAAGAATACCGGCCGCATGCGATCCCTCGGAGAAATACACCCGCTCGGAGTCGTTGAGCTGCTCCAACTCATCGCGATGGGGACTGTCGACAACCACGCCCAGCGTGTTCCCCCGAAGCATGTCTTCATCGCCCCGGGATCCTCCGTTCACGAGAACCTGCCCCAGGGGAATCTTCCACTGGTTGGCCACATAGCGAAGGGCCTGCCCCTTGGAAGCGCGAGCGGGAACAAAATCAAGAAACTGCCCAAAGGAGAGACTGGTGTGGGCAGAAAGCTCATGCTGACGCAGCAGCGTGAGGATCTCTTCCAGGGAAGGAGCCTGATGTTCATCGTAGTAATAGGACAGCTTGAAGCGGCTCTGGTGCTCTTTCGCCTGCAGGGTCAAGCCAGGCAGCGGCTCCATCAGGCGATGCAGAACCTGGGGCGTCCACAGGTGGTCAATGTGGTGGGTCCAGGCGATGTCCGTGGTCAATTGGGGTGGGGTGTAGATCTCCGTG
Source organism: Synechococcus sp. UW140 (assembly GCA_943367705.1). Classification (GTDB taxonomy): domain Bacteria; phylum Cyanobacteriota; class Cyanobacteriia; order PCC-6307; family Cyanobiaceae; genus Cyanobium. The sequence goes on from CALRJV020000008.1 coordinate 12,702, forward strand.
CCAAGGCTGGTGATCAGGACATCGGGCATCGGAATCGCATGCACCTTGAGGAGCTTCAGGACGGAGTTGAGCCGTCGTCCGGTCGCAATGCCGAACAGGACCCTTCGGTGGTGCTCCCGAGTCAGCTTCACAAACTGCGCAAGGGCCTCAGGATCACCGAGCAGGGTGTTGTCGATGGCCGTGAAGATGGCGCGGGTTCGGGTTTGAACGGCCGGCACCCTTGAGAGAGGAGCCGGACGGGCGGTCACCCGGGCCTGAAGGACAAGACTCTCCAACCGATCGAGATACAACCTGGCGTGGGCCTCCCAGGAATAAAAACGGGCGACATTCACCAGACCATTGCGGGAGAAGGTTGTCCATAACTCCTCATCCTCAAGGATCTGAAGCAGCGCTCTGGTGATGGAGGCCTCATCGAGGGGATCAATCAGCAGTCCATTCCGGCAGTTCCCGATGATGTCGACGGGGCCACCCACTTCCGTGGCCACGAGTGGCAGGCCGCTGGCCGCCGCCTCCAGCAGGGTGAGCCCGAAGGGTTCGGTGAGCGCCGGGTTGACAAAGACACCCTTGGAGGACGCGGCCAAACGATAGATGTCGGCCACGTCGGCGGGGGAATGGTGCTTGGGCAGGGCCACCAACCCACTGAGCTCATGGCAGTCGATCACCAGAAGCAATTCCGTGAGAACGTGCTGAGCACCTTCCTGAAGCTCACGAATGTCATTGCGATTGCCAGCAATGATGACCAGATTGGCGAGCTCCTTGAGACGTTCCGATGTCCCATAAGCTTCCAGTAAGGAAACAATATTCTTGCGTTTATCTGGCCTGGACAGGGCCAGTATCATGGGTTTATCGGGCTCTCGCAGATACTTGCCAAGTGTCTGGGCAAAGGCGACCGGGGCATCCTCTGGGCCAGGGGGATGGAACTGATTCAGATCAGTTCCCGGAGGAATGACCGACATCTTCTCCGGGGTGTAGCAATCGTAGAGCTCATACTGGTCTTCAATTTCATTGTGCGTGCTCGTGATGACAAGGTTGGCACTATTCAGAACATCCTCTTCGGCACTGATCCGCTCGGCCATCTTGTACCGATGCTGAATCTCTTCCACCGGCATTCCGAGGGCCAGCAGCCTCCGCACCTTGTCCCGCCCTAAAGAGTGGCCCGTGTGGACGAGAGGGAGGCCGGTGAGGTGGGACAGACGGACGCCGACATAGCCAGCATCGGCATAATGGCTGTGCAGCACATGCGGCCGACGCGGCTGGCGATGGAGCCAGGAGTGGAGCTCATCGGTGAAGGCATCGAGATGGCCCCAGAGCTCTTCTTTGGGGAGATAGAGATCCGGACCAGCAGCGATCCGGATGATGCGGGCCTTGTGGTCGAGACGCTCAACGGGCCTGGCGTAATCCGGTGAGATCTCAGGATCCCGGATGCAACGGGTGACCAGATCCACCTGGGCAACTTCTGGCTGACGAGCCAGGGCCCTGGTGAGCTCCACCACGTACTTCGTCTGCCCTCCGGTATCGGCGTCACGGCCCAATTCCAGGTTCTCCCCCCGGATCAGACCATGAATGCTGATCATCAGGATATAGAGCGAATGGTCGTTGGCTTCCATCGTCATGGCTATGCGGCCGGACAACCCCGTGATGGGCGGCTATGGCTGGATCGGCAGACGCTCTGGCGCGCTTGGATAACTATTCTATCGCAAGTTCATTGGAATAGCAATTCCGATCAAACAGCACAATCTTTAGCAGCACAACAGTCAGCGGCGCAATCGTTACGCACACCCCCGAAAAGTCGACATCCACAAGGAACATCCAAAAGGACCATCCCTATGGACACAATGGATGGCAACCGAATCGACTCAAGCGGGAAAACCCCTCAGCCTTGGCAGCTCCGCCCGCTCAGTGCGGGGCCGCGGACCTGAAGCACTGGATCAGCCCAGCAACCAGCGCAGCATCAGGCCCAGCTGACCGACAATCCCCCGGCCGGTGAGCTCTTCGCCGATCAGCGCCGCCAGGAATCCGATCATCGCCACCCGCCCGTTGAGTCGCTCGACCCCCGCCAGGGCGGCCTGGTTCCAGGGGCGGGAGGTGGTGAGGCCTTCTCCAAAGCGCTCGAGGGGCTCGTACTGAAACCCCTGGCTGCCCTGGTCCATGGCGGCTTCCATGGTGGATTTCTGCCTGCTGTCTTCGTCCACGGATGCCGCCTCTGGGTGGACCCAGCCTATGGGGCTCCCGCCGACCGGTGGCGCACCGGAACGATCGAGCTACAGCACAGGTGTACCAGAGGCCTGCCATGGCACCCGGCCAGATCGATCCAGCGGTGGCCCCCCTGCGGCGGGCCAACCCCCAGCGCTTCCGGGAGGCCCGCGCCGGACACCTGGCCGTGGTGGCCATGGCCGGCAGGCCGTGGTTCATCGGCCGAATCTGTGAGCTCAGCGGCCCGACACCGGCGGATTTCGCCCGGGTGCTCAACATCGACACCGGCGACATCGAGAGAATCCCGGCACCTTGGATCGTCGAACTCATGGGCGACGGCGGACTTCTCAACGACGGCCATCCTCGCCAGCGGATGCTCATGTCTCGAGGAGATTGATGCGGTAGAGCACCTCCTCCAGCGCATCTGCAGCGGCGATGGCGCTGTAACGCTGTGGCTGATCCGGACCGCAGCAGGAGGCCACCGGCGCCAGGACCGTCCAGGGCCTGGCATGGCAGAACTGCACGACGCTATGGCGCTCATCGGTGGCCCCTGGCGGCGCCACCACCCGATGCCAGCCGGTGGGGATGCGGCCGTTGGAGAGACGCTCCAGCATCAGGCCCGTGTTGATGATCACCCGCCCCTCCGGCGGGACCGCCTCCACCCATTCCCCGGCCACGCGCACCTGCAGCCCCGGCCCGGTGGCCCTCGGCAGGGCGGTGATCAGGTTGATGTCCCCATGGGCCGCCGCCCAGACATGGCCCTCGCCCGGTGCCTGGGCCATGGGGGGGTAGCGCAGGGCCCGGGTGAGGGTGGGGGCCTCACGCACCATCTCCTCGAAGAAGCCCTCACCGCAGCCCATCCCGACGGCGATGACCCGCAGAAAGCGCCGCTGCAGATCGGCGATCGCCCGGTGAAACTCCTCCAGCACGGCGGTGATGCCGGGAACGGCCGCCTCCGGCAGGACCTGCTCGGGATAGAACCCCGGGAAACGCAGTCGCAGGGGATGGCCGGCGGGGATGGGGGCCGACCAGTTCAGCATCTCCTTCCAGTCCGGGTGATCGCTGCCGTCGGCGGTTTCGACGAGCACTTCGGTGTAACCGGTCTGGCCGCTGGCGCCGGGCGCCAGGAAGCGCCGCTTGGTGTCGGCCTCCAGGGCGAAGAACCGCTGCAGGAGGCCGTACGCGGTGTCCAGCAGATCGACGGGCAGATCGCTGCTGGTGTAGACGAAGCCGCTGGCCAGGCTGCGCCTCACCCCATCCACCACGGCGTCCCGGACCCTGGCGTCGCCCCGTTCGAAGGCCAGCAGATCGACATCGAGAATCCCCTCGTCCATCGGGCCTCCAGCTCAGCGACGGCCATTGACGATCACCGGATTGCCGCCGCCCCCGGCTGCCCCCGGCAGGGCCGGCACCACCGAGGTCTGCCCATCCCATTTATCCAGGAACAGCTTGTAGAGCACCTGGTCATCGAGGCTGGAATTGAGGGTCTGGTAGCGCTTGGCCTCCTGCTCGGCGATCAGCACCTCCGTCTGGGCCCGCAGCAGTTGCTGCTCGGCGATCTGCTTCTGCTCGATGGCGGCGCGGTACTCCTCGGCGATCTGCAGACCGGTGAGATCCAGACCCTGCACGGTCACGTAGTCGAACTTGCGCAGCTCCTCGGCCACCTTCTCCTGCACCAGTTCGGAGATGGAGTTCCATTCGGTGGCGATCGTCACCAGTTCGTACTGGGAGAACACCGACTTGAGGGCCTTCAGCAGGGAGGGCTGGATCACCCGCGGATAGATCTGCTGGTCGTCGGTGGCGATCGTTTCATAGACGCGGCCCGCCTCGGCGGGCTTCATGGCGTACTTCACCGTGGCTGTGGCCTGGATCACCTGCAGGTCCTTGGTGAGGGTGGAGAACTGCTCCGGCCGCACCTGGGTGCGCACATCGAAGAGGGAGGTGTTCTGGGCCAGGGGGATCTTGAAGTTGGCCCCCGGCTGTCGCGGCTCGCCGGTGACCTTGCCAAGGGTGGTGACCACCGCGACACTGCCCGCCGGCACGATGAACACCGTCTGGGTCAGCAGCACCAGGCCGGCGAGCACGGCGGCGAAGACCAGCTGCCAGAGCCCGCCGAAGCCGTTGTCGGCACCGGAGCGCATGGGGGATTGCATCGAAGACCTGGGCACCTGGGGAAGCGACGACCCTAGGCAGCGCCGCAGGCCGGGGGCCGCCATGGTGGGGAGGCCTGGGGTCCGGCGGGGGGCTGGTGCTGCGGTTCCTGCTCGAACTGGTCCCGCCCCTGGGTCTGGGCCTGCTGCTGGGGATCCGCTTCCCCGGGCTGCCGGGACGGCTCGCCCCGCCCTTGATCAGCTGGGGGATTCCCATCAGTCTGGTGGCCCTGCTGTTGCGGGCGGGCTTCCGGGCCGAGCTGCTCACGGCAGCCCTGATGGCGGCGGCTGCCTCGGGCCTGGGCCTGCTGCTGCTGCGCCTGCCGCCCCTGGGCCGGTGCATCCCCGAGGGCAGCCTGCAGCTGGGCTGCATCGTGGGCAACACCGGCTACTGGGGGCTGCCCGTGGCCCTGGCCCTGCTTCCTGCCGAGGCCATCGGCTTCACGATCGCATTCGATCTGATGGCCACGCTGATCACCTGGACCCTTGGTCCGCTGCTGGTGGCCCGGTGCGCCACCGGCGCGCGCCGCCAGCTGCGGGTGCTGGCCACCAGCCCGGCCATGCGGGGACTGGCGCTGGCGGTGCTCCTGCACCAGACCCCCTGGAGCGCGGCGCTGGCCCAGTGGCTGTGGTGGCCGGCCCGGCTGGTGGTCCTGGTGGCCCTGGCCCTGGTGGGGATGCGACTGGGCCTGATGCTCCGGCGCCGCCCTGCCGAGCCGGCGGGCGCTGACAATCCGACCGGGGCCTCCGCCCTGGTGGCGCCCCTGGTGGGCAAGCTCCTGCTGCTCCCGGCGGCCATGCTGCTGATGGCCGGCCTGCTGGGCCTGCCTTCCCCGTTGCGGGACGCGGTGGTGCTGCAGGCGGCGGCCCCCACCGCCCTCTCGGTGCTGCTGCTCACCGAAGCGGCCGCTGCCGGGCAGCAGGGAATCATCGACGCCGGCCAGCGGCAGGCGGCCGAGGTGGTGGCGACGCTGGTGCTCTGGAGCACCGCCCTGGCCCTGGTGTCGGTTCCGCTGTGGTGGTGGCTGCTGAGCGGTCCGCTGGGGAGCTAGGACAGGCCGACACGCACTGCTCGTTTGTCTGCGGCCATGGCCGGTTCCCTAGCCCAGTGGCTCGACCGCAGCCTGGCCCGCCTGAAGGGAATGGCCGTGCTGCCGGTGCTGATCCTGGCGGTGCCCTGGGTCCAGGAGATCATCGACCAGGTCTTCTTCGGGGGTCAATGGAACCTGCCGATGGTGCCGGGGGGGCCCTTCCTCGGGGTGCTTACCGCCCCCTTCAGCCATGGAGGCTTCGGACACCTGATCAGCAACAGCCTCTGGTTCCTGCCCCTGTCCTGGCTGGTGCTGGCCAAGAGCCGCGGCGACTACCTGGCGGTGTGGCTCGGGGTCTACGCCACGGCCATCCCGGTCTGGCTGTTCTGGCACCAGGCCAGCCACGGCCTTTCCGGGGTCATCTACGGGCTGCTGGGCTACCTGCTGCTGATCGGCTGGCTGGAGCGCCGCCCCCTTTCGATCCTGTTGTCGCTCACCGCGGTGTTCGCCTACGGGGGGGCGCTGCCCAGCCTGCTGCCGTTCCTGAGTCCCCCGGGGGTGAGCTGGATCGGCCACGCCTCCGGTTTCGCCGGCGGCGTGCTGGCGGCCCTGGCGATCCACCGGGAAAGCGGCGGCTAGGACCCCATGCCGCCGCCCCCTGCCATGCCCGGGCGGCCGCGCCCCGTCCGCCGCCGCCGGCTGACGCTTCTGACGGCCGTTCTGGCCATGGCGCTGCTGGTTCTGCCCCTGGCCAGGGGCGCCCTGGGCGCGCCGCCGTCCCCACAACCCACCAGCTACGACCTGGCCTGGGCCGCCCCCTTCAACCGTCCGGAGCACTATCCGCTGGAGCGCCGGCCGGATCCGGCCGTCTACCGTCCCCACGGCGACTGGTTCGGTCGCCTGATCCTCCCCGCAGCGGCCGAGATGGCCCCGGGGGGCGGCGACTGGGTGTGGCTGGAGCTGGAGCAGGCCCCGGCGGGCCAGGAGGCCCTGGTCGGCCAGCGCCTGCGGCTGGGCTGGCAGAACGAGCCGATGCTGCGGGCCCTGGTGGGCAAGGTGAGCACGCCGGTGCGGCTCGGGGCCCAGGCCCGGCTGGCGGCGCAGCAGGGCAATGTGGTGCCCACCCGGCTCGATGGCCGCAACGACGTCGGGCCGCTGCAGACCCTGGCGGGGGCCCATCCCCACGACGACATCACCGTGGCGCTCGAGGAGGTGGACGTCGAGCGGCGGGACGGGGACACCGTGCTGCGGATCGCTCGCCCGCCCCTGCAGAGCACGGGCCGCTGGGTGGCTCTGGTGCGATTGCTCTCCCGCGACCCTGCCGACCCGGAGCGCTTCCGGGTGCAGCACTACGACCGGGGCCAGGGGGACTTCGCCGGCCCGATCGAGACGGTGCGACTCCCCCGCCAACCCCCCGATCGGCATGGCCGGCGCTTCTTCGATCCGCAGGGACTGCTGGACTCCCCCGCGGGCAGCGACGGCTGGTACCTCTACGGCGCCCCGGACAGCGAAGGGACCTTCACCGCCCAGGCCCTGGAACCCCGCAACCTCACCCGCCTGGAGAGCGACCGGGTGCTGCGGGGCACCGCCGCCGGCCTCAACGCGATCAGCAGGGTCAACTGGAGCGACGGCCAGACGCGGCGCGGCCGCTTCAGCCGGGTGGGCCTGGATCCCGATGGGGAGCACGCCCCCTGGCAACCCGGCGACCGTTCCCTGTTGATCCACAACTTCGGCGGCATCGGCGGGCCCGCTGGCGAGCCGATCAGCGGCTTCACGGTGACGGGCCACTTCGCCTTCGGTGCCGCCCGGGTGGTGATCGATCCCTTCACCGGGGAGCCCCGTTTCGACCTGCGCTACCACCAGATCTACGCCAACAATCCCAACGGCATCGTCTCGGGCAGCCAGGACTGGAGCGCCTACACGGGCAACCTCCAGAGGGGATGGCTCGGGACGCGGCCGATCTCGGACGTGCTGGTGCGCACCGACCCCCTGCTGCTGGAGGAACTGGCGATCCAGGCGGAGGTGCTGATGGCCCGCTACCGCAGCGGCGACGGCGGCGGCGTCTCGCTGGTGTCCCCGGCCATCTCCTGCGTGCAGGATTCCAGCCAGGCCCTCTGGATCGCCATCGACCAGCTGCGGCGCCGCCGCCGCGAGCTCGACGGCACCGATCTGCCCCGGCTCGCCTCCCTGGCCCGCTCCCTCGATGCCCTGCTGACGCCCTTCGGCATGGTGCGCGCCGACTGGCGCCACAACGCCTCGCTGATGGACCACCCCGGCGATGCACCGGACCGCTTCAGGGCCAGCCCCAGCCTCTGGGATGGCCTGCTGAGCTGGCGCTCGATGCTGCCCCGCCGTGCCCACGACGAGATGGCCCGGGTGTTCCTGCGCCACGGGGACCCGCTCCATGTCCTGCGCACCAACCAGCTCCCCGGTGCCGACCGACGCCTGGCCCCCCTGGCCCCGACCCAGCTGCTCGGTCAGCTGCCCGTGGTGGGGCTGGCCCTGCCCCGGCTGATGGATGCCTTCTTCACGCCGCTGGGCGGAGGCGGCCTGGCCCTGACGGCCCTGCTGCTGGGGGCCTACGCCGCCATCGCCCTGCCCCTGGGGCGCCGCAGCGGCTTCCTGCCGGCGACGGCTTCAGCGGTGCGGCCATGGCTGCTGTTGCGCCGGGCCCCGGCCCTGCTCCTGTCCCCGGCCCTGGTCGAGGAGACCCTGTTCCGGGCCGCCCTGCTGCCGCACCCCCTGGAAGGGCTGGGCGCAGTGGCCACCGTCTCCTGGGGGGCCCTGAGCGTGGGGCTCTTCGTCGCCTGGCATCCGCTGGCCGGCCGGCTCTGGTACCGCCAGGGCCGCAAGCTCTTCGACGACGGCCGCTTCCTGCTCCTCACGGCCCTGCTGGGCGCGACCTGCGTGGCCGCGTACCAACTCACCGGGTCCATCGCGGCCCCGGTACTGATCCACTGGCTGGTGGTGCTGGTCTGGCTGGAACTGCTCGGGGGACGCCGCTGGCTGGTCGAGGGGGCTCAGGGATAGGCGTTGGGCACGAAGAACTGCTCGTTGATCGGGGGGCGCTGGTAGTCGGCACCGCTCTTGCGGGGGGGCAATTCGATCGCCTTGGGGGTCATGTCCTCGTAGGGGACCTTGCTGAGCAGGTGACGGATGCAGTTGAGCCGGGCCCGCCGCTTGTCATTGGCCTCGACGGTGAACCAGGGGGCCTCCGGGATGTTGGTGTGGGCAAACATCTCGTCCTTGGCCCGGGAGAACTCCACCCAGCGGTCCCGGGATTCCAGGTCCATGGGGCTCAGCTTCCAGCGGCGGGCCGGATCCTCCAGGCGGGAGCGGAACCGGGCCTCCTGCTCGTCATCGCTGACGGAGAACCAGTACTTGATCAGGGTGATGCCGCTGCGCACAAGCATGCGCTCGAATTCCGGACAGGAGAGCATGAATTCATCCACCTGCTCCGGCGTGCAGAAGCCCATCACCTTCTCGACGCCGGCCCGGTTGTACCAGCTGCGGTCGAACAGGACGATTTCCCCGGCGGAGGGAAAATTCTCGACGTAGCGCTGGAAGTACCACTGGGTCTTCTGCTGGTCGGAGGGGGTGCCCAGGGCCACGACGTTACAGCCGCGAGGGTTGAGCGGCTCGGTGATGCGCTTGATGGTGCCGCCCTTGCCGGCGGCATCCCGTCCCTCGAACAGCAGGATCATGCGGTACCCCACATGCTTCGCCCAGTACTGCATCTTCACCAGTTCCACCTGGAGCCGGGCCAGTTCCTTCTCGTAGAACTTGCGATCCAGCTTGGGGGGGCGTCCCTCGGAATGGCTGGCGAGGTCGTCGAAGATCGGAGAGGGCCTGTAGAGATCCGACTCGCTCACGCCGGAGGCGCCGAGGCTTCGGGAGTCCTTCACCTTCGGCGGCTTGATCTTCAGGGTCTTGATCTTGAGATCGCTTTTGTCCTTTTTGTCATGACCTTTGCCCGAACCTTTGCCCATACCTTTGCCCGTACTGCCGACAGGGGTGTGCTGACTACGGAATAGCCGATGGATGGGCTCCCGAGAGCAACAAGGAACACGCGACGGCAAAGCGAGAGATTTTCTTCATGTTGGCGCCGGTGCCGGCCCGCCGCCCATGGGGGAGAGGGTTGGAGACGGCAGGTCGGAAGCGGCCACCCACTGGGCGATCAGCTGCTCCTGCCGGACCAGTCGGTAGCGGTTCCGCTCGCTCGGATGTTGTCGGTATTGCTCCCTGAGGCTCTCCAGCCTGGCGACGAGGGAGTGGTAGACGGGGTGGTTCTTGTTCATCACCTCACGGGTGAGGCATCAACAGGGGGTGGGGACGGGGCGCCATCGGGCCGCCCAGGCCAGGGCGTGTCTCAGCCGGCGAGGCTGACGCCGGGGGCCCACTGGGCGATCAGCTGCTCCTGGCGGACGACGCGGTAGCGGTTGATCTCGTTGGGCAGGTGGCTGTACTGCTCGTTGAGGGAGCGGAGCTGCTCAAGCAGCGCGTTCATGACGGGATGGTCCTTGTACATGCCGGACATTGGTCTGCTGACCAAACCTTAACTGAATCGGAAGGGCCGCCACCCCCCTGTGCCGTCCCGGTCAGCGAACCCCCATGGCGACCCCCTGCGGCCGGGGGAGGACCGGAGCGGAAATGTCCCCGGATGGGGGGCGCGCCCCGGCCGCCCATGGACGACAGTGGAGGGATCTCTGCGGGGCCTGCCCCGAAGGATGGCCGATGACCGCCCGATCGCTTCCAGCGTCCCTGCCGAAGGTCACGATTCCGAAAGTCACCATCGGTGAACTGGAGGCCAACTATTCGATGTACTGCAAGGCCCTGCGGCTGCTGGTCCGGGAAGGTCGAACCCTCAAGAAGATCCAGCGCACGGTCTGCTGGCATCGGCTTGAGCAATTGCACCAGTGTTTACCGAGCCAGTACAAGGACCCCGACTACCTCTTCCTGCTGCTGCGCCGCGAAACCAACCGCAAGGCGGCGGGTCTTCCCTGCCCTTCCTGAGGCGTCCCCCCGGATCCCGTAGCAACCGTCACAACCGTCCCGCCCGGGGGCCTTCAGGATCTCCAGGCGGAAGTTGCTTCTAGGGTTCCGGTCCCCGATTGCTGGCCTTGCCGGCGGTTGAGGGATGCCTGGTCCGAGAGAAGCGCACCCACCGGACTCCGAGAACCCTGTTCTCACCGGTGTGTGGCACGGAGGGACAAAAGCCCGGGAGACCGCCCCATCCCCACCGTGCCCAGAGGTCCGAATGAACGATCCGTCCAGCGGCAGCCCGGCCGATGTCTTCGACAGGGGTCGCCCTCCCATCGGCAGTGAGGGGGCCCGGGCCCTCGAGAAGGAGGCCGCCCTGCCCCTGACCGGCTGGCAGCAGGAGGTCGACCAGGGCCACCGCTACGGCCTGGAGGCGGCAGAGAGCATCGTCGATCGCCGCATCTCCACCTTCTCCCGCGGTGAGCTGCCCCACTACGCGGGCATCAACACCTTCATGAAGGCCCCCTACCTGGAGGACGTGAACCGGGTGGGGGAGTTCGACGTGGCGGTGGTGGGTGTTCCCCACGACAGCGGCACCACCTACCGGCCCGGCACCCGCTTCGGCCCCCAGGGCATCCGGCGCATCTCAGCCCTTTACACCCCCTACAACTACGAGATGGGGGTCGACCTGCGCGAGCAGATCACCCTCTGCGACGTGGGTGACATCTTCACCATCCCCGCCAACAACGAGAAGAGCTTCGACCAGATCTCCAAGGGCATCGCCCACGTGTTCGCCAGCGGAGCCTTCCCGATCATTCTGGGCGGCGACCACTCGATCGGTTTCCCCACCGTCCGGGGCGTCTGCCGCCACCTCGGCGACAAGAAGGTGGGCATCATCCACTTCGATCGTCACGTCGACACCCAGGAGACCGACCTGGACGAGCGCATGCACACCACGCCGTGGTTCCATGCGACCAACATGGCCAACGCCCCGGCCGAGAACCTGGTGCAGCTGGGCATCGGCGGCTGGCAGGTGCCGCGGGAAGGGGTGAAGGTCTGCCGCGAGCGGGGCACCAACGTGCTCACCGTCACCGACATCTGCGACATGGGCCTGGAGGCGGCGGCCAAGTTCGCCATCGAACGGGCCACCGACGGCACCGACTGCGTCTACATCTCCTTCGACATCGACTGCATCGATGCCGGTTTCGTGCCGGGCACCGGCTGGCCCGAGCCCGGCGGCCTGCTGCCGCGTGAAGCCCTCAAGCTGCTGGAGCTGATCGTGCGCAACGTGCCCGTCTGCGGCCTCGAGGTGGTGGAGGTCTCCCCCCCCTACGACGTCAGCGACATGACCTCCCTGATGGCCACCCGGGTCATCTGCGACACCATGGCCCACCTGGTGGTCAGCGGCCAGCTGCCCCGCAAGTCTGCCCCCGCCTGGCTTTCCAAGGACTGCAACATGCAGGTCGACCGCGCCTGGAGATAGGCCATGCATGAAGTCGACATGACGCGCTGCCTGCTGCTGTCCATGAACGAGTGGAAGCAGCAGCACGCTCCCCGGGTGCCGGCGGTGGATCGGGTCCACCTCGAAGTGGGCACCTTCACCTGCGTCGAACCGGACCAGCTGGTGGTCACCTGGGCCGATGCCGTCAAGGGCAGCTGGCTCGACGGCGCCGAGCTGGTGATCGAATCGGTGCCCCTGGTGGGGCGCTGTGTCCGCTGCCAGGCCACCTACAGCCCCGTTCAGTCCGACGGTTTCCGCTCCCCCTGCTGCCACCACCCAATGGAGGAGATCGTCAGCGGCCGCGAACTGCGGATCCGCTCCGTCGCCTACGGCTTCGATACCGCCCCGTCCACTGTCCCCCGCTGATCCGCCATGCACATGCCCCTTGAAGACAGCCTCGGCCTGAATCTGCTGGCGGCCAACCAGCACCGGGCCGACCACAACCGCGAGCACTTCGACGCCTGGAACCTGCTCTGCCTCAACGTCATGAGCAGCCCCGGCGCCGGCAAGACCTCCCTGCTGGAGCGCAGCCTCGCCGCCCTCTCCGGCCGCTGGGCCATGGCCGTGCTGGAAGGCGACATGACCACCCTGCTCGACGCCGAGCGGCTGGAGGCCGTGGGGATTCCGGTGGTGCCGATCACCACCGGCCGGGCCTGCCACCTCGATGCCGCCATGGTGAGCGGTGGGCTGAAACTCCTGCAGCAGCGGCTGGACCCGGCGGGACTGGATCTGCTCTGGGTGGAGAACGTGGGCAACCTGGTCTGCCCCGCCGAGTTCGCCATCGGTGAGCACCGCAAGGTGGCGCTTCTGAGCGTCACCGAGGGGGACGACAAGCCGCTCAAGTACCCGGTCATGTTCCGGGAGGCCGACTGCGTGCTGATCACCAAGGTGGATCTGCTGCCCCACCTGCCGGTGGATGTGGAGCGGATCGAGGCCCACATCCGCCAGGTGAACCCCCGCACCGCCGTGTTCCGCCTCTCCGCCACCAGCGGAGAGGGCTTCGAGGCCTGGCACGACTGGCTCGCCGCCCAGCTGACCAGCGTTCAGACCACCCCCGCCCTGATCGCCGCCTGATGAGCCACCAGCATCCCGCCTCCGATTCCACCGCGGCCCTGCAGGCCGACCTGCGGGCCAAGGGCGTCCGCTATGCCCTGGCGAGCTTCGTCGATCTGCATGGGGTGAGCAAGGCCAAGGCCGTACCCCTCGCGCACCTCGGCCAGATGATGGCCGGCTCCGAACTGTTCACCGGGGCGGCCCTCGACGGGGTTCCCCAGGAGGTGAGCGACGACGAGGTGGCCGCCGTCCCCGATCCCGCCAGTGTCACAGTGCTGCCCTGGCAGCCGGAGGTTGCCTGGTTCGCCAGCGACCTCCACCTGCACGGCCAGCCCTTCGACGCCTGCAGCCGCCACATCCTCGGCCGTGTCCGCCAGGAGGCCGCCGCCATGGGCTTCCGCTTCAACCTCGGCATCGAGACCGAGTTCTTCGTGCTCAAGAAGGGCGCGGCGGGCGGCTGGGTGCCCTACAGCGACCGCGACACCCTCGACAAACCCGCCTACGACGTGCGCGGCCTGCTCGACAACCTGCCCTGGCTGGATGAGCTGGTGCAGGCGATGAACGATCTGGGCTGGGGGGTCTATTCCTTCGACCACGAAGACGGCCCCGGCCAGTTCGAGACCGACTTCGACTACGCCGACGTCCTCACCATGGCGGACCGGCTCACCTTCTTCAAGCTGATGGCGAAGGAAATCGCCCATCGCCATGGGCTGCTGGCCACCTTCATGCCCAAGCCGTTCGGTGATCGCACCGGCAGCGGTGCCCACTTCAACATGTCCCTCGCCGATGGGCAGACGGGTGCCAACCTGTTCGCCACCCCCGAAGCCACCCCGGGGAAGGTCACCCGGCTGGCCGAACACTTCATCGCCGGCGTGCTCCGCCATGCACCGGCCATCTGCGCAGTGATCGCCCCGACGGTCAACAGTTACAAGCGTCTGGTGGCCCAGGGGAGCATGTCGGGGTTCACCTGGGCACCGGTGTTCGTCTGCTACGGCAACAACAACCGCACCAATATGCTGCGCATTCCCTCTCCCGGTGGCCGGGTGGAATGTCGGGCTGCCGACATCTCCTGCAACCCCTATCTCGGCGGTGCCCTGATGCTGGCCGCCGGCCTCGAAGGGATCCGGGAACAACTCGATCCCGGCGCCCCCAACCTGGTGAATGCCTACACACTCAGCGCAGCGGAGCGGGCCGAGCGAGGCCTGAACATGCTGCCCCGAACCCTCGGCGAGGCGGTGGAGGCCTTCGCGGCGGATCCACTTGCGAAAAGCGTATTCGGTGATGCCATGTTCAACGCCTTTATCTCCTACAAACGTGAAGAGTGGGAGTCCTACCACTCTGCTGTCTCCGAATGGGAACAGCAGCGTTATCTGGAGTTCTTCTGACCCTCTCCACCGGGGGCTCCCTGCACCCAACACCCCACGGGGCCAAACCCAGCATCCACCCGGGGGCGCTTCTAAGACGCGACCCTCAGAATCTGCGCAGCCACCAACCTTTCCCCGATTTTCCTGATGTTGAAAGCCACCTTGTTCCGTCGTCAACGCCGGGCCGTCGCCCTCGCCCTGATGGCCGCCCTTGGGGGAGGATTGCTGGCCGGTTGTCAGCAGCCTGCGAGCCAGGAGGCGCCCGTCAAGATCGGCTACAGCGCCTGGCCGGGGTGGTTCCCCTGGAAGGTCACCGAGGTCAAGGAGCTGTTCAAGCAGCAGGGGGTGGCGGCCTCGATGCAGTGGTTCGACGGCTATCTCGATTCAATCAACGCCCTCAACGCCGGCCAGCTGGATTGCAACAGCCAGACCCTCAACGACACGATCAGTTCCGTGGCGGGTGGGGCCGATCTGCAGGTGGTGCTCCAGAACGATTTCTCCACGGGCAATGACCAGATCATTGCCGCCGCGGAGATCAAGTCGATCCCCGACCTGAAGGGCAAGAAGGTCGCCGCCGAGGAAGGCACCGTTGACCACTTCCTGCTGCTGAAGGTGCTCAAGGACGCGGGCCTCTCCGCCAAGGACATCACCTTTGTCCCCCTGGAAACCGGCGCCGCCGCCGCGGCCTTCGCGGCCGGCAAGGTGGACGCCGCCGGCGTCTACGCCCCCTTCACCACCCAGGCCCTGAAACGTCCCGGCAGTCGGGCCCTGGCCACCTCCAAGGATCACCCGGGGGCGATCAGCGATCTGCTCGTCTGCCGCACGGAATTCGTCGCCAAGAATCCCGAGAAGGTCCAGAAGATCGTCAACGCCTGGTTCGCCACCCTCAAGACCATCAAGGACGACCCCGCCGGCACCCTGCCGATCCTGGTGGAGCGCTCCGGGGTCAGCGAAGCCGAGTTCAAGGAGTACAACGCCGGCACCACCATCCAGACCCTGGAGGAAAACCGCAGCAACTTCAAGCCTGGCACCACGATGCTGTCGCTGCCCTACGCCGCTGAACAGATCAGCGCGTTCCTGGTGGAGACAGGCCTGGCCAAGACCAAGCCTGACCTCACCAAGCTGCTGAATCCCCAGTTCGTCGACAACGCCCGTTGAGCACCATGGCCCGCTCCCCCGCTCTGCGTCGTTTCGTCAGCCACCCTTGGGTCCTGGGGGTGCTCGGCATCCTCACGGTCTTCCTGGTGTGGTGGCTGGTCACCGCCAGCGGCATGGTGGACAAGCTCTTCCTGCCGGGCCCCGGAGCGGTGTGGCTGGCGGGCAGCGACCAGTTCCAGCGCGGCATCCTGGTGGCGGATGCGGTGGCCAGCATCAAGCGGGTCTTCATCGGTTTCGTGATCTCGGCAGGCCTCGCCCTGCCGATCGGCATCGCCATGGGCACGAACCGCACCATCTGCCACTTTCTGGAACCGCTGATGGCGCTGATCCGGTACATGCCGGCGCCGGCCTTCATTCCCCTGCTGATCATTTATTTCGGCCTCGAGGAACTCCCGAAGGTGATGCTGATCTTCATCGGCACCTTCTTCTTCAATGCCCTGATGATCATGGATGCGGTGAAGTTCGTTCCCTCCGAACTGGTGGAAACGGCCCTCACCCTGGGGGGCAGGGGCCTGCCGATTCTGACCCGGGTGGTGGCGCCCTACATCGCCCCCCAGGTGCTCGATACCTACCGCATCAACATGGCATCGGCCTGGAACCTGGTGATCGTCGCCGAACTGGTGGCCGCCAACGAGGGTCTGGGTAAACGCATCAGCCTGGCCCAGAGATTCCTGCGCACCGATGAGATCTTCGTCGGCCTGATCGTGATCGGTCTGATCGGCCTGATGATCGATCTGGGTTTCCGTTTCATGATGCGACGGGCCTGCTCCTGGGCCAACTGAATCCCATGCATCTCCAGGTTTCCCAGGTTTCCAAGAGCTTCGGTGAAGGGCGGGATCGCAAGCTCGTTCTCGAGGACATCAGCTTCGAACTGGTTTCGGGTCAGTTCATGGCCCTGGTCGGCAGTTCGGGATCCGGCAAATCCACCGTGATGCGCCTGATCGCCGGTCTGGAGCGGCCCAGCGCAGGCTTCATCCAGCTCGATGGCGTACCGGTGCGGCGTCCCGGCTCCGACCGCGGCATGGTGTTCCAGAAGTACAGCCTCTACCCCTGGCTCACGGCGGCCCAGAACGTCGCCTTCGGCCTCTCGCTCCAGGGACGGGACAAGGCGGAGATCCGCGAGCGCACCGACTACTTCCTCGACGTGGTCGGGCTGGCCGACGCGGCCCGGCTGCTGCCGCGGGAACTCTCGGGGGGCATGCAGCAGCGGGTGGCCATCGCCAGGGCCCTGGCCACCGAGCCGAAGGTGCTGCTGCTGGACGAACCGTTCGGCGCGCTGGATCTGCAGATCCGCGAATCGATGCAGGAGTTCCTCCACGACCTCTGGAAGCGCACCGGGCTCACCGCCCTGCTGATCACCCACGACATCGAGGAGGCCCTGCTGCTCGCCGGCACCGTCCACATCATGGCGCCGCGTCCCGGCAGGATCGTCCATACCGTCGACGTGCAGCTGGACCGCTCCGACCTGCGCCACCTGCGCGTGTCGCAGCCCTTCCTGGAATTGCGCGAGGAACTCGCCAGCCGCCTGCGCAGCCTGGACGGCTCCCTGCTCTGAGCGTTCACTCCGCCCTGCCCACACCGTTCCTTCCATGGACACCGCCACCCGGGCCGCCTTTCTGCCAACGGAGCTGTACGGCTCAGCGTCCATCGCCGCCCTCGAGCGCGAGCACTACGCCAGCCGCTTCTGGCACCCCGTTGCCGCCGCCGCCGATCTGCCGCCCGGGCACGTGCGGGCGCTGGAGCTGCTGGGTCTGCCCGTGCTGCTCTGCCACGGCAGTGATGGAGGCGTACGGGCCTTCCGCAACCGCTGCCCACACCGAGCCGTTGCCTTTCGCGCGCCGGCTGAGGGCAGCGTGGCCTGCCGGAGGCTGGTGTGCCCTTACCACGGCTGGACCTACGACCTGGGCGGCACCCTGCTGGCGGCCGCCCGGGAAGGGGACTTCGTCGACCCGTTCGATCGCGGCGCCTGGCCACTCGAAGCCCTCGGCTGCCAGGTGCGCGCCTCCCTGATCTGGGTGTCCCTGGGGGCCGATCCGATTCCATTGGACGATCAGCTCGACCTGGCGCTGCAGGAAGCCCCCGAAGCCCTGGCCCGAACCCTGGTGCCGCTGGCCTTCCACGAGCGGGGGCTCGCCTGCAACTGGAAAATCGCCCACGACAACACCCTCGACGACTACCACGTCGCCATCGCCCATCCCACCACCCTGCATCGGCTACAGGGCCCGGTGCGCGACTACCGCCATCGCTTCGGCACCTGGGCCAACGTGCTGGCCACCCCCTCGCCGGAGGCGGACGGGGAGTTCCTCACCTTCGGCCTGCCGCCGTGGAACCACCTGCTGCTGTGGCCCGATGGACGGATGGCGATGATCCAGTTCCTGCCCGAAACGCTCGACACCTGCCGCATGCAGGTGTGGCTCCTGGGCCCCGCCTCACGCCAGGTGGAAGGGGAGGCGCTGATGGCGGAGATGGTCCACTTTCTCGCCGAAGACAGAGCCCTGGTGGAGTCGGCCCAGCGGGGCTACGGGGGTGGGTTCCGCACCGGGCCGCCGCACCGGCTGGAGGCCCGGATCCTGCACCAGCAGGCCATCTACGCGGCGCTGCTGGAGCCCTGGTACGCGTCGGGGCGGATGCCCAGGTAGACGGCCTCCTTGAATAGGGCGCGCTTGGCATCGGCGTCCTGGCGCTGCTCGGCGATGGCGTAACGGGCACGCAGGGAAGCGACCAGGGCGGCCTGGCGCGGATCGGACCCTTCGCTGGAGGGGCCGGCCGACGGCGTGGCGGTCGGGTTGTCAATCACGTTCATCACGACGTAACTCTGTTCACGATGAACACAGCTTATCGCTGTTTTCGGCTATCAGCTCACTTCTCAGCCACTGCGCCATCGCCGTGTTGATCGTCAGCAGATCGGCCACTGGCCGGTCGGTGAAGGGCAGGGTGGGCATGTAGCCGTCGGGTCCGAACTCGGGCGTGAAACTGGGTGGCGGCGCCCCCCGTTTCACCGCCCGTTCGGTGAACAGTTGCCAGCAAGCCAAGTGGGCGGCAAGCGCCTCGGCATGTTCGGGCGCGAAAGGGTGGGAGACCTGGGGGCCCTGGGCATGGCCCACCCGGGCATGGATGTGGTCGACCCGGTCGGCCATCGCCTGAAGCGGCTCCAGCTCCGGGGTCATCAGCCGTTCGGCCACCACGCACCAGTGGCTCAGGTCGGCCGTGAGCCGCAGCCCGGGCACAGCCTCCAGGAGCGGCGCGATCGTCCAGGGCATCCCCAGGCAGCGGGACCGGTGGGTTTCGAAGCTCACCGGCAGACCACTGGCCGCCGCCAGGGCCTGGGCCTCGACCAGAAAGCTCGATTGCCTCTCCGGGGGCCAGGCATCACTGCCGGTGAGCACGGTCACCCGGTGGGGACGGAGATCGGCGCAGCGATTCAGTTGGTTCCCCAGTTCCGCCAGGTGCTGGGCCGGCGTGACGGCCAGCTGCGGCACGTAGCCGCCGCCGGTGACCACCTCCAGCACCAGGGGGCGGCCGGACGCCAGCAGCCGGGCGGGCCCATCCGGGTCGCCGGCCAGGGAGGGATGGTGGATGTTCAGCTCCAGCCCGTCGAAGCCGCCCCGCTCGGCCGTCTCCAGGGCCATGGCGAGGGGCCCCTGGAAGCCCCAGAGGGAGAAGAACAGCAGGGAAGTCACCGGAGAGGCACGACGCAGGCCCCACTCTTCCCTGCCGCAGGGCGCCGCCGGGTAACCATGCCCACCGGGGCCACGGTGCAAGTGTTCGTGACGAACGGTGCCCGGCGGACTCCGAACGGGACAGTGGGTCAACGCCATCTCCCTCCGCCGACCAACGGCGACCTTCGTGACCGCCTCCCTACCCTCCGCGCCCCCGGCGGCCGGCCAGGCCGCCGCCGCGCCGCTGCTGTCCGCTCCGCTGCTGCAGCGCCTGAACGAGCGACGGGACGGGCCCGGCTGGCGTCGCCTGACCTTCCACCTGACGGTGCTGGGCCTGGGCGCCCTCCTTTGGGGATGGCCGATGCCGATGGCACTTCCCACCGCAGCGTTCTGGGGCCTGCGGCTGGTGGGCCTGCTGCTGCTGGGCTGGGGCCTGGCCTTCGGCTTCTGCGCCATGCATGAATGCGGCCACCGCACCGCCTTCTCCGGCAAGGGCCTCAACGACTCCGTGGCCTGGTGGGCCGGTCTGCTGAGCTTCTACAACGCCGATTACTACCGCCGTTACCACCAGTGGCACCATCGCTTCACCCACCAGCCGGGCCTCGATCCGGAACTGGAGGACGCCCCCCCCAGCACCCTGGCCGGCTATCTGCTGGAGCTGAGCGGGCTTCCCTGGTGGATCGGCAAGTTCCGGGGCCATGCCGCCGGCCTGCGCGGTGATTTTGGCGGCAGGCCCTACATCCCCGTCGAGGCGGCTGCGGCCGTCACCCGTTCGATCCGGCTGCAGGTCGCCGTCTACGCCGTCCTGCTGGCCGCCTCCCTCTGGCAGGCCAACGGCGCCCTGTTCTGGTTCTGGCTGCTGCCACTGGCCGTCGGCCAGCCCCTGCTGCGCTTCGTGCTGATGGCCGAGCACGGCGGCTGCAGCACAGGCACCGATGGCCTCAGCAACACCCGCACCACCCTGACCTTGCCACCCCTGCGCTGGCTGATGTGGGACATGCCCTTCCACGTCGAGCACCACCTCTACCCCTCGGTGCCCTTCCACGCCCTCGCCGAGGCCCATTCCCATCTGGCGCCCCATCTGGTTCACACGGGCCAGGGCTATCTGGCGGTGCATCGCGACTTCGTGCGCGATCCCGCCCGACTCTCCCTCCCCTGAAACCCGATCCCTTGCCCCCCAGCCCTGCCCCCCCGCGCCGCTTCGCCCTCGGGGACTTTCCCCTCGCCGCAGGGGGGAGCCTTCCCTCCGCCTGGCTCGACTACCGGGTCTACGGAACCCTCGCAGGCGACCGCTCCAACCTGGTGCTCTACCCGAGCTCCTACGGCGCCTGGCCCGAGGACATCGACTGGGTGGTGGGGCCGATCCTTGATCCGCAGCGCTGGTGCGTTGTGCTGGTCAGCCAGTTCGGCAATGGCCGCTCCACCAGCCCCAGCAACGCCGGATCGGACCTGGCGGCCGGCCGCTGGCCCGTCGATCACCGCGACAACGTGGCCGCCCAGCGCCGCTTGCTGGAGGAGGTCTTCGATGTGGCCGCACCGGCGCTGATCTACGGCTGGTCGATGGGGGCCCAGCAGGCCTACCACTGGGCGGTGCTGGAACCGGAGCGGACCCAACGCATCTGCTGCGTCTGCGGCACGGCGCGCACCACGGCCCACAACCGGGTGTTTCTGCTCAGCCTGCGCCAGGCCCTCACCGCCGATCCCCACTGGGATGGGCTCCGCTTCCGGGGTGTGCCCGAGCAGGGGTTGCGCACCTTCGCCCTGATCTACGCCAGCTGGGCCGCCAGCCAGCCCTTCTATCGCCGCGGCGCCCATCGCCAGCTGGGCTACGCCAGCGTCGAGGCCTACGTGGAGCAGGCCTGGCTGCCGGCCTACCGCCGCCATGACCCCCATGACCTGCTGGCCATGCTCGACGTCTGGCTGGCGAACGACGTGGCCGCCGCCGCCGGCATCACCGCCACCGGGGCCACTGGCGAAGGCGAAGGTGCAGCCGATGGCGATCCCGATGCCGACCTGGCCGCAGCCCTGGGCCGGATCCGGGCCCGCACCGCCGTGATCGCCGGCCGCCACGACCTCTACTTCACCCCCGACGACTGCCAGGCGGAGGCCGCCCTGATCCGCAAGGCCCACTTCGAGGTCCTGGAGTCCGACCTGGGCCACCGGGCCGGCAACCCCCGCGACGCGCCGGCCGAGCAGCGCCAGCTGCGGGCCGCCATCGACCGCCTCTGCGCCGACTGACGGCCTCCGCCTCCCGCCCCCTTTCCCCTTCACCAACCCCGATGACCGATCTGGCCCGCTTCGCCGCCACCCATGGCATCCGCCATTTCCTCTTCTCCTTCTGCGACCTGTTCGGGGTCCAGCGGGCCAAGCTGGTACCGGCGGCCGCGGCGGCCGAACTGGCCCGATCCGGGGCCGGCTTCGCCGGTTTCGCCGCCTGGCTCGACATGACCCCGGCCGATCCGGACGTTCTGGCGATCCCCGATGTCACCAGCCTGATGGTGCTCCCCTGGCAACCGGACGTGGCCTGGGTGGCCACCGATCTGCAGGTGGAGGGGCAGGTGCTGGAGCAGTCGCCCCGCCGGGTGCTGCAGTGCCAGATCGCCCGGGCGGCGGCCATGGGCCTGCAGTTCCGCAGTGGCGTTGAGGCGGAGTTCTTCCTGATGGACCCGGAACGGGACGCCATCGCCGACGGTCTCGACCGGCAGTCGAAGCCCTGCTACGACCAGCTGGCCCTGATGCGCCACTACCCGCTGATCAGCGAACTGCTCGACGGCATGGAGCGCCTCGGCTGGGGGCCATACCAGGCCGACCACGAGGACGCCAACGGCCAGTTCGAGCTCAACTGGACCTATGCCGAATCACTGCTGACCGCCGACCGCCATGCCTTCTTCCGCGTCATGGCGGCCGCCCTTGCAGAACGCCATGGGGTGCGGGTGAGCTTCCAGCCCAAGCCGATCCCGTCCCTCACCGGCAACGGCGCCCACCTGCATGCCTCGCTCTGGGACGAGGGGGGGCGCAATGTGTTCCACGACCCGGCCGGGGAGAAGGGCCTGTCGGAGGTTGCCTACCGGTTTCTCGCCGGTCTGCTGGCCCATGCCCCGGCCCTGTGCGCCCTCACCAACCCGGTGGCCGGCAGCTACCGGCGCCTGGCGCGTTCCGTCACCAGTTCCGGCGCCACCTGGTCCCCCTCCTGGATCAGCTACGGCGGCAACAACCGCACCCACATGGTGCGCATCCCCGACGACCAGAGGATCGAGCTGCGGCTCGGCGACGGCGCCGCCAACCCCTACCTGCTCCAGGCGGCGGTGCTGGCGGCGGGTCTCGACGGCATCGAACGGCGGCTCGAGCCCGGTGCCCGCAGCGATCTGAACACCTACGTGGAGGCGCCGGCGGGGGCGGCTTCCCTGCCCACCTGTCACGCCGATGCCCTGGAGGCCTTTCGCCACGACGCGCCCCTGCGGGACTCCCTGGGCGAGGCGTTCTGCAGCGCCTACGAAGCCCTGGTGGCCCAGCGCACCGACGAGTGAGGGCGCCGGCGGAGACCTGCTCCCGGCCCGGCGAAGACCAGCACGATTGCCTATGGCCAGGGCGCCATGGAGGAATGAGAGTGAGTTCAGAAACCAGGAGGCTCCAGCGATGGAAGACACCCCACCCGGTCAGATGTCAGGAGTGTGCTGACGGCAGGCCCCTGCTCCAACAGTCTTGTTCCCACCAACGGTTTCCCGGTCTTTCGCAGATCACCCGATGCATCGTTCAGGTGCCCACGGGTCCATGGAAACCGGCCCCTGGATGCCTCGGCCCCAGGTGCCTCCCTCCGCAGCTCCGACTCCGAAACCCACCCCCGGGGACTCCCATGGATCCCCAGCCACGCTGACCTCCCTTTGATGGCGCGTCCATGGCGGAGGAGCATCCTCGGCTCCCTCCCCATCACCCATCCACGGTCCCCAAGGACCCGATCGTCAGCCCTTCTGATCGTCAACGCTTCTGAGCGACAACCGTCACACCGACCGTTCAACCGGAGTCACGACCGACATCAGACAACGCGATAAACATCAGGAACGTCACCGTTCCACCCCATGCCCGGCGATCCTGGACGCCGGGCTTTTTCATGAGCCAGTGGTCCCAGGAACCGCCTAGCTTTGCTTAACAATTGGTCAGGGTCGATGGCACGCCTGCCCTGGGCCGTCCTGCTGCTGACGCTGCTGGGGGCCCGCTATCTGGCCTGGCGAGTGAGTGCCAGCCTCAATCTGGCCACGCCGCTGGCCGCCACCCTCAGCATCCTGACCCTGGCGGCGGAGCTGGTGCTGCTGGCCGGGTTCTTCCTGCAGCTCTGGTTCACGCTCCTGCCCGAACGGCCGGCGCCCCCCGCGGGTCCGATCCCCACGCCCGTGCCGTCGGTCGATGTGCTCGTGCCCAGCTGCGGCGAACCCGCCGAGCTGGTGGAGCGCTGCCTGCGGGGCTGCCTGGCGATGGACTACCCCAGCCACACGGTCTGGCTGCTCGACGACAGCGACCGGCCGGAGCTGACGGAACTCTGCCACCGCCTCGGTTGTCGCTATGTCGCCCGCCGGGAGCACGCCCATGCCAAGGCCGGCAACCTCAACCACGGGCTGCGCCACTGCAAGGGGGAGCTGGTGGCGGTCTTCGACGCCGACGTGGTGCCGCTTCGGCCCTTCCTGCGCCGCACGGTCGGCCTGTTCGCCGACCCGTCGGTGGGCTTCGTGCAGACCCCCCAGAGCTACATGAACGCCGATCCGGTGATGCGCAACCTGGGTCTGGAGCGCTGGCTGCTGCCGGACGAGGAAAGCTTCTACCGCTGGATCCAGCCCACCCGCCAGAACCTCAATGCCGTGGTCTGCGCCGGCACCTCCTTCCTGATGCGGCGCGAGGCGCTGGAGCGGGTGGGCGGCTTCGAGACGGCCACCCCATCGGAGGACCTGGCCACCGGCATCCGGATCACCGCCGCCGGCTACCGCAACCATTACCTCTCGGAGAAGCTGAGCGCCGGCCTGGCCCCCTTCACGGCCGCGACCATGGCGCGGCAGCGCTGCCGCTGGGGGAGCGGTTCCCTCCAGACCCTGCGCACAGGCGCCGATCCGCTGCGGATTCCTGGGCTCAGCCCCCTGCAGCGGCTCGCCTACAGCGAAGGCATCCTGCACTGGTTCACCTTCCCCGCCCAGCTGGTGCTGCTCTGCACGCCGCTCAGCCTCGGCCTGCTGGGCATTGCCCCGATCCTGTTCAGCGGCGATGCCCTGCTCACGGTCGCCATGCCGTTCGTGTTCAGCCAGCTGCTGCTCACCCGCTGGCTGAGCGGCCACGCCCGCGCCGCGATCCTGCCGGAGCTGTACCGCTGGATCTTCCTGGTGCCGATCTGTGCCGCCGTGGTCGCCACGGCCCTGGGCCGGCCGCGGCGGTTCCGGGTCACCCCGAAGGCGGTGGTCGGCCGGGACATCGGCCCGGATGCGGGCCTGCTGCTGCCGCTGCTGGCGCTCCTGGCCCTGCAGCTGGTGGCGCTCTGGAACCTGGCGCCGGGTCGGCTGCCGCTGCTGGCCGGCCAGGGGGGGCTGCTGCCGGCCTCGGCTGCCACGGTCGGGGTGGTGCTGGGCTGGAGCCTGCTCAACGGCCTGCTGCTGCTGCTGGCGATCCGCAGCTGCTGGGACCGGCCCCACCGGGATGGGGTTCCCTGGTTCGCCCTGTCCCTGCCGGTGCGGCTGCAGCACGGCGGCCGCACGGTGCGCGGGCGCCTGCGGGCGGTCAGCGCCACGGGCGCCGAGCTCGGCCTGGAGAGCCCGGAGGACGCTTCGGTGCTGCAGGCGGCCGACCGCCTCAGCCTGGAGGGGCTGGTGCCGGGGGTCGTGCTGCCGTTCCTGGCGATGGCCCGGGAGGGCGGTGCCATCGGCGGGGTCTGGGGACCGCTCACCCCATCGCAGCGGGACCAGCTGGAGACGATGCTCTACCGGCGCGAGGGGCTCTGGCCCACCCTGCGGGCCCCCTTCGAGCTGCGCACCCTGCCCCTGGTGCTGCTGCGCACGCTGCAGCGGGTGAAACCGGAAAGCTGGTTCCGCCGCAGTCTCATTCCCCAGCTTCCACCGCTGGTGGGGCTGCCGCTCCCCAGGCATGCAGACCTTCCAGCACGGGCAGGAGCGCCCGACCCCGCTCGCTGAGCTCGTACTCCACCCGCGGCGGCACCTCACCAAAGACGCGCCGGCAGACGACGGCATCGGCCTCCAGCTCCCGCAGCTGGGCCGTGAGCACCTTGTGGCTGACCCCCACCAGGGACCGCTGCAGGGCCGAGAAGCGCTGGGGACCCTCCAGCAGCCGGCAGAGGATCAGCAGCTTCCAGCGGCCGCGCATCACCCGCAGGGCCAGCTCCGCCGGGCAGAGCTGGGGATCGCCGGAATCCAGGGAATCGGGGAGGGAGGCCGTCACAGGGATCTGGGTTACCGGCAGGTGCCCCAGGCACAAGCCGGTGCGTTCTTGTCAGCCAGGGTGCGTGTCCGCCAGAGTCCCTGCATGACCTTAACAATCCCTTACGGCCCGGGGCGTCCCCGCTCCAGCCGGTCGGTCACTGCCCCATGAGCGACATCTTCACCCCGCTGACTGTGGGCCCGCTGCTGCTGCCCAACCGGGTGCTGATGGCCCCCCTCACCCGATGCCGGGCCGAGCCGGAGCATGTTCCAGGCCCGCTGATGGCCACCTACTACCAGCAGCGGGCCGGCGCCGGCCTGCTGATCGCCGAGGCCACGATGGTGATGGAGGGCAACTCGGCCTTCTGGCACGAGCCCGGCATCCATTCGGCGGCCCAGGTGGCGGGCTGGCGCCTCACCACCGACGCGGTCCACGCGGCCGGTGGGCGCATCGTGCTGCAGATCTGGCATGGCGGCCGGGCCTGCCACCCCCTGCTCAACAATGGTCGCCAGCCCGTTGGCCCGAGCCCGATCGCCATCACCGGCGACGAGGTGCACACCCCCGAGGGGAAACAGCCCTATGTCGTCCCCCGGGAGCTGGCCGACGACGAACTGCCGGCGATCGTGGCGGGGTTCCGCCAGGCCACCCGCAACGCCATCGACGCCGGCTTCGACGGGGTCGAGGTGCATGGCGCCAACGGGTATCTGCTCGACGCCTTCCTGCGGAACGGCAGCAACCGGCGCCAGGGGCCCTATGGCGGGCCGGTGGCCAACCGGGCCCGGCTGCTGCTGGAGGTGCTGGAGGCCGTCCGGGCCGAATCGCCCCTCGTGGGCCTGCGGATCTCGCCGTTGAACGGTTACAACGCCATGGCCGACAGCGACCCCATCGGGCTGTCGGGCTGGCTGGCCCAGCGGCTGGAGAGCACCGGGCTGGATTACCTGCACGTGATGCGGGGGGACTTCCTCGGCCAGCAGCACGGGGATGTGCTCACCCCGATCCGGGCCGGCTTCAGCGGGGTGCTGGTGGGGAACATGGGCTACACGGCCGAGGAGGCCAACGCCGCCATCGCCGCCGGCCAGCTGGACGCGGTGGCCTTCGGCACGCCGTTCCTGGCCAACCCGGACCTGCCAGAGCGCCTGCGCCGCGGCGCCCCCCTGCAGTCCCCCGACCCGGCCACCTATTACTCCCCCGGTCCAGCCGGCTACACCGACTACCCCTTCCTGGAATCCGCCTGACATGACCCCCGACCTTCTGGTGCTGAGTGCCAGCAACGGCGAGAACCTGAAACTCGCCGAGCGGTTCGCCGCCGCCGCCCGCGCCCGTGGCATGGCCGCCGACGTTCTCGACCTCACCAGCCTGTCCCTGCCGCTGTACAACCCCCGCACCCATGCGGAGTCGGGCCTTCCTGACGAAGTGGAGGGGCTGAGCCGCAGGCTCGAGGCCGCCCCCCGCTGGGTGATCTGCGCCCCCGAGTACAACGGCTCCCTGCCTCCTGTGCTGACCAGCGCCATCGCCTGGCTTTCGGTGCAGGGGGACGGCTTCCGCACGCTGTTCAACGGCCGGCCGGTGGCGATCGCCACCCATTCCGGCGGTCCCGGTGTCGAGGTGCTGGCGGTGCTGCGCATCCAGCTGGCCCACCTCGGGGCCCACGTGGTGGGTCGCCAGCTCTCCAGCAGCCGCAGCAATCCCGCCAAGGACAGCAGCATCGACGACATCGTCCACCGGCTCCAGCGCATGGAACCGATCCAACCCTGAGAACCGCCCCATGACCCTCACCTTCCGACCCGCCGGCGAGCGCTTCCACAGCCGTCTCGACTGGCTGGACAGCTGGCACAGCTTCTCCTTTTCCCACCACCACGATCCGGCCTGGATGGGGTTCGGACCGTTGCGGGTGATCAACGACGACACGATCGCCGCCGGGCGCGGCTTCGGCATGCATCCCCACCGGGACATGGAGATCGTCACGGTGATGGTGGACGGCCAGCTCAACCACCACGACTCCATGGGCCACAGCGAGGTGCTGCGGGCCGGCGAGGTGCAGGCGATGAGCGCCGGCACCGGCGTGGTCCACAGCGAGATGAACCTGGGCGAAAGCCCCTGCCGGCTGCTGCAGATCTGGATCGAGCCGGATCGAACCGGCCACCCCCCCGCCTATCGCCAGGAGCCGTTCCGGCTCCAGTCCGGCTGGACGCCGCTGCTGGATCCGGATGGGCGGCAGGGGGCCCTGGCCATCAACCGGCCGGTGCGGCTCTGGCGGGCCCGGGCCGGCGCCGGCGAGCGGCTCGAGCTGGCCATCGCCTCCGATGCCACCGGCTGGCTGCAGGTGATCGAGGGGGAGGGCACGGCCTTCGGCCGACCGCTGCAGCGGGGCGACGGCCTCGGCTTCCCGGCGGGCGCTCCGGACAGCCTCCAGGCCGGCCCCGCCGGCGCGGACGTGCTCCTGTTCGAACTGCGCTGAGCGGCCCCCGCGTACCGGGGTGGCAGGCCCACCCCGGCACGGCCCCAGGATGGGGGGAACAGCCCGACGTCATGGCCCGCTTCCTGCTGCTCTTCAGGCCCCGGGCTCCCCTGCCGCCGACAGAACTCATCGGTCGACTCGATCCCCTGGTCCTGCGGTTCCACGCCGACGTGGAGCACCGCTCCCCTGCCCATCTCAGCGCCATGGTCCGGGGAGAGCACGAGACGCTGCGGCTGCAGCTGATCGCCGATGTTCAGGCCAAGGCGGATGGGCCCGTGCTGGAGCTGGTGCTGATGAGCCGGGAGGCCATGGGGGCGGGGGCCCCCCACACCAAGGCGCTGTTCGAGACTTTGGTGGCGATCGCCGCCGAGGTGATGCCCGACCTGGACCTGGTGTTTCGATCCGACAGGGACGGTGCCCTGCCTGACCGCAACTGAGAGAATCGATTCAATGCAGACGCTCTCGCCGACCCCTGCCGCCCTCGCGGAGCTGCAGCCGCCCCGCGGCTATCGCGTCCTCGCCTGGCTCGGTCTGGTGGCCAACCTGCTGGCCCTGCCGCTGGGCCTGGCGGCGATCCTGCTCACCAGCTTCTGGCGAACGGCCAATGTGGTCGTCTACACCAGCGCCGTGCTGCCGGCGGTGGCCCTGGGCGTGGTGGCCTGCATCGCCCTGCTGAAGTGGCGCCTCTGGGGCCAGGTGCTGGCGATCGTGGCCCTGTCGCTGGATCTGGCGATCGAGATGGCCTACGGCATCGTGCGCCTGGCGCTGGTGGGTGAGGAACGGCTCCTGCTGGCGGTGGGCGCCCCGGTGGCCTGGGGCCTGACCCTGGCGGCCCTGGTGTTCTGGTGCCGGCCCGCGATCCGCTCCTACCTGCGCTGAGGGGTCCCGCAGGCCGTCGGGCAACCTGCCGTTCTGTATCAACCGCTCCACCCATGGGGCAGGACACAAGGATTGGATACCTTCCAGCCGACCCAAGCTGTTTCCATGCCCAGCCCCCAACGCTTCGCCGCCATTCAGGAGATTCACCAGCGCCCGCCGGTGGTGACCCCCCCCATCGAGTCGCTCGAGGAGCTCTGGGCCAGCGACGTGTTCAGCCTGGCCAAGATGAAGGCAGCCCTGCCCAAGGACATCTTCAAGTCGGTGCAGCGCACCATCAAGGAGAACGGCAAGCTCGACGTCTCGGTCGCCAACGTGGTGGCCCAGGCGATGAAGGAATGGGCCACCAGCCGCGGCGCCCTCTATTACGCCCACGTCTTCTATCCGCTCACCAACGCCACCGCCGAGAAGCACGACGGCTTCATTTCGGTGCAGGGTGACGGCTCGGTGATCACCGAGTTCACCGGCAAGGTGCTGGTGCAGGGCGAACCCGACGGCTCCTCGTTCCCCAGCGGCGGTATCCGCACCACCTTCGAGGCCCGCGGCTACACCGCCTGGGACATCACCAGCCCGGCCTTCCTGATGGAGACCCCCAACGGTCTCACCCTCTGCATCCCCACCGTCTTCATCTCCTGGACCGGTGAGGCCCTCGACAAGAAGACCCCCCTGCTGCGCTCCAACGCCGCCATGAACAAGCAGGCCCAGCGCCTGCTGCGGCTGCTCGGGGAAACCGAGGTGGCCCCGGTCAACTCCAGCTGTGGCGCCGAGCAGGAGTACTTCCTGGTCGACAGTGCCTACGTGCCCCTGCGTCCCGACCTGCTCCTGGCCGGCCGCACCCTGTTCGGCAAGCCCTCCGCCAAGGGCCAGCAGTTCGACGACCACTACTTCGGCGCCATCCCCCAGCGGGTGCAGGTGTACATGCAGGACGTGGAGCGCCAGCTCTACAAGCTGGGCATCCCCGCCAAGACCCGCCACAACGAAGTGGCCCCTGGCCAGTTCGAGATCGCCCCGTTCTTCGAGGCGGCCAACGTGGCCACGGATCACCAGCAGCTGATCATGACCATTCTCAAGAGCACGGCACGCCGCCACGGCATGAACTGCCTGCTCCATGAGAAGCCCTTCGAAGGCATCAACGGCTCCGGCAAGCACGTCAACTGGTCGGTGGGCAACCCCACCCAGGGCAACCTCCTGGATCCCGGCAGCACCCCCCACGAGAACATGCAGTTCCTGCTGTTCTGCGGCGCCGTCATCCGCGGGGTGCACAAGTTCGGCCCCCTGATGCGGGCCGTGGTGGCCACCGCCGGCAACGATCACCGCCTCGGCGCCAACGAGGCTCCCCCGGCGATCATCTCCGTCTACCTGGGCAGCCAGCTGGAGGATGTCTTCCGCCAGATCAAGGAAGGGGACGTGAAGGGGTCGAGCCACGCCGGCGTCATGCAGCTCGGGGTCGACACCCTGCCGGAATTCCCCAAGGATCCCGGCGACCGCAACCGCACCTCCCCCTTCGCCTTCACCGGCAACCGCTTCGAGTTCCGGGCCGTCGGCTCCAACCAGTCGGTGGCGGGCCCCCTGGTGGCCATGAACACGATCCTGGCCGATTCGCTCGCCTACGTGAGCGACCAGCTGGAGCAGAAGATGGCCGCCGGCGAAAGCCTGCCCGGAGCCGCCTTCTCCGTGCTCAAGCAGATCATGACCGACCACGGCAACGTGGTCTTCGGCGGCGACGGCTACTCCAGCGAGTGGCACCGCATCGCTGTCGAGGAGCGGGGTCTCGAGAACCTGCCCACCACCGCCGATTCCCTGCCGGTGCTGCAGCGGCCTGAGGTCCGCGACCTCTTCGCCCAGCAGGGCGTGCTCACCCCCCTGGAGCTGGAGAGCCGCTTCGAGGTCTACGCGGAGCAGTACGTGCTGGCCATCGACGTGGAGGCCAAGCTGGCGGTGCAGATCGCCCAGACCCAGATCTACCCGGCCGCCATGCGCTACCTGGGTGAGCTGGCCAGCTCCCTGCAGCTGCAGACCTCCATGGGCCTCCAGGTGTCCCCGGAAACCCAGCACAAGGTGGCGTCCCTCAGCGCCAAGCTGATGGAACTGAGCGGTGCCCTCGAGAGCGCCATCAGCAACGCCCCCCACGGCACCATCGCCCACATGCGCTACTCAGCCGACACCCTGATGCCGCTGATGCACCAGCTGCGGGAGGCTGTCGATGGTCTTGAGGCCCTGGTGGACGACAACCTCTGGCCCCTGCCCTCCTACCAGGAGATGCTGTTCATCCGCTGAGCGCACCCGTTCCGCGGCCACGTTCCAGAGCGGGGAGGGCCTTTCGGGGCCCTCCTTTTTTGTGTCCCGCAGGGCGGGACCTCACGATCTGCGCGCTTGGTTCCCTTCGGCACAGTCGCTGGCCGAGCGGAGGTGCTGGAGTCGTTGGATGACCGTTCCCGCCGATCTCCCGGACCTGGACGAGCACTACGGCTCCTACTGCCGGGCCATGCGGATGCTGGTGCGGGAGGGTAAAAGTCTCAAGAACGTTCAGCGCACCGTCTGCTGGCTGCAGCTGGCCCGTCTGCACGACTGCCGTCCAGCCCGCTACCAGGAACCGGAGGCCCTTTATCTGAAGCTGTGCCGCGAAGGCGGAGCCGCCGGTGGGCCGGCGTCGAAGCGCTGAGGTCCTGACAGCGACATTGCCGAGCCTTTCCGGGATTCGGTCGCATCGGCCACTGACAGGTACCCCTGGAGCGAACGATGACGGGTGTTCCCATGCTCTCGACGTTTTGTCCATGGACGCACCTACGGCCTTCGCCGCGGTGGCTCTTGCCGCCGTCTCCTGGGACGGGGCCCTCACCATGGCGGGCACACGGGCCCTTCGCCACGCCCTCGACTACCGCGCCCCCTTCAAGGGAAGGAGCGACAAGGAGATGATCAGCCTGATGGACACGCTGCTCCAGGGCCTGCGGGCCAAGGGGGCGATCGGCCTGATGGAGGAAGCGGCCGCGGTGCTGGATGACCGGCAGCGGCACACGGCCTATGCGGTGGCGGCCGAGATCATGCGCTCCGACGGCCCCCTGGAGGAGCAGGAGCAGACGATCCTCGCCGACCTGGCCAGCACCCTGCGCCTCGACCCGGAGGAGACCACCAAGGTCCTCGCGGTGATGGACGTCCTCCATGCCAGCATCCTGGAGCCCGCCGTGAGCGCATGAGTTCCGCCCCCGCCGGCCTCCGCATCGCCGTGGTGGGGGCCGGCAGTTCCGGCCTGCTGCTCGCCCTGATGCTGCAGCGCCAGGGCCACCTGGTGTCCCTGTTCGAGCGCTCCGGGCGGCTGCGCACGGAGGGCTGCGGCATCCTGCTGGTGAAGAGCGGTGTGGAGTCGGTGGCGGCGGCCGCCGTCCCGGGCCTGCTCGATGACCTGCTGGCGGGCGGCCATCCGGTGCGGCGGTTCGTGTTCCGCAACCTCAGGGGCGACCTGATCGAAGCCAGCCCGGCGGAACGGGAGGCTGGCGAGCTGCCCTCCCTGCTGATCCACCGCCGCGCCATCCTGGACGCCCTCTGGCGCCATCTCGACCCCGCCAGCTTTCATGGCGACCATGCGCTGGTCGGCTGGAGCCAGAACGAGGACGGCGTCGAGGCCAACTTCGCCGATGGCCGCCAGTGGAGGGGCGATCTGCTGGTGGGGGCCGATGGGATCTTCTCCCGGGTGGCGGCCCTGCTCAACCCCGACCGACGCCTGCAGTACCTGGGCGATCGGGTCTGGCGGGGGGTGGTGACGGACGCGGCCTTCTGCACCGACGGGGACTTCTTCGTCTATGCCCGGGGCCGGGGCATCTATGCCAACTTCTTCGATCTGGGCCCCGACGGCCAGGGCCGGGGGCGCACCCACTGGGGCTTCTTCCAGGAGGAGGAACTCCCCGATGATCGGGAGACGCGGCAGAGGCTGCTGGAGGAGGGGGTCCCCGCCGCCGCCCTCGCCAAGCTTCCCGCCGATGCGGCCGCCGTGATCGCCGCCACGGCCCCGGAGGGGGTGGTGGCCAACTGGTCGTTCGACATCGATCCCCTGCCCGCCCTCGTCGACGGCCGGGTGGCCCTGATCGGCGATGCCGCCCACGCCATGAGCTCCTCCCAGGCCCGGGGGATGACGGCTGGCCTGGAGGATGCGGTGGCCCTGGCGGCACGGCTCGCGCCGGGCGCCGCGGCCACACCGCAGCAGGCGCTGCAGGCCTACCAGGAGGAGCGGCTTCCTGTCGTGCACCGCTACCAGGAGCGCAGCCGCCAGGTGAGCCATCGCACGGGCCGCAAACGCCCGCCGGCCCGGGCTACCGCCAGGACCCGGTAGCGGAGCAACACCGAAAGATGTTGTGAAGGTGACAGTTCGGATCTGGCACAGGGCCCAGAATGCCAATCCTGAAACGAGGCAAGACGTGGCGATCTCCTTACCTCAGTCCTCCCGCTCGCGCAGCAGCGCCCAGACGCGCAGCAACGGCCAGACATGCCGCACCTACCGGCTGGTGGATCAGCAGGGTGATCCCCATCCCATCCTCGACGACCTCTACGAGTCCCTGGATGCCGCCTGGAGTGAGGCGCTCAGCTGGTGGCAGGAGGAATTCGGCCCCGTGCAGGGTCCCGT
The DNA here is from genome assembly GCA_943367705.1 of Synechococcus sp. UW140. Lineage (GTDB taxonomy): Bacteria > Cyanobacteriota > Cyanobacteriia > PCC-6307 > Cyanobiaceae > Cyanobium. The sequence goes on from CALRJV020000008.1 coordinate 46,148, forward strand.
CGGCATCGGCGTGGAGGTGAGCACCCTCAGTGGCGAGTGGCGCACCCTCCGTTACCCGGGCACCTGATCCCCCTGCAACTTCTGAGGCCTCAGGCCACCGTCACCCCCTTCCAGAACGCCACCCGTCCCCGGATGTTGCTGGCCGCTTCCTTCGGCTCCGGGTAGTACCAGACAGCATTCGCATTCTCCTTGCCGTCGACGATCAGGTCGTAGTAGTGCGCTTCCCCCTTCCAGCCACAGAAGGAACGGTGGCTGGAGGGTCGGATGCAATCTTTTTCGAGGGCATCGGCCGGGAAGTAGGCATTGCCCTCCACCGTCACGATGTCGTCGCTGCTGGCGATCACCTTTCCGTTCCAGCTGGCCTGCATCGTGGGCGTCCTCAGGGAGCCCCATCCTGGCGCCTGCCCACCGGCAGCGGTCGATTCACTCACCAATCATTGGGCTGGTAGATCCTCAGGGTTCCCACCCCCACCGGGCTGGGGATCGGCCCGGGGCCGGCCGGAATCGCCGTCACCTGAAACAGGTAAGAGTCGGCCTGGACGGGGTTGAACCAGGGCCGCAGCGACACCGTGATGGTCGCGCCGGGCGGCACCGGCTCGGGGAAGCTGAGGCTGAAGCGCCGTGCGGAAGGATCGAACTCAGCCTGCACCGGGATCCGGCGTCCCTCGCGACGGGGCAAGCCGAGAAAGGCGCGGGTGCGCTCGACGGCAAACGGGAACTGCCAGTCGGCGCCACGAATCTGCTGGATGGTCATGCCGCCGAGGGAGGCCCCCGCCCGTTCATCGAGGCTGAGGGTGAAGAAGTACTCCGCCGGCGACTGGCCCACGTTGGTGGTGTAGCTGGTCAGGGTCACCTTCCAGGGGGCCCGGACGAACTGGGTGCGGCCGCCCATCTCAAGGCCGTGCCCGGAGGGGGCGGAGGCCGCCACGGCCACGATCAGCGCCACCGTCGGCGGCATCACCCTGCCGAGGCCCCGAACGAGGTCCCGGCGAAGGCCCCCCAGGGGAGCACGACCCGCAAGGCCTGCCATGGTCACCACCCGCATGAATTCCAACGCTAAGGGCCGCCGCCGAAAGGGCGAGCCGCAGCGGCAAGGAAGGGGGCCGGATCCTGGTCGCGGCGATGCTGCGCGGGGATCGGCTCCCCCGCCGCCGTGGGATCGGCCGGGTCGAGACGGGCGGTGGCCTCCAGGGAACGGCGCAGGAGGCGGGCCGCGTGCAGCGGCATGTCCCTGGGCACGCTGATGCGATCCCGCAGGTAGCGCAAGCCACGGGCCGACCCGGGGGGAGGCGGGCAATCCAGGCCCGTGATCAGCCGGGTGAGGGCACAGCGCAACGGTCGGTCGAAGCCATCCGATCCGAGGGGATTGCGCGCCAGCAGGGCCCCCCGGTGCCGGAGCACCCGGGCCAGGGCCACGGAGGCCGCATCGGCCGGCTCGCTCTGGCTGGTCTCGGGATCGGACCCGGGTGGGGCCACGATCGGCCAGGGACCGGCATCGATCCGGACGGCCAGGTCCCGCTGCTCGCCGCTGCCGCTGGCATGACACCCTCCCATCTGGGGAGGCAGGTCATGGGCGTGGGTGTGGAAGTCGCTCTGGGTGCCGAGGTAGGTGGAGCGCTCCTCGAGGGCCCGGAACCAGCGGTCGATGGCGGGATGGCGCTCCCGCAGCAGGTAGCCCTTGTAGTAGGCGAGGCTGGCGTTCATGCGCTCGACGTAGGGCACGAAGATCAGGTCCACCGTGCCGAGGTCCCCGAGCAGAAACGCTCCCGGCTCGGCCTCCAGGGCGCTCGCGAACCGTGCGGCCCAGCGGTCGAAGTTCTCCAGGCCCCGGGCCTCGTCGGCGGACCCTCGAGCCGGGACGCAGAGCCATTGGCACCAGGCCCGGAACAGCTGACGCTCCAGTTGGCGCAGCGGCAGGGCCACGGACGACTGCATCGGCGCCCCCAGGGGGCCGAAGCTCTGCTCGAGGGCCTCGAGGATGCGGTCGCTTTCGGTGATCAGACGACCATCGAGCTCGAGGGCCGGCAGCATGCCGCTGGGCACCCGCTCGGTGTACCAGGGCTCCTTCCGCCCGTAGCAGAACATCGTCACCTTGCTGGTGCGATGGGGAACCTGTTTCTCCTCCAGCCACAGCCAGATCTTCTGGCAGTAGGGGCACCAGGCGTGGTGGTCGCGATACAGCGTGACCCGGACCTCCGACTCCGCGTGCCCGAAGAGCCGCAGCCGGGCCTGGGGGCTGGTGGGACCTGTCGTCAGATCGCTCGGCGCCGGCCCGGCCGCGTGGGCCAGCGCGCCCCAGTCCAGCGGCTCGGGAGGCATGCTTGCGGGGCCGGCCATGCAGGGGCGAAGGGGCCAATCACCCTAGTCAAGCTGCCAGGGGGGCTCCCTACGGAGCGCTCGCACCACCCCGTCCGGCGAATCTAAAGTTCAGACCACCCACGCTTCACAGCAGTCCCATGTTCGACGCCTTCACCAAGCTTGTCGCCCAGGCCGACGCCCGCGGCGAATTCCTCAGCCCCGGCCAGATCGATGCCCTGGGCGCCATGGTGGCCGAGAGCAACAAGCGGATGGACACGGTCAACCGCATCACTTCGAACGCCTCCAAGATCGTCACCAACGCCGCCCGGGATCTGTTCGACCAGCAGCCCGCCCTGATCGCCCCCGGCGGCAACGCCTACACCCACCGCCGCATGGCCGCCTGCCTGCGCGACATGGAGATCGTTCTGCGCTACGTCACCTACGCGATCTTCACCGGCGACGCCTCCGTGCTCGAGGACCGCTGCCTCAACGGCCTGCGCGAGACCTACCTGGCCCTCGGCGTGCCCGGAGCGTCGGTGGCCGAGGGCATCCGCAAGATGAAGGATGCGGCCATCGCGATCGCCAATGATCGCAACGGCATCACCCCCGGTGACTGCTCCGCCCTGATGTCCGAGGTGGGCACCTACTTCGATCGCGCCGCCGCCGCCGTCGCCTGAGCCCAGCGCCCGCCGCAACCCTTCTGCCGGGGCCCAGCCCCGGCTTTTTTGTGACCGTTCGCTGGCCGGAGGGCTTATTTGTTCGTTTCGCTACACAGGCCTACCCCCCCATGCACTGAGGGTGAATTTTGCCTTTCCCAAGGTTCATCCCCCTTTTGCGATGCATGGATCACCGACTGGTGCATCGACGTCATCGGCGACATCCGCACTGATGACTTTCGATCGCCTCCGCGGCCGCTTTCTGGTTGGGCTTCAGGATCAACGGCTCAGGAGAATCGCTTTCTTTCTGCTGGCTGTGGGGGCCGGCATCGGTCCGCTGCTGGCCGGCTCGGCCAAGGCCGCTCTGGCCATGGCTCCCACCGACGGGGCCGACACCCTGCTGATGCTGGTGGGTTCGGCCCTGGTCCTGCTGATGACCCCTGGCCTGGCCTTTTTCTATGGCGGCTTCACGCGTCCCAAGAACGTGTTGAACTGCATGATGATGAGCTTCTTCCTGATGGGGCTCATCGGCGTCCTCTGGGTCGTGATCGGCTACAGCCTCGCCTTCGACGTCGGTTTCGGCAGCCCCTTCATCGGTGGTCTGGGATCGATGTTCCTCCATGGCGTCGGTGGTGAACTCGGCGACCAGCCTCTGGCGGCCGGCTTCCCGATCAGTGCCACCTCCTTCGCCCTCTTCCAGGGCATGTTCGCGATCATCACGCCGGCCCTGATCTCCGGGGCCCTGGTGGAGCGGGTCAGCTTCAAGGCGTGGTTCTGGTTCTGTCTGATCTGGAGCCTGCTCATCTATTCCCCCATGGCCAAGATGGTCTGGGGAGGCGGCTTCATCGGTCCGTTCGGAGCGATCGGCGCCATCGATTTCGCCGGCGGCACGGTGGTCCACATCGCTTCCGGCGTAGCGGCCCTCGTGGCCGCGGCCATCATCGGCCCCCGCACCACCTGGCCCAACAGCAAACGCCCGCCCCACAACGTGCCCTTCATCCTTCTGGGGGCCGGCCTGCTGTGGTTCGGCTGGTTCGGTTTCAACGGAGCCAGCATGTTCGCCTCCAAGACGGCGGGATATCCCTTCCTCACCACCACCACGTCCGCCTCCGCCGCCCTGCTGACCTGGTGCCTGATCGAATGGTTCAAGGACGGCAAACCCACGGCCGTCGGAGCAGCCACTGGTGCCGTAGCCGGCCTGGTGGGGATCACCCCAGCGGCAGGCTTTGTTTACATGGAGCAATCGCTCCTGATCGGCGTCCTCACCTCGGTCGTGTGCTTCATCGCCGTGAGGGTGAAGGCCGCCATCCAGTTCGACGATTCCCTTGATACCTTCATGGTCCACGGCGTGGGTGGGACTGTAGGGGCTCTGCTGACCGGAATTCTTGCCTCCAAAGCGCTTGTACCCGGTGATTACTTTCCCTTGTCGGCCAAGATCCTTGAGGAATCAGGAAATTTCGGCCTGTTCATCGCCCAGCTCAAGGCCGTTATCATCACCTATGGATTTGTGGCCCTGGGTACGGCTATCATTCTCTGGATTCTCGGGGCCCTGATGCCACTCCGCGTCAGCCCTGACGACGAAGAGCGCGGTCTCGACTTCGTGTCTCACGGGGAAGAGGCGTACGATCCAATGACCTCCTGACGACCAAACCTTCCATGAAAATGATCACGGCCATGGTCCGCCCCTCCAAGGTGGATGCCATCAAGACAGCCCTCGTCGCCCTCGACATCATCGGCATGACGGTCACCGATTCCCGTGGATTCGGTCGCCAGAAAGGCCAGGTCGAGCGCTACCGGGGAACGGAGTTCACCGTCGAGTTTCTCCCCAAGGCGAGGATCGAGATCGTCGTCCCCTCGGCCAAGCTGGACGCGGCGATCTCGGCCATCACCGAAGCGGCCCACACCGGTGAAATCGGCGACGGCAAGCTCTTCGTCACCCCGGTGGAATCGGTGATCCGGATCCGCACCGGCGAATCCGGCGAATCCACCCTCTGAGCAACGGCGTCGACAGCGACGCGTCCCCACCCGGAGCTGGCCATCACGGTCAGCTCCTTTTTTGTGCTTCTGACAGGCTCGCGGCCCGGCCGCGCTGCCCCCCCGCCTGGCCATCCGCCAGGATTTCCGGACCCGCCGTCGCCGGCCATGGAGCAGCCCCGCACCCTGCTGATCAGCGGAGCCAGCCGGGGCATCGGCCGGGCGATCGCGGAACGGGCCCTGGCCGACGGCCATCGGCTCAGTCTCGGTCTGCGCGATCCCAACGCCCTGCCGGAAGGCCCGCTCCGGCGGGCCGCCCGCCAGGGGAGCGAGCGGGTGGTGGTGCATCCCTACGACGCCCGCGACCCAGGCCAGGCAACGGCCTGGGTGGAGGCGACGCTGGCCCACTTCGGCGCGATCGACGGGCTGATCCACTGCGCCGGTCTCTTCTCCCGGCTGGGCCTGCTGTTTCCGCCAGGCGGCGACCAGGAGATCGAGGAGCTGTGGCGCGTGAATCTGATGGGCCCCTGGTGGCTCACCAGGGCCGCCTGGCCGGCGCTGGTGGCCAGCGGCGACGGCCGGGTGATCACCCTGGTGTCGATGAGCGGCCAGCGGGTGAAGGGTTCGCTGGCGGCCTATCCCTGCAGCAAGTTCGCCCTGATGGCCCTTTGCCAGTCGATGCGCAACGAGGGCTGGGACGCCGGCATCCGGGTGACGGCGATCTGTCCGGGCTGGGTGAACACCGCCATGGCCTCCCAGGTGACGGCCCTGCCGGCCGACGCCATGACCCAGCCCGAGGACCTGGCCGCCCTCACCGCCCAGCTGCTGCGACTGCCCGCCAGCGCCGTGCCCTTCGAGCTGAAGATCAACTGCGTGCTGGAACCCTGCTGAGGCGGCTCAGATCAGCCGCGAGCCGGAGGCCGCCTGGCGCTGGGAGGGATCGAACACGGCCGCCACGGTGCGGATCAGCCAGCGGCCCGAAGCGGTGACCTCCACCAGGCCCCGGCCATCGGCCTGGCTGAGCCGCACCAGCCCGTCGTCGGCCAGGTCTTCGAGGGCGGCCCACTCGGCGGCATAGCGCTCCGGATCGATCGCCACCTTGAAATGGCACATCACCTGGCGGATCAGCTCCCGCCGCTCCAGCACCTCCGGATCACGCACCACCAGCCCCCGCTCCACCGGCAGCTGGCCGGCGGCGATGCTGGCGCCATAGGCCTTGAGATCCCGCTGGTTCTGGCTGAAGAGGCCGGGGAACTGACTGATCGCCGTGGGACCCACCCCCAGCAGCTCCAGCTCCCCGCCGGTGGTGTACCCCTGAAAATTTCGGTGCAGGCGCCCCTCTCTGGCCGCCACGGCCAGGCTGTCGCCGGAGAGGGCGTAGTGATCCATGCCGATGGCGTCGTAGCCGCAGCCGCCCAGGCGGGCGGCGGCACGGTCCAGCATCTGGAGCCGCTGGCGCTGGCTGGGCAGATCCTCGGCAGCGATTTTCCGCTGCAGGGGGAGCTGCTCGGGCAGGTAGGCGAAGGAGAACAGGGACACCCGGTCGGGGCGCAGGTCCTGCACCAGGGTCAGGGTGGCGTCGAAGCGCTCCGGGGTCTGGAGCGGCAGACCGCAGATCAGATCGACGTTGACGCTGGCGAAACCCGCCTCCCGCATCCAGCCCATGGCCCGGCGCAGCTGGTCCACCGGCACCACCCGGTTCACCGCCTTCTGGACCAGGGGGTCGGCATCCTGGATGCCGAAGCTGATCCGCGTGAAGCCCAGGCGGCGCAGTTGCATCACATCCTCCCGGGAGAGGGCCTCCGGATTCACCTCGATCGAGGCCTCCAGATCGCTCTGCAGATCGAAGTGGCGCTCGATCAGCGCCCAGAGCCGCCGGCGCTCGGCGATCGTCAGGTAGTTGGGGGTGCCCCCGCCCCAGTGCAGCTGGGCAAGACGGCGCCGCTGGGCGGAGTGGTGGCTGATCAGCTCCAGCTCCGCGGCCAGGGCCTCCAGGTAGGGACCCACCGCCTTCGATCCGGCGCCGGTGGTGACGCGGTTGCAGCCGCAGAACCAGCAGGCGTTGCGGCAGAAGGGGACATGCACGTAGAGCGACAGCGGCGCGTCGGTGGGGCGGGCCAGCTGGGCCTCCAGATCGGCCGCGCAGACGCCCCCGTGAAACGCCGCGGCCGTGGGGTAGCTCGTGTAGCGGGGAACGGGCCGGTCGTGCTTGAGCAGCAGGTCGATCGGGGTGGTGGGACGCGGGGAAACGGTGGCCGCAGGGGTCATGGCGAGGGGATGGGGCTGGGGGACGGGGGAAAGGGGATCGGCCGGTGCGGCCAGGGCGCGTGCCGGGCGGCTAAGCGGCGAGCTCCCCCAGCTCCGCCAGCAACCGCTGGGTGTCGTGGAAGGCGACCACCGATTCGTCCAGGAGCTCCAGCTCCTCGTCCTCGCTGAGGTCCATCCATTCGATGGCGTCATGCAGCTCCTGCTTCAGCTCGGGGATGGGGCGCTGGAACTGCCAGAACTGAAGCGGGGGCAGGCCCTGGTCCGCGAGGATGGCGTTGGCCTGCTCGGCCAGTTGCTGGCCGCCGGAAAGGTCGCCGCCGTAGCGCACATAGACGTGGGCCATGAAGCGGTGCGGGGCCTCCTGGGCCAGGCGCTGCAGATGCCCCAACCAGATTTCGGCCGCAGCGGAGGCGGGCGTGGCCGGGACAACGGCCAGCCTGGCGATGTCCTCATGCAGGGCCTGGCTGCGGGCCAGGTCGGCCCAGGGGAAACCCTCGGCCCCCAGGGCGGCCGCGACCAGGGGGCCGAGGGCCTCGATCAGGCCATAGGCGGGGACGAGAGCACGGATCAGGGCCGCCAGCTGGCGGGGGTGGGCCTGCCCCGCCAGCAGCGAGCGGGAGAAGGCCATGCCCTCGGCCTGGTGGTGGGCGACACCGATGCGGCCATGGAGCCGTCGCACCCGGGGGCCGAACCCCTTGCGGGCGAGCACATCGGCAGGCCTGGCGTGATCGGAGATGGTGGCAGGGATGGCGGTGGTCATGGGGAACGGCGCTGGGGGAGAACGGGCCCGGAGGGGCGCTGCTGATTACGTTATAGCGTTACTGTTGTTCCGTTCTTCTGCAGCAACAAAATCGTTGCACCCTCCGCATCCGCTCCCCGCCCCCATCCCCTCCACACCCCTCTCCGCCATGTCCGCCACCACCCAGGTCCCACCCACCGCGCCCCTGCGCTCCCTCTTCTTTCTGGTGGCCCCACTGGGGCAGCTCAGCGGGGACGGCCAGCTGCGGGAACTGATCGAGGAACGCCGCCAGCACAAGGGAGCGGACGTGGAGCCCTGGTACCTGGGGCCTGATCTGGTGGAGGAGCTGCACCTGGCACAGGCCTTCCACCATCCCCCTGCGAAAGACCAGGACGATCGGTGTCCACAGGGGCCCATCGAAGCGATCGTGGCCGGCGACGCGGCGGTGGTCACCTGGTTGGAGCTGCGCTTCGGCGGCTGCGCCGGGATGCTCGCTCTGCCGACAGGCTGGCTGCAGGAGCGGGCGGGAGCACTGCCGCCGCGGGGAACACCCTCGGCTGTCGTCCCTGAGCCGTGACAGCGACGCTCGGGGGTGTTTCTGTTGGGCTGACGGCCCGATTCCCAGGGCGGAGGCGCAGTGAACCCAACGGCAACGAACCCAGCCGCAACGACCCAGTCGATCCACCCCCAGGTCTCCGCCGCCGGTGGCTGATCTCACCCCGGCCGTCGGCGACGCCTCCGCCGCCCCTTTCTGCAACCTGCTGCTTCCCACCGGCGCCCAGGCGCGGGGGCGCACCCTCCCCGGCCGCAAGGTCGTGATCGTTGGCTGCGGCGCCGTGGGCATGGCCTGCGCCGTGGCGATCCTGCATCGGGGCTGCCAGGAGGAGCTGGTGCTGGTGGATGTGGCCCATGACCGGCTGGAGGGGGAGGTGATGGACCTCTGCCACGGCCTGCCGTTCCTCCCCCGCACCGACCTGCGGGCCGGGAGCGTGGAGGAGGAGGGACGGGATGCCGACCTGGTGGTGATCAGCGCCGGTGTGGCCCAGCAGCCGGGCCAGTCGCGACGGGAGCTGATCGAGCGCAATGCGGCCCTGTTCCGCAAGCTCGTGCCACCGATCGCGCTCCACTGCCCCCGGGCGGTGCTGCTGGTGGTGAGCAACCCGGTGGATGTGCTCACCCACATCGCCGGCCAGCTGAGCGGCTTCCCCGCCCACCGGGTGATCGGCTCAGGCACCGTGCTCGATTCGGCCCGGTTCCGCATGGCCATCAGTCGCCGGCTGGGCATCGATCCCCAGGACGTCCAGGCCTGCGTGATCGGCGAACACGGCGATTCCGAGGTGCCGGTCTGGAGCCGGGTGGTGGTGGCTGGCTCCGGGCTGGTGGATGGGGGCTGGGAAGGCAGCCGCACCCTGGCGGATCCTGAGCTTCAGGAGCTGTTCCATGGCGAGGTGCGCCAGGCGGCCTACGAGATCATCCGGCTCAAGGGCAGCACCTCCTGGGCGATCGGGCTGGCCACCGCCGAGATCGTCGAGGCGGTGCTGCGCAGCAAGGACCAGATGCTCACGGTGAGCAGCCGCAGCCACGGCCACTACGGCCTGCCCGATGTCTGCCTCAGCCTGCCCACGATCGTCAACGACAGCGGCGCCGCCGCCCTGGTGCAGATGGCCCTGACCGAGAAGGAGATGGGGCAGCTGCGCCACAGCGCCGAGGTGCTGCGGGACATGCTCAATGAGGCGGGGTTCTGACCTAGACCACCGCCTCCACCGCCTGACCCGCCAGTCGCGCCACCAGCCCCCGGGCCTGGGACGGAGGGAAGCCCACCATCTCGATCGCCGCCTGGAAACAGCCCACGAATTCGCCCACCAGGTCGGAGGGATCGATGCCGATGGCGCTCAGGTCGACGCGGACGCCCTGGAGGATGCCGAGCACGGTCGGCAGGGCCCGCTCGCAGCAGGCCGCGACCGGTGCGGCCACCTCCGGGAACCAGGCCGCCAGCCAGCGTCCGCCGTACTCAAGGTGTTCGGCCTCATCGGTCAGCACCGCCTGGATGATCGGCGCAGCAAAAGGGTCGGCCACCGGCTGGTAGCAGCGGTAGGCGGCCACGGCGAAGCTTTCCACGATCAGGCACTGGATCACCAGGGCGCTGACGCGGTCGCCGCTGCTCACCGCCTCACGGAACAGGTGGTGCAGCGGGGCGAACAGACGCCGCGCCAGCGGCAGATCCGGGCGGATCCCCAGCTGCCTGCCGCAGCCGGAGAAATCACGGGCATGGCGGCCTTCCATGGCGGCGAGCCGCATCAGGTCGTCCCGGTCCTCCGGAAGGAGGCCGGCCAGCAGGCGGAAGTGGCTGTCCGCCAGGCCTTCACCCACGATCACCAGGGCGTTGATGCGGCTGTAGGCGTCGCGGTAGGCGGGGGTCAGGAGGGGCTGGGGCATGGGAAAGGACGCAAGGGAAGAGAGGCTGGACAATCCGCTGGTCGGGCCGCGGGGAACGCCGCAGGCAGCCCGGGCTCAGCCCGCCTCCGCCCGTACCATCGGCTGCCAGAACTGCCGCCACAGCAGCCCGCCGAAGCGCAGCCGCAGGCCGAGCTGGTGCAGGGGGCCGGCTCCCCGGCGGCGGGCGGCACCCATCTCCTGGAAGCAGGCGACGAGACGATCCCGCAGGGCGATGAAACCGCCGGACTCCAGATCGAAGACCCAGGGAAAGGCCCGGCGGGCCGTGCGGTTGGTCTGACGCATCACCTCGGCGTCGAAGGCCTCCGGGTCCATGCCCAGGATCCGGTAGAACTCGCCGCGCTCACAGACCGTGAGGCTGTGGGTGAGAAACACCGACCAGAGGAAGAAGCGGCTCAGCAGCTTGCCGCGCAGCCCCTGGCGCAGGGCCGGCCAGCAGCGGATCAGCATGTTGAAGATGTCGCCATGGCGGTTCTCGTCCTGGCACCAGGGCTCGAAGAAATCGAACAGGGGCGCGAAATTGCTGTCGGGGTGGGCCTTGAGGTGGCGGTCGATGAGGATGTACCGCCAGTAGCCGATCTTCTCCGACAGAAAGACGCTGTAGAGCACCCAGCTCAGGGGGAACCAGGTGATCGGCCGCTTGGTGCTGAGGCTGGGCAGGTCGATCTCGATGCCCTCGGCCACCAGGGCCCGGTTGAGGAAACCGGCATGGCGGGCCTCATCGCGGGCCATCAGCTGGAACAGCCGCCCCATCTCGGGGCGCTGCGCCTGGAACAACCGCCTGGAGAGCTCCTTGAACAGCAGGAAGCCGGAGAACTCCGACACGCAGGAGCGCACCAGGTAGCTCTCGTAGGCCTCCTTCTCCTCGGAGCTCAGGTCCCGGAGCCGGTCCAGCGGTGCCTTGCGATCGAAGTGGTCGCGGTTGTAGTCCGCCTCCATCTCGGCGAGCATCGCCTCGAAGGCCGGGCGCTGCGGCTCCAGATCCGTGCGGGCCGCCTTGGCGATCTGGGTCGTGTAGAACCGCGGGGTCAGCAGGTCTTCCCGCAGGTGGGGCGCCGCTGCAGGGGCCGAAAGGGTGGCGGTCATCAGGGGCGACGTTGGTTCACGTCATAACGTCATCGTGATACTACGTGATCCAGGTGAAGCAGACCTGTGGTTTCACGATTCTGTATCAACAGTCTGCGATGCAAGCGTGGTAGCCTCACCCCATCACCGGCTTTGCTGCGGTCGATGGAATCTCTGGCCGACTACTTCAAGGTGTTCTCCGAGCCCAACCGGCTCACCGTGCTCGAGACCCTGCGGCCGGGCCCCCTGAACGTCACGGCCGTCGTCGAGAAGACCGGCCTCAGCCAGGCCCTGGTGTCCAAGCATCTCAAGCTGCTCACCATCGCCGGTGTGGTGCGTCGCCGTCCCGAGGGCAGCCTGGTGTTCTATGAAGTGATCGACAAGGGCGTCTTCCAGCTCCTGGCCCAGGCCCGGAAGCTGATGCTCGCTTCCCGCCGCCAGCAACTCGATGCCCTTGCGGCCATCCTCTGACCCTCCCGCCGATCGGCCGGACGACCTCCCCGCCGACCTGGAGGCCCTCAAAGACGCCCTGGCCGCAGGCCGCCGCCACTTCGCCGGCCTGCGGCTGGGGGATCTCGATGGGGTGGCCCTCGACCTCGGTGACTGCGACCTGCACGGCGGCTGCTTCAAGGAGGGCCGCTTCGGCCATGCCCGGCTGGCGGGGGCGAACGTGGAGGCCGCCTGCTTTCAGCAGGCCCTGCTCTGGGGGGCCGACCTCTCCGGTCTCAAGGCCAGCGGCTCCTTCTGGCACGACGCCGACCTGTCGGCGGCCCGGCTGCAGGGGGCCGATTTCGGCGGCGCCCTGATGCACCGCTGCTGCCTGAGGGGGGTGCTCGGGGCCCACAGCCGCTGGCGGTCCACCCGGTTGGTGGAGGCCGACTTCCGCGGCGGGCTCGACCAGCCCACCGACCTGGGCGGGGCCGATTTCCAGGGGGCCGACCTCAGCTTCGCCCAGATGCAGGGGGCCCTGCTGCAGGGAAGTGATCTACGCGGCGCCTGCCTCTACGGCACCAACATGGGAGGCGCCGACCTGCGCGATGCCGATCTGAGCGGCTGCGACCTGCGTGACACCGATCTCCGGGACGCCATGCTGGAAGGCACCATGCTCCACAACGCCCTGCTGCCATGACCGACTGCTTCGATCTGATCGTCCTTGGGGCGGGCTCCGGTGGCCTGGCGGCCGCCAAGCGGGCGGCTTCCTACGGGGCCTCGGTGGCGATCGTGGAGGGCGACCGGGTGGGGGGCACCTGCGTGATCCGCGGCTGCGTGCCCAAGAAGCTTCTGGTCTACGGCTCGGCCTACCGGCACCTGCTGGCCGATGCGCCCGCCTACGGCTGGCAGCTGGATGGCTTCCGGCCGGATGCCTCGGTGCTGCTCGCCAACGTGCGCCGCGAGGTTGACCGGCTCAACCAGCTGCACATCACCCTGCTGGAGAAGGCGGGCGTCGAGCTGGTGCGGGGCTGGGGCCGCTTCGCCGATCCCCACCACGTCGATGTGGCCCAGGGCACCGAGGACACCCGTCGGCTCAAGGGGGAACGGATTCTGATCGCCGCCGGCGGCCGGCCGCACCGGCCCAGCTTCCCGGGGGCCGAACTGGGCTGGGTGAGCGACGACATGTTCCTGCAGGAGCGCTTCCCTGACCGGGTGGTGGTGGTGGGGGCGGGCTTCATCGCCTGCGAGTTCGCCTGCATCCTGCACGGCCTGGGGGTGGCGGTGACCCTGCTGGTGCGGGGCGACCACCTGCTGCGGGGCTTCGACAGGGAAGCCTCCGCCGCCGTGCAGGAGGCCATGGAGTCCGAAGGCATCGCGATCCGCTTCGCCCACAGCCCCGCCGCCATCACCGGCGTCCCCGGCGCCCTGGAGCTCACCACCCAGAGCGGTGAGGTCCTGCCCTGCGGCGGCGTGCTGCTGGCCACGGGCCGGCGGCCCTTCCTCGAGGGCCTGCAGCTGGAGTGCGCCGGGGTGGCGGTGGAAGGCCACCGCATCCCGGTGGATGCCGACCAGACCACCAACGTGCCCCACATCCATGCGGTGGGCGATGTGACCGACCGCATCAACCTCACCCCGGTGGCGGTGGACGAAGGCCGCGCCTTCGCCGACACCGTCTATGGCAACAAGCCCCGCCAGGTGAACCACGACCTGGTGGCCAGCGCCGTGTTCAGCCAGCCGGAACTGGCCGGGGTGGGGCTGAGCGAGGAGGCGGCGATCGAGCGCTTCGGCAGTGAAGGCATCCGGGTGCATCGGGCGCGCTTCCGCCCCATGGCCCAGGCCCTGCCGGCCCGGGGCCCCCGGGTGCTGCTCAAGCTGGTCGTGGAAACCGCCACCGACCGGGTGGTGGGCTGCCACATGGTGGGCGAGCACAGCGCCGAGATCATTCAGATGGCGGCCATCGCCATCGGCATGGGTGCCACCAAGGCCGACTTTGACCGGACCATGGCCCTGCACCCCTCGGTGGCCGAGGAATTCGTCACCATGGCCGGCTGAGGGCCTCCGGGGCGATCAGAGCTCCTCTTCGACTCCCGGCCGGATGGTGCAGTCGGCGAGGGGGTAGCTGACGCAGAGCAGGGCGAAACCTTCGCCGATCTGGTCATCGTCGAGGAAGCTCTGGTCGGACTGGTCGACGCTGCCGGAGAGGATCTTGCCGGCGCAGGTGCTGCAGGCCCCGGCGCGGCAGGAATAGGGCAGATCGATGCCCTGCTCCTCGGCCGCATCGAGGATGTAGGTGTCGTCGGGGCAGCTGAAGGACTTTCCTCCTTCCAGGCTGATCGTGTAGCTCGCCATGGTGCCGCAGGAGGACGCTCGGCCAATCTTTGGGGAACCTGGAGCGGTTGTGTGTATCGCAGCAAACAGCGTGCGCGAGCGGGGACAGGGGATCCCTCAGGATCCTGCGCCCACCCCGGGATCGGCGGGAAAGCCCCAGGCCCGACGAAGCCCCGGGTCGGACAGTTCCCAGGCATGTTCGCTGGCCACCACCGCGGCCCGCACCCCATCCCCCGTCAGCCCCCTGGCCGCCCGGGAGTTCTCCAGCAGCTGGCGGAACCGCAGACTCTCCTGCAGCAGCCGCTCCACTCGCTCGGCCCCCCCGGCGCTGGCGAGCATCGTCGGTTGACGGGCGCAGAGCTCGAGCGTCTCGATGTGCTGTTCCAGCCAGGCGTCCTCGTAGCGGAGCATGGCGTCGCTGCAGCCCTCCAGCCGGGCGGCATAGAGGGTCAGATGCTCCTCCAGCAGGGCCGGGTCCCCGGCGCGGTCGATCGGGGCCGGAGCGGTGGAGCGGTCATGGAGCCGCTGCATGATCTGACGCAGGTAACTCATCGGCGATGGCCTCGCGGCACGCGAACGGTCGGTGGGGTCAGACGGCCGCCAGGCCCCGTTCGTTGAACACCCCTTCGAACAGCACCGAACTGAGGTAGCGCTCGCCGGAGTCGGGCAGCACCACCACGATGGTGCGGCCCTCGAAGGCCTTCTCCCTGGCGAGCCGCAGGGCGGCCACCGTGGCGGCGCCGCAGGAGATGCCGGCCAGGATCCCCTCCTCCTTCATCAGGCGGCGGGCCATGGTCACCGCCTCCTCGTCGCTGACGGCCTCGACCCGGTCGACCAGGCTGAGGTCGAGGTTGGCGGGGACGAACCCGGCGCCGATGCCCTGGATCTTGTGGGGACCGGGCCGGAGATCCTCACCGGCGATGGTCTGGCGGATGACGGGGCTGTTGAACGGCTCCACCGCCACCGACACCAGCGGCTGGCCGAGGGTGCTCTTGATGTAGCGGCTCACCCCGGTGATCGTGCCGCCGGTGCCGACGCCGCAGACCAGGGCATCGACCACCCCGCCGGTGTCCGTCCAGATCTCGGGGCCGGTGGTGTCGTGGTGGATGCGGGGGTTGGCCGGGTTGACGAACTGCTGCAGCATCACCCAGCGGTCCGGTTCGGACTCCGCCAGTTCCCGGGCGGCGGCGATGGCACCCCCCATCCCCAGCCGTCCCTCGGTGAGCACCAGATGGGCGCCGTAGGCTGTGAGCAGCTTGCGCCGCTCCAGGCTCATCGTCTCCGGCATGGTGAGGGTGAGGGGGATGCCCCGGGAGGCGGCCACGAACGCCAGGGCGATGCCGGTGTTGCCGCTGGTGGGCTCGATCAGTTCCTTGCCGGGACCCAGCAGCCCTTCCTTCTCGGCCTGCCAGATCATCGCCGCGCCGATCCGGCACTTGACCGAATAGGCCGGATTGCGGCCCTCGATCTTGGCCAGCACCCTGGCGCCGCATCCCTCCGTGACGCGATGCAGCTCCACCAGCGGGGTCTGCCCGATGCTGAGGCTGTTATCGGCATGGATGGGGCTCATGGCGCTCCCTCTGGATCCGGTCCATGGGCACCTTAGTCAGCGCGCGATACCAGGGGACTGTCAAGCAGCTGGGGCACGTCGTCCGGGCGACGTCGGCCCATACGATCACCCCCGTCGGATGCAGCGTCGCCAGGGGTGAAGACACCGGTCCCCGGGATCCATGGACCCATCGCCCTGTTGCTGCTGCTCCTCTCCATCGCCGTGGTGACCGTGGTGATCGACCGGGGCCGCTACTGGTGGAAGTGGTGGCGCGGCCGCGCCTCCCGGCGCCAGCAGTGGGAGCGGGTGCTGGCCGACCAGGGCGGATCTGCTGCCGGCCGCCTGCTGGAGGACTGGGAACTGGAGATGCGGTTCGGCGAACCGCTGCTGCAGGCAGCCGTCGTGCTGGCGCCGCTGCTGGGGCTGGTGGGCACCGTCCTCGGACTGATGGAGGTGCTCACCAGCCTCGGTCCCCAGCTGCTGCTGCCGGCCGGGGCCAACCTGGCGGGGTTCGGCCAGGTGCTGCTGAGCACGGCCCTGGGCCTGATCCTGAGCCTGATCGCCAGCACCGGCCTGTTCGCCAACCAGTGGCTGCGACGCAGCCAGTGCCTGCGGCTGCAGCGCCTCGGCCGTGCCTGGGCTGCTCCGGCATGAACCACGCCCTCGCCGCCCTCGTGGGGTTGACCCTGCTGCTGTGCGGGTCAGTGGCGGCCCTGGCCGACCTGGCCCGCCAGCGTCAGCCGCGGCTGCGCCCCCAGGGCGGCGCATCCCTGACGGGCGCCGTCTGGATCGTGCAGACGCCTGGGGATCGCTGGTTCGTGAACGGAGAACCCGTGTCCCGCGGCCGACTGCCGGGCCTGCTGGGCTCCCAGCCGGCCGGCAGCGAGATCCGCTTCCTGCCGGCCGCCCGCCTACCCCTGGGCGAGGTGGCCCGCTCCCTGGCCCACCTGCGGGCGATCAGCCCCCAGCCGGTGGGACTGGCCCTGCCGGAGGCGGGGCCATGAACGCCGACCCCGGCCAGACACCTCCCTGGGGGGCCGCCCTGGACGCCGCAGCCCTCGGTGCGGTGGCCACCGCACTCGCGACCCTGTCGGTGGTGCTGGTCCTGATTCCCCAGCGGCTCGCCCAGCGTCCGGCCAGCCAGGGGATCGTCAGCCTGCACCTGGGCGTCGACGGCCGGCTGCGGCTCTGGAACCAGCCGGTCCCATCCGCTCAGCTGGCCGCCGTGCTCAAGGGTCTCAAGGATGGCCCTGGCCAGCCGACCCTGCGGCTGATCCCCGATCCGGCCGTCCCCTGGGGATCGGTCCAGCAGCTGATGGAGCGGCTGGGCCGCACCGACCTGCCCCTGGAGCTCCAGTTGCCATGAAAGCCAGCTTCGCCCGCTGGCGCCATCTGCGTCTTCCCCTGCTCGGGGCCCTGGCCCTGAACGGGCTCCTTGTTGTGGCGGCCCTGCGTCCGCCCGCCAGGACGTCGCCCGCCGTGGCGGTCCCGCCGCCGGATGACACCCCCGAACTGCTGCGGTTCAGCCGCCAGCAGGCACAGGAGCCGGCCCTGACGGCCCTGCCCCTGCCGCCCCTGAGTGCCCTGCCGCCGCCCCCGCCGATGGATCTGCCGGCGCAATCGCACCGCGGGGCCGCCGGCCCCCGCGCCAGCGATGGGGGCACGGCCCGGAACCGGGAGCGGGCAGCGGCGCCCACCCCGGCGGCGACGGGAGCTGGCCAGGAGCGCATCGGCACGAAGCCCGGCGCCGAGCTGGCGGCGACCACCCGGATGCTGGCCCTGGCCCTGCAGGCCAGGCCGCTCGAAGCGGCCGAGGCCACCGCCGTTGCAGCGCTGTGGGAGCAGGCGACGCCGACCCGGGAGGTCCCCACCGGCCTGGCCGCAGCTCCGGACGGAATGGAACTGCGGCGCCTGCCGCTTGCCAAGGCCCGCGGCGCCAGCCTGGCGTTCAGCGATCCCCTCGCCGTGCTGGCGGGCGGCAAGATGCTGCTGCTGTGGCCGGATGGGACCACGTTCTGGATGCTGGCGGCCTCAGGCGACAGCCGGGCCGCAGGTGACAGCCGTGGTGCGGGTGACAGCCGTACCTCCAGCGCCAGGCCCTGAGCCGGGGCCGGGTTCAGTCGCCGCTGGCCTGCAGCACCGCCAGCGCCTCGAAAAGGCGCCCCAGGGCCTCCGCCAGGGCGGTGGCATCGAGCATGCCGTAGCTGAGTCGCAGCAGGGCATGGCCGGCGGCCGGCGGCAGACCGAAGCTGTCGCCAGGCAGGGCGGCCACCCCGTGCCCGAGCACCAGATGGCGCATCAGCGGCTCACCCCCCAGGGCGCAGGGGAAGCGCAGCAGACCATAGAAGGCGCCGTCGGGGGGACCCAGCAGCTCCACCGCCTGGCCACCGGCGCGGGCCGCCGCCACCGCTTCGAACAGCTGCCGTCGCCGCTGGCCCAGGGCGGCGATGTGGGGCCGGCACCAGGCCGGACCGGCCTCCAGTGCCGCCAGCGCCGCCCACTGGCTCACCAGGGGCGGACAGACCAGCACCGTGTCCTGAACCTTGGCCAGGGCCCCCATCAGCTGGCGGGGAACCGCCGCATAGCCCACCCGCCAGCCGGCCATGCCGTAGGCCTTGGAGAGGGTGAACAGGGACACCGTGTGCCCCCCGCTGCCCGGCAGCCGGCCGGGACTTCGATGGGGCACCGGCCCATGGATGAAATCGGCATAGGCCTCGTCGCTCACGTGCAGCAACCCATGGCGATGGCACAGGGCGTTGATGGCCGCCAGCACCTCCGGCGGCGTCACCAGGCCGCTGGGGTTGCTGGGGGAGATGGTCACGATCGCGCGCGTGCGGGGGGTGATCGCCGCCGCCAGCCGCTCGGGATCGGGCACCAGCCCCGCCGCCACCGGCACGGGCACGCCGCCGGCCAGGCGGATCGCCATGGCGTGGTTGAAGTAGAAGGGCAACGGCAGCAGCACCTCGTCGCCCGGGTCGCAGAGCACCTGGACGATGGCGTGGAAGGCCATGTTGCTGCCGGCGGTCACCAGCAGGTCGCTGCCCTCCAGATCCAGCCCCCGCACCTCGGTGAGCTCCCGCCGGACAGCCTCCAGCAGGGCCTCCTCGCCCTGCACCGGGCCGTAGCGGTCGAGCCGCCGGTCGGCCTCCGCCGTCGCCCGGCCCACGGCCTGGCGCACCGCCTCCGGCGGTGCCCAGCTGACCATGCCCTGCGCCAGGGAGAGGGCATCCGGGCGCTGGCGCATCAGGCCCCCCACCTGGACGATCACCGGGTCGGCCACCGCCGCCATCCGCCGTGCGGCTCCGGGATCTGTCCTTCCCATCCCAGGCCCCCCCATCTCAGGCCAGCGCGGGGAGCAGCAGTTCCATCACCGCCCCGCCCCCGGGATGGTTGGAGGCCTGGATGCGGCCGCCATGGGTGACGGCGATCTGCTGGACGATCGCCAGACCCAGTCCACTGCCGCCCCGGTCGCTGCGCACCCGGGAGGGATCACCGCGGTAGAAGCGCTCGAACATGTGTTCCAGGTCGTCCTCGCTGAGCCCGGGGCCCTCGTCCCGCACGGTGAGCATGCACCAGCCCGCCGTCGCTTCGATCTCCACCCACACGGTGGCCTCCTCAGGGCTGTAGCGCAAGGCATTGTCCAGCAGGTTGAGCACGGCCCGGTGCAGCCGGGAGCCATCCCCCAGCACCGCCAGGTCGCCCTCGGCGATGAGCTCCAGGCGGATGGAACGGCGCTCCGCCAGGGGCCGCAGACCCAGCCACACCTGTTGCACCAGCTGGGGCAGATCGACACGGCTGCGCAGGCGCACCCCCTCGGGCAGGGTGTTCTCCAGCCGGGAGAGCTCCATCAGGTCGCCCACAAGCCGCTGCAGCCGCAGCAGCTCCCGCTGCAGCCGTTCCACCAGGACGACATTGGCGTCGTTGACGTGGGCGGCCAGGCTGTCACCCACCAGCAGCAGGGCCGTCAGGGGGGTCTTGAGTTCGTGGGCCACATCGCTCACCCAGCGCTCCTGCTGCTCCAGCTGGGCTTCGAGCGAACGACGGCTCTGGAGCAGCAGGGCCACCCAGCCGTCGTCACCAGGAAGGACGAACACGGCCAGCTGCTGCTCGCCGAGCTCCCAGTCGAGCCGCTGGGGACGCTCGCGCCGGCGGGCGTTGCGGACCACCTCCAGCAGCTCGTTCGAGCGGCAGACCCGATCGAGGGGTTCCTGGCGCCGCAGTCCCGCTCCGGGAGCCTCCAGCAGCCGTTCGGCCCGCTGGTTGATCAGCTGGATGCGGTCGGCGCTGTCGAGGATCAGCCAGCCATCGGGGGCGTCCCCGATCCAGCGCAGCAGCTGGCGGTGCGACAGTCCGGAACGGGACAGGCCGGGCCGGCTGGTGCGGCGCGCCAGCAGCCAACCCAGGGCCAGCCCCAGCAGCCCCGCCAGCAGAACCCCCATTCAGCCGAAGCGGTAGCCGAAGCCCCGGACGGTGATCAGGTGCTCGGGGGCCGAGGGATTGGCCTCCAGCTTCTCCCGCAGCCAGCGGATGTGGACGTCGACGGTCTTGCTGTCACCGAAATAGTCGTAGCCCCAGACCCGCTCGAGCAACTTGTCGCGGCTCCAGACGCGGCGGGGGTTCTGCATGAACAGCTCCAGCAGCCGGTACTCCTTGGGTGACAGGTTGACCTCGAGTCCGTCGCGGGTGACGCGGCACTCCTCGGGGTACAGGCTGAGGTTGGCGTGCTGAAGCACCTTGGCGGCCACGTCCACCGAGCGGCTGCGGCGCATCAGGGCGCGGCAGCGGGCCACCAGCTCCCGCAGGCCGAAGGGCTTGATCAGATAGTCGTCGGCCCCCACCTCCAGCCCCAGCACCCGGTCGGTCTCGCTGTCGCGGGCGCTGACCACCAGGATGGGCGTCTGGTTGCCGGCGGAGCGCAGCTGCCGGCAGAGATCCAGGCCCCCCAGCCCGGGCAGCATCAGATCGAGCACCACCAGGGAGAATTCCTCACCCGGAGGGCACTCCTGCAGGGTGCGAAGGGCCTCCTTGCCGTTGCCGCAGGCGGTGACAGAAAAACCCTCAAGCACCAGCACGTCGCGGATGGTTTCGCGGATCGTGTCGTCGTCCTCGACGACCAGGAGCGGGGGATGCATGCCGGCATTATCGCTGTCGGCGGCGGGGAGATCCCAGAACTGTCTCAACGCCGTGGCAGATAGCTGACCACCAGACGCCGCTGGCTGTCGAGCTGCAACCAGCCCTCGTCGCGGAGGGCGCCGATCACGCGGGTGACGGTGACCCGGGTGGTGGCCAGGGCGCTGGCCACCTCCTGATGGGTCAGGCGCAGGTTGAGCCGCAGTCCCGATTCGCAGGGCTGGCCATATTCGCTGGCCAGAAGTTCAAGGAAGCCGCGCACCCGTTCATCGACGCGCTTGAGACCCATCAGGGCCAGCAGGGCCTGGCTCTGCTGGATGCGCTGGCCGAGGGCCTCCAACATCGCCACGGCCAGGGTGCCGTCCTGGCGGATCTCACTGCAGCTGAGGCAGAGGAGGTCGGTGTCGGCCAAGGTGTTGGCGGCATAGGCCTCGACACCGTTGAGGGGATCGCCGAAGGGCTCGTTGGGGCCGGCCAGGCCCAGCAGCATCTCGTCACCGTGGATGGTGATGGCGCTGAGCTTCACCATGCCACGAACAACCAGCCAGACGTTGTTCTTCAGCAGGGGTACATGGCTACCGGCACTGACATGAACCAGGCTGCGTTTCTGGTAGTTCGCTTCAAGAAGTTCTCGGAATCCATCCTTGCTGCCGGATTCACGGGAAGGCGTGAATACCATCGGGGAAAGCGCGTTGGATGCAGCGAACTGTATGCAGCGACACCCCAGGAACGGGCAAAGGCCTGGTAGTGCTTTGGTTAAGAGCTAGGTAAGGCAGCCGGGGGCACCAGGGCAGGTTTTGGCAGCCCCTCGCAGCGGCGCTCCAGCAGAGCCATCGGCAGGCTGAGGCGCCGCTCGGGCAGGATCAGGGCATCAGCCCGCTGCCGCCACTGCTCCCAGCAGGCCTGGGCCCGATGCCGCAGCAGGGCTTCCAGAGCGGGCAGGCTGCGGGTCAGCCCCGTCGGTAGCTGGTCGTCGATCGCCTTCTCCAGGACGTGGAAATCGTTGAGCTCGCCGAGCAGCTCCTGCAGGTCCCGCAGTTCGGTCACCCACTGCCGGCAGCGGGAGCCGGTGACGGCCCCGAGATTCTCAAGGCCGTAACGGGCGGTCTTGAGCCGTTTGCGCAGGTCGTGGACCCGTTCCATGTCCCCTTCCTGGTCGAGGATGAACCAACCGGGATGCTGGAACAGGCCGGCGGTCATCGGGGCCTGCCACTCCAGGGTCCAGGCCAGCAGCGGCAACTCCCCCAGCCGCGTGAACTCAGGATGGCGCAGCCAACCCTGCAACTGGGACAGCAGCTTCAGGTAGCCGCTGCTCTGGAGGGTGGTGACCACCTGCTCATAGGCCAGGGCCCGTTCACGCCGCAGCTGCTTGAAGACGGGCTTGAGAGCCCGTTGTTCCGCGTCGGGAAGCTCGGGCATCAGATCCTTCTCCAGCCGATCCCGGAGCACATCGAGATCCCGCGCCATGCCGAGCCGCCGCACGGTCTTGGCCAGGCGGGGGTCAGCGACGGCCTTGGGCAGCTGCAGGGCGGGGGCGAACTGGTTCAGGCAGGTGCGCAGCCGCCGCAGGGCCACCCGCATCTGATGCAGGGGTTCGGGATCGTTGTCGGCGAGTACGGGCCCCTGCAGTGACGCGAGCTTGTGGGTGAAGCGCCCGATCAGATCGACCGCAAACGCTCCATTGCTGAACGGGTGATCATCGTGCGGGCTGGCCATGGGAGGGGCCGGGGGCCTCAGCGGGGTGATTTCGAACGGATCTGCTCGAAGCTGCGCCGGATCGCTTCATTGATCGAGAGCCCGATGGGCAGATCACCCCCGAAAGAGGTGCCGATCAAGTGGCGATAGAGCTTGGACTCAACCACACGATAGGTGTCCGGAGGCAGGGGGATCACACCGGCCCGCTCAGTGAAACGCAACCCACCCTGGACCGTGAAGGTGATGAAGCGACGCACCTCGGGCCGATCCCTGAGATCCTTGTCGTTGATGTAGACGAACAGAGGTCGGGACAGCGGCACGTAGCGTTCCTGCTGCACATTCTCGATGGTCGGGGGCCAGGTTCCCTTGGGACCTGTGATGGCGAGCGCCTTCAATTTGCTGCCTTCAGCACGGTAGTAGGAAAAGCCGAAATAGCCCAGCGCCAGAGGGTTCTTCTCAACACAACGTACCAGAACGTTATCGTCCTCACTGGCGGTGTAATCGGTACGGGAATTCCGTGAATCCCCATTGATTGCCTTGTTGAAGTAATCAAACGTTCCTGAGTCGCCCCCCGGTCCGCACAGACTGATCGGCCGATCAGGCCAGGAGGCGTTCACCTGCTTCCACCGCTTGATGCGACCCTGCGCCTTGCGGTTCCACAGGGTGGAGAGCTCGGCCGTGCTGATGCGGCTGGCCCAGCTGTTGCTGGGATGGACCACCACCGAAATGGCATCGAAGGCCAGCGGCAGTTCAATGAATGTGATCCCCTTGGCGGCGCAGGCCTTCAGCTCCTTGGAGCTGATCGGACGGGAGGAGTTGCTGATCGGAATCTCCCCACGGCAGAAGCTGCGCATCCCGGCCGAGCTGCCCGTTTCCTTCAGGGCGATGGACACCGGCGAACCCTGGTGCTTCTGGAAGGCCTTGGCGGCCTCCTCCATGATCGGGAAGACCGTGCTGGAGCCCTCGATGCGCACCACCGGAGCCGTCCCCGTCTGGGCCTGGGCGGGCAGCAGGGCCGGCCATGGCATCAGCCCGACGCCGATGAGGGCACCCAGTCCGCTGAAGGCCATCACGCCCCTCGACCGGACTGTCGCAGGCAGCTTCAGGACCATGGTGGAGACCAGCGAAGGGAGGACGCTGCGCCGATCCTGCACCAGCAAGCCGAGGGGTTGGGTTAAGGAGAGATTGTGGGCTCCAGCTCAGCCCTGGCCTGTCCAGTCCTGGAACCAGCCCCTCCGCCAGAGCCACCAGGCCTGAAGCGTGGCGATTATTAGCATCAGTAACATGACAAAAGGGTAACCGTAATGCCACTTCAGCTCGGGCATGTTCTCGAAGTTCATGCCGTAGACGCCAACGATGAACGTGAGCGGCGCGAAGATGCTGGTGAGGATGGTGAGGGTCTTCATCACCTGGTTCATCCTGTTGCCGACGCTGGCCGCATAGGACTGGGTGATCGCATCGCACTGATTCCGCAGCGACCCGCAGGCCTCGAACAGCTGGTCGACGAGTTCGGCCATATCCCGGAAGCCTTCCAGCGCCTCGGCCCCCAGTAGCCGTTGCCGTTGGCGCAGCAGCAGACCGATCTGGTGCCGCAGGGGCCAGATCAGGGTGCGAATGATGCGCAGATTGCTCCTGAATTCATAGGAGCGGCGCAGGATCAGGGGGCGGGGGTTGCGCAGGGAGGACTCCTCCAGCGCATCCAGCCGCTGGGACATCGCCTCCAGCATCGGGAACAGGTCATCGAGCAGGTCATCAATGACGAAGTGCAGGATGTCGTCCAGGTCCCTGTCGGCCAGGGACCCCGACTTGGACAGCAGCCATTCGGTGAGATCCGGGAAGGGATCCCCTCCGCAGCCCTCCTCCAGGGTGATCAGCAAGCCGGGCAGCAGCACCAGGCCCACCTGCTCGCTGACCAGATGGGCCGGGTCCTTGGCGAAGCTGAGCCGGTGCAGCACCACCAGCAGCACATCCTCCAGTCCGTTCACCTGGGGGCGCTGGGGCACCTCCAGCAAGGGGGCCAGCACGACCGCCGGCACCTCAAGGCGATCAAGGAGCTGCTGGATGTAACGGCGATCCCCAAGCCCCTGCAGCCGCAGCCACATGGGAGTGCCGGCCTGGCGCAGGCTGGCCAGCCGCTCGATGGCGGGGGCGGGGGTCCGCACCGGCCCGGAATCCAGGAACAGCACCGCATCGGCCCGGGTGGGCCCGAGCCCGCCATGGACGTAGAGATGGGTGGGAAGGCCCGCCGGACGCTGCTCCAGGCGCTGGGAATTCAGCGCCCCTGGGGTGAGTCGCACGACTGACGTCCCGGTTGTTGTAATGATTCAACCGCAAGGTCCCGGCGGAGGGTATGGCGTGCGTCGGTGAGCCGACGCGGGGCCTGGGGAAGTGCCCGGGACCTTTACGGGGCCTTAAAGCGGCCTGGCTAGGGTTTCCTTCGGAGCAAAGTGTGACATTGACCAATCAGCCCTCCACGGGACCGCTGAATCCCGAACTCGGCCGGTCGGATTGGGATGTCAAATCCCCCATGGAGGCCCACGGGAGCTACCGCGGCAGCGACTGGAGCCCGGAGCGGCTGATGTTTCATCAGAATCTGGAGTCCTTCGCCGACCAGGTTGGGTTGATCGTCGGCCTCCAGGCCAACGGCAAGATTAGCCAGGATGAGGCCTACGAAAAAATCAAGAAGATCTGGAAAGGCCTCAAATTCACCCGCGATTCACTCTTCGACGAATCCAAGGGATGAATCAATTCCGCTGATTCCCATGGGCAAGCTCACGGCAGTGAGTCGTCGGATTCACAGTTGCTCCGGAACGCCAGGCAAGTGAGCAGGGGGAAATTGCGATCACTCCGGTCGCTGGCGCTGCGGGCCACGATCGCCTCCAGCACCTTCACGGTGGCCGTGATGTTGGGTCCCTTGTTGAGCATCACCGCATCGGCCCGGGCCCCCATGGCCGCATCGGTGATCTCGGCGCGGGTGGGATGGCCGTGCTGGGCCAGGGTGTCGAGCACCTCAGTGGCCCAGATGCAGGGCACGTGAGCCGCGGCGCAGATGCGCAGGATCTCCTCCTGAACCGGCGCCAGGGCCTCCCAGCCGCATTCGATCGCCAGATCGCCCCTGGCGATCATCACGCCCACCGAGGCGCCGTGGGCCATGGCCGCCAGCAGCAGCCTGGGCAGGTTCAGAAAGGCCTGGCGGGTCTCGATCTTGAGCACCACCGCCAGATCGCCCCGGCCCCGGTCCTCCAGACACTGGCGCAGGGTCTGGATATCTGACTCCCGGTGCACGAAGGAATAGCTGACCATGTCGGCGTGCCCCGTCACGAACGCCAGATCCTCGATGTCCTTGGCGGTGAGGGCCGGCGTGCGCAGGTCACTGTCGGGGAAATTGATCCCCTTGTCGGAGCGGAGCCGGCTGCCCTTGGCCAGGGCCGTTGTGACCCTGAGCTGCACCTCCCGGGCTGACACCCCCCGGATCACGGCGCCGATGCGGCCATCGTCAAAGAGCACCCGCTCACCGATGCAAAGATCGACGAACACCTCCGGCAGGGTGCAGGGGAGCGTGCCCTCGCCCTGATCCGGCTCCGGCGTCAGACGAATGGCGTCGCCCGGGCGCAGCAGCCGTTCGCCACTCACCGGCGCCAGCGGACCGACGCGCAGCCGGGCTTTGCCGTGCCGCTGGCGGAACACCAGGCCCGATGTGAAGTGGCAGGTCTTGTCGGCCTGCAGCAGCAGAACCCCATCGGGGCCGCGTCGAACCACCTGGAGGGTGCGGCGGCGGCCGGAGGCATCCCGCCCCTGCAGGCGATTCCCCTGCTTCAGCCGCTTCGCCTTCGACAGTCGCGCCGGCAGCAGCACGGCGTCCGTGTCCTGCGGCCGGGGCAAGGCACCCGGTGACACCACCAGGATCCGCACCGGTTGGGTGGGCCGCCCCATCCGGTCGCGGGGGGGACGGGCGCGGATCACCGCGGGCTGGAGGGCCAGCTGGCCGGTGCGCAGCTTCGGGCCCGCCAGGTCCATGGCGATCGCGCAGGGGCGACCGGTGGCCGCCCGGGCCGCTCTGAGGGCGTCTGCCATCCGGCCCCAGACCACGGGGTCGTCATGGGCGCAATTGATGCGGGCGATGGTCATCCCCGCCGCCAGCAGTTCAGCGACCAGGGCAGGGCGCTCGGCAGCCTCCGCGGGCAGGGTGACCATGATTCCGGCGACCCCCGCGGCGGCCAGGGCTCCGAACAACCGGTCGCAATGCTGCTCCAGCACCTCCGTACCGCCCGGACCTGAGGGGCCGCCCGGCTGTTCCTGCGCCGCCGCCGCCGAAGGGCCCAGACCTTCGAGCGCCTCGAGGGCGGTGATCACCGACTCCAGACTGGCCAGCAGGTGGGCGTCACAATCCGTGAGGGGACACAGACCCCGTTGCCGCAGCGCCTTCGGCAGGCCCGGATGGGCATGGCGATGGAAGGCAATGAAGTGCAGCAGGTTGCGGGCACTGGCCCGGTAGTCGGGGTGAATGGCCTCCAGGCAGGCGGCCTCCTCCACCTCGATGCGCTCCAGGGTGGCCCTGAGGGCCCGCAAGCTGTCGAGCAGCCAGAGGGCCGGTACGGGGGTGAGGTCCTTCACGGCCGCAGGCCCTCGCTGGCTACTGCTTCAGCCACGGCGACCGCTTCCACCGCGCACTGCAGGCCCTGGCGGCGCAGGTCCTCCGCCAGCTGCTCGGCCAGCTCCCGGTCGAGGGCCGGGGTGAGGTGCTCCCCACCGTCCAGCAGGGGGGCCATCGCCCCGGGGGCGCCCCCCAGGTGCCGGGCCAGGGACTGAAGCGCGGCAAAGCGACCTTCTTCCCTGGGGGAGCCCCGCAGGCGCAGGCACCAGCGGGGCGGATCCGGGCGGCCCTGCTCGATCCGCCGCAGCTGGCGCAGGGTGGCGAGCACCACCAGTTCATCCCCCGCCGCCAGGACCAGATCGAGGGACGGCAGCACCAGGGGGGATCGGCGGCCACGGCGCAGCAGGTGGATGGTGGTGACGCCGTAGCCCAGCTCGACCCGGCTGAGGTTCAGCCCCAGCAGGCCATCGCCCTGGCGGATCCGGTAACGCACCAGCAGATGGTTGGCCCCATCGATGCGGCAGATCTCCTCCACCCGTTCGCCGAAAGCCGTGGCCACGACCGCATCGGCCACCAGGTCCATGCTGGAGATCACCGCCACGCCGCCCAGCAGGTCCCCGAGTCGCTCGGCCGCCTCGACCGCATGGGAGAGGATCGCGTAACGGGCCTCAGGCCAGGACCTCTGCAGCTGGAAGGTCTCCTGAAGGTTGGCCAGCAGATCGACGGAGAGCAGGCCGATCCCCTCCAGCCGGCAGTGCTGCAGAGCGGCGAGGGCGGCTTCCCAGCGATGGAAGACCACCATCCCCGAGCGGTTCAGTGGCGTCACGGGTCGCGTATCGATCCGCAGCACCTGCAGGCCATCCCTGACCAGATTGTCGGCGACCCGCACGGCGAGTTCGTCCCCTTCGGCCAGCAGGATCCAGCGACTGCCGCGCCGGAAGCGGCCGGGATGGCCCAGTCCGAAACGCTCCCGCAGCAACCGTTCCAGGATCACCGCCACCAGCGCGGAGGTGAGCAGCGTCCCCACCAGGGAATACAACAGGGTGACGCCAATCAGCCAGGGGGCCGCTGCGGCGATGCCGCCACCCGGGGGCAGCAGCACATTCACCGGATCGACGAACTCCCCCAGCAACAGCGCCAGGGTGACGAACACCCCCTGCCTCCAGCCGCCACCCGCGGAGAACAGGACCAGGCCCAGGGCCATCAGGGCCAGGATCACCAGCAAACCGGCCTGCTGCAGCGGGCTGCACTGCCGCCACCGCCGCAGCGGTGCCCCCAGGCTCCGCCCCAGGGCCAGCCAGCGACCCTTGACCCGGGCGGCAGGAACGGCCTCGGCGGCACGGTGATGGTGCGAGGCCATCGGCAGCACCTGCAAGGGCCGGGCCGGGTCGGTGCCGTCCTGGCGCAGGCGGCGCTGCTGCCGGCGGGCCGGGTCGTTTCCCTCCACCACCAGATAGGACTGGCCATCCACCCGGAAGCAGGCCTCCTGGTCGCCGGGCCGGAGGGCCTCGGTGATGGCCCCGGCCGTGAGCAGCAGGGGATCGACCACGGCCACCCCGGGCAAGCGCTCCTCAAGCAGGGCCCCGAGGCTGGCCAGCTGGCCGGAGGAGCGCACCACCAGGTCGGCCGAGGGATTGAGCAACCGCACCTGGAGGGCCGCCTCCACGTTCACCGTGCTCTCGGTGCTGAGCAGCAGCACGGCGCGGGCCGTCTCGACCCCGGCCTGGGAGAGCACATGGGGCAGACGCATGTCCCCCAGCACCAGGGTCGATCCGAAGCGTTCCTCCAGGCGGGGATCGCGCCAGTCGGGCCGCTCCCGATCCAGACAGCGCAGCGGCACATCGAAGGGCAGCAGGCGCAGCAGGCAGGCCTGGCCCAGGGATCCGAGGCCACAGATCAGCACCGAGCCCTCCCGGGGGCAGGACGCGCCCGGGGTGGAGGACGGAGTGCTGGCCACCCCGGACTGGGCTTCAGGGTCTGGAATGGATCGCCGGCAAGCCCTTCCATCTTCCCAAGGCGACGCGGTGACCAAGGCGGCGGGACGGCTCCTGCCCCGGGTCTTAACCATCCGTGGTGAGGGTGAGACTGTGCCCATGCCCGTCCAGCCATGACCAGCACCCTCGCCCCCGTCATGGGCCTACCTGAACCCGGCACCTATGCCGATCCCCAGCGCAACGGCCTGACGGCGAAGGATCTGCTCGACGGGCTCATCGAGCACCTCTTCTATTCCCTGGGCCGGCGGGTGCAGGAAGCCGACCGCCACGACCTCTACATGGCGCTCAGCTACGCCGTGCGGGACCGGCTGATGACCCGCTACCTGGCCGGTATCGAAGCGATCGCCGCCCACCCCCGGCGGATCGTCGCCTACCTCTCTGCCGAGTTCCTGATCGGCCCCCAGCTTGGCAACAACCTGCTGATGCTCGGCATCCAGCAGGAGGCCGCCGAGGCCCTGCGGTCGTTCGGCATCGACGACATCGAGGAGATCCTCGAGGTGGAGGAGGAACCGGGCCTGGGCAACGGCGGCCTGGGTCGCCTGGCCGCCTGCTTCCTCGAATCCCTCGCCACCCTCGAGATCCCCGCCACCGGCTACGGCATCCGTTACGAATTCGGCATCTTCGACCAGCTCATCCGCGACGGCTGGCAGGTGGAGATCACCGACAAGTGGCTCAAGGGCGGCTGGCCCTGGGAAATCGTCCAGCCCGAGAAGGCCTGCTTCGTGGGCTTCGGCGGCCACACCGAGAGCTACCGCGACGGCCACGGCACCTTCCGGGTGCGCTGGATCCCCGCCGAGCACGCCATCGGCATCCCCCACGACGTGCCGGTGCTGGGCTACCGGGTGAACACCTGCGACCGGCTGCGCCTGTGGCGGGCGGAGGCCTGCGAATCCTTCGACTTCCAGACCTTCAACAGCGGCGATTTCTACGGCGCCGTCGAACAGAAGGTGGGCTCGGAAACGATCTCCAAGGTGCTCTACCCCAACGACGGCACCGACGCGGGACGGCGCCTGCGCCTGATGCAACAGCACTTCTTCGTCAGCTGCTCGCTGCAGGACATGATCCGCAGCCTCGATGCCCGCGGCATTCCCGTCCAGGAGTTCCCCGACCACTGGGCCATCCAGCTCAACGACACCCACCCCTCCATCGCCGTCGCCGAGCTGATGCGGCTCCTCCTCGACGACAAGCACCTCGAGTGGGACACCGCCTGGGCCATCACCACCGCCTGCCTCTCCTACACCAACCACACCCTCCTGCCGGAAGCCCTCGAAAAGTGGGGCCTCGATCTGTTCGGGTCCCTGCTGCCCCGCCACCTCGAGCTGATCTTCGAGATCAACCACCGCTTCCTCCAGCAGGTGCGCCTCAAGTACCCCGGCAACGACGCCGTGCTGCGCCACCTCTCAATCATCGATGAATCGGGCGACAAGGCCGTCCGCATGGCCCACCTCGCCACCGTCGGCTCCCACCACGTCAACGGCGTCGCCGCCCTCCACAGCGCCCTGGTCCAGCAGGACCTCTTCCCCGAATTCGCCGCCCTCTGGCCGGAGAAGTTCACCAACGTCACCAACGGCGTCACCCCCAGGCGCTGGGTGGCCCTGGCCAACCCTTCCCTGCACGCCCTCCTCTGCGAGGCGATCGGCCCCGACTGGCCCGTCTGGCCGCAGGCCCTGCGGCGCCTGGAGGATCTGCAGAACGACGGGGCCTTCCTGGAACGCTGGGGCCAGTGCAAGCGGACCGCCAAGGAACGGCTGGCCGGCTACATCCAGCGGGAACTGGAGCTGGCCATCGACCCGGACAGCCTCTTCGACGTGCAGGTGAAGCGGATCCACGAGTACAAGCGCCAGCACCTCAATGCCCTTCAGGTGATCGCCCAGTACCTGCGCATCAAGAACGGCCTCGCCGACGGCATGGCCCCCCGCACCGTGATCTTCGGCGGCAAGGCGGCCCCCGGCTATGCCATGGCCAAGCTGATCATCCGCTTCATCAACGGCATCGCCGATGTCGTCAACGCCGACCCCGACATGGACGGCCGCCTGCGCGTCATCTTCCTCGCCGACTACAACGTCAAGCTCGGCGAGCGCGTCTACCCCGCCGCCGATCTCTCCGAGCAGATCTCCACCGCCGGCCTCGAGGCCTCCGGCACCGGCAACATGAAATTCATGATGAACGGCGCCCTCACCATCGGCACCCTCGATGGAGCGAACGTGGAAATCCGCGAGCAGGTGGGGGCCGACAACTTCTTCCTCTTCGGCCGCACCACCGAGGAGATCGCCCAGCTGCGCGGCCACTATCGGCCCTGGGAGTGGCTGGGTGGCGATCCGCTGCTGGCGGAGGTGTTCGAGCTGATCGACCGGGGACACTTCAGCCAGGGGGACACCGACCGGTTCCGACCCCTGACGGACCAGCTGCGGGGGGCCGATCCCTTCTTCGTGCTGGCCGATTTCAGCGACTACCTCCGGGCCCAGGACACCATCAACGCCACCTGGGCCGACCGCAACCGCTGGAATCTGATAGCCCTGCTGAACACGGCCCGCAGCGGCTTCTTCTCCTCCGATCGGGCCATCGCGGAGTATGCCGAACGGATCTGGGACGTGACGCCCTCCCCGGTGACCATGTCAGGCAGCCCCTTCACCACCTGATCCTTAACCGTCCGTCAGCATGGTGGTCCCATCCTGGAGTCCCCGATGACCTCCCCCTCCCCAGCGGCAGCCCTGACCACCATGCGGCTTCTGGCACAGAAGCAGAAACTGCGCAGCTACGCAGCGGGGGAGGTGATCTTCCGGAAGGGTGATCAGGGGGCGTCCGTCTTCGGCATCGTCGATGGGTCGGTCCGGATCGACTGGGGCCAGGAGCACCACGGCGAAATCCTCGGCCCCGGCAGCAGCTTCGGGGTGGGTGCCCTGGTGGGCACCGAGCACCAGCGCTTCGGCACCGCCACCGCCTTGGAGGACACGCAACTGCTGGAGATGAACCGGGAGGAATTCCTGTTCGCCCTCCAGGAACTGCCGATGTTCGCCCTGGAGATGCTCCACGGCTTGGAGGAGCGGCTGGGGCACCTGAAGCCTTCCGGTGGCGAGCTCAGCCCGCCGCCCCCGGCATGAAGCGCCGCTCGTGGGGGGCTCCCTTGAGCATGCGGTTCCAGTAGATCCAGGGCAGCACGTCCTTCTTGACCACCCACATGCTCCAGCGCTCCTGGGTGGGATCGAGGGGGAAGGAGGGAACGGGCTGGGCGTCGTAGTTGAACTCGGCCATGATCACGCGCCCGTAACCGGTGATCAGCGGGCAGCAGGCGTAGCCGTCGTAGCGGGCCGCCAGGGGCTGGCCATCGAGGTGGGCCAGCAGGTTGGCCACCAGCACCGGCGCCTGGCCCCGCACCGCCGCGGCGGTCTTGGAATTGGGCAGCGAGGAGACGTCGCCGAGGGAGAAGACGTTGGGATGGCGCACGTGCTGGGTGGTGAACTTGTCCACGTCCACCCAGCCGCCCGGTCCGGCCACCGCCAGGGGGCTGGTGGCCACCACATCCGGAGCCGCCATCGGCGGGGTGACGTGCAGCATTCCGAAGGGGAGCACCTCTTCGCGCACCGTGTCCCCGTCCTTGACGGCGAACACCGCCTCCTTGCTGGCGGCGCGCACTTCCTTGAGGGTGTGCTGGTAGCGGGGGTCGATGCCGCGGCGGGCCACCACCTGACGCAGGGGTTCGGCGAAGGTGGGGATGGCGAAAATCCCGGGGGTGGCGGTGGCGTAGATCACCTGGGTGGCCGCCGTCACCGCCGGCGAGCCCTTGAAGACGTCGTCGGCCAGATACATGATCTTCTGGGGCGCCCCGGCGCACTTGATCGGCGTGTCGGGGAAGGTGAAGATCGCGTTGCCGCCGCGGAAGGCCTGGATCGTCTGCCAGGTGTAATCGACCAGATCCTTGGAATAGTTGCTCGTAATGCCGTTGGTGCCCAGGGCCTCCGGCAGGCCCTTGATCCGGTCCCAGCAGAGCTTGATGCCGGTGGCCACCACCAGGGCGTCGTAGTGGAGCGTTTCGCCGTCACTGCTGGTGACGGTGCCGGCCACCGGATCGAAACCGGCGGCGGCGGCGCGGATCCAGCGCACCCCTTCGGGGATCAGGTCCGCCTCGGCGCGGCGGGTCTGCTCGAGGGTGAAGACGCCGGCGCCCACCAGGGTCCAGCCCGGTTGGTAGTAGTGGTCGGGGGAGGGCTCCAGGATGGCGATCTCCAGACCGGGCCGGGCCCGTTTGAGCTGGCTGGCCACGGTGAGGCCCGCAGCCCCTCCGCCGACGATCAGGATCTGGTGGTGGGCCATGGAACGGGAAACGAACGCGGGGGGCTCGGCGACGGCGCGGGAGAAATGTCACGCTCGCTACCTTTGCCGGAGCCGTGGCACCAGACTGAAGGTATCGAGAACCGGAGCAGGGCGATGTTCCTGAAAGTACGCCACAACGATGAGGCCAGCCTCGTGGAGGTGCTCAACGTCAAGCAGCTGTTCAACCCCTTCGACACCCGGGTCCAGGGCCGTCTCCATGGCGGCGAGGAGATGCAGGATCCCCAGGAGTACGCCAAGGCCGACCTGTTCTTCCCTTCCGGCGAGGCCCTGCCCCGGTGCTGGCTCGATTCCCATTACCAGAGCTGAGGCCAGCCGGGGCCAGCGCTGCTAAGACGCCTCCATGGCGTCCCACTCCCACCAACACGAGCAAGCCCACGAGCACGGGCATCAACACCGCAAGGGTTCGCCCAGGGCGTTCTTCTGGGGTGTGCTGCTGAACAGCGGCCTCTCGGGGCTGCAGCTGGCGATCGGCATCGGCTTCGGCTCCCTGGCCCTGATCGGCGATGCCGTCCACAACCTCGGTGACGTGGCCGGCCTGCTGTTCGGCTGGGGGGCCGAACGGCTCAGCGCCCGTCCGGCCACGGCCCGCTTCACCTACGGCTTCGGCCGCAGCACCCAGCTGGCCTCGCTGATGAACGCGGCCCTGATCCTGATGGCGGCCGGGGTGGTGATCGTCGAAGGGGTGCAGCGGCTGCTGGATCCGGTGCCGGTGGTCAGCGGCCCGGTGGCCTGGGCGGCGGCGGCCGGCATCGTGATCAACCTGCTCTCGGCCCGGCTGTTCGGCACCGGCCACCACCACGATCTGAACCGGCGGGCGGCGGTGGTGCACCTGCTCACCGATGCCGCCGTCTCGGCCGCCGTGCTGGTCAGCGCGGTGCTGGTGGGGCTGGTGGGCTGGATGTGGCTGGATGCGGCCACCGCCATCGGCGTGGGGCTGGCGGTGGCCTGGAGCGGCTGGGAACTGCTGGGGGAAGCCCTCAGCGCCAGCCTCGACGCCGTGCCGCGGGGCATTGATCTGGCCGAGGTGGAGGCGGCCCTGCGTGCCCTGCCCGGCGTGGAGAACGTCCACCATCTGCACGTCTGGGGCGTGAGCACCTCCCGCACCGCCCTGACGGCCCATCTGGTGGGCCGCGGTGATGGCCCGCTGGATGGGGAGCTGCTGTCGCTCGCCCAGCAGCGGCTCGCCCAGCTGGGCATCACCCACAGCACGCTCCAGATCGAGGCGCCCGGGAGCTGTTCCCAGGACCCGATCAGCCGTCCTGGGGGGTCCGGCTCGCCTTCTTGTCCTGCTCCAACAGCTGCTCCACCAGGAGCTTGAGCAGCAGCGACACGATCGCCACGCCCCCCAGCACCATCGCCGCCCCGAAGGCCAGCTCGGTCTGGTAGTTCTTGTAGGCGTCCTCGACGAACAGGGGCAGGGTCTGGGTGAGGCCCTCGATGTTGCCGCTGACCACGGCGACGGCTCCGAATTCCCCCAGGGCCCTGGCCGTGGTGAGGATCAGGCCGTAGAGGGCGGCCCAGCGCACCGAGGGGAGCGTCACCTTCCAGAACACCTGCCAGTTGCTGGCGCCGAGGGTGCGGGCGGCCTCCTCCTGCTCCCAGCCCTCCTCCTCCAGCAGGGGGATCACCTCCCGGGCCATGAAAGGGAAGGTGACGATGATCGTGGCCAGCACGATCCCGGGCCAGGAGAAGATGATCTTCCAGCCCAGGCTCTCGATGACACCCCCCAGCAGGCCATGGCTGGGGCTGTAGAGCAGCACCAGCATCAGGCCCACCACCACCGGTGAGATCGAGAAGGGCAGATCGATGACGCTCAGCAGCAGGGCCTTGCCCCGGAACTGGCGGCGGGCGATGGCGGTGGCCGCGGCCAGGCCGAAGATGACGTTGCAGGGCACCGCCACGGCGGTGGCAAACAGGGTGAGGCGCAGGGCCGAGATCAGTTCGTGGGACTGGAAGTTCTCCAGGAAGGGACCCAGCCCCTTGGCAAAGGCCGAGGCCACCACGCTCAGGGCCGGCAGCAGGATCACCACCCCCACGTAGACGCAGGCGACCAGGGGGATCAGGATCGCCGGCAGATCCAGGCCCTGGCGGAGTGACCTGGGACGCGGGGCCCGAACGGCGGGGCTCTCCAGGGTGGGGACGACGATGGTCATGGCGGAAGGATCAACGCAACGGAAGTGGGAGAGCCATCAGGCCGCATCGCCCTGGTAGCGCTGGCCCCACACCTGCAGCAGGTTGATCACCAGCAAGCTCAGCAGGGAGAAGATCAGCATCACCGCGCCGATCACGGTGGCGGCGTCGAAGTCGTATTCCTCCAGCTTCTGGATGATCAACGTGGGGGTGATCAGGTCCTTGAAAGGCACGTTGCTGGAGATCATCACCACCGAGCCGTACTCCCCCACGGCCCGGCTGTAGCCCTGGGCCACCCCGCCGAGGATCGCCGGCAGGAGCTGGGGCAGCACCACCCGCAGGGTGGTCTGGAGCGGCGTGGCCCCCAGGCACCAGGACGCCTCCTCCTGCTCCTTCTCAAGCGAACGCAGCACGGGCTCCACGGTGCGGACCACGAAGGGCAGGGAGATGAACACCATCGCCACCGTCACCCCCGGGGCGGCGAAGGCCACCTTGATGCCGAAGGCCTCGTGGAGCGGCTGGCCCAGCCAGCCGTTGGTGCTGTACACGGCCGTGAGGGCGAGTCCGGCGACGGCGGTGGGAAGGGCGAAGGGCAGATCGATCAGGGCAT
The DNA here is from genome assembly GCA_943367705.1 of Synechococcus sp. UW140. Classification (GTDB taxonomy): domain Bacteria; phylum Cyanobacteriota; class Cyanobacteriia; order PCC-6307; family Cyanobiaceae; genus Cyanobium. Next base: position 82,396 of record CALRJV020000008.1, read on the forward strand.
CGAGCAGGCGCTGGCCCGGAAAACGGCAGCGCACCAGCGCCCAGGCCACCACCAGCCCGAAGACGCCGTTGATCAGGCTGGCCACCAGGGCCAGGCCGAAGCTGACCTTGTAGGTGGCGATGGCCTCCGGCGTGGTGGCCATCTCCCAGAAACCGACGGGTCCCACCTCGGCGGCCCGGAGCAGCATGGCCCCCAGGGGCAGGAACAGGATCAGGCCCAGGTAGGTCCAGGTGATGCGCCAGGGCCAGCTGGGCAGCGCCAGGGCCGGTGGTCGCCAGCGACGCAGGAGGGCGGGGGTCATCGGGTCAGGGTCACGGGGCGGGGGAGGGGACGGCGCTGGGCGCGACGACGGGGTCAGACTAAAGGACGGTTCAGCGGTGCGCTTACCGGTATAGTCGATCTTTCCCAGCCACCCAGGCCGTTTCGATGGGCATCCGCGTCGCCAACGTCAGCAAGAGCTTCGGCGATTTCCGCGCCGTCGACGACGTCAGCGTCGATGTGGACAGCGGCTCCCTGGTGGCCCTGCTCGGACCCTCCGGGTCGGGCAAGAGCACCCTGCTGCGATTGATCGCCGGGCTGGAGGAGGCCGATGCCGGCCGCATCTGGATCACCGGCGAAGAGGCGACCGAGCGGTCGGTGCAGGAGCGCCAGGTGGGCTTCGTCTTCCAGCATTTCGCCCTGTTCAAGCACCGCAACGTGCGTCGCAACGTGGCCTTCGGCCTCGAGCTGCGCCGTTGGAAGCCCGAGGCGATCCGCCGGCGGGTCGATGAACTGCTCGACCTCGTGCACCTGCGGGGCTACGGCAACCGCTACCCCTCCCAGCTGTCCGGCGGGCAGCGCC
>CALRJV020000009.1:0-76430 GCA_943367705.1 Synechococcus sp. UW140
GCCCCCCCCCCCCCCCCCCCTCCCCCGAGGGCGGATCGAAGCAGGCTGAATGAGAGACCTCATCTGGCCAGTCAGGGCCTCGGACTCCACCATGAAACGCGTCCGTGGCGATCAGGTTGATGGAGGTACTCAACCAGATAGTCACCGGACAACTTCCACGATTACGAATGCTGGAAGGGATCCCATCATGCCGGCGAGGTACCTTCCATCATGACGACCTGGTGGAACCTTGTTTCGCTACAGCCCTCCGCCGGGATCAGTATCTATGATTGCTTCTTTACCTACTACTTCATCGGCGTGCACACAGGGGGCGGGACCACTGGCTAATGTCTAGGTCAGAAGTGCACTGCCTTCATCGCACACTGCGGAAGGCTGCTCATCGAGAAATCGCGGCTGTAGCGACCGTCTAGTCGGCTGAGACCCGTTGCCCAGAATGAAATCAGATTGATTCCTCCCGCTATGAAGTCAACTATTGGCGTCTTCTTCCAACAACTCTCCCAGCTATAACTCCTGTAGCCGTTGATATAGAAAAACCAGCCACTCCATATAGTCGGAAGTATTCCCTTATCACAGCAAATGGAAACAAGAGGATAAATGCATAAACCTTTCCAAACCCTAACCCTATATTGTCGAAAAAGGGGCCCAGGAAACTCAACGAGCCAACAACCTCATGATAGTCAACATGCAATCCAATGCCAAGCCACCTAGTTATCAAAGAAGTCCCTATAAAAATCAGACTTGCCAAAAGCGCCAGCGAAAACGGATTATCAGCTGGGTAGCGCGTAACCAGAGCTGCCAGCATTCCAGCTGACAGAGCAAGAGGCAATGTGGTGAGGAATGAGGTCAGAAAAGACGCGGCAGAGTGTAATGCTGTTGCCACGGCTGCCCATGCAGACCCAACTAGAATTATAAGTAGACCAGCAAGTGAGCCAAACGCCTTGATCCTTCCTTCCCACTTGGTATAAGCGTCGAGGAGGATAAGGAAATAATTCTTAGTCGGTTCGCCCGCCATTAGACCACCAAAGAATGTTATAGAGACGTTGTGCAGTAGATAATACAGGAAATTTTTGGTATTTTGATGTCGTGCGTCCCGGAAACCAGTGCAGGCTCAATAAGAGTCCTCATCTGGCCAGTCAGGGCCTGGGTCTCCACCATGAAACACATCCGCGGCATACCCGATCAGATCATTCGCAAGCCCAAAGCCGCTCTGCAGCTGCTGGCCCAGGTCAAGATCAAGCTATACAGATTTTGCTCATGCTCTTCGGCCAGGCTTCTACTCGTCGCTGATCCCCTCAAGGCGCCGAATCACGGTTGCGATGCTTTGAGCACCTTTGATGGCGCGCCCCTTAGCAGTGCTCTCCCATCAGGTTGTTCAAGAATGCAGCAGAGTAGGTCACTACTGGGGGGGCGGGGGGGAGACCAAGCCACCCTTGGGTAACAGATGGACATGGAACGCCTGCCATCCGAGGGGTCGAGCAATTCGTCAAGGCGACGGTGAACCTGGGGACTTGCTGGCGGTATGGCTGTCGATGCGTTCGAGGGGCAAGCCGTCGGCGTCGAAGTGCCAGAGGTAGCGGGACATGGTGGTGGTGTGGCTGGTTACAGGGTTCCCGGGGGCGGAAAAGTCAGCGAGAATGGCCTTAACCAGCTCCTGCACGATGCGCTTCCCAGTCCTGCTAGCAACGGCCTTGGCCACCCTCACCCTGGTTTCGCTACCAGCCGGTGCAAAGGTGGTCGCTGAAGGAAAGCCGAGTCCCGGAGGCTTCTATTGGCAGAAGGTGCAGAAAAGCAACGGCAGTACCCAGTACCTCTGCCGCTCGACCAAGGATGCAGCGATCCAGAAGAACGCGAAGTGTGATGGAGCGAAAGCAGCTAAGCCTTAGTCGAATCCTTCGTCTGTGTGCCGTATGGCTGGTCCTCGCTGGCCCTGCCGCTGCGGCCACGGTGATCTCAGTCGGTGACGGCGACACCCTCCGGGTCGAGGAAGGCGGGAAGAAGGTGACGATCCGCCTGGCCTGTATCGATGCCCCTGAGACGGCCCAGGCGCCCTACGGCATGGCCTCACGGCGCCTGCTACAGGAGATGGCACCGATAGGGGCAAATGTGCAGTTGGTCATCAAGGACCAAGATCGCTATTGGCGCACTGTGGCCGACATCCAGCGCAATGGGCGTAGCATCAACCTGAGGATGGTTCGCGCCGGTCAGGCGTTCGCGTATCGCCAGTACCTGGCGAAGTGCGATGCAGCCGCCTACCTCAAGGCGGAGCGCGAAGCAGAGAGGGCGAGCCTGGGTGTCTGGGCCGTGCCAGGCGGAATCAATCGGCCGTGGGACTTCCGCCGAGGAAGGCGATCAGGGACAAAATCCACTAGCAAGCCGCCGATTCCAGCCCCTGTTGGGACGATGCAACCGATAGCTACGCCATCGGCCAGCCGCTACCTGTGCAAGGAGATCGGCAGCTTTGCCAGGGCCCAGGAACTGCTGCGTCAGGGCCACAGCTACCTGGATCGTGATGGCGATGGGGTGGCCTGCGAGGCGCTGCGCTGAGGTGGCTATCCAGATCCAGGACCATACCGAATCCAGCTACCGGTACAGTTCCTGACAGCCTGAGGCGAACTGAGAGGGGCAGGGCATTGAGGAGCAGCCCCCGATGGCCAACTTTGTAGCCCCCCACAATGCGACGAAACCAAGCCAACGTGCAGACTTGCTCCTAACTGTGGAGCAGAGAGACCGATGAGAAGATTCGCAATTAGGCTAAGTTGACGAGTGACCGTGACTTGGTGTAAGTTGTGCTTTGGATTTTTAAGTTTTGGCGAATGATCAACACAAAGGTCGCCATCCAAGCCTTGCTTGGGGCATTTCTGGTTGGCTCTGGAACTGCTCTTGCCCAGAATTGCTCTTCCTTTTCGAACTGCGCAGAGGCGGTTAGGTCTTACAACGAGGGTAATACCAAGCTGGATCGCGATAAGGATGGCATTCCTTGTGAAAGCATCTGCGGAAGTAGTGGCGAGAACATGCCACGTTGATTCGTGTCTTACACGATTCGGAGGTAATCCCTTGTTCAAAGCGTGCGAGAACGGATTGCCCGATAGCCTTTTCACTCAGCTAGAGATATAGAATCTGAAGTAGTTGAACTCATTTAATGCGCTTGGGACGATCGCCGAAAAGGTCTAAGGGATTGGCTGCTTTTCAGGCTCCCCAGAATAATCTGCGTGTTCTGCTTTCTGAATCAAAGCAAGCTAATCCATAAACTCGGCTTTGAATTCTCCATCATCGGAGCTCCAGTAGTAGTCTTCATATGATATGCCAATCTGCTCAGCCAGGAATCGGCTGATCCTTTCTTCAGCCTTCATGCTTAGTGTCATCCATTCACGAGGCATTCGCCTGTATCCTAAGTGCCTCATTATGTGGTGTGCCTGCTCAAGATCTAGACGAAAATAGTAGTCGTCAACATCCCTCTCGCATGCCACTGTGATTCTTAGACTACTCTCGTCGTCACCATCACTGCTTACTTTGGATACTGCTTGATCACCTCTAGGCTCTCTACTAGTGGTGTGCGCAGTTGATGGGAGATCTGTCATGTCAGACAGAACTTCCTCTGCAAGTTGCTCCCATGAAACCGCCATAGAGTTGAGGCTTCGGCAGGCAACCTCCAAGAACACATGCTTTCTCTCAAGATCCCTTGCAATTGCTGCGATACTGGGTTTGATTGTTTCGTCGGTCTTAATCAAAGGAGAAGGATTAAGTTCAGATTCGAACTGTTCTGCAATGGCTAGCTCCTGCTTCATTTCAATGATTTGACTCTGCCGTGTTCGCTCGGCCTCCTTAATGCTGTTCCAATTGTCACGATTGAGGAGAAAGATGATTAACGCTACCAATAAAAGTAAGCATCCTAGAAGTGGAGATGCGAAAAGGAAAACAAGTCCGGCAACCAAAAAACCGATCGTGAAGGTCTTGGCTTGCTTTGCCGACTTGATCTTGGCAATCTCACGCAGATACGTCTGGATATACCCTCTGGCTTCGTCCAATGAGACAAACGTAGATGCCTCTTGAAGTCTTAGCTGCGCAGTCCTTCTCAACTCGGGAGCATTGCAACGAAGCCAGTCGAGTTGACTCTTCGCTCGATCTGAAGCATTAGAAATATCAGCATTAAGTGCACCCCTCATAGACGATGCGCCCTTATACCTGACGTATCTCACCGCTGAACGTTGATTCCGAACCCAGGCGGCGAGGCATCGCTTTTCTTCAGAAATTCCAGAAATGCATTGGTTGCTGTGGTCAATAACAATGATCGAGCAAGCACCAACCTTCAGCGCCTGATGCCGATCCAAGGGTTTTTCAAGTCGAGACAACTCGTTACTGGAAGAAAGCAATGCATTGAATGGAACGACTTGGAACGCGTACCCCATCGGGATGGACGTAAGACTGTGCTTGTCACATCTTACAATGTTGTCTTGGTGGACTCGGAGGCAGGGATCCTGGTGGGTTGTATTGAAGGAGGTTTCACTGGATTGAGCTATCAAGCCAAGAGGAGTTTAGTCCCAACCCACCTTATTGCGTCTAATTCTGGTCTTTATTAATCTGCGGCTATTCAAGAATTAGTTCTAAGGGACGTCGGCGTCGATGTCTGATATTGGACTAAATTGACAGTTGTTCACTGCTATCTCCTTACAGCGACCAGTGGCAGCAGGACTCATCCAGACGGCTCAGCGGGAGCTTCTGTTCACAGAATCCAGGTTCATCAACACTCTCCCGCAGCTCCTTCACCTCCATCAACTTGACCACACTGGCCCCCCGAGCACGCAGGCCAGACGTGGCAGCACCGTGAAGGGCACTACCACCTTGCTGAAGTCACTGCGCTTGTAGTCGCCTTGCAGCAGGTCGGCCACCCAATAGCTGAAGGAGCGGTGGTTGGTTGGTGCTTAAATATATTAGTCCTCGTCCCTTGAGCATGTTCTATCAGAACCTAACTGGGTCTCAGATCTAGTCACCAGTGACCCCGGAAAGGTAACCAGTCCTTCAACGCTTTCAGGCTTCCGCAGGGTGGCCGTCACCACTGAAGCCCCACACATACAGACAGTTCTTGAGAAACCCCTGGCCATGAAGTAGACGTAGGGGTCGCATAAAAAGACGTCAGCCGTTAAACCTTCAAATACGTTATCTAGCTTGTTGAAACTCATGGACTCATGTCTGTGATTCGCAGGAGTCGATTGAGCAGATCCTGCTGAACCCGCAGCTCAGAGCGAAGCTTATTGAGCTCGTTCTCCTGTCTGGTCATCTCTTGACTAACCCGACGCTCCAAACTCTCCAAGCGGCGGAGGAGCATGTTCTGACTCTCCTTCTCGGGGAAAGGACGATGACGAGGCACCATCTCGCCTGGACGGAACAGGGTCCATTGTTGGCCACGCACCACAGGCTTAAAGACTGGAAGCATCTGTAGAACAAGATCCTGTTTCCCCTCTAGTCCTTTGGGCACGGAAAAGATCTGTTGGAAGGACTCGCATTCCCATACCCACGATGTTGGATCTGCCTGGACCCAGACAACGGCGTCACCACCTATGAGCTCGCAGAATCGAAATACTGAGTCGGACTCAGCTACGGTGAGGCGAAGACCACGATCAGCCGTAGTGGTTAGTTCTGCAGGCTCCTGGTAGGCCGCCAAGGCTTGAGGGGAGCGACGAATGAGTCTTGTTAGTAAGAGTTCATCCACAGGCCATGGCCTGCGAGCCGGAGATTCGCCAGGAGGTCCTGGCGGTGGAGCGGGCCTAGCTGTCTGGGCTCGAAGCTGTTCGATATCTCGCTCCAGTTGCAAAAGACGGTCGAGCGGTGTGGGTGTTGCGGTCATGTCAGCGGTCCTCCTGTCGCGTGAAACGCAGCTCTATGCGGCGTCGATCAGCTCGATCTTTGGTATCAGCGGGAGCAAAACGTCCATCAACAGTGATAAGACTACCGGCTGAATAGGGGCGGATGGTTAACCTCTGACTGCCGTCAGGATCAAGTCTGGACTTCAGTTCATTGGCAACGGCTAGAGCTCGGAGCAAACCAAGATCCGTATTCGAGCCGGCAAGAAAGCCCTTAAGAGCTGAAGAGCCCCTAGCCTTCGGCAAAAGCAGATCTAGGTTACTCATTCCCGGCGAAGGCTGTCCATCGGTGTGGCCGATCACCTCAACGCTGTCAATTCGGTACTGCTTGATGATGTCTCGAATTTCTGGTAAACGTCTATCCAAAGCTTTTTTAAACTCAGGTCCAAGCACATAGCTCCCTGTGTTGAAACGAAAGGACTCACGCTCAGTCAGAGGAACTAGTGGTGGTTTCTCGTTGCTAGCCCTGGCGATGGCTGTGATGGCTATGGTCAGTAGTAAGACAAGGAGGCTGTTACTAAGTAAATCGGTGTAGCCGATCCAGTAACTTGTGTCAGTCTCTCGTGAGTGACGACTCAAACGTCCCATGGTCAGCGGCCTCCAACAATGTCTCTGCCATCGTTTTGAGATAGGGAACGCAGGTTGAGTATGCGGGCCTCAAGATCAGTTAATGACTTGATAAGCCCCAGGCTGAGATCGCTGGCGTTACGAGTGGGCACATCAAGTTGCGCCAAGGCAGTTCGCTGGGTGGCGATGGCGGTACCAAGATCATTCTGCAGCTGGTTCCGCAGTTGCTCGATAGTGTCGCGGGCTTGCTTGCTCCGCTCGGCTAGTATGGCCTCATCTTCAAGCTTGGCGTTCTGAACAGAAGACACGTAGGCAGTGGTGAGGTCATCAAGGCGCACCACATTACGGTTCCAGTTGCTAAGAGCGGTCTCTAGGGAATCCGCGAATACTTGGCAGCTTTCGGCCACAGAGGCATCAGTAGCCAACCGAGTGCGGACCAATTCGGCTACCTCAAGGGCCAGCTTGCGATCGCGCATAACCTCGAGACGGGCTTCTCGTAGCTGTTTAGTGGATTCCGTGGCTGATTGGTTGCTTTCTTCCATTGACTGGGTGGCCTGCTTCAGCGATTGGATCTCCTGCTGGATCTGCTGGCTGGCGAGTCGACAGGTTTGCAGTTCTGTCTCAGCCGTTTTGGCAAGCAGTCTCCACTCCGATTGTGTGGCCAACAGCGAATCACGCACATCGACAAGACGGGTGCTGAGGCCATCGGAGCTGGCTGTGATGTTGGCCTGTGATTCCTGCAAGCTCTGTACCGATGCCTGCAATGTAGTAGCAAAGTCGGTATCGCGAAAAGCCTGGGCCGCCTGCACAAAATCTTGTCCACTTTCATTAAAAGAGTTAGCCACACTCCCTAGCTGGCGGACAGCAATTTGAGCTTGGGACGTCAAGGTGGAATTCACATCAAAAATCTCCTTTAGCTTGGCGGAGAAAGCATCCTTCATTGCTGACTCGACAGCGGCATGAACAGCTACTGGAAGTTCACGAGTTGACTTATTGAGATCCAGGATTGATTGTCGAAGTGGTGCCATTACTTTGCTGTCAAGCTGTTGGGGAAGCACTGTTTCCAGCCAGCTACTTAACAGGGCCTCACAGCTCTGAAGGCAGTCTCTGGTTCCGACGATCTGCGTCCAGATCAAAACCATTAGGCTAAGAAATAGACCTAAGAGGCTGGTCTGAAAGGCGGCCCCCATGGGTGCCACAATTCCTGACAGGGCTGCCATCGTTTCAGCAGTACTGGCATTCTTATCAAGGGCTCTAGAAATCTCACTGAGACCGACTGTCAAACCAGCAAAAGTCCCAAGAAGTCCTAGGGAGATCAGAATGCCTGGTGCTTGGCGGATCCAGCTCTGAGCCGAGGCGGCAGTGATGTGACGGAAGAAAAAGGGAAGTGAGATTGTCTCGATCTCGCCAGCGCTAAATTCGGCCGTATCAACTTCATCGACATGGGACAATAGAGCGATGTAGCGGCTTTTGATGCGCTCAAGACGATCACCTAGTTCTAGTGACTTCGAGTCATCCTGGTGGAGAAGCGCCAGCCTGGATGCCAGCGGCGTGGTCAGGCGCCCGAGCTGAGCCGAGATCACCAAAGCTACGAAGGCCACCAAAACCATGAATAACAGAATAGCGACTTTCGCTAAGTTGAGGAGGTCATCCATCAGTTGGACCCGAGTGTCAGCATCTGATCGTTATTAGCCATAGCCATGCTAGTCGTAGGATTTCTAAAATGTCAATGATCTGGTCTGCGCTAGATGCGCTGACACCTGAATCGACAATTCAAGTGGATGTTATGATCAATCAACAAGGTAGGCAAGGCAAGGGCATCGACCATGGAGGAGAGCAGGGTTGTCGAATCGATCAAATTCCTGCTCAGCAGCGTTAAAAAACTCACAGATAGCTTCCTCACCACAGAGGAACAGTTTACACATATGGTTGATCGCCTTTCCACCGATGTACACGATCTTCTTGAGCGTATGGAGAGAATGGAGAAGCGTCTGCTTGATCTCAGTGAAAGCGATCAGCAGACTGAGCGAACTCAAATGAGGCCAGAGCTTCCAGTAAGTCCCGAGTCCAAAGAGATGTTGGTGCCACGACTCAACCTTCCCCTTGAGAGCCTTCTAGATGTATATGCCAATGCACCTTCACTTCTGGAGCCGTTCAGCCGTCCATGCAGTATTACTAGCCGCACGCTTCTAGGAGAGATTTCTGAAACTGAGTTGGAGGCTTCTACCCATGGAAACACTTGGGCGCTTGAATCTTTGGATTCGAACTGGTTGCTCGTGCCTCGCCCAGGGACCCTCGAGCGAAAGACACAACTGGAAACTCTTGGTCGCATTTACGACATCGAAGGGGTGAAGGAACTTCCAGTTTTGTTGCAGCTAATTGAACCGGCAACGGCTGTGGTGGTCCAGCATGGCCGTCGTTGGCAGCTCAGGCAGAAAGGGATGCTGAGTGTCAACCCCGATCCTCTCCGTGTCAGTACGGCTGAACGTCTGTTGAAGATAGAATCTAGATTGGCCAACTTGGAATCTTCCAACGGTTGAGTTAGGCAGGAACCAACACAATGCCTTTGCTCACAACCTGCCAAACTCCCTGATTTGTTTCTACTGCTTCAGCCGGTTTCTTAAGCTCGGCTGTTGAGACTGTGGCAATCTCTTCATACTCAAATATCCCTTTGTGAGGCTTGAAAGTCGTGAAGCTAGTTAGAGTCTGAACGGTAGGACAAATCCAGTATTTGCCTCCACATTCGACCAGCAAATAGCTTCCGCCTCCGGACACACTCTGTAACTCAGTGCTAACGACTGATGTTCCACGTGTTAAAGTATCTTCAGATGCCTGGGTTATATTCAGTTCGGCTTTTGTAATGCTTCTAATACGGCTTCGGTCATTGCTTAGCACTGCTGAAGTGTATAGATCTTTGACCTGGTCGCCATGGAACACTGGCGGCTCTGGGGGTAGTGGGGATGGTGTGATGAGCGCCGGTAACGGTGCTTGAGGCGAACTGGATGATATTGCATAATTCTGTACGTTTAGCCTTGAATACTGTTGTTTTAGTTGCTGCAACTCATTGTCAAGACTTCTCATGTTATTTCGAAGTTCAGCAAGTCCCTTTTGGGAGGAACTTTCTAGTGCCACTATTCTTGTAACTTCATTTACTTTCTGTTCGTGTCGTTGAGCCCAATTCTTGAGGTTTGTCACGCCGTCTAGAAAATAACTAATAGTTTGAGCCGATGATTCCAGTCCCTCCAGACGCTTCCTTGCTTTTGCACCTCTGGGTCGAAAGTCATACCAATTCCAAAGCAGAGCACTCATCCCTGAAAGCAACCCAAGTCCGGCGATGACCTTCCAGCCAATGTCCCAAGTATTAACTGAATCTTTGGATGTAGGGTGCTTGGCAGATAGCGGCCGTGAATCAGCTCCCTTTGTCTTTAGCAAGGATGTGCCCTGAGCCGTATGGGAATCTTGCGGCTTTGACTGAGCGATGGCAGGCACTGCAAGCGCGATGGAAATCGCTGTGGCTCCGGCAAGAAAGACAGGTAGAGGGGAGGATGGATTTCGGGTCTTCATATGCTGCATGATCAGAGTGCAGATACTTCAAAAGGATTTGTCAGAAACGCTGAGCCCATTGTCGAGCAAGAGTGTTAATGAGGGCACGCAACCCAATTACAAAACCTGGTTCCGGTTCTAAATCACTGATCTCTTTATTGAGACTATTCAAGCAGATGGCACGCACCTCGATTTCGACCTCATCCCATAGATTATCAATTTTGATGAGTGAGCGGATGGGCAGGAGGCTATTGATGCGCTTTGATGTCAACGCGTCGTCATAGTTGCTAACGAACTGACGCAATTCTGTGAGACTCGCCAACTCGTAGCTCTCAACAATATTGGATTCTCCAGCCTTTTGGTTGTCCAAGAAAGCAATGCGATCAAGTGGGCCAAAGACTTTACCGTTGATAACCAGTTCTTCGCCGGAGATCATGGGATCTTTTCTGGGGTCAAAGCTACCCTTGAGGTTGACACCTTTGCTGATCAAGCCACAAGCCGTCTCGTCCTTGAAGGCGTTGGAGAGTGTTGTAGTAGCAGTGCCCTCGCGGCTGTTCAAAAATCCTGAACTCCTACGTTGAAGCTCCTCCATCAGGCAATCGGCATCACACCCAGCCGAGAACGCGCCACACTCATCTAGCCAGTTGATAAAACGAGCACCGTTTCCTCCTAAGTAAACAGGAACTGCAGCCTGTTTACGAAGCCGATCTTCGTTTGCCAGGGCTTTGATGATCAGACCGAGATAATGATAGATCCCACCAAAGCTAACTGCCATTATACTCACAAACCCCAACAATTGTTTGTCTTGCTCGGCCCTGTGAATTGGCATCCGATCACGAAGAAGCTCTTCGGATTCGTAGCGAAGACAATTGTCTATCCGGCTACTAAAGTTCGGATCCTGGCGAAGCTTTGCATCGTCATCTGTAATGTCGCCGGTGACCCCGGGAGCAAACAGAAAGCGGATGAACGACGGCTTCGACTGAAGAATGCTGGTACATATGTTGCGTCCTGCGAAAGGGATGGAAACCTGGTGGAGGAGTTCGTTTTCCTGCCAGATGCTCATGTCAGTGGTGCCGCCGCCAACATCTAGACAAGCAGTATGAACCATTTGACGAGCAAGATAGTTGCCAAAATAGCTAGCGAATGCCACTGCTTCAGTCTGAAGACCTCCTTCGCCGCCGTCCTCCAAAAGCTTATGTCGTAGACCTGTCAAGGTTGTCAGATCCTGGCACAGGTCACCCCATAGGCGCCTGTAGTTGCGCGTTTCATTCGGGGAGAAAGCGCTTGGGTAGGATACCGACCAGTTCACTTCTGTCGCTCCGCCTGCGGCGGCGTTGCTGCTGATTAGGAGGGCCAGTTCCTTGAGAAATGGCTTCTGATATTGCAGTTGTCGCCATTTGAATCCTGTGTGAACAGCAGCGCCTCGAAGCGCAAGTGCATTGGTGCTGGGCCACTGGACTCTTGCTTCGTGGTAGAGATCGGGAACCTTTCCTCTGACCTCCTGCCAGCCATAGGTGTTAAGAGCGGTAGAAGTTGGAGGATTTGAATCCTTTGGAAGCAAGATCTCCGGAATAAAGAACTTATAGAGAAGATTCTGTTGGTTCTCCTTCTGGGCAAGAGTTAACGGGATGACACGCGTCTCTAGTGACTTGCGAGCTGGACCAGATCCATCGTTAATGAAGAAGTTTGTGAAAGATGTTCCGAAGTCGAATCCCACTTGCCAGGCTGCCGATGCCGTTCCTGGCAGCGATGGCGGGTTGACAGGAATTAGGCCGCAGACTTGACCTCGCTCTATGAGCTTGATTAGGTCAGGGAATCGCTTACTAGTGAAGTATTTCACATTTTGCTGCCCTTCACGACCGCTACTTAATTCGTAGTCGCTGTAGCCATCTACGGTTAGGCCTGTGCTGCTGTCTTCGCAAAATATGTAGTAGTTCTTCCAGTTCGAGTCAGGTATATTGGGCCAGAGCGTAATCACAGGCAGATCCTGATCGATCAGGTTCTGTTCTTTGACTGGGAAGATGCGACTGATTGGATACAGATCCCTTCTGCCCTTGAGAGGCAGCATCAGGGTAACCTCAATTGCAGAGCCGCCGCCAGTCTGGACAACTCTCAAAGAACTGATTCTGGAAAGTTCAGAACTACTAAACAGCTCACGCATCTGTTCCCGCAGTGGCAGTATGGGCGTGACTGGACTTCCGTTCACCAAAGGTTGTCCTTCTAGGCAAGTCGACAACCAGGAATTTAGAATTACTGATTTACCAGGAAGCAGATACAGCTCTGGAAGGAAGATGTCATCCGGAGTAATTATCTCGATCTTGCTGCCATACAGTCGAAGGAGCTGATCTTTTTCAAATCCTACTGATTCCAGTGTGGAAGCTTCATAAAGTGTTATTTCGCTAGCTGGTAATCCGAGGCGATTGGGCATCTCTGGATCCAAAAGAATCACTGGGATGTCATTCTTGGGAGACTGTGGAAGAGGATATTCTCGTCGATCCCCCAGTGCCAGCTGGGCATTACTAGGACTTGTACCTCCCTTCGCACCTCTGGCGAGAAGATCTACAGCCTTCGGCAATGGCGGGAGACTCGCAATGCGGGTTTCCGAAAGGATGGGATCTACAGCCCTGTTATCAGTTAGGCCGGCTATAAACCCATTGAGTACCTCGGCCACCTGTGAGGCCATTGTTTGGCTGTTGAGATCAATTGCTGTGAGAATTCCTTGGCGCACAACGCTGAGCCAGCCTGCCAGCGCTTGCCGCTGCTGGGCACCCAGGTAGTTGGTGGGCTCGCTAAATCGGCCATCACTCGTCCACTTCATTCCGGGGATTGGTGCGGCAAGATGCACTGCCGGGCAGAGCACTGTGGCCGGTGACGTAAATCCAATCACTACTCCGTTGACCCTGAGAACATGGAGGGTCTCCCATGGGTTGGCGGCATCGGCAAGCGTGTAGAGCGCTTTCTCGCCGCTTGGTTTGGATCCGAACAAGCTGCGAGCAAAAGGACCTACAGCTTCATCCTTTCGCTCGATGTGCTCAGGTAATGACACTCGTTCCGCTTCCAGCTTCAGTCCGTACATCTCCCACAGCCCCACCGTGGCGAAGCATCCGAAAAGTTCCTCAAGTAGCGCTTCGCGGGTGGGGTAACGGGGGTTGAGAACCGCCTGCTCAAACTGCAGAGCTCTTGACCATGGGGAGGGCAGGGAATTCACCCGGCTGCTTGCCACCTCGTAAACCAGGCTGTTGGCTATTGTCCCCAGCGTTTGTTGGTCACGGCCCTGCCATTCACCCGATCTGGATCCGCCTGCCAGGGGAGGCTCCGTTTTGGGAAACCAGGGGTAGAGAAGGATGTTCTCAGCAGTGTCGTCAGAGGCAGAGGCCATGGCGCCGGTTGGTGGGTTTGAGGGTTTTAAATACTTAGAGACCAGAGGGTGTCAGCTAGTCCTGCTACACCGTTGTTTGGAATCTCTTCGGGGCGCAGTTGATCCATGCAGACTTTGATGTCCTCGACCATGTCCTGTCGTTCATCCTTCGATGGGCGTGCCGAGCCTTTCACGACCCGACCTAAAGCGTTCTCATAGCTGCTATTGCGCTGTAAAAGGCTGGGGGTGAATAGCTCTTGGTTGAAGCCCGTGCCGGTGTTGCTGCTGAACTGGTTGAGCCATTGCATCAATGTCTCGCAGTAAGCGTCGATCGCTGACTTCAGGTTGAGTTCTTCCATATTGCTAATGCTGGGTCGACCTTCTTTTGTGCCAGTCGCCTTTCCCGTGGGCTGGAAGAACTGACGCGCCCATGGCGCACCACTGAGGAAGACTTGCATTGGAATCTTCTGTGCAGCATCAAGCTCGAGGCTGACGTTGTTCAGCCAAGCGACTGTGAAACGAGCACCACGGGCCAGTGCTTGGCCTACAGTTTCATTGTCGGGGATGTCGTTCCAGGTAATCTCGTTGGGTGAGGAACGACTAAGCACATAGGCGTAACCTGATTCCGATGCTGGTTGCAGGCTGTGGCGCAACCCTAGTGCTGCCAGAAGCTCCACAATATGGGCGGCATTACTTTGCGATCGACCACCGATGCTGAAACCATAGCGAGCCTTGATGTCGCTGCCAACTAGGTAAACATGATCGAAGCAGGTATTGCCACTGCTACGTAGATATTGCAAGGCTGCATCGGTATTGAGCTGGAAGTTGCGAGCTTCAGCATGGACGCCGGTTCCCTCCTGACCCTGACCCTCGAAATCGAAGTAGGGAAGCAGCAGTGAGGCATTGACGCGGACCCTGGTCAGGCCGAGCTCGCTCAACCAGGTCTTGAGCATCTGTCCGAGTGTGGGCACGCCTGACGCTCCTGTTCCTCCGAAAACGCTACCGAACAAGTGGATAATCGGAGCCTCTCCTGAACCGGCCGCTGCCTGCAAATCGCTAAGCATCTGCTGCCATTGCCCGGTCTGGGCCTCGCTTGAGAGGCTGACTCGGCTCATCACGGCCGAACCGATCGGCGGACGTCCCCTGAAACCCACGTCCAATTCAGCGCTCTGCTCTTCTGGTGGGAAAAGACAGTCGAACAGGGCTGCCAGGCCACTAGCCTGCGTTCGCAGCACGGCCTTAGGGAACACTTGATCAAGGCTTATCGCTCCTGACGCCGTGCTTAAGGGGCTCCAGGTTCCATAGTTGCGAAGTTCTCCTTTGGCAAAGTACTCGGTTTTGTTTCCCAAAAGTGTCCGCATCTTGTCGTAACGACCGATTGCCGTCTGAGCTCGCGCCAGAAGAGTGCTTTGTTGGTCGGGCTCCACTAGGAAGGTACCGAGACGGAGAGGTTGACCACTGCTGTTATGCAGAAGACCGCAGGCGTGGAGATGGCAGAGGGCTTCAAGGCATTTGGCACCGCTGCCTCCCACACCGATCGCGAATAAAGTCATCTCAACGACCTCCCAACAGACGGACGGCACCAGGAACAACGAACCTGTAGGTTCGCCCTGTCGCCAGCAGGGTGGGCAGCCAGAACAGCAGAAGTACGTTCAACATCACTGCCCCCAATACAAGCAACCAACCTGCGAACGGTAAAGCGTAGTAATCTACGCCGCTTCCCTGGACAGGTGATGCACCCTGGATCTTCCAAATGAGTACGGTAAAGATAAACTGATAAAGCCAACCTAGCAGCACTAGAACTG
This sequence comes from Synechococcus sp. UW140, assembly GCA_943367705.1. Classification (GTDB taxonomy): domain Bacteria; phylum Cyanobacteriota; class Cyanobacteriia; order PCC-6307; family Cyanobiaceae; genus Cyanobium. The sequence continues at coordinate 15,132 of CALRJV020000009.1, forward strand.
TGGCAGCTAGCCACCACAGAGGTTGCATGACTCTCACTTCGGCGGCATTGCGTGGTTTCCCGTTCAGGGTGGTGACGATCCAAATACCCAGTGTCGTGATGCAGCTGAACCAGAGCACTGTGAATGATGGACTGCTGATCTGAGGCAAAAACACGTTAAGATCTTGCCCCAGCACTGTAGAAAAGATATTGAGGAAGATCCAATTCTGGGCAATGAAAACCCAGATGATGCCGATAAAAATGCTGATCCCGAGATAGATGTACTGCTTAGAACGCATCTTTGGTTTGATTCAGGTGTGTTGGTAGGCGACACACAGCTCAGCGGCAGGTGTAGTTGAGTTCCGCGACGCAATCTGCTCGCTTAGTGTAGTCAGAAGTAAGAGCAGACCTTCGGTCTTCTCCTTGGAGCCAGAATTCATAGGCTCTGACCGGTCCCAATCAAGCCACCACTGCTCCGGTAGGCTGCCACGGGGAATCGTCGCCCGAAGCAAACCCGAGGGGGCGGAGCTTGAGATGTCGATTTCCAGCCGCACGTTCGTGCCTGCCACGCTCATGCTCCTGAGGCGAACGCCCTCGGGGTCGGAGGACCCATTTGGGGTGACCGGAATGCGTTCTAAGCGGACCAAGCCGATATCAGGGCGGGTGGTACCCCCACTCCAAGGGACGACTGTGGCTATGACGATGCCAGTGGCTCCAGGCTTCAACCGAACAAATCCGTAATCGCTATTGTTGCCGGGTGAGAAGTTGGCATTCTCCAGACGAACCGGATTACCCGAAGTTCCTTTGTTGATAGGAACCACAGATGCTGACTTGACTTTCAATGTCTGGGAGCCCGATTGATCATCGAGCATGGAGATCTCCTGGGTTGTCACTCCCTTCTGTGCCATGTTCTTCTTGATCTCCGAGAGCAGTGATCGGACCTGATCTGTCTTGCCTGTTGCAAGAAGATAGAGGGGGCGATTAAGCTTTCCTGTATAGAAGTTGACTCCTTCAGAATTGAAAACCTTTCCATTGAACGGAAGTCTGAGAGCCAGAATCCCTGCAGATGCCCCACGGAGTAAGTCCTTGCGGATCCCACCAACAAGGCTGGATATATCACTCTGATTCACCTCTAGATCGCTAACCAAGAGCCTCAGTGGGGTGCTGCCTATTTCGGGCTGAACATCCCATAGAGTTTGGAGTCCAGAGGCGACGGATGGATACTTACCGCAGCCTTTAAAGAAGCACGGATCAACTGCCTCTGTCACGCTCCCGCTTCCGAGGTCTTGGGCTTTGGCCCCTCCAATACGGAACACTTTTGAGGAGAGTCCCTGCGTGCTTGCAGAGAGATTGACGGCCTGGAGCAGGTTGCGCCAGCGTGAGGGATCTGTTGCTTCTAAATGACCGAGCATTGAACCGCTTCCGTCTATTCCAATCAACACCTGGCTTGTAACTTTGGCGGTATTCTTGCTTAACTTAAGATCATTTCCAGACCCTGTTTCTGCCTTGCTGACACATGACGGCAATTGGGGCGTGCAACCCAATAGCATCCCAAGGGTTAGCAGCAATGCACATATAGATGCTGACTCAAGTCTCACGGATCTAGCCACTCGGGTTGGGTTACGAACCATTTGCTCGCTTCCTACTGGCTGCCAAATCCCTACCTACCCGAAGAGGTGATGGGCCTGCTGGGATATGAGATCTGGTCTCTGGCCCGTTGGCCAACATCAGAGGCATCGCTGGCTTTCATAAAGCCCAGAACAGACTGACCATAGCTTATGTCTGCCAGATGTGCAGCAGTCTTTCACACATCCTGGCAATCTCACGGCTTCGGGATTTTTTCTCTGTGGGAGGCGAAACCCCTTGCATCCTTACCCATCTTAGGTGGTCTGGGTAATCTGGACAGGGTCCTTCGTTAACCTGTAAGGAGGGCCACTTCCCCTGAGAGGTCGCTCCCATCCATGACCAAGCGCCGCGCCCACAGCCCCGAGTTCAAGGCCAAGGTCGCCATGGAGGCGATCAGTGGTCGCAAGACGCTCCAGGAGATCGCCGCTGACCGCGCTGTGCACCCAGATCCAGGTGAGCCAGAGGAAGCAACAGGCGCTTAAGGCGACTTCGCAACGGCTTCGGGGGTGACCCGCACAGTTGGTTAATCACTGAGATCGCCTCAGCCCGCCCCTTCCTCATTGCCAGTCAGGATCGCCACCCCCACACCACCCCCGAGTCCTTGGGAATGGAGCCGGCCAAGGGCCGCCCGCCTTCTTCGGGGGGGTAGCGACTCCTCAGGGGTGCCCGTGAAGACAGGGAGGTGCTCACCGGTGGGGGTGTCGATGCGTTCAAGGGCCAGCCGTCGTGGCCGAGCTGCCAGAGGTAGCGGGGCATGGTGGAGGTGAGGATGCTTACAGGGTTCCCGTGGGCGGATAGCTCCAAGTTTTACGTCCAGTCCTGCCCCCCCCCTAGCACGCGAACCCGTTGACCCATTGGCCTGGGCGTCGATCGCAGGCAGATCCGGTCAGGGCGGACAGGTAGGCATCAACGACCGGACAGAGGGGGCTAGCCTCCCTCTCCCCAGTCCCCGCCTCACCCGGACTATCCGGACAAGCCGGACACCCCACCACAAGACAATTGATGGAATCCCCCCCCCCTTCTGGTTGAGCAGACCACAAAGGGATGGGGGCAAATCTCCCCGTCCGGGGTGTCCGGGTAGTCCGGCTCTCGGAGTGGGGAGGCCCTCAGCGAGCTTTCGCCGATAGGGGGAGTGACCCCATCCCCAAGGGCGGCCCCTCCCGCCACCCTCGGTAGAGCATCAGATCGACGCGTTGCCCCCTCTGCTGTCCACAGCCCGCCAAGATCTCAGCCCTTACCACCGCCCCCGAGCCCTGATGCGGTTTGCTCCACTCCTCTCCTTGCAGGGCCTGGCTCTGCTCCTCCATCTACTCACCCCCATTGCTACAGCAGCAGCCACGGTGATCTCAGTCGGCGACGGCGACACCCTGCGCGTCCTCGACCGAGGCCAGAAGCTCACTATCCGGGTGGCATGCATCGATGCCCCCGAGATGGCGCAAGCCCCCAACGGGCAGCAGGCGAGGGAAGCGCTCCAGGATCTCCTCCCTGTCGGTTCGACAGTCACGCTGGAGGTGCAGACCACCGACCGCTACGGCAGGACTGTCGCTGAGGTCTTTGCCCCGAACGGCGCAAACGCCGGGTTGACCCTTGTTCAGCAGGGCCATGCCTTCGCCTACCGGCAGTACCTGAAGCAATGCGACCAGTGGGCCTACCTCGATCGGGAGAAGCTGGCCAAGCGCTACCGCGTGGGGGTCTGGCGGGTCGATGGCGGTATCGAGCGTCCATGGGATTGGAGGGCTGCCCAGCGAGGAGGGCAGAGCCAGCCAGTAGCCAGACCCCAGCGCCCGGTCAACCTCACGATCATCAATGGAGGAGCCAAATTTTTCTTAGTTATTAGATGCCCCCTATTCTGTGACAACTTGTTAAAGTGAGATGCACTCTATGCACATCCAAGTACAAGTCGAGAGCCTCATCAAGCTGCAGCCTGAAGACAATCTTTAAATCTAGGCTTCCTCAGCCGATGTTTCGTGATTGTAGCTTAGGAACAAATTAATCTTTTGGAGTATAAGTTCTCGCAATGAATCTACCACGTATTCAACCTTCCGCACTGTTCTACTTCTTCCTATCTCTTGTTGCATTGATTGTAGCAATTGGATTGGCTGCTCTCTATAAGAACGACGACAATCCAGACACTGTGCTGTTTATCTTGCGCCCAGATACATACGACAAAGTATTTCCCTTTTTGCTAGGTACTGTTGCTGCAGGAGGTTTTGCACTCGCCTATAATATTGCCAGAAAGTCGCAAGAGCAGTATTTAGAACAACGACGGGCTTCGCAAGCCTTAGTTGACAGGCGGATTCAGCGGCTTCAAGAGATTTATGAAACCATTCTAACATGCTTTCAGGATATCAGGCTACAACGCCGACGTCTTCGAGGAGCATTGATTCCTGGAAAGTCATCGGGCTCTTGGCAATTGCGACGAGGCCTTTTTGAAGAAGTTGTGATGCGACTGAATGAAGCCCAGCTTGCTGGCGAACGAATAATGAAAGTCTTTGTGTTTGAGAACGATACACTACAAGGTGCATCTTTCCTGACTGATGCTGAAATTGAAAAGATCAATAAGATTCAGGACGATCTTAGATCACAAATCGGAGGCATACAAGGTATTCTACGCAATGTGCTGAGGACTGTTGAGTGGATAGGCATCACACAGGGAACCTCTAATGAGGAGGATCTCATTGATTTGCCAGATGGCATGATTAAGTTTTCGGAATCAGGTGCATCTGGAAATCTAAGCTTTCGGAAAATTACTGAGCATTTTGATGCTTTCGCGATCTGTATACTCAATCGCATACGCGAACTTGAGTCTGAGTCAGACTCATATGGTAAAGGATAGTCCGCACAGCATTAATACATTCAAGCGTGAAGTAGTGTTTGCTATCTGGATATTGTCCCACCCTACCCTCTGAAGTAGGCACCGCCCCTGACATGGGGCTCCCACACATGATCAATCGCCGCACCCATAGCCCCGAGTTCAAGACCAGGGTCGCCATGGATGCGATCTCTGGTTACAAGGCGTTCTGGGAGATCGCCCTCTGGCGTTGGGTGGACTAGATCCACGACCTGCCAGGATCGTGGCGTCCCTGCCGCTAATCAAGTGTCAGTTACCAACAAGACTGTATTGACAAAGTCTTCAGCATCCATTGGATTTACTCAGAACACATCATACCTGCGAGCCACGATGTAACATACGCCGGAAGCATTCATTTGCCTTTATCTATTGGCTAGATATCTTCCAGCGTGTTTCGTGGCGCCAAGAAATGCACTGGCTTGCCTGGCGACACCATCTTCTTGGTGTAGTTCACCCAGTCAATCCGCTCATTAGCAGCGTTGAAGAGCTTGATCACTCCACCCTTATTTGCTAGCTTAAGTGGCTCAAGCCCTTTGAGTACAATTGATTCTCCAGGGCATAGAGAACGAGAGGTTGAATTAGCAATAATGGAATCTATGAGAATCTCATTGTCGGACTTATCACAGAGCTTCCATCCCGTTAGATCCACCGTCTCACTTCCCAAGTTAATCAATGAGACCCACTCATTGCCTGCATCAACACCGGCAGGATCAGGCATGGCAACTGCGATGAAAATATCAACAATATCATCCAAAACCGTCTGCCGCTTGTCCCCTGCTGCGATGAGATCTTGAGGTTTCGCAACTTCTATCTCTTCTGGGAGGATGATGACATTCTCTTCTGGCTTTGCATTGGTGTCGGAGAAGTATAGTGGATTTGCTTCATAGATCGAGTCTTCGAACATTAACCCTGTTTGCTCCTCGATCTCAGTGATAGTGACCTGATAGGTTTGGTTGTCATATCTATTGCGTCCGCTCTTGTCAGCTAATGCCTTGGCGTCTTGATACATGATAAAGGCACGAACGTCGAGCTTGTCAGTTTCCTTGTTAATGAAGCAAACAACTTTGAAGAAACCAGCAGGAACTAGCGCGATCTGTCGACCAGACGGGCTAACAGTCCGATCAAATCTTCCGTAAATTGGACCGCACATGGAAGTTATTCTCCCATCTTTGTCCAAATCTAGTTGATGAACCCAGTCTTCCAATCCTAACCATTCATCCTGATTTAGATTGGCATGCTGAAGAGTACTATTGGAATAATAGAATGTTTCGTCCGATGCATACTGTGCATCTCTTGCTGTACCTCCCCATGCGGCGGAAGCCCGGCGTGCCATGTGCCCCTTGTCCCATGGATTCTTCTCGTAGTAGTCATTGTCAAGCTGATGAGTTACCCCGATCCTTGGGTCAATACGCCAGTTGTTCTTTCTCTTTGTCTCCTTTAGCTGTGCTTGGTCGATGTTCAGGCATACAATCACTGGCGATCGCTTGCTTGGCGAGCCATTCATGACAACGGAATAGTTCGGATAATGAAATGCTTTTCCCTTGCTGAAGAGTTCTGCGGTTAGTTCAGTTCTGAACTTAGGGATGGGCAGAGCGATTCCCGAGAGAAATGACTCGTCGTAGCCAGCCATGAAACGCTCTCATCAATTAAGTATGCCGAAGCTACGAATTCAACTTTAAGAGCCTGTTAATCGCTACACATCTTTACGTGTTCTCCGCTCGTAGGAAGGAACCCAGTCAATGTAGTGTCCGGGATAGGCAAGCTTGCCCACTGAATTGCTTCTATGTCGAGCCGAATCATTCCGGTAACACAAAGCCATCAAGGCGGGTTCTGGCACCCTTTCCCTTCCGACGAGCCTTAGTGGGGTCGTCATAGGCCACCCAAGCCAGCAGACGGCCACCATGTGGTTGCACCTCCAAGCCTTCTGGCTTGTCACTGCCCTCTTTGGCTTTACCGGAACGACCATCACGGATCCACAGCAGTGGCTCCACCGTCTCCAGAGTGATGATGTCCGGATCGGGCACTTTCTTGACTGAACTGAAAGCCTTTCGCCAGCGGTAGATAAAACAGGGGCCCACCTGGGTCATCGTCGGCCCAGCGAGGATCAAGACGTCGTCACTTCCTGGCACCACGGCCAGATCGCGCACCGCCAGGCCACCGAGAGAGAGGTAGCGGATGTGGTGGTTGTCCAGGGTGAGGGTGGGACCATCTCCATCGAGTCCGCCCATCTGCAGGTCGAGCACCAGTGCGATGCCCCTCAGGACCGGCCCCCGCAGCCCCACCAGAAACCGGGCGCTCCGGGCGGCGATGCCTTCGATGTCGAGTCCGTTGTCCTTGCTGGGTATCTGCAGGAACGGGGCGATCCGCTCGTCGAACTCCAGGGTCTGGGTCAGTGCATCACAGCGCGCCTCCGAATCGAAAGCCAATCGCTGCCCTGCCACCGGCTGGCCGTTTTCATCCAAGCGCAGGCAGCCGAGAACATGAGCGTTGCTGCTCTGCTTCTTCTTGCTGTATAGCCTTAGCGGTTTCTCGTTCTCGTCGTGCTTGCGGCGCCGCAGGCTATGAGAGCCCACCAACCAGAGTCGATCGCCATCGAAGGCCAGTCCCTCGATGTCCGATTCTTCATCCTCATCGCCTTCAGCTAGGCCAAAATCTTTGAGGTCCACCTCGACGGGGTCGCCATAGTGCTCGTCACCAATGCGCTGCAACCGGTAAAGGCTGCTGCCTTCATCGCCACCCAGCCAGAGAGCTCCGCTACGAGATGCCAGCGCGGAGAGGTTCCCCAGAAACTTCTCTTGATCCTTGTCCCCCGAGACGCCCAACTCAAGGACCCGCTGGACAGCACTACTGGCTAGGGGCAGGTCGGCTTCCGTGAGGGCCATGGGCTGACGTCAGATCTCCCCTCTTTGCTAGTGCTCCTTACGGAACTGTCAACAGCTGGTCTTTCTTAGCGCGTGATTCAGGTGGACTGGGCTTTCTGGACAGGGCCCATCGTTGCCCTCTGAGGCGGGCTACCTCCCTGATAGGGAGACTTCACCCGTAGAGCAAACGTCACCCTCCCCCAGCCACTTGTTCAAGCCCAAGGTTGCTATGGAGGCGATCAGGGTTCGCAATACGCTCCAAGAGATCGCGCCCGACCAGTCGGTGCGCCCAATCGAAGTGAGGCTGAGGAGGAAGCTATCCGTTGATGCAACGCTGGAACGTCCTCGGGGGGTAGGGGACCCGCACAGCTGGTTAACCATTAAGATCGGCCCAGCCTGCTGCCCCTCCCGCATCCCCTACTCAGCCACGCCATCTCAGCCCACTCACCCGAGCACGAATCCGGGACCTCTTGATCTTCATCACTGTTTGCCAGTCCCCCACCATCGCCAGACTCCCCCGAGCACGCCCTCCCCTATGCCCAGCTCAGCCTGAGCAAGATCGCTCTACTGGCGACTGTCATTTCCCAGGGAGAAAGCTCTCGAGGTAGCACCAGCTCCAGAGACCCTCGAAAGCTCGCATGCATAGGGACGGTCATCCGCATAATCTCCTCAGGCTTGCGCGGTTTATCCAGGACGTTAGCTTGCCTCTATAGATGCCCTAGATTCATGGCCCTCACTGGATCTGATCTGCTCGCCAAAGTCAAGGAGCTGGGCGATGCCTCCAAATCAGATCTCGTTCGAGCCGCCGGCTACCTCAGCACCAAGAAGGATGGCAGCGAACGGCTGAACTTCACCGCCTTCTACGAGGCCCTGCTGGAGGCCAAGGGCGTGACCCTTCGAGAGGGTAGTGGCAACGGCAAAGGAAAGGGTGGCCGCAGCTTGAGCTATGTCGCCACGGTGCAGGGCAACGGCAACCTGCTGGTGGGCAAGGCATATACCGCGATGTTGGATCTCAGGCCCGGCGATGAGTTCGAGATCAAGCTGGGTCGTAAGCAGATCCGCTTGATTCCTGTTGGAGGTGTGGAACAGGAAGAGTGAGCTTTGAGACTCCAGGGCCTTCAAGCCAAGGTCGATGGAATGGCAGGCATGACACCAAGACCCGCTGAAGTGGTTGGACCATTCGGTCAGCGCTGGGGGGATCCCGCGGCTATCCGGAGATACCGGGGAATGGCTGGATTTTCTGGAGCAGCACTCCATCGTTAACCACTGAGGCCTGCCCTCCTCCCGGTCACGAACTCCAGCTTTCCGATCGACTCACCCACCAACCCCCCGAGCACACAACCAGTTCCTCCGCTCCACAATCCAGTTAAAAGCCCCCGAGGGAGACGTTTCCCCCCGGAGGCTGTACCGGCTGATTTCGAGCTCGGGGCAATCGCTCAGCCCTGGCTCATCAGAGCCACATCGGAGAGCTGCTGCAGGATGCCGTGACCGGTGAGGGCCTCGATGGCCACGCCGATCAGGAAGCCGAGCATGGCGAGACGGCCGTTGAGGCGTTCGGCACGCTTCAGTTGCGAGTCGCGGATCTGCTGCGCGGCCGTGCTCAGGAACCAGGTCTCATCGGCCTGGGAGTGCCCTCGAATAACACTCTTATCCGCATTCTGAAGAGAATCTCTTGACATTATCAATAAACTCTTGCTGCGCTCTCGTGTATCCTTGAGGTAGTGGAGAGTTGATGGAGCCACTGTTATATGTAAGCTGACGAAAAACATAGTCCCAGGATGAAATTGGTTTACCCCACCCAGCTTTCTCTCCACGTTTATCAGTCCATTCCGGAATTGCTTTTGCTTGTTCAGTGAGCCTTGCATCCCAATCGGCACAGGTCTGAGGTGCTCCAATGTCTGCATTTTCCGAAGCAGTCCTTTTGTACGCGTAGCCCGAGATATATCCGCTGTATAATATTAAGGCAAGAATGACCGTCGTTCCACCTATGACTAATGCACCTGTACCCCGCTGGTTTGCTTGCGTAGCTGGATTGTCCGGATTAAGGCCAAGGCTACTGCTATCCGTTTGGGAAGATGTATTCGTTGTAGTTGTGACAACCGAGACGGGATCGACGAGTCTTTGATTCTTTGACACGAATTCAGGATGGTGATTCCCTAGAGATGGATCCAGTGATGCAAATCTATTGGGCTTAGATTCCAAGTCTTCGGAATCAAGTGGGCCAGGGCCCGTTTTGGCAACGGACTCTAATGCCGTTTGCTGAGGCACGTCGGAAGAGGGCTTATCGGCTAGAGCTAAGTATCCACTCACGATTAGTCGCAATGCGCCTAATGTCTGATCGTTGTATATCCTGCTGAGATCTTGAAGGAGTGCATGGCATTGAAGCTTCCCTCTGCCAGATCCAGCCAAGGGGAGTAATTCGATAAAGGCTTGACGGCTCACTAACTCTTTTAGAGGTCCTGTGATGTCCGGTTCGTATGCAGTCAGATCAGCAACCATTCCCTGCATGGCAGCCACTGATACGGTTTCAGTGGCTGAGTGTCTTCTCAATAACCCTGCGAGTCTTTTCCCCAGAGTCTGATAGTGACTGGTTTTACCTTTGTCCATTCGGCTGGAGGGTTTAAATAGATGATGAGCCTTAAATGAGGTTTACCACTAGGCTGGTCATGCCAGCAGCTGAGCGATACCTTGTTGGGGTGTGAGACCGCTCATGGCAGTGTTAAACCTATAGCCAGATAGATCCGCAGGTAGGCCACCAACAGCTTATTTCGGGCCACTGAATTGCTATACGGCATCACGTAGGCCCTCTGATCAATCATTATTTTACTGTGCCGCTACGCCTTGCCTTGGTACAAGGGGTGTAAGGGCTGGCCTTCTTCACCTTCAATCCCATGGCCTGGCAGGCTTTTCGCCACCCATGGGACTTGTAGGCAGAGCCGTTGTCGCTGAGCAGCCGTCGGCACTCGATCCCCTGGCCGTTGAACCAGGCCAACGCTCGGCTCAAGAACCCAACTGTGGTCGGCCATTTCTTGTCAGGCAAGACCTCGACGTAGGACAGGCGGGTGGTGTCATCCACGGCCAATGGACCTTCTCGTAGCCAGCGCCGGGGGAGCTTCCTTTGCGTGGATCACCGGTGCGGGTGAACCGGTGCCAACACGCTGGAAGCGGGCCAGCTGTTTGATGTCGACATGGATTATGTCGCCTGGTTGCTCCCACTGGTACCGCTGCACCGGCGGTTTGGGATCCAGGTTCCGCAGTCGGTTCAGCCCCAGGTGCCGCATCGTCCGGGCCAGGGTGCTGATCGGCACCAGCAGCAGCAGGGCGATCCTCCGGAGGGTGCAGCGCTGGTGCCTGAGCTCCACGGCCTGCTGCAGTTGCTGCGGATCGAGCGTTCGCCGCTGGCTGCGGCGCACGCTGCGTCGATCCGCCAGTGCCGCCAAACCGCCTGAACGAAAGCGCGCCAGCCATTTGTAAGCGCTGCGCAGGCTGACCCCGGCTTGTGCAGCAAGGGCCTTGAGCGGCACGCCCTCATCGAGGTTCCGACGAATCAGGCGTTCCCTACTGATCGGCGTCAGTCGGGCCAGTGGGTGGCTATGCATGGAGGATGAGGTCTTGGGACGGGCGGTGACACCCCGACCCTGGCGACCTCACACCCAATCGTCAGCTGAACAACCTGGTGGGACTACACACCTAGACGTCTGCAGGTACGCTAACGGCACAATCCCTTCGCAACCGCTGGGGTTAAGTCTGCTCAAATCTGCAAAGACAGAAACCTGTCCAGCCCCATCTGAATTCCTGCTTGCCTTAGGATGTTACGCAGAGTACCTCTTCGTAGATCTCGTGCATGTCGTGGGAAAACCACAGTGAGCCCTGTGCTTGTTTCCCAAATGCTATGTCTCCCTCCCTCTCTGCGCCATTGAAGACCCACTAGGAATTCAAGCTTCTTGATAATCTCGCGAGCAGATGTGCACCCCCTTTCCATGTACTTCAGGCTTGCCGTGATCTGATCCCCATCCATTAGTAAGTAGTCATGCTCGACCCGATTTCTACGTACAATAAAAGCCAGAGTTCGTGGGTGAGCTGTGGTGACTTCAAGAAAGTCCCGTGTAAGAGATAGCTCGCCCAGGCTAGTTCCATGAACAACCTCGAACTTGCAGTAATCGCTGGCATTGACTCTTATTTCAACTACTATTGCAAGCTTGCTGGTCCTAGAGGCTCGTTCATCCCCGACTATGCCGACAATTCTGTCTCCAGGCATCAGAAGATAATCATCTTCTACGCTTAAACCATTCACCTGAAATTCAACGCCATGAGGGTTGACAATTGTATTTGAAAGAAAGTCTTGTGAAACTATAAAATGTTGAAGTTCTGTCCCAGCGGCAAGCTCGCAGGACCAGCATTGGTCACGACCATCCCTGAATTGCAGCTTGACCTCTGTAAGTGGGTAGTGCATTGTCTAATCCTTTGAGATCAATAGCCCCTTCTCCAATTGATTGTAGGCTGACTGTGGCTACCCCGCCTTGCTGTTAGGGCTCCTATTCTTCATCAGTTCTATCCAGGTTATGCATGGTTTGGGGCACAGGCCATAAAAGTGGCTCCCAGATAGCAAGCAAGTGACGCGCCCATGGCACCGATATCAAGGCTAATGACGGTCAGGGAGGCGATCAGTAGATGCAAGACGATCCAGGAGAATGCCACCGCCGGAGCGGAGCCCCTGATCCCATTCAATCGGTTGAAGAATTTAATGCTGGATGGCGCCTGCGAGCTGTTCTCCAGGGGGAGGGGAGGGCTGTGACGCGAGCCATTGAGGCAAGAGGTGGAGCGCTCTCGGGAGGAGCAGCACTGTGGATTAACCGGAGAGATCATCCCCTTCTTCTTGGGCGCTCCTCTCAGCCGTCACCCTCACGCATCCCCCCGAGCAAGTCGTGAGAATTCATGCTTATTCCGCTAATGTGACAAGACAAGTTATGCTCACTGTATTAGGATTATTTTTTGGCGATTGTTTTAACGCCCTTTATGCGTTAATATCAAAGTCAATGAAGTACCCGCTTCCACAATGAATCTTAGAGAGCATGGAGTCGCTGTCAACCGAGAGTACCAAGAGCTGGTCAGAAATATGAGCATCAATCCTAAGGGCTTTACCTATTCGCTTAGTCTTGAGGCAGCGAGGGTTATTCTTGAAAACAAGTTAGATCGGGCCAGACTTCAATGGTTAATTGATAAAAGGGGCTGGGCAGAGTTTGTTGAGAAGACAGATCGTAACTTAAAAGCACTTCTTGCTTCATCTATTTCTGCGCTGAACCCTACAGCCGTTAATGCAGGTCTAGGCCTTGGTCTAGGAATGGCGGCGGGCTGGGTTTTGGGTGCAGCATTTGCGCCAATCACTGGAGGTGCTTCATTCTTTGCCATGACATCTCTGGGTGCTAGTGGAGCACTCTGGGGTGGATTATATGGATTTACAAAGACGATGGGAAGTTGGCATGATGCATATTCCACCTACTCAGCAAACCGTCAAGATATGATTTCAATCGTTGCCCGAGCCCTCAGAGAGACGTATACAGCCGAAGAGATGCTTGACCGGCTTCTAGGTACTGACTTGCTTCTCGCGCCATGGGATGACGACAGCATAATCGCCATTGATGTCTACGCTGGACTCAGCTTACCTGAATACAATAAGAAGCTTGCCAAGATTCAAGGCTACCGGCTGGCCAGTGTCTTCGGTGACGATGCATTTGCAGGGCACTTTGTTTGGTGGCACAAAAGCATGGCAATGCCATCTGAACTGGATTTAGAAAATCATTTGATCTGTACCCGGAAGATCCTGTTAGAGGCCCGGTCTTCATAGCAGTGTTTAACTCATCAGTAGCAGAGGGGCAGGTTCTAATCGGTGGCTATCAAAAAAGATTGCCTTCTGCCACTTGTTTCGCCACCACGCCCGCGTGAATTGCATTCCTGTGCTCACCTGCCAGCTGCACCAGGGTCTGCTCGCCCACGGGGAGCACCTGACCCGCCGCTGCCAGGGTTGGACTGACGACATGACGCGCCAGCGAGGCTGGTGCCCGGAGGTGGCATGAGCAAACCGCGTGCGGTGGTTGTCTGCGGGGGCGGAGGCCCCGGCACAGCCTCAGAAGCCGCCCATGCGTTCAACGGCGGGAGGCCGCTGATTCTGCTGGCGGTGCCGCCGGTGTGGCGGGACTTCTTCTGCTCGCTCGGCAAGGGGGTGGAGAGCACCAGCGATGTGGAGGCGTGCTGCCGATTGATCGAGGCCAGGCTCCGCAAAGCATGAGTCGGCCTGAACCCCGTGTTCCCCTGAGTCCGAAAGAGGGCTGGCTGAGCGATGGCAGCCAGGTGCTGCGCTTCCGCCCCACCCGCTGGGAGCGCTTGGTTCAGCTGCTGGAGATCACCAGCGGCGAGCTGCTCCCTGATCAAGAGATCCCGTTGCTGAAATCACGCCGGGAACTGAGCCGGGCTGAGGACCTGAAGCTCTGGGGCGAGAAGCGCCAAGAGGGATGGGCGCCCTGCAGCCCCCAGTGGTGAGGTGAGTTGGCCGGTAGGAAGGCTCTCATAGGAACTGGACCACTGAAAGGGTCATGCCACTGGGAAAGATCTCAAAATCAATCGATGTGCCAACTTTCCATGCCAAGGTTTGGAGCTGGCATTACATTGACTAGTCCGTAACTCATTCAATCACAATGAGTATTGTTTGATTGCCGTCGCTATGGTTTTTGCTTGAATCCATTTCTGATAAGTGTTGCAATGAACCTGAACTGTGTGGCCCATTAGTTGGGCTGCCAAGGCGGGTGGGACTCCCTTCAAATTCAGTCTTATGGCGTATGCGTGTCGTAAGTCGTATAGCCTCCATTCTATCCCTGCTTTGGCCAGTGCTTTGTTGGCGTTGTCGGGGTCTGCATCAAGAACTGGTTTGTTTTCTAGGTTGAACTTACCGAGCCATCCTTTTGGGCATGCGTAGACCTGACGTGAGCCGGTTTTCGATTCTTCTGAAACTTCGCAGGCCCCCTCTGGGGTAATAATCGCCTTCACGGTCTCATGAGGTCGGAGTCCGTAGGCGGCGCACATGCCGAATGTCCACCCCCAGCGGGAGCAAGCGTCGATGGTGGCCCAGGCCGCTTCGATCTCATCGTCCTCGGGGAGGTGGCGGGCCGCAAGGTTGCTGGCGCCGTAACCACTGGCCAGCTTGCGGAGAGGGACCGGGTCACCCCCGAGGGCGGCCCACACGCGTGATAGAAGGTGGCCGTGGTTATATCTGGCTGAGGAGCAGGCTGGTATTGCTTGAATAACTCTCAGGAGCCTTGCCTCAGTGACCACTCCGCTTGGCGGCAGTTTGTTGAGGGCAGGGTGCCATTTCTTCCGCCAAGTCCTGGCTCCTACCTCGGGGTTCAGGCGATGTCGGGCCGCATGCATTCGCGCGGCGGCGGTGCGGAAGTCTGTGACTGTGATCGCCTTTGTCTCAGGTGAGATCCAAGAGTCCCAGTCGAAGATTCCTCGCCGGAGTTCGTGGCCTAGGCGTTGGGCTGCGGCCTCTGCGTCCCCGAGCGCGGCGTAGCTGGCTTCTAGGGCCAGTGGGATCCGCTGTTGCCTCTTGGTGCTGGAGGTGCCGTCGCGCTCGGGGAGGGAGGCGCGGAGGGCCAGGCATGCGCCGCGCCGCTCGATGCGGCAGCGGATCTTGGCGGCCTTAAGGCGGGTGTTGATCTCCCCGAGGGCGAGGTCAATGCTCATAGGGTCTGGACTGAATCTGGACTATTTTTTGGTCGTCAATGGTCATAAACGGTCATAGGCCGTTCAAGAAAGCCTAGAAGGCGCAGGCATTCTGCAGTGTGGTGCTGGAAACTTCAAATCGGTAAGCCACCGGGTGCTGGTGGCGCGGCTGGCCTAGTCCCAGCCCACCAGCGCGATCTTGCCGATCGTGCTCCCGGAGGCCAGCTGGGCGTGGGCAAGCTCCAGGTTGGCGGCGTTGATGGGGCTCAGGGTGCGGGTCAGGGTGGGGCGCAGCTCGCCGGCCTCGAAGAGCTGGGCGAGCCGGTCGAGGATCTCCCCCTGCCGCCCCATGTCGGCGGTCTGGAACTGGGAGCGCGTGAACATGAACTCCCAGGCGAAGGTCACGCTCTTGGCCTTGAGCCGGTTGAGGTCGAGGGGGTGGCGGTTGCCCACGATCGCCACGATCGACCCCAGCGGGGCGATCAGCTCGGCCATCACCTCCCAGTAGGCGTCGGTGTCGCTGAAGTTGGCGATGTGATCCACCGCCTCGAAGCCCAGGGCGGCCAGCTGGGGGGCCAGGGGCCGATGGTGGTCGACGACGTGGTCGGCACCCAGCTCCCGCACCCAGGCGGCACTTTCGGGGCGCGAGGCGCTGGCGATCACCACGGCCCCGGCCCGGCGGGCCAGCTGGATGGCGATCGAGCCCACCCCGCCGGCGCCGCCGAGGATCAACAGACTGCGGCTCCGCCCAGTGCCACCGGCTGGATCAAGGTTGAGCCGCTCGAACAGGGACTCCCAGGCCGTCAGCCCCGTGAGCGGCACGCTGGCCGCCTCGGCCCAGGAGAGCCGGGACGGTCTGCGGCCCACCAGCCGCCCGTCCACCAACACGGCTTCGGCGTTGCAGCCCGCCCGTCCCGCATCGCCGGCGAACATCACCCCATCCCCCACCCGGAAGCGGTCCACCCGCTCCCCCGCCGCCGCCACCACCCCGGCGGCGTCCCAGCCCAGCTGCCGGGGGGGATCCCCTGGAGTAACGGCGGCCCGCAGCTTGGTGTCGATCGGGTTCACCGCCACCGCCTCGATCCGCACCAGCAGGTCGTGGGGGCCGGGGACGGGCTCCGGCAGCTCCGTGTCCACCAGAGCCTGGGTGGCGAGGATCGCTCTCATGGCGGGCGGGCTCAGTAGCGGCAGTAGCCCACCTCCCCCTTCAGGGGCGGTTTGCAGGGGAAGCGCAGCGGCACGAAGATCCGATTGCCGTTGGCCTCGTTGGTGAGGGTGATGTTGCCCTGCACGTACAGCTCCCGGCGCCAGATCCCCCCCAGCCGGTCCCGCAGCAGGTCGCTGCCGCTGGCGTCCTTGCCCTTGGCGGACACCGCCCGGTAGGTCATGGACTGGCCGTCCTTCCAGCGGATCTTCAGGCCGCCGGGGAGCTGCTCATCGACGCAGGCCAGGGGCTTGTCGTTGTACTCGCAGTCCTTCCAGCCGTCGCGGGGGATCTGGGGAGGGATCGCCTGGGCCCGGGCGGGGGCCGCCACCCCGACCCCCACCGCCACCTCCATCGCCAGCAGCAGGGGGAGCCACGCCAGGCAGGCCCATGGCTTCAAGAGCTGGCGGCGGCAGCGGATGGACACGGGCAGCCCCTGGAGGATCGCTCCCCGTAGTCTCCCCCCAGATTTCCCTTCTCGCCCCATGGCCGTGCAACATCGCTGGTCGGATGCCGCCGCCCGCGAGGCGATCGCCCGCTACGGCGAGCAGGGTGTGGGCGAAGACCTGGCCCTGCGCACCTACTCGGCCCGGCTGCTGGGGGCCGACCCCGAGCTGGTGCTCCACGGCGGCGGCAACACCTCGGTCAAGACCACCGTGCACGGGCTGCTGGGTGAGCCGATCCGGGTGCTGTGCGTCAAGGGATCGGGCTGGGACCTGGGCACGATCGAGCCGCCGGGCCATCCGGCCGTGCGGCTGGAGCCCCTGCAGGCCCTGCGGGCCCTGGAGTCCCTCAGCGACGAGGCGATGGTGGCGGCCCAGCGCCAGAACCTGATCGATCCGGCCGCCCCCAACCCTTCGGTGGAGGCGCTGCTGCACGCCTTCCTGCCCCACACGTTTGTGGATCACACCCACTCGATCGCCCTGCTGGCCCTGGCCGACCAGCCCGATGCGGCCGAGGTGTGCCGGGAGGTCTACGGCGACCGGGTGGCCCTGGTGCCCTACGTGATGCCCGGTTTCGCCCTGGCCAAGGCGGCGGCCCTGGCCTATGAGGCCGCGGCGGCCGGCGGCACCGAGCCCGAGGGCATGGTGCTGCTGCAGCACGGCCTGTTCTCCTTCGGGGCGACGGCCGAGCAGAGCTACGACCGGATGATCGACCTGGTGCGGCGGGCCGAGGAGCGCCTGGCCCGGGGCGAGCGCTCGTTCCATGCGGTGGCCGTGCCGGAGCGCCCCGCCCCTGCGGCGGCGGTGCTGCCGGTGCTGCGGGGCGCCCTGGGCCGGGCCGCCGTCGCCGCCGGCGTCCGTCCCCACTGGATCCTGGCGCTGCGCGACACCCCCCTGGCCCGCGCCATCAGCGACGACGCCCGATTGGGCGACTGGGCCGGCCGCGGCGTCGCCACCCCCGACCATGTGATCCGCACCAAGGCCCGGCCCCTGGTGCTGCCGCCCCTGCCGCCCGGCGGCGACGGCCCGGCCCTGGCCGCCTGGGGCCGCTCCCTGGAGCAGGCCCTGGAGGCCTACGCCGCCGACTACCGCGCCTACTTCCAGCGCCAGAACGCCGCCGCCGGGGGCGTCAAAAAGGCGCTCGACCCCCTGCCGCGGGTGGCAGCGATCCCGGGCCTGGGGCTGGTGGGCATCGGCAAGTCGGCGGCCGAGACGGCCACCGTGGCCGACATCGCCGAGGCCTGGGCCCAGACCCTGCTGGCGGCCGAGGCCATCGGCCGCTTCGCGCCCGTGGGCGAGGCCGACACCTTCGCCATGGAGTACTGGAGCCTGGAGCAGGCCAAGCTCGGCAAGGCGGCCGAGAAGCCCCTGGCCCGCCAGGTGGTGCTGGTCACGGGGGGCGCCGGTGCCATCGGTGCCGCCACCGCCCGGGCCTTCGCCTCCGCCGGCGCCGAGGTGGCCGTGCTTGATCTCGACCGGGAGGCGGCCGAAGCGGCGGCGGCCACCTGCGGCAAGCGGGCCCTCGCCGCGGCCTGTGATGTCACCGACCCGGCGGCGGTGCAGGCCGCCATCGCGGCGGTGGCGGCCCATTTCGGCGGGCTCGACATCGTGGTGAGCAATGCCGGCGCGGCCTGGACCGGCCCGATGGCCACCCTGGCCGACGCCGACCTGCGGGCCAGTTTCGAGCTCAACTTCTTCGCCCACCAGCACGTGGCCCAGGCGGCGCTGGCGGTGTTCCGCGCCCAGGACCGCCCCGAGGGCGGTGGCCGCCCGGTGCTGGGGGGCCAGCTGCTGTTCAACGTCAGCAAGCAGGCCCTCAATCCGGGTCCCAACTTCGGCGCCTACGGCATCAGCAAGGCGGCCCTGCTGGCCCTGGTGCGCCAGTACGCCCTCGAGGAGGGCGAGGCGGCCGTGCGGGTGAACGCCATCAACGCCGACCGCATCCGCTCCGGCCTGCTCGACGACACGATGATCAAGGAGCGCTCCGCCGCCCGCGGTCTCAGCGAGGAGCTCTACATGGCCGGAAACCTGCTGGGGGCCGAGGTGCGCGCCAGCGACGTGGCCGACGCCTTCGTGGCCCTGGCCCGCATGGAGCGCACCACCGGCGCCGTGCTCACCGTCGATGGCGGCAACGTGGCGGCGATGGTCAGGTGAGCGAGCCGCTAAGCGGCAGCCCGGGCCCGCGCCGCCAGCCACAGGCCCAGGCCGCTCCAGAGCACCACCAGGCCCAGGCAGAGGCCGGTCCAGGCCGGCAGGCCCCAGCCGTCCACCACCAGCGGCGCCACCACGGTGATCACGCCCCCGGCCAGCAGGGGCTGGAGCAGCAGCTGCTTGATCGAGAACGCCGTCACCGCCTGGCTGCGGTCGCCCGGGTCGGCCATGCGCAGCAGCAGCAGGCCGCTGGCCGCCACCCCGGTGGCCTGGCCGAATTCGATGATCGCGCGCTCGAACCAGTCCGCCGGCAGGATCCGCGGCGCCAGCAGCAGGATCACCCCCAGGTTCCAGAGCAGGCCCACCACCGCCAGCACCGTCAGGGGGATCCAGTCGTGGGCCAGCAGGCTGAGGTCCAGGCAGGCGGTGGCGGCGGTGATCAGCAGATCGGCGGAGATCGTGCCGGTCCGCCCCTGGATGGTGGTCGAGACCCACTGGGTCTGGCCGCTCTTCTCCAGGATCAGGCGCACCAGCAGGGAGCCCACCAGGGCCAGGGGGAACACGGGCAGGGCGTCGATCACCAGGGCGAAGACCCCGCCGCTGGCGTCGGCGACAACCCGCAGGGCCGCCAGCGCCCAGCAGCCGAACAGCACCGCCACCCCTGCCAGGCCCAGGTTCACGGCCCAGTCGGCCAGTTGCCGCCACAGGGCCGGTACCTCCACGGTGCCCTCCTCCAGGGGCAAATCCATTGGCACCTCCTGCAGCGGCGGGGTCTCCCCTTCGACGATCGCCATTGCCTCCTCGATCGGCAGCGCGTCGGGGAACATCAGCCAGGCCCGGGCCCTGCCCAGCACCACCAGCAGGCCGCCCACCACCGTGGACACCAGCAGCCCGACGGTGGCCATGGCCAGCCCCAGGGCCTGGGCCCCCTCCAGCCCCAGCCGCTCATAGGTGGGCCCCATGGCGGCGGCCGAGCCGTGGCCACCCTCGTAAGCCACCTCGATCAGGCAGGCCATCACCGGGCTCACCCCCAGCCAGGGCTGCAGCACCAGCAGCACCGCCAGCCCCCCCACCAGGAACTGGCCGAAGGCCAGGGTCAGGGCCAGCAGCACCTGGGCCGAGAGCGGGCGCCACAGGCCCCCCAGCTTCGGCAGCGGCTTGCCCAGCAGCAGGGTGGCGAACACCAGGGTCAGCAGGGGCAGGGGCAGCTGGTCCCAGAGGTCGATGACCCGCTGCGGCAGCAGGGGCAGCAGCCCGGCCGGGGCCACCACCAGCCCCAGGCCGCCCGCCAGCAGGGCCTCCGGCAGCCCCCAGCGCTTCATGCCGAGCAGCCCGCCGATGCCCGCGCCGATCAGCAGCAGCACGGTGAGGGCGGCCAGGGCCAGCGCCAGCCACTCCACCCGATCCACGACCCCCGGCACCAGCGATGCGATCACAGGTGGAACTGACGGCGGAAGAAGGCTTCGGTGGCCGCCAGCACCGCGGTGCGCACACCGCGCTCACGGAAGCCGTGGCCCTCCCCGGGAATCAGGTGCAGTTCCG
Source organism: Synechococcus sp. UW140 (assembly GCA_943367705.1). Taxonomy (GTDB): domain Bacteria; phylum Cyanobacteriota; class Cyanobacteriia; order PCC-6307; family Cyanobiaceae; genus Cyanobium. Next base: position 35,504 of record CALRJV020000009.1, read on the forward strand.
TCTCCAGTCCGCGTCGTTGCAGGGCATCCACCATCCGCTCACTCTGACTGGCCGGCACCACCCGGTCGTCGAGGCCATGGAAGAACACCACCGGAGCCGTGATCCGCTCCGCATGCCGCAGGGGTGAGCGGGCCTCGTAGAGGGCCCGGGCCCCGGGCCAGGGGCCAATCAGGGTTTCGGTGTAGCGGGCTTCGAAGCGATGATCCACGGCCAGCAGGGCCTGCGGATCGGTCACCGGGTAGCGGACGGCGCCGGCCGTGAACACGTTGGTGAAGCACAGGGCCGCCAGCACCGTGAAGCCCCCGGCGCTGCCGCCCTCGAAGGCCACCCGGGACGGGTCGGCCCGGCCCGCCGCCACCACGGCCCGGGCGGCGTTGGCGCAGTCGGCCACGTCCACCACGCCCCACTGGCCGTCGAGCCGCTCGCGGTAGGCCCGCCCGAAGCCGGTGGAGCCGCCGTAGTTCACATCCACCACGCCCCAGCCGCGGCTGGTCCAGAACTGGATGGCCAGGTTGAGCCCCGTGCCGGCCATGGCGGTGGGGCCGCTGTGGCCCTTCACCAGCAGGGGGGCATCGGCGCGGCTGCCGCCCCGGGGCGGGTAGTACCAGCCGTGGGTGGGAGCCCCGCCGTGGCCCTCGAACCAGAGGGGCTCGGGGAGGCTGATCGCCCCGGCGGCCAGCGGCGCCGGGGCGGCCGGCGTGTGCTGCCAGGTGCCGCTGGCCGTGTCCAGCTCCAGCAGCCCCGGGCCGATGGCGGGGGCGGCGGCCACCGCCACCAGTCGGCCCGCTTCGGCGTTCAGGGCCGCCAGGTCGCTGAAGGGCAGGGGGATCGGCTCCCAGGGGCCGCCGTCGAGGCCCAGCCGGCCCAGTTCCCAGCGGCCCTGGCGGCACACCGCCGCCAGCAGCCGCGTGCCGTCCCAGGCCGTGGTGCGCTGGCCATACACCCACTGCGGCGCGGCGAACTCCGCCTCCATGGGACCCAGCGGCTGCCAGCGGGGCGGGCTGTCCGGCCCGAGGGCGGCCACGTTCGCCAGCCGTTCCAGGTTCCACCAGCCGCTGCGGTCGTTGGCCACCACCAGGGAGCCGTCGTCGAGCCAGAGGGGCTGGAACACCGAGATCCCCTGGGGATCCCCGGCCGCCGAGCCGGCGATGGGCCGGGCCTGGCGCAGCTCCCCCGCGGCGTCGATGGCGGCAAGCCACAGCTGGCTGCGCTCCCAGGGCATGAACGGCTGCTCCCAGCTCACCCAGGCCAGGTGGTCGCCGTCCGGGGCCAGCACGGCGTAGCCGCAGAAGTCGGCCGGCTGGTGCAGCAGCTCCGGCTCACCCCCCGCCAGGGGCACGGCGACCAGCCGGTCGAGGCCGTCCTGCTCCATCACCCCGATCCAGCGCCCGCGCCGCCGGTCGATCAGGCCATCGGCGAAGGCCCGCGGCCGCTCCGGGTCGGGCGGAGCGGTGAGCCGCCGGGGTGCGCCTGCGGCCGTCGTTGATTGGGGGCCGGCCAGGTCGAGCCGCCAGAGGCAGCGGTCGCCGTCGTCGACGAACACGAGCTGATCGCCCGCCACCACATAGGCGCCGCCGCCGTACTCGTGCACCCGGGTGCGCAGGTTCCAGGTCCCCGGCGTCAGCTCCACGGCCGCGTCGCCGGCCCCGCCCCGCCCCATCAGGGTGGTGCGTCCCCGCCCGTCGGGTCGCTGCTCCAGCCAGAACAGGCGCCCCCCCTCCAGCCGCGGTTCGGCCACGCCGCCCGTCCGGCCGACCGCCAGCTCGGCGGGCAAGGGCTCCGTGTCCCGCCATGGCTGCGCCCCCACCGAGTCCTCCGCAGGCTGCTTCTAGAATCCGCCCATCGTTTCAGGTGACGACTTGGCCCGCAGCTTCGCCCAGATGGCACGGTCGGCCGAACAGGGCGGCAACTCCGTGCTGGTGCCGAAGGTGCCGGTGGAGCGGCCACCCCTGGAGATCCACAAGCTGGGGTCGAAGGAGCTGCGGGCCCCGGCACGGCGGATCAGCAAGGTGGATGCTTCGGTCCGCGATCTGGCCCGCGACATGCTGCGCAGCATGTACACCGCCAAGGGCATCGGCCTGGCGGCGCCGCAGGTGGGTGTGCATCGCCAGCTGCTGGTGATCGACCTGGATCTGGAGGAGGCCGCCACCCCGCCGCTGGTGCTGATCAACCCGGAGATCACCGCCGCCGGAGCCTCCTTCAACACCTACGAGGAAGGCTGCCTGAGCATTCCCGGGGTCTACCTCGACGTGGTGCGTCCGTCGGTGGTGGAGGTGAGCTTCCGCGACGAGACGGGCCGCCCCCGCCGCCTCAAGGCCGACGGGCTGCTCGCCCGCTGCATCCAGCACGAGATGGACCATCTCAACGGCGTGCTGTTCGTCGATCGGGTCACCGACGAGCTCAGCCTCAACGAGGGCCTGCAGCAGCAGGGCTTCCGCCGCTCCGACGTCCAGTCAATTCGCTGATTGCCATGCCGATGAAACCCCTGGCCGGCCTCTTCCTCGGCCTGGCCTGCCTGCTCGGCATCGCCGCCACCGGCTCGATCTTCGAGCTCTCCTACGGCGACCCTGATCTGGGCGTCCAGGCCACCCGCTGGATCCTGGCGGGCAGCCTGCCGGGCACGGTGCTGGCGCTGCTGGTGGCCATCCGGATCAACAAACCCGCCTGAACGCGCTGCACGCCCCCGGCCGGCCCGACAACCGGCCGGGCGATTGGGACACATGGGCTGGTTTCCGGAGGTTGCCGTTCATACGATTCAGGCCGCTTCGATGAATGCCGTGACCTTTCCCGTGCTTCCCCGCGCAGGCCTGGCGGCCCTGACGGTGCTGGCGTCCACCCTGGCCACCGCCGTCCCCGCACCGGTCCGCGCTTCCGCCCTGTTCGCCGCCGCCGAGGTGGATCAGCAGAGCTTCCTGATGGTGGCGGCCCCCATCGGCACCCGGGGTGACAAGGCCCAGCTCAACATCTACGAGCAGCTCAAGCCGGTGCGCCCCTGCTTCGAGGTGGGCGCGGGCCTGCCGTCCCCGGTGAACCCCCTGCTGGCCAGCTTCGATTTCACCGGCATCTGCAACCGCTACATCGACGCCAACGGCTACTCGGTGCGAGTGGGCGGCCAGGACCTGGCCACCTCCTACCGGCTGATGGTCACCCGCAGCGGCAGCGACATGCTGCTGCTGGCCTTCCCCACCAAGGCCGGGGCCGGCCCTGAAATGGTGGTGGCCCGCACCCGGGGCAGTGCGCCCGGTTTCCTCAAGCTCCACCTGGAGCCGGGCTGGCGGCTGATGCGGCGTCAGTTCGGTGGTCGCAACCTCGGCCACCTGTACGTCTATGCCGACAGCTGGCCGGGAACGGCCGCCACCGCCGCCCAGCCCGCCGCTGCCACCGGCACCCCGGCCCCTGCTGCCACCACACCTGCCGCCGCCGCCCCGACCAGCCGGCCCGCTGCCGCTGGGGGCCGCGTGCTTCCTTCGACGACCCGCCCCACGGCCGTGGACCCCGCCACCGAGTCGGCTCCGGCTGCCGCCCAGCAGCCCGTGGCTCCTCCGGCCATCCCCGCCACCAAGCTCTGAGGCGGGGCACGGAAGCCCCGCTTGCTAGGGTGCAACGCTGCGAACGTCTCAGCAGTACTTCATGACCCAGGTCACCGTCGGCGAAAACGAAGGCATCGAATCGGCCCTGCGCCGCTTCAAGCGCCAGGTGTCCAAGGCGGGCATCTTTGCCGATCTGAAGCGGCTGCGCCACCACGAAACCCCCACCGAGAAGTACAAGCGCAAGGCCCAGCAGCGCCGCCGTCGCCGCTGAGCCAGGCCACGGGAGCACCACGTCAGGTGCTTCTACCTGTTGCCCTGACCTCCTTCCGCCTCCAGGCTGAAGGGGCCATCGCAGCAGGGTCCATGGGCCATCCGGTCGCTTCCACCGCAGGCCACGCACGGTCTGCCTCAGTGCTTGAGCGTTTCGGCCACTGGTTGGCCGACACCATCAACCACGCCTGGGGGAATCCGGGCGAGGAGGCCCAGCACCGGCCTCCCCTGATCGGCGTCCAGCCCTTCAGCGACAGCCCGCCGCGGCGCCGGCGCCGCTGAGGGCCGTTTCGCCTCAGTCCATCCGGTCCCTCAGTCGATCCGGTCGAAGGAGCGGTAGCTGAGGGCCTCGGCGATGGCGCCGCTGGCCACCCGCTCCTCGCCGGCCAGATCGGCGATCGTGCGGGCCACTCGCAAGACCCGCTCCGCCCCCCTGGCGGAGAGGCGCCGCTGGCTGATGGCCCGCTCCCACAGCGCCAGGGCCTCCGGCGCCGGATCCACCACGGTGGCCAGGGAGGGCCCATCCAGCTGGCCGTTGGCCGCCCCCTGCGGGTTGCGCTCGCCCATCCGCCGGCGCGCCGCCGCCACCCGTTGCGCCACCACCGCACTGGCTTCGCCGCCAGGGCTCCCCTGCTGCGGGTCCTCCCGGTAGGCCCCGCCCAGGTCCCGGGCCTCCGGGCGGCGCATCACCACCTGCAGGTCGATTCGATCCAGCAGGGGCCCGGAGAGGCGCCCCCAGTGACGGCGCCGCTGGGCCTCACCGCAGCGGCAGCTCTGGCTGGGGTCGCCGTACCAGCCGCAGGGGCAGGGGTTGGTGGCCGCCACCAGCAGCACGCGGCTGGGGAAGCGGCAGCGCTGCCGGGAGCGGCTGATCCACAGCTCGCCCTCCTCCAGGGGCTGGCGCAGCTGGTCGAGCACCTCCCGGCGGAACTCCGCCAGCTCGTCGAGGAACAGCACGCCGTGGTGGGCCAGGCTCAGCTCCCCCGGCCGGGGCACGGCGCCGCCACCGACCAGGGCGGCGGCGGAGCAGCCGTGGTGGGGGCTGCGGAAGGGGCGTTGGCGCCGCAGGCCGGCCCCCTCCCCCAGCAGCCCGGCCAGGGAGTGGAGCTGGGTGACCTCCAGGGCCTCCTGGTGCGAAAGGGGCGGCAGCAGTGCCGGCAGCCGCCGGGCCAGCATCGTCTTGCCGCTGCCGGGCGCCCCCACCAGCAGAAGGTGGTGGCCGCCGGCCGCGGCGATCTCCAGGGCCCGCCGGCCGTGGGCCTGGCCCCGCACCTCGGCCAGGTCGGGAGCGGTCAGCGGCGGCTCCGGTGGCACCGCCGCCGCGGGCGCCGCCGCGCAGCCAGGATCCCGCAGCAGGGCCACCACTTCCCCCAGATGGTCGGCCCCCCAGACGGGCAGCCCCTCCACCAGGGCGGCCTCGGTGGCATTGGCCGCCGGCACCACCAGGGCCCGGGCCCCTTGCCGCCGCGCCGCCAACGCCAGGGCCAGCACCCCCCGGATCGGCCGCAGCCGGCCGTCGAGGCCCAGCTCCCCCGCACTCCACACCCCCTCCACCTGGGCGGCCGCCAGCTGCTGGCTGGCTACCAGCAGCCCCAGGGCGATGGGCAGATCGAAGCCGGGGCCCGCCTTGGGTAGGTCGGCGGGGGCCAGGTTGACCACCACCCGGGTGAGGGGCACCCGCAGGCCGCCGTTGCGCAGCGCCCCCCGCACCCGCTCCCGCGATTCCTGGGCCGCCGCATCCGCCAGGCCCACCACCCGCAGCCCCGGCAGCCCCGGGGCGATGTCCACCTCCACCGTCACCGGCAGGGCCTCCACGCCCCGCAGGGCGCCGCTGCTGCACCGTGCCAACATCACCCGCGGAGCTCACTGCCCGTTCAGTGCCACCTCCCGACCACTCCCCGGCGTCCCATGGCCAGCAGCGACACCATCTTCGGCCGCATCCTGCGCGGCGAGATTCCCTGCCAGGAGGTCTATGCCGACGACCTCTGCCTCGCTTTCCGGGATGTGAATCCCCAGGCGCCAGTGCACGTGCTGATCATTCCCCGCGAGCCGATCGCCCAGCTGGGCGAGGCCACCGACGCCCACCAGGCCCTGCTGGGCCACCTGCTGCTGGTGGCGGCCAAGGTGGCCCGGCTCGAGGGCCTTGAGAGCTGGCGCACCGTGATCAACAGCGGTGCCGAGGCCGGACAGACCGTGTTCCACCTGCATCTGCACGTGATCGGCGGCCGCCCGCTGGCCTGGCCGCCGGGCTGATCACCGGCTGCACACCGCGGCCCCGGCCGGGTGGGGCCGGCGGTGAGAATGGCGCGATCCGCCCACGCCCATGACCCCCCTGAAGGCCCTTCGCGAGCAGCTGGGCAAGCTGCAGCGCCTGGCCCAGCCCTACTTCCTGCCCCTCGACGAAGGCGGCGGCGGCAGCGGCCAGTTCCTGCTCCTTGTGGTGGCCCTGCTGGCGGTGGTGGTGGGCTTCACCCTGCTGCTGCTCACCGGCGTGGTGGCGGCGGCCGGGGCCTGGATCCCCGAGCTGCGCAATCGCTTCCTGCCAGGCGTGCCCGAGCAGGTGGCGGCGGTGTGGAGCGGGCCGATCGGCATCGTGGTCATGGTGCTGTTCGCCGCCGGCCTGGGCGCCTTCATCAGCCTGCGGGCCAAGCTGCGCCAGGGGCGCTGGCTCCCCTGGCTGCTGCTCGGCATCATCGCCCTGCTGATCCTGGTGATCAACGGCATCAACGTCGGCATCAGCTTCATCGCCCGGAACATCGAGAACGCCCTGGTGGCGTACAAGGCGGAGGAGTTCTGGAAGATCGTCGCGATCTACGCCTTCTGCCTGGTGCTGGCCCTGCCGATCCGCGCCATCCAGAGCTACCTGATTCCCAAGCTGGGGCTGCTGTGGCGGGAGTGGCTCAGCGGCCGCATGCTGGGTCGCTATCTCACCAACCGGGCCTACTACGTTCTCAACCCCAACGATGAATCCGTTGAGGAGATCGACAACCCGGACCAGCGGATCTCCCAGGACGCGGCCAGCTTCACCGCCACCAGCCTGAGCGTGACGGTGGAGATCATCTCCGCCCTGCTCACCTTCTTCAGCTTCATCATCGTTCTCTGGAGCATCAACCAGACCCTGGCCCTGTGGCTGCTGGCCTATTCAGTGGGCGGCACGGCCCTGATCGTGTTCGCCAGCCGCAAGCTGGTGAACCTCAACTACCAGCAGCTGAAGCTGGAGGCCGATTTCCGCTACGGCCTGGTCCACATCCGTGACAACGCCGAATCGATCGCCTTCTACCGGGGTGAACGTCAGGAGCAGAAGGAGGGGGAACGGCGGCTTGAGGGGGTGATCGTCAACTACAACCGCCTGATCATCTGGGAGGCACTGATCAGCGTCATCCAGCGCTCCTACGACTACTTCTCCCGCTTTCTGCCCTGGCTGGTGATCGCGCCGATCTACTTCGCCAAGGAGGTGGATTTCGGCGTCTTCGGCCAGGCCAGCATCGCCTTCTCCCAGGTGCTGTTCTCCGTCAGCTACATCGTCAACAACATCGACCGGCTGGCCGCCTTCTCCGCCTCCATCAGCCGTCTCGAGGGCTTCCAGGGCAAGGTGGAGGCCATCAGTGCCGACATGGCCGAGTTCGTCGCCGCCGAGCAGGCCTCCGCCGGGGGTGCCATGGGGGCCGGGGCCGGCGCCGTGCGTCCCGAATCGATCCTGGTGAGCCATGTGGATCTGGTGCCGCCCCGCACCAACCGCCTGCTGGTGCGCGACCTCAGCCTGGAGGTGACCGCCAACCAGCGGCTGCTGGTGGTGGGCCCGTCGGGGTGCGGCAAGACCTCCTTCCTGCGGCTGGTGAGCGGCCTCTGGCCCCCTTCCGCCGGCAGCGTGCAGCGGCCGCCGGTTGGGGAGCTGATGTTCATCCCCCAGAAGCCCTACATGCTGCTGGGCAGCCTGCGGGAGCAGCTCTGCTATCCCCAGCCCACCGACCGCTTCAGCGACGGGCAACTGCGCCACGTGCTCGAGGAGGTGCGTCTGCCCGAGCTGGTGCACCGCTACCCCGACCTCGACATCAAGCAGGACTGGCCGCGGCTGCTCTCCCTCGGCGAGCAGCAGCGCCTGGCCTTCGCCCGCCTGCTGCTCAACTCGCCCCGGTTCGTGGTGCTCGATGAGGCCACCAGCGCCCTCGACGTGGCCACCGAGAGGGCGCTTTACGAACTGCTGGTGCAGCGGGAGATGGCCTTCGTGAGCGTCGGCCACCGGCCCACCCTCACCGCCTATCACGACACCGTCCTGGAGCTGGATGGCAACGCCGGCTGGCGCCTGCTTCCGGCCGCCGGCTATACCTTTGGCCGCCAGGACTGATCCGATGAGCGACCCTTCCGCCACCCCGTCCGCTGACGGGCCCCAGGACACCGCAGTCCCGCCCGCCACCAGCGCCACCACCTCCGAAGTGCCAGCCTTCGGCTGGAGTGGCTACGCCGAGCGGGTCAACGGCCGTTTCGCCATGCTCGGCTTCGTCGCCGTGCTGCTGATCGAGGCCCTCAGCCACGACACCTTCCTGCACTGGGCGGGCCTGGTGCCCTGATTCAGGGCACGGCGATCAGGTCCACCTGCCACTGGCCCTGGCGGCTCACCTCCACCGCCAGCTCCCGGCCGTCGGCCCGCAGGGACACCCGCCGGGGCACGCCGGGGGGCTGGAGCGGCACCGGCTGCAGGACCATCAGGTTGCGCCGGTAGAGCACCAGCTCGGTACGGCCCTCCAGCTGGCGCACCAGGGCCAGCCGCTCACCGCGGCCATCCACCGCCACGCTCAGGGGCTGGGCGTCAGGGCGCTCCAGGCCCGGCAGCGGCACCGGCTGCTGGAGCTGCAGGTCCACCAGCTGCACCCGGTCGCGGCCGCCCTGGCTGACGATCAGGGCCAGCCAGTCTCCCGAGAGGGAGGGGGCCCGGGCGGGGCCGGCCGCCTCAAGGCGCTGGTTGAGGCCCACCAGCGGCTGGGGGAGGGGGCCCATACACCCCGCCAGCAGCGGCGGCAGGGCCGCCACGATCGCCAGCGCTGCCACCCGCACCAGCCTGCCGCCACCCGCCGTCATGGGGCCTCACCAGGGGTGCCCCGCACGGGCAGACCGGCGGGCAGGTCCGGCTCCAGCAGGCTGGTGAGGTCGTACAGCTGCACCCGGGCGCGGCCATCTCCCTCTGTGGCGATGGCGATGCGCCGGCCGTCTGGGGCGAGGCTGAGGCTGTCGGCCACCAGGCTGCCCGGCAGGGGCAGACGGTGCAACCGTCCGGTGGCCCGATCCTCGATGACCACCCGCCGCTGGGGGCCCTCCTGCACCAGCAGGGCCAGATAGCGGCCGTTCCAGCTCAGGGACGGGGAGCGGTGGGGCTGCAGCCGCTGCAGGTGGCGCAGGAGCAGCACCGTGCCGGAGGGCTGCTCCTGCAGCAGCACCGTGTCGCGGCCGTCGCGGCGCACCACGCTGGCCAGAACGCGGCCGTTGCCGCTCAGGGCCGGATCCTGGCGGTCGGCGCTGCCCCAGCCCACCGGACCGGCGCTGCGGCGGCCCCAGCTCCAACTGCCACAGCCGGAGAGCAACAGGGACAGGAGCGCCACCGCCAGCAGCGGCAGGGGGGTGCCGGCGGGGCGCCGCAGCCGGTCGTGCGACGGCTCAGTCGTCGAAGCGGGAGCTGTTGTCCCTGGCGCCAGGGGGACGGGCGGGCGGCTCTTCCGCCGGCGGTCGGGTGTCCGGGGCCGGGGGCCGGGGCCGGCCGCTGGCCATCGGCGAGAAGTCGGCATCACTGACGTCATCGGCGGCGCCGCCGCGGGAGCTGGGGCGGATCGGGGTGCCCATTGGCGTTCCCGGGGGACCGGCGGCCGCGGGTCCGGGCTCACGACCAGTCGGGGCGGTGCCCCGGCGGCTGGAGCGGGGCACCGAATCGGCCGCCGCCACAGGGCGGGAGCCGCGGCGGGGCTCCGGGGCGCTGTCGCGGTCCCGGCGACGGGCGCCGAAATCAGCGGCGGCGGAGCGGCCCTGGCTCCCGGCGCTGTAGCGGCCGGCCATCCGGTCGGGGCGATCGTCGAGGGGGGGGCGTTCGGGGCGGCCCGAAGGGCGCTCGCCCCTGGGGTTGTCCCAGGCGTCCGGTTCGTCGCGGCGGCTGGCGGCCCGCTCGGGGATGGCGGCCCGGCTGGGCCGACGCGGCCGGTAGAAGTCGTCCTCGGGTTCTTCGCGGGAGGGGATGCGCCGCCGCAGCGGCTCCGGCTCATCGAAGCGGTCCGGCTCGTCGTCCCAGCTGCGGCCGCCACCGAGGCCCCCACGGGGCCGGAAGGGGGCGGCGGGCTCCTCGTCGTCGAAGTAGGAGGAGCGGCGGGCCTGCTCGGTGGTCACCCCCCGCAGGCGGACGCTCTCGTAGGCGAAGAAGACCGTGGTGCCGGCCAGCAGGAACTGGCCGAACTGGAGGATCGGATCCAGGCGCCAGCCCTGGAAGAAGAGGATGCCGCCGCAGAGCAGGCCGATGGCGGCGAAGAAGACGTCGTAGTCCCGGGCCAGGGCCGGCTTGAAGCTCCTCATGAAATAGAGGAAGGCTCCACCGACCGCCAGGACGATGCCGACGATGCTGGCCCAGTTGAGGCTGGCGTTGACCACGGCGGTTCACCCGGGCGACGGGCCCCACTCTAAGGACAGCGCCCACCGTGTCATCGGCAGGCGCAGGGGGCCCGTCGGATCAGAGGCGCCGGTCGAGCTGGTCGTTCTGGCTGATCAGCACCAGGGCGATGGAGATGGGGATCACCACGATGACCGCGCCCCAGGCGAGGCTGCTGAGGAAGTTGGCGAGGGAAGGGGTCATGGCAGGGGTTCGCTCCGGACAGCTCGGCGGATCCTAGGCAGGGAGGGTGGCTTCCTACGATCAGGCTTCCGACGCTTAGAGCTTTGTGACGGCCCCGGCCCTTTCCGCACTGGCCCCCCTGCCCCTGCTGCACCTGGCCCTGGGGCTGCTCCTGGCGGGCTGGACCCTGCTGTTCCTGTTTCGCATCGTCCTCACCTGGTACCCGAGCGTGGACCTCACCAAGGGGGTGATGCGGGTGGTGGGTGCGCCCACCGAGCCCGTTCTGGCCCTCACCCGCCGCTTGATCCAGCCCATCGGCGGCGTCGACGTGACCCCGGTGGTCTGGGTGGGGCTCATCAGCCTGCTGCGGGAGCTGCTGGTGGGTCAGCAGGGGCTGGTCACCCTGGCCCTGCTGCGCAGCCAGCTCACCGGTTGAGCATCTCCTCTTCGACGAACTTGGTCCAGACCTCACCGCGCTGGAACTCCTTGCGATCCAGCAGGGCGAGGTGGAACTCGATGGTGGTGGGGATGCCCGTCACGGCACATTCCGACAGGGCCCGGCGCATGCGTCGGATCGCATGGTCCCGGTCGGTCCCCCAGACGATCAGCTTGCCGATCAGGGAGTCGTAGAAGGGGGGGATCTCGTAGCCCGTATAGACGTGGCTGTCGATGCGCACACCCGGTCCACCGGGGGGCAGCCAGCCGGTGATCTTGCCGGGAGCGGGCCGGAAGTTGTGGCGCGGATCCTCGGCGTTGATGCGGCACTCGATGGCGTGGCCGCTGATGTGGATCTGGTCCTGGCGGACGGAGATCGGCTCGCCCCCGGCGATGCGCAGCTGCTCGGCGATCAGGTCGATGCCCGTCACCATCTCAGTGACGGGATGCTCCACCTGGATGCGGGTGTTCATCTCCATGAAGTAGAAGGCACCGCTCCTGTCCACCAGAAACTCGACCGTGCCGGCGCCCTCGTAGTCGATGCTGCGGGCCGCCGCCACCGCCGCCTCGCCCATGCGGCGGCGCAGCTCGGGATCGAGGCCCGGGCTGGGGGCCTCCTCCAGCAGCTTCTGGTGGCGGCGCTGGATCGAGCAGTCCCGTTCGCCCAGGTGCACCACGTTGCCGTGGCGGTCGGCCAGCACCTGCACCTCCACGTGCCGGGGCCGATCGATGAATTTCTCCATGTAGAGGCCCGGGTTGCCGAAGGCGGCCTCCGCCTCCCCCTGGGCGGCTCTGAACAGGCTTTCCAGCTGATCGGCCACCGGCACCAGGCGCATGCCCCGGCCGCCACCGCCGGCGGTGGCCTTGATCATCACGGGGTAGCCCATCGTCTCGGCAAGGGCGGCCGCCTCGGTGGGGTCCTCCAGCAGCCCCTCACTGCCGGGGATCGTGGGGACACCCACCCGCTGCATGGTGATCTTGGCCGTCGACTTGTCCCCCATGGCAAGGATCGAGGCCGGTGAGGGGCCCACGAAGATGAGGCCGTGGTCGAGGCACTTCTCGGCGAAGTCGGCGTTCTCCGCCAGGAAGCCGTAGCCGGGGTGGATGGCGTCGGCGCCGCGGGAGGTGGCGGCCGCCAGGATGTTGGGAACGTTGAGGTAGCTGCGGCTGCTGGGGGCCTCGCCCACGCAGACGGCCTCATCGGCCAGCTGCACGTGCAGGGCGTTCTTGTCCACCGTGCTGTAGACGGCCACCGTGGCGATGCCGAGCTCCCGGCAGCTGCGCAGGATGCGGAGGGCGATTTCGCCGCGGTTGGCGATCAGCAGCTTGCCGATGGGCATCCGTGCAGGTCCGGGCGAAGGGGCTGGCGGGGGTGCGGCCGTGCCGGGGCGGACTGTATCAGTGCTCACCGGCACCACCCCTGCCTAGGGGTCGCCGGGGGTGGGGAAGCCTGTGCGTATATTGCTCAGTCGGTGAAGGCCCCGGCCCGATCCGACCACGCGGATGTGGTGGAATTGGTAGACACGCACGTTTGAGGGGCGTGTGGCTTCGGCCTTGCGAGTTCAAGTCTCGCCATCCGCATTTCTCTTCTCCTGCCCCGTCCCCCGGAACCTGCGGTTCTCTTGACCCAGCCGTCGCCGGTCTCCGCTCCAGCCGCCGCGAGCGCGATCGTGCTGGTGAGCAACGGCCCCGGGGAGCTGAGCACCTGGGTGCGCCCGCTGGCCGAGCAGCTCCATCAGCTGCAGCCCCTGCGGCCCCAGGATCCCGCCGCCCCCTGCAGCCTGCGGCTGGTGCTGGTCCCCTGCCCCAACGCCACCGGTGCGGAGCATCGGGTGGCCGAGGGCTGGGGGCTGTTCGAGCGGGTGCTGCCAGCCGCCCGGTTCTGGTGGCTGCTGCTGCGGCCCCGCCGCCACGGCCCCTGGCCCGAGCGGGGCGTGGTGGTGTTCCTCGGCGGCGACCAGTTCTGGACCGTGCTGCTCTCCGCCCGTCTGGGCTACCGCCACCTCACCTACGCCGAGTGGGTGGCCCGCTGGCCCCGCTGGAACGACCGCATCGCCGTGATGGGGCCCACCGCCGCCGGCCGCCTGGCCCCCCGCTGGCGGCAGCGGGCGACCGTGGTGGGTGACCTGATGGCCGATCTCTCGACCCTGGCCCGCCAGGACGATCCCCTCCCCCCCGGCGACTGGGTGGCCCTGCTGCCCGGCTCGAAGCGGGCCAAGCTGCTGGTGGGGGTGCCCTTCCTGCTGGAGACCGCCGACCGGCTGGCGGTCCTGCGGCCCGGCTGCCGCTTCCTGCTGCCGGTGGCCCCCACCACCTCGGTGCGGGAACTGCTGGCCTACGGCGGCCCCTCCAACCCGCTGAACCGCCACCAGGGAGCCGGTGAGCCCGAGCTCCAGGGCGACGAGATCGTCACGGCGGCCGGCACCCGCATCCTGCTGCTGGAGCGCCATCCCGCCCATGCCGCCCTGAGTCAGTGCGCCTTGGCGCTCACCACGGTGGGGGCCAACACGGCCGAGCTGGGCGCCCTGGCGGTGCCGATGATCGTGCTGGTGCCCACCCAGCACCTGGCGGTGATGCAGGCCTGGGACGGCTGGATGGGGCTGGTGGCCCGGCTGCCCCTGCTGCGGCGCCTGGTGGGGGTGGCCCTCACCGCCTGGCGGATGCGCCACCGCGGCTTTCTGGCCTGGCCCAACATCTCCGCCGGCCGCGCCGTGGTGCCGGAGCGGGTGGGGCCGATCGAACCGGCCCAGATCGCCGCCGAGGCCGCCGACTGGCTGGACCATCCCGAGCGTCTGGCGGCCATGGCCGACGACCTGCGCAGCCTGCGGGGCCAGCCGGGCGCCGTGGCGGCGGTGGCCGCCATGGTGCGGGGTCTGCTGCCGCCGCCGGAGCGCTCCGGGGTGCCGGTGCGGTCTGGATAGGATTCTGTTCACCATGGCCCCATGCGGGGTTCGCCACCATGCAGCCGAGCGATTCCAACACCTCAGCCAGCACTGTCCCCGGCGATGCGGACTGGCGCTCCAAGCTGACGCCCGAGCAGTACCGGGTGGCCCGCGAGGGGGGCACCGAGCGTGCCTTCACCGGCGCCTACTGGAACAACAAGGCCACCGGGATGTACCACTGCGTCTGCTGCGGCAGCGAGCTGTTCAGCTCCGCCAGCAAGTTCGATTCCGGTACCGGCTGGCCCAGCTTCTGGCAGGGGGTGAGTGATGGAGCGATCACCACCCACACCGACCGCTCCCACGGCATGGAGCGCACCGAGATCCGCTGCGCCACCTGCGACGCCCACCTCGGCCACGTCTTCAACGACGGGCCCACCCCCACCGGCCTGCGCTATTGCGTCAATTCGGCGTCGCTGCAGTTCGCCGAGGGCTGAGGCCGGGCGGCCGCCCGTTCACCAGGGATCGTCGAGGATCTCGGGCTCCACATCCACCGGCTCCTTGGCGCGGGGGGCCTCGCGGGGCGCAGCCTCGGCCGGTTCGGGACGATCCCGCTCCGGCTCGTAACCGCGCTCGGGCCGGTAGCGCTCCTCGGGGTAGCGGTCTTCTGGGTAGCGCTCTTCGGTGAAGCGATCTTCGCCGTAGCGCTCCTGGGGATAGCGCTCCTCGCCGTAGCGCTGGGGCGTGCGGTCGGGGGTGCGCTCAGGAATGCGGTCGTCGTAGCGGTCCGGCGCCACCCGCTCCCGCCTTTCGCCCTCGCGTCCGTAGGCCTCGGCCGGGCGGGCGTCGGGGCGCTGGCGCGGTTCCGGCAGGTCGTCGTCGAGGTAGCGGCGCTGGCGCAGGGGCTCCCGCTCCCGCCGTTCCTCCAGTTCCACGTACTCCAGCTCCTCGGCGGGCTGGAAGCTGCGGCTGGCGGCCGGCTGGATCCGGCGCTGCTCCTGGACGGTGGGCTGGCCCGCCGGCAGCTGGTTCTCGGCCGGCACGGCCCCGGTGCGGAAGCGGTCCCGCTCCTCCTGCTCCCAGCTGGCGCCGCCGATGCCGAGCTTCTCCAGCAGGCCGGTGCCGAGCTGCTTCAGCTTTTCCTCGGCCCCCTCGTAGACGATGATCCGGTCCGGGCCGCTGCTGACCACCTCCCCCACCGGCATTTCCCAGGTGCTGAGCACCCCTTCCCCCAGCAGGGGAACGCCGAGGGCACCGATCACCAGGGTGGTGAGTTCGCCGGTCTCGATGTCGAAGCTGAAGCCCAGCACGCGGCCGAGCTGTTCGCCCGACTCGGTGATCACCTGGCAGTTGATGACCTTGCTGTAGCGCTCGGGGTTGAACCCTTCGGCCAGGGAGTCGGCCGAATCCACCAGGATCACGTCACCCACCTGGCGGATGCGATCGAGCGGCATCCAGCGGGGCAGGCCCGGCAGGAAGCGGGTGAGGGGGTTGTCCCGCAGGCCGAGGGCGATCACTTCACGCCGGTCGATGTCGACCACCACCTCGCCGACGACGCCCAGGCGGCGGCCGGTGTCCCGGGTGATGACCTGGGTGCCCATCAGTTCGGAGCGCAGCCAGAGGCGGTCGCTGGGGGCGGCGGGCTCGGTGGAGGGGGGAATCGGGGAGGTCAAATCCGGAGATCGGGGCTGGACGGCAGGGGGAACGGGAGCGACTTCACGGCCTGGAACAGCCTGGTCGGCCCATTGTGGCCCACGCGGTCAGCTCAGGCCGCCGGCGGCAAACCGACCACCTGGGTGTGGGAGCCGCGGGCCTGGGTGACGCCGATGGTGCGGGTGGCCGCGGCGATCATCGGCCGGCGGTGACTGACGACCATGAACTGGGCCTGGTCCGCCTGGGCGGCGATCAGGGCCGCCAGCCGCTCCACGTTCACCCCGTCCAGGAAGCTGTCGACCTCATCGAGGGCATAGAAGGGCGAGGGGCGGAAGCGCTGGAGGGCGAACAGGAAGCTGAGGGCGGTCAGGGATTTCTCACCACCCGACATCGAGGCCAGACGCCGCACCGCCTTGCCCTTGGGGTGGGCCACCAGGGTCAGGCCGCCCTCAAGGGGCTGCTCGGGGTTCTCCAGCTGCAGGTGGCCCTCACCGTCGGAGAGGCCGGCGAAGATCGTCTGGAAATGGCCGTCGACGGCCCGGAAGGCCTCCATGAAGGCCTCCTGGCGCAGGGTGGCCACGGTCTCGATCCGCAGCAGCAGTTCTTCCCGCTCCTTGCTGAGCACCTCCAGGCGGTCGTCCAGGTCGGCCAGCCGCTGCTCCAGCTGCTCCAGCTCCTCAAGGGCGAGCATGTTGACCGGTTCGAGCGCCTCCATGCGCTGCTGCAGGCTGCGCAGGCTCCCCTGCAGCGCCTCCAGGCCGGCCTCGCGCACCTCCTCGGGCAGTTCCGGGCGGGGGTCGGGCAGCTCCCGTTCCATCTGGGCCAGCCGCAGGACGTGGCTGCGCTGCTCCTCGGCCAGGGCCAGCCGCTCCTCCTGGCGCCGCTGCAGCTCCCACTGGCGCTGCTGCAGGGCCTGGCGCCGGCCGGCCAGGTGGGCTTCGGCCCCGTCGCGGGCGCGGCGCCGCTCGCCGAAGCGGGTCTGCAGCTCGCTCTGCTGGCGCTCCAGCAGGCTGCGGCGCTCCTGCTCCGCCTGCTGGCGTTCCTTCCAGTGCTGGCGCTCGGCCACCAGGGCCTGCACCGCCTCCACCAGCCGCCGTTCCTCCCCGGCGAGGGCCTCCAGCTGGCTGCCCAGCCGCTCCGCCCCCAGGGCCCGGTCGCGCCGTTCCGCCTCCAGTTCGTCCCGCTGGCGCCGGGCCTCCACCAGGGCCTGGTCGGCCCGCTCCAGCTCGCCCTGGAGCCCCTGCCAGCGGGCACTGTCGTCGTTGCCGCTGGCGGCGCGCTCGCCCTCCTCCAGCTCCGCCAGGGCCTGGCCCAGGGGGGGCAGGGTCTGCTCGAGCACCTCCATCCGGCTGAGGTCGGCCCGGTGGGCCTCCTGCAGCTGCCGCCGCCGGCCGGCCACCTGGTCGCGGCGCTGCTGCCGCGGGGCCAGGGTGCGCTCGGCGGCGCCCCGTTCGGCCTGGAGGGCGGCCTGGCGCTGCTGCAGCTCCAGCAGGGCCGGACGGGCCTCCTCCAGGCTCCGGCCCAGCTCGGCTTCGCGGCGGCGGCAGGCCAGCAGGCTCTCCCCCAGCTCCAGCAGCCGCTGCCGCAGCGGCTCGGCCTCATCGCCGTCGCCGCTGCGGCCGAAGCCCAGCTGGCCCGAGCGCTGCTGCAGGCTGCCGCCGGTCATGGCGCCGCTCTTCTCCAGCAGTTCGCCTTCGAGCGTCACGGCCCGGCAGCGTCCCAGTTCCCGGCGGGCGTCGGCGAGGCTGGCGAACACCAGCGTGTCACCGAAGACGTAGCGGAAGACATCGGCATAGACGGGCTCGTGGCGGATCAGATCCACCGCCCGCCCCACCAGCCCGCCGGCCCCGACACCGCCACTGCCGCCGGCGCTGCCCCGCTGCAGGGCCGCCCCCCCCGAGCCACCGCTGCCGCCCCGGATGCGGTTGAGGGGCAGGAAGGTGAGGCGGCCGGCGCGGCGGCTCTTGAGCAGCTCGATCGCCCGGGCGGCGATGCGGTCGTCCTCCACCACCACCTGGGCCAGGCGCCCCCCCGCCGCCACCTCCAGGGCCACCCGCAGCCGCTCCTCCACGTCACCCAGCTGGGCCACGGAGCCGTGGATCCCCTCCAGCCCTGCCTCCAGCAGCAGGCGCAGGGCGCCGGTGCCGCGGCTCTCCTGCAGGGTCTCGCGGCGGCTGTCGTGGCGGGCGATCTCCCGCTCCAGGCTGGTCTGCTCCTGCTCCAGCCGCACGCGGGTGCGCTGCTGCAGCGCCACGGCTTCAGCCAGTTCCCGGGCCCGCTCCTGGCGTTCCTCCAGGGCCGCCCGCAGGCTGCGCTCCTGCTCCGCCAGGGCCGCCAGGGCGGCGGCGGCCTCCCCATGGGCCGCGTCCTCCTGGAGCTCCTCACCGCCCAGCTCCTCGAGCCGTTCGCCCGCCTGCCGCAGCCGCTCCTCCAGCTGCTGGCGTTCGGCCAGCAGCGGGGCGAGCCGCTCCTGCAGCTCCTGGCGCCGGCGGCTGCGCTCCTGCTGCTCCTCCAGCCAGCTGCCGGAACGCCCGGCCACTTCCCCGAGGCGGCGCCGGGAGAGCTCCACCGCCGCTTCGGCGTCGCGGCAGAGGGCCTCGGCGCGGTCGATGGCGCCGTCGTCGGCCCGCTCACCGAGGGCCTGCTGCTGCCGGCGCAGCTCCGCCTGGTTCTGCTGCAGCTGCTGGCGGCGGCGCTGCAGCTCCTCGGCCTGCTGGCCGTGCAGCTCCGCCTGGCGGGCCAGCTCACGGCCACTGGTCTCGAGGCCGGCCAGTTCGGCCTGAACCGCCAGCAGCTGGTCTTCGCCCAGGGTCTTCACCTCCGCCTGCAACTGCTCGAGGGCGGCGGCGGCGGCGACCACCTCGGCTTCGCCGGCGACGATCGCCTCCCGTTCCTGCTCCTGCTGTCTGTCGAGGCTTTCCAGGCGACCGGCCAGGGCCAGGCCGTGGGTGCGGGCCTCCTCCCAGGCCAGCACCTGCTCCTGCAGCCGCCCCTGGTGCAGGCGCTCCCGCAGCTCCTGGTAGGTGCGGGCCTTGGCGCAGTCGCGTTCGAGCTTCTGGCGGGCCGCCAGCAGTTCCTGCTCGACGATGCGGCAGCGCTCCTGCCGTTCCACCACCTCGTCAAGCTTGGCCCGGCTCTGCTCGATGCGGGAGTCGAACAGGGCCACGCCGGCCAGCTCATCGATGATGCCGCGCCGGTCGCGGGCGCTCATCGACACGATGCGGGTGACGTCACCCTGCATGACGACGTTGCTGCCCTCCGGGTCGACCCGCAGGCGCCGCAGCTGGGTCTGCAGCTGCTGCAGGTTGCAGGGAACCCCATCGGCGCTGAAGCTGCTGCTGTAGGTGCCGCCGGGGGCCACCCGCAGCCGCCGGGTGACGCTCCATTCCCGCTGGCCCCGCTGCAGCCAGGGGCCCTGTTCGGGGACGTCGAGCCCCTCCTCGGCCGTATCCGGTTGCCAGTCGCCCAGGTCGAAGCGCACGGTGACGCTGGTCTCGGCGGCCTTGCCCTCCCGCAGCACGGCGCTGTTGATCAGGTCGGGGAGCCGCTCGGCCCGCATGCCGCGGCTGGTGGCCAGGCCGAGGCAGAAGAGCACCGCGTCAAGGATGTTGCTCTTGCCGGAGCCGTTCGGGCCCGTGACAACGGTGAAGCCCTCCTCCAGCGGGATGGTCATCGACCCGCCGAAGGACTTGAAGTGGGTGAGCTCGACCTGATTGATGTGAACCAACAGGCCCGTGCGCCGAGCAGGTCGAATTTAGCCGAGGTGCTGACGATCACAACCCCTTCTTCCTACGGTGATGCGGTGCAGCCGTCGCACGGAGCGCCCCATGGAAACGGACACCACCTCGACCGAGACCCCGGCGACCCCCGCCCCGGCCCCGGCGCCCGCTGCCGGCGGCGAGGCCCAGCAGGCGCAGAACCTGTTCCGGGAACGCTTCGAGAGCCTGCTGCCCAGCATCCAGAAGGAGTGGCCCGAGGTGGCCCGCCACACCCTGGAGGCCACCCGGGGCAGCTTCGACCACGTGGTGGAGGTGATCAGCCGCCAGAGCGGGCTCACCACCGCCGGTGTCAAGCAGCAACTGCTGGATCTGGTCAACGTCACCGGTGAGCAGGCGGGCCATGTGGTGGATTCACTGCGGCCCCTGGAGGAGCAGCTGGAGCACCTGCTCGACGAGCTCAACACCACCCTGCGGCCCCGGATCGAGAAGCCGGTGCGGGAGCGGCCCCTGATGGCCCTGGGCATCGCCGCCGGCGTGGGGCTGCTGGTGGGCCTGCTGCTGTCGTCGGGCCGGCGTTCGGCATGACGGGTCCGAACTTCAGCCGGGTCACGGCCCTGATCAGTTCGGTGATGGACCTGCACGTCCGCATCGCCCTGCAGGAGGCGGATAAGGAAAAGCGGCGGCTGGTGGGGGGCGGGGTGATGCTCGGCATGGGCCTCACCCTGATGACCCTGGCGCTGGTGGCGGCCGAGCTGGTGCTGCTGCTCTGGATCCGCGAAGCCTTCAGCCTCAGCTGGCTGCAGGCCGCGGCGGCCGTGGCCGCCATCGACCTGGTGCTGGCCGGGATCAGCCTGCGCATCGGCGGCCAGATGCTCAAGGGCCCCTACCTGCCGGAGACCACCGCCGGCCTGATTCGCACCACCCGGGCCCTCACCGGCAAGTTCTGAGGACTGCCCGGCTCAGAAGCCCATCGTCGCCAGGGAGGTCTCCTCCACCCACACCGACACCGAGCCCCCCGGGCAGTGCCATTCCGCCCAGCCGTCGCCGTTGGTGGTGACCGGTGCCTGGATGTGGCCGGTCAGGTCGCGGAAGGTGGTGTGGCGCTTGCCCACCTCCATCCACTTGTGGCCGGCGGGTCCGTCGCTCATCAGCACCGCCATGGCCCCCGGGTGGCCCGGGGTGCCGAGGCGTGTCCAGCCGATGGTGTTGTCGTGGTCGAGGTAGTCGTACTGGGGGCCATAGGCGCAGTGGCTGCGGGCCAGCAAGAAGCGGTCGATCAGGAAGCGGTGGCTGGGCAGCACGATCCGGTACTCCTGGCCGTCTTTCCTGTCGGTGTAGTCGGCGCCGTAGTAATCGGCATGGAAGATGCACGGATAGCCCTGGTCGCGCAGCAGGATCACGGCGTAGGCGAGGGGCTTGAACCAGGCCTCCACCACCGATTCCAGGGCCTGCAGCGGCTGGGTGTCGTGGTTGTCCACCAGGGTCACCGCCAGCAGGGGCAGCTGCTGCATCAGGGTGCCGTCGAGCAGCCGGCGCATGTCGTACTGGCCCCCGCTGCGGCTGGCCTGGTGGAAGTTCATGTGCAGCGGCGCATCGAACAGGCTCATGTGGCCGCCGGTGTTGGCCGCGTACCAGTGCAGGCTTTCGATGTTGTACGTCCAGTACTCACCCACCACGAACAGATCACGCTGGGCGTGGGTCTCCAGGTCGCTGATCCAGTCGAGGAAGAAGTCGCTGGCGATGTGCTTGATCGCATCGAGCCGGAAGCCGTCCGCCCCCACGTGGTCGAGGCTCCAGCGGCCCCAGTGCTTGAGCTCACCGCGCACTTCCGGATGGTTCACGTTGAGGTCGCTGCCCATCAGGTAGTCGTAGTTGCCCTTCTCCAGATCGACGTTGCCCTCGAAGCCGGCCCCCTGGGTGCGCCAGACGGCCCGGAATCCTGGATCGAGCGTGTTGTGATCCACGGCATCGAAGTGATACCAGTGCCACTGCATCGACGAATAACGATCGCCGCGACCGTCGAAGCGGAAGCGGGTCCAGGCGCTGATCGTGCGTTCCTCCCCCAGGGGCCGGTTGCGGTCGGCGGGGTCGCAGGGGGTGGCCCGGTACTGCTCCTGCTCGTCGGCGTTCATCTTGTGGTTGAACACCACATCGGCGTACACCTGCATCCCGGCGGCGTGGCAGGCCTCGATGGCCTCCAGATACTCCTGCTTGGTGCCGTACTTGGTGCGCACCGTGCCCTTCTGGTCGAATTCACCCAGATCGAACAGGTCGTAGGTGCCGTAGCCCACGTCCCAGACGCTTCCCCCCTTGCCCGCCGGCGGCAGCCACAGGGCGGTGATGCCCGCCCGGGCCAGGGCCGGGGCCTCCTGGCGCAGCCGCCGCCAGTGGCCGCCGTCGCCGTCGCTGTACCAGTGGAACCACTGCATCAGCGTGCCGTTGAACTCCGTCGGCGCCGCCAGCTTGCGGGCGCTGATCTCCGGTTCGTGGCTGGCCAGCCACTCCTGCACAAGGGCCATCGTGGCCGCTCCGGTGTCGAGGGCCGGATCCCTCTCCACGGCCAGCACGTCCTGCTTGAGCGCTTCAAAGGGTGAGGCCATGGCTCTGGAGGCGGCGGAGGCAGGACCCACCGCTAGCAGTGCTTCTCTCGCAATGGGACTGCGGTGCGCTTCAGCGGATGTCGTAGCGGAGCCAGCGGCAGTCGATGCCGCCGTTGCTCACCGGCACCCGCCGGCTGGCCTTCATGCGGAGGGCGCCGGTGAGGGCGGGGTTGCCGCTCAGCAGCCACAGGGTCCAGCCGCCGCAGCGCTCCTTCACCATGCGACCCAGGTCGCCGTAGAGCGCCTCCAGGTCGTCGTCCGCTCCGAGCCGGTCGCCGTAGGGCGGGTTGCACACCAGCACCCCGGGGGTTTCCGGGGGGCGGAAATCGCGGCAGTCCCCTTCCTGCAGCGCGACCCAGTCGGCCACACCGGCCGCCGCCGCGTTGTCGCGGGCCATGGCCAGCACGGCCGGATCCCGCTCCATGCCCACCACGGCCGCCAGGGGTGCGCCATCCGGGAGGCTGGTGCGGGCCAGGGCCTCGGCGGCCTGCCGCTCCCGCTGCCAGAGGGCGGCATCGAAATCGGGCCAGCGCTCCAGGCTGAAGCCGCGCTCCAGGCCGGGGGCGCGGCCGAGGGCGCCGCAGGCGGCCTCGATCAGCAGGGTGCCGGAGCCGCAGAAGGGATCGGCCAGGGGCACGGTCCCGTCCCACCCCGTATGGGCGATCAGGCCGGCGGCCAGGTTCTCCTTGAGCGGGGCCAGGCCCATGGCGGCCCGGTAGCCGCGCCGGTGCAGGCTGGCGCCGCCGCCATCGAGGCTCAGCACCGCCTCGGGGCCGCTGCCGCCGGGCCGGCCGGGGCTGAGGTGCAGGTGCAGCACCAGGTCGGGATCGTCCAGGTCCACCGAGGAGCGGGACCCCCACACCTGGCGCTGGCGGTCGACCAGGGCGTTCTTGACCTGCAGGGCGCTGTAGTGGCTGTGGGTGAGGCCGGGCACGCTGCCGCTGGCCTCCACCCGGAAGCTCAGCTGGGGCGGCAGCCAGCGCTCCCAGTCGGCGGCGTGCTGCACGCCGTCGTACAGCTCCTCGCGGCCGCGGCAGGGGAAGCGGGCCAGCTGGCGCAGGAAGCGGAATGGCAACCGGGCCTGCAGGTGCAGGCGGTAGAAGGTGGCCGCATCGGCCCGCAGGCCCACGGCGCGCCGCAGGGGGCGCACCTCGCTGGCCCCCAGCGCCGCTGCCTCCGCCGCCGCCGGCTCCTCCAGCCCCGGGGGAACCACGGCGATGACGTCGAAAGGGGAGGGGCTGGCCATCGCCCCATGCTGCTGGCTGGCGGTCCCCCTGTACGGGGATGCTCACCGCCGGTGGCCGCCGCTGCGCTGGCGGGGAGGTGGCAGGATGAACAGGCTCGTCTTCGGACGAACTAGGTGGTCCACACCAGTGTCTCGGACAGCGGTTCGATTCCGCTCAGCTCCATTCCCCCGACCCACCGCCCCGCCGGCGGTGCTTCATCCCGGGGCTGCAATGGTTTCGACGGGGCATGAGGAGGGTGACTGAAGCCTGCTCGGTAAGAGCGAACCCGTAACAGCGAACAACATCGTTCGTTTCTCCCGTCAAGCCGCCCCTGTGGCTGCCTGACACTCTTAACGGAGACGGGGTGAGGTCAGCCTTGTCACCCAAATGACCCATGGGGCCTGGAAGGGCCCTTCCCAATCATCCCGGGCCTCCCCCGGGCGGCGCAGTCCTGGCGCGTTCCACGATCAGGCGGGGGAACGGCAGGCTGATGCCCAGCTCCCGGAACCGCTCGATGGCCGCCGCCATGACGGCGCTGCAGATCCTCCGGTTGGCGAAGGGGCTGTGGATCCAGAACTTCACCACGTAATCGCCGCCCCGGTCCCCCACCCCCTGCACGTAGGCCTTCGGCGGCGGGTGGCTCTCCACGCCGGGGACGGCGGCGGCGATGTCCTCCAGCAGCGCCAGGATCGTGCCGGCGGGCTGGCCGGCATCGACGCAGATGGCGATCTGGGTGAGAAAGCGGGTGCGGCCGACGCTGAACTCCACCGTGCTGGTGTTGAAGAAGGTCTGGTTGGGAATCACCAGTTCGGCGTTGTCCCGGTCGCGCCAGAGCCGGGTGGCCCGCAGGCCGAGACGGCGCACCTCGCAGAAGTCGCCGTCCAGGGCGATGATGTCGCCCGGCCGCAGGGAGCCTTCGAACAGCAGCCACAGGCCGCTGACGAAGTTGCCGAAGACTTCCTTGACACCGAAGCCGAGGCCCACCGACAGCCCCCCGGCGATGGCCAGCAGGGCGGTGCTGTTGAAGCCGATGGTTTCCAGCACCGCCACCGTTCCCAGGCTGATCACCGCGTAGCGCAGCATCAGGCCGATGGCGCGCACGCTCACCCGCTCCAGGGCAAAGCACCGCTTCAGCAGCCAGGCCACCCCCAGCGACGGCGGCCCTGAGGCGACCAGCAGCAGGTAGAGCACCACCACCAGCCGCGTCATGTCGCCCACATTCACACTGGCGCCCATCCAGCGCCCCAGGGGGATCAGGGCCAGCTCGGCGCGGGTGTCCAGCTGCTCGATCAGGGTCCACAGCAGTCCAGCGAGCAGGAACGGCCGGATCAGCAGATGGCGCAGCGGCTGGATCTGGTCCTCGGGCAACCAGCGCTCGGCCCGGTGCAGCACCAGCTCCGACACCTGCAGGCCGGCCACGACGGTGAGCAGCAGGACGGCGAGGGCCGTCGGCTGGCGGGCGATGGTCAGCAGAACCCAGCCCAGGCCACCCACCACCCCCGTGGCGGCCAGTTCCAGCCACCGTGCGCTGCTGCCTTGCCCGCAGCGGCGGCCCCCCAGGCGGCTGCCCACCACGGCCAGGGCCACCAGGGCGAGCTGGAGCAGGATCTGGGGCCGGCCCAGCATCGGCAGCCAGCCCACCATCTGGCCGAGCAGATCGTTCATGGCCGCTGGGGAGCCAGGGCCCTGACCACGGCCCCGGTGGCTTCCGACGCCGTGATCTCGCCGAAGGCCACGGCCGTCACCAGACGCGTCAGCTCACGGTCGCGGGGATCGCCGGCGGGCAGCAGCCGGGCGATGGCGTCGCTGGCGTCGGCCTGCCGCACGGACCGTTGCATCGCCTTGAGTACGGGGGTGTGCAGCGCCGAGGGCGGCACGAAGCGATTGGTGGGCAGCATGTCCTGGTTGTCGGTGGTCAGGGTGCTCTGGATCCAGGGGTTCAGCGCAAACACGGCCAGGGCCTCCGCCACCCGCCGCTGCCGGGCTGTGGAGTCGGTGCCGAAGGCCAGCACCCGCAGCCGCGTGATCGGGGTGGGCGGCCCGTAGGGGCCGGCAGGCAGGTCGCCCACCCCGAGGGAGGTCCCCAGGGCGCCGCGCAGCCTGCTGAGGTTGCCGCTGTTGCAGGGGATCCAGTCCAGGCGCCGCTTCAGCAGACCCTGCACCAGTGCTTCCTGGTCGGGCTCGATGAAGACCTTCTGGTTGAAGTTGGCGGCCGAGAGCCAGGCCAGCCACCGCTGCAGCCCCTCCCGTTCGCCGGCCATCAGGGGGCGCCCGGCGGCGGCGGCGATGATCGCCCGATCCGCCCCCAGGGGCCCCGTGCTCCAGAAGAGGCTGCGCGATTCCACCGCCAGCCCCACCCGCAGACCCCCGCGGGCCTCCCTGAGCAGGTCGTCGGTGCTGGTCGGGCTGGCGGCCAGGCGGCTGCGGTTGTAGCAGGCGAGCTGCGGTCGCCTCAGAATCGGCAGGCCCGCCAGACCCCGGGGCGGCATCTCCAGCCGCTGCAGGGAATCGGGATCCACCTGGCGGCGTGTGGTCTGGGGCAGCTGCAGGCTCCGGGCCAGATCGGCCTCCACCAGGGCATGGGCGGTGGAGCCCGCCACCAGCATCAGATCGGGGCCGAAGCCCGCGGCCTGCCGGCGACGCACTTCCTCGATGAAGGCGCTCTCCCGCAGGAGGTTGGTTTCGATCGCCACATGGGGGTGCAGCTGGCGAAAGGCCGTTACGATCGCCTGCGCCTGCAGCACCTCCTCCTGCAGGATCGCCTTGGTCAGCGGCTGGTCGCCTTCGACGCTGATGGCGAGATAGGCCGTTCCCCTGAGCTCGCCCGGGGCGAGGCCGCAGCCCGCCAGCAGGCTGAGCGGCACAGTCACCAGCAGGACCCGCAGGGCGCCGTTGATGGCCTGCAGGGCTGGGTTCATGGCCTGTGGGGCCTAAAAAATGACTCTAGGAGCCAGCTCCCCATCGTTCCGGTCGTCGAGGCGGTGGCCATCGACATGGCCCTCCCCGGCGCCGGGGTACGCCCCAGGCTCGGCTACGGCGCGCCGGGTGCCGGCATGGACAGGCGCGGACGCCAGGGGCTGGCCAGGCCGGCAGCTTCAGTCGTTCAGCTCAAGGGTCGGCCAAGGGCTGACTGGATGTGACTCACCCCGGCGCCAGTCATGACTGGACATCCATCCGCCCACGGGAGATCGGACTCGCGGCGTCAGGGCTCCTCCGCCTTGACCAGCAGTCTGAGAAATGTCTTGGAAATGTCGAAACTCTCTTCAAATCTGAGCCCTGAGTAGTGGGCGCCCCTGAGCTGATTCATCCAGATCAGCTCGCCCCTGGCTTCGATGATTTCCTCGTCGGTGGGATCGTGAAAGCGGATCTGGGCCGGGGCTCCCATGGGAACCTGCTGGAAGCTGCGGATGCAGGCGCCGGAACGGCTCACATCCCAGAGATGGCCGGAATAACAACGATCCTGAAAAAACACCTCAACTTTAATGAGGACCTGGAAAAAGGGCGCTGAAAACTTGGGTTCTCGAACGGGAAGTCTTGACTCCTTCATGTCCCTGGGGAGAGGAGATTGGCTTCGAACGGGTTTCAGTGTTCTGCGGAAGTGGTTTACGGACTCTACCAAAATCATTCGCCCCGTCTACCTCGTGGCTCAGCATCTGTGTGTCAGTGGACACGTGGTTTTCCGGATGATTCGCTGCTCCGCTCCCGCCCTCAGGGGCTACCCGTTCCCGGCGTCTTGGTGAAGCCGCTCCAGCGCTTCAGCTCCTCCAGCGTCTGCACGCCCTCCACCCGGTTGGTCCCCAGGACCCAGGTGGGGTAGGCCTTGATGCCCGCCGCCTGGCAGCGTTCCCGGCCCTCGCTGGTCTTGTCGCACTCGATGTAGGGCAGCCGGTCCCCCGCCTGCTGGCCGAAGAGGCTCTTCTGGCGGAAACAGGCCGGGCACCACCAGGCGCCGTAGAAGAGGGCCCCGATCCGCCGCAGGTGCTCCGTCAGCTCCAGTTGCTCGCCGCTGGACGGGGCCAGGGCCTCACCGAGGCTGGGGGTGGTGGAGCGGCCGCCCTGGCCGCCGTGGGCCGGGGGACTGAAGCCCAGCAGCCCCACGCCCAGGGCGGACAGGCCGCCCAGCAGCAGCAGCGCCGGGGCCGAAGGCCGCCGGGGCGGCCGGGGTGGGGAAAGGGGGAGCATCGGCGGGTCGGCGAGGCCGGAAATCTAGGCCGCCCCCGCTATCGAACCCAGGAGCCGAACCCCCTGCCGTACGGGCTTCCGCCCTGAGCGGCCCTGTGAATTCAGCGGCGGGACTGGGACAATTTCTAGGTTCGACGCTGACGGGCGCCCTGGCGAAATGAGCGTGACGAGATGAGCGTGAATGGGTACCGCGACTATTTCAAGGTCCTGGGTGTTGAAAGGGGCACCGATGCCGATGGCATCAAGCGGGCCTTCCGCAAGCTCGCCCGCCAGTACCACCCGGATGTGAATCCCGGTGATGCGTCCGCCGAGGTCCGGTTCAAGGAGATCAGCGAGGCCTATGAAGTGCTCTCCGATCCCGAGAAGCGTCGTCGCTACGAGCAGTTCGGCCAGTACTGGAACCAGATGGGCGGTGGCGGTGGCGCCCCCGGCGTCGACGTCGACTTCGGCCGTTACGGCAACTTCGACGACTTCATCAACGATCTGCTGGGACGCTTCGGTGGCGGCGCCGCGGCCGGCGCCCCCGGCGGCTTCGGCTTCGGCAGCGGCTTCCCCGGCGGCTTCGGCTCCGGTTTCGGTGCTGCCGGCGTCGAACGCTCCACCCAGGTGCAGCTCGATGCCGAGGCCACCATCAGCCTGCCGGTGGCCGATGCCTTCCGCGGCTGTGAGCGCACCCTCGCCGTCAACGAGGAGCGGGTGCAGGTGCGCATCCCCGCCGGCGTCAAGGACGGCAGCCGCCTGCGGCTGAAGGGCAAGGGCAACCTGCAGCCCGGCACGGGGCGCCGCGGCGATCTCTACCTCACCCTCAAGCTCCAGCCCCATCCCGTCTGGCGCCTCGACGGCGACCAGCTGCGGGCCGAGCTTCCCCTCAGCCTCGACGAACTGGCCCTGGGGGGCGAGGTGCGCGTCGCCACCCCCGATGGCGAGGCCACCATCCAGGTGCCCCCCGGCATGACCCTCGGCCGCAGCCTGCGGCTCAAGGGCAAGGGCTGGCCGGTGAAGGACGGCCGCGGCGATCTGCTGTTCACCCCGACCCTGAAGCTGCCCGACAGCCTCAGCCCCCGGGAGCGGGACCTGCTCGAGCAGCTACGCCAGGCCCGCAGCGTCGATCCCCGCAAGGACTGGATCAGCACCGCCCTGCTCTGAGCGCCGCGGCCCCGTCGCCGTTCAGGCGCCGGAAGGGCTTTCCGTAGGATCCGGCCAGTCAGATCTGCCCCATGGAGCTCACCTATCGGCCTCGCCGGCTGCGTCGCACGCCGGCCCTGAGGGCCATGGTGCGGGAATTCCAGCTCAGTGCCGCCGATTTCATCTACCCGCTGTTCGTTCACGAGGGCGCATCCAACGAGCCCATCGGTGCCATGCCCGGCGCCCAGCGCTGGAGCCTGGAGGGGCTGGTGGCGGAGGTGGGCCGGGCCTGGGACCTGGGCATCCGCTGCGTGGTGCTGTTCCCGAAGGTGGCCGACGGCCTCAAGACCGAGGACGGCAGCGAGTGCTTCAACGAGGGCGGCCTGATTCCCCGGGCGATCCGGCGGCTCAAGCAGGAGCATCCCGCCATGGCGATCATGACCGACGTCGCCCTGGATCCCTATTCCTGCGACGGCCATGACGGCATCGTCAGCAGCGAGGGGGTGGTGCTCAACGACGAGACCATCAGCCTGCTCTGCCGCCAGGCGGTGGCCCAGGCCCGGGCCGGAGCGGATCTGATCGGCCCCAGCGACATGATGGACGGCCGGGTGGGGGCGATCCGTGAGGCCCTCGACGAGGAGGGTTTCGAGCACGTCGGGATCATCAGTTACACCGCCAAGTACGCCTCCGCCTACTACGGCCCCTTCCGTGAGGCGCTGGATTCCGCCCCCCGGGCCGTGAGCAGCAAGCCCATCCCCAAGGACAAGAGCACCTACCAGATGGATCCGGCCAATGGCCGCGAAGCCCTCACCGAAGCCCTGCTCGATGAGCAGGAGGGGGCCGACATCCTGATGGTCAAGCCGGGCCTGGCCTACCTCGACGTCATCCATCGCCTGCGGGGCGAGAGCGAGCTGCCCATCGCCGCCTACAACGTCAGCGGCGAGTACGCCATGGTCAAGGCCGCCGCCGAACGGGGCTGGATCGACGAGCGGGCCGTGGTGCTGGAAACCCTGCTCTGCTTCAAGCGCGCCGGCGCCGACCTGATCCTCACCTATCACGCCTGCGACGCCGCCCAGTGGCTGCGCGACGGCTGAGCCGCACCGCTTGAATGGTGCGATGAACCGTCGCTGCCCCCTCCCATGACGCGTCTCGGCCACGTGGCGGTGCGGGTCCAGGACATGGAGCGTGCCAAGCGCTTCTACGAACAGCTCGGGCTGCGCCTCACCTGGGACGCCCAGGACTGGGCCTACATGCAGTCGCCCGGTAACGGCGACGGCATTGCCCTGCTGAGCCCCAGCTACACCGCCGCCGGCCCCCACTTCGCCTTCCACTTCAGCGACCGCGCCGAGGTGGACGCCGTGCATGACCGGCTGGCGGCGGCGGGTCACCGGGTGGGTCCGGTCCACGACCACCGCGACGGCACCGCCTCCTTCTATCTGCAGGATCCGGAGGGCAACTGGCTGGAGATGCTCTACGAGCCCGCCAGCGGCATCCCCTCCAACGTGGGTGCCGCCGCCATCCCCGCCTCTGGCCCCGCACCCGCCGCGCCGGCGGGGTGAGCGCAGCCCCTGTGAGCGAGATCCACCAGGACACCCTGGAGTTGCTGGAGTGGCCCCGGCTGGCCGAGCACCTGGCCGGTTTCGCCGGCACCGCCGCCGGCCGCCGCCACTGCGCCGGCCTCGGCCTGCCCGACCATCCGGCCGAAAGTCGCCGCCTGCTCCTGGAGACCACCGAGCTGCTGGCCCTCGACGGCCTCTGCGAGGGGGGCCTGAGCCTGCAGGGGGCCGCCGACATCGCCGCCACGGTGGCCCTCTGCGCCAAGGGCGGCTGTGCCGGCGGTGAGGAGCTGCTGGCGGTGGCGGCCACCTTGGCGACAGCGCGGCGGCTGCGGCGCCAGATCGAGGAGCCGGAGCTGCGCCCCGTGACCAGTGCCCTGGTGGCCGAACTGCGCACCCTGCCGGAGTTGGAGCAGCGGCTGCACTTCTGCCTGGAGGAGGGCGGCCGGGTGGCGGATCGGGCCAGTGGGCCGCTGGAGGCAGTGCGGCGCCAGCTGCTGGCCCTGCGCGGCGAGCGGCGCGACCGGCTGCAGGAGCTGGTGCGCCGCTACGGCTCCCTGCTCCAGGACACGGTGGTGAGCGAGCGGGGCGGCCGCCCGGTGCTGGCGGTGAAGGCCGGGGCCGCCGCCCAGGTGGGCGGCCTGGTGCACGACAGCTCCGCCTCCGGCAGCACGGTGTACGTGGAGCCCCAGGCGGTGATCCCCCTGGGCAACCGCATCCGCGATGCCGAGGGCC
This sequence comes from Synechococcus sp. UW140, assembly GCA_943367705.1. Taxonomy (GTDB): domain Bacteria; phylum Cyanobacteriota; class Cyanobacteriia; order PCC-6307; family Cyanobiaceae; genus Cyanobium. The sequence continues at coordinate 66,219 of CALRJV020000009.1, forward strand.
AGGAGCGGGAGCTGGAGCGCCAGGTGCGCAGCGAACTCAGCGCCCTGGTGGGCGAGCAGGCCGAACCCCTCGACCACCTGCAGCAGGTGCTCGTGCGGATCGACGCCGGCCTGGCCCGGGCCCGCTACGGCCAGTGGCTGGGGGCGGTGCGGCCCAAGCTGGCCGAAGCGGCCGACGCCCCCTTCGAGCTCGTCGACCTGCGCCACCCCCTGCTGCTCTGGCAGGAACGGCGCGAGGGCGGCCGGCCGGTGGTGCCCGTGACCATCCGGGTCGGCCCGGAGCTGCGGGTGGTGGCGATCACCGGCCCCAACACCGGCGGCAAGACCGTGACCCTCAAGAGCCTGGGGCTGGCGGCCCTGATGGCCCGCGCCGGCCTGTTCCTGCCCTGCGCCGGCACCCCCCGGCTGCCCTGGTGCGGCCAGGTGCTGGCCGACATCGGCGACGAGCAGTCGCTGCAGCAGAACCTCTCCACCTTCAGCGGCCACATCCGCCGCATCGCCCGGATTCTGGCGGCCCTGCCGGCAGGGGCAGCCCTGCCCCAGGGTCCGGCGGCCCTGGTGCTGCTGGATGAGGTGGGGGCCGGCACCGATCCCACCGAGGGCAGCGCCCTGGCCGCCGCCCTGCTGCGCCACCTCGCCGACCGTGCCCGCCTCACCGTCGCCACCACCCACTTCGGCGAACTCAAGGCGCTCAAGTACGCCGATCCCCGCTTCGAGAATGCCTCGGTGGCCTTCGACGTCGAGACCCTCTCGCCCACCTACCGGCTGCAGTGGGGCATCCCCGGCCGCAGCAATGCCCTGGCGATCGCCTCCCGCCTGGGGCTCGACCCCGCCGTGCTGGCGGTGGCCGCCGCCCAGCTGGAGCCCGGTGGCGAAGGGGACGTCAACCGGGTGATCGAGGGGCTGGAGCAAGAGCGCCAGCGTCAGCAGGAGGCGGCCGAGGCGGCGGCGGCGCTGCTGGCCCGCACCGAGCTGCTGCATGAGGAGCTGCTGCAGCGCTGGTCGCAGCAGAAGGAGCAGTCGGCGGAACTGCAGGAGCAGCGCCGCCAGCGGTTGGAGCTGTCGATCCGGGAGGGGCAGGGGGAGGTGCGGCGGCTGATCCGGCGGCTGCGCTCGGTGGGTCAGGAGGTGCGCGTCGGCGGGCGGGTGGCCGGGGAGACGGCCCGCCAGGCCGGCCAGCGGCTGCGGCACCTCGAGCAGCAGCACCGGCCCCTGCCGGAGCGGCGCGACCACGGCGGCTGGCGGCCCCGGGTGGGCGACCGCATCCGGCTGCTGGCCCTGGGCAAGGCCGCCGAGGTGCTGGCGATCTCCGACGACGGCAGCGAGCTCAGCGTCCGCTGCGGCGTGCTGCGCCTGTCGGTGGAACTGGCCGGCATCGAGGGGCTGCATGGCGAGAAGCCGGCGCCCCCCGAGCCGCCGCCCCAGGTGCGGATCCGCAGCCGCCGTTCTCCGGGCAGCCGCGGACCCGAGGTGCGCACCGAGGGCAACACGGTGGACGTGCGCGGTCTGCGGGTGCACGAGGCCGAGGCGGCGGTGGAGGAGCGCCTGCGGGGCGCCAACGGGCCGGTGTGGGTGATCCACGGCATCGGCACCGGCAAGCTGAAGCGGGGCCTGCGCGACTGGCTCTCCGGCCTGGCCTGGGTGGAGCGGGTCAGTGATGCCGAGCAGGGGGACGGGGGCCCCGGCTGCAGCGTCATCTGGGTGAAGTAGGGCTCAGTGGCTGATGGCGGGCAGCTGGGGTTCCTGCCGCGGCGGTGGCATGGTGGCTTCGGCCGGCAGCAGGGCCGCTCCGAGCCCGTCAAACAGGCGCCAGCCCGTGGGTTCGATGTCGAGATGGACGGTCTGGCCCACGGTCACGCCCTGGTCCGGGGTGGCCCGCACCAGCACCAGGTGGCTGCCCTCCAGCAGCCGGCAGGTGACCAGCTGCTCGTTGCCCAGGGCTTCGCAGTGGCTCACCTCCGCCGCCAGGTTGCGGTTGGTGGCCGGGGCCAGCCGCAGATGCTCCGGCCGCAGGCCGCCGGTGATCTGGTGGCCGATCCAGTCGCCCAGCAGGTCCGCCATCGGACCCTCCACCGGGAAGCGCCGCCCCCCGAGCAGCAGCTGGGCGGAGCCGGCCACCTCCACCGGCAGCAGGTTCATCGCCGGGCTGCCGATGAACTGGGCCACGAAGAGGTTGGAGGGCCACTGGTACAGCTGCATGGGCGTGCCCAGCTGCTGCAGCCGGCCCTCGTTGAGCACGGCGATGCGGTGGCCCATGGTCATGGCCTCCACCTGGTCGTGGGTGACGTAGAGGGTGGTGGTGCCCAGGCGCCGCTGCAGCTCCACGATCTGGGTGCGGGTGCCGGTGCGCAGCTTGGCGTCCAGGTTGCTGAGGGGCTCATCCATCAGGAACACCGCCGGTTGGCGGGCGATGGCCCGGCCCAGCGCCACCCGCTGCTTCTGGCCGCCGGAGAGCTCCTTGGGCCGGCGCTCCAGCAGCGGTTCGAGCTCCAGGGTGGCGGCCACCTCGTCGATGCGAGCCGCGATGCGGCGCTCCCGCTCGGAGTCGATCCGCAGGGGGGCCGGCAGGCGGCGGGTGGCCCGGTGCAGGCTGTCCTGCAGCTGCTGGGGCAGGCTGCGGTGGCGGTTGCGGCGCAGGCCGAAGCCGATGTTGTCGGCCACGCTCAGGTGGGGATAGAGGGCGTAGCTCTGGAACACCATCGCCACGTCGCGCTGGGCTGGCCGCAGCCGGCTCACGGGGCGTTCCCCCACGTAGATCTCGCCCTCGGTGGTGGCCTCCAGCCCCGCCAGCAGCCGCAGCAGGGTGCTCTTGCCGCAGCCCGAGGGTCCCACCAGCACGAGGAATTCACCGTCCTGGATCCGCAGATCGAGCTGGCGCAGCACCTCCACCGGGCTGCCGCCGCGACGGGGCGGGTAGGTCTTGCCGACCTTCTCGAAGCGGACCTCGGCCAATCCAGGGGTGCAACCGGGGGATCCTAGGGTTGTTCCTCATCCGAGCCCCGGCCGAACCCCTTCCTTGCAGTTCATCGATCAGGCCCGCATCGCCGTGCGCGCCGGCCGCGGCGGCGACGGCATCGTGGCCTTCCGTCGTGAGAAGTACGTCCCCGCCGGGGGGCCCTCCGGTGGCGACGGGGGCCGCGGTGGTGACGTGCTCCTTGTCGCCGATGCCAACCTCCAGACCCTGCTGGACTTCAAGTACCGGCGTCTGTTCGCCGCCGACGATGGCCGCCGCGGCGGGCCGAACCGCTCCACCGGGGCCAGCGCCTCCACCCTGACGATCCGGGTCCCCTGCGGCACGGAGGTGCGCGACTGCCGCACCGGCATCCTGCTGGGGGATCTCACCCACGTCGGCGAGGAGCTGCTGGTGGCGGCCGGTGGCCGGGGGGGCCTGGGCAACGCCCACTACCTCAGCAACCGCAACCGGGCCCCGGAGAAGTTCACCGAGGGCAAGGAGGGGGAGGAATGGCTGCTGCAGCTGGAGCTCAAGCTGCTGGCGGAGGTGGGGATCATCGGCCTGCCCAATGCCGGCAAGAGCACCCTGATCGCCGTGCTCTCGGCGGCCCGGCCCAAGATCGCCGACTACCCCTTCACCACTCTGGTGCCCAACCTGGGGGTGGTGCGGCGCCCGAGCGGTGACGGCACCGTCTTCGCCGACATCCCCGGCCTGATCGCGGGGGCGGCACGCGGCGCCGGCCTGGGCCATGACTTCCTGCGCCACATCGAGCGCACCCGGCTATTGCTGCATCTGGTCGATGCGGGCGCGGAGGATGTGCTGGCGGATCTGAGGGTGGTGGAGGAGGAACTGACCGCCTACGGCCACGGCCTCAGCGAGCGACCCCGCCTGGTGGTGCTCAACAAGATGGAGCTTCGTGACGCCGCCGAACTTGAGGAGCTGGTGGCCGCCGTCGGCGCCCACACCGGCGAGCCCCCCCTGGTGATCTCGGCGGCCGCATCGAAAGGGCTCGATGCCCTGCTGTCCGCCGTGTGGGCGCAGCTGGGCATCGCCTGAGACCCGATCAGTCGTCGTAGACCCGGCACTCGGGCGCTTCGGGGTTGAGGTCGCAGTACACCTCAAGGGGGCTGGGGTCGTGGCTGTCCTCGGGGTGGTGCTCCTTGTACTCGTTGAGGGCCTTGAGCTCCTCCTCAAGATGGCGCACCTTGCCGAGATTGCCGTCGGCCTTTGCCGACTCGATTTCGACCTTGTCCTTCTCGATGTGGTCGTCGATCGTCTTCATGCAAAAACCGGCCTTCTCGAGCCGGAACTCACCGCAGACACCATACGGGCGGGGCAGGGGTGCCGCCGTTTCCTGTGGGTTCCCGCACACCCATCGCCCAGCCAGCGGCGCTCAGGCGGCCAGCTCGCTCAGCGCCAGCCAGCGCTCCTCCGCCGCGTCGATCCGCTCCACCAGGGCCGCCAGTTCATGGGTCAGTTCCTCGAGCCGGGCGTAATCCGGGCCGCTGGGGGAGGCCAGGTGCTGCTCCAGCTCGCGGCGTTGCTGTTCGAGCTGGGGCAGTTCGGTTTCCAGGCGCTCCAGCTCCCGGGCCTCCTTGAAACTGCGCCGCCGGGGGCCGTCCGCCGGGACCTTGGCGGATGGGGCTGGGCGCTTGGCCGTTTCCGGCGCGGCGCTGGCCGGCCCGGGGGCGGTGGCCGGCGATCCTGCCCTTCGCTCCAGCCAGCTGGTGTAGTTGCCCTCGAAGCGCTCCAGCCGGCCCGCCTCGAAGTGGAACAGGCGGTCGACGGTGCGGTCCAGGAACCAGCGGTCGTGGGAGACCACCACCACACAGCCGCGGAAATCGTCGAGGAAGTCCTCCAGCACGCTCAGGGTGTGCACGTCCAGGTCGTTGGTGGGCTCGTCCAGCAGCAGCACGTTGGGGGCCTCGATCAGCAGCCGGCAGAGGTGCAGGCGCCGGCGCTCGCCTCCGGAGAGCTTGGCCACCGGCTGGTGCTGCTGGGCCGGGGGGAACAGGAACCGCTCCAGCAGCTGGGAGGCCGTCAGCTCGACCCCGTCCACCTGCACCCGGCTGGCGGCCTCCTGCACCACCTCGATCACCTTGCGCTTGCCGTCCTTGGCCAGCAGCACGTCACTGTGCTGGTCGAAGTAGGCCAGCTTCACCGTCGCCCCCAGCTCCAGCAGGCCCTCGCTGGGGGGGCGGCGGCCGGCGATCACCTCCAACAGGCTGGATTTGCCGGCCCCGTTGGGCCCGATGATCCCCACCCGGTCCTCGGGGCTGAAGTCGTAGCTGAAATCCCTCAGCAGGGTGCGCTCCCCCACGGCCACCGCCAGCCCCTCGGCGGTGATCGCCCGCTTGCCGATGCGCCGGGCGGTGGCGGCCATCGCCAGGCTGGCCCGCCCCTGGCGGGTGGGGGCCTCCAGCAGGGCATCGATGCGCTGCAGCCTGGCCTTCTGCTTGGTGCTGCGGGCCTTGGGGCCCTGGCGCAGCCAGGCCAGTTCCCGCCGCAGGGTCCCCTTGAGCTTGGCGGCGGTGGAGGCTTCCGCCTCCTCCTCGGCCGCCTTCAGGGCTAGGTAGGTGCCGTAGTTGCCCTCATAGGGGCGCGCCTCGCCCCGATCCACCGCCACGATCCGCTTGGTGACCCGATCGAGCAGGTAGCGGTCGTGGGTGACGAGCACCAGGGCGCCGGCGAAGCGATCCAGGTAGCTCTGCAGCCATTCCACCCCCTCGGCATCGAGGTGGTTGGTGGGTTCGTCCAGCAGGAGCACCTCCGGTTCGGCCACCAGGGCCGCCGCCAGGGCGACGCGGCGCCGGTTGCCGCCGGAGAGCTCGCCGATCGTCCGCTCCTGGTGGGCCGCGTCGATGCCCAGGCGCTCCAGCACCTCGCGGCAGCGGCGCTCCAGATCCCAGGCCTGGCAGCCGTCCATGCGGTGCTGCAGGCCGCTGAGGCGGGCCAGGAGCTGGTCGTCCTCTGGATGGAGGGCCAGCCGGTGGCTCACCCCGGCGTACTCCCGCAGCAGGGCCATGGCCTCCCCGTCCCCGGCGAACACCTGCTCCAGCACGGTCAGGGCCGGATCCAGCCGGGGCTCCTGGTCGAGCAGCACCACCCGGGTGCGGGCGTGACAGCGGCGCTCGCCGCGATCCAGCGGTTCGAGGCCCGCCAGCACCCGCAGCAGGGTGCTCTTGCCGGCGCCGTTGGGGCCGATCAGCCCCAGCCGGTCCCGCTCACCCACGTGCAGATCGAGGTCGGCGAACAGGCTGCGCAGGCCGAAGTCCTTGGCGGCCCCCACCAGGCTGATCAGGCTCATGGGGTGTCGCCGCTCTCGACGAGGCCTAGGCGCTGCTGCTCCAGGTGGGCGAAGACGCTCTTGTCGCCCACATCCGCCGCCGCCGGCATCGGGAACTTGCGCAGGCAGAGCACCAGCAGCAGCAGGGCCTCGGCGGCCAGCAGGCTGGCGGTGTTGGCCGGGCTCAGCACGCCGGCCAGGCGGCCGAGCAGGGCCAGGGGCAGCAGCAGGGTGACCCCGATCGCCTCGGGGCGCTGGAAGCAGAAGAACTCCTTGAAGCCGATGCCGGCCAGGGCGGCGAAGTAGGGCCCCACCGCCAGGATCCACAGGGGTTGCTGGGCCAGGGCGGGGAGCATCTGGCCCGGTCCGGCCCGCAGGGCCAGCAGCACCCCGCCCAGGCAGCCCGCCAGCCAGAACAGCTGCAGCGCCTGGTGCAGGGGGCGCAGGTAGATGTGGATCCAGCGCAGGGCCAGGCCCAGTCCGGCCGCCATCACCAGCAGCCAGGGCCAGAGCAGCTCGGGGCCCAGCTGGCGCCACTGGGCCAGCAGAGCGAGCTGGCCGATGGCGACGGCGGTGAGGGCCAGCCGGTAGCCGAGCACCTCGCGGCGGTCGTGGGCGGTGATCGTGAAGGTGCCATACACCCCCTCGAAGACGGGATCGGCGCCATCCGGGGTGGCCATGGTGCTGCTCATCGGGTGGGGGCGCCGGGGGCGGCCGGGGGCGGGCTGCCTACCAGTGTGGCCAGGTCCGGTCCCGCCGGGACGATGCCGGAGGGGTGGAGGGGGAACAGGGCCCCGAAGTAATCGCTGCGCCAGGCGTTCGGGAAGCAAGTGGCGGCGACCCCCTCGAGGCCGTGGAAGCGGCGCCGCCAGTCCCATAGCCGGGGCAGCTGCCAGAGGGGCTTGCGGCTGCAGCCGAACAGGGGGGCGTAGACCAGCTCCATGCGGATCAGGGTGGGAAACAGCACCACGTCCGCCAGGCTCGGTGCGGGGCCGCCACACAGCCAGCCGCCGCTCGCACCGCCTGCGCCAAGGGCCGCCTCGACGGCCTCCAGCGCGGAGAACAGGGCCCCTTCGGCCTCGTCGTAGGCCGCCTGGTTGCGGGCGAAGCCACAGCGGTACACCCCGTCATTCACATCCCCCTGCAGGCGCTCCCGCCAGGCGGCAATCGCCGGCAGGTCGGCCGGCGGGGCCAGGTCCGGAGCCCCGGGTCCCGCGGGCCAGTTGTTGAGCAGCTCGATCAGGCGGGCGCTCTCGTTCACCAGGATCGTCCCCGTCCGCCGGGAATAGAGGGCCGGCACGGTGGCCCGGGCGCGTGGATCGGCGCCGCAGCGGCGGTAGAGCTCGAGCAGGGTGCCGCAGCCCTCGAAGGGCTCGCTGAACCGCCAGCGGCCGGCATCCGGATCGGGAACCACCACCACTCTGTCGATCATCGGGGCCAGCCCCCGCAGGCTCCAGGTGATCCAGGCCCGGTGGGCCCAGGGGCAGCTGCGGCCCACGATCAACACGTGGCCGCCCGCCTCGGCGGCGTCCTCCGGCAACGGCGGCAGGGCGGTGAAGGCCCCGGCCGGCCGCCGGTAGCGGCCCTGGCCGTCGGCGGGTCCGAGCCCACCCATCAGCAGGCGCCACTGGCACTGCCAGAGCTGCCGGGCGGTGCGCACCAGCGGGGCGGGCGGGGCCATGGTCATCACGGTGTCCTGCCCTGACTCTGCGCCAGGCTGGGTCCCTGTGCGCGAGCAGGCGATGGTGGCGGGCCGGGTGATGGTGGTGGGGGGCACCCACGGCAACGAGCGCAACGCGCCCTGGCTGCTGGAGGCCTGGCGGCGGCACCCAGGGCTGCTGCAGAGCCGTGGCCTCGCCCTGGAGCTGGTGCTGGGCAACCCCGCCGCCCATGCCGCCGGGGTGCGCTACCTCGACCAGGACCTCAACCGCAGCTTCGTGCCGGACCTCCTGGACGCCCCCGGGCCGGGGAACCGGGAACGGGAGCGGGCCCTGGAGCTGCTGGCCCGCCACGGGCCCGGCGGCAGCGCCCCCTGCCTGGTGGCCCTCGACCTGCACAGCACCACCGCCGCCATGGGCAGCAGCCTGGTGGTCTATGGCCGGCGGCCGGCCGATCTGGCCCTGGCGGCGGGCGTGCAGCGGCGCCTGGGCCTGCCCATCTACCTGCATGAGCAGGACCGGGCCCAGACCGGCTACCTGGTGGAGCGCTGGCCCTGCGGGCTGGTGGTGGAGGTGGGCCCGGTACCCCAGGGCGTGATCCAGGAACCGATCTGCCGGCAGAGCCAGCTGGCCCTGGAGGCGGCCCTGGAGGTGCTGGCGGAGGCCCGCGGCGGAACCCTGCGCCAGCCCGACCGGCTGGTGGTGCACCGGCACCTGGGCAGCCTCGATCTGCCGCGCCATGGCGACGGCACCCCGGCGGCGGTGGTGCATCCCCAGCGCCAGAACCGCGACTGGCAACCGATCGAAGCCGGTGATCCCCTGTTCCTGACGGCTGAGGGCGCCACGATTCCCTACCACCTGCGGGAAGACCAGGAGGCCGGCCCCGTCTGGGCCGTGTTCATCAACGAGGCCGCCTACGGCGAGAAGGGCATCGCCCTCAGCCTCACCCGCCGGGAGCTCTGGCCGGTGGAACCCGGCTGGGGTCAGGCCCTGGCCGACCTGGCCCGGGAGCTCAGAGCCCGGGCTGAGCCTGGGGCTGGCCGCTAGGGGGCGGGCTGGGACCGGGGAGCGCCGTTGTAGATGACGCTCAGCACGCTGCGACCATCCGGGGAGATCAGGATCTCGCTCTCCACGGTCGGCGGCAGGCCGAGCTGGACCCAGCCGGGTACCCCGCCGTAGAAACGGAACAGGAAGCCTTCGGCATCGGCGCGCACCAGGCAGTTGCCGCCGCTGCGCTCGTACATGCAGAGGGCGGGCCGGTAGACCCCGAGGCCGCCGTTGATCACCTCGGCCCGCATCCTGGCCAGGTTCGCGGCGCGGCCCCGCTGGAAGGCCTGCTCCTGGGTCATCTGGGCCCGGGCCGGGGAGGCCCCCACCAGGGGGACGGCCAGCAGCAGGGCCAGGCAGCCCAGCAGGGGCCGCAGCGAAGGGGAGGTCATGGTCATCCGCAGACGAGGGTGGTCTGTTCCTTGGTGCAGGGGAGGTCGGTCTTGCTGCCGTCGGCCCAGTAGATGCGCAGCCGGTCGTCCTCGGTGTCGGTGCGCAGGGTCAGCGACTTGACCACGCCGGCGGGGGGCTTGCCGGCCGGATCGGCGGTGTCGGGGCGCAGGTCGGCCTTGTTGAGCCGCTGCTCGAGCTGCTGGATCTTGAGTTCGAGCTGGTCGATGCGGCGGCTCTCGGCATTGGGCAGGCCCTGGCATCCGGCCACGAGCAAGGGCAGCAGGAGCAGGGCGGGCAACGGCCCGCAAAGGCGCCGACGCGGTGGCTGGGGAGAAAGCGACGAACGCGAGACCATCGGCGGCAAGGCGGGATGACCGGAGCACCTCACCTCCTAGCAGCGGCAGGGGGGCCAGGCCAGGCGGGCAGCCCACCGTTTCTTCATGAACGCCGCCTCACAAGCCGCAATGGTCTGTTACATTGCACACAGGCGATCCGTCGCCCTTCCTTACGCCCACGGCCGGCGCAGCAGCGCTTCCGCCCGACGGCACACTTTCCTGCACTCATGACCGCCACTCTCCAGCAGCGCTCCGGCGCTTCGGTGTGGAACCAGTTCTGTGAGTGGGTCACCTCCACCAACAACCGCCTCTACGTGGGCTGGTTCGGTGTGCTGATGATCCCCACTCTGCTGGCCGCCACCATCTGCTTCATCGTCGCCTTCATCGCGGCACCCCCCGTCGACATCGACGGCATCCGTGAGCCCGTCGCCGGCTCCCTGATGTACGGCAACAACATCATCTCCGGCGCCGTTGTTCCCTCCAGCAACGCCATCGGCCTGCACTTCTACCCCATCTGGGAAGCCGCCAGCCTCGACGAGTG
>CALRJV020000010.1:0-74321 GCA_943367705.1 Synechococcus sp. UW140
CGACTGGCCGGCGGGCATGCGCACGGCACTGGCGGGATCGTCGGGGAGGAAGCGGTAGCGCATCGGGCGAGGGGAGGGGCCTTATTGCGAACTGCTCGCAACCTAGACGGCCCACCGCCCCTTTTGCAAGCGATTCTCAATAGCAGCTGGTGGTTGCGAAGCGGGGGTCACTAGCGTCGAGAGCCGCTTCCAGAGGCGCTGCCGTGATCCCCGATGCCCCGTGGCTGCTTGACCGTGAACGCCGCTGCCGCCGGGAAGGCAGCGGTCTGACAACGGCGGATCTGGTCGGCTGCTGGCGGCTCGAGCGGATCTGGAACAAGGGGAGCCGGGAGCCCGCCTCGGCGGCGGGTGTCCTGCTGCGGGGGCTGGCGGCCCGGCTGCGGCTGTCCGCGGTTGGGGCGGGTCCGGAGGCTGGGGACCTGCGGCTGGCCAACAGCGTGCGCCTCGGTGCCCTGGAGCTCCGCTTCGAGGGCACCGGCCGTCTGGAGGGACGCCGCCCCCTGCTGGTCTTCAGCTTCGAGCGCCTGCTGTTGCTGCTCGGCGGGCGGGTGCTGATCGAACGGGTCCTAGCCCAGCCCGATCCGCTGCGCCGACCCTTCTTCGCCCTGATCGCCGCCGAACGCCCGCTCTGGCTGGCGGCCCGGGGCCGCGGCGGCGGCCTCGCCCTGTGGCTCCTCGAGACGGACGATGGGCAAAAGGACGATGGGCAAAAATGAGGCTAGGGTGAATAAAAATTGAATAAATGGTTGGAATCATGGCTGAGTCAGCAACGGCCCTGCAGAACTGGCTGCTCCTGAAGGCAGAGGACGGCAGCACGGCGACCCTCCCGGACAACCTCTCGCGGGCCTTCCACGCCAACGACCTCAGCCTGCTGCCGGTGTTCGTGGCCCATGCCTGGCAGGAGCACCTCCGGGCGGAGGCGGACCGCGGACGGCGGGAAGCCAGCGCGGCCCAGCAGCAGGTTCGCGAGGCCGCCTTCCACACCCAGCTCGGCCTCGATGCCGAGGCGGACGGCGACCTGGCCCTGCAGCTGGGCCGGGCGGTGGACCGTGGCCTGCGTGCCTGCCGTTGCGAGCTGCATCTGACGGCCCAGCTGATGCCGGATGGTCTGCGCTGGTTTCGCCTGGAGATCAGGGACAGCGCCGGCGCCCCCGGAGGCCCCCAGGAGACGGTCCACGTGCTGCCGGTCGCCGGCGCGTCCCAGGCCCTGGCGATCCGCGCCGCCATCCACGCGGTGCTTGAGGCCCGCGGTTGGCAGGCCAGCGCCGAGCCGGGCCTGTTTCACCTCGAGGGTCCCCAGCTGGCGGCCCTGGTGGCGATCCTGAAGCGGCTGGCCCTGCCGGAATCCGGGGCCCCGATGGACCTGACGGTAGTGGCGGCCTGAGCTCCGGAGATCCCCCCTGACCCCGGACGGCCGCGTCAGGGGGTGGCCGGTGGGCCAGGTGCCTCCCTCCGCTCGAGGTTGGAGCCGAGGTCGGATTCGAGAAACTCCTTCACCACGTGGCCCATGCCGCTGAGCCCCGCGAGGGCCGACTGCAGGGCCGGCAGGCTGATGGCCACGTCCTGGTTGGGGTAGGCCCGCAGGAACCCCACCGCCGAGAGCGTGCCCGCGCCGGCTTCGATCCCCAGGAGTGTGGCCGAGCGCAGGGCCACCATGCCCACCCGGGGCGCCTTCAAGGGATAGAGGATGCCGGACAGCCGTTCCAGGGCACTCTCGCCGAAGCGGGTGCTGAGCAGTCGGGTGGTAGGAACCAGCGGCAGTGTCACCCGGTGGTTCAGCAGCCTGCCGACCTCGGCGGGGTCCTTGCCGCCCAGCCGCAGGGCATCCCCCAGCAGGCCCACGGCCTCACCGGTCCGGGCCAGCCGCTCCAGGTCGGCGACGGGGATCGAACGGCGAAAGGCCCCACTGACGAAGACCACCTGCTCGGCGGCCAGGGCGGGCGAACCGGGCAGGATCAGCAGGCTGGCCAGCCCGGCGCCACCCCACCAGACGCGGGCTGTTGACGGGAGGGAAGGCAGGGGGGGCATCGATCGGGTGGCCGGATCCTTGGGCGCCGGATCAAGTCTGGGTCAGACGGCGGGCACCGACGCTTCAGGGGTTCCAACTCGCCAGCCGGTCGGTCACGTCGACCAGGGTGAGGCCGTCACCCCCCCAGCCACCCGTGGGCAGCAGGGCCGGGGCTCCGGGCCCGGGGGCGACGGCGGGGCCGGCGGCGAAGGCCCCGTTCACCCAGGCCAGCAGCAGCCCCCGCAGGGGCCCGCCGCCCCGGTCATAGGGGGAGCCCATGTTGAAGTGATCACCGCCGCCCGCCAGGACCAGTCGATGGCCGTTGTTCCCCAGGCGGGCGACCCGGGCCATCGGAGCGATGGCTTCGGGTCCGGGGGGCACCACCCAGTCACGGCTGCCGCTCACCAGCAGCACCCGGCCCTGGAAGACAGGGCTGGCTCCGGTATCGAACAGGAGCGACATCGGCGGGCTCACCGCCACGGCGGCCTTCACCCGCGGGTCGGCCAGGGCGGCCTGGTCGATGGCGCCCAGGAAGCTGCACTGCAGCACCCAGCTCAGGTTGCGCTGGGGATCCTGCAGATCGCTGCAGCGCTTCTGCAGCTGCTGGGAGGTGGGTCGGGCGCCCGCCAGCTGCAGGGCCGTGGTGGCGCCCCAGGACTGGCCCAGCACCACCACCGAACCGGTGTCCAGTCCGACCGGAAGACCCAGCTTTCCGGCGGCCGCCGCATCGATCAGGGCGGAGATGTCGAGGGGGCGCAGGCGCAGCTCCGCCGGACCGGGCGGCGGCACCTTGCCGGAGAGCATGGCCTGCTGCTGGGTGCGGTCACTGCCGGGGTGGCGGGGCAGCAGCACCGTGTAGCCGTGGCTGGCCAGATGCCGTCCCCAGCCCTCGAAGCTTTCGGGCCCGTCCCAGAGGCCATGGGAGATGGCCACCAGCCTTCCCGACGCCTGCTGGGTGGGCCGGATCACCACCACCTCGAGGGGCAGGGGGCGGTAGGCCACCGGCAGGGTCAGGGTGTCGCGCCGCACGGGCAGGGGGCCCGGATCCTGCAGGGCGGGGGTCACCGTCGCCGCCGGCTCCCCCTCCAGCAGACGGTTGGCCGCCAGCAGCTGGGCGTTCATCCGCTGGAGCAGGAACAGGCCCTTGCCCACATCGACGCTGGCGGTCCGGCCCGGCACGGCCAGGAGCACCCCCAGCATCGTCAGGGGGCCCCGGCCGGCGGCCCGGTCCAGCACCTTCAGCACCGTGTCGCTTGAAATGTCGGCGGGAAGACCGTCGACCCCCCCGAGGGAGGAGAGCAGCAGCAGGGCCTGCTGGGCCAGGGGCGAGGGGACGACCTGGCGAGCCACATCCAGGGCCTGCAGGGGCAGGGGGGCGTTGAACAGATCCACCAGGGAGCGCCCGATGGCGCCCCGGGTGGCCTGGTCGAGTTCGGCCAGGTCGCTGTTGCCGGCGAGCAGGGCCCTGGGATCCTTGAGTTCCGCCAGCCGGATCGAGAACGTGGTCTCGACCAGGGGCAGCTTCAGCTCGATCGTCTCGAGGGCCCGGGCCGGTGGTGCAGCGGCCAGGGCCGCGGCCAGGACCAGGCCCAGCCCGGCCAGGGACGGAGATGTCCGCATCGCCAGAGCAACTCCGCTTGTGGGGGCGCATCCTGGCAGAAACGATCGGCCCTGACCCGCCCCGTGGGCCTCATTCCACGTCGTCGTGGGCGAAGCGGTTGTAGAGGAAGTCGAGGGCAGTGTTGCGCAGCTCGTAGTACTTGGGATCCTCCATGATGTCCTCCCGGTTGCGGGGCCGGGGGAAGTCGATGGTCATCACCTCGCCGATGGAGGCGGCCGGACCGTTGGTCATCATCACCAGCCGATCGGCGAGGAAGAGGGCCTCATCGATGTCGTGGGTGATCATGAGCACGGTGCACTTCTGGGTGTTCCAGATCTGCAGCAGCTCTTCCTGCAGCTCCTCCTTGGTGATCGCATCGAGGGCCCCGAAGGGTTCATCGAGGATCAGGACCTCGGGGCGGATCGCCAGGGCGCGGGCGATCGCCACCCGCTGCTTCATGCCCCCTGAGAGCTGGGTGATGCGCTTCTCGGCCGCCTTGTCGAGGCCCACCATCGCCAGGTGCTCCATGGCAATGTCGCGTTTTTCCCTGTCGGGCATCTTCGGCTTGACCGAATCGATGGCCAGGTAGACGTTCTCGTAGGCCGTCATCCAGGGCAGGAGCGCATAGCCCTGGAAGACCACCATGCGATCGGGGCCTGGTTTTTCGATCGGTACTCCGTTGAGCAGAACCTGGCCGGAGGTGGGCATGGAAAAGCCCGAGACCATGTTCAGCAGGGTGGATTTGCCGCAGCCGGAGTGGCCGATGACGCAGATGAATTCCCCCTGCTCGACCTGCAGGTTGATGTTCTCCAGCACCGGGTAGGGGCCGGTGGGGGTGGGATAGACCTTGCCCAGCGCGTCGAAGCGCAGCAGGGGCTGGGTGGCGGTGGTTGTCATGGAAGGGTGATGGCGGACGGATGGGGACGCTCAGGCGCGGAGCAGACGGGGCTGGCCGATGGGGATTTCGGCGACGCTGAAATCGCGGTGCAGGGATACCTCGTTGAGGTAGCCGATCGGGTCTTCGGGGTTGAAGGGACGGCCGTCGAACAGCTCGATGCCCTTGCGCTGGTAGCTCACGTCCTCCAGCCCCAGCTCCCGGGCGGCCGTGCTGAAGACGCCGACGGCGCAGATCCGCTCCAGGATCTCCACGTAGTTGCGCGGGAAGGGGATCTCGGCCCAGCGGGCCAGCTGGGTGAGGATCCAGAGATGCTCGGTGCGGCTGGGCCGGTTGAGGCCGGCACCGAAGAACAGGTGGTGGGGCTCGCCGTGGGGAGCGAAGGAATCGCTCTCGCCGGGCTGGCCGCTGAAGCGGATCAGATCCGCCTTCATGCCGAGGTAGCGCCGGTCGCTGAGCAGTTCGCTCATCTCCGCCCAGTGGGCGGGGTCGGCGCAGTAGCGGCAGGCCTCCAGCAGGGCCTTGGTGAGGGCGATGTGGGTATTGGGATAGGCCAGGGCCCAGTCCTCCCGGGCGCCGAGCACCTTGCCGGGGTGGCCCGACCAGATCTCCAGATCGCCCACGATCGGGACACCGTGCCCGCTGCTGGCGGCCCGGAAGTTCCAGGGTTCGCCGATGCAGTAGCCGTCGATGGAGCCGTCCTTGAGGTCGGCCAGCATCTGGGCGGGGGGCAGGGTCTGCAGGTGCACGTCCTTGTCGGGATCGATGCCGTTGGCCGCCAGCCAGTAGCGCAGCAGCAGGTTGTGCATTGAGGCGGGATGGACGATGCCGATGCGGTGGGGTTCCCGCTCGTGGCTTCCCAGCCAGGCGCGGTAGTCCTCCACGGTGTTGACGCCCTGCTCAGCCAGCCTCTTGGCGAGGGTGACCTCGTTGCCGTTGCGGCTGATGGTGAGGGAGGACACGATCGGCAGCGGGTCGGCGCCGTGGCCTCCGGCCGTCATCCAGGTGGGCATACCCGAGGGCATCATTGCGGCATCGAGGGTGTTGTCGACCAGGCCGTCGACCACACCGCGCCAGCTGGTTTCCCTCACCAGGTGCACGTCATCGAGGCCGTGCTTGGTGAAAAACCCCTTGGCCTCGGCCACCGCCAGAGGCGCACAGGCGGCCAGGGGGATGAAGCCCAGGTCGAGATTCACCTTCTCGAGGCCGTGGCGGGCCAGCACCTTGTGGGGCCGGGCCTGCCACTGCTTCACCCGCTTCTGGCGGTTGAGGAAATAGATGATCTCCGAGCGCAGGCTGTAGTAGCTCGGGTGGTGCACCACCGTGAGGCGCGCCCGGGGCCGGGGGATGTCCACCTCGAGGATGCCGCCGATCTTCGATCCCGGTCCGTTGGTGAGCATCACGATCCGGTCGGAGAGCAGCACGGCCTCGTCCACGTCGTGGGTGACCATCACCGCGGTGAGCTCGTGCTCGTTGCAGATCTGCATCAGCTTTTCCTGCAGGTTGCCCCGGGTCAGCGCATCAAGGGCGCCGAAGGGTTCATCGAGCAGGAGCAGCTTGGGCTTGATGGCCAGGGCCCGGGCGATGGACACGCGCTGGCGCATGCCACCGGAGAGCTGGCCTGGGAGTTTGGTGGCGGCCGGGGTCAGCCCCACCATCTCCAGATGCTCTTCGATCACGGCGTCCTTGTCGGCCTTGGACAGATCAGGCATCACCTCATCGACCGCAAGGGCGATGTTCTGGCGGACGGTGAGCCAGGGCAGCAGGGAATAGTTCTGGAACACGACCATCTTGTCGGGCCCAGGGCGTTTCACCGTTTCCCCCTCGAGGAGCACGGTGCCTCCGGTGGGCATGTCGAGCCCCGCGATCATGTTCAGCAAGGTGGACTTGCCACAGCCGGAGTGGCCGATCAGAGAGATGAATTCCCCCTTGCGGATCTCCAGATCGATCCCCTTCAGGGCGAGGTAATTGCCCCCACCGCTGAGGGGAAAGTTCTTTTCAATGTTCTGGACATCAACGAGTGCTGTCATGACGGATCACTGTCGGGTGAGAAAGAAGAAACTGAAGGCCAGGACCATGGCCGTCATCAGCAGGATGCGGGCCAGCAGAAATCGGATCACGTTCCGCCTGTCATTCATCCAGGCTTCAAGGGTTCCGAAGGCCATGATGGTGGGAAGGAAATTCATGGATCGGTCTGGATCACTGACCAGCGGAAATGCGGGACTGGAGCCACACCATTAAACGATCAAGAATCAGGCCGATGGCGCCGATCCAGATCACACCCAGCACAATCTCACCCACATAGTTCTGCTGATAGGCATCCCAGATGAAGAAGCCGATGCCAACGGTTCCAGGCATGACGATTTCAGCGGCGATGATCGCCAGCCAAGCCAGACCGATGGAAATGCGCAGGCCGGTGAAGATGTAGGGAAGGGCCGACGGGATCAGAACCTTGGAGAAGAAACGTCCCTTCGACATCTGCAGCACCAGGGCCACGTTGCGGTAATCCTGAGGGATCTGGCGCACGCCTTCGGCCGTGTTGATCAGAATCGGCCAGACGGCGGTGATGAAGATCACGAAGATGGCGGCAGGCTGGTTCTTCTGGAACACCACCAGGGCGATCGGCACCCAGGCCAGAGGGGCCACCATGCGCAGGAACTGGAACAGGGGATCAAAGGCGCGGTTGATCGACGGCTTCAGACCCACCGTGATGCCCACGGCAATCCCCACGAGGGCGGCGATGGTGTACCCCTGGGCCACACGACCCAGGCTGGCGAAGGTCTGCCAGAAGAGGCCTTTGTCCAGGCCTCCACGATCGAAGAAGGGATAGAAAATCAGGATGCGGGTGCGCTCTTCCGTGAACAGGCTGGAGGGCGAGGGCAGCCGGGTGACACCGAAGGACGACGTGAGTTGCCAGAGGAGCAGGAAGCCGCCGATGCCGAGCACCGGTGGCAGCCAGTTGCCCTGGTTGCGCATCAACCAGACCAGGGGGTTGACGGCGCTCTTTTTCGGGGTGGACGGACGTCCGTCGTTGGCGGTGGAAACCATGGAAACGTTCTCCTGGAGGGGAAGGAAATTGGGAAAGATGGATCCGTGGAATGGACCAGGGATGGTGTGCGTCGGCTCCATGAACCACGCACACCATCTGGGGTCTGGTCCTGAAGATCAGCGCTTGATCTTCACGCTGTCGAGGTAAGCCTTGGGATTCTCCGGGTCATAGACGACACCGTCGAAGAAGGTCTCCTTGCCACGGCTGGACGTGGTGGGAATCTCGCTGGCGGGGAGCCCAAGCTCCTGGGCGGCCTGGCGCCAGAGATCCTCACGGGTGACCTTGTCGTTGATCGCTTTGGCCTGCTCGATGGTGTCGACGGTGCCGGGGTAGAACTTCCAGCGCAGGGACTCCAGCAGGAACCACAGCGTCAGGCTCTTGTAGGGATAGGAAATGACCCCACGATCGCTGCTCCAGTAGAGCGGCGCCTTCGTCGGATCCGTTTCCGGCGCAGGGGTGACACCCGGCTTATAGCCGCCCTTGAGGGCGAGCTCCAGCACGGGCTGGGGAATGTTGTACCACTTGCGCGAGGAGAGAATCTTGGCGGCCTCAACCTTGTTCTCCGGTTTGTCCAGCCATTGCTGGGCCTCGATCAGCCCCTTGATGAGGGCGATGGTGGCCTTGGGATGCTTGTCGACCCAGTCGGAGCGGACGGCCAGGTACTCCTCGGGATGCACCGGCCACATGTAGGCGGTGGTGGTGGCCAGATAACCGATCTTGTCGTTCACCACGCGGGTGGGCCAGGGATCGCCGGTGCTGAACAGTTCCATCGTGCCGTTCCGCATGCCCTGCACCGTTTCCGTCGAAGGCACGGTCAGCAGTTCCACGTCCTTGTCGGGATCGATGCCGCCAGCCGCGAGCCAGTAGCGGATCCACATGTCCTGGTTGGCCTTCGGGAAGGTGTAGGCCGCACGGAACTTGCGCTTCTCCTTCTGGGGAAAGTCCTTGATGAATGAGGCTGCTGGCTTGAGGTCGGTGCCGAGATTGGCGTCCTTGACGCTGTTGGAAGCGGCGAGCCCTTGGCCCTGGCTCATCAGCATGGCCAGGATGTACATCGGCACCTTCTTGCCATCGGTGATCGCCCCTTCGGTGATCATCTGTGGCATGGGCAGCTGCCACTGTCCGCCTTCGATGCCGCCGCCTGCGGTGCCGAGCACCACGTTGTCGCGGGCGGCGGGCCAGCTGGCCTGCTTACTGAGATTCACTTCAAGGCCGTGCTTGGCGAAGAATCCCTTTTCGACGCCGATCACCAGAGGCGCAGCCTCGAGGATGGGAATGAAACCGAGGCTGACGGTCTTGATCTCCAGATCGGTATTGCCTGCAGCAGGTGCCTGGGTGGTGGGGGGCGAGCTGCCAGCGTCTGTGCTGGTGGGCGGGTTGCCCAGGCAACCGGCGAGAACGATGGTGGAGGTGAGGGCTCCACCGACTAGGGCGAGGAAACGACGTCGCTTGACCATGGTGATGGGGTTTGGGAAAGGGGGGGGAGAAGACGGAGGCTCAGCAAAAGAAAGAGGCTGTCATGACGACAGTCTCATGAGAAGAAAATGGATTGACTGAGCTGAGATCGAAAACTGTAATCAGCGAAGCTGCATGTTCGAGTCTGTGGATGAATTCGAGAGCTTTAGGTGGTCCCCCATTTGGGGTCCGGCAAGAATAGTGGCTGGATCAGATGACTGGGTAGAAAGATCAAGCAGGCTTGTCAATCTGTTCGATCAGACAGCCTGATCAATTGCGGACTTGCTCGTTACGAATGATGGAGAGGCCAGGGAATTGCTGCCCTCACCGTGTTCCTGGACCTGCCGCATCCGTGCCGACACCTGGGCCTCCGGGTCGACGCCTGCGAAGGTCGGAGGCAGCCACACCCTCACCACCATCAGCAGGGCCATGGTCATCAGAAACAGGCAGACGGCCAGGATCTGTTGCCAGTCCGTCTCCAGCACACCCCGCACGATCACTTCCCGGAGCACCGAGACAATGGCGATTTCCACCGCCACCCCGATCGACACCCGTTGCTCCTGCAAGTAGATGATCAGCAGGCGGAACAGTTCCACCAGGATCAGGATGAAGAGAATGTCGGCCGTGACCTCGTGAAACTCCGAGGCGGAGAAGAGGGTCGAGAAAGTTCGCTTCAGCTGCAGCACCATCACGCCGAACAGTCCCAGGCAGAGGGAGATGGCGATCAGATCCTGGACGGCCTCGAGGGACTGGACGATCTGGCTGCGGCGCAGCTGCTGATGCCAGGGAATGGCGTCATGGGGTGTTGAAACCGGCGTTCCGGTGGGCGGGTGGTTCATGGCGAAGGGTTTTCGGGAACGGGAAGGGGGCCACGGGAAGGGGGTCTGGGGTTTCGCTTGGTGTCTGGGGGCTGGCGGCGCGAGGGACGAGAAGATCGGCCTCGCTGACCTTGACGACCTGGCCCTTGCTGCGGAAGCGGGTCAGGGATTTGGTCACGGTCACCCTGGTCATGCCGGCGATGTCGGCGAGCTGGCGGTGGGTCAGGTTCATGTCCTCCAGCGAGAGGGTGGTGCCGCTGGTGCTGACCCGGCCGAAGCGGGTGCCGATCCAGTGCAGCAGGCGCAGCAGTCGGGAATCGGCAGGCCTGACCCGGTGGATCTGCAGCAACTGGGTGGTCTGGGTGAACAGATCCCGCATGAATTCCAGGGTCTCGCTTTCGCTGGGTTCCCACTCGACCACCACCACCCGGGTGAGGGTGATGAGTTCGTAAGGGGTCACCCCGCAACCGGTGGGGGTGATCAGTTCGCCGGGCCCCCAGATGCCGAGGGTGATGGATTCACCCTCCTCATTCCAGGTGTTGGCCCGGATGTAGCCATCGTCGATGCGCCAGCTCAGGTCAGCCGGCAGATGATCATCGGCCCGGAGGGTCAGGCGCAGTGGTCGGGCGGGCATGGCGAGGGTCATGTCACGGCGGATGGCATGGCGGACAGCTCCGGCGGGCAGCGTTGGAGGCGGCGGAAGAGTGGAGCTGGTGTTGTGTTTTTTGAGGTGCCCGAAGCACCAGGGAGGACCTGGTGTTGGAGTCCGGGAACATTAATGACTGGATTTGGCTGATGGGTGCTAATTCAACGCAGGATTGCCAATCCAGCCGATAAGCCCCGGTGATCGGATTGCCCCCCTTCGCCTCTCGCACCCCGGCGGTTTTTGCCGGGCGCCCGGTCAGCCTGGCCACCCGTCACGGCAAGGAGCGTGTGCTGGCCAGGCCCTTCCGCCATGGCCTCGACCTCAGCCTGGTCCTGGCCAGTGGCTTCGACACCGATCAGCTCGGCACCTTCAGCGGTGAACGGCCCCGTCCCGCCGATGCGCTCGAGACCTGCCGGTGCAAGGCGGAGGCCGGCATGGACGACACGGGTCTGGATCTGGGACTGGCCAGCGAGGGCAGCTTCGGGCCCCACCCCGCCCTCCCCTGGCTGACGGTGGGCACCGAGTGGATGACCCTCGTGGACCGCCGGGACGGTCGGCTGATCGCCGAGAGCCTGGTGGCGCCGCGCACCAACTTCGACCGCCGGCGGGTGTCGCCAGGGGATGACATCCAGGACTGGCTGGCTCGGGTGGGCTTTCCCTCCCATGGCCTGATCGCCCGTCCCCATGGCGGCGACGCCGGCGCCCTATTGGTCAAGGGCCTGCATACGCAAGCCGCCCTTGCCGGGGCTCTCAGCCGCTGTGCCCTGGCCTCGAGTGATGGGTCGGTCTGGTTGGAGACCGACATGCGGGCCCACTGCAACCCGACCCGCCGGGCCGCGATCCGGGCCCTGGCCTTCCGCTTGGTGCGGCGGATCGCCCGTCCCTGCCCCTCCTGTGGCGCCCCTGGCTGGGGCCGGTGCGATGGCCTCGTTGGCCTTCCGTGCACCTGGTGCGGCCAGCCCACCGAGCGCCTCAGGGCCGAGGTGTGGGGGTGCGCAGCCTGCGGCCACCGGGCGGAGAAGCCGCGTCCGGATGGGCGCCGCACGGCGGATCCGGGTGATTGTCCCCATTGCAACCCCTGAACGATGGGCACCGGGACCGGCGTGCTGCTCCGATGCAGGGTTGTTGCGGCTGGTTGTCGCCTCTGGTTGTAGCGGCTACCGGCAAAGGTGTCCCTCCGTCTACATCCAAAACAAAAGAATCCTAGGTTTGGCTTTCTCCTGGAATCCGGTTCCGGTGGAGGTCAGAACATGGCCCCCACCGGAATTTTTTTCTGGAATGAATTGGATGCCGGAACGGTTGAAGTCTCCAAGGCCCGAAGCCTGAAGTCCTGCAAACAGGATGGCCGCTTCAGCGATATCCCCTGGGTGAGGCTTCTCTGGCCGCGTCCATCCCGCAGCGGTCGCGGCAGAGCACCTCCAGGGACGGCCGGCCGGTGATCGCCAGACGCCACCGGGCCCAGAGCCCGTAGAGGGCATCCACCAGGGGCCGCAGCAGGGGCCAGCGGGTGGGGGCGTAGAGCCAGCCCAGACCCACCAGGCCATAGGCCTGGCGGAACACCTCCACATCCCGGATCACGCCGCCGTCGGCGCGCAGGGCGTGCATGCGGCCCATGGCCTCGGCGTAGCTGATGCCGCCATGGCGGGCCGGGTCGTAGGCGGGGTCGTTGACGTCCACGAAGTCCAGCCGGCCCACCCCCCGGTCGCGGCGGCGCAGGGTCTCCACCTCCCGCAGGCACAGGGGGCAGCCACCATCGAACAACAGGGTGAGCTCGGCCATGGGGCTCCAGACGCCCGATCAGCCTAGAAAAATCCGCCGCTGCAGCGGTGTCACCCGTCCGGTGGTCAGACTCCAGCCCACGTCCCTCTCCCCCATGTCCGTCTGCCGCCAGGCCGCGCTGCACCGCTGGCAACGCCGGGACCCGGCGTTGATCCGCCGGCTGATGCCGTTCTGGGGCTGGTTCTACGCGCATTACTTCCGCGTCGTCTCCGATGGCTGGGAGCACATCCCCGACGCCGATCCGCTGCTGTTCGTGGGCAGCCACAACGGCGGGCTGGCGGCCCCCGACATGCACATGGTCATGTACGACTGGTTCCGCCGCTTCGGCCTGGAGCGCCCGGTGCTGGGGCTGGCGCACCCGAAGGTCTGGCTGGGCTATCCGCCGCTGGCGGATCTGGCCGCCCGCACCGGCGCCATCCCCTATCACCCCCGCCTGGCCCTGGCGGCCCTGGAGGAGGGAAACAGCCTGCTGGTGTATCCCGGCGGCGGGCAGGACACCTTCCGGCCCCACCGGGACCGGGGCCGCATCCACTTCGCCGGCCGCACCGGCTTCCTGCGCCTGGCGATCTGGCATGACCTGCCGATCGTCCCCGTGATCTCCTGGGGGGCCCACGACACCCTGGTGGTGCTGGAGGACTTCTATCCCCAGTTCCGGGCGCTGCACGAACGGGGAATGCCCTGGCTGTTCGGCATCGATCCCGAGGTGATGCCCCTCTACCTGGGCCTTCCCTGGGGCCTGGCCCTCGGGCCGCTGCTCAACCTGCCCCTGCCGGTGCGGATCCACACGCGGGTGTGTCCGCCGATCCGCCTGGCGCGCAGCGGCCACGCCGCCAGCCGCGACCGGGCCTACGTCCAGGCCTGCTACCAGCGGGTGACCGCCACCATGCAGCAGGCCCTGGATCAGCTGGCGCTCGAGGCTCAGCGGTAACGGGAGGGCGACACGTAGGACTGGGAGGGAATCGACTGGGGTCCGGTGCCGTTGCCGAGCCGCTGGGGCAGGCCGTCCCGTTGGCGTTGCAGTTCCGCCAGGGAGCGGGTCTCCCCCATGGCCAGCCCTGTCAGCACCGCCAGTTCCTGCTTCAGCTGGTTGGCGGGCCTGGGATTCACGAAGCGGAAGTTGAGCGTCGTCTTGTCGCCGCCGCTGTCGTAGCCCACCACCGTGAAGTAGAGGTCCGCCGTCCTGCCGGCCTTGGAGCCGGCGAGGGCTCCGCCCACCATGCCCCCCACCAGGCCGATCGGGCCCAGCAGCAGGCCACCGGCGATGGCCCCGGCGGTGCCGCCACCCACGGCTCCCACCGTGCCGTTGGTGCTGTCGTAGGTCTCCTGTCCCCCGGCGTACCAGCGGGCGATCCGGCCGATGGGGATGAAGCTCCTCCTGTCCCCGATGCCGTTGGCGTCGAGGTTGATGGTGCAGGGGCTGTTGCCGCAGAGGGCCTGATAGGTGGTGGCCGCCGCCGGGGCGGGCAGCAGCAGGGCCAGGAGCAGGGGAGAGGCCTGGCAGGCACGCCGTCGAAGCCGGGCTCGAGTGACGGTCATGGGTCGAGCGTGGAGGGCCCCGCCAGTCAATCGGCCCTTCTCACCGGCGCAATGGGGCCTGGGCCACGGGGTGATGACCGGATGTGACCGGCGTGGCGGCCCCCCGGGGCTCCGATGATGGTCATCGCTCTGCCGGTGTCCCCGGGGCCCCCATGTCCCTGATCAACACGGCCGTCGGTCTGCTGGCGATCAGTTCGCCGATCGGTCTTCTGCCGGTGGTGGTGGAGGCCGGTGGAGGGAACCCCGCGCGGATCCGCCGGATCAGTCGCCTGGCCGTGCTCACCTTTCTGTGCGCCCTGATCGCCGCCTGCTGGTGGGGCCAGGGCCTGCTCGACCTGTTCGGCATCACCCTGGACGCCTTCCGGGTGGCCGGGGGACTGATCCTGCTGCCGATCGGCCTGCGCCTGATCGATGGGCGGGAGGTGAGCCACGGTTCCCTGGACGGCACCGAGGACAGTGCCGGCGTGGTGCCGATCGGCCTGCCGTTGCTGGCGGGCCCGGGGGCCATCTCCCTGGTGGTGGCCGATGCCCCCGCCGCCTGGCAGGGCAGGCTCGCCCTCAGCGGTGTGATCGGCCTGCTGGCGATCCTGATCTATCTGTTGCTGATCGCCTCGATGCCCCTGCGTCAGGCCCTCGGGGAACTGCAGGAGAAGGTGATCAGCCGCCTGATGGGGCTGCTGCTGAGCGCCATCGCCGTCCAGATGCTCGTCAGTGGCCTCAGGGGGTGCTTTCCGGTGCTGGCCTGAGGGCCGCGGCATTACCCCCTGCTGCCCACTGGCCGTTCAGAGGCAGCCGAGCCTCGGCGGCGTCGGCGGCCCCTCGAACGGGTCGATGGCCAGCTCCCGATCCAGCACGGTGAGGATGTCATGGATCACCGCCGGGCGGGTGGCCACCCAGAGGAAACCCTCCAGGGGAGCGGCCGCGTGCGGGTCCCACAGGCAGAACTGGGGGTGCTGCCGGTACATGCGGGTGGCCAGGGGCACCAGGAAACGGGTCTTGGGGAACTGGTCCTCACCGTGATCGAAGGTGAGGACGATGGCGAATTCCAGCTCCCCCTTCGGGGTGTAGCGGTCGATGCGGGTCTCCCCGTCCGATCCGGGAAAGGGGGAGAGCCGGTACTCGACGTAGCGGCGATGGAAGGGATTCCTCTGCTCCTTCCAGGTCCTCGTCTCCACGCCCAGCTCGGCCGCCAGCTCGGTCAGCAGGAGATAGGAGTGGGTGCGGAGCGTCTCGTGGAGCTCGTCGGTCCTGTTGCTCTGAAGCCGCCAGCGCTCTGCCAGCGCCTCATAGCGGTTCATCTGGGGCGGGTCCTGGGGGGCGGGTCCCTTGGGGCCAGTCACCGTTGCTCTCCTCACTTTCTCAGTTTATCGGCGGTCGGTGAGAGGACCAGGGGGTGGTCGCGGCGGCCCGGACGAGGCTCGAGGCCGTGGCGCATCACCCCCCGAAAGCCCTGTCTGCCGCTGTTTTCCAGGTGCTTCATCCCGATCGCGGCAGGGTTGCAGCAGCACCGCTGCGCCGGCCATGGCCGTGAGCGATAACTTGGTGTACTCTTAAGAGGCAGTGAAATGACGGCCATGGATCCTGTGAGCCCGGTAGCCCAGCTGGCAGTCGCCGCCATCAGCGGCGCCGCCTTCCTGATTTCGATGGTCGTGATCCCCTTCCCCGAGTCGAAGGCCGACTCCTCGGCGGGCATCACCCCCACCTCGCAGACGAGCGCCAGCATCCTTCGCACCCTTGAGGTCTCCACCCCTCCTCTGGCCAAGTAAGCCCAGGCATGGAACGACCGCTGGTCCGTCACGGCCACGGTTGAGCAGCCTGCCTCCCTGCCCTGCCCAGGCCAGCCAACTCAGCCAGCCATCAGCCAGCGGATTTCCAGCAGTACCAGATTCGCAGCAGCAGATTCCCCGCCACAGAGCCCCGACTGACCGTTCAGACGCGAGACCCGAAGCCGGCCCGCTGATCGACAGTCCATCAACTCAATCTCCCCTCCATCATTTCCTGGCCGCGGCTCAGGATGGTCGGGCGCCGCCCGCCACTGCCATGTCCTCCGGCCCTGAGCGTCCCGTGGGGACGCCGCTGGTGCTGGTCCACGGTCTGTTCGACACGCCCAGGGTTTTCGACCGACTCGACCGCCAGCTGGCCGGGAGACGCGAGCCCCTGCTGAAGCCGGCCCTGCCGCTCCCTTTGCGTGCCGCCGCGATCGAGACCTTGGCCGAGCGGCTCGCCGCCACGATCGAGGCGGCCTTCGGGAAGGAGGCGCCGCTCGACATCCTGGGCTTCTCCATGGGCGGCGTCATCGCCCGCACCTGGATCCAGCGGCTGGGCGGCCATGCCCGCACCCGTCGCTTCATCAGCCTCGGCAGCCCCCAGCAGGGGACCCTGACGGCCCAGCCCTGGCCCCGCAGGCCCCTGGCCGGCATCGCCGACCTCAAGGTGGGCAGCCCGCTGCTGCGGGAACTCAATGCCGACCTCACCCTGCTGCAGGGAATCGACTGCCGCAGCTACGCCACGGCCTTCGATCTGATGGTGGTGCCGGGCTGGCGGGCGGTGCTGCCGATCGGGCCACGGCAGATGCTGCCGGTCTGGACCCACCAGCAGCTGCTGCGCCACCCGGCGGCCCTCAATCCTCTGGTGGCGGATCTGCTGCGCCCCTGAGCCGTTTCCGGACCCAGCATGGGTGGACGCCGCTCCGCAAGGTCACCATGCCGAACGCCCTGGCCGCAAGGCTCACCGCCTGGGGATTCTCCTGGGCGGGCCTGCGTGACAACCGCCGCGGCGAGTGGTGGCTGATCGCCCAGATGGCCCTGATCGTGGCCCATCTGCTGCCGGCCACCCCCTCCCCCGCTTCCCTGGGTCTGGCCTGGCCGCTGCCGGTGCGCTTCGGCGGGCTGGCCCTGTTCGCCCTCGGGCTGCTGCTGGCCGGCCAGGCAGCCCTCAATCTGGGCGCCAGCCTCAGCCCCCTGCCGGAACCCATGGCCGACGCCCCCCTGGTCACCACCGGGGCCTACGGCCGCTGCCGCCACCCGCTCTACCAGGCGCTGATCCTCTGCTCCCTGGGGGTGACCGTGGCCCTCGGCAGCCTGCTGCATCTGGGCCTGATGCTGGGGCTGGTCGTCGTGCTCGGCTGCAAGGCCCGCCGGGAGGAGGCCCGCCTGGTGCTGCTCCATCCGGATTACGGCGCCTACCGCCAGGCGACCGCCGCGATCCTTCCCGGGCTGCCCTGGCTCGACTGGCGTTCCGCCTGAGCCGCGGCCGCCGACCGGCGGAGCGGTTAGAACCGACGCACTGCCCCGTCCCGTCCATGCTCCTGCTTCCCTTCTGCCGGGTTCTGCGGGCCTGCGGCCTGGCGGCCCTGATGGCTCTGGCGGTGCTCATGGCCGACCCGGCGCCGGCGTTGGCCGCCTTTGCGCTGCCGCCGCTGCCCTACCCGGCCGATGCCCTGGCACCGGCGATCGAGCCCACCACGATGACGATCCACCACGACCGCCATCACGCCGCCTACGTGGCCAACCTCAACGCCCGGATCGCCGACCACCCCGAGCTGGAGGGGATGGCGCTGGAGGACCTGCAGGGCCGGATGTCGCGCTACCCGGCCGCCGTGCGCAACAACGGCGGCGGCCACTACAACCATTCCCTCTTCTGGCAGGTGATGGCGCCCCCAGGCCAGGGCGGCGCCCCTTCACCGGAGCTGGGGGCGGCGATCACCGCGGCCTTCGGCTCCCCCGACGCCCTGCAGCAGCGCTTCGCCCGGGCGGCGACCGACCGCTTCGGTTCGGGGTGGGCCTGGCTGATCCGGCGACCCGACGGCAGCCTGGCGATCACCAGCACCGCCAACCAGGACAACCCACTGATGGATCTTCCGGGCATCGAGCGGGGCGTGCCCCTGCTGGGACTGGATGTGTGGGAGCACGCCTACTACCTCGACTACCAGAACCGCCGGCCGGACTACATCGCCGCCTGGTGGTCGCTGGTGAACTGGAACGAGGTGAACAGGCGCTTCGCCGATGGCGGTGCGGTGACCACCGCGCGTGATTCCTGATCCGGTTCCGCCCAGGTTCCGCAGCCGGCCGGACCCCTCAGTTGTATTCCCCGGGGATGTCCTGCTTGGTCACCGTGACCCGACCGACCTTCTTCCCCGACAGGCGCAGGAGCTCATCGCCGGAGAAGTCGAAGCCCCTGCCGGCGGCGATCTGGGCGACGTCGTCGGCGGTGGCGGCGGCCAGCACCTCGGCGCGCAGGGCGGGGTCGTCCTGCATCCGGGCCAGGAAGAAGCGGGCCTGATCGAGGCTCATGGGCCGGCGGCAGCGGCGGGGCTGTCCAGCATGGCGCAGGCCCCTAACGGCTCCACAGCTTCTCCAGCTCCAGGTAGGTGACGAACGCCAGGCTGACGCCCCCACAGGCCGCCAGCTCGGTGGCCGTCAGCGGGGTGAGGCCAAAGAAGTGGGCCAGTGGCGCCACGTAGAGAAGCACCAGCTGCAGGGCGGCGCTGGCCAGCACCGCCCCCAGCAGCCAGGGGTTTGACGCCGGAGCGGTGCGCCACAGGGGCCGATCGCTGCCGGCGGAGAGGGCATGACCCAGCTGGGCCAGACAGAGGGTGGTGAAGGCCATCGTCTGCCAGGGCCGTCCCAGCCGGGCCGCCACCACCATCAGCGCCACCACCAGGGCACCGAACACCACCCCGATGCGCAGGATGGCGCTGCCCAGACCCCGGGCGAAGATCGATTCGCCCGGCTCGATCGGCGGCTGGCGCATCAGATCCTCGGCGGGCGGGCCCAGGGCGAGGGCCAGCGCCGGCAGTCCGTCGGTCACCAGGTTGATCCAGAGGATCTGCAGGGGGGTGAGGGCCAGCCCGAGCAGCGGGGCCGAGCCGATGGTGATCAGTTCGCCCAGGTTGCAGCCGAGGATGAAACGCACGAAGCGGCGGATGTTGGCGTACACCTGCCGGCCCTCTTCCACGGCGTTGACGATCGAGGCGAAGTTGTCGTCGAGCAGCACCACGTCGGCCGCCTCCCGGCTGACGTCCGAGCCGCTGATGCCCATGGCCACACCGACATGGGCCTGGCGCAGGGCCGGGGCGTCGTTGACCCCGTCCCCGGTCATGGCCACCACCTCACCGGTGGCCTGGAGCGCCCGCACGATGCGGAGCTTCTGCTCCGGCACCACCCGGGCGAAGAGGCTGGTCCGTCGCACCAGCGCTTCGAGCGCCGCCGCGTCGAGGCCCTCCAGCTCGGGGCCCTGAACGATCGGGCTGCCCGGTTCCGCCAGGCCGATGGCCTCGCTGATCGCGCGCGCCGTGAGCGGATGGTCGCCGGTGACCATCACCGGCCGGATGCCGGCCCCACGGCAGCGGGCCACGGCAGCGGGCACCTCCGGCCGGGGCGGATCCCGCTGGGCCATCAGGCCCAGCAGCACCAGGCCCTCCAGCCCGGCTTCCGGGCCCCGATGCCGGGGAGCGGCGGCGAAGGCCAGCAACCGCAGCCCCGAGGCGGCCAGAGCGAGGGCCTGGGCCAGCCACCAGTCCCGCTGGGCCCCATTGAGGGGCCGCATGCCCGCGCCGTCCAGCCAGCGATCGCAACGGTGCAGGATCGCCTCGGGAGCTCCCTTGGCGACCAGCAGCAAGGATTCCCCGGCGGGGTTTCGGTCCATGGCTGGGCGGCCCAGGTTTGCCGTCAGGCAGCCATCGGGGTCGTCCACCCACACCGCCATCATCCGCTGTTCCGAGCGGAAGGGAATCTCGGCGGTCCGGCCGTGCTGCGCCCGCAGGCTGGCGGCCTCCAGGCCCGCCAGGGCGGCGATCTCCAGCAGGGCCACCTCGGTGGGATCGCCCATTCCCCCCCGTTGCTCCGGCTCGGCGTCGTTGCAGAGCACGCCCGCCTGCAGCAGCAGGTCGAGGTTGCCGGGGCTGAGCCCGGCCACGGCCCCTGGCGGCGGTGCCAGCTCGGTGGCCTGGAAGTCGGATTGCAGGGCCAGGGTGCCGCAGCGGAGCTCGCTCACCACCTGCCGGTTCTGGGTCAGGGTGCCGGTCTTGTCGGTGCAGATGACGGTGATGGCGCCCAGCGCCTCCACGGCCGGCAGGTGGCGGATCAGGGCGGCGCGACGCACCATCCGCTGGGTGCCGATGGCCAGGCTCACCGTGATCACGGCCGGCAGCCCTTCCGGCACGATCGCGACGGCGGTGGAGAGGGCCAGCTCCAGCAGGGCCAGGGGAGCGCCGCCGAGCAGCCAGCCCCCCAGCACCACCGCCGCCACCAGTCCCAGGGCCCAGGCCACCAGCCGGCGGGAAAGGTCCGCCAGCCGTTGCTGCAGGGGCGTCGGTTCCGGACGGGCGGCGTGGATCAGCGTGGCGATGCCTCCCAGCACGGTGGCCATGCCCGTGGCGGTCACGACCGCCAGCCCCCGGCCCCGTCCCACCGCAGTGCCGAGGAAGAGGCAGTTGCTGCGCTCCACCAGGGGCGTGTCCGCTGCCAGGGGCGGTTCGGGGCGCTTGCTGACCAGGTCGGCCTCGCCGGTCAGGGCCGACTCCTGGAGCCCCAGGTCGCTGCCCTCCAGCAGCCGTGCGTCGGCGGGCACCCGATCGCCGCTCTCGAGGCGGATCAGGTCCCCCGGCACCAGCTGGTCACCTGGAAGGCGCTGCCAGCGCCCGTCGCGACGGACGCGCGCCAAGGGCTCGGCGAGGTCCAGCAGGCTGCGCAGGGCCAGCAGCGCCCGGCTCTCCTGCAGGTAGCCGAGCAGGGCGGTGAGGCCCACGATCAGCAGGATCGCGATCGCATCCTTGGGGACGGCGTGATCCACCAAGGCCATAGCGGCCGACACCGCCGCCACCCCCAGCAGCAGGAGCAGCATCACATTGCTGAACTGATCCAGAAGGATCCGCCAGCGACCGGGACCCGGCGGCAGATGGAGCCGGTTGGGCCCTGCGGTGGACAGGCGCTCGGCCGCGGCGGCCCCGCCCAGCCCCTCCCTGTCGACCCCGAGCCGGCGCAGGCATTCCGGCCCGGAGAGGGCCTGCCAGTCCGTGGCCTCGGCAGGGATCATGGCCAGCCACCCGGTGGCCCCTGAACCCTAGGGGCGCAGGCTTTCGCAGGCCTGCCCGTCGCCATCGGCATCCAGATAGCCGTGGCCCTGGCGCAGCAGCTCCTGGGCCCTGGCCTGGGAGCCGATCTGGCTGCAGGAGTGGCGGCGGCCGTCGGGGGTGGTGCCATCGGCGATCCGGGCGGAGCGTCGGCCGCGCCGGAAGTCCCAGGGCCGGGTGATCCCACCCGGCACCCGCCAGACACCGAGCCCCTGGCGGCGGGCCCGTTCCTCGGCCTCCAGGTAGGCCGCCCCGTCGCAGCCGTCCAGATAGCGCCGGTAGGCGAAGGCCAGGCCGTCCTCCACCATGGCCAGGTTGATGTTGGTGTCACGGATCACCTCGGCCACCGTGCGCCCGAAGCGGTCGGTGCTGTGGGGTTGGATCGTCACCGGCTGCCCCACGGCCAGGCGCATCAGCAGGGCCTGGCGCGCCTGCTGGCCCCAGGGGCTCTGGGCCGTCTCGGGGGCATCGATGCAGGCCAGCCGGACCGTGATCCGCTGCTGGCCGCTGCGCACCCGCAGGGTGTCGCCATCGCCGACCGAGAGCACGGTGGCCCGGAAGGCCGGCGCCGCCGCCGCGGGTCCGACCTGCAGCAGGGCCAGCAGGATCAGCAGGATCAGCCGCAACGACGGCAGCCGGTGGCCGGGCATGGCGCCGGGGGTGGAGGGCGGGAGACCCCTCAGCCTTGCATCGCCCGCGAGCGCACCTCCTCGAGGCTGCAGCGTCGCCGCAGCGTCCCGTTCTCGAACACGGTCTGGAGGCAGCTGGCCGGATGGGGCTCCGGTCGCTCCATCACCACCGTCCGATAGCCCCGTTCGTCCTGGATCAGATCGAGCACGCCGGCCTTGCTGGTCTTGGCGGGATCGGTGATGGGGCACTTGTGCACCGGCCGGATCCGGCCCGCCCGCTCCACCCACGACACCTTGTAGGCGAAGCGCTGGCTGTCCCGGTTCACCTGTTGCAGCAGACCGCCCCCCATGCCGAAGGCCACGTTCTCGACGCTGAAGCCCGCCGCCAGGATCGCCTCGATGACCAGGGGCAGGCTGGTGGCGGTGATGCCGTCCCCCTGGATCACGCGCACGTGCTCCAGCACCCGGTAGCCCTTGCCGTTGAGCCGGCTGCCGAAACGGACCTCCAGGCGGCGCAGCAGCTCGGGCACGATCGCCACCGGATCGCCCGAATCGGGCCGGATCACCACCGTGGCGCCCGAGGCGATGACCTGCTCCCGCAGCTGCTCGCCCCAGAGATGGTCAACGGCGTTCCAGAGGTCGTAGGCATCGGAGACCACCGCCAGCACGGCACCGGGCCTGGCGAAGCGCTCCAGCATGGTCCGGTAGGCCTCCAGCTCGTGCTCCTGGCCCCAGGCCAGGATCGTGGAGTGCTCGGCGGCGGGTATCGAGAAGCCGGCCATCGGGCTGTCGTAGTGGCGCCGGCCCGCCACCAGGGCGGCGACGGTGTCGGTGCCGCGGAAGGCCACCAGGTGGGCCAGGCCGCCGATGGCGGCACTTTCCCGGCTCGAGACGCCGCGGGAGCCGAAGTCGTGCAGGCGGAAGGGGAGTTCGGCGGCCGGGTCGTCGGCGGAGCGCTCCAGGGCCTCCCGCAGGAGCTCCCGGAAGTGCCAGCTGCGGGTGGCCACGGTGGTGGGATACCAGAGGCGCAGCAGCAGGGTCTCCACCCAGGTGACCAGCCAGGCCAGGGCCGGATCGGTGGACTCCACCGTCATCAGCACGTTGCCGGTGGGCACCCGGCTGCCCTCGGGGACGGCCCGGATGCGCAGGGGGAGGCGGCCGCCGTGGACGCTGAGCAGGCGCTGCCAGCCCTGGTGGTTGAAGGGCAGGCCGTGGGCGCTCCAGAGGTCGGCGGCCTCCTCCACATCGCCCCGGGTGACGGGCCGCTCCAGGGTGTCCTGCAGCAGCATCTGCAGTCCGAAGAACAGGGTGTCGGGGTTTTCGCCGCCGCGGCTTTCCAGATAGGCCCCCATGGCGGTGAGATCGGGGGGGTACTGGAGCCAATGGCTGCCCTTGTAGCTGTCGGTGTCGAGCAGAAGATTGAAGTCCATGGTGTGCGCTCCGCACGGGGTGGATGGGTGGCCCCGGCCCGGTCTCCCCGGGCCGCAGGCGTGGACGGGCCGGCCGTCGGGGACGGCGGCGGCGCTCAGAGTCGGGAGATGAAGTGCTGGATGATCTGGACGTGGTCCTCGAAGAAGCTGTCTTCGTGGGCGTAGATGTCGGCCAGTGGCATCCAGAAGGCCTTCTCGGCGTCATCGCCCCCGCGGACGGAGGGCAGGGCCCCGCCCTTGAGCTGGATCAGGAAGGCGTGGGTGATCACCCGGCCGCGCTGGGAGCGTCCCGGCGCATCGAAGACGTGGCGATCGGCGATCGATCCCTCCAGCACGGGCCGGGGCACCTTCAGGCCCGTTTCCTCCCGCAGCTCCCGCAGCATTCCCTCCACCACCTGCTCCTGCTGGTTGAGGTAGCCCCCCGGCAGGGCGATCAGCCCCTGGCCCGGCCGCACCCGCCGGCGCACCACCAGCACATGGCCCGACTGGACCACCACCGCATCGGTGGTGACGAAGGTGGGCGGATAGGGCGCCACCGACCAGAGCTGGCGGTAGCCGGCGATGTAGTCGGCCTCCTGGCGCAGCCAGCGGTAGCGGCCCGTGTCCCGGTAGTCGCTTAGGAAGGCCCGCACCGCCTCCGGGACGTGGGCGGCCCACTCGGTTGCATCGGCGTCGGAGAAGTAGGCCTGGCGAATGGCCGTGGAGTGGACCTCACTCTTGAGGGGCACATCCTGGAAGTCCCACTGGGGAAACAGATCGAGGTAGTAACTGCTGCGATCCTTCCGGTGACCGATGAGCAGCACCCGTTCGTCCTCGGCCGTGACGGTGAGCACTTTCTGCTGCACCTCCGCCAGCCAGAGATTGTCGGAGTAGAGATGGTCCCGGATCGGGATCACCTCCAGCCGCCGTTGCCAGGCGGCTGGAAGGGCGGCCCGGATCATGGCCTCCCGTTCCTCGCTGCTCCAGGGGTTGCGGGTGTCGGGGGCACAGCGGTGGCTGCCGAGCAGCAGGACCAGTCGATCGGACCTCTCCAGGGCCGCTTCGACCAACCCAAAATGCCCCTCATGGAAAGGCTGGAATCGTCCGATGAGGACGGCGACGTCGTGATTCATGGTGAACCTCAGAATCCCTGAGATGAAGCCCGCCTCAGTGGCAGACCCCACATGCTTAGCACGAACCCTTTGCGAGTCAAGGCCATGCCTGGACTTCAGCGGATCGGCCCTGGAGTGATCGGGAGGCGGAAGAGGGCTGCAGAGGGACAGGCTGCGGAGTGTTTCCGGGCCGCAGGATCCCGTGGCCCGGTGGCGTGAGAGCAGACCTCTTCACGTTTCAGCACGCTGAGCATCTTCACGGCTTCCGTTGTTGCTCTGTCCGGTGCATCCGGGTCGTCCGTCATCAGCGCTCTCCAGTCGCATCAGCTGGCCTCAGGCGATCCGGCCGGGCGGCGGCTGGACACCGGCGGCGGCCTCGAGTGCCTCTTCTGTCAGTCGGGCGGCGTCCTCGGCCTCCTCGTTGACGGGCGCGAAGGGCTCTCCGGTGAGCT
Organism: Synechococcus sp. UW140; assembly: GCA_943367705.1. GTDB lineage: Bacteria > Cyanobacteriota > Cyanobacteriia > PCC-6307 > Cyanobiaceae > Cyanobium. Next base: position 24,461 of record CALRJV020000010.1, read on the forward strand.
CGGCGGCGAGGTCGTCCAGCAGGCGCCGCGGTTCGAGCGGATCGTCCCCGTCATCGTCCACGGGGCGCGGAAGGGTCGAGGCCATGGCTGTCTCTCGAAGGAAGCGGCAAACGGCACCATCTGCCCGAACCGTACCCGCCACGAGAGGGACAAGCCTCGGCAGCGGCGGATGTGCTGCATCCGCCGTCGAGGGTCGTGCCTAGCACGAGTTCAGGAGTGAGGGTTGGGGCCATGGGCGGCAGGACGACCATTCAGCGGGAGGTCAGGGTGGCGTCGAACGGGGCGGAGCTGGACGGAGTCCTGACCCTGCCGGAGTCCGCCGCGGGTCTGGTGCTGTTCGCCCATGGCAGCGGCAGCCACCGCCTCAGTCGACGCAACCGCTACATGGCCAGCGTTCTGGTGGATGCAGGGTTGGCCACGCTCCTGTTCGATCTGCTCACCGCCCCCCATGTCCTGCAGGTGGTGCCGGGAGCCACCCGCCTGGCCCGCGACTGATCCGTTCCGCCGTCCCCGTCCCTGCCGCCATGGCGACCCGCGCACCCTTCTGGAACAGTCGCCATCAGGCGGGCCTCGCCCTGGCCGAGGCCTTCGCCGATCGCCGGGGTCTCGCTGGCGACACCACCCTGGTGGCCCTGCCCCGGGGCGGGGTGGCGGTGGCGGCCGCGATGGCGTCGCGACTGGGGCTGCCCCTGGTGACCTGGTCGGTGCGCAAGATCGCCGATCCCAGCTGGCCCGAGCTGGCGATCGGGGCCGTCGCCGCCGGCGGGGTGGTGGTCTGGCGCAACGGGGCGGGGGGCCGGCAGCGGGCCACCACGGCAACGGAGCACGGCTGGCTGCGGGACCAGGAGCTGGAACTGCAGCGGCGCCAGCGCCTGTTCGGGGACCCTCCCGGCGATCAGCTGCGCGGCCGGCACCTGATCGTGGTGGATGACGGCATCGCCACCGGCATGACAGCGAAGGCGGCGCTGCTGTCCCTGCGCCGGCTGCGCCCGGTCTCCCTGGTCCTGGCGGTGCCGGTGGTGGATCGGGAGGTCGCTGGCGAACTGGGCCTCCTGGTGGACCGCATCGAGGCCCTGGCCGTTGTCGGTGACCTGCAGGCCGTGGGCCTGTGGTACGAGCACTTCGAGCAGCTCAGTGACCGTCAGGTGCTCGCCCTCCTGGAGGGCTGCCGGGGCGGCATACCATCAAGCGCAACTGCGCCACCGCTGAGCGGCCCATGACTCTGGGGGAATCCAACGGCGCCCTGGCCTCCATCGCCGAGGCGTTCGATCTCCCCGGACGGATCCACAGCCTCGAACCCCTCGGCAGCGGCAACGTCAATGAAAGCTTCGTCGTCGTCTGTGACGGCCCGCCCGAGCGGCGGTTCGTCCTGCAGCGTCTGAACCGGAGGGTGTTTCCCCGCCCCGATCTGGTGATGGCCAACATCCTCGCCCTCGGGGAGCATGTCGATCGGCACCTGGCTGAGGGCAGCTCCCCCCTGGGGGAGCGGCGCTGGGAGGTCCCACGGGTGGTGCGTTGTCGCGCCGACCAGCGGCCCTGGGTGGAGCGGGAGGGCGGCTTCTGGCGCCTGATCACCTTCGTCGAATCTTCAAGGAGCTTTGATCTGGTCACCAGTGCTGACCAGGCCCGGGAGGTGGGCGTCGGTCTGGGCCTGTTCCACCACCTGATCAGTGATCTGTCTCCGGAGCGGCTGGCCGACACCCTGGAGGGCTTCCACGTCACCCCCAGGTATCTGGACCAGTACGACGCCGTGCTGGCCGGCGCGCCGGCCGCGGCCGGGGGCGACGTCAGCCATTGCCGGGCCTTCGTGGAGGAGCGCCGGGACTTCGCGCCGGTCCTGGAGGCGGCCAGAGCCAGCGGCCGGCTGCGGCTGCGCCCCATCCACGGGGATCCGAAGGTCAGCAACGTGATGCTGGAGGACGGCTCCGGCCGGGCCGTGGCCCTGGTGGACCTCGATACGGTGAAGCCCGGGCTGATCCACTACGACATCGGCGACTGCCTGCGCTCCTGCTGCAACCCCCTCGGCGAGGAGACGGCGGATCTGGCGGCCGTCCGCTTCGATGTCGATCTCTGCCGTGCGGTGCTGGACGGCTACCTGTCCGCCGCCTCAGGCTTTCTCACCGAGGCCGACTACGACCACCTCTACGCCGCGATCCGCCTGATCAGCTTCGAGCTCGGCCTGCGTTTCTTCACCGATCACTTGGCGGGAAACCTCTATTTCCGGACGGAGCGGCCCGACCACAACCTGCAGCGGGCCCTCGTGCAATTCCGGCTGACCGCCAGCATCGAGGCCCAGGAGCGGTCGATCCTCGCGGTGATCGACGAGCTCCGCTCCGGCGGCGCCAGCGGCCTCTGATGCCCGGGACCCTCCACCACGGCTTCGAGCTCCGCCCCTTCGGCGCCGAGCGCCCGGCCCATGTCCTGTGGCTGGCGGGTGAGGTCAGCCGGGAGGGTGGCCAGCTGCGGCTCCGCTACCGGCTGGGCGGCGCGATCGAGACGGTGCAGCTGCCGCCAGCGGCGGCTTCGCCCGAGCGGCGGGACGGGCTCTGGACGACGACCTGCTTCGAATGCTTCTGGGGCCTCGCGGGGGAGCGGCCCTACTGGGAACTGAACCTGTCCCCGGCGGGCCACTGGAACCTCTACCGGCTGGAGGACTACCGGCAGGGGCTGCGGCCGGAGCTTGGCTACGACCAGCCCCTGCACCGGGTCAGCCAGGCGGATGGCGTCCTGTCCATGGAGCTGGATCTGCCGCTGCCGGCCCCGATCCCCCCTGGGGCTCCCCTGCAGGTGGCGATCGCCGCCGTGATGGAGGACCGCCACGGCCAGCTGAGCTACTGGGCCCTGGCCCACCCTGGCGCCGAGCCCGATTTCCACCGCCGGGACGCCTTCCTGCTGCGGCTCTGAAGGCGGCCCGGTGGCTTCAGGCGTCGGGGCCGGTGGCTTCGGCGTGGTAGCTGCTGCGCACCAGGGGGCCGCTGCGCACCTGGGCGAAGCCCAGGCCGCGGGCGATGGCGCCCAGCTCCTCGAACTCCTCCGGCCGCCAGTAGCGGGCGACGGGGATGTGGGCGAGTGAGGGCCGCAGGTACTGTCCCAGGGTCAGCCGCTGGCAGCCGACGGCCCGCAGGTGCTCCAGGGTGGCGACCACCTCGGCGGCGGTCTCACCGAGGCCCAGCATCAGGCCGGATTTGGTGGGAATCTCCGGTGCCAGTTCCCGGGCCGTGGCCAGCAGGTCGAGGGAGCGGCGGTAGGTGGCGCCGCGGCGCACCTCCCCCTGCAGGCGCTCCACCGTCTCGAGGTTGTGGTTGAAGCAGACCGGCGCAGCGGCCAGCACCGCAGCCAGCCGCTGGCGCTGGGCCCGGCGGCCCGCTTCAGGGTCCGGCTGTCCGCCCCAGAAATCGGGCGTCAGCACCTCGACCAGCACCCGGGGATCCCGACGGCGGATCGCCGCGATGGTGGTGGTGAACAGGCCCGCCCCGTGGTCGGGCAGGTCGTCGCGGGCCACGGCGGTGAGCACCACGTAGCGGAGACCGAGCTCCTGCACCGCCTCCGCCACCCGCTCCGCCTCGGCCCCGTCCAGGGGCACCGGGGCCCGGCCCTTGTCCACCTGGCAGAAGGCGCAGCTGCGAGTGCAGATCGGGCCCCCCAGCAGAAAGGTGGCCGTGCCGGCGGCGTAGCACTCGCCCCGGTTGGGACAGCGGCCCTCCTCGCAGATGGTGTGCAGCCGCTGGGCCTTGACCACCCCCTGCACCCGCTCGGTGGCCGAGGCCTCCCCCAGGGGGCGACGGATCCACTCCGGCAGCCGCTCGGAGGGAGGGATGGCGCTGTAGCGGCTGGTGGCGGTCATGGCGTCGCAGTCATGGTGTCGCGCTCAGGCGTCGGGGGTCATTCCATGCGCCGGCGTCCCTCGAACGCCCGGGCCAGGGTGACTTCATCGGCATACTCCAGCTCCCCCCCCACCGGCAGTCCGTAGGCGATGCGGGTGACGCTGGTGAAGGGCTTGAGCAGCCGGGCCAGGTAGAGGCTGGTGGTGTCCCCCTCGACGCTGGGGGTGAGGGCCAGGATCACCTCGACCGCCTCCTCCCGGTCGACCCGCTCCACCAGGGGCTGGATCTGCAGCAGCTCCGGACCGATGCCATCCATCGGCGAGATCAGCCCGCCCAGCACGTGGTACTGGCCGTGGAATTCGCGGCTGCGCTCCATGGCCAGCAGGTCGCGGGAGTCGGCGACCACACAGATCTGGCCGTTGCGGCGCTCCTCGTTGCGGCAGATCTCGCAGAGCTCCTCGGCCGAGAGGTGGAAACAGCGCCGGCACTGGCCCACTTGGCTGCGGGCCGCCAGCAGGGCATCGGCGAAGCTGCGGATCTGCTCCTCGGGCTGGCGCAGCAGGTGCAGGGCCAGCCTCTGGGCCGTGCGGGGCCCGATGCCGGGCAGTCGTTCGAACTGGTCGATCAGCCGGGCCAGGGGTCGGGTGAAACCGCTCAGCGGACCGGCTGCAGGTAGGCAGGAATCTAGGCGGCCCGCTCGCGGCGGGCGACGGCGCCGGGTGAGGATGGCCCCGGCTCCCGCCAGCTCCCCCGCCCCGCCCCGTGCCATGGGTTTCCCCGCCACCCACCAGCCCGTTGCCCCCGCCTCCGGTCCCTGGCGCTCACGCGCCGGCTCCCTGCTGGCGGGCCTGCTGCTGACCCTGATGCTGGTGGGCTGCAGCGCCGCCGCCGCGGGCCTGAACTCCTTCCAGAGCCCGGATGGCCGCTACGCCTTCCTCTATCCCACCGGCTGGACCCGGGTGCAGGTCTCCAATGGCCCCCAGGTGGTCTTCCACGACCTGATCAACAGCGATGAGACCCTCAGCCTGGTGGTGTCGGAGGTCACCCCCGACCGGGATCTCAGCCAGCTCGGCAGTGCCGTCGAGGTGGGCGAGACCCTGCGGCGCAGCGTCATCTCCCCGGAGGGCAGTGGCCGCGACGCCGAACTGGTCGTGGCCCACGAGCGGGAGCAGGGCGGCCGCACCTACTACGACCTGGAGTACACGGTCCATCTGGCCGACAGGGACCGCCATGAGCTCGCTACGGTGGTTGTGGATCGCGGCCGGCTCTACACCTTCGCCGCCAGCACCAACGAAGCCCGCTGGAACAAGGTCAAGGACCTGTTCGCCGTGGTGATCGGCTCCTTCACCCTGCAGATCTGAGCGTGGCCGCCCCCGGCCGGCTGACCATCGTCGGCGGCGGGCTGGCCGGCAGCCTGCTGGCCCTGGAGCTGGCCGAGCGGGGCCTGGCGGTGACCGTGATCGATGCGGCGGAGGCCACGGCCACGGCCCTCAGCTATGGCGGGGTGGCCTGGTGGGCCGGGGCTCCTGGCCCCCTGGGCCGGCTGCTGCGCCAGGCCCCCGCCCGCTGGCGACGGCTGCAGGCGCGCCATGGGCGGCTTGGCTGGCGGCGCTGCGGCCTGCGCCTCCATGGCGGCGGCTGGACCACCCCCCTCCTGCGCCCCCCCTTCGCCCAGGTCGACACGGCCGTGCTGATGGCCGCCCTGCCCGGGGTGCTGGCGGCGGCCGGGGTTGACCGGTTGCAGGGGCGGGTGGTGGCGCCGCCGCGGCCCCTGTCCGGTGGCTGGCACCTGGAGCTGGAGCCCGGCGGCACCCACCTGGCGGATCAGGTGGTGCTGGCGGCCGGCGCCGGTAGCCGCGCCCTGGCCCCCGCCCTGCCGGAACGCCATCGCGCCAGCTGGGCCGGGGTGCTGGACCTGCCGGTGCGCCCGACCCTTTCCTCTGGGTCCGCCAGCCCCTGGCTGGGGCACGCGGCCCGGCGCCGCATCGTGCAGCCGCGCCACTGGCAGCGGCCCTCCCTGGAGGCCCGGGCCCCGGCGCTGCGGGAGGAGCGCTGGATCGTCGATGCCGGTTTCGCCCCCCAGGGGGAGGGACTGCTGCTGGGACAGATCAGCCTGGTGCGGCCAAGCCCGGACAACGGAGGGCCGCCCGTGGCGGCCGTGATGGAAAGCCGCCTGCGCCAGGCTATGGCCGGGCTCGATCCGGTGCTGGCCGCCCTGCCGGGCCCCTACCGCCAGGTGCCGGTGGCCTTCTGCAGCGGCGGGCTCCCCCTGGTGGGGCCCCTGGGCGACACGGCGGGTCTGTGGGTCTTCAGTGGCTTCGGTGGCGCCTTCGCCCAGGTGCCGGTGCTCGCTCCGGTGCTGGCTGATGTGATCGCCGGGGTGGCCGATCCGGGGGTTCTGGCCGGATTCGGCGTCCTGCCGGGCTGACAGCCGGCCTTCCATCCAGCATGCTGGCGGCGATGGCCACCTCCGCTCCCCCGACCGGTGCAGCCCTTCCGCCCGGAGCAGCCCAGTCTCACCGGCCGGTGGCGGCCCTGCGGCGCCGTTGGAGTGGCCTCAGCGACCGGGGCCAGGTGGGGGCTTGCCTGGTGGCGATGGGCGGGGCCCTCGGGCTCTGGGTGCTGTTCTGGCCCGTGCCCACGGAGGTGATGGGGCAGGGGGTGCTGATCTATCCCGACACCGCCGGCCTGCTTGATGCCCGCGCCGGTGGCCAGGTGCGCCGCCTGCGGGTGGCCGTGGGGCAGGAGGTGCGCAAGGGGCAGGTGCTGATGGAGCTGTACCTGCCGGTGCTCGACCGCCAGCTGCAGCAGCAGCGCGGCAACCTCGCCCAGCTGGAGCGCGACAACCGTGACCTTGACCGGCGCGATGCCCTGCGGCTCTCCAGCGAGCGACTCAGTGTCGACACCGCCCTGGCCAAGCTGGCCCAGGATCGGCGCCGCTACCAGGAGCTGGCGGCCACCTACGCGGAGAAGGTGCGCAACCTGCGCTGGCTGAGCCGGCGGGAGGTGGTGGCGCCCCTGGCCTCCGAAGTGGTGGCGGCCGAGCAGGGCCTGACCAGCACCAGCGTCAATCTTGATGCGGTCAGGATCCAGGAGAAGGATCTGCTGACCCGCTACGAGCAGGTCCGGCTGGACATCCAGACCCAGGCGCTCCGGCGCCGGTACCAGATCGACGACATGCGCCGTCAGATCCGGGTCACCGAAGCCCGTCTCGCCTTCGACGGCCAGGTGCTGGCCGACCGTGACGGCACCGTGCTGGACCTGCAGGTGATCCAGGGCCAGACGGTCTCCACCGGCCAGCGCCTCGGCACTCTCGGTCGGGCCGGGGGCGGCGCTGCCGGGGGGCCGCGGCTGCAGGCCGTGGCCTATTTCGCCCCGGCCGATGCCCGCCGCCTGCCGGCCGGCCTGCCGGTGGAGGTGGTGCCCCTCTGGGACCAGCGGGGCCGGTTCGGCGGGATCGTCGGCAAGGTGGTCCGGGTGCTGGCCCTGCCGGCCACGGAAGAGGACATTTCCACCACCATCGGCAATCCCCAGCTGGCCCGGGACCTGCTGAAGGACGGACCGGTGATGCGCACGGAGATCGCCCTGGAGCAGGACCCCGCCAGCCGGGACGGCTACCGCTGGACCCTCTCGGGCGGCAGCGGGGTGTTTCCTGTGCGGGAGGGACTCACCATCGCGGCCCATGCCTATGTGGAGTGGCGCACACCGATCACCTACGTGATTCCGGGCCTGCGTTCCCTCACCGGTGGCTACCGCAGCCTGCGCATGGATCGGCTCTGGGACCGGCCTTCCCTGCGCCAGAGTGGCCCTCCGCCATGAGTGAGGATCACCATGACTGATCATCGCTGGTGGCAGATTCGCAATCCCCTGCTGCGTCAGGAGCTTCCCTGGCTGGTCAGTGAGGTGGTGCTACTGGTGGTGCTGTGCAATGCCAACCCACCGGAACTGTGGTTCTGGCTGGTGGTGCTGCTGGTGATCCTGGGTTACAGGATCGAGCGCTGGTATGCCTCGCGCCCAGAATGATCTATTCGCCAGGGTAGCTTTGCCTACCAGTGATGGTCTCCTGCTCATAGGATGTCGTCAAGGATGAACAATCTCCTTCATTTCTGAAGCGTGGTTGCCTGTAAGGCCGACAATGGGAGCCATACAAGCCAGCTCCGTGTTGGAGCGGAAAACGCTGAAATTTCTGAAAGCGCCGAGAATGCTGACAACCCGCAGATGGTCGGCGTGGCTTCTGCTTGGCATGGTCGTTCTGGCCTTGTTAGTAACGCTGACGCGTTGCTTTGGGCCGTCATCAACGCCCCTGAGAATCGGCGCCAACCTTTGGACGGGTTACGAAACGCTCTTTCTGGCCAGAGATCTGGGAGAACTCAAGGACAAGCCCATCAGGCTGATTGATTTCCCTTCCGGAACCGAGGAAGTCCGGGCCTACCGCAACGATGAGATCGACGGAGCCGGCCTTTCCATTGACCAGGTGATCACCCTGGCCGGCACCCAGGGGGACATCAGGATCATTGCCATCATGGACTACTCCAACGGTGGTGATGTGATCCTCGCCAGGCCCGGCTTGGCCACAATGCGGGACCTGAAAGGAAAGCGCATCGGCGTGGAGGCCACCGCCCTGGGGGCCTTTTTTCTCGGCAGGGCCCTGGAGCTCAATGGCATGACCCCCCAGGATGTCAAGGTGGTGTCGTTGGAGTTGAGTGATCACGAAGCCGCCTACAAGGCTGGCAGGGTCGATGCGGTGGTGACCTTCGGCCCGGCTCGCATCAATCTGTTGAAGGCGGGAGCCATCTCGTTGTTCGACAGCGCCATGATCCCGGGTGAAATCGTGGACACCCTTGCCGCCAGCACCCAGGCGATCGCTGACAATGCCGAAAACCTGCAGGCTCTTGTGGCGGCAAGATTCAAGGCCCTGGATTATTTTGAAAGCAATCCTGTCGATGCCACGCGGCGCATGGCCAGGCGCACCCGGGTGAGGCCGGAGGAGATGCTGGAGGCTTTCCGCCTCATCCAGCAGCCATCCCTTGAAGAGAATGTGGCGTTGCTGAGTCAGCGGGATCCATCCCTTGTGACCTCCATGACGAACCTGATCCGGGTCATGCATGAGAACGGGCTGATCACCAAAGAGATCGATCCCGCCACCCTTCTGGACCCACAGTTTGTCGAACGTGTACGGGATGGACGCTAGGTGGTCGATGGCAGCATGACGAAATTCCCTCCACCGCTTCGCTTCACAATTCCGGCGCTGATCGTCGCCAGTGGATTTTCATTGGGTGCCATCAAGTTTGCCCTCGAAGTTCAAGATGTTAATCGTCGATCCGAGCAAGGTGCCGCTGTCTATCTGAAGTCTTCGGTCTCCCAGGCGGCGCGGATGGTCGACTATCTTTATCGAACGGATGATGAAGGTGATCAAGTCGTCGCATTGATCAGCCAGCTGGGAACCAATCCAGGCTATCGGAGTGTGATCCTTTTCAATGACAGGAACATCGTTCTCCGTGCCAATGATTACAGCCTGGTGGGCCAACCCCTGGGAGAGACGTCTGCTGCACCCTTGGCGTCTCTTTTCTCCGAGACACGCCGTTCGCTCCGGGGAACGGTTCGGCTCTCAAAGGATCGTCTCCATCTGTCGGCTGTTTATCCCATTCTGCTCAAACCACTGCCCGATGAGCTGAAACCATCTCGCATCGGAGTCTTCTACGTTGACTATAGTCTGAATGAGGCTAAAGATGGCGCCTTCCGAGAAGCACTAAGACGAACGTTGGCCTTCAATGTTCTCCTGGTTGCTCTCGGAATCTGCGTATGGCTCTTCTTTCAATATGCCCTTACAAGCCGGATCGGGAAGCTCATTGATGCCAGCCATGCTCTGGGGGAAGGAGACCTGGCGGTGAGAAGCGGGTTGGATGGCTCTGATGAACTCGCAGGGATATCCGTGGCGTTTGATCAGATGGCGGAGAAAATGGAGCAGAATGCCGACCACTTACAACGGCAGGTGCAACGAGAGTTGATCCTGCGTGAGATCACGGAGCGGATTCTGACGTTTCTTGAGCTCAAGCGCATCTTCCAGGTGGCAGTCAATGAAATGCTTCCCTATCTCGCCGTGGATCGTGTGGCCATCTACCAGTTTGATCAAGAGTTCCAGTGCCATCGAGGTGCTTTCATTGCCGAAGCTGTTCAACCAGGTACGGAATCCTTGTTATGCGTTTCTATTGAGGATACGTGTTTTGATGATGCCTTGATCTCTCGCTATCTCAAGGGCGGAACCCATGCGATTGACGACGTGGCGAAAGCTGACTTGGAGCCCTGTTATCGAGAGCTGCTTCTTGACTTGAAGATTCAATCCAATCTGGTGGTTCCTCTGATCTGTGGTACCCGTTTGTGGGGGCTGCTCTGTATGCATCACTCCAAGAGGCCTCGTCGCTGGACTGAGGAAGATATCCAGGTCGTGAACCATGTCGCGAGCCAGCTCAGTATCGCCATCCAACAGGCTGATCTGTTCACTAAGTTGGAAGGCGAACTGCAGGAAAAGAAACTGGCTGAAGAACGCCTGATCACGGTGAACGAGGAGCTGGCCTCGATCAATGATCAGCTGGCTCGCTCCACCCGCCTGAAGGATGAGTTCCTGGCCAACATGAGCCATGAACTGCGGACCCCGCTGAATGGAATTCTCGGCATGGCGGAATCGCTGCAGGACAATATCTATGGGGAAGTCACCACGGTTCAACGTAAGGCATTGCAAGAGATCGATCGCAGTGGCAACCATCTGCTGGAGTTGATCAACGATATTCTTGATATCACCAAGATTGAAGCCGGCAAGCTTGAAGTCCATCTCCATCCTGCCTCAATCACTCTGCTCTGCCACGCCTGTGTCTCCACGATTCAGAGGATGGCGGAGGCCAAGTCGATCCGGCTTTTAACGGACATTGAACCCGGTCTGCCTCCCGTCCTGCTGGATGAGCGGCTGCTCCGGCAGGTTCTCATCAACCTCCTGAGCAATGCCGTCAAGTTCACTCCCGAGGCTGGCACCGTTCGGCTTGAGGTCAGGTTGGCCCGTTCCCCAGAGGCGGCATCGAGCGAGGCCACACTTCACCTCTGTGTGATCGATTCAGGAATCGGCATCGACCCCGAGGATCAAGACAAGATCTTCCAACCATTCGTGCAGATCGAGAGTGGCCTGAATCGCCAGTTCACAGGCTCAGGGCTTGGCCTCTCGATCGTGAAGCGTATCCTCCTTGCCCATGGTGGTGACATCGGGGTCCAATCGGGACTGGGAAAGGGCACTCGCTTCCTTGTCCATCTTCCTGTCACGCTTGTTGCCGAGACGGCGATGGATGGTGCTGATGGTGCCATCGGGCAGGCTGCCTCTGCCGAGCCCGATTCACGTTCCGGAATGGATCGACCGACGATCTTGCTCGCCGAGGACAGCCGGGTCAACCGGATGATCTACTCCCGCTATCTCACCGCGAAGGGATACCAGGTGCACGAGGTGGTCAATGGCCAGGAGGCGATCGATTTTCTGCAGGACCGTGTTCCTAGTCTGCTGATTCTCGATATGTCGATGCCGATGGTGGATGGCTTTGCGGTCCTGCGCATGGTCCGCTCGAGTTCCAGGCCAGAGCTGGCGGCGACTCCCATCATCGTGCTGACGGCCCTGGCCATGAAAGGTGATCGGGAGAAGTGCCTGGCTGCCGGTGCCAGCGTGTATCTCGCCAAGCCGGTGAAACTCCAACAGCTGGATCAGACGATCAGGACAATGCTGGAGACGGCTGGCCAGAAAGGCCGGCAGGTTGGTGCATGATCGCTGATTCCGCGGCCGCCACGGAATCGGTTCTTGCCCCGGGCGGCAAGATCAGCCCATGCGTTCCTGCAGCGTGCTGTGCACACCTGCCCCACTGCGATCGGCTTGCGTGGCGGGCCGCTCAGGTGCTCCGCGATGGTCCTCGTAGAGACTCCCCAGCTTCTTGATCTCCTCCATCAAGGTCTCGCCATCGGCCAGCAGCTCGACAATCGTTTCATGCCGCTCCGGCTGATAGGCCGTGATACCAAAAGAGAATGAGATGGGATACCCCTTGTTGGTCAGTCTGTTGTCCTGGCTGAGGGCCTGCTTGATGCGATCGACAACGATCTCTGCCTGTTCCCGGGTCGCGTTGATCAGCAGGACCACAAACTCATCGCCCCCCAGCCTGGCCACCACATCGGAGTCGCGGCAGACATCCTTGATCCGATCGGCCAGATTGGTGAGCACGTCATCGCCCGCTTGACGCCCATGGTGCTGATTGAAGCAGTGGAAATCGTCCAGGTCGAGATAGAGAAGCGAAACAGGTGTTGCCTGGCGGGTGCAGAGTTGAAGACTCTGCTGGGCAAGAGCAAGGAAGCCGCGGCGGTTCTCCAGGCCGGTGAGCCGATCCCTGATGGCAAGAAGCGTGGAGGCGATCTCCTGTTCCACCACTTTCGCCAGATCCTTCAGGATCTCGATCTGGTCCTCATCGAGGGTTCTGGGCACCCGATCAACGATGCATAGCGTTCCGATCTTGCGATTGTCAACCGTCAGTGGACAGCCGGCATAGAAGCGGACATGGGGCTCGCCCAGAACCAGGGGATTATCGTGGAAGCGTTCATCGTCAAGGGCATCGGGGACGATGAACGCCTCGGAACCGAGGATCGCGTGTCCGCAGAAGGAAACGGTTCTGGGGGTTTCTGAAACATCAAAACCCACACAGGACTTGAACCATTGACGGCTTTCGTCCAAGAGGCTGACCATCGAGATCGGCACCTTGAAAATGCGCCTCGCCAGCCGGGTGAGGCGGTCGAAATGAGGGTCGTCCTGCTCCGTGTCCAGCAGGCGGAGGGATCGGAGCTTGGCGAGCCGAAGCCGTTCGTCGTCTGGGGTCTCGGGTGGTTTCAAGCGATCCCTCTCTGGGTCATGACTGGTCGACAGGACAATCATCGGAAAACGGAAACGGCCGGATAAATCTCTGCCCAGGGGGCCGTGGTGGACACCGCCATCCTGAAATAGGGAATCAATCCGTTGCCGGAATCAATCCGTTGTCGGAATCAATCCGTTGGGTTGGGATTGCCGATGGTCAGCCCCGAGTAATCATTGCCGAGATTAGCCTGTTTCCCCTGTCGTTTCGGGCCATTGTTCCTTAGTGCCGACTTCAGCACTGCTGGCAGTGAAGGGAAGGGGCGACGGCAAACTTTCAGTCGTCTTTCAGATTTTCCGCGCCGCTTGAGCCGTGGGCGGCCAGCCAGCGTTCGAGTTGTACATCGTTCCAGGTGTCCGGGTTCACCCAGCGGCCGATCGGTGCCGCCAGGCCGGCCACCAGCAGCAACCAGGGCAGCAGCGCCATGGTTCCGGCGATCTGCATCACGAACAGCGCGCAGAACAGGGGCGTGCGGCAGGCTCCGCTGAACAGGGCTGTCGCCCCGGTCCATACCAGCAGTTGCCGTTCCAGGGGCGGCAGGTCGCCGAGCAGGGGGCCGGCCAGCAGCGCCCCGAGTGACATCGCGTCGTGCATGACGCCGCCAGGGGCGCCGATGGCGATGCTCAGGACGGAGGCCAGCAGCCGCCAGGGGAGGATCCCCAGCCCCGGGCGATCCTCGCCGTAGGCCATGCGCAGGATCAGCAGCTGACCGTCGTTGAGGCTCCAGCCATCGCTGGCGACGGCCGCCAGGCTGATCACCAGGGCGGCGAGCAGGGCCCACATCAGGGGCCTGGCCAAGCCCGTTCCCCCCGCTTTGGCCGGTTTGGCGAGCCAGCGGCCCCAGCACCCCGCCATCCAGGCGGTGGCCCCGCTGAACACTCCCCCCAGCCATCCCGCCCCGAGGGTGAGCAGCAGGGCCGGGGCGATCAGGTGGGGGCCCCCGCCCACCAGCAGGCTGACGCCGGCATGGTGGGCGGGGGCCGCGTCGGGCGCGCTGGCCCAGAGGCCGGTGGCGACGCCGAGCATGATGCCCGCCCCCGCGGTCAGCAGGGTGCCGTTGATCAGCGCCGCCGAGCGCCGCCGGCAGAGCTCCTCGATGGCATAGGTGACCCCCAGCAGGACGGAGTTGAAGGCGATGCCAAGCCCGGCCCCGCCCCCGATCGCCAGCAACACCGCCAGCGGTAGGTGTCTAAGGGGGGCCACCCTCCCCCGCAGCGCCAGCATCACGCTCGCCCCCAGGGAGGCGGAGGGGGATTCCAGGCCCACGGTGAGGCTGGCGCTGTGGGTGAGCAGCAACAGCGGCAGCCGGGTGAGTTGGCGCCCGAGATCCAGGGTGGCGAGCGCTGCGCTGCGGGCGGGGCCCTGGTGCACCCGCTCCAGCTGCAGGGCCAGCACCCCGGTGAGTCCGCCCCCCCGGCCGCCCTTGAGGGGGCCGTTCGCCAGCATGGTCAGCAGCACCGTGCCGGCGAACACCAGCAGCAGGCTGCCGCCGGGGATGCCCCCCTCTCCGCCCAGGGGCCAGGCCCGCTGGAGTCGGAAGCCGAGGGCCGAAAGCCACTGGTAGGGCTGCAGCACCAGCACCAGTGGCAGGGCGGCCAGGAGCAGGGCGACCACCTGACCGAGCCGCAGACTCCCGTCGCGACGGGCATCGGCGGCATCGATCGCTTCGGGGGTCACCGTCATGGGCTCCATTGCAGGCGCGCCGGAACCGCCGCGTCCGGATCCATCGGCATGGGCAGCAGTTCGCGCAGCAGCTGGGCGTAGGTGATGTTCACGTTCACGGTGGCCTCCAGCCGCTGGACCAGGCTGCCGATCAGCCGTTCCTGGGTGTTGGAGAGATCCAGCTCGCTGCTCAGGCCCGCCTGGTAGCGCAGACGGGCGTCCCGGAAGGCCTCCAGGCTCGCCGTAACGCCCCGCCGGGCGGCCACCAGCCGCGCCAGGCTGGCCTCGTGGCCCAGGAAGGCCTGCTCGATCCGCAGCCGGATGTCGTTGCGCTGGGCGGCATATTGCTGGGCCACCGCATCCCCGCGGCGGGCCAGGGCCCGGGCCTGGCCCCGGGTGCTGCCGGCGTCGAACAGCAGCCAGCTCACCGCCAGGCCCACCGACCAGTCGGTGCCATAGGTGTTGAGGGAGGTGGCCACCGTGGTGCCGCAGCAGCCGCCGTCGGCAATGCGCACATTCCAGTTGTTGGCGTTCGTGGCCCCGGCCCCGGCGCTGGCGAACAGCGAGAGCTTCGGCAGCAGTTCGGCAGCGACCGCGTCCTTCTGGCGCAGCAGCGCCTCGCGGGTGGCCAGCAGGGCTTCCAGTTCCGGGTTGTTCCGGAAGGAGGCCAGCAGGCTGGCCTCCAGGTCGAGGGGCCAGCGCGGCTGCAGGCGGATCGGGTCGCTGGCGGTGGGGGTCAGCTGGGGCGGCAGGTTGAGCAGGGCCGCCAGGCGCCGGCGGGCGACCGCCCGTTCCGCCAGGGCCGCGATCAGCTGCTCCTCGCCCTCCGCTTCGATCGCCTGCCGCCGCAGCACGTCGAGCCGGGGCACCAGCCCGGCCTGCTTGAGATCCAGGCTGTCCTGCAGGATCAGCAGGTCGTTGCGCACGACGGCCTCGCGGATGCGTACCAGCTGGTCGGCCCGCTGCAGCTGGTAGTAGCCCTCGCTCAGCGACAACTGCAGCCGCCGCAGGGCGTCGGCGTAATCCAGACGGCTGCCGCGCAGTCGCGCCATGGCCGCCCGCGCCTTCGGGGTGCGGGCGAAATCCAGCAGCTCATAGCGAAGCTGGAGGCCGCCGCTCACCCCATTGGCGTTGTTGTTGAGGGAGCCCCTGCCGCCGGGGGGGATGAAGAAGGGGTTGCTGGGGGCGAACAGGGTCCCGGTGCCGGTGGGGGAGAAAAAGCTGGTGCTCGCCTGGTCGGTGCCGCCGGCGGCGTAGGCGGAGATGCGGGGCCAGTAGGTGCCCATCTGGCTCTGAAGCTCGGCCAGGGCCGCTGCCACCGCTTCGCGGCGGGCCTGGAGGCCTGGACTGTTGGCGAAGCCGATCGCCAGCGACTGCTCCAGGCTCAGGGCCTGGAGCTGGCCCGGGCGCAGGTTGCCGGCCTCCGGCAGCGCCAGGGGCGGCAGGGGAACGCTGTCCTGCGGCGGCCCGGGAAGCGCGCTGGCTGCCGGCGGCCCCAGCAGCGCCTCCGGCAGCGGCGGCCTGGTGGCCCCGCCAGCGGGGAGAGGCGCCGCCTCGGCGGGGAGCAGCTCCTCGAGGGCACGGATCTGGCGATCCAGTTCGTTCCAGCGGCGCTCGAGGCGTTGCACGTCGCCGGGGCCGCTCGCCGGCAGGGGTTGGCCCGCGACGGGCCCAAGGCCGAGGCTCAGCACCATCCCGGGCACCATCCCGGCAAGGATCCACCTGGCCAGGGGCCGCCCCGTTTCGCTGCCCCCCATGGCCTCCCGTTCCCCCCATCCGGCGCCCAGTTTGCTCGACATCGGCCGCTCCGGCTCCTAGAAGCTGAAACCCAGCTGCAGGCCCGCCGCGAACAGGCCCGGCACGCGGCCGGCCCCCCCCGGATTGAGGATCCACTGGAGGCTGGGCTGCAGGTTGAAGGATTGGTTGAACCGGATCTGGTAGCCCAGCTCCACCACCCCCTCGTGGCTCAGACCCGGCTGGCTGATCGGACTGAAGCCGGTGCGGGCCACACCCAGGATCAGCAGGTCGAGGGGGCGGCCGGGCAGCACCCCCTGGCTCACCAGCCCGCCGCCGATGTAGCTGGGTGTGGGATTGGCGGCGGTGTCGAAGCCCACGGCGGTGGCGGCCCAGAGCCGGTGGTCGAGGCCCCAGGGCAGGGCCACGGGCACGGTGGCGCTGCCGTACAGGCCCCGGTTAGGGCCGGTCCCGGCATAGGCCGCCAGCTGCAACAATCCGCCGGGCAGTTGCCGTTCCACCGCCACCGGCTGGCCGCAGTTCCGGCCGCGGACCCTGAGGCCACCCCCCTCGCGGCAGGCGGCGATCGGGCCCCCCAGCCGGCGGTTGAGCCAGGGGGCCGCGTAGCTCCACTGCAGCTGATGGGTCCAGCCCCGGCCGGGGGGAAGGCCGCTGGCGGTCCCCAGGAGCCTGGCGACCTCGTCGGTGGCGGCCAGGTTGAAGCTGGCCAGCCGCAGGGTGGTGGCCGGGGTCGGCCGCAGCACCAGCAGGGCGCCCGGCGCCGCCACGGGAAAGACGGGGAAGTTCGGGATCGTGAACAGCACCGGCGCCCCGTTGAGGGCGTCGTGGACGTAGAAGCCCTCGATCGGGGTGCTGAACAGGTCTGGGGCCATGCCCACCAGTCCCGCCTCCAGGCTCCAGCGGCCGTCGTCGGAGCGGCGCTCCAGGCTGGCGCGGGTGGGCCAGAACCCCACCGGGTTGGCCACTTCCTGCAGGGGCAGCGCCGCCCCCAGCCGCTCGGCGTAGTTGGGGTCACCGTTGTAGCCGGCGATGGCCAGATGCATCGCCCATCGCTTCCATTCGCCTGCCGCCGCCTCGCCGGCGGGGGCCCGCAGGGTGAGGGCCAGGGTCGTCTGCTGGATCCAGCTCACCTCGTTCACCAGACCGCCGACGGGATTGGCCATCGGTTCGGCCAGGATCTGCAGATCCAGATCCACCCAGGCCGGCAGACCCAGGCTCTGCTGGAGGGTGCCCCAGCCCGGCTCCAGCCGGACCAGGGGCGGCTCCGGCATCGCTGGCTCAGCCATGGAACCGGGGGTGAGCGGTTCGGCGTTGCCGGATCCGGCAGCGGCCAGCAGCAGCAGCGCCTGCGCCAGCGCCCGGCGACACCCGGCGGCCTGCGATGGGGACGGGCGGGCTGCAGCCATGGCGTCAGCCGCTGGCCTCCCCCAGGGCCCGCCAGCTGTGCTCCGCCTGCTCGATGCTGCGCAGGGCCTGGCCGCAGAGCATCAGCCGGCTGGCATTGCGTTGCAGCAGGGGCAGATCGAACCTGTCCAGGTCCGGATCGTGCAGCGAGCGCTCCAGGTCCCTCCAGCGGGCCGGCTGGGTCATGGTCTTGGCGGGTGGCGCCGGCCGATGGCGGTGTGGCACCTCGAGGCAGTGGCGCCACTGCTCCAGGCGCCCGGCCACGGTCCGCAGCGCTTCGGCCTGGGCGCTGTGGAGTCCCTCCAGGGGGCCCCGATCGGCAGGGGTGTGATCGAGCAGCCGCAGCCCGTCGACCACGCCGACCAGCTGGGAGCCGGCCCCGTTGAGCAGCTGGAACAGCCGGAACGTGGCATGGCTGGTGGGGTTGTTGCCGAGCTCATCGGCCACCGCGGGCATGGCCTGACGCAGAGCCACCAGCTGGCGCCGCAGCCCCTGCGCGGTCTCCAGATCGAGCCGCCGGGCGGCCACCAGGGCCCCTGGCGCCGCCGGGACGGCCGGCGCTTCGAGGCGGTCCGCCTGGGCGGTGAGGGCCCCGCCGAGATCGGCCAGGAACCGGCGCAGCCGCTGCCGGTTGCCCTCCACCGCCAGGTCGGGCCAGAAGAGCCGCAGGCAGAGCAGGGCCACCAGGATGCCGGCCGCGGTCCAGAACAGCCGTACCGGGACCCACAGCCCCAGTTCACCGTCGTGGACCAGCCAGCCCATCACGATGATGTTGCTGCCCACCTTGTACCCCACCTCCAGCCCCAGCGCTGCCCCCAGCAGCCGCATCGCGACCAGGGACAGGCTCAGTCCCAGGGGCAGGGGCAGGTGGCTGAGGCCGGAGTAGGCGACCACCAGCACCACCCCCCCCACCAAAGACCCCAGCAGCCGCTGGCGCCCCAGGCCGATGGAGCCGCCGTAGGTGCCGGTGCAGACCACCAGCACGGCCATCGGCGCATAGAAGCCGTAGGCGAGCGGGGCCAGGGCGCCCAGGCCGTTCATCAGTCCGGCGGTCAGGGCCAGGCGCAGTTCGGAGCGGCGGATCAGCATCGGGCCACCAGGCTCAGGGTCCGCAGGCTGGCCAGCAGCGGATGCTGCTCCTGGGCCAGGGCCAGCAGCGGCAGCAGCGGCAGGGAACGGCGCCGGGCCAGGGTCTGCCAGGGGGCGGGGTCGGGGGCCAGCACCGGCAGGGTCTCCCCCCGGAGCAGGGCGGTCATGTGTGCCATCCCGGCACGCAGGGGATCGCCGGGCTCCGCGTCCTGGTCCAGACGGTCGGGGAGGCCCCCCAGCAGGCGCTCCCACTGCACC
Source organism: Synechococcus sp. UW140 (assembly GCA_943367705.1). Lineage (GTDB taxonomy): Bacteria > Cyanobacteriota > Cyanobacteriia > PCC-6307 > Cyanobiaceae > Cyanobium. The sequence goes on from CALRJV020000010.1 coordinate 43,377, forward strand.
CAGTGGTGCTGGACCGCGCCCCACAGCTGCAGCCGCTGCGGCCAGTGCTGCCGCCGCAGGCGCTGGCCGTGGGGGCCGCGGCGCTCCTGGGCCAGCAGCTGTTCCATCGCCACCAGGTCTTGGCTGAGCCTGGCCGGGGGCAGGGGCTGGGGCCGTCCGCCACGGCCCTCGAGCCAGCCCCGCTGCTGTTCCAGCTGGGCGGCATAGCCCTGGCGCAGTCCCTCCTCCAGGCGCAGCAGCCGGTCGAATCCCCGCCGGGGCCAGAACAGCAGGCCCACCACGATGGCGATCACGCAGCCGACGGCCGTGTCCAGGGTGCGGTTGAACACGTAATCCCAGTTCAGGGCCACATGGCTGGGGATCATCAGGAACATCAGGCTGACCAGCGTCGCGGTCCCGGCGGCGGACTGCCACCCCAGCCAGCGCAGCAGGGGCAGCATCAGCAGCAGCGACACCAGCACCCCCGGCCAGCCGGAGAGCAGGGTGTGGACCAGGAAGGTGACCAGCCCTCCGGTGATGGTGCCGAAGACCCGGACCCTGGCGGCCTGGAGGCTGAGGTCGTCACCGTCCTCCATGACCGTGACCACGGCCAGCATCGGGTACCAGACGAAGGCGATCCGCTCGAACCAGAGCGACAGGGCGGCGGTGAGGAAGGCGGCCACCCCGAGCCTCAGGCTGTTGCGAAGCAGGGCGGACCGCACGGACCTCGAGGCGCTGGGCTGGCAGGAGCCTATGGAGGCCCATGGTCCACGGCCGGGCGCCGATGCGCCATGGTTGATGGCCCCTCACCCTGCTGCGGACAGCCATGGTCCTCTCGCTGAGCCCGGATCTGGAGGCCCTGCTGCGGCTGGGGATGGCGGTGCTCTGCGGACTGGCGGTGGGCATCAACCGCGCCCACCACGGCAGCCGTGCCCACCCGAACCGCCTGCGGGTTCATGTGCTGGTGGGGATGAGTGCCTGCCTGATGGTTCTGGCGGCCGGCCCCGATGCCCAGGCCCGCAGCCGGGTGATCCAGGGTGTGGCGGCGGGCATCGGCTTTTTGGGGGCCGGCGAGATCCTGGTGCCCCCGGTGCGTCCGAAGCACGGCATCCCGGAGGTGCGGGGCCTGAGCAGTGCCGCCTCGATCTGGTTCACGGCGGCCCTCGGCGTCACCGTGGCCGTCTCCAGTCCGGTGCCGGTGCTGATGGCCCTCGGCCTGGCCCTGATCACCCTCTCCGACCGCGACGGCAACCCGCCCGACGGGAGCGAGGAGGCTCCGGCCCCGGGCGAAGAGGTCAGAAAAGGAAACGGTGGCGGCCATTCGTAGCGTTGGCCTGCCCCTGGTTCCCGGCCTCCAGCGGGTCGTTCTCCGGTGCCGGCCATACGGCGTCCCAGTAGCTGATGCCGTCCTTGTAGAAGGGCCGTCCGTCCAGCCGCTCGGTGTCGAGCTGGGTGCTGCCCATGGCCGTGATCAGGCCCCCGAGCTCCATGGGCCCCAGGTCGGTCTTGAGGTCCTTGCGGGCGGCCATCATCAGGGCCGGCAGCCGCACCAGGTACTCGGGCCGGGTGAGTTTGCGGAACAGGGACTTGAGGGCCAGCTGCTGGCGGTCCATGCGTCCCAGGTCGCCCGTTTCGTCGTGGCGGAAGCGCAGGAATCCCTCCAGATCCTTGCCGCGCAGGGTCTGCACCCCGGGTTGAAGATCGATGGACAGCCCCTGGCTGCGGTCGACGTAGAACATGCGCTTGGGAACGTCCACCTCGATGCCCCCGAGCACATCGGCCATCTGGCGGATCGACGAGAGGTTGACGACCAGGTGGTGCTGGATGGGGCGGCCGAGCCGCTGGGAGATCTCCCGCTTCACCGCCTCAATGCCGCCCAGGCTGTAGAGGGCGTTGATCTTGACCGGGCCGAAACTTTCGGCCTCGATGTAGGTGTCGCGGGGGATCTGGGTGATGCTGGTGCGCTTGCCATCGATCCGCAGGGTGGCGATCACATCGGTGTTGCCACCACCCACGTCGGTGCCCAGGATCAGGACGTCCTGACCGTCCATGCCGCCGCTCCAGGCGGCGAAGGGATTGGTCAGTGCCGGATTCCCCCCGGCGGTGGCCCGGGCCGAGATCAGCTGGGCCAGGGGGCCGGCCAGCAGCAGGCCCGCCCCCAGACCGCAGACAACTGCCAGGAACACGGGGGTGCGCCGGCGGGACGCCTTTGGCTTGGCTGCCTTTCTTGGCTGGGCCTCGTTCCTGGGTTGAGAAATCTTCATTGAATCCACGCTAAGCCCACCGGGATCAGCGCAGGGCCTCCTCCGGCCTCAGGCCCGTCTGCACCCGCCAGAGGGCCGCGTAGGCGCCGTTCCTGGCCAGGAGCTCGTCGTGCCCGCCGCTCTCGACGATGCGGCCGTGCTCCATGACCACGATGCGGTCGGCGTGGCGCACCGTGCTCAGCCGGTGGGCGATCACCAGGGTGGTGCGGGAGGCCGTGATCCGATCGAGGGAACGCTGGATCGCCGCCTCGGTTTCGTTGTCGACGGCGGCGGTGGCCTCATCCAGCACCAGCACCGGCGGATCCTTGAGGATCGCCCGGGCCAGAGCGATGCGCTGCCGCTGGCCCCCGGAAAGGCGCAGGCCCCGTTCCCCCACCAGGGTGTCGTACCCCTGGGGCAGGGCCTCGATGAAGCCCGCCGCCTCGGCAAGGCCGGCGGCCCGTTCGATGGCCGCGGGCGTGGCGGCGAAGCTGCCGTAGGCGATGTTCTCGGCCACGGTGCCGTGGAACAGGAACACCTCCTGGCTCACCAGGCCGATGGCCCGGCGCAGGTCCTGCAGGGAGAGTTGCTCGATGGCCAGGCCGTCGAGCAGGATCCGCCCACCCGAGATGGGGTAGAGCCGCAGCAGCAGCTTGACGATCGTGCTCTTGCCGGAGCCCGTGGCCCCCACGATCCCCACCGTGGCGCCGGCGGGAATGTCGAGGTTGAAGGAGGAGAGAAGCCGCTCCCGGCCGGTGTAGGCGAAGTCGACCGTCTCGAAGCGGATCTGGCCGCGGACGTTACCGAGGGGCAGCGGCAGGCTGCCGCTGGGGATGGCGACGGGGGTGTCCAGCAGGTCCATCACCCGGTGGGTGGAGGCCATGGCGCGCTGGTAGTCGTCGAGGGTGCGGCCCAGGGTTGTGAGCGGCCACAGCAGCCGCTGGGTGATGAAGACGAGGAACGAATACGTGCCGATGGCGATGGCGCCTTTCCAGGCCTGCAGCCCGCCGATCACGAGGATGGCGATGAAGGCGAACAGGATCGCGAAGCGGATCAGGGGGATGAAGGCGGCCGACAGGCGGATGGCGCGGCCGTTGCTGGCCCGGTAGGCCTGGCTCTGGGTGATCAGTCGCTGCTTCTCCCACTCCTCCGCGGCGTAGCTCTTGATGGTGAGCATGCCGCCGAGGTTGTTGCTCAGCAGGCTGGCCAGGTCGCCGGCCCGCTCGCGCACCTCCCGGTAGCGGGGGGCCAGGCGCCGCTGGACGCGGAGCGAGCCCCAGAGGATCACCGGGATCGGCAGGAAGGAGACGCCCGCCACCGTTGGGGAGAGGACCACCATGGCCCCGCCCACCGCCAGAACGGTGGTGATCAGCTGCAGGATCTCATTGGCGCCCTGGTCGAGGAAACGCTCCAGCTGGTTGATGTCGTCGTTGAGGACCGTGAGCAGACGCCCGCTGCTGCCGGCCTCGAAGAAGCCCATCTCCAGGTGCTGGAGGTGGTCGTAGGCCTCGATGCGCAACTCGTGCTGCACCGTCTGGGCGAGGCGTCGCCAGAGCAGGGCGTAGAGGTACTCGAACAGGGACTCGGCGCTCCAGATCAGGAACGAGAGCACTGCCAGCACCCCCAGCTGGCCCGGCACGGTGGTGAAGCCGAGACCGGCCAGCCAGGAGGTGCGCTGCTGGACCACCACATCGACCGCCAGGCCGATCAGGACGGGGGGCGCCAGGTCGAAGAGCTTGTTGAGGATCGAGCAGGCGGCCGCCAGGCCGGCGAGTCTGCGGTGGGGCCGCAGGCTGCGGAGCAGGCGTCGCAGCCCTGCCGCCGTCGGGGCTGGCCCCGGGGGGCCATCAACGGCCCTGGCCGCCGCCGGACTCACCAGCGATTGCCGCCGCCGCCACCGCCGCCGTAACCACCCCCACCGCCGCCGCCGCCACCGCCGTAGCCGCCGCCACCGGAGCGGCCACCGCCGCCACCGGGGCGACCACCGCCACCGCCGTAGCCGCCGCCGCCGGAGCGACCACCGCCGCCGCCGCCGCCACCCTCACGGGGCGTGGCCTTGTTGACACGGATCATGCGACCCATCCATTCGACGTCCTGGAGGTCGTCGATCGCCTTCTGCTCGGAGGCATCGTCGGCGAGTTCGATGAAGGCGAAGCCGCGCTTGCGGCCGGTCTCACGGTCGAGGGGCAGGCTGCACTGACGGACCTCGCCGTACTGGCCGAAGAGATCGAGAAGGTCCTCGCGTTCGGCCTGGAACGAGAGGTTGCCGACGTAGATGGTCATTCAAAGAAAAAGCTGGAACGGATTCCTGCGGTGTCGGGAATCCCAGGGAAAGCAGGCGGTCGGCATGGAGCTCAGAGCGGTCCCTGGGTCGGGTCCGGATCTGGTAGGCCTGAGCCGTCGATGCGTGCCGAAGGGAGCCAGAGCGGCATGGAATTCCCTGAAGCCTACAACCGTGCCCCGGGGCTCCATGGCGAAGCTTGAAGCAGATGCGAAGGAAATCGAAAAAAATCCGCCCACCCCGCCAGCGCCCCTCCATTGTCAGCAAACCCTGATCCAGTTGATCCCATGAAAGCCACCCCTGTGCCCTGGAGCCTCACCTGGCGTGAGGACGGAGAGCTCGGCTCCCAGGATCTGTTCGATCTGCTGCAGGTCCTGGTGGCCAGCGAAAGCCACGAGGTCCAGATGACCCTGATCGCCGCCGTGGAGCAGCTCTCCGTGAGCGAGCTCCAGGTGACGGCCTGTGAGCAGGTCACACGCCTCTGCGCCTGAGGGCCTGGCCAGCGCCTGATCGGGCTTCAGATCGGGTACCGCTTCGAGGTGGCGTCCCGGCAGCTGCTGCGGGCCGAGGCGATGCTGCTGCCGCTGGAGATGCGATCGGCCACACAGTTACAGGCGTAGCTGGCCATCCCGTCCGGGGCTTTTTTCCCGGACTGGGCCAGCTCCGTCTCGAAGGCGGAGAGGCAGATGGAGCGCACCACCTCGAGGATGGGGCCGGAAGCCGCTTCAGCCCGGCGCTCCAGCGGCCCGAAGGCCGCCAGAGCCACCACGCCGAGGACAGGCCCGGCCAGGCCCTGAAGGCGCCGGGAACGGAGGGAAGCCAAAGGGGGCCGCTGCTGGGAAGCCATGGGGGACGGTCGTGGGGAGCGCCGGTGAGGGGATGTCAGGAGCCCAGTCGGGAGATCTGAAGTTCCTTGTTCATCACCCGCAGGCGACGCAGGTCGGCGAAGACGTCGTCGGGCATGCCCTTGGGCAGGTCGACGGTGCTGTGGGCGTCGAAGATGCGGATCTTTCCGATCGATCGTCCGGCCAGGCCGGACTCATTGGCGATGGCGCCGACAATGTTGCCGGGCTTGACCCGATCCCGCCAGCCCACCTCGATGCGGAACCGCTCCATGTTGTCCTCGGGAGCGTCTTCGCCGCGCTCCTGGTGCCGGTCGTTGAAGGGGCGGCGTTCCCCGCCCCGGTCGCGCTCACCCCTTTCCCGGTCCCGGGTGGGGGCGCCGGGACGGCCCTGGCCCCAGCGCTCCTCCCCCTGCAGCAGCAGGGGTTTGCCCCCCAGTCCGAGCTCGAGGGCCGCCAGGGCCAGCTGCTCGGGGGTGCAGGCCTGTTCCTGGGCCACTCGCTGCAGGATCTCGCCCAGCAGGGCCCGCTCCTCGGGGTTGCAGGCGGGCTGCTGGAGGGCGGAGGTGAGTTTCTGGCGCAGGCGGTCGAGGCGATGCTGGTTGATGCTGGCGTTGCCGGGCACCTCCATCGGTTCGATGGGCTGGTTCACCGCCCGCTCCAGACCGCCGAGGAAGCGCCGCTCCCGGGGCGTGAGGAACAGGATCGCCTCACCGCTGCGCCCGGCACGGCCGGTGCGGCCGATGCGGTGCACGTAGGCCTCCCCGTCGAAGGGGATGTCGTAGTTGATGACCAGGCCGATGCGGTCGACGTCGAGGCCCCGGGCGGCCACGTCCGTGGCTACCAGCACGTTGACGCGGCCGTCCCGGAGCCGCTCGATCGTGCGTTCCCGCTGGGTCTGGGGAACGTCACCGTTGAGCACGGCCACGTCGTAGCCGTGCTGCTCAAGGGATTCGGCCACCGTCAGGGTGATGGCCTTGGTGCGGGCGAAGATGATCACCCCTTCGCTGCCCTCGGCTTCCAGCACCCGTTCGAGGGCCTCGAGCTTCTGGGGACCGTTGACAACCAGGTGCCGCTGGCGGATGCGGCGGCCATCGGCGGCCTTCTGGCGGATGGTGACCTCGGCCGGGTTCTTCAGGTGGTTCTGGGAGATCCGCCGGATCTCCGGAGGCATGGTGGCGGAGAACAGCACCACCTGACGTTCGGCGGGAAGCTGCTCAAGCACCCATTTGACGTCGTCGATGAAGCCCATGCGCAGCATCTCGTCGGCCTCGTCCAGCACCAGGCTGCGCAGCCCGGAGAGGTCGAGGGTGCCCTGGCGCATGTGGTCCATCACCCGCCCGGGGGTGCCCACGACGATCTGGACGCCCCGGCGCAGTTGCTGGATCTGGTCGCGGAAGTCGGCGCCGCCGTAGACGGGCAGCACCTTGACGCCCTTCATGCAGGCCGCGTAGCTGTTGAAGGCCTCCGCCACCTGCATCGCCAGTTCGCGGGTGGGGGTGAGCACGAGCACCTGGGGGGTGCGCTGGCCGGGATCGAGGCGCTCCAGCAGGGGCAGGCCGAAGGCGGCCGTCTTGCCGGTGCCGGTCTGGGCCTGGCCCACCAGGTCGCGGCCGAGCATCAGCTCGGGGATGGCGGCCTTCTGGATCGGCGAGGGCTCCTCGAAGCCGATGGCCGCCAGGCCATCCAGCAGCTCCCGGCGCAGGCCGAAGGCGGCGAAGGCGCTGACAGGAGCTGCCGTTGCGGTGGCAGTCAATTCAGTGGCTGCCGTTTCAGTGGCGGGTGCTTCGGTAACGGCGTCATCGGCAGGGATGACGACCTGGGCCATGGCGGATTCCGGCGCTTCGGGGAGATCGCGTTCGGTGGCGCTCCCCAGGGAAACGGGGGACGAGACCGTCACGGCCTCGCAGGGCTGCGCGAGGGCCGCCTGGGAATCGACAGCACCGACGAGGGTGCTGCCGTCAATGATCTGGGTCACGGGATGCGGGAGCCTGGTGAATCCTTTTCAACGCAGGCCGGCAGCGGACCGTTGGAGATGGGTGCCGTGCACCCGGGCTGCCTTGCCCTTGCTCAAAGGTTGAAATGACACTTTACCACCCTGCCGTAATCGTCGTCGAAACGCTCGATGTCCTCCTCCCGCAGCTCCTCGCCCAGCTGCACCTCGATGATCTCCAGGTCGGTGGCTCCGGCCGAGGCCCGGTGCAGCCCGCCCCGGGGGACGAACAGGGTGGCGCCGGGGCAGGCGGTGATCGAGCCGCCGTCGACTTCCATCACCCCTTCACCCGTCACCACCACCCAGTGTTCGCTGCGCTGGCGGTGGCGCTGCAGGCTGATGCGTTGACCCGCCGTGATCCGCAGGCGCTTGACGAGGTAGCCGGGGCCTGTGGTGAGGGTCTCGAACCATCCCCAGGGCCGCTGGGTCCGCTCAGCCATCGCCTCGCTCTGCAGGGATCGCAGCCTGAGGCGCCGCCAGTGGCACGGTCAGCGGATGCGAAACGATGGCGGCCGGAGGGGGCGAGTGGGGTGAGAAAAAAAGACTGACCGGAACCACCTGGGGCCAGGGAATCCATGGGGTTGTCCCTGTCGACCTCGGGGCACCTGAAGGGATCGATCCGGTGGGGCCGGTTCGCGCCTTCGTGACGATGCAGGAGGGTATTCCTCAAGGGGGGACTCGAGGAATCAAGGGGCTCCCGAAAAGGGAGAGATCCCAGCGGTGGAGACTATTGGAGCAGGGGCTCCGGTGCGTTCGGCCCGGGGGAACCGTGCCGATGGACGAAGTATGGAACGGGGCTCGGAGCTCGCTCCGGGCGGTTCACTTTTCGTAGACACATTGCCGGCTGTGGCGATGAATGAAGAAGCCTTACGGCTCCCCCGCAGCCGCGGGCCCGTCCTCCCCGGCGCTGAGCAGCAGGGCCCTCTGACGCGCCCGGGTCAGGGCGGTGTAGAGCAGCCGCCCGTCGCGGGCGGCGCCGCTGGGCAGCAGCACGATCACCTCCTCGGCCTCGCTGCCCTGGGCCTTGTGCACCGTCAGGGCCAGGGCCGGTTCGGCGGCCCCGGCCAGCTGGCCGGGGTGGATCCAGAGCGGCTCCCCCTCCCCCTCCCCGTCCCCGAACAGCAGGCGGGCCGAGGGCCCGGGACCGCCCACGAGCACCCCCACATCCCCGTTGGCCAGGTCCAGTTCCGGCAGGTTGCGGCGGCAGAGGACGGGGGTGCCCGGGGGGAGATCCTGCAGATCGGCGTCCCGACGGCCCCCCAGCAGGGTGCGGTGGATCGCCTCCAGACCCCAGCGTCCCTGGCGCTGGGGGGCCATCACGAGCAGGCGGTCCCGCTCGGCCAGCAGGGCCCGGCATCCCTGCTCGGAGCCCGGCCGGCAGCGCCCCGCCAGCCGGGCCAGTTCGCTCTGGTGGCGGCGCAGCCGCTCCAGCAGCTCCGCCGGCAGGGTCCGGGGGGAGCAGGGGCGCCACTGGAGGTTGTCGGTGCTCCCCAGGGCCTCCAGCAGCGGGCGGATGGCTTCGATCGGATCCGGATCCTGCCGGCTGGGGGCGGCTCCCAGGCCCTGGCGCAGGGCGGCGGCCACGGCGGCGATGGCCCCGGCGTTGCGGTAGGTGGTGGTCAGGGTGATGGCCGCGTCCCCCAGCCGGCGGCGGTGTTCGGGCCGCTGCAGGTCCTGCAGCACGGCCCCGGGGGCGATCGGCGGCAGCTGGGCCGGGTCGCCCACCAGCACCAGCCGACAGGTGCTGGGCAGGGCCTCCAGCAGGGCCCCCATCAGAGCCAGATCCACCATCGAGACCTCATCCACCACCAGCAGGTCGAGGTCGAGGGGCCGGCCGCGGTGGCGGCCGAATCGGTCGCCGCGGCTCTCCAGCAGCCGGTGCAGGGTCGTGCAGGGAAGGGTGCCGCCGGTGGCGGCCCGCAGCCGACCCGCCGCCTTGCCGGTGGGGGCCGCCAGATGGACGCGGGCGTCGGGATGGCTTGCCCGGTGGGCCGCGATCATCGCCGCCACCGTGCTGGTCTTGCCGGTGCCGGGTCCCCCCTCCAGCAGCACCAGTCCGTGGCTGAGCACGGCCGCCAGCGCCTGCCGTTGCCGGCCATCGAGGCTCCGGGGGGTGCCCCGCTCCTCAGCGTCGGGGGTCTCGCCGACGACCTCCGGCTCCAGGGCCCCGGCGCGGGCGATCAGGGCCCCGATCACCGCCTGCCGCTGCCGCTGCCAGCGACGCCACTGCAGACGATCGTCCTCGAGGGCCAGGGGGCCGTCCGGATCGCGGCAGAGCGGACTCGCCGCCAGGGCCCCGCGGTGCCCCTCAGGCCAGGCTCCTTCGCGCACCTCCCCTGGTCTCGGGCCCCGGAGATCCAGCTCCAGCTCACCCCGGGCCAGGGCCGCGGTGAGGGCGACGATCAGCTCGCCGACCAGGGGATCGGCGGGGGTGCCATGGAGACGGGGCAGGGATTCGGCCAGGCCGAGGGCCAGGGCGCCCACCCACGGCTGGGGGGTGGGGAGGAGGGGGTCTCTCATGGCGCTTCCTCGACGTTGTCGGCGGCGGCATGGCCGCCAAGGGCCCCATCCAGGGCCAGGAGCCTGCCCAGGGGCGGCCGCTCCACGAACATGCCCGGCACGGCTCCGCCCGGCGCCTGCGCCCCCGTTTCCCCGGGCGCCCCGCGCAGGAAGACGTAGGCGTACCCGCCCAGATGGCGCTCGGGGTCGTAGCCGGGCAGGCGCCAGGCCAGGTAGCGGTGCAGGGCCACCAGGTAGAGGTGGGCCTGGAGGGGGTAGTGGCTCTGGGCCATCAGGGCGGCCATCGCCTCCCGGCCGTAGTGGCGGGGGCCGCAGGCCAGGGGCCTGCCCTCGCCGTCCCGCCGGCCCAGCCAGTTGCTCTTCCAGTCGGCCACCCACCAGCGCTCCTGGCCATCGGCATCGGTGGCGGTGAAGACCAGGTCGATCGAGCCGGTGAGGAAGCCGCGGCTGGCCACCGGCAGGTTGCCCACGCTGGCGGCGTAGGCGGCACCGAAGGCGCCGCCGGGATGGTCCGCGAAGGCCGCCGCCAGCGCCGACGCCCTGGCGAAGCCGAGGGTGAGGTCGAAGCTGAGTTCGTTGAGCCGGCGCTCCGGCCCCAGATCGGCCACCCGCAGGGTGCCCAGACCGCCGCCGAAGGGGGTGAGGCGCATCTGCTCCAAGCCCCGCAGCAGCGGCTCCAGGTCTTCGGTCTCCAGCCCGGCCCGGCGCAGCTCCCGTTCCACCAGCTCCCGGCTGGCGGGCGTGTCGGTGGGGACGCGGTAGTCCAGCTGCTCCAGCATCCGGTGCAGACAGTCCCCGGCCCCGGCTCCGCGGGCGAAGCCGGCCAGGGGACCCAGCTCCGGCCACAGGGCCGCGTCGCCCCCTTCCGGGATCTCGCCATCGGGGCTGGGATCGCTGGTGTCGCGGCCTTCGTCGAGGGCCGCCTCCGAGACGACGGCGCCGTGGGCGGTGCGGGTCCAGCCCGTGTAGCTGCTGCGCCCCCAGCTGGTGTCCAGGGTGTGCCGGGGGACCGGTCCGCAGCGCAGGGCCTCCACCGCCGCCGGTGCCGCCGCCAGCGTGCGGGGGGCGGCCGGCTCCGCGGCGACCTGGTGCAGCTCGAGCCCCAGCGCCCGCCGCTCGATCTCCGCCAGCAGCCGCGCCTGCCAGTCCCCATCGCTTCGTCCGCTGATGGGGCCATCGTCCTCGGGGTCGGGGAGGGGCTCCTCCGGGAACAGCCAGGGGAACAGGGGATTGGCCTGGTGGCCCTTGGCCGGCCCCCAGGCGAGCAGCAGCAGGTGCTGGGCCCGGGTGACGGCCACGTAGGCCAGCCGCTCCCGCTCGGCCCGTTCAGCGTCCCGGTGCTGGCGCAGCGCCTGCCACCCCTGCCCCCAGGCGGGACGGAGGTGGAGGTCGAGGCGCGCACCCGCACCGCCGGGCGGATGCCAGCGGAGGCCCACCCGGTGGCCGCCGGCGGGGGGGGTGCCCGCCGCCTGCCACAGGTAGGGACAGATCACCACCGGGAACTCCAGACCCTTGCTGCGGTGCACCGTGATCACCGTCACCGCCTCATCGGCCTTGTCGCTGTGGGCCTGGTGGGACTCCGGGATGGTGCCGCTGGCGCGGGTCTGGTCGAGGCGCAGGCGCCGCAGCCAGTCGGCGGCGGCCACCAACGGGAGCTGTTCGACGTGCAGCCGCTCCTGGAGCAGCTCGGCCACCTGCTGCAGGTCGGCCAGCAGCCGGCCGCTGACGCTCAGTCGGGCCAGCCCCTCACCGTCCACCAGGCGCGAGAGCACCCCGAGCGGTCCCTGATGGGGCAGGTCCCTGGCCAGGGCCTGGAGCCGGCCCGCCAGTTCACTCCACTCGGCTGGAGCGGCTTCGGCGATCCGCCGCGCCGACCAGCCCAGCAGGGGAGAGGCGGCCAGCAGCCGCAGGCGGCCAGGATCGGCCGGATCGGCCAGCGCATCGAACAGCCGCTGCAGGGCGGTGGCGGCCGGGCTGGCGAACACGTCGGCCTTGCTCACCAGCCGGCTGGCGATGTGCCGCCGCTCCAGGGCGCCGCGCAGGTCCTCCGCCTGGCGGTGGTTGTGGACCAGCAGGGCGATGTCGCTCGCCCGCAGGGGCGAAGGGGGCCGCCCGTTGCCCACCGCCAGGGCGGGGGCCTGCTCCAGCAGCTCCAGGACGGCGTCGGCCACCAGGGCGGGCAGGCGGTCCTCCAGGGCACCCCGACTCGGCAGGGAATCGCCCGCCCCCCGATCGCCCCCCAGCCAGAGCAGGCGCACCGCCGCCATGGCGTCGGGCCCGCTTCGCCGTGAACGGGCCAGCACCGCCGGCACCGGCAGGCCGGAGCGGGGCAGGCCCGACGGCGTCATCAGGCCGTTGAGGCTCCCGATCAGCGCCGGAGTTGAGCGGCGGTTCTCCTGCAGCTCCAGCACCCGCGCCGCGCTGCGGCGGGCCAGCCGGTAGGTGTCCAGATCGCCGCCGCGGAAGCGGTAGATGGCCTGCTTCGGATCCCCCACCATCACCAGCAGGTGGGCGTCGCCGGTGAAGGCCAGCTTCAGGATCCGCCACTGGACCGGGTCCGTGTCCTGGAACTCGTCGATCAGGGCGGCCTTGTAGCGCTGCCCCACCGCCCGCAGCAGGGGGGTGGGGGCCGTGGCGTCCGGGCCGGGGTCGAGTCCCTCCAGCAGCTGGGCGAAGCCGATGCTGCCGCTGCGGGCCCGGCGCCGGGCCAGCTCCGCCCGTCCCCAGTGGCAGCCATGCAGCAGCACCGCCTCCGCAGGACCCTCCCGCAGGGCGGCCACCGCCTCCAGGAGCCCGTGGCCGGGCAGCCGGATCTCCCGCTCCGGACCTTCCGCTTTCCGGGCCACCCGGCAGAAGGGCTCGGGGTGGAAGTAGGTCCCCAGTTCCTTCTGGACCATCAGGTCGCCGTAGCTGCCCCCCTCGGGCTGCTCGGCGAGCCAGGCGTCGACCAGCTCGCTGCGATCGCTTCGGGGCTTGACGGCATAGGGCGTGGTGGCGCTGGCCCCGGCGGCCCGCCACTGGGCGGCGGCGGCGCGGAAGGCCTGCTCCAGGTCCCGGCCCCCGGCCGACCAGGCCTGCCGGAATCGAGCCCAGTGCGCCTCCCACAGGGTCTCCAGTTGGTCCGCCAGCGGCCACTCCAGGCCCAGGCCCGCCGGGAGGGGATCGAGGGCCAGGCCGGGGTCGCCATCGAGCAGCAGCAGCAGCCGCTCCAGATCCCCCAGGTCGATGGCCGCCGCCAGGCCCTCCACCAGGTGCAGGGGAAGGGCCAGCACCTGCTGCTGCCAGTAGTCGTGGGCGACCTGGCGCACCAGGTCGGCGGCGTCGGTCTCCAGCGTCAGCTCAGGGGGGCGGGCGGCCTCCATGGCGTGGCGCCGCAGGGTGCGCTGGCAGAAGCCGTGGATGGTGGTGATGTCGGCGGCGTCGAGCTCCTCGAGGGCCAGCAGCAGCAGGCCCTGCACCGTGCCGCGGTCGCCAGGATCATCCGGCTGGCGCGCCAGCCATTCGGCCAGCACCGGATCGGGCACCGTCCAGCCCTCGGGGGGCTGGAGGCCGGTGAGGGCCTCCTGGAGCCGGCGGCCGATGCGATCGCGCAGTTCCGCCGCCGCCGCGTTGGTGTAGGTCACCACCAGCACCTCCCGCAGGCGGAGCCGCTTCTCGGCCAGGAGCCGCAGCACCAGATGGGCCAGGGCGAAGGTCTTGCCGGTGCCGGCGCTGGCCTCCAGCAGCACGACGCCGTCATCGAGGCTGACGTTGTTGGCCTCGAAGGGCTCGGGCCCGGAGGTGCCGTTGCCGGCGGCGGTCATCGCTCCACCTCCGCCGCCAGCAGGGGGGAGAAGAGGTCGGTGGCCAGGGCCAGGACGTCCGGCGTCAGCAGATCGTCCGCCGCCAGGCCGGGGCCGAAGCAGGCCTCCATCTCGGCCCGATCCCGCTCGCCGGGGTGGAAGCCGGAGCCCTCCCAGGTGCCGGCGGCCCGGGCCCGTCCCTGGCCGGGTTTCCTGCGCTCGCCCGCCACGTGGCTCCAGCCCGTTTCCGGCGGCACCGGCCATCCCCTGGTGCGCCACTGCCGCTGCAGGCCGGCCAGACGCTCCAGTTCGTCCCGTGCCGCCTCCGGGTCCGGTGCGGTGAGCAGCAGCACCGGCCCATAGCCATCGCCGTCCCGGGCGATCAGCACCCCCCGGCTCGGGGCGGCACCGGCGGCGCTGGCCAGCAGGAGCTGGAGCCAGAGTTCCAGCCGGTGGCTGACCCGGGCCTGGGCCGTGTGGGCCAGCACGACGGCGTCGCCCCGCCAGGGGATCGCGGCCTGCCAGGGGCCCCAGTGGTGGCTGGGGCGCCGGGGCGGGCCGAGGGCTTCCAGGGCGTTCACCAGGCCCGTCCAGCGGCGCTGCAGGAGCTGCGCCTCCAGGGGGCCCGCCGCCCCGGGCGGCAGGAGGCCCTGGCCCCGGTTCCGGTCGAGCCAGTCGGCCGCCTCAAGGGGGGCCTCCCCGCCGGTGTCCGCCTCGCTGAGGGTCGCCCGCAGCAGGGACGAGCGCTCCCTCTCCCCCAGGGCCAGGGCCTCGAGGTCGTCGACCCGCTTTTCCCACTCCCCGGGCCGCAGGCCCAGGGAGCGCAGCCAGTGCTTCTGGGGCGCCACCAGCCAGTCCCGCAGGTCGGCGTAAGCGTTGACCTCGCCGGCGGGGGGCGTCTCCCGGGGGGTTGCTCCGGCCAGCAGCGCCGTGGGCGGCGTCGGCCGATCACCCGCCAGGCGGCGCACCGCCTCCAGCAGGCGCCGGTCGCAGCTGGGTGCCTCCCGCCCGCCTGCGGGCAGGAAATTGCTCCGGTCGAGGGGGTTGGCGGCGTGCTCCACCAGCAGACGCCCCATGGCCTCCGCCTCCAGCTGGCCGGCCAGCCACTGCAGCCACTGGCGCACAGGCCCCGAGGGGGGCAGGACGGCGCCGGTGCGGTCGTCGCGGCAGCTCCAGCTCAGCAGCAGGTGGTCCCGGGCGGAGAGCAGGGCCTCCATCAGCACGTAGCGGTCCTGGTCGGCGGGGTGGGGATCGCCGAGCTGGCGCTGGCCCTCCATCAGGTGGAAGGCGGGCCGGTCGCCGGGCCGGGGGAACAGGCCCGCATCCAGCCCCATCAGCACGATCACCCGGTAGGGGATCGCCCGCATCGGTTCGAGGGCACTGATGGTGAGGGCGCCGCTGCGGTGGCCGAAACGGCCGCTCTCGGCCCCGAGCAACTCCCGCAGCGCGGCGGCCACCACCGGCGCTTCCAGGGACAGGGCGCAGGCAGCGGCGGCCGTCTGCCAGCCGTCAATGGCCCCCATCAGGTCGGTCCGCTCGCCGGCGGCGTCGCCCGATGCATCGAAGAGGTCATCGATCAACTGCCGCAGCCGCTCCGCCCAGACGCCGACCGTGCCGCCCCGGCGCAGCTCCCCGAGCCAATGGCGCAGCCGCCCCAGCAGGTGCAGCCAGCGGCCGGTCAGCTCCAGGGGCACCCCGGCCTCCCAGGGGGCGGTCTCCCCGGGCGCCAGGCCAGAGGCGGCGGGCAGTACCAGGCCGAGCAGCAGCCGGTCGATCGTCCAGGCCAGGCTGTGGCAGGGCGGGTCCTTCTCCTGGCCGTCCAGGCCCCAGCGGAAGCCCGCCTCCTGCAGCGCTTCCACCAGGCGGGCCGCCTCGCCAAGTTCAAGGCCGAACCGGTCGAGCAGGGGCCCGCAGCCCAGCAGGGTCTCCAGGCCGGTGGCGGTCAGCCGGGTGCCGGCCAGCTCCAGGAGCAGCAGCAGGGTGCTGGCCATCCCCGCCCCGTCCTGCTGGCTGCGGTCGGTGAGGCGCCAGGGGAGCTCCACGTCCGTGGCGTGGGCATCGCCGAACACCGAAGCCACCAGGGGGGCGAAGCCGTCGATGTCGGGCGTCATCACCAGGATGTCCCGCGGTTCGAGGCCGGGCTCGGCCGCCAGGAGCTGCAGCAGGCGGTCGCGCACGATCTGCACCTGGCGCAGCCGGCCGGGACAGGCGTGGAACTCCAGGGAGTGATCCTCCGGATCCACGGCCAGCGAAGGGATCCGCTCCGGATCGGCCAGCTGCTCCTGCAGCTGGGCCAGCAGGGGGGCCGGGGCATGGCCGCTGGCGGGCCAGAACATGATGTCGCGTTCCTGCTCTTCCCCCAGCTGGGCTTCGCCGGTGCCCTCCAGCAGCTGCTGGAACTCCCCCCCCAGGCGGCCGAAGCGGGCCTCCAGGCCCGGGGCCTCCAGCAGCCAGGCGGCGTCGAGCGGCTGGCGCAGGGCCAGGGCGTCGCTCAGCTCCCGGCGGCGCTCGCCGCAGCGCAGCCAGAGATCGCGGCACGGCGTCAGCAGGTAGAGGTCGACGGACCGGTGCCGGCTGAGGGCCTGCAGGAACTGCACCTGGATCGGCGCCATGCTGCTCAGGCCGAAGAGTCGCAGGGGGGCGCCGCCCGCTTCGGGGCAGGGGCCGCCGCGCCGCATCCGGGCGATCAGCTCCTGCACCCGGCGGCCGAACGGTTCGGCGCCCAGTTCCGCGAGCAGGGCGCGGTAGAGCAGGGGCTGCCAGAGCTGGCTGTCGGGCAGTGGCCGGCCGCTGCCATCGATCGCCTGTCCGCCCTCCCAGGCCCGCAGCAGCTCGGGCCGGTAGAGGGCGTAGTCGTCGAAGGCATCGGCGATGGCCCGGCCCAGCTGCCAGTGGCCCAGTTCCAGCTGGGTTGCCAGGCCCCTGTCGGCAAGCCAACGGCGCAGCGGCTCCCCTTCCGGTGCGGCGGCGACCGCCGGCAGCAGGCCCAGCAGGGGCCAGACAAGGCGGTCGGCACGCCAGGGATCGACGGCCCCGGCCGCGGGAGCCTCGCCGCTGGGGGCCAGCAGCTGGTCGACCAGCTGGCGCAGGTGGCTGCCCGGGAAGGGGAAACGCAGGTTGGCGGCGATGCCGCCGAGGTGCTCGGCCAGCTGCTCGCCGAGCCAGCGGCTGGTGGGCCAGGTGTTGACCACCACCTGGACCTGCTCGAACGGATCGGGCGGGTACAGGCGAAGCTGGGTGGCCAGCACGTGGGCCAGGACCTCGGCCCGGTTGCTGCGAAAGACCGTCAGCAAAGGGGCGGGCTCAGAGGGCGCGGCTCATCGCCGAGCCGGGGGATGGGGCCGCCATCCGGCTGCCCGCCGCTGCCCCGTTGCTGACCTGGCGGGTCTGCCGCGTTTCGGGGGAGTAGGCGGTGAGGTCGCCGCCGTAGCAGGCACCGGTGTCGAGCAGGACGATCGAACCCACACGCCGCAGGCCGGGGCCCGGCGTGTGGCCGACGATCACCTCGCCGAAGCGGTCGTCGTAGGCCTGCCAGAAGGCCAGCCTCACGTTGAGGTCGGGCTGCCAGGTGCGTGGATCGAAGCCGGCATGGGTGGCCACCCAGCCCTGACCCCAGTAGGCGAGGGGCAGCTGGTCGAGGCGGTCGCGCCAGAGGCGGCAGCGGGCCGCCCCCAGCTGGCGGTAGGTGTCGTTGCCGTTCAGGTCGGGACGGCCGGGCGCCAGGCCCGTGTCGAGCTGACGCACCAGGTCCCGCTCATGGTTGCCCTTGAGCCACACCGCCCGCTGGCGACGCACCAGATCCCACACCAGTTCCATGGCCTCCTCGATGCGGGAGCCGCGGTTGATCACGTCGCCGCAGAACACGAGGCGATCGCCGACCGGCAACTGGACCAAAAGGCGTTGGAGAGCTTCCGCACATCCATGCACATCGCCGATGACCCAGTGGTGGGGTGGACGGAGATGGGGTGGACGCCTGTCCGGAAACGTCATCAAGAAGGAAGCGTCGCTCCAAGTGAAGCCTCTGGAGTGGGCTTCTGTCACCCCCCGCCGGTGCAGGCGGGGGTCCAGCGCTGATACGGTGCGCCCTCCGTGCACCCCAGGAGGCAACAGGCGATGGACCTGAAGGATCTGCCGGTCACGCAGCGCGTCAACGCCCTGGTGAAGGCCCTTGACGGGGCCCGCCGCACCAACGAGGCCCTGGCCCGCTGCAGCGACGGCGAGCAGATGCTGGACGTGCTCCACGACGCGTCCTCCCGGCTGGGGCTGGGTCTGACCCGCTGGGAACTGCAGAACACGCCGCCGATCCGGGACTGGATCTGGTGGAAGAACAAGGAAGCCCCCCTGACCATCGGTGACAGCAAGCCGCGCTACCAGCAGGACGGCGGCCAGGGCAAACCCCGCCCCGCCGCATCGGAACAGGACGATGGTCCCGACGCGCCGCGGCGCCGTTTCCTGGGCCTGTTCTGAACTGCCGCTCCGGCGCACGCCCCCGCCGCCGCCCGTGGGTCAGCCCAGGGTGGCCAGCGGGTCGGGAATGGTGGCGCTGGGGGCCTCAAAGCTGCCCACGGCCACGAATTCCAGACGCAGCTTCATGAAGGTGATGAACTTCTCGTCGGTGGACACCACCGCCGCCGCCGGCCTCGGCACGGCGGCCACGCTGGTGGACAGCTCGGGGGCCTCCAGGAAGGCGGGGTTCTCCAGCAGCCAGAAGTCGATGGCCTTGTCCTTCTCGGCGTAGTTGCGCCTGCGCTCGCGCAGCACCTCCTCCAGGGGTTCCTCCTCGAGCAGGAAGGCGCGGCTGGCGGCGACGAAGTGGTAGCGGGTCATGGCGGGTGGGGCCTCAGGGCTGGCGGTCGCCGAACAGCGGGTCGCGGCGGGGATTCTGCACCAGCGCCCGCATCTGGCGCACCGCCTCCTGCAGGCCGACCACCAGGGCGCGGGCCACGATCGTGTGGCCGATGTTCAGTTCCTCCATCCCCGCGATCGCGGCGATCGGTTCGACGTTGTGGTACGTCAGGCCATGGCCGGCATTGACCCGCAGGCCGAGGCCCCGGGCGATGGCGGTGGCTTCGGTGATCCGGGCCAGCTGGAACGGCTGCTCCCCCCAGCCGGCCTCCGCATAGGCGCCGGTGTGCAGTTCCACCCAGCGGGCGCCGCACTGGCGGCTGGCCTCCAGCTGGGCGTCGTCCGGGTCGACGAACAGGCTGACGCCGATGCCCGCCTCCATCAGCCGGCCCACCATCGCAGCAAGAGGCTCCCTCTGGCCGGCCACGTCCAGGCCCCCTTCGGTGGTCACCTCCTGGCGGCGTTCCGGCACCAGGGTCACCATGTCGGGCCGGACCCGCAGGGCGATCGCCTCCATGTCGGCGGTGGCCGCCATCTCCAGGTTGAGCCGGGTGCGGACGGTGGCCCGCAGCAGCTCCACGTCCCGGTCCTGGATGTGGCGCCGATCCTCCCGCAGGTGCACGGTGATGCCGTCGGCACCGCCCAGCTCGGCCAGCAGGGCGCAGCGCACCGGATCGGGCTCCACGGTGCGGCGGGCCTGCCGCACGTTGGCGATGTGGTCGATGTTGACCCCGAGGCTGGCCATGGGCGGCAGGTGGCTGAAGCGATCCTGACCGCACCGTATCGGTCGCCGTGGGAGCGGCCGCAGGCCCAACTGCCCGTCGCTGGACGGCAAGGGGGGATCCAGCCCCTAACTTCGAGATCGATGTTCTGCCGGATCGAGCGTGTTGGCGGCGCAGACGCCCTCCGGACCAGGCCTCTCCCCGGTGATCAGCCGGCGGGAGCGTTCCCTCTGCAACGGCATCAGCCCCTGGCTGTCCCCGGTGGCGATGGTGGTCACCATCGATCTGGCTCTCCAGGGCTATTTCAGCGAGCTCACGGTCCTCGATCGCGAGAACCTGCCCCGCGACGGAGCCGTGCTGCTGGCCCCCACCCACCGGGCCCGCTGGGACGCGCTGATGCTCCCCTGGGGGGCTGGACGCCGGGTCACGGGCCGGGACTGCCGCTTCATGGTCACGGCCGATGAGATGAAGGGTCTGCAGGGTTGGTTCCTGCACCGTCTCGGCTGTTTTCCCGTCAACCAGGGGCGCCCCACCCTGGCCAGCCTGCGGTTCTCCGTGGAGCTGCTGTCCGCAGGCCAGCAGTTGGTGGTGTTTCCCGAGGGCCGGATCCGGCGCGAGGACGGCCCGATCCGGCTGCACCAGGGGCTGGCCCGTCTGGCCCTGCTCGCCGCCAGCCAGGGGGTGGAGGTGCCGGTGGTGCCGGTGGGCATCGCCTACGGCCACGCCGATCCCCGCCCCGGCGATCGGGCGGCCCTCTGCTTCGGCCGCCCCCTGCGGGCGGAGGGCCAGGGTCGCCAGGCGGCCCTGGACTTCAGCGCCAAGCTCGCCGCCGCTATGGAGTCGGCCGAGCAAGCGGCCCGCGCCGTGGTGGGTCGCCCGATCGGCTCCCCGTAAAGTTCGGCCGTTACCCGTCAGGCGTCGACGTGATCAGGCCTTCCGCCGTTTCTTCCCTTCGATCCGCCCGGCCATCGGGCTTGGCCGGGGTCTGCGGCAGCTGCCTGGCCCTGCTGGCCCTCGCCCAGCCGCTCCTGCAGCCGCCGGCCCGGGCCCAGGCCACCCCCCAGACGGTCCAGCCCGCCGGCACCGATCTCACCCTCTCCTCGGTGAAGACCCTCCTGTCACGGGGGGATGCGGCCGTGGCCAGCGGCAATCTGGCCGAGGGCCGGCGCCTCTACGACCTGGCCCGCGATGCCAGCCGCCGCCTGCTCGGCTTCTACCGCGACCTGAGCGGCTCTTTCCGCGGTCTCGATGCCCGCATCCCCCGCGAGATGGACGACAAGGGCCGGGAAGCCCTGACGCTGCTGGCCGAGTCCAACCTGCGGCTGGCGGCCCTGTTCCGCCGCCAGAACCAGCCCGAGGTGGCGATCCCCCTGCTGGTGGAGGTGGTGAAGATCATGACCCCCACCAACGAGGGCGGGCGCAAGGCCTACCAGCAGCTCGTGGAGCTGGGTTTCGTGATCACCCCCTACACCGCCCCGGGATCGACCGCCGGTGGGTGATCGTCCTTAGATTCCAGCCTTCCGTCATCTCCCCGATCCCCGCCGCCATGGTGCAACCGGAGCAGGTCAAGGACGCGATCCTGCGCGCGCTCCCCGATGCCGCCGTCGAGGTGGAGGATCTCACCGGGGGTGGCGATCACCTGCAGGTGAAGGTGGTGTCCGGTGCCTTCGCCGGGCTCAACCGGGTGCGCCAGCACCAGCTTGTCTACGGCGCCCTTCGCAGCGAGCTGGCCAGCGAGGCGATCCATGCCCTGGCGCTGCAGACCTCCCTTCCCTCCTGACCTTCCCCTCCACGATTCCGACCATGGATGCCAGCACCCGTCAACGCATCGACGCCCTGATCAGCGCCAGCCCGGTGGTGGTCTTCATGAAGGGCAACAAACTGATGCCACAGTGTGGATTCTCTAACAACGTCGTCCAGATCCTGCAGTCGCTGGGTGTGCCTTTCGAGACGTTCGACGTGCTCTCCGACATGGAAATCCGGCAGGGGATCAAGGAGTTCTCCGACTGGCCCACCATTCCCCAGGTGTATGTCAAAGGGGAGTTCCTGGGCGGCTCGGACATCCTGATCGAGATGTACAACAGCGGCGAGCTGCGCGAGAAGCTCGAAGTGGCGCTGGCCTCCTGAGGCCCCCTGATCGGTCTGATGGCGGCCCGGTTGCCCTGGGCCCCTCAGTAGCGGCTGCGCTCCATCAGCAGTCTGGGCTGGCCGTCTGGCCCCAGGAAGCTGGACGGGTCCTGGATCCAGCGGTCGATCAGCTCCTCCAGCCTGCGCTGGGACTGGTGATCCAGCACGGCCGTGCGGCGCAGGGCATGGAGGTAGCCGTCCGCGTACAGCCGCAGTTCGGAGGGTCCGTGGTGACGGTCGGACAGGGCCTGGCAGGCATCACACAGGGACTGGAAGTGGCGGATCGCGTCGGGGTGTTGGAGTGCTGTCATGGCTGGGGTCGGGCCCCTGGCGTCATTGTGGCGGCGATAGCCGGCAGATGGCACCATCCTGCCGTGCCGGGACCGCCATCCGGGAGCGGACAGTTGACAAGGCATCGCCCGCCACCGGCGTCTCCGCACATTTCCAGTTAGCGTTGACACACTCAATCGGCTGTCGGCACTTCCGCTTCTGATTTCATCGTGATGCCGAGGAGATGCCCGTGGCCCAGGACAAGCTGACTGATCCAGGAGGAACCCCTCGGAGAGTCCTCGTCGTGGATCCCCACGCGACCCTCCGCACCGTCCTCGCCCAGCGGCTGCGTCAGGACGGCCACCTGGCCGCCGCCGTTGCCACCGCCCGCGAAGCTCTGGAGATCTGCCAGGAGCAATCCCCCGATCTGCTGGTGAGCGCCGAACTGCTCGAGGAGACCTCGGCCCTGCGCCTCGCCGCCCAGCTGCACTGCCAGGTGATGGTGCTCACGGCCCGCTCCGGCTCGGAGCCCGTGGTGGCCCTCCTCGATGCCGGCGCCGACGACGTGCTGCGCAAGCCCTTCGGGCTTGAAGAGCTGGCGGCCCGCTGCCGCACCCTGCTGCGCCGCAGCGGTAGCGGCCTCCAGGAACGGGTCTGTGTGGGCCCCCTCGAGGTGCACCTGCTGCTGCGCCAGGTCACCCTGCGGGACCAGCCGGTGGAGCTCAGCCCACGGGAATTCGCCCTGCTCTGTGCCCTGCTGATGCCCCCGGGGGTGGTGCGCAGCCGCCAGGAACTGCTGCGCATGGCCTGGCCCCCCTTCAGTGGCGGTCCCCGCTCGGTCGACACCCAGGTGCTGACCCTGCGCCGCAAGCTCGAACAGGCCGGCCTCGGCGAGGGTGGCGCGATCGAAACGATGCGCCAGCAGGGCTATCGCTTCAGCCTGGACACCCTGCCCGAGATCAGCGAGGAGGGATCCGGCGCCGCCGGCTCCGGTCTGCTGGTGGCTTCCCCCAGCAGCTCCTCACGCCTCAACTAGGTCCGTTCAGACGGGTCGCAGGATCAGGGTCGCGGCTTCCCCCGCCAGCAGGAGGCCGCAGAGCAGGGCCAGCAGCCGGTAGGTCCAGGGCGGGCTGATTCGAGTGATGCCCTCGGTGGTTAGGCCGGTGGCGACGCTGAAGCGCTGCAGAAAGTCGTCGAAGCGGGCCACCCGCTGGGGCAGCAGCCAGGCGGCGCCGCTGCGATCCCCCTGCTCCCCCGTACTGCGCACGTAGTACACCCTGCCCCCCTGGCTGGTGGTGACCGGCGTGAGGGCGGTGATGCGATCCCAGGGCAGCTGCCAGCCGCGGCGCAGCAGCCAGGAACACCAGGGGGGATGGCCCACCCGCAGCCCCCGTTCGTCGAGCTCCACCCGCTCACTGGTGATGGCGACCACCAGCACCAGGCCGGCGATCGCGGCCAGCAGCAGGGGCAGACGCAGGGCCCCCGGCGCCAGCGCCGGCAGGGGCAGGACCAGGGCCATGTAGAGGGCCAGCAGGGTGAACCGGATCAGCGGCGCCATCGGGTAGCGCTGGGCCGTCGGGGTGGGGCTCATCGGTCGTCGGGGGATCCGGGCAGGGGCTCGATGACCTGGGAGGGCTGGTAGCGGCCTCCGAACACCTCCGCCTCCCGCCCCTTCCAGAACTCACCCAGCCGCATCAGGTCGGCATGGGCCTCGCCGAGCCGCTCGACGTACTCGTTGGGCTCCATGGTGTCCTTGGCCTCCTTGAGCTTGCTGAGCCGCAGCAGGTGCCACACCCAGGGCTTGCCCATCTCGCCACGTCCCTCCAGGTAACGCGCCAGGTCGGAGGAGCTGGGAACCGGAGCCGCCATGAACGCGCAATAAATGTTTACACAGGTTATCGCCGCCCCTGCTCCGGTGTGGCCGGCCGGCAGCGTCGCGGCTGGGGGTTGGGCCGCTGTCAGTAGAGCTCGGGCCGGAGGTCCTCGTGGTAGCGGGTGGCGGCGGGGTGGGTGGGCCCGTATTCGCCGGGCCGGCAGTCGGCGATCAGCAGGGTGGGCTCGGGCCGGGCGGCCGCCAGCACATCGCCATGGGGGCCGCAGATGACGCTGTTGCCCAGATAGGCCGCCATCACACGCCCGTTCACCGTCTCCTTGCCGCAGCGGTTGGCGTAGGCCACGAAACAGCCGTTCTGGAAGGCATGGGCCGGGATCAGGGTGCGGGACACGTCCGGGTAGGGCCGGTCGGTGCGCTCGCCGGTGCTCAGTTCGGCCCAGGCATCGGCGGCCGTGGGGATCAGCACCAGTCGGGCCCCCTCCAGCGCCAGCCGCCGGGTGAGCTCGGGAAACTCGGCCTCGTAGCAGTTGAGCAGGCCCACCCCCACCCCGTTCACCGGTTGCACCGTGAAGGCCGCCCCCTCCTCGGGGTGGCGGTAGCCGGGACTCCAGCAGCGCTTCTCATCCGGCCCCCAGAGATGGGTCTTGCGGTAGTTGCGCAGCAGGCTGCCGTCCCGGTCGAACAGGGCGATGGCGTCGTAGAGGCGCTCCTCGCCGGCCACGCTGGCCCGTTCGGGGTAGGGACAGGCCACCGCCAGCCCGTGGCGCCGCGCTGCGGCGGCCACCCGCCCCAGGCTGGGGCCGTCCACGGGTTCGGCCAGCCGCCGCGCGATGGCGGGCGTGACGATGTAGCCGCTCAGATAGAGCTCGGGGAAGGCCAGCAGCTGCACCCCGTGGCCCGCCGCCAGCCCGCAGACCTGCTCGAGGCGCTCCAGGTTCTCTTCGACGGCCTCGGGGGTGCCGGCGCTGCCGCTCCCCTGCCAGATCCCCAGCCGCAGGCCCTCGCCGGCGGCCGGGGGCTGGGGCCGCACCATGCAGTGGAGACGGTGGTCGGGAACCATGGGGTGCTTCACGCCGGCAGGCTCCAGGGATTGAGGCCCAGGTCGGCGCCGATGCGGTGGGCGCAGGCGAAGCCGCTGAAGGCCACCGCGTTCAGGCCCTGGCCGGGGAAGCAGGAATCCCCGACGCAGTAGAGATCGGGGATGGCGGTGCGGTTGAAGGGCATCGGCAGCAGGCCGGGCAGCCGCAGGGCGGGCACCGGCCCGTAGCTGCCGCCATGGCGGCCCAGGAAGCGGCGGTGGCTGCGGGGCGTGCCGATCTCACGGTGGGTGATGGCCCCCTCCAGGCCCGGCAGGATCGCCTCCAGGCGGCGGATCAGCCGGGTGGCGGCCGCCTCCTTGGCGGCCCGGTAGGCCCCAGGGGCCAGCCCCCGCCAGGGGGCCATCTCCGAGGGGGTGAAGGTGTGCACGATGTGGTGGCCGGCCGGGGCCAGGGAGGGATCCAGCAGGGTGGGGATCGAGACGAAGATCACCCCCTGCTCGGCCTCCATCTCCTCCCAGCGCTCCAGCAGCAGGTGGTGGACATGGCTGCCGGGGGGGATCGCCTCCGCCTTCACGCCCAGGTGCAGGGAGAGGAAGGAGGAGGAGGGCCGGTAGCGCCGCCGCCAGGTCTGCTCGGCCGCCGGGGTGTGGGCCTCGTCCACCAGGGAGCCGAAGGTGTCCCAGCGGGTGGCGTTGCTCACCACCCGGCGGGCGCGGATCTCCTCACCGCCGGCCAGCCGCACCCCCACGGCCCGGGCCTGGGGTCCCTCGCCCTCCAGCAGCACCTTCACCACCCGCGAGCGGTAATGGATGGCGCCGCCATGGCGGCGCAGGCCCGCCACCAGCTTCTCGGCGATCACCCCGACGCCGCCTTTCGGGTAGTTGATGCCGCCGGCGTGGCGATCGGAGAAGACCATGCCGGCGTTGATCATCGGCGTGCGATCGGCGGGCATCACCGACCAGCAGAAGCACTCCATGTCGATGAACCTGAGCAGGGCCGGATCGCTGATGTGGGCACGGGCCACGGCGCCCACGTTCACCGGCAGCCAGCGGGCCAGCCCCAGGCAGGCCAGGGGCGCGCGGAAGAACACCTTGGCCAGGTAGGCGGGGTCCTCCAGCGACAGCAGCGGCATCGCATCGAGGCAGCGGAACACCTGCCAGCAGGTGTCGTAGAAGGCGCGGATCCCCTTGGCCTCATGGGGAAACAGGGCGGTGAGATCGGCGATGAAGCGCTCGTAGTCGCGGTCGACCGCCACCGACAGGCCGCCGGGCAGGTGGTAGGCCAGCTGGGCGGGGTCGGGGATCGTCTCGCAGTGCTCGCCCACATCGGCCAGGGCGCGGGTGAGCAGGTTGGTGTGGCCCTTCTCACCGAAGCCGAAGATCATCGAGGCGCCGACGTCGAAGGTGTAGCCCTCGCGCCGGAAGCTGCCGCCGCTGCCGCCGGGGATCAGGTAGCGCTCCAGCACCAGCACCGAGGCCCCCTTGGCCGCCAGCTGGCTGGCGGTGACCAGCCCGCCGATGCCCGAGCCGATCACGACGACGTCCCAGGGGCGGCCATCGGCCGCGGTGAGGGGGGCGGCGGCGGGGGAAGGGACGGTGACGGTCACCGGAACCAGGCGAACGGGAGCGGCTCGACCCTAGGAAGCGATCAGCCCGCCACGGCCGCCGGCACGGCGCTGCTGGCGCCAGCCTGGCGCTGGGTGTCCCAGGCGGTCAGGTCCGCCAGGGCGCGGTCGCGGTAGGCGCCATAGCGGCGGCGTTTGTCGCGGATGCGCTCCGGCAGCTCCGGCATCAGGCCGAAGCTGGGGGGCATGGGCTGGAAGCCCCCCTTGCGGGGGCCGTGGCTGCGCTCCTCATCCGAGATGAAGCCCAGCAGGGCACCGGCCATGGTGGTGGGCGGCAGGCTCAGCGGCGGCAGTCCCCGCACGAGGCGGACGGCGTTGGTGCCGGCCAGCCAGCCACCCGCCACCGCGGCGGCGTAACCCTCGGTGCCGGTGATCTGGCCGGCGGCCAGCAGGGTCGGCCGCTGGCGGAACTGCAGGGTGGGCTGCAGCAGTTCGGGGGACTCCAGGAAGGTGTTGCGGTGCATCACCCCGAAACGCACGAAGGAGGCCTTCTCCAGACCGGGGATCATCCGCAGCACCCGCTGTTGCTCGCCCCATTTCAGGTTGGTCTGGAAGCCGACGAGGTTCCAGAGCTGGCCGTCCTTGTCCTCCTGGCGCAGCTGCACCACCGCGTGGGCCCGCCTGGCGCGGCGCACATCGCGGTCATGCAGGTCGCCCCAGCGGGGATCCCAGAGGCCGATGGGCTTGAGGGGGCCGTAGCGCATCGTGTCCTCGCCGCGGCGGGCCAGCTCCTCGATCGGCAGGCAGCCCTCGAAGAAGTTGGCGCTCTCCTGCTCGAAATCCTTCAGCTCCGCCTTCTCCGCCTCCAGCAGGGCGGTGCGGAAGGCGAGGTACTGCTCCCGGTCCATGGGGCAGTTGATGTAATCGGCGTCGCCCTTGTCATAGCGGCTGGCCCGGAAGGCTACCGACAGGTCGATGCCCTCCCCCTCCACGATCGGGCTGGCGGCATCGAAGAAGTGGCAGGACTCCCGGCCGGTGAAGCGCAGCAGGTCGTCGGCGAGGGCGGCGCCGGTGAGGGGCCCTGTGGCGAGAACGGCGATCTCCTCAGGGTCGGGCAACGCCAGCTGCTCGCGGCGCTCCACCGTCACCAGGGGATGGGCTTCGACGGCGGCCGTCAGGGCGGCGCTGTAGCGGCCCCGATCGACGGCCAGGGCGCCGCCGGCGGGTACCGCATGGACATCGGCGGTGCGGATCACCAGGGATCCCAGGCGCCGCAACTCCTCCTGCAGCAGGCCGGCGGCCCGGTCGGGGGAGAGGGAGCCGAAGCTGTTGCTGCAGACCAGTTCAGCGAAATCGCCGCTGTGGTGGGCCGGGGAGGGGCGCACCGGCCGCATCTCCACCAGCCGCACCGGAATCCCGGCTTCGGCGATCTGCCAGGCGGCTTCGGTGCCGGCCAGGCCGGCACCGATGACGACGACCATCAGGCGCGGGCGCGCTTGAGCATCAGTTGCAGCTGACCCACGGCGGCGCGGCCGATGTTGAAGGCGGCCCAACCCACGGCCAGGAGGATCGGAGCAGCGACGAGCAGCAGCCGGAGGTCCATGGCGGGGAAAGGGAAAACGATGGCGGGATCCTAACGGAGTCCAGCGTGAACCTCCGCCAGCTGGCGGTAACGGCGGGCGTGCTGGCGCTGGGCCTCGATCGCGGCGGGATCCAGCTGGCGTTTCACCACCGCCGGAGCCCCCATCACCAGGGCGCCGGCGGGCACGTCACGGGTGACCACCGCGCCGGCCGCCACCAGGGCCCCGGCCCCCACCGTGACGCCGTTGAGCACGATGGCGCCGATGCCGATCAGGCAGCCGTCCTCCAGCGTGGCCCCATGGACCACGGCCCGGTGGCCGATGGTTACGTCGGCGCCGATGGTGACGGGCTGGCCGGGATCCCCGTGCAGCACGGCGCCGTCCTGCACGTTGCTGCCTTCCCCCACCCGGATGGCGCAGACATCCCCCCGGGCCACGGCGGTGGGCCAGAGGCTGGCCCCCGCCGCCAGCTCCACATCGCCGATCACCACCGCCGTCGGGGCCACCCAGGCGGCGACGTCGATGCGGGGGGCATCCCAGCGGCTGGGCCAGGCGTCGGGGCTGGTCATGGGTGGCGCGGGCGGCGGGCTTGGAGAGGGTCGCCGCCGGGTGATAGCTTCCCCAGCGACGGGTCGCTAGCTCAGCGGTAGAGCATTCGGCTTTTAACCGACTGGTCCTGAGTTCGAATCTCAGGCGACCCATCCCAACCACCGCAGGAGACCCCAGCCAAACGCCGCTTTGCAGCAGCAGGCTGGGTTATCGGTAGGCCTCGCTCCGGTGGCTGACTCCGACCACCAGCACGACAAGCTGCCCATCTTCGATCAGGCAGATCACCCGATGGTCGCCGACCCGGTAGCGCCATAGGCCGGACAAGTTTGCCGTCAGGGCCTTGCCTCTTTGACGCGGATCCTCGGTCTCCTGCAGGAGCCGGTTCATGTACCTCAAAAGGTTCTGCGCGGTCGAGCGATCCAGCTTCTTGAGCTGGCGCCTGGCCGTTTCAGAGATCCGAAGTGTCCAGGCCAAGTTCTTTCACCACCTCGTCGAGGCTGTAGGTCCTTTCCTGTCCCAGGCGCATCCGTTCCACGGCGGCGGCGCCGAGGTAGGCATCCTCCAGGTCGTCCAGGCCCTGCTCGATCAGCTCTCGCAGATAGAAGGCCTTGGTCCGCCCCGTTTCGGAGGCCAGCCGATCAAGCCGCGCCTCCGTCGCAGGGTCCAGACGAACGGAGGTGGCCATGGAGTCATGTGAATGCGTGTATTCACCCTAGCTGCACCATCCCGCAGCGCACCCCCTTGAGCACGGCCTGCAGGCGGTTGTTCACGCCCAGGGTCTGGAGCAGGCGCTTGGTGTAGGTGCGGGCCGTGGCGTCGCTCACCACCAGTTTCTGGGCGATCTCACGGTCGCTGAGGCCGCTGGCCAGCAGGTCGAGCACCTCGTACTCCCGCGGCGTCAGCCGCGGACAGCTGAGGTAGGGGAGCTTGCCGGAGCGCAGCGAGGGGCTGCGGTAGGAGTGATGGCCCATCACGGCGATCACGGCGGCCTGCAGGGGCCGCTGGTCGTCGACAATGTCGGCTTCGGCTACCACGGCCTCCAGCCAGGGGGCGTGTTCGTATTCGGTGGGAATCACATCCCCGAGGGCCAGCATCACCACCTTCAGGCCGGGGTACAGCGCCTTGGCCCGGCGGGTCAGCTCGAAGCCGTTGCCGCTCTCCAGGTGGTCGGTGCAGAGCAGCAGGTCGTAGGGCTGCCGCTGCAGATAGTCGAGGCAGCCCTGCTCGTGGGTGATGGCGCAGCCGATCAGGCTGCGGTCGCTGATGCTCTCGCACAGGGCCCGCAGCAGGAAGCGGCCCTTCATGGCGATCGCCACCTTTCCGCCGGAGGCCACCGAGAGCAGCACCGCATCGAAGGTGTTGCCCTCCAGGCTGCCCAGGAACGGCGTGAGATCCATGGTGGCCAGGCCATCCAGGTCACCCTCATCATCCGTTCCCGCGGGCCGGGATCAGAAGCGGAAGGTGGTCTTCACCAATCCGCCCAGCTGCCGGAACGTGGTGCCGGGGGTGGTGTCCTGCCCCAGGGGCCGGCTCAGATAGAAGAGGGCCGGTGTCACGCTGATGTTGTCGGTGACCTGCCACTTGTACCACCACTCCCAGGCGAAGTTGCCGTCCTGGGGTGTCTGGCCGTCGGCCAGGGCCGTGGCGAAGATGGGCTGGCCCACCGCCATGCCGAGGGCGTTGCCTTTGACGAAGGCGTCGTCCCACTGCAGGCCCACCATCCACGACTGGCTGGTGCGCAGGGCCCCGGGAGCCTGGGCGGTGTCGTAGCTGGTGCCGTTGATGCCCCAGCCGGCGCTGATGGAGGGAATCCAGCCGGAGTTGGCCGGCTGCCAGTAGCCGCTGACGCCGAAGGCATCGGTGCGGCTGTTGGGGTTGGCCTCGAAGGCGAGGCCGGTGAAGGGGGTGGTGCCCGGCACCCCGACGCCCGATTGGATGCGGGAGTAGATCGCCGCCAGGCCCCACTGCTCCTTGGCGTAGCCGATCTGCACCGTGCCGGTGCCGGCCGAGGCCACGGTGCCGATGCCGCCGATGTTGGGATCCCCCACATCACCGTTGGCGGCCACGTAGTTGGCGCTGATGCTGAAGCCGCCCTGCTGCCACCACAGGCCGGCCCCGGGGCCGAGGTTCTTGTTGTAGGCCGCCGGGGCGCCGTTGAGGGTGAACAGGTTGAGGATCGTGTCGGAGGGGTAGGCACTCGGCCAGAGGGCGAGCATGTCCTCCTGGCCCACCCGGCCGCCGAAGGTGGCGGTGAACTGGCTGCCGATCGGGAACTGGTAGAAGATCTTGTCGATCGCCACCACGTCACCGCAGTCGGCGAGGGGTCCGCAATCTTCCTGGAAGGCCACCTCCAGGGTGGAGAGCCCACCGGTGGGACCGGCGCCGCCGAAGGCGGAATCGGCGAAGTTGCCGGCCCGCAGGATCGTGCGCAGCAGGTCCTTGCCGGTGAAGCTGGTGTCGAAGCTCAGCTGGATGTCGTAGCTGAAGGTGGTGGCCCCCACCGAGGCCCGGGCGGCATCAACGGCGGGGCTGTCGCTGCCCGAAAACCCATTGGCACCGATCACGAAGGTGGCCTGGCCGCTCAGCTTGGTAGTGGTGGAGAACTGGGTGGCTTCGAGCTCACCAACCTTGGCCTCCAGGCCATCCACACGGCCGCGCAGCACGGCGAGTTCCTTCTCGAACTCGGCCATCAGGCGCTTCAGCTCGTCGGTCACCTCGGTGATCCGGTCGAGGCAGGCGTTCAGCAGGGCCGCCGCTTCATAGCGGGTCATGGC
>CALRJV020000011.1:0-70247 GCA_943367705.1 Synechococcus sp. UW140
AGCCAGCCGCCCAAGGCCAAATAGGCCGTGGGGAACAGCAGCAGACCGGACCACCCCACGAAAACGAAGCGGTCGCGCTTGAGCCAGTCGTCGAGGACGTCGAACCATCCACGGGTGGCAGGGGCGCGCCCCAGGGCGATCGTCATGGGTGAAAGCGGTGCGGATGACCCGCATGGCTGTGGGTTACCGGGGGATGGTAACAACGTTGATCCGCCCTCCGTGCCAGGTGACACGGGCTGAAACTGACGCCTCCGGCACGCTTCACGGCAGGATGGCGAGCCACTGCCCTTTCGTCCCGCATGGCTTCGCCCGGCGTCGCTTCCCCTTCGGCCGACGAGCAGGTGCTGGAGCAACCGGTGCTCGGCTCCCGCCGTCTCTCCAATCTGCTTGTGGCGGCCGCCGTCAGCATCGGTGGCCTTGGTTTCGTGCTCACGAGCGCCTCCAGCCGCTTCGGCCGCGATCTGCTGCCCATCGGCCATCCCGCCGCCCTGGTCTGGGTGCCCCAGGGTCTGGTGATGGGGCTCTACGGCGTGGCGGCCCTGTTGCTGGCCACCTATCTGTGGCTGGTGATCAGCATCGATGTGGGCTCGGGCCTCAACCGTTTCGATCGGGGGGCCGGCGAAGCCCGCATCAGCCGCCGCGGCTTCCGCAAGCTGATCGAGGTGGTGATCCCCCTGCGGGAGATCCAGGCGGTGAAGGTGGAGGTGCGTGATGGCCTCAGTCCCCAGCGGCGCCTGGCCCTTCGGGTGCAGGGCCGGCGGGACATGCCCCTGACCCGGGTGGGTGAGCCCATGCCCCTCGCCGATCTCGAGTTGGCCGGTGCCCGCCTGGCCCGCTTCCTGGGCGTCCCCCTGGAGGGACTCTGACCATGCGCTCCGCCACGAAAGCCGCCGGCCTCGGCTGGCGCCTGCTGCTACTGGTGCTGCTGGGCCTGACGCCCCTCGGCCTGGCGGCCTGCGCCGCCGACAACGGCAACCGACCCATGGGCTGCGAGGCGGCCGCCACCCCCTGCCTCAAGGGCACGGCCGTGGTGGCGATGGAGACCAGCAAGGGGCCGGTGGAACTGACCCTCGATGGGGCGGCGGCCCCGCTCACGGCCGGAAACTTCGTTGATCTCGTCCGCAGGGGGGTCTACAACGGCACGGTTTTCCACCGGGTGGTGAAAGAGCCGGTCCCGTTCGTGGTCCAGGGCGGTGACCCCAGCAGCGCCGATCCCAAGGTGCCCGCCAGCGACTACGGCTCAGGGGGCTTCGTCGACCCGGCCAGTGGCGAATCCCGCCGCATTCCCCTCGAGCTCAAGCTCGACGGTCAGCAGGAACCCCGCTACGGGGAGGAGATCACCTCACCGACCGTCACCCGCCAGCTGGCCCTCAGCCATCAGCGCGGCGCCGTGGCCATGGCCCGCTCGAACGATCCCAATTCGGCCAGCGCCCAGTTCTACGTGGCCCTGCAGGCCTTGCCCGAGCTGGACGGCCGTTACGCGGTCTTCGGCCGGGTCAGCAAGGGGATGGACGTGATCGACCGGATCCAGCAGGGGGACAAGCTGATCCGGGCCCGGGTGATCGACGGCGGAACCCTGGTGCAGAACAAGAAGCCCTGAGCTCGCCAGGGTCGCCTACGCAGCGGCCTGCCTTCAGGCAGGGACCCGCTTGTCGGAGACGGTGGCCTTGAGCAGCTCGGTGTTCACCCCCGAGGCCCGCTCCAGCGCCACCTTTCCCGTGCGGGCGATCTCCAGGATGCCGTAGCTCTCGAGCAGGCGCTCCAGGGCCACCAGCTTGCCCGGGTCGCCGACCACCTCAAGGGTGAGGGCATCGTCGGCCACATCCACCACCTTGGCCCGGAACACCTGCACCAGATCGAAGATGGCTCCGCGATTCTCCGCCGGCGCCGCCACCTTCAGCAGCATCAGCTCCCGCTCAACGGCGGGGATGGTGGAGAGGTCGATGACGCCGAGCACGTTGATCAGCTTGTTGAGCTGCTTCGTCATCTGCTCGAGGGTGCGGTCGTCCCCTTCCACCACCATCGTGAGGCGGGACATGCCGCGGTGCTCGGCGGGCCCCACCGCCAGGCTCTCGATGTTGAAGCCGCGCCGGGCGAACAGACCGGAGATACGGCTGAGGGCCCCCGATTCGTCTTCCACCAGCACCGAAAGGGTGTGCTTCATGTCGGGGTCGGGAGCGGGGTGCTGCGGGGGACCTGAACGGCGACCGGAGTGGTCCTCCCAAAACTACGCGCCGGGGTGAGCCCTGCCCTCAGCCGGTCCCCAGGCGCTCCAGCCAGGGGAGCACGGCGCCGTGGAAGGCGGCGGGGGTCTCGTCGTGGGGACAGTGGCCGCACTGGGCGATCACATGCAGGACGAGGTCGCTGCGCAGGTCGAGGCACTGCCGGGCCACCTCCACCGGCACCAGCCGGTCCTGGCCCCCCCAGATCAGCAGGGTGGGACGCCCCGGCCGCTGCAGCAGGGAGACGGCCGTGGCCCGGTGCGGCCGCAGGGCCATGCCGATGCTCATCGCCCTCAGGGCCCGCACCGCGCCGGGCCGCCTGGCGGGGCGGGCGATCACCCGCCGCAGCTCCTGGTCACCGATCACCGGGTGGTGGTAGGCCGACTGGATGCCCAGGTCGAGCAACGGCGAATGGGCCAGCAGGGGCACCGCCAGCTCCAGGGGAAGCAGCCGCAGCAGCAGCTGGATCCCCCC
Organism: Synechococcus sp. UW140; assembly: GCA_943367705.1. Classification (GTDB taxonomy): domain Bacteria; phylum Cyanobacteriota; class Cyanobacteriia; order PCC-6307; family Cyanobiaceae; genus Cyanobium. Next base: position 2,697 of record CALRJV020000011.1, read on the forward strand.
CCGCTGCAGCCGCCGCCGCCAGGGCCGGCGCCGGGGCTGGCGCCGCTGGGCCATCAGCAGGCTGGGGTCGGGCAGGGGGGCCGCCACCACGGCCCGCACCCAGGTGGGGAAGAAGACGCTGCAGGTGAGGGCCACCAGGCCGCCGAGGGAATGGCCCACCAGCACCGCCGGCCCGCCGACCACCTCCGCCAGGAACGCCCGCACCTGGCGGGCCCAGAGGCGGTTGTCCAGGGCCTGATGGGGATGGCTCCCCGGCTGGCTGGAGGCGCCGAAGCCGATCAGGTCGAGCCCGTAGACACACCATCCCGCCGCCGCCAGGTCACCGGCATTGCGGCGCCAGTGGCCGCTGCCGGCCCCGAAACCGTGCAGCAGCACCATGGCCGGCCGGCCGGGGTCCCCCAGGCGTCGCCAGTGGCAGCCATGGCCCTTCCAGTGCCAGAGGGCGTGCTCCCCCCACTCGGCCCCCTCCGGCGCCGGGGCCTCACCGGAGGCAGGCTGGGGGTCGGCGGATGACACCGATGGCTGCGGCAAGGATCCGGACGTGAGCGGACCTGATCACTATTGCGAAGGGGCGGCCGTGCTGGAGACCGGTGACGGGTTCTTCCGTCCCGCCTCCCGTCCCGCCAGGGATTTCGGCGTGCTGCTGGTCCGGTGCCTGGCCGCCGGGGCGGCGGGCGGGCCCGTGAGGGTGCTCGATGGCATGGCGGGCTGCGGCATCCGGGCCCTTCGCTATGGCCTCGAAGGTGGCGCCACGGCGGTATGGGCCAATGACGCCGACCCCGACCGGCTGCCGCTGCTGGAGAGGAATCTCGCCGGCCTGCCGGCGGCGGTGGAGCGGCAGGTGGGCACCGCCACGGCCCAGCAACTCCTGGCGGGCTGCCTGGTCGAAGGGCGCCGCTTCGAGCTGGTGGATCTGGACGCCTTCGGCTGTCCCGCCGCCCTGGTTCCCCTGGCCCTGGAGGCGGTGGCCTTCGGCGGGGTGCTCTACCTGGCCAGCACCGATGGACGCTCAGCCACGGGCCACGACCGCCGGGCGGCGCTGCGCCGTTTCGGGGCCGCCGCCCGGGCCCACCCGGCCAGCTGGGAGATCGCCCTGCGCCTGCAGCTGGGGTTGCTGGCCCGGACCGCCTGGGCGATGGGCCGCGGCATCACCCCCCTGCTGAGCTTTAGTGAGGGACGGGCGTTCCGCACCGCCCTGCGGCTGGAGCGCCATCCCGCCCGCGGCGAGGAGGGGCATCTGGGTCTGGTGGCCCACTGCCACGGCTGCGGGGACCAGCAGGTGCAGGGCCTGGGACGGCTGGGGCGGTGGCGGCCCTGCGGCTGCGCCGGGGCGCCATCCGGTGAGGTCCCGCCCCTGGCGGTGAGCGGGCCCCTGTGGATCGGTCCGCTTCAGGATCCCGCCACGCTCACGACCATGCTCCTGGAAGCCGGGGCCGGCGGCGCCCACCTCGACCGCCCGGGCCGGCGGCTGCTGGAGCGGCTCCGGGCCGATCCGGCCACCACCCCCCGCTGCTGGCCCGTGGATGCCATTGCCCGCCGGCTGGGCCAGGGCCCCCCGCCGCTGGCCGACCTGGTGGCGGCCCTGTCGGCCCAGGGGTTCGCCACCGCCGCCAGTGGTGTGATGGCCGCCCAGCTGCGCAGCGAGGCGCCCTGGCCGGTGATCGTGGCCACGGCCCGGGGCCTGTTGGCCGCGACGGCTGCTAGATAGGTATCCCGTTCCCCCTGTCCGGGCCATGGCCTCTGAAATCTTCGGCACCGCCGCCATCTTCTGGGTGCTGATCCCCGTCGGCCTGGCGGGCGGCGCCCTGCTGCTCAAGCTCCTCAACGACTGAAGCCCCCGATCGCGCCGGCGCCGGACGCACCACTAGGCTCAGCCCGCTTCCTTTGCTGGGGTCCATGAAGGTTCTTGTCATCGGCGGAACAGGAACCCTCGGTCGCCAGATCGCCCGTCGTGCCCTCGATGCGGGCCATGTCGTGCGCTGCGTGGTGCGATCACCCCGCAAGGCCGCCTTCCTCCAGGAATGGGGCTGCGACCTCACCCGCGGCGACCTGCTGGAGCCCGACAGCCTCGATTACGCCCTTGAAGGCCAGGAGGCGGTGATCGACGCCGCCACGGCCCGGGCCACCGATGGCGGCAGCGCCTACGACATCGACTGGGCCGGCAAGCAGAACCTGTTCGCGGCCTGTGGCCGGGCCGGTCTGCGCCGGCTGGTGTTCGTCTCCCTGCTCGATGCGGCTCGCCACCGCAGCGTGCCGCTCATGGACATCAAGGCCTGCACGGAAGAGTGGCTTGAGGCCTCCGACCTCGACTACACGATCCTGCGCTGCGTCGCCTTCATGCAGGGCCTGATCAGCCAGTTCGCCATCCCGGTGCTGGAGAGCCAGACCGTCTGGGTGAGCGGGGCTCCGACCCCGATCGCCTACATGAACACCCAGGATGTGGCGCGCTTCGCCGTGGCCGCCCTGGAGCGTCCTGAGACGGTCCGCCAGGCGTTTCCAGTTGTCGGTCCCCGGGCCTGGACCACCGGGGAGATCACCCAGCTCTGCGAGCGCTACAGCGGTCGTGAGGCCCGGGTGTTCCGGGTGCCGCCGGTGCTGCTGCGGCTGATGCAGTCGATCACGGGGTTCTTCGAGGCCAGCCTGAACGTGGCCGAGCGCCTCGCCTTCGCCGAGGTGGTGGGGGGCGGTGAGCCTCTGACGGCGCCGATGGAGGCCAGCTATGCCACCTTCGGCCTTGACGCGGCCGAAACCACTGGCCTGGAGGACTACCTCAAGGAGTACTACGACACGATCCTGCGGCGCCTGCGGGAGATGGAGTCGGACCTCGACAAGGAAGCCAAGAAGAAGCTGCCGTTCTGAGCGCCCCGGTCCGCCAGTTCGTGTGTACTATTGCAGCGTTTGGCGGCGGCCATGGCGATTTCCCAGATCAAGAACCTGCAGCGGCGTCTGGCCAACCTGGAGGAGGAGGCGATCGCCGAGCTCACCCGCGCCTGCGGCCATGAGCTCTGGGCCTCCCTGGGCTTCGACGCCTTCGACACCCTCGAGGATCCCGACCGCCGTGCCCGGGCGAACTACTACTACGGCCAGCTGCAGACCGTCAGGGAGCTGAAGGACGCCCTGACGGTCTGAGCAGCGCCGCCAGCCGTTGCTGCTCCGAGGGGCTCACCTCCCGCCAGGCCCCCGGGGCCAGCCCGGCCAGATCTAGCGGCGGGCCCCCGTCCATGAGGTCGATGGCCATGCGCAGCAGGCGCAGGGTGGGCAAGCCCACCGCCGCAGTCATGCGCCGCACCTGCCGGTTGCGCCCCTCCCGCAGCTCCAGCTCCAGCCACGCCGTCGGGACCCGCAGGCGGTGCCGGATCGGCGGTTCCCTCTGCGGCAGTCCAGGGTCCTCCACCGCCCTGGCCCGGGCCGGCAGGGTGCGCCGTCCCTTCACCATCACCCCCCGGCGGAGGCTGTCGAGGCCCGCCTCGGTGACGGCGCCCTCCACCTGCACCAAGTAGCGGCGCCAGTGACCCCGGGCCGGATCGGTGAGACGGGCCTGGAGGCGGCCATCATCGGTGAGCACCAGCAGCCCCTCGCTGTCCGCATCCAGCCGGCCGGCGGCGTAGACGCCGGGGCGGTCGATGTGGTCCGCCAGGGTGCCCCAGGCGCTGCCGGGTTCGCTCCGGAACTGGCTGAGCACCCCGTAGGGCTTGTGGAAGAGGAGGGTGGTGCTCACCGCCTCCGCTGTCAGGAGCTTTCCCTGGCCCGCCAGAGGTTGACCACGCCGATCGAGATCAGCAGCAGGCCCAGATCCATCGCGATGGGGGGAAGGATCATGGGAGGTCCGGAGGCGGGCGGCCGGCTGACCCTATCGCTCCGCACCCGCCTGCGTGTGGCGCGTCTCGCCACGGCGTGGGGCTGGCGCGGAGGGGTGGGGCGCGCTAGGCGCCTAAGCTGATGGTCTGTTGTTGTCCTTAGGCCAGCCTTCCCGCATGATCGAAACGTCCGGTGTGATCGAAAAGGAGCAGGGCAACGGGTTCTACCTCGTCACCCTTGAGCAGCCTGCCGGTCACCAGTGCCTCTGCCGGGCGGCGGGCAAGCTCACCAAGTTCCGCATCAAGCTGCTCGCCGGCGACAAGGTGCTGGTCGAGATCAGCCCCTACGACCTCACCCGGGGGCGCATCACTTACCGGGAACGCAATGCCGGCGCCACCGGCCCCCGGCCCGGCGGCAACCGCCCGGGCGGTCCCCGGCGCCGCTGAGCCCGGCAGGGCCGCCCAGCCTTGGGGATCTCAGATCTCCAGCAGTCCGTCGCTTTCGGGACGGCGATCGAGGTGCAGATCTCTTGGCACCATCAGCACATTGGCCTGCAGCAGCTCGGGGTGGTCTTCGAGGGTGAGGAGCCACTCACGGAACTCCTCGTTGATGGCGTAGCTGTCCTCGAACAGCTCACGGCCGTCCAGGGCAGCCCGCCGGGCCAGGGCCCAGCAGACGGCCACGGTCACACGTCGATGCACGGCCGCATCGAGGGGGGAATCGGAAAAACCGTCGTGATCGCTGGCGTCGTCTCTTGGCCTGTCCATCGGGGTGATCTCGGTGGATGTCCTGTGGTGCCCACGTTGGCGGCTGCTGGGCGCAACGACGGTGTTGGTTGTCACATCGTTGCAGGAAAAGCGCCTGCGACAAGCCAAACAGAGCCAAAAATTAAGCCGATCGGCGCCTTCAGGCTGATCGGCGCCCGATGTTCGGCAGGACGGGGCCGCTGACGCTGATCATCCGCCCGGCGTCGTCCGCCAGGGCCTGCAGGGGCAGGCGGTCGCCACTGCCCGGTGAGCTGCCCCCGGCGGCGGCCGTCTCCGGCGGGCGCGGGCGGATCACGTAGGGCTCGCTCACGGTCCAGCCCCGGGCATAGCCGATCAGCAGCGGATCGGCCGGCGCGAACACATAGGACGGTCGCCGTGGGATGGATTCCTGACCGGAGCGATCCCCGTCCATGCGCACGGCCCTGGTGATCGCCTGCACGAAGCGGCTGCGGGTGACCACGGTGGTGAGGTAGGCCACCACCCGCAGCCGCGGGGCGTCGAAGCCTTCGGCGCACATGTCGATGCTCACCAGCCAGTCGGCCTCTCCAGCCTGGAAGGCCGCCAGGCGCTGGGCCGCCTCCGGATCCTGGGAGTGCACCAGGTGCACCCGGTCCCCCTCCTGGGCCAGCAGGTCAGCGATGGCGCCGGCGTGGCCGATGTCGCGGGCCACCACCAGCCCACCGGCCCCCGGGTGCTCCAGCCGCACCCGCTCCAGGCGGCTGCGGGCCTGGAGCAGCAGCCGCAGGGCGATCCCGCCCCGATCCCCGGGCCGGATGGCCCGCCGCAGGTTGCGGGCCCGCCAGCTCTCCCGCTGCTCCGCCGACAGGGGGGAGGTCTCGCGCTCGTGGCCATCCTCCGGGCGCCCGTGTTCCACCCAGCCGTCCTGGAAACGGAACTCCAGGGGCCGCACGTCGCCGGCGGCGATCAGGGCCCGGGGCTCGACGCAGAGGTCCGGAATGATCCGCTCGGCCGGCCCGTCCTGGTCGTGCATCCGGATTCGGCGGGCGGCACAGAAGCCCAGGTTGTCGGCGCGGAAGGGGGTGCCGGTCAGCCCCAGCCGCAACCGGGCGCCGCCGCTGAGGCTGCTGAAGGCGTGGCCCCAGGCCGTGGCCTCCGGTTCCACGGGATCGAGGCCCAGGTGGTGCACCTCGTCGGCGATCGCCAGCCAGGGCCGGCCCGCCAGCAGGCTGCCCAGCTCCCGCTCCAGGCGCAGGCGGTGCAGGGCCGCCGCCTGGTAGCTCAGCAGCAGCCCCTGGCCGGCCGGCGACGGCGGGGCTCCCCCCGGGGCGTCCCATTCCCGCAGGTCCAGACCGAGGCGGTCGGCGGCGTTGATCCACTGGCGGCCGATCGCGCTGCGGTGGCAGAAGACCACGAACCGCTCCAGCCGCCCCTCCCGCTGCAGCTGCCGGAACGCCAGCAGGGCCCCCAGGGTCTTGCCGGCACCGGGACCGGCGTGGAGGAGCACGTCCTGGCCGCCGGGACTCGCCGTCACCAGCCGGGCCCGAAGCAGCTGGATCAGGCGCCGCTGCCAGGCCCGCGGTTCGGGGCCGCCAGCCGCCCGGGAGGGGCCGGGAACCCCGGCCTGGCGGCGCAGACCCAGATCGAAGGACGGTGGCGCCATCCATCGATTCTGCTGGGCCGTCCAGGGCCGGGTGGGCGTGTCCGCACATTGGCGGACGGTTGCTTGCCGTCTCCGGCGGGTCTGTCTATCGCGGAAGAAGTGTGGGTGGCCCCGCGTTGGTCAAATTGCTGATTCCCAGGGAGACGGCTCCCGGTGAGCGGAGGGTCGCCGCGACCCCCGAGACGGTCAGGCGGCTGGTGGCCAAAGGGGCGACCCTGCAGGTGGAGCGGGGGGCGGGCCAGGCGGCCGGCTTCCTCGACGCCGACTACGCCGCCGTGGGTGCCGAGCTGTGGGACGGGGAGGCCAGGGACTGGGAGACGGCCGATGCCGTGCTCTGCGTCCAGCCCCCGCGTCCGGAGGCGCTGGCCCGCCTCCAGGCCGGTGCCCTGCTGGTGGGGCTGCTGGCCCCCTACGGCGCCACGGCCCTGGTGGACACCCTCAACGACCGGCGGGCTTCCGCCATCGCCCTCGAACTGCTGCCCCGGATCACCCGGGCCCAGTCGATGGATGTGCTCTCCTCCCAGGCCAACATCGCCGGCTACAAGGCGGTGCTGCTGGCGGCGGCCGCCCTCGACCGCTACGTGCCGATGCTGATGACGGCGGCGGGCACGATCCAGCCCTCCCGGGTGCTGATCCTGGGGGCCGGCGTCGCCGGTCTGCAGGCCCTGGCCACCGCCCGCCGCCTGGGCGGCGTGGTCTACGTCTCGGACGTGCGGCCGGCGGTGAAGGAGCAGGTGGAATCCCTCGGTGGGCGCTTCATCGACCCTCCGCAACTGGAGGAGGCCCCCGCCGAGGTGGGCGGCTACGCCCGCCAGGCCAGCGAGGCGTTCCTGGCGGCCCAGCGCCAGCAGCTGGCCGACCAGCTGGCCCTGGCCGACATGGTGATCTGCACGGCCCTCGTGCCCGGCCGGCCGGCGCCGCGCCTGATCAGCGAGGCGATGCTCGATGGCATGCGGCCCGGCGCCGTGGTCGTCGATCTGGCCGTGGCCCAGGGGGGCAACTGCTTCGGCACGATCCCCGGGGGCACGGTGGAGCGCCGGGGCGTGCTGCTGATCGGGGCCGACGCCCTGCCCAGCACCGTCCCCAACCACGCCAGCGCCCTCTACGCCCGCAACATCGCCGCCCTCATCGAGCATGTGCTCGGGGAGAACGGCTTCCGGCTGGATCCGGAGGATCCGATCCTCGACGGCTGTCTCTTCACCCATGCCGGTGTCTGCCGCCGCGACGACATCGTCCAGCCCGCCGGCCTGTCCCCCATCGGAGCCCGTTCATGAGCCTTCTGACGCAGTCCCTCTGGGTGCTCCTGCTGGGCAGCCTGCTGGGGCTCGAACTGATCGGCAAGGTGCCACCCACCCTGCACACACCACTGATGTCGGGGGCCAATGCCATCAGCGGCATCACCGTGCTGGCCTCCCTCACCCTCATCCAGCAGGCCGGGGACAACACGGCCCTGCTGGTGATCGGAGCCCTGTCCCTGGGCTTCGCCCTCTACAACGTGATCGGCGGCTTCCTCGTCACCGATCGCATGCTCGCCATGTTCCGCCGCAAGGGCGATAGCCGATGACGTTCTCCATGGATGCTTTCGCTGCCGGCATCGACCTGGCGGCCGTTCTCCTTCTTGCCCTCGGCATCAAGGGTCTCTCGAAGGTGAGCTCGGCCCGTGGGGCCAACGGCCTGGCCGCCCTGGCCATGGGCCTGGCCGTGGTCGGGCTGCTCATCCAGATCCGTCCCGATCCGATCGCCTGGCTCTGGATCGCCGCCGGCAGTGCCGCCGGCGGCCTGGCCGGTCTGATCACCGCCCGCAAGGTGCCGATGACCGCCATGCCGGAAACGGTGGCCCTGTTCAACGGCTGCGGTGGCATGGCCTCCCTGCTGGTGGCCATGGGCGTGGCCATCTTCGACACCGGTGATGCCGACATCGTCGCCCTGGTGTCGATCGCCGTGTCGGTGTTCGTCGGTGCCATCACCTTCAGCGGCTCGATCGTGGCGATGGCCAAGCTCCAGGGCTGGCTGGACACCCCCAGCTGGACCCAGAGCCGCCTGCGCCACGGCGTCAACATCTCCCTGGCGGTGCTCTGCCTGGTGTCGGCCCTGCTGCTGCCCGGCGATCCCGGCGGCCTGCCCCTGTGGCTGCTGATCGGCGGCTCCACCCTGCTGGGCATCGGCGTCACCCTGCCCATCGGCGGGGCCGACATGCCCGTGGTCATCTCCCTGCTCAACTCCTATTCCGGGGTGGCGGCGGCGGCGGCCGGTTTCGTTGTGGGCAGCCAGCTGCTGATCGTGGCCGGCGCCATGGTGGGGGCGGCGGGCCTGATCCTCACCCAGGTGATGTGCACCGCCATGAACCGCTCCCTGGTGTCGGTGCTCTTCGGCGGGGCCCTCGGGGCCAGTGCCGGGGCCGTGGGTGGCGGCGGCAGCGAGGCGGGCTACACCCGCATCACCAGCTGCAGCGCCGAGGAATGCGCCATGGCCCTGGAGCAGGCCGAGCGGGTGGTGTTCGTGCCTGGCTACGGCCTTGCGGTGGCCCAGGCCCAGCATTCCCTGCGGGAGCTGGCCAAGCTGCTCGAGAGCCATGGGGTGGAGGTGAGCTATGCCATCCATCCGGTGGCCGGACGCATGCCCGGCCACATGAACGTGCTGCTGGCCGAGGCCGACGTGCCCTACGAGCAGCTGCTCGAGATGGACCTGGTCAACCCTGAGTTCCCCCGCACCGACGTCGTGATCGTGCTGGGGGCCAACGACGTGGTGAATCCCCAGGCCAAGAACGACCCCACCAGCCCCCTGTACGGGATGCCCGTGCTGGAGGTGGACCAGGCGCGCCAGGTGTTCGTGGTCAAGCGCAGCCTGGGCGCGGGCTACGCCGGCATCAACAACGCCCTGTTCGAGATGCCGCAGACCGCCATGGTGTTCGGGGATGCCAAGGCGGTGCTCAACGGCCTGCTGAGCGAGCTCCGCTCCATTGGCGTGGGCAAGGTGAAGGTGGCGGCCTGACGCTGGGGCCCATGCCGTGTCCCAGCTCCCGGACCACCTCGGCCTGACCCCCTTCCGCCAGCGCTCGCCCTGGATCGGGGGGGATCTGCAGACCCTGCGGGACACCCTGCGTCCCCTGCGCTTCCCCCTCGATCAGGCCGAGCGGCTGACCATCCCCCTGGCGGATGGCGGTCAGCTGCTGGGGCTGCTGGATCGCCCCGCCGCCGAGCCGGCCGCCCTGGTGCTGGTGCTGCACGGGCTGGGGGGCTCCAGTGACGGCCCCGGCCCCCGCCGGCTGGCCCTGGCCCTGGTCGCCGAGGGGTTCGCCGTGCTGCGGCTCAACCTGCGGGGGGCCGGGCGGGGCCGGCCGCTCGCCAAGGGCACCTACTGCGCCTGCTGCAGCGAGGATCTGCGTCCCGCCGTGGCCCTGGCCCGGCGGCTGGCCGCCGACCGGCCCCTGTTCGGCGCCGGCATCTCCCTGGGCGGCACGGTGCTGCTCAACGGCAGCCTGACCGGGCTGGCGTTCGATGGCCTGGTCTGCGTCAGCAGCCCGCTGGAGCTCCATGCCTGCGCCGTCCAGTTCGAGCGGCGCCGCAACCGGGTGTACCAGCGCTGGCTGATGCAGCGCCTGCGGGAGCAGACCCTGGCCGATCCGGGCGGGCTGCAGGAGGCTGAACGCCGGGCGCTGGCGGGGCCCGCTCGGGCCCGCACGATCCGGGCCTTCGATGCGGCCATCACCGCCCCGCGCTGGGGTTTCGCCTCGGTGGCCGCCTACTACGACGCCGCCAGCCCCCTGGCGCCCCTGATCGCGGGCCAGCCCCTGCCCCCCACCCTGCTGCTCCATGCCGGCGACGACCCCTGGGTGCCGGTGGCTCCGCTGCGCCAGCTGGCGGCCGCCACCAGCAGCGGGGCCGTGGCGGCGCCCCGGATCGTGATCACGCCCCATGGCGGCCACAACGGCTTCCACGCCCCCGGCGACGGACCGGCCTGCTGGGCCGATCGCCTGGCGGTGAGCTGGCTGAAGCGCCTCAGCCAGGCGGAAGGGGACGGTTGAAGGGGGTGCGCCGCACGATCCAGTCCTCGATCGGCACGCCGCCGATGACGTGCTCATGCACGATCCGTTCGATCCGCTCGGGGGTGACACCCCCGTAGGTGAGGCCTTCCGGCCAGATGAGCAGCACGGGGCCCTCGCAGCAGACGCGCAGGCAGTCGGCCTTGGTGCGCAGCACCACCCCCTGGGGCCGGCCGGGGTCCTCCAGGCCCAGGTCCCGCACCAGCTGCTTGAGGCGGTTCCAGCTGGCCGCACCGACGGCCGGATCGCCGCAGAGCGCCTTGGTGGGGGTGGCGCAGAGCAGCAGGTGGTGCTGGACCCCGCTCATGCCGGCAGGGCCGGTGCCGGATAGCTGCGGAGCGCGGCGGCCGCCTCGCGGGTGGCCTGGCGGGCCCAGCCGTCCACCGCCAGCACGTCGTCGAGGGAGGGGGTGCCGTGGTGATCGGCGCGGTGGTGGTCGCAGACGCGCTCGATCAGCTCGGGGATGGCCAGGAAGGGGATCGCCTCCTCCAGGAACAGGGCCACGGCCTGCTCGTTGGCGGCGTTGAGCACCGCGGGCATGGTGCCGCCGGCCCTGCCGGCCGCGTAGGCCAGTTCCATGCAGGGGTACTTCTCCCGGTCGGGAGCGCGGAAGGTGAGCTGGCCCACGGCGGTGAGATCGAGACGGCGCCAGGGGGTCTCCAGCCGCTCCGGCCAGCTGAGGCAGTAGAGCAGGGGCAGTTTCATGTCGGGCCAGCCCAGCTGGGCCAGCACCGAGGAATCGGCCAGCTCCACCATCGAGTGGATGATGCTCTGGGGGTGGATGACGATCTCGATGTGGTCGTAGTCGAGGCCGAACAGGTAGTGGGCCTCGATCACCTCCAGCCCCTTGTTCATCAGGGTGGCCGAATCCACCGTGATCTTGCGCCCCATGCTCCAGTTGGGGTGGCTGGTGGCATCGGCCACCGTGGCCTTGGCCAGATCGGCGGCGGGCCAGTCGCGGAAGGCACCGCCGGAGGCGGTGAGCTGGATCCGACGCAGGCCCGGGGTCGGCACGCCGGTGGAGAGCCGGGCGGTGTCGGCCCAGGGGGTGCCCTGCAGGCACTGGAACAGGGCCGAGTGCTCCGAATCGGCGGGCAGCAGCCGGCTGCCGCTGCGCTGCAGTTCGGGCAGCACCACCGGGCCGGCGGCGATCAGGGTTTCCTTGTTGGCCAGGGCCAGGTCCTTGCCGGCGCGGATCGCCGCCAGGGTGGGCAGCAGGCCGGCGCAGCCGACGATGCCGGTCACCACCAGATCGGCGCTGGCCCAGGCGGCCGCGGCACAGAGGCCGTCGGAGCCCCCCAGCAGCTCGGGCAGACGGGCGGGACGCCGGGCCGGTTCGAGGTCCGCCAGGCGGCCGGCCAGCTCGCCGAGCCGGCCGGCATCGGCCAGGGCCACCACCTCAGGTGCGTGGCGCAGGATCTGCTCCACAAGCAGATCCAGGTTGTTGCCGGCGGTGAGGGCCACCACCTTGAAGCGATCGGGAAACTCCTCGGCGATCTCCAGGGTCTGGGTGCCGATCGATCCGGTGGAGCCCAGAACGCTGATGGCCTTCACGCGCGGCTCCCCCATCGGGTTCGTGGGCTCCCAGTGTCCCATCCCCGGCCGCCGTCCCCGCTGGCTTAACTGGGGCCACACCGATCCCTTCCCATGTCGTGGCTGCAGCGCTGGAACTTCATTGAGCGGGCCCGGATCGAGCGCCAGCTCTGGGAGGCCTTCGAGCGCCGTGAGGACCTGGAGGCGCTGGTGGAGGACTGCCGCCGGGCGGTGGCGGCGGGCGACGGGGAGCGGGCTTTCCAGCTGGAGGTGTGGCAGACCACCCTGCAGCGGATCCGCAAGATCGAAACCCTGATGGCGGGCAAGCAGCCTGAGTGAGGGCCGCGGGGCGCAGGGCGTCCCGGCGGTGATCAGCCGGGCGTCCCGCAGGGTGTTCCGGTCCGGGCCCCGTTCCACTGCCAGGCCTGCTGCACCAGGGGCCAGACCGCATCGGGGGGCAGGCCGTCCATGCAGGCGTGACGTTCCAGCGGGCAGGCCGGATTCTCGAAGCGCACCTGGAGGCAGCCGCCGCAGCGCTGCCGACTGCGGCTGACCCAGACGTGGTCGGCCCGGGGGGCCCAGAGATCCCGGGGGCTGGCGCCGATGCCGTCGGCGTCGGTGCCGAACAGGGCCACCGTGGGGCAGCCGGCGGCGGCGGCCAGGTGCAGGGGGCCGGAATCCACGGCGATGCAGAGCCGGCTGCGGGCCAGGGCGCCCACCAGTGCCGGCAGGCTGAGGCGCCCGCGCAGATCCCGCACCCCGGTGCGGGCCAGCAGGGCCCGCTCGAGCCGGTCACCGGGCCGGCGCGCTTCGGCAGGTGGAGGGCCGCCGATCAGGCCGATCGATCCGGCCGGCAGGCCCATCTCCCGGTGCAGGCGCTCGAGCAGGACCAGCCAGTGCTCCAGGGGCCAGAGCTTGGCGGGCCGCTCGCCGTTCACGGCGATCAGCACCGGCGGCAGTCCGGGGGGGGGCGGCTCGGCGGGCAGTTCCACCCGCTCGAACGCCGTGTCCACCCAGGCGACGCGGCAGTGCAGTTCGCGGATGCTGTTGCTGCCGATCCAGCCGCGGTAGCGCTCCACCAGGGAGGGACTGGCCCAGTGGGGGTCGAGGGCGAGGGCGTGGAGGGGGTGGTCGCCGGCGGGGATCGGCGCCGCTCCGACCACGAAGCGCGGCTCCAGGGCCTGGGCCCAGGCGGGGCTGTGGGGGGCGTGGCCGTCGGCGTTGATCACCAGATCCACCCCGTCGCCCCGTCCCTGCTCCGGGAGGGTCCGGCGCCACTGCCGCAGGGCCGGCAGGGCCGCCGGGCCCTGCTCCGCCAGGGGAAGGCTGGCGTCGATCCAGGGGTTGAGCCGCTCCAGCTCCCGGGTGCGCTGGCTGCCCACGTAGGTGATCAGGGCGTCGGGATACTTGCGGCGTAGCCCCCGCAGCAGCGGCTGGAGCACCACGTAGTTGCCCAGCTTGGCGGCGCCGAGCACCATGATCCGGGGCCGTGGTCCGATGTCCTCGTCCCGGAAGCGGCGCATCAGGCGGGGCAGGGTGTTCATGGCTGCCCCGTGCCAACGGGTTCGGGACTCGGCGCCGGAATCGCTTCGAGATCCCACTGGCTCAGCCAGCGGCGCATCCAGGTGCCCCGGTGGGGCTGCTCGAGGCGTCGCCGGCTGTGGAGCCAGAGGCTGTTGAGCAGGAAGGTGATCTGATTGCAGGCCTTCAGCCGGTCGTCGCTGGCGATGGTGGCGCTGGCGACGGGGTTGGCCTGCTGCTGCCGTCGCTGCAGGGCCTCCGGGGCGATCCACTCGATGGCGCCGCAGGCGCGCAGGCGCTCGGCGTAGTCAAGGTCTTCGCAGTAGGCCGGGTGGAAGTTGGCATCGAACAGGCCCACCCGGTTCCAGGCGGCCGGGGTGATGGCGAAGGCGGAAAACTCCTGGGGGGCCGGCAGCAGCGGCAGGAACTGGGGACGGGAGGGGTCGAGGTGCCCAACCACCTCCGCCAGAACCCCGGGGGCGAAGACCACGTCGTTGTTGACCAGCAGGGCGAAGCCGGCCTCCGGAAAGGACGAAAGGATCGCGTTCCAGCTGGAGGCGACCCCCTGGTTGCCGAAGGGCCGGGCCACCCGCACCCGGGAGACTCCGGCGGGGGGATGCCGCTCGAGCCGGGCCAGCAGACGCTGGAGGGCCTCGCTGTCGGCCAGGCCGGAGCCGATGCTGTTGTCGACGATGGCAAGGGTCTCGACCGGGTGGTCGAAGCTGTCCAGCAGGCGCTGGAGCAGGTCGGGGCGGTTGAGGATCGGGATCCCCAGCAGGGGGATGGCGCCCGTCGTGGCGGTGTGGGGGGTGACGCCATCCAGCTGCCGCCAGAAGTCGTCGACGGGGGAACGGTCGCCGCTGAGGGAGGCGTACTGGGCCAGGCAGCCCCAGAGGTCGGGATTGGTGAGATCGCGGCGGCTGGGGGAGGCGGGCAGGTCGGAGAAGTAGGTCTTGCTCCAGAGCAGGAGCAGGGACCTGGCGGCGGCCAGGTCCCCCTTCTGCAGGCAGGTGACGTAGTTACGGGCGAAGCGGGCCTGTTCCAAGGTGACCACGGGTGGCTGGGGTCATCAGCCGAAGGTGATGGAGTCGCCCTTGGTGGAGATGAAGGCCGTCTGGCTGGTGTCGAAGGTGTACTCTTCGCCGCCGATGATGAGCAGATCGCCATCGCCGGCCCCGAAGATCTGGGTGCCGCTGCCGATGTCCCCCTTGCTGAAGAAGGAGACCTGATCGACGTTGGCATCGTTGCCGAGATCGATCCAGGTGTTCTGCACCCGGGCGGAGAAGTCCAGCACATCGGCGCCCTGGCCGAGCAGGACGGTGGAGTCGGAGACCCTGCCCCCGAAGATCAGGGTGTCATCGCCGGCACCGGCACTGATTCGGACGGAATCGGCCCTGTCGGTGATGGTGAAACTGTCGGCGCCTGTGCCGGCGGTGAAGGTGGTGTTCTTCAGGGCTCCGGTGATGGCGGTGTTGTCGCCACTGCCCAGGGAAATGGTGCCTCTGTTGATGTCGGTGGCGATCAGGGTGTCGTCACCAGCGCCGGTGCTGATGGACGTATTCCTGGCGTCGCCAGTGAGGACAACGGTGTTGTCGTCAGCATTTCCGAGGTAGGAGGTGTCCTTGGAGGCACCTGAAAACGTGGTGCGGGTGTCACCGGAGGCGGACTCCCTGATGCCGACATCTTCAATGCTGCGGCCCTTGTTGGGGAACACCCGCGTGTTGGTGACGTCACCGGTCTGACTGGTGAAGACCCTGGCACCGCTGCTGGTGGTCTGGGTGACCGTCGTGCCGGGGTCCGGCACAAAGATCGAAAGGGTATCGGAGGAAGCCATTCGACAAAAGATGCCGTTTATTTGTTCGAGACCCTAGGGGGCTGGTTTGGGGGTTATGTGTATCCCAGGCTTCGTTTTCCATCATATTCCTTCAACAATTCACCACGAAAGGTTGAAACCTTAAAGACGACTTTGTCCCGCCTTTGTTGCATCCATGCTGTCTTTACCAAGGCCTTCAGGAGATACATTGTTGCCGCAGCCTGGTTGCCGGTTCAGGATTCCTGTCATGTCAGTCCTTCCCGGCGATTCGGACCTCGGGCCGGTCCTTCAGGAAGCGGAGGCGGCGGAGCACCGGCAGGAATGGTGCGAAGCCGCTTGCATCTATCAGGAGCTGGTCGGCTCCGCAGACGCGCCGGCCCCGCTGCTGCTGCGGGCCGCCAATGCCCTCTGGCTCTCGGATCAGCCGGAGGAGGCCCTGGAGCTCTACAGGCGGGCGTCCCTGCTGCTGCCGGACAGCCCCGCCCCGTTCATGGGCCTGGGCAACAGCCTGCGCGATCTGAACCGCTTCGAGGCGGCCGACCGGGCCTTCCGGGCCAGCCGCCAGCGGGGCGATGGCCCGGCCCTGGCCTGCAACCATGCCGCCCTGTTGATCGGGCTGGAGGCCTACGGGGAGGCCTACGCCCTGGCCGAGCGCCGCTTCGAGCTGCCCGGCATCGGCCCCGGGCCGGAGGGTGGGGCGGCGGCGGTGGTGGCCAGCGCCCCGGTGCTGCATGTGCGCACCGAACAGGGCCTGGGTGATGGCCTCCAGTACCTGCGCTGGATCCCCCCCCTGCTCGAGCAGGCCGCGGCCCGGGGTCAGTCGGTGGTGCTGGAGGTGGAGCCGTCGCTGGTGACGCTGCTGCGCCGGGGTCTGGCCTGGCTGCCCCAGCCGCCGGAGGTGCGCGCCAGGCCAGGGCTGAGCGGGGACGAGCTGCCCGGAAATGGTCCGGCCAGCGACGGGCCGGGCCCGGCCCCGCCGAGGGGCCTGGTGAGCCTGCTGTCGCTGCCGGCGGCCCTCGGTGGGGCCCCCTGTCCCCAGCCGCCGGGGCCGGATGGCCGGGGCACCTACCTGCGCGGACTGGCCCCGGCAAAGCCCGCCGACGGTTGGGGCCGGCCGCCGCGGGTGGGTCTCACCTGGGCCAGCGGCCGCAAGCTCGCCGACGGCTTCACCCGGCGGGAGTACCGCAAGCGCACCCTGCCGGCCGCCGCCCTGGTGCGGCTGGTGGAGGGGCTGGTGGCACAGGGGTGGGAGCCGGTGCTGCTGCAGCAGGGTGAAGACCGGGAGATGGCGGAGCCCCTGGCCCCCCTGTTCGGCGACGCCATCGACCCCGACGGCGACGTTCTGGCCACGGCCGGGGTGCTGGCCAGCACCGATCTTCTGATCACGGTGGACACGGCCATGGCCCACCTGGCCGGCGCCATGGGGCACCCGGCCTGGGTGCTGCTCCCCTTCAGCGCCGATCCCCGCTGGCTGCGGCGGCGCCAGGACAGCCCCTGGTACCCGAGCCTGCGCCTGTTCCGCCAGGGCGAGGACCGGGACTGGCTCCCGGTGGTGGCCGAGGTGCTGCAGGAGGGGGCGGCGGCAGTGGCGGCGTTCAGGGCAGCAGCCGCAGGCTGAGGATCAGGGCCTCGAAGGCCTCGGCGGCGCGGTTCACCTCGTAGCGGGCGGCCACGGTGGCGCGGCCCGCTTCGGCCATCGCCGCGAAGGCGGGCGGATCGGCCAGCACGGCGAGTAGTTGGTCGGCCAGACGGTCGGGTGCGTTGAAGGGCACCAGCAGCCCGTTTTCGCCGTGCTGGATCACCTCGTCCAGCGGTGGGTTGTCGGAGCCGATCACAAGGGCGCCGCAGGCCATCGCTTCCAGCACGCTCCAGGACAGGGCGTAGGGGTAGGTGAGGTGGACGTGGGCAGCGCTGATCCGGAACAGGGCCAGCAGCTCGCGGTGCGGCAGGGGCGGCAGGAAATGGACCCGCTCCAGGGGCAGCCGGTGGCCGAGCAGGGCCAGCAGTTCACCCTTGTGGCCCTCGGGATGGGACGCGGGCGCCCCGTAGCCGCTGTCGGTGCCCCCCACGATCACCGCCCGGGCGTCCGGCCGGGCGGCGAGCACGGCCGGGAGGGCCCGCAGGAGGCTGCGGAAACCGCGCAGGGGTTCGAGGTTGCGGCTGGCGAAGGTGATCACCGGATCGCCTTGGGTCAGGGTCGGGCCGCCCTCCAGCCGCAGGCTGATGGCCCCGGTGGCGGGGGCCGGCAGGGCGAGGCCTTCGTGCAGCACCTGGAAGCGGCCGCGCAGGTGCGGGGGGAAGGTGTCGCGGGCGAAGCGGGTGGGCACGACGCAGGCGTCGGCGTCGGCCACCGCCGCCAGGCCCATCAGGTTGCCCCGGCGCCACTGGGCCCGCAGGGCGTGAGGGGGATCGCCCAGGTCGGCATCGAAGCCGTAGCCGAGCAGCAGCGGGCTGGCATAGAGCTCGGGGTAGGCGATCAGCACCGCCTCGGACCAGATGTCGCGCAGGTAGAGCAGCTCCCCCCAGCCGCTGTGGCCGATCACGGCGTCGGGGCGGTAGCCCTGCTCCCGCAGCTGCAGGCAGCGCCCCTGGACCCGGGCGGCCCGGCGCAGATTGGCCTCCAGCAGCGGGTCGGCCAGCCCGGCGGGGAGGGCCGGCGCCTGCCAGTCGTAGTGGAGCCGGGAGACTCCGGCCCGTGGTGTGGCGCCCAGGCCGAGCACGCGGTGGCCGCGGCGTTCGAGGGCAGGAGTCAGATCACGAAACTGGCCGGGATGGTTCTGATGGATCAGCAACAGTTCCATCTGACAACGCTATTACAATCCCGCTGCAAGTACCTGACCTGCGTCATGTCGCTCTGGAGTCGTCTGTTCGGACGCCGGGATACGGTGAGCTGGGGTGAAAAAAAGACTGAAAAAGATGGTGCTCTTCTGGATACTCTGGTGAGTGATCCTGGCACCGTCCCGATGGAGATGGATCGCCGGCCCCAGATCACACCATGGTCGGCGGCGCGGCTGGGCACGATCTTCATGGATTACGCCCATGAGGCGACCCCCTCACGGCTGGCGGAGGCCCGGCTGGCCCGTCAGTGCCTCTCCAAGTTCTGGCTGAGCGCCCCGATCGATGCCCTGGAGCTTCTCTATGGCTCGGTGGTCGGAGACAGCTACCGCCGGATGATCGGCAGCGAGCTGGCCAGCCAACCGCTGCTGCGCGATGAGGAGGCCTGGAGGGACCATCTCTCCGAGCGCCTGCTGGGTGGCTTCGATCGCCCGGAAATGGCCAACATCGTGCTGGCGGTGATGCCCTATTTCCGCCGCGGCAAGATGAAAGTGCGCAACTGCGAACAGAATCTTCCGGCCTGGTTGCTGGAGGATTACGCCAGCCTTTTCGAGCCGGAACTGCTGCCCCGGCTGCGCCAGCCCAGCCCCCTGGAGCGCAGGGCCCTGGCGCCGGCGGGGGCGGTGCGGGCGGTGCCGGCAGCAGCGGCTGCCGGTGCGGTTGCTGCGGAGCCGGAGACGCCGCCGCCGCTGCCCCAGTTGTCGTCGTTCACCGGCGCCCAGGCCCTCCAGCTCACGGGCAGCGAGGAGTTCCTCACCCGCCTCAATGGTCTGGTGAATCTGTTCGAGATCGACCCCGACGATGGCGCCATCCGCCAGGAACTGGGCAGCTTCCGGCGCCAGCTGGGCCAGATCTGGCTGGACACGCCCGAGGAGCGGCTGCAGGCCCTGTTCGAGAGCTCCTTCGGCGAGCTCTACCGCAAGTTCCTGCGCAGCGGCTATGCCGCCACCCCCCTGGCGGAGGAGGACCGGAAGCTGCGCTCCCAGCTGGCCCAGTACGTGCGCAACATGACCCGCCCCAAGGCCACCCAGGTGGTGCTGGCGGTGCTGCCCTTCTACCCCCCCGGCAAGATCGGCTTCGCCGGCGGCGAGCAGTTCATGCCCCAGTGGCTGCTGGGGGCCCTGCCCAGCTTGTATGTGAAGAGCTGAGCGGGCCAGGCCCCCGGCCCCGGCGCCTTACTCGTGGAACTCCTTCCACAGCAGCCAGTAGGTGAGGTAGCCGAGCAGCGGCACCAGCACCACCGGGGCCAGGGCGAGCAGGGTCACCACCGGCGGCAGGTGCAGCAGCAGCCAGAGCAGCACCAGCCCGTAGGCCAGGAAGGCGATGGCGATGGCCAGCCAGCGCTGGCGCAGCCGCTCCTTGCAGCGCAGCCGCCAGGCCTTGAAGCGCCGTCGCCGGCGCTGCTCCGGTGGCACGAAGCGCCACCAGTCGCCCTGGGGCCTGGTGCTCAATGGGATCGCAGGCGCTGGAGATTGCGGCGCTGATCCTCGAACAGGCCGGTGAGCAGGCTGATCACACGCCGTTCCCGCAGCTTGATGTCGGCGGTGAGGGCCATGCCGGCCTGGAGCGGCACGCTGCCCTTGTCGGGCAGGGGGATGGTCTGGCGGCGGAGCTGGAGGATGACCGGGAAGTGGAGGCCCTCCGCCTGGGTGCCGAGGACCTTGGTCTGCTCCTCGGGGGTGAGGGCATCGGAGCCGATGCGCTCCACCGTGGCCGGCACGTAGCCGAAGCTGTTGGCGGGGAAGGTCTCGATCGAGAGGTCGGCGCTCTGGCCCACCTGCACAAAGCCGATGGCCTTGTTGGGCAGGTAGACCTTGGCCCGCAGCGAGTCCTGGGGCACCACCTTCAGCAGCGGCGTGGTCTCGGTGGCGCCGACCACGCTGCCGGCACTGGCCTCGATGTCGAACACCAGGCCATCGGTGGGAGCCGTGAGCACGCCGTACTGGATCTGCAGGCGAGCCTGCCGGATCTGGGCGTCGAGATCGCTGATCTGGCGCAGGTTGGTCTCGATCGTGGTGCGCAGCTCCACGTCGGTGCCGGAGCCGGTGTTGACCAGCTGGGAACGCAGCCGGGCGATCTCGCGCTCCTCCTCGGCCACGCTGGTCTGCAGGTCCTGCATCCGGTTACGGGCCTCGAGCAGCTGCACCTCGCTGACGGCGCCGTCGCGCACCAGGGACTGGTAGCGCCGCTCGATGTCGCTGTAGATGCGCAGGGAATCGCGGTAGCCGGCCAGGCGGGTGTTGCTCTTGGCCAGCTCCTCGCGGGCGGCCTCGAGGCGGCTGTTGAGCTCCCGGGCGCGATCCTGCAGCTGGCTGCGCTGGTTGGCGGTGAGGCCGGCGGTGGCGGTGTCCTCGCCGAGGGTGGCGCGGGCGACGAGGTTCTCGTTGACCAGCCGCTCGCGGATGCTCTCGGCGGCGGCCAGCTTGCTGCGGGGCTCGCGCAGGTCGAAGCGGATCAGGGGCTGGCCCTTCTTCACCGACTGGCCCTCCTTCACCAGCACCGCCTCCACCACACCGGGGACGGGCGAATCCACGTCCTTGACGGTGGTGGAGGGCTCGAGCTTGCCCGGGACCGCCACGGTTTCGGCGATCGGCGCGGTGACGCTCCACAGTCCGAGGGCCACCACGCCCCCCACCCCGGCCCAGACCAGCAGGCTGGAGCTGCGGCGGCTCTTGCGAAGCACCACCGTCTCACGGAACGACCAATCACGCGGCGCGTCGCCGTCGGCGGGCGCCAGGCCGGCGCCGAAGGGGTGGCTGGCCTCCGGGTCGGCCACGGGGACCCCCTCGGCCGCGGCGGGCGGGGCGTTCCGGCCCACCAGATCGACCCGCACCGGCATCACCGGGCGGCGGCTGGCCCGGGGCGAGCGCAGCCAGCCGACGCAGTCCTCCATCAGGGACACCAGGCGGGAGGCGGGATCGGCGGAGCGGGGTGGGGTGGCCATCAGCTGAGTCCCTCCTGGTTCTGACTGCGGTAGAGGGCGTAGTACCAGCCGCGCAGCTGCATCAGCTGGCGGTGGCTGCCCTTCTCCATCACGGCGCCCCGGTCCATCAGCACGATCAGGTCGGCGGGCTGCACGGTGGAAAGGCGGTGGGTGATGAAGAAGACGGTGCGGCCCCGGAAGGCCTCGAACAGGTTGATGCACACCTGGCGCTCGGTGGTGGCGTCGAGGGCGCTGGTGGCCTCGTCGAGGATCAGCAGGCGGGGGTTCTGGAGCACGGCCCGGGCCAGGGCGAGGCGCTGGCGCTGGCCGCCGGAGAGGCCGGCGCCCCGCTCGCCGACGCTGGAGTTGTAGCCCTGGGGCATCTGCATGATGAAGTCGTGGGCGCAGGCGATGCGGGCGGCACGCATCATTTCGGCGGCGGTGGCATCGGGCTTCACCATCAGCAGGTTTTCGCGGATGGTGCCGTCGAAGAGGAGCGAATCCTGGGGCACCACACCGATCTGGCGCCGCAGGGAATACAGCTCCACCTTGCCGATGTCGAGGCCATCGATCAGGACGCTGCCCCGCTCCGGCGCGTAGAAGCGGGAGAGCAGCTTGAGCAGGGTCGATTTGCCGCTGCCGGAGCCGCCCACCAGGCCGACGAAGGAGCCGGCGGGGACCTCCAGATCCACGCCGTCGAGCACCAGGGGGCCCTGGTCGCTGAAGCGGAAGCCCACATCCACGAACTGGACCCGGCCCTGGAGCGGAGGCAGGGGGATGTTGCTGGCCTGCTCGCGGGTCTGCTCGGTGTCGCGGTCGACAACGTCGGCCACCATGCGCAGGGCCTGGGTGTTGAACTGGAAGTCCTGCCAGGTGCCCACCAGCTGCACCAGGGGCTGGCGGATGTAGCCGGAGAGGATGTTGAAGCCGAACAGGGCGGCGAGGCTGAGGTCGCCCTTGATGATCAGCCAGATCGCCACCGCGATCACCACCAGCTGCCCCAGGTTGCTGAGGAAGTTGGAGAGGTTGGCGATCGATTCGCGGGTCACCTTGAGCTTGAAATCCTCACCGATGTAGGCGGCATAGCGGTTCTGGAATTCCCAGCGGGTCTTGAGTTCGGCGTTCTGGGATTTGATCGTCTGGATCCCGGTGATCGCCTCGGTCAGGAAGCTGGAGGCACGCACGGCCTGGGCCATGGTGCGGTTGATCTGGCTGCGCACCAGGGGATTGCTGACCAGACCCACGGCGGCGATCAGGGGCAGGGTGGCCAGGGTCACCAGGGTGAGCAGGGGACTGATGGCGAACAGGATCGCGATGTAGATGAGGCTGAAGGCGAAATCCACCAGGGTGGGCAGGGTCTGGCCGAGCAGGAAATCGCGCAGGCGATCGAGCTGGGAGAAGTAGAAGGTGATCCGGCCCACGGGGCGGGCATCGAAGAAGCCCTGGGGCAGGCGCACCAGGTGGTCGAGGATCGTCGCCTTGGCGTCCAGGTCGATCCGGTTGGCCAGGTCGGTGAACAGGAAGCTGCGCAGGGTCTTGAAGATGCTCTCCACCAGGGCGGCCAGCAGCATCACGCTGGCGATGCTCACCAGGGCGCCGATGTTGCGGCTGGCCACCACGCTCTGGATCAGCACCATCAGGCCGAGGGGGAAGACGAGCCGCAGGGCGTTGATCACCACCGAGGCCACCAGCACCTCGATCAGCTCCCGGCGGTGCTGGCGCAGGAAGGGGGCGTACCAGCTCCAGTCGAAGCGGCGCTGCTTGGCATCGGGCTTGCGGTCGAACAGCAGCAGCTCCACCAGGCCCCCCTCGTGGGTGACCAGCTCCTCGGCCGGCACCAGCAGGGCACCGAGTTCGGCTTCCAGCAGGCGGGCGCGGCCATCGGTTTCGACGCCGTCGAGCAGGCCGAAATGGCCGTTCTGGTGGAGAAGGGCCGGGGCGGGCACCCGCCCCAGGCGGCTGGCGGGCACCCGGGAGAGCACCACCCGGAGGCCGAGGGTGTCCATGATCTGGCCGATGTTGACCAGGTTGAGCCGGTCCTGGCGCTGCAGGATGGCGTCCACCTGATCGGCCAGGGCATCGCGGTTGAGGGGCACCCCGAAGTAATCGGCCAGGGCCTGGCAGAGGGCGATGGGCACGGCGCGGGGGCCGCTGGCCCGGCCCAGCACCAGTTGGCCGCTGCGGTCGGCGGCCCGACGGGGTGGGGGCTCCACCGGTGGGGCGTAGGTGGTGCCGGCCCCCTCCACGCTGGGGAGCAGGATCGGTGTGAGGGGGTCGGCGCCGAGGGTGATCGGGGCTTCCGCCTCGCGGGGGATCGCCAGGCCCACCAGCCGCAGCCAGGGGGCCTCGGGGCCGGGGGCCACCAGGGGACGCTCGGACCAGGGTTCGGCCAGGGGCAGGCCGCTGCTGGCGTACCAGCGGAAGCCGGGGGGCAGGCCCAGCTCCGTGGGGCCGCCGGGCCGCAGGCTGCGCAGGCGCACCTCGTCGGCGGGCAGGGGCCAGTCGTCGAGGAGGGCTTCGCCGAGGGGATCCCGTTTCGCCAGGGCCAGCAGCAGGGTGTGGAGCTCGGCGGCGCTGGGCCGGTTGGCGAACCAGGCGGCGAAGTCGGGATGGCCCTCCAGCAGGTCGCGGAAGGCGGCGGCGGGGAGCTGCAGGGCCTCCACGTCGGTGGTGGCGCGCAAATGTTCGCAGGGATCGCCGCGCAGCAGGCCGGCCCAGCCCGCCAGGGAGCCGGGACCCAGGCGTTCGATCGTGCGCAGCCCCCGGCCGTTGGGGCTGGGGCCGAGGCTGCGCAACTGGCCGCTGCAGAGCAGCAGCACGCCCTCGGGCAGCACGTCCGGGCGCAGGACGGTCTGGCCGATGCGGAAGCGGAGGGGCTCCAGCATCGGATCGATCGCGTCCCGGCGGGCGGGGGGGAGGCGGTCGAAGGGGGTGAAGTCGTTCAGCAGGCCGCTGATGGCCCCGGGGGAGGAGGTCATGGGGTGACGTCCTCCTGCAGCAGGGCGAGCATCGCGTCGAGGGGCGGCAGCGGCTGGCCCTCGAGGAGGAGCCGTACCCGCTGCTCGAGCCATTCCTCGAAGAGCTCGGCCATCATGCGCTCCCTGGTGGCGTCGTTCAACTCGGCCGGCAGGATCTGTTCCAGCCGCAGCACCACCCAGCTCTCGCCGGCCTCGAAGGGGTCGAACAGCTGGCCGGGGCGGCCGCGGCGCAGGCGGCTCACCAGGCTCGGGTGGCCGGTGGCCAGGGGCAGGGGGCCGATCTGGCCGCGGCAGTGGCGCTCGGGGCCGCTGGAGTGGAGCGGGGCGAGATCGGCGAAATCGGCTTCCCCTTCGGCGATCTGGTGATGGAGCTCGGCGGCGAGGTCCTCGTTCTCGACCCGCAGCAGCGAATAGACCACCTGGTCGAGCTCGGGCTTGCGCTGCAGGAAGCGCACCTCCACCTCCCCGCTCCAGCGGCTGCGCACCAGGCGCTGCAGGCGCTGTTTCTGGGTGGCGAGGATGCGGAGGTCGTCGAAGGCCAGGCCGCGCTCCTGCAGCCAGCCGGGCACCTGGTCGTCGTCGGTGATGCCCCGGCGCTCCAGGAAACCCGCCATCAGGGCCTTCTCCTCGTCGATGGGCAGGGGGATGGCATGCACGAGCTGGTCGAGCACCCAGGCGCGGGCCAGGGGCCGGGCCTGGCCCTGCTGGCGGATCAGGCGGTTGAGCTCGGAGAGGGCCAGCCAGGGGCGGCCGGGGGGCAGCTCCACCACGGCAGGCTCCCGCAGGCCGGAGAGGGGTTCGGGCAGGGTGTCGCGGGCGGTGCTCATCACGCGGGGCTCCGGTGGGGCAGATCGAGGCGGGCCAGGGCGTCAGCCATCAGGGCCAGGCCGCGCTCCCGGCTCCAGGTGTTTCGCGCGTAGGCGAAGGCGGCGGCGCCCATGGCGTGCCAGGCGTCGTCGTCGCCATCGAGCCGGAGCACGGCCCGGCACCAGTCGTCGGGGCTGCGGGCGATCAGCACCTCCTGGCCGTGGCGCAGGCCGGTGGCCTCGGCGGCCAGGGGGCTGAGCACCTGGGGGATGCCGTGGGCGGCGGCGGCCACCACCTTGCCCTTGAGGCCGGCGCCGGAGCGCAGCGGCGCCACGAACAGGCGGTGGCGGGCGTAGACGGTGGCCGGATCGGCGATCCAGCCCTCGACGACCACCCCGGGTTCGGCGCCCCAGCGGGCAGCGCTGGTGTCGTCCAGTCCGCTGCCATAGAGATGGAGGCGCAGTCCGGGCCGCCGCTGGAGCAGCTGGGGCCACACCTGCACCAGGAAGGCCTCGACCGCATCGCGGTTGGGGGGGTGGCCGTAGCTGCCGAGGAAGGCGAGGCCGCTGCGGCCCTCGAGGGGGGCGGGGGCCTCCGGGCCCTGCACCACCCAGGGACAGGGGGCGGTGGCGGCCTCGCCGAGGGTTTCGGCCTCGATCACTGCCCGTTCCACCTCCGAATAGCTGAAGGTCAGGTGCACCTCCCGCATCACCGCCAGCTCCTGGCGCTTCACCTCCTCCACCGCTTCGAGGGCGCGGCGGGCGGCGTCACCTTCGAGCCCCTCGGCACGGGCGGCGCGCAGCTGGCGCAGGTGGTGCAGGTCGGCGTTGCAGAAGAGCAGCCGGGCCTGGGGGGCGTAGCGATGGATCAGCGGCAGGGCCTGGGCCGCCACGGTGTAGCGGGTCAGATAGATGAGCTCGAACTCCCGGCCCCGCTCCCGCAGGAACGCCTCGAGCGAGAGCACGAACGGCGCATGGATCAGCTCGATGCCGCGGCGCTGGAGCTCCTCGCTGTAGCTGGCCAGCCAGGCCAGGTTGAGGGGCAGGAGCGTCACCTTCCAGCCCAGGTCCTGGAGCAGCCCCATCTCGACCAGGGCCGCATGGCTGCCCGCATCGCGGTCGGGCCGGGGGGTCTCCTGATCGAGGCAGAGGGCGCGGCCGAGGATGCCGCGGTCCTTGATGGTTTCGGCGGCGGCGTGGCCGGGCTCGCGGCTGCCCTCGAAGGCGGCGGCCCACTTCTGCTGGAAGACGGGGCCGTGGACCGCCTGGAAGCGTTTGAGCCCGGTGGTGGCCTGGGTGTCGGTGCCGCAGCTGAGGCCCTCGTGGTGGATCACCCGGGCCAGGGGGCTGTAGCGCACGGTGTGGCCGGCCTGGCGCACCTTGAAGGCCAGGTCGGTGTCCTCGTAATAGGCGGGGGAGAACTCCGGGCTGAAGCCACCGATCCGCTTCCAGAGCTCCAGGGGGATGGCGAGGGCGGCGGCGCTGACGTAGTCCACCTGGCGGGCGTAGGCGACGCGGGGGTCGTGGGGGTTGCCGCCACGGCCGTAGTTCCAGGGTTCGCCGTTGCCCCAGACGATGCCGCCGGCCTCCTGCAGGCTGCCGTCGGGGTAGATCAGCTGGGCCCCCACCATGCCGGTGTCGGCCCAGCGCTCGAAGGGATCGAGCAATTCCTCCAGCCAGCCGGCGCAGGGTTCGGTGTCGTTGTTGAGCAGCACCAGGACGGGGGCGCGGGCGGCGGCGGCGCCGCTGCAGCAGGCCTGGTTGAAGCCGCGGGCGAAGTCGTGGCGGATCAGGCGCACGCCGGGGGCGTCGGCGGCCAGGGCTTCGGCGGTGCCGTCGCTGGAGCCGTCGTCGACCACCACGATCTCGAACGGGATGCGGGTGGGGGCGTAGGCGATGGCCGCCAGGCAGCGGCGGGTGACGCCGTACTGGTTGTGCACCGGGATCACGATCGACACCTGCGGATCCGCCGCGATCGGCAGCCGCAGGGGCTGGCGCGCCGTGGCGCTGCCGTCCGGTCCCGGTTCGCTGGGGCCGACGGCCACCGGCGGCCCTTCCGTGCGGGGCAGGGGGAGTTCGAGCAGGCGCTGCAGCAGGGGCAGGTCTTCAGGCAGGGGCGTGCCGCCTGAGTCGGCCCAGGCGAGCCAGGTGCGCAGGCTGCGGTAGCGCTCGCGGGCGAGGGGGGCGAGCTCGTCGGGGAACGGGGGCCGGGCGTGCCGCTGCAGGGCCGCCCAGGGGGTGAGGTGGAAGGGGAGCAGCTCGAAGCGCTGATCCAGCACCAGGCCGGCGCCGGTTTCGAGCTGGAGATGGTGCACGGCGCCGTCGGCGAGGGCGGCGGGGAGCAGTTGCTGGAAGGGCCAGGGCCCCTCCGGCAGCGGCTCGGGCGGCGCGATGGGCAGGGTGGTGCCGCCGTCGAGGCGCAGCTGCAGGGGCTCGGGGCCGCGGCCCCAGCCGTGCAGGAGCGGCATCTGCAGCTGGGTGAGGGCGCCTTCGCGGATGGGACCGTGGCGGCGCTGGTGCTCGATCCGCCCGTGGGTGCCGGCATCGAGCCGCAGGGGGCTGCCGGGCAGTTCGGTCCCGGTCCCCTCGGCGAGCATCCGCAGCACCAGCCCCTGGGAGAAGGGCGGCAGGGGGTGGGTGGGGCCCCACCAGAAGCGGAAGCCGCAGGGCTGCTCGATGCCCGCGGCGAGCAGGTCGGGCCGCGCCTGGACGGCCATCAGCTCGGCGATGACCCTGCGCTGGCCGGGATCGAGCAGGTCCTCGAGCACCAGATGCAGGCGCAGAGGTGCCGCCTGGCCCTGCAGCGGCCACGGGCAGGCCCAGCCGCTGAGGCCGCCCTCGGGGCTCCAGCCCTCGAGCCGGCCCACCAGCCCAGGGCGCCGCAACTCCGCCAGGGAGACGGTGGAATCTTCCAGGGTGCCGGGCGGCTCGGCGAGCATCGCAGCCATGCTGGAATCGATGGCGGAACGTTATTGCCGCCCTACCGCTTTGTCTCGTGTCGCCACGGATGGCGCTGGCAGCGCCGGCGGCGGTGGCGGCGAGCCTGGTGTCTGGGTGCCGCTGCGGCTGCTGCGGCAGCTGGATCTGCCCCCTGCCGCGCACCACCGGTTGATCACGGCACTGCGGGCCGAGACGGCGGGTCGGGCGCCGGAGGATCCCCTTCTGGGGGAACTGACCGAGCTGGCGGCGGCGGCCCTGCGCGAGGCGCTGGAGCGACAGGAGCCGGAGATTGCCCTGGCCGCCCACGACCAGCTGCTGGAGCACGTGATCGAGCTGGCGGCGGCACGGCCGGCGGTGGCAGCGGTGCTGTGGCAGCGCTACGGCGATCTGCTGGCTCAGCTGACGGTGCAGGTACATGGGCAGGTGATTCCCCGCGATGGCCAGACGCCCGACTTCGCGGCCCCCGAACGGGCCGGTGACGGGGCGCTCTGCCTGCGGATGGCGCAGGTGCTGGAGCGGGCGGCGCCCCACCCCTGGCCCGTGCCCGACTGGCTGCCCGTGCTGGAGCAGCAGCTGGTGCAGCACGGTGCTCTGGCTTTCCAGCAGCGGATCGGCACCGACGGGGCCGCCGCCGGGCCCTGTCTGGATCTGTTCCTGCGGCTGAGCCGGCTGCTGGATCCCCCGCCGGACTGGGTCGCCGAGGGCTGCCGCAGCGCCATGGCCAGGGTGATCGAGGGGCTGCCGGGAGCCGCCGCCCTCAGCGCCGGCGAGCTGGCCCGGCTGGTGGCGCTGGTGGGCCGTCTGCCGGTGGCGGCGGAGCGGCGCCCGGCCTTCGAGGCGGCGCTGCTGCGGGCCCGCTTCAGCCTGGAACTGCAGCAGCAGGGCCGCGGCGCGGCGGTCTCCGCCCCCAGCGAGGTCCTGGAGCCGGAGTGGCTCGATGACGATGACGCCGACGGGGGTGGCGCCGCTGCGGCGCTGCCGCCTTTGCGGCTGGTGGCGGCGATGACCGATCCGTCGCAGGCGCGGGACGTGTTTTCCCTGGCGCCATTTCTCACGGGCGACGGCGAGGCGGCGACCGCAGCCCTGGAGGCGTTTCTGGAGCCCTGGCAGTCCAGCGGCCGGCCGGCCGACCATCCGATCGCCAGCCTGGTGGAGAGCCTGGGGGACGGGGGGCTGCCGCCGGGCGATGAGGCGCTGATGCTGCTGCGGCGGGCGGCGGTGCTCTGGCAGGAGCGGCTGGGGCCCCAGGTGGGGGCGTTGCCGGCGGTGGAGTGGCGCCCCGGCGCTCTAGTGGTGGAGCTGGATCCGCTGGAGCTGATGGTGCTGCGCCAGGCCGCAGGGGCCGCCGAGCCCCTGGAGGAGGCCCTGGCTGAACTGCGGCGCCGCCACCACGACGATGCGTTCTGGGTCGCGGGTGCGACCGATGCCGGGACGGCCCTGCCGGGGGCGCTGGAGGTGCTGCGGCGCTTCCACGTGGAGGGCGGCTTCTATGCGGCGACCCAGGTACCCCTCGACAGCCTGCGCCACTGGGCCCGGCCGGCGTTGCAGGCCCTGCTGCAGGCCCAGGTATGGAGTGCCGATGTCGCGACCCAGGGCCTCTGGCTGCCCTGGGAGCTGCAGGGCCGGCCGGGCCGGCTGCGCCAATCCCCCCAGGGTTCCGACTTGCTGGAGCTCCTCGGCGGAGCCGAGGTGGTGCTGGTGGGGCATGGCAGCGAGGCGCTGCAGGAGGCCCACCGGGCCGGCCGCCTGTTTGCGGGCGGGGCCTTCGGTCTGCGCTGTCTGGAGGTGCCGGAGAGCCGCCACCCCCACCGGCCGGCGGCCGGTTTCGATCACAGCCTGGAAGCGCTGCTGGTGGATCTGGAGGCCCTGCACCGGGAGCGTCCGTTCACGGTGCTGCTGGCGACCGGAGGGGCCTATCGCCTGCCCCTGGCCCAGGCCATCGGCAGCCGCTTCGGTGTGCTGGCGGTGGCCGTGTCCTCCCCCGTGGTGGGGTGGCTGGAGAGGGCCGCCGACCATGAGTGAGCCAACCGGCATGACCACCGACTGGCAGGCGGTGATCGCGGCCCACCCGCTGGAGAGTCACGATCCGGCGGAGTGGCTGCGCTACGGGGTGGCCCTCAGCCAGCGGATCGAGCCCTCAGCCCAGGAGCGGCAGCAGCAGCAGCAGGCGGGGCTGGCCTTCGCCCACGCCGAGGTGCTGGGGGCGACGAAAGAGGCCGTGGCCCTGAGCCAGCGTCAGGCGACGCTGCTCAGCCTGGCGGAGGGCCTGGAGCTGGCCGGCTCCCCAGCGGCGGCGGCCGCGCTGCGGCGCCGTGCCGGCTGGGAATGACGGGCCGGGAATGGCTCCAGCTCCGTCGCAGCATGGGCCAACCACCGGATAGCCGACCGTGAATCCCTGAATTCCAGCCACCGGAGCAACGAACGGGTTGATCGATCGGGACAGCGGTGCCCTGTTGCAGGTGATTCCGGGTTCTGTACAGCCTGTACAGAATTGCCAGATGGCCAGATCCATGCGGTCCGGTCCGATGCAGGCCAGTGCCAGTGACACGGGCGTGCCTGGTCAGGACCATCACCGCTCGCGACCGGAGAGGTCCATGGACCTGCGGGTCAAGGCATGAAGGTGGTCAGGCCGGCATCAGATGACAGAGATCCCAAAGCCAGGTGATGCGAGAACCACCGGGAAGGAGCATCGGCACGGGGTGCTGGGCTGGCTGGGCAAAGCCAAGAACGGGATGATGGCGCCGCCGGTCACCTCTCCCTAGCCTTCTCCCCATACTGGCGAAAGAGCCTTGGTGCAGGCAGGAATCCGCCCGCAGCTCATGCCCGGCGAGAAGGTGCTCGCCCTGCACGATCTGCAGCGCAGCTACACCAGCTTCGAAGCGTTTCAACCTGAGCTCGCCGACCTGCTCCAGCAGGGCAGCCTGCTGGACGAGTGCGTCGCCGTGACGCAGACGCTGGGAATGCTCGAACCCCTCACGGGCGAGCACATCCCGCCGGAGGCGCTGCAGATCCAGGGGCCGAACTATCGGGAATCCCTGGTGGCCAACGGTCTGCTGAGCCGCAATCGTGCCGTTCTTCGGGTGCTGGAGCAGGCCTGCGGATCTCTGGACGCCCTGGCCCGCCAGGATGTGTACCTGGCGGAGGCGCTCAGCGGCCTGGCCCTGTGGCTGCAGCGCCGGCTGGGGGCAGGCTCGCTCGTCTGCAGCGAATACATGGAGGGCGCGGAACTGGCCGGCAGCGATCTCCTGCATCAGGACCTCTGCTCCCTGACGTTCCCGGAAGCCCGCTTCGACGTGGTGCTCTGCAACGAGCTGTTCGAGCACGTGCCCCAGCTGGAGGTCGCCTTCCGGGAGATCGCCCGGGTGCTGCGGCCGGGTGGGCGGCTGGTGGCCACCTGCCCGCTGGCCTTCGGTCAGCGGGAGTCGATCGTGAAGGCCCGGCACAACACGGAAACGGGTCTGCCGGAACTCATCGGGGAGCCCGAGCGGCATGGCGATCCGATCCGGCCGGTCGGCGGCTCGCTCGTGTACCGGATTCCTGGCTGGGAGGTGCTCGAACAGTTGCGGGCCGCGGGCTTCGCCGAGGCGCGGATTCACCACATGGCCAGCTGGAAGTTCGGGGTGCTCGGATCCGATCTCCCCGGGGTGCTGGTGATCGAGGCGCAGCGCTAGAGCGGCAGGCCTTCCGCGGCTGATCAAGCGCTTGGTCATGGCATGTGATGGGCGATAGATATTCAGCAAAGCTTCATGCGATTGCCATGCTCTCTGCTGTAATCGTGGCGGAATTGGGGGTAAGTTACTAAGGATTATTTCTAGGCAAAAGCCGGATCTCACTTAACTGTGCCCGTTGATTCTCTCGATCGAAAAGCACTGCAGATCAGGCTCCTTGGGAATCCTGTTTCCCTGAGCGACTGGGATCGCCTGGCTGCCTACGTCGGCACCCATCGTGTGTCAGGCCATCCGATTCACCTTTCTTCAGGTGAAGAGCCTGGCTACCCAGTGGTGCCTGTATCGGCTCCACCGGAGTCTGACCCTGCGCTTGATCGTCCGGCAGCCCGTGTCTTTGTCGAACCCGATCTCCAGCAGCTGAGTTCGGAGGCCCTGTTCCGAAAGGCCAAGCAGTTGGTGGATGAGGAGCGTTTCAGCGAGGCCATCGCGCTGACGGATCGCTGGCTGGCCAGCACGACGGCGGACAGTGCAGACCCGATGCTGGCCTTCATCCGCGCCCACGCCCATCGCCAGAGCGGGCGGCCCGAGGACGCTCTGGCCATTCTGCGCCCGTTCCGGGAACAGGCGAGCAACCCCTGGATCCCCTTCGAGCTCGGTCTGATCCACAAGGCCCTTGGCCAGGCGGATGAGGCCTACCTCTGCTTCCGCGAGGCCAAGGGCCTCCAGCCTGAATTCACCTGGGCCTCGATCGAGGCCGACCGCACCACCGCGGAAGGCAACGTCCCCCTCGGTCGCCTCGATGCGATCACAGCCCAGGTCTGCGAGACGGGCGCCGCCGTTGATGTGCATCTCGATCGCAGTCTGCGCTGTGGGTCGCTGCTGCTGCTCATCGGCTGGTGCCGGGAAGCCTTCGGCAGCGGCAGCCTTTTCCGGCTCAGCGACCCGCTGATGCCCGGCGCCCATGCGGTGGGATCGGCCACGTTCTATCACCGCCCCGATGTGTGCCAGGCCCTGGGTCTTCCGGAACATCAGAACCATGGCTTTGCCGCCCTGATCGACGGCGCGGGCTTCCGGCGCTGGTCGGAGCTCGGCCGCCTGCCGTTGATCGTGGAACCCGAAGGTGAAGAGAAGGCGCGCGTCACCTCGGTGGAGATCTGCCTGGCGGAGGTGCCCGAGGAAACCAGCACGCCACGCTTCTTTGAGGCGGCGCTGGGTGTGTTCCGGGTGTCGATCGACAGCGGCAACCGCTGGCCGGATTCCCTGCGGCTGTTCACCCCCCAGACCGTGAGGGCGGCCTCTGGGTTGTTCGCCCGGCACGTGGCCGCTGAACGCCATGATGTTGAGGTCCACTGGCTGACGCGCACCCCGTTGACACGGGCGCCGCTGGCCTCGGTGATCTTCGTGCAGCTGGGCTCCTTCCTGGCGGCCAAGCCGGCCATTCTGCAGCTGGCGAAATCCGGTTTGCCCCTCGAGTTGATCGTCGTCAACAACTCGCCCGAACTGTTCTCGGAAACCTTCCATATCCTCGATCGCTTTGCCGACATACGTCCGGGCCTGCGGATCGGCATCCTGAATAGGGCCACCAACCTGGGCTTCTCGGCTGGCTGCAATCTGGGTGCGGAGCATGCCACCGGCGAGTGCCTGCTGTTCCATAACAACGACCTTTTCGCCGACTCGGTAGGGGATTACAAGCAGCTCATCACCCGAGCCCTCAACGAACCGAATGCGATCCACAGTGCGTTTCAATACTTCACAGACGGCACCCTGATGCAGGAGGGCCTCACTGCCACGCGACTGACAACCGCCAAGGCCGGAGCGATTCATCTGTTCAACGGTTTCTCCGTGGGCCGCAACCAGACCAGGGCGGAAGTGATCGCCTGCTCAGGCTCCCTGATGGCGATCAGCGCGCCGCTGTTCAACCACCTGGGCGGATTCAGCGAAGAGATTGTGTATGCCCATTTTGAGGATTTCGACCTCTGTCTGAGAGCGCGACAGGAAGGGATCCCTGTGCGGGTCTGGGATGACATCAAGTTCTATCACGCTGAAGGGACTGGATCCGTAGCCCCCTATCACCTCAGTGGCACCACCAGCCATATCAACCGCTTGCTGTTCTCCCTGAAGTGGCGGCGAGTCCTGGAAACCATGGATCTACCGGTGGAGTATTCGCTATGAGCCGTTACGACCTGGTGATTCTGAGCCTTTTCCATCCCAAGGTGGTGCATGGCGGGGCACAGCAATGTGCCTATGATCTTTTTTTGAATCTGCGCAAGTATTCCGATCTGAAGGTGTGCTTCATCGGCGCGACATCACCCCAGACAAGCCTGAGGACCAAGGCCTCTGCCTACCTGCGCAAGGTGCCGGGAGCGGAGGATGAGTTCTACTTCTTTACCGGAGAATACGATTATTTCTGGCATAACTGTGTCGATTCGCGTGCCGTCAAGGACCTCACCTTGTTTCTTCGCAAGCTCGAGCCCCGCTCGGTGTTC
Organism: Synechococcus sp. UW140; assembly: GCA_943367705.1. Taxonomy (GTDB): domain Bacteria; phylum Cyanobacteriota; class Cyanobacteriia; order PCC-6307; family Cyanobiaceae; genus Cyanobium. The sequence continues at coordinate 36,428 of CALRJV020000011.1, forward strand.
CTTTCGCATTACATGCACATCGGTATTGATCTGCTCGGTCTGCTGCGTTTCGCCCTGCCGGAGGTGCACATCAGCGTGGGAGTGCATGAAATGCTGTTTGCCTGTCTGGCCGATGGTCAGATGGTGAAGAAGACGAATGGAGGCCTATGCAGCAAGGCTGAGCCGGAGCTCTGTGCCATGTGCTTCCCCCACATCACCGCCGATACCTTCATGGCCCGGCACAAGCACAACGTGGATCTGCTGGAGATGGCCGACAGCTACATCGTGCCAGCCAGGCATCTTGGAGGTGTTCTCGTTCGGGAGATGGGAATCGATGCACAGCGCGTCCATGTGATCAACCATCCGATCGATCTGGAGCGCTACCCAGCGCAGGCGCCGATGCCTGAATCCACTTCCCAGAAGCCGATTCGCTTCGGCTTTTTCGGCCAGTTTGTGGACAACAAAGGCATTCACGTGCTGCTGAAGGCAGGCGATCTTCTTAACCGCAGTCAGCCCCTGCGTCCCTTCCAGATCGTGATCAATGGCGGCAATAAGAACTTCGCCTCCGGTGAGTACCAGAGCAAGGTGGAAGGGATGATCAGCGAGAGCCATGCCTGGGAGCATGGGGAGGTGGTCGAACTCGGCGGCTACACGCATGACGAGCTGATCCGCCGCATGGCTGGCGTCGATGTGGTGGTGGTTCCATCCACCTGGCCCGAAGTGTTCGGGCTTGTGGTCACCGAAGCCTTTGCCTGCTACAAGCCGGTAATCGCGGCCTTCATCGGTGGGCTGGCGGAGCGGGTCCAGCACGGTGTGGACGGCTTCAACTTCGTGGCCAGGGATCCCGCCGATCTTGCCGCCAAGATGGCGCTGTTTCTGGAGATGGAGCACGACAGATACCTGCAGATGGCCCATGCGGCCCATCAGACCGCCAGCCATCTGAGTCCGAAGCGGGCGCTGGACAGTTACTACAAGGCTCTTGCTGTTGGAGGCAACGGATGATTCACCTGAGCGTCGCGCTGCCCCTTGGCATCGACTCGGTCTTCTTCAGTTTTATTGAGCGGCTTGCTGTCCAGAACGGCCATGCCTGCCTGGACCCTCCTGCCCATGGGCTCGACGCTGATGCGCCAGGCGACTGGATCACTTCGCTCAGCCGAAGCAGACAGCACCATTTTGTGATTGGCTATCGGTATCCTCCTGTGTATTGGAAGCAACTTGTGGCTCAATCTGCAACGGTCGCTTTGCTTTCCGATGCCGATGGGATCCTCCGGCAGGTCGATCGGATCCAGCGGAAGGAGCAACAGGCCGGCGGGGTTACTGATCTTGTTACGAGTCTGCACGGTATTCGTCATGCTCTTGACGCTTTGATTGAGATGTCTGAGTGGATGCTCCACGAAGGGGCCGATACCACCACGATTTTCCCACCGGCGGTTGCCTTTCTTTCCCAGCCCATGGCAGCCTTCCGCCGTCTCGAAGATTTCTATTCCCAAGCTGGTGTTCCCATGGCCACATCGTGCTGGGAAGGCTTCGCGGCAGAGGCGTATCCGCATCTGGATCAGGTTCAGCCCGTTGCCTCAGATCTTCGTCACGCGATGCAGCGCCAGCTGACTCTGGAGGAATCGACACCTTCAAGGCTGGAAGCTCTCGAGGCCCTCTTTCATCAGGAAACATGAGTGATCGTTCCAGACATCCGCAGGCCATCCCTTTTCAATCCCTCACCGTAGACCACCTACCATCCATGAAAGCCCCTATCTTCATCATTGGCTATCCAAGATCAGGAACATCATTCGTTGGAAAACTAATTGCAACGTTCACCAGGCTGCCCTCGCACGGTGAGGCCCATACGCTGACCCTGCTGCAGGAAATTCATCATCAGGTCAATCTTTATCGCCGGCGCACCGACTTCACGGGTAAGGAGCTTGTCAAGCTCCTTGACCTTGACGAACTGAAAGATACCAATACAAGGTTCTTTCGGGAGTTTTATCGAAGGACCTATGGGAGTGATCAGTTCATTGATAAGACCCCCGGTGCTGTGGCCTGCCATGGTTGGGGAGTGGTGAAGGAAGTCTTTCCGGACGCCGTCTTCATCGCTTGTGTACGCAGTCCGGTAGAAGTCTATGAGTCTGCAGCGTTGAAGTTCGGCGGCCGTGATGGTGAACGTCCTACCACAGATCCTGTTGAGGTGGCTACAGGCTGGGTGTCCGCGATGCGAGGGATTGAGCAGCTCCTTGCTTCCCCTTACGCCCCTGATTCCCATGTTGTCTCCCAATTGCAGCTTCGCTCTGATCCCGCCACGACTGTCACCAAGCTGTTTAGCTTTCTTGGTCTTCCCGATAGCGTGGTTGACGATGGGATTGCGCTTTGTAGTCAGTCTCGAGAGGATGTTCTGACAGCCTCCATTGAAAGACCCTCGTATAAAACATTGAGTCAGACCTGTATTTCTGCCGCCCAAGCTCAGCAGTTCCGTGAGATCTGTGCTCCGGTCTGTGCGGATTGGGGGATCGAGCTGTAGGTGAAGTCGCCAATCGCATGCGTTTTCGCAGGCATTCTTCGCTTCACGTGATTGCTGTCACCCCCGATCACTCGTGACTTGACAATAAAACTATACAATCCTACCCTTCGGTAGCTCGACATCAACTCGCTCATGGCAAACCTGACAGATGAGCAGGCTGCCAGCTTGGATGAAGCCGGCCAGTTTCTGAGGAACGGCCAACTGGAAGCTGCTGACCGGATGCTGTCTGGTCTTGTCCAGACTCCAGGATTTGCGCCGACCAGACTTTTTCTGGCCAAATTGTGCGAACTCCTCGATCTTCAGGAACGCGATGAGGAGTTTCTCGCCAAGATCAATGAATTCAAGCGGCGATTCCCCGAGGCGCACAATCCTTACATGCTTGCCTACCTCTTTTTTCTGAGGCGAGAAGATATCTCATCAGCCGCTCTGGAGATTGGCTCCTGTCCTGAGCATTTTATTTCACACACGCCAACGAAGGCGGCTGTACTTTATGCAGAGGCACGCCTCAGGATTCACCAGTCCCATTTGAGTATTGATCGAAACTTCTCGCTGCCCACGCATTCAGAAGACACGCCGCTTGAGCCTGTTGACGATCTTGCCATCTGCATGATGGTGCGCGATGAGGCTGATGTGATGATGGCCAACCTGCTGCATCACTATCAGTTAGGGTGTCGCAAGTTTGCCGTGATGGATAATCTCTCTAGGGATGGAACAGCTTCGGTTGTCTCCAGGTTCGCCAGGCTGCACTCAGACTGTACGGTCCTTCTCGTGCAGGATCCAATCGAAGGCTTTTACCAGGCCAAGAAGACTCAGGGCCTCTGCCGCCTGGCAAGGGACTGCTTCGGTTGCGCCGGTGACGAGTTGAGGCTGATCTTCCCGCTGGATGCTGACGAGTTTGTTGATCTTCCGCCAGGAGTCGGATTTCGATGGCTGGTGGACCGAGTGATCGAGAGAAAGTCGGAAGTTGTTGTCTTTCACCTGTGCAATGCAGCGAGCAGCTCGCTCGTCCACTACGACGAGAGACAGGATGTCTATGGGGCCATCGATGTCGTTGAGGCCTGCTCAGGTCAGATTGTCACCAAAAATGCCTTCAACCCCCGTTTTGTTTCGGGACTCACCATGGGCAACCATGTGTTGGCCCATGGTGATCTTTCCCGTGACAAGATCTTTGTGGCCTGCGAGGTCGGGGCTCGCATCATTCATTTCAAGTATCGCAGTCCCAGGCATGTGGCATCCAAGATTCTCAACGGTGGTCAGGCCATCAATGCAACGAAGTTAGGTCAGCACTATGGCCTTCACTGGAGAACGGCCTATGCGGACATGCAGCAAAGGGGCTTCGTCGTGGCTGAAGAGATGTTTGAATCCTACTGTCTTGCGACGGCCAGGTATTCTGGACGGCTGAATATTCCACCCTGCAGAATCTAGACCACTGCTCCGCTTCGTAACTCCGTCGTTCGGCCTTGACGGTGATGCACGTCTAACACTCTCTTTGGCCAGAATTCACGCATCTTCTGTTATTACCTTGGCTGTCAAAGGACCTGCTGCTCCCTGCCCCTGACTTCCTGCCTCTCGTCCCGCCCCTCGCCGTGGTTGGCAGGCTTGCTGCTAGGTGATCCGCTCGGGAGCCTTGTTCGATGCTGTCGGTTTCGAAAGCATCAAGGCCCCAACGCCCATGAGTGCCTGTCAACGTCCCCTTTATCTTCGTAGGCCTTGCCTTGGCCCTTTTGGATCAAGTCTCGGGCGCTTGCGCTGGCCACGCTTACTCGGCCGGAGTTTGCTTCTGCCTTCCATTAAGTCTGACGTTGCCAACTGCCCCAGTCTCCAGTTGACTGACGCACTCCAGTCCATTCCTTGTTCTCTTTTTCGGTGATTGGCGGAACCCGTTCCGGTCGCGCGCGTATCTCGCTTGCATCGTCCACCCTGACCATGCGCCACGTTGGGTTGTTTCGAATTTTCGTTTTGAGGCTGGATCAGCTGGGGTGGCAGAACCCAGTCTCGGCGACCCGCATGGAATCATTCAGGCCCGGAGAATGAACCACATTCTTTGCATCATTGGTGCTTCTGGATCAGGCAAAACAAGCCTGGCGCTTCGCCTGTCCAGGATCGCCCATGTCATCCATACCGACCAGCTTGCCCTGATTGCGGCCATGCGGCTCTGTCCGTTCTGCAAGCCCGGACCCGCAGGGGACTGGGGGCTTTGGCAAGCGCTACTGCAGCGCACATCGGCGATCGAGGCCCTGCATTATTCGTTTCTTCAATCGCACTCCATCTGCCTCTCCTTCCAGGGGTCCATCATCATTGAAGGCACCATTCTGGTCTGGGAGCAGTGGCGAGCAGCCTTGCGCGTCAGCCTCGCCATGGCAGGTGTTGACATGTCCAGGGAGTCCTTTCTTTGGCTCGATACCTCACCTGAGGAGATCCACCGCAACATCCTGGAGCGTGCCAGGGGGAAGGAGGCCCAGCTGTCCCTGGGCCAGGTCCAGGACGCATGCTTGCGCTATTCCAATCTGGTTCTTGACCAGCCCTTTGCGAAACACTGCAGCAGCAGTCGTCTCGAGCAGGTGATCCAGGGCCTTGTGGGTGCACCTGAGACAGGACGCGGCTGATTCAGCTCCCGGCTGTTGTGACTGTCGCCTTCGATGGTGCGCCCGGGCTTGCATCCACCACCTGCAGGCTGAACTGGGGCGCCAGTGATGCCAGTGCCCAGGCCGCTGCGACTTCTGCGCCGCTCCACACCACCAGCTCCACCAGATCGCCGATCCGCTCGCCTGCCCGGTCCTCCTGCGGCAGCTCCAGCTGCAGCGTGTGGGGCTGCAGGGCTTCCGCCGTCCAGCGCTGCTCCACGGCCGGCTGGCCTAGGTCCAGCGGCGGACCGTCCAGCACGAGCGGGAATACGCGCAGCCGTGCCTCGGCGGCAATCGCCAGCGAGACCCGCAGCGCCGATCCGGCCGCCATCAGCGCATAGAGCGGCACCCCCCGCACCAGCCGGCCGCTCAGATGCCGGTGGGGCAGCCCGTGGTTGTGGGGTCCACAGACCTCCTCCGCCAGATGGCGGATCGCCTCGGGTACCTGGGCGGGGTCGGCGGAGCGGAAGAATTGCTGGTCAGGAAAGCCGATCGCATCAGCCATCGCCCGCCCATACACTTCCGCCTGGGCCTGGCGATCGAAGTCTCCCTGGGCGAAAAACTGCCGCGCCGCCTGGAAGCTGCCCTGCAGTCCCTCGCCGCCGTGTAGGTGGAAGTAGAGGCAGTTGTAGAACCCGAACTTGATGCTGGCCCCATACGCGCTGCGCACGGTGGTGAGGTGGGCGCCGCCGCAGAGGGCCTCCGGCAGGAAGTCCGTGCTGGCCACCGCCGCCTGTTCCACCCCCACCAGCCACAGGTAATCCAGGTGGTGCTCGGCCGTGATCGATTCGCGTTTGAAGGCGAACGGCTTGCGGGCCACCAGCGGGCTGTCCGGCTTGCCGCACACCAGGTTCAGGTAGGTGAAATTGACGCAGTCGAAGCTGGCCACCAGCGCCGGGCTGGCCCAGAAACGCTCCACCGCCTCCCGATCCAGCAGCAGCAGTTCGTCGGCATCCACCGACAGCACCACATCCCCGGCCGCCAGCCCGTAGCCGTGGATCCGCTTCTCCCGCTCGCCGGCGAACACACCGTGGTGGTAGTGGATCGGCACCCCAAGGCGCCTGGCGAGCCCGGCGAACAACCCGGCGGCACGCGGGCTGGGCTGCTCCAGATCCCGCCCCACCAGCGGCTCGAGCAGCTCGCGGGTGAACTGGAACGGTCCGTCGTTCACCACGATCTCGTCGACCCAGGCCAGCCGCTCCACCACCCGCTCGATGAAATCGAAGTCCTCGAAGAACTGGATCACCACCGAGACGCTGGCCATCGCCTCAGCTCCGCCTCCAGATGCAGCGACCCGCGCGGCGCAAGGCCGCATCCACCTGCCAGGGCAGCAGCAGCGCATCGAGCGCTGAGGTGGCGGGTGGGTGACTCACGAAAGGGACAGCCAGTCGAGATCGTTGAACTGGTTGAAATCTCGATCGAAACTAACCAACCGCCAGCCGTTCGCCATCGCCAGGGCTGCCAGGTAGGCATCGGTGCAGTGCTTGGAAGGCAGCTGAAGGTCGCAGACGATCGCGTGGAAGATGTCCCAGGCGCTCTGCTCAGGCTCCGCAATGGACACACCCGGCTGGGCGCAGAGGCTTTGCAGGAGGGCTGTAGCTTCGGCAGAACTCTTCACGGCGGAACCCATCAGCTTCGGCTGGCTCACTAACCGCATGAGGCCTAGGGCCGTGACGCTGCAGAACAGAACCCGTTCGGCAGCCTCGGTTTCCCAGTAGTGAACGGCCTGGGTGTGATGGGCGTGGCCTGCTGAGGTCATCGCCAACCAGACATTGAGATCTGGAAGATCCGTCTGGCTGGTCATGGTTCCATCAGGCTGAACAGTCCTGCATTGCTCAGCTGTTCCTCTGGAATGGGCAAGGGCCCGTCCATTCGGGGCAGCGTGGCAGCCGATCGTGGCGGGCGCTGGGCTGGGGATTCTCCATCAAGCCCCTGCTCCACGTAGGTGCGCAACAGCTGTTTGAGCGTGAGGTGCCGGCTGGCGGCATGGGCCTTCAGGCGCGCAAACAGCGGATCGGGCAACTCCAGGGTGGTGCGCATGGGTGCCGCCTCAGTTGATGCGCATATTAGTGCGCACTTCAGCTCCGCACCCAGTCGGTCACACCGCCGGGCCGGTCGATCAGTTCGATGCCCTCGGCGGCCAGTTCGGCCCGGATGCGGTCGGCAGTGGCGAAATCCCGGGCGGCTTTGGCGGCCCGGCGCTCCTCGATCCGCTGCTGGATCGCCGCCTCCGCCTCCGCCGCCTCGGCCGGGGTGCCCTCCGCCGCGGCGCTCGCGGCCTCCGCCTCCAAGCCCAGCACTCCGGCCAGCTCCTTGAGTTGCCGCCAGCGGGGCTCCAGCTCCGCCGACTCGCCGCCGGCTTCGGCGTCGCTGCCCCCCCGCTCCAGCCGGTTGGCCAGGGCCCGCAACGGCCGGGCCAGCTCGAACAGCACCGCCACGGCCGCCGAGGTGTTCAGGTCGTCGTCCATGGCGGCGGCGAAGCGGCCGCGGGCCTCGGCCAGCGCCTCGGAGTCTTCGGCGGCGGGCGTGGCTCCCCAGCCCAGGGCCGCCCCGTGGCGCTCGCCCAGTCCCAGGGCGGCATCCAGCCCCTTCCACCCGGTGCCGGCCGCCGCCAGGGCCTCGCCGGTGAAATCCAGCGGCTTGCGGTAGTGGGCCTGCAGCACGAACAGCCGCAGGGTCATCGGGCTGACGCCGCTCTCCAGCAGCGCCCGGATCGTGGTGAAGTTGCCCAGCGACTTGGACATCTTCTCGCCGCCCACGTTCACCATGCCGTTGTGCAGCCACCAGCGCGCCAGGGGCTGGCCGCTGGCCGCTTCCGACTGGGCGATCTCGTTCTCGTGGTGGGGAAAGATCAGATCGGCCCCACCCAGATGGATGTCGATCGTGGTGCCCAGCTCCTCGCGCACCATCGCCGAGCATTCGATGTGCCAGCCCGGACGCCCCGGCCCCCAGGGCGAGGGGAAGCTGGGTTCCCCCGGTTTGGCCCCCTTCCACAGGGCGAAATCAAAGGGATGGCGCTTGCGGGCCTCCTCCGCCTCGCTGGTGCGGCCGCTGGCCCCTTCCTGCTGCTCCTCCAGCGTGCGGCCGCTGAGCTTGCCGTAGCCGGCCTGCCGCATCACGGCGAAGTACACATCGCCATCGGCCGAATAGGCCGCCCCCTTGGCCTCCAGCTCGCCGATCAGCGCACGGATCGCGTCCAGGCTGCGGGTGGCCCGGGGCATCCGGTCGGGGGGAAGGATGTGCAGGGCGGCCATGTCGGCCTGGAAGGCGGCGATGTTGCGCTCGCTCACCACCTCCATCGAGCTGCCCTCCTCCTCGGCCCGCTTGAGGATCTTGTCGTCGATGTCGGTGAAGTTCTGCACGAAGGTCACCGCGTAGCCGCTCCACAGCAGATACCTCCGCAGCACATCCCAGACGATGTAGCTGCGGGCGTGACCCAGGTGGCAGAGGTCGTAGACCGTGACGCCACAGCAGTAGATCGACACCGTCCCCGGCTGCAGCGGCTCGAACGGCTCGCAGGTGCGGGTGAGGGTGTTGGTGAGCCGCAGGGTCAATGCCCCGCTCCCGCCACGGCTCCCGCGCCAGCACCCGCCTGGCCCAGGCGGCCGCCCCCGTAGCCGGCCCGGCTGCGCACATTGGTGCACCAGTCGTCGTGCTCCAGGTACCACTGCACCGTGGCCCTCAGGCCCTGCTGGAAGTCGTGGCGGGGCTGCCAGCCCAGTTCGGTGCTGATCCGCTCCGGGTCGATGGCATAGCGCCGGTCATGGCCCGGCCGGTCGGCCACCGGGGTGATCAGGCCGGCGTGGGGGGCCCCGTCGGGGCGCAGCTCATCGAGCAGGGCGCAGATGGCCTGCACCACCTCCTTGTTGGTGCGCTCACCATGGCCACCGACGCAGTAGCTGCGGCCCACCTCGCCGCTGGTGGCGGCCAGCAGCAGGGCCTCCACGTGGTCCTCCACGTACAGCCAGTCGCGCACGTTGGCGCCATCGCCGTACAGCGGGATCGGCTCGCCGGCGGCCGCCTTGAGGATCACCACCGGGATCAGCTTCTCGGGAAACTGCCAGGGGCCGTAGTTGTTGCTGCAGTTGGTCAGCACCACCGGCAGTCCGAAGGTGTGATGCCAAGCCTGGACCAGGTGGTCGCTGCCCGCCTTGCTGGCCGAGTAGGGGCTGCGGGGGTCGTAGGGGGTGGTCTCCGAGAACCGGCCCGTGGCCCCCAGGGAGCCGAACACCTCATCGGTGCTGATGTGGTGGAAGCGGAACAGCTCCCGCCGCTCCGCCGGCAGCCCCTCCCAGTGGGCCCGCACCGCCTGCAGCAGGTGGTAGGTCCCCATCACGTTGCTGACCAGGAAGGCGCCTGGATCGTCGATCGAGCGGTCGACGTGGCTTTCGGCGGCCAGGTGCAGCACCAGGTCCGGATCGGCCTGCCGGACCGCGGCGGCGGTGGCCTCCCCGTCGGCCAGGTCGACCTGCAGCAGCCGGTGCCGCGGCCCGTCGGCCCGCTCGGCGGCCGGTCCCAGCGCCGCCACGGTGTTGTAGACGCCCAGCAGGTCGCTGGCGTAGCCCATCTTGTCGAGGTTGAACACCGTCGCGGTGCTGTCCCGCAGCAGCCGCCGCACCAGCGCCCCGCCGATGAAGCCCGCGCCGCCGGTCACCAGGATGCGGCGACGGCCAGCGAGCAGCAGCGGCAGGTCGAGGGAGGGGTAGGGATCCATCGGGATGGGACGAGACGGGGTCGGGGTGTTCAGGCCTGGGGCAGGGGAATCCGCGCCAGCACCTCGGCGAGGGCGGCCTGCCAGTGTTGCCCCTCCAGGTCCAGGGCGTGCCGGGTGGTGGTGCCGTCGAGCAGGGAATAGGAGGGGCGCCGGGCCGGGGTGGGGTAGTCGGCGGTGGTGATCGGCCGCACCCGGGCCGGGGTGTCGATCAGCCCCCGGGCCGCCGCCAGCATGCCGATGGCCACGGCGAAGTCGTACCAGCTGGCGGCACCGCAGTCGCTCCAGTGGTGACGCCCGCTCACCCCCCGTCCGATCACCCGCCAGCAGGCCTCGGCCAGGCCGGCGGTGGCCGTGGGGCAGCCCACCTGGTCCGCCACCACCCTGAGCGGCTCGCCGGCGGCGGCTTTCGCCCGGTGCAGGCGCAGCATGGTGAGGCAGAAGTTGGCCCCCACCGGCCCGTAGACCCAGCTGGTGCGCAGCAGGCAGAGGCGATCGGCGCCCAGGGCCGCCGCCGCCCGCCGTTCGCCTTCCGCCTTGGTGGCGCCGTACACCCCCAGGGGCGCCAGGGGCTGATCGGGTGCGTAGGGGTGGCCCTGCTCACCGTCGAAGACGAAATCGGTGCTCACCTGCAGCAGCCGGCCGCCGGACTCGGCGAGGGCCTCGGCGAAGGCCCCGGGAGCGCCGGTGTTGACCGCTTCGGCCAGCTCCGGTTCGGCCTCGGCCCGGTCGACGGCGGTGTAGGCGCCGGCATTGAGCACCCAGTCGGGCCGGTGCCGGTGCACGGCGGCGCGGCAGGCGGCCGGATCGGCCAGATCCAGGTCATCCCGTCCCGTCGGGATCAGATCGATACCGGCGGGGACGCTGGCCAGCAGGGCCTGTCCGAGCTGGCCGTGGCGGCCGGTCAGCAGCACCCGCACCGGTTCAGGCATCGATGGCGGAGGCAAAGCTCGCGCGCAGCCTACCTTCGCGTGGCTATTTCGCCTCCATCCAGTTGGGGCCGACACCGGTGTCCACCGCCAGGGGCACCAGCAGCTGCACCGCCTGCTCCATGGTGCGGCGGGTGAGCTCCCGCACCTCCTCGAGGGCCTCCGGCGCCGCCTCCAGCACCAGTTCGTCGTGCACCTGCAGCAGCAGCCGGGCCGGCAGGCCGGCCTCGCTGAGCGCCCGTTGCAGGCTCACCATCGCCAGCTTGATGATGTCGGCACTCGACCCCTGGATCGGGGCGTTGGCGGCCGCCCGCAGTTGCTGGGCCTCCATCCCGCCGCGGCGGGCCACCTCCAGGTCGATCTCCAGCGGGTCCTTGCCCAGCAGCCGGCCCAGGCCGCCGGGATCGAACTGGAACGGCCGCCGTCGCCCCAGGATCGTCTCCACGTAGCCGCGGCTGAGGGCCAGCCGCTCCTGCAGCTCCAGGTACAGGAACACCTTCGGGTAGCGCTGCTTGTAGAGGCTCAGGAACTCCTTGGCCCGGGCCTGGCCCATGCCGGTTTCACGGGCCAGCCGCTGGGCCCCCATGCCGTAGATCACCCCGAAGTTGATCGTCTTGCCCAGCCGCCGTTCCTCCGGCGTCACCGTGTCGGTCTCCAGCAGCAGCCGGGCGGTGAGGGCGTGAACGTCGTCGCCTTCGTTGTAGGCCTGCACCAGCACGGGCTCACCGGAGAGGTGGGTGAGGATGCGCAGCTCGATCTGGGAGTAGTCGGCGCTGATCATCCGCCAGCCCTCCTGGGGCAGGAAGGCCTTGCGGATCCGGCGGCTGAACTCGGTGCGGATGGGGATGTTCTGCAGGTTGGGGTTGCTGCTCGACAGACGCCCGGTGGCGGTGACCGCCTGGTTGAAATCGGTGTGCACCCGCCCGGTCTCCGGTTCCACCAGGGCCGGCAGCGCCTCCACGTAGGTGCTCAGCAGCTTGCTGAGGGTGCGGTGCTCCAGCACCAGCTTCACCACCGGATGGTCGTCCTCCAGCTTCTCCAGCACCGCCGCATCGGTGCTCCAGCCGGTCTTGGTGCGGCGCGACTTCTTGCGGTCGAGCCCCAGAGTGTCGAACAGCAACTCGCCGAGCTGCTTGGGGGAGGCCAGGTTGAAGTCCACCCCCGCCGCCGCCTGGGCCTCCTGCTCCAGCCGGGCCAGGGTGGTGCTGAGTTCCTCGGCCAGCTCCTTGAGATAGGGAACGTCGATGCGGATGCCGGTGGCCTCCATCTGGGCCAGCACGGGCTCCAGGGGCAGCTCCACCTGCTCCAGCAACAGGGGCAGCTGGGGCCCCATCGCCGCCAGCTGCTTGCTCAGCACGGCGCCCAGGCGCCGGGTGAGGTGCACGTCCATGGCGCAGTAGAGGGCTGCGGCCTCGATCGGCACGTCGGCGAAGTTCTGCCCCTTGGCCACCAGATCGCCGTAGGTGGTGGGGTGCAGCCCGAACTCCCGCGCCGCCATCGCCTCCAGGCCATGCTTGGCATTGGCATCCCGCAGGTAGTCCGCCAGCAGGGTGTCCATCACCACACCGGCCAGGGGCAGCCCATGGCGCAGCAGGATCAGGCGGTCGTACTTGGCGTTCTGGAGCGCCTTGGGGTGGCTGGCGCTGGCCAGCCAGGGCCCCAGGGCCAGCAGCACGGCGTCCAGGGGCAGCTGCTCCGGCGCCGGGGGGGCCGCGGTGAGCAGGTCGGGGGCCGGTGGGCTGTGGTGGCCGATGGGCACGTAGGCCAGGTCCGCCAGTCCCTCCCCCCAGCAGAGGCCGATCCCCACCAGCTCCGCCTTGAAGGGGTTGAGGGAGGTGGTCTCGGTGTCGAGGGCCACCGGCGCCGCCGGGTCGGTGCAGGCCATCAGCCGCTCGACCAGGGCGGCCAGGGCCTCGGGGTTGGTGACCAGCTGCGGCCGCAGGGCGGGCAGGGCCGGATCCCCCCCGTCGTCCGGGAAGCCGGTGGCGTCCGGGGCCTCAGGCGCGGCGGCGCCCGGAGCGGCGGGGATGGCGGGAGCAGGTGGGGCGGTGGCGGGCTCGGGCGGCTCCGCAGAAAACAGCCGGGCGAAGCCCTCGGTCTGCTTCACCAGGCTGAACAGCTCCAGCTCGGCCAGGCGGGCCCCCAGCCCCTCACTGTCCACCCGTCCCAGGGCCAGGCGGGGCTCCTCGGGCAAGGGGATCTGCACCAGGATCTCCGCCAGCATGCGGGAGCGGAAGGCGTTCTCCCGGTCGGTCTCGAGCTTGGTCTTGAGGGCCCCCTTCTGCTGGTCGAGGGCGGCGTAGATGCCGTTCAGGTCGCCGTGGGCCTTGAGCAGGGTGAGGGCGGTCTTGGGACCCACCCCCTTGACCCCGGGGATGTTGTCGGAGCTGTCGCCGGTGAGGGCCTTGAGGTCCACCACCCCCTCCGGCGGCACCCCCAGCTTCTCGATCACCTGGGCCCGGCGGATCTCCGTCGGGCCGCTGTTCTTGGCGTAGGGGCCGCCGCCCATGTACAGCACGGCGATGTCGCGCTCGTCGTCCACCAGCTGGAACAGGTCGCGGTCGCCGGAGAGGATCCGCACCCGCCAGCCCTCGCCCGCCGCCCGGTTGGCCAGGGTGCCGAGCACGTCGTCGGCCTCGTAGCCCGGCGCCATCGACAGGGGCAGGTCGAGGCAGTCCCTGAGAATCGCCTGCAGGTTGGCCAGATCGGCGAAGAAGTGCTCCGGGGCCTCCTCGCGATGGGCCTTGTAGGCGGCATCCGCCTCATGGCGGAAGGTGGGTTCGGCCGTGTCGAAGGCGATCACCACCCCCTGGGGCCCCAGGCCCTTGCAGTTGTCGAGCAGGGCCTTGAGGAAGCCGTAGGTGACGCTGGTGGGCACCCCGTCCTTGGTGCTCAGTCCCCCCTCGCCGCCCTTGGCGAAGGCGTAGAAGCTGCGGAAGGCCAGGGAGTGGCCGTCCACCAGCAGCAACAGGGGCTTGTCCCGCTCCATGGCCGTTTCCGGGATCCGTCCGCTGGCCGCCACAGCCTGCCATCCGGCGGCCCGGAAGCGCCGTGACGGCCACCGGCCGGGCCGCCTTCAGCCGCTGCCGCCAGTACCGCTGGTGGCTGGAGCGGGTGTGGGAGCCGCAGGGCAGCCGGCTGCTGTTCATCGGCCTCAACCCCTCCCGCGCCGACCATCGCCACGACGACCCCACCCTGCGGCGGCTGATGGCCTTCGCCAGCGGCTGGGGCTACGGCGGCCTGGAGGTGCTGAACCTCTTCGCCCGCATCAGCCCGAGCCCGGTGGCCCTGGCCCATGCCGCCGATCCGGTGGGAGCCGCCAATCCGGCCTGGATCCGGCGACGACTGCGGGCCGGCGCGCGGTCTGCCGGGGCCATCCCGACCGGGGCGCCGCCGCCGCTGATCTGGCTGGGCTGGGGCAACGGCGGCGGCCGTTTCGGCCAGGACGTACGGGTGCTGGAGCTGTTGGCCCCCCACCACTGCCGGCTGGTGTGTCTCGGCCTCACCGCCTCCGGCGCCCCGCTCCATCCGCTCTACCTGCCGGCCACAAGCCTGTTGCGGCCGTATGGGGCATCCTGTGGGCAGTCCGACGCCGCCGACCGCGCCCCATGGCCCGCACCCCCCGCCGCTATGCCATCCACCTGTTCCTGAGTGGCGGCCACCACCAGGAGGTGCATTTCAACACCCTGGAGGATTTCCAGACCTGGTACGGCGGCGTGCTGAACGCGGCGGCCCTCGACACCTTCGTGAACGTGCCGATCAGCGACCTGACCAGCGAGTTCCTCGTGCTGCGGGCCGGCAGCGTCCAGGCGATCCGGGTGGAGCCCATCTACGGCGCCCTCGACGACTGAGGCCAAAGGGCCCCGCGTCAGAGGGCGGCGGTGATCCGCTCCCGGTCGCTGCCGAGCCGGTGCAGCAGCAGCCAGGTGGTGAGCAGGTCGGGCCCCTTGAGGCTGCCCAGCAGGGCGGCCCGCAGGCCCTTCATCAGCACCCCTTTCTTGACGCCCGCCGCCGTGGCGGCGGCCCCCAGCAGCGCCTGGGCGGCTTCGGCGTCGAGCGGGCCCTCCGGCAGCTGCTCCAGCAGGGCCGCCAGGGCGGAGCGGCTGGGGGCGTCGGTCCGCAGGGCCAGGGCGGCTTCGTCCGGCTCGGGCGTCTCGAAGAAGGGTGCGGCCTGGTCCACCCCGTCCGCCAGCAGGCTGAGCGAGGGTCCGAGCAGGGCGCAGAGATCCTCCTGCCAGCCGGCGTCGGCGGCGGGGCCGTCCTCGGCCCAGCCCCGGGCCTGCCAGAGGGGCAGCAACCGCTGGCGCAGCTCGCCGGCCTCCAGCCCGTGCAGTACCTGGGCGTTGAGCCAGTTGAGTTTGTCCCAGTCGAAGCGCGCCCCGGCCCGGTTGACGCGCTCGAAGGAGAACACCGCCGCCGCCTGCTCGAGGCTGAAGCGCTCGCCGATGCCCTCTGGCGGCGACCAGCCCAGCAGGGTCATGTAGTTGACCAGGGCCTCGGCGGTGTAGCCCATGGCGCGGAAATCGCCCACGGAGGTGACGCCGTCGCGCTTGGAGAGCTTGCGACCCTCCTGGTTGAGGATCAACGGGGTGTGGGCGAACAGGGGTGGGGTCAGCCCCAGGGCGGCGTACAGCAGCAGCTGCTTGCCGGTGTTGGCGATGTGGTCCTCGCCCCGGATCACGTGGCTGATGGCCATGGCGGCGTCGTCCACCACCACCACCAGGTTGTAGAGGGGGTCACCGATGGCATCGGCGGGGGCCCGGCGGGCGATCACCATGTCGCCGCCCAGGTCGCTGCCCGCCCAGCGCATCTCGCCGCGCACCAGGTCGTTCCAGGTGATCGTGGCGCCGTCGTCGATGCGGAAGCGGATCACCGCCTCGCGCCCCTCATCGATGTAGGCCTGCTGCTGCTCGGGGGTGAGGTCCCGGTGCAGGTTGTCGTAGCGGGGGGCCCGGCCCTCGGCTTGCTGGCGCTCCCGCATCGCCGCGAGTTCGGTGTCACTGGCGAAGCAGCGGTAGGCATGGCCGCCCTCTAGCAGCTGCTCGATCGCGGCCCGGTGGGCCTCGATGCGCTGGCTCTGCACCACCGGCTCTTCGTCCCAGGTGAGGCCCAGCCAGCGCAGGCCATCGAGGATGTTCTCGGTGTACTCGGCCTTGGACCGTTCCCGGTCGGTGTCCTCGATGCGGAGCAGGAAGGCGCCCCCCAGGTGGCGGGCGAACAGCCAGTTGAACACCGCCGTGCGGGCGGTGCCGATGTGGAGGGTGCCGGTGGGGCTGGGGGCCAGCCGAACGCGTACGGGAACCGCTGCGGCCACGGAATCGGCTCCAGGTGGTGAGAACGGGACTGACGGGGCTCGAACCCGCAACTTCCGCCGTGACAGGGCGGTGCTCTAACCGATTGAACTACAGTCCCAGACCGACATTCGAGGCTCGATCCGCCCCGGGGGGTAGGACGCGGCACCGATGGGCGATCACGACGGCGCGAACGCCGACCAAGGAAGTATCCATCGTCACCGGTCCCTCCGTCAACGCGGTCCGTCAACGGCGCCCGGGATGGCCGGGCAGGGGGCGGGCTGGGTGATGGGCCACACAAAAAGCCCCGTGCGGGGCACGGGGCAGGCGCTGATCAAAGAGGACGCCGAGGCGCTGGGCTCAGGGACGGAAGCCGGCGGGTTCGATCAGACGCACCTGATTGCCACGGGCGGTGAATTCCCGCCCCTGGTCGCTCTGGACCACGACCCGACCTCCGGACTTGACCCGGATGACCCGGGCCCGGACCCAGCCAAGGGCGGCCGATTCCAGCACCTTGACCACATCACCGGGTTGTAGATCCAACTCCATGTTCGGAACCACGAGACTGCAAATGGGACCATCGAACGCGCCGTGGAGGACTTGAACCCCCGACATCAGGTTTTGGAGACCTGCGTTCTACCAACTGAACTAACGGCGCATGGCCGATGGCCCCTGGAAAGCGTGAAAGGGAGACGCGGGCAATGAAATCCCGTGAAACCAGGCTTCAGCGATCGAAGCGCTGTTTGACGCGAGTGGCTTTACCCACCCGGTCACGCAGATAGAAGAGCTTCGCCCGACGCACCTTACCGCGCCGCTCCACCTTGACGGAAGCGACCTGGGGGCTGTGCAGCATGAAGACCCGCTCCACGCCGATGCCCTGGAAGATACGACGCACGGTGATCGTCTGGTTGAGGCCGCCGTGGCGCTTGGCGATCACCACGCCCTCGTAGGGCTGCACCCGCTCCTTGTTGCCCTCCCGGATGCGCACGCCCACCTTGACGGTGTCGCCCACGTAGATCTCGGGCAGGTCGCTCTTCAGCTGGGCCGCCTCGAACTCGTCGATCAGGGCACGGGCACTGAGCTTGCCGGTGGTGACGGTCACGGTGGCGGGGGCCGCCGCTTCAGGTGTCGCCTGGTCCACGGTCTGCGGGTCCACCTCGGTGGACGGATCGGTGGTGGTCGGATCGGTCTCGGTTGCCATCCCTTTTCTCGGAGCGCCTGGCCAAACCAACACCTTACCGCCTCAGGTGACCCCCTTCCCCCCGCGCCGCCGCCAGCTCCGCTGCAGCCGCTCCCAGGCCATGAACCCTCCGGTGACCAGCATCCACAGCAGCCCCAGGCCGTTGAGCAGCACGTAGAGCGTCTCCCCCACCTGGCCCAGCCAGGTCTGGAGCCATTCGCCCTCGTGCAGCACCATCAGCGGATGGACCTGGTCCCGGCTCAGCCCTCCCCAGTCCCGCAGCAGCCGGTAACCCACACCCGTGACGGCCGAGAGCAGAAGGGGCGCCAGCACCAGCGGTGCCATCCAGGCGTGGGCCTGCCGCAGGCGGGCCCCCCAGGGCGGTGAGGCGGGCCTTGGGGGTGCGCTGGGGATGGGGCCGGACACGGGGAATCGACGGCGGGAGGGATGCCATTGATAACTTGAATAACCGGCTCCAACTTCCACCGCATGAACCTGTTCGCCGATCTGCTGGCCAGCACCAACGGCGTCAAGGGCGGTGGCACCCCCCTCACCCAGGCCGGCCCCCGCATCCAGAAGGGCCGCCGCGGGGTGGAAGTGAAGTCGGCGCGGGAGATCGCGATCATGCGCCAGGCCAGCCGCATCGTGGCCACGGTGCTGCGGGAGATCATCGACATGGCCGCCCCGGGCATGACCACCGGCGACCTTGACCGCCACGCCGAGGCCCGCATCCGCGCCATGGGGGCCACCCCAAGTTTCAAGGGCTACCACGGCTTTCCGGCCAGCATCTGCGCCAGCATCAACAACGAGGTGGTCCACGGGATCCCCAACGCCAAACGGGTGATCAACGCTGGTGATCTGGTCAAGATCGACACCGGCGCCTACTTCGAGGGCTTCCACGGCGACAGCTGCGTCACCCTCTGCGTCGGCGAGGGGGTGCCGGAGGAGGCCCGCCGCCTCAGCCGGGTGGCCCAGGAATCCCTGATGAAGGGCCTGGCCACGGTGAAGGCCGGCAGCACCCTGCTGGAGCTGGCCGGTGCCGTCCAGGACCACGTCGAGGCCAACGGCTATGCCGTCGTCGAGGACTACACGGGCCACGGCGTCGGCCGCAACCTGCACGAGGAGCCTTCGGTGTTCAACTACCGCACCAGGGATCTGCCCAACATGCAGCTGCGGGCCGGCATGACCCTGGCGGTGGAGCCGATCCTCAACGCCGGCAGCAAGGCCTGCCGCACCCTCAAGGACCGCTGGACCGTGGTGACCGTGGACGGCAGCCTCTCGGCCCAGTGGGAGCACACCATCGTGGTCACCTCCGACGGCTGCGACATCCTCACCGACCGCGACTTCTAGGTCCGGCCGTCCCCGCGATCCCTGTCCTCAAGGCCGCCGCAGCAACCCGTAGTAGGCCCAGCGCGTCAGGGTCGCCAGGGGCATCAGCACGTAGGTGAGTGGGTTGGGGGTGACGATGATCAGGCTGCAGTCCCAGTCGGCCTGCCGCAGGATCTCGCCGGCCACCCAGTCGGCGCCCATGACACCGATGGGATTGAGGGCCGAGCGGAACGGCCCCAGCACCAGCCGCCGCAGCCGCAGCACCGGGGCCAGGGCCGGGGCCCGCAGGCTGAGCAGCTGGCCCAGCAGCCGTTTGCTGATCTCATAGAGGGGGCTCAGGGCCGGCTGGATCTCCGCCTCCGAGGTGTTCACCCACACCTCCGGCCGCCGGCTCCCTTCGCGACCCACCTGGCGCCGCGCCGCCACCACGGCGAACAGCTCCAGCAGCCGCCAGCCGCTCAGGGCATTCACCTCCAGGGAACGGCCGGTGGCCTCGGCGCTGCCATCGCCATGGACGTTGAGGCCGTGGTTGATCACCAGCACGTCCACCTCTTCGAGCAGGGGTTCGAGGGCCGCCTCCTCGCCCACCTGCCAGTGCACCTGGCGCAGGGGGATCGGCTGCCCGTCCAGGCCGGCCAGCTGAAGCGGCGCGCGGCCGTGGCAGAGGGCGATCAGCCGGGCACCGCGGCGGTGCCAGCGGCGCAGCAGGGCCTGGCCGAGGGCGCCGCTGGCACCGGTGACGGCCACGGTGAGCGCTGCGTTCGAGGGGTCCGGCATGGGCCTGCGGTGGTCGTGCTGCCTAGATTGCCCGGCACCTGCGGGTCCCGGCGAGGTCACACCATGTCCATCCCCCTGCTGATCGGCTCCTGCGAACCCTTCAGCGGCAAGTCGGCGGTGGTGCTGGGTCTGGGCCGCCAGCTCGCCCGCCAGGGCGTGCCGCTCTCCTTCGGCAAGCCGCTGGCCACCTGCATGGACGACCCGCTCGACGCCCCCAGCGACGGGGTCCCGGGCAACCCGCTGCTGGATCCCGATGTGCGCTTCATCGGCGCCACCCTCGGACTGGAGCCCGAGCAGCTGATCCCATCGCTGGACGTGCTGGAGCCGGCGACCGCCCGTGCCCGGCTGCTGGCTGGAGACCTGGCTCCGGGTGAGGGGCTGACGCTCCTGCAGCGGCGCATCCATGACGACGCCGAGCGGCTGGTGCTGCTGGAGGGGGCCGGCAGCCTCAGCGAAGGACAGCTCTACGGCCTGGGCCTGGTGCAGCTGGCCCAGGCCCTGCAGGCCCCGGTCCTGCTGGTGCACAACTGGAGCGACAGCCGCAGCGTCGATGCCCTGCTGGAGGCCCGGCACCAGCTGGGCGATCTGCTGGCGGGTGTGGTCCTCAACGGCGTGCTGCCCGAGATGGTGCCGGAGGTGCGCGAGGCCGTGCTGCCGGCCCTGGAGCGGCTTGGCATCCCGGTGCTGGGGGTGATGCCCCGCAGCCCCCTGCTGCGCAGCGTCACGGTGGAGGAGCTGGCCCGCCGGCTCGAGGCCACCGTGCTCTGCTGCCACGACGGCCTCGACCTGCTGGTGGAGACCCTCTCGATCGGCGCCATGAACGTCAATTCAGCGATGGAGTTCTTCCGGCGTCGCCGCAACATGGCTGTGGTCACCGGCGCCGACCGCACCGACATCCAGCTGGCGGCCCTGGAGGCCTCCACCCAGTGCCTGATCCTCACCGGGGCCGGCGAGCCGCTGCCCCAGCTGATCAGCCGGGCCGAGGAGCTGGAGGTGCCGGTGCTCAAGGTCGACCACGACACCCTCACCACCGTCGAGGTGATCGACGCCGCCATCGGCCATGTGCGCCTTCATGAAGCCGTGAAGGCCACCTACGCGATCCGGCTGGTGGAAGAGAACTGCCACTTCGAACGGCTGTTCCGCCGGCTGCGCCCGGCGGTCCATGCCTGAGGGCGCTGCTAGTTTCAGTTCGTTGGTTGTCGATAACGGGTGACCCGGTCCCTAGATCTTCCGGCCCTGGACCGGATCGATACGCTCGCCCAGGAGCTGGCCATGCTCCAGGACCGGGGCAAACGCAGAATCGCCTTCCTCGGCAGCCGCCATGTGCCGGTGGTGTCGATCCATCTGGTGGAGCTGGTGGCCCGCTCCCTGGCCCAGGAGGGCCACAACCTGATCACTTCCGGCGCCCAGGGGGTCAATGCGGCCGTGATCCGCAGCGTGCTGGAGGTGGATCCGGCCCGGCTCACCGTGCTGCTGCCCCAGAGCCTGGCGCGCCAGCCGGGAGAATCCCGCAGCCAGCTGGAGCGGGTGCTGCACCTGGTGGAGAAGCCGGAGAACGATGAGCTGCCGCTGCCGATGGCCAGCAGCCTCTGCAACCAGGAGATCATCAACCGCTGCGACCAGCTGATCTGCTACGCCTTCCACGACAGCGAGACCCTGCTCTCCAGCTGCCGCACCGCCGAGGACATGGGCAAGGTGGTCAGCCTGATGTTCTTCGACTAGCCCGGCAGGGAGTCCTGGCGCGGCAGCACCTGCAGCCGCGTTCCCTCCCGGCCCATCACCGTCACCTGGGCGCCCGGCGGCAGGAGCTGGTCAGGCGCCAGGTTCTGGGCGGCCCAGCTCTGGCCCTGCCAGCGCACCCGGCCCTCACCGTTGGCATTGAAGGCCGTGGTCACCTCCGCCAGCTCGGCGCGGGCGCCGGGGGGGATGGTGCGGGCCTGGCGGCCGGCCGACCAGCGCCGCAGCCAGACGTAGCCCGAGCCGACCAGAACGGCGTAGAGGAGCAGCTGGGCCAGGGGCGGCACCACCGGCGCCAGGATGGCGACCAGGGTGAGCAGCAGGGCCGCTACCGCCCCGATCAGCAGCAGGCCGTCCGCATCGGCGCCCACCAGCTCCAGCAGCAGCAGCACCCCCGCCAGGGCCAGCCAGAGGATCGGGGGTGCGGGCATCGGCGGGGTGCGAAGGGGTGGGACGAAGGAGCAACGAAACCAACGGGACCGTTGGCCAACGCCCCCATCCTGCCTAGCGTTGCGCCAGTGAAGAAGCCTGCATGGAAGCGCTCCTCATCCCGGTGCTCGTGGTGCTCGCCGGACTGGGCATCAGCGGCGTGAAGGTCACCAGCAGCAGCCGCTCGATGCTGGTGGAGCGCCTCGGCAAGTACGACCGCGAACTGCGCCCTGGCCTGTCCCTGGTCATCCCCGGCCTGGAGCGGGTGGTGAGCCACGAATCGCTCAAGGAACGGGTGCTCGACATCCCCCCCCAGCAGTGCATCACCCGTGACAACGTCTCGATCGAGGTGGATGCGGTGGTGTACTGGCAGCTGCTCGAGCACGCCCGCGCCTACTACGGCGTCGACAACCTGCAGGCGGCCATGGTCAACCTGGTGCTCACCCAGATCCGGGCCGAAATGGGCAAGCTCGACCTCGACCAGACCTTCACCACCCGCAGCGAGGTCAACGAGACCCTGCTCAAGGAGCTGGATCAGGCCACCGATCCCTGGGGCGTCAAGGTGACCCGGGTGGAGCTGCGCGACATCCAGCCCTCCCAGGGGGTGCAGCAGGCGATGGAGCAGCAGATGACCGCCGAGCGGGAGAAGCGGGCGGCGATCCTGCGCTCCGAGGGGGAGCGGGAGTCCCAGGTGAACGCGGCCCGGGGCCGGGCCGAGGCCCTGGTGCTGGATGCCAAGGCCAAGCAGGAGGCGGTGCTGCTCGATGCCGATGCCCAGGCCAAGCAGCAGCTGCTGCTGGCCAAGGCCCGGGCCCAGGCCGCCACCGAGCTGGCGGCCGTGATCGAGGCCCATCCGGCGGCGGCCGAGGGGCTGCGGCTGCTGCTGGCCAAGGACTGGATGGCCATGGGCCAGGAGATGGCCCGCTCCCAGGGTGGCAGCGTGCTGATGGTGGATCCCCAGAGCCCGGCCTCGCTGCTGGCGGCCCTCAAGGGGCTCCAGGAGAAGGGCGGCAGCTGATGGTCAGCGCCTGCGCCCTGCAGCGGCTGCGCCGGGAGCGCCAGGCCGAGCGACTCAACGCCCTGCAAACGCAGGTGCGACAACAACATTGTGAACAGGGTCCAGCCGATGCCTGGGTGGCACTGTTCGGCTCCATGGCTCGAGATGATTGGGATGGCTTCTCCGATGTCGACCTGTTGGTGGTCGCTGGAAGGGACCACGACGCCCAAGGGCTCGCGGCGTCCTTGCTGAATGCTTCCTTGGCGGACGATGTGCTCGCCCTCGATCGCGCCACCTGGCTCAGACGTGTGGCCACTTCCCCCTACTGGCGCGCTGTTGCAGGCGAGGCCCGAACCCTCTCCGGAACCAAGCCGTGAACCCCAGGCCCACTGCCTGGCTGCAGCAAGCCCTCGACGACCTGGCGATGGCAGAACTGGCCACCACCCATGGCTTTCATGCCCACGCCTGTTTCCACGCTTCTCAGGCGGCGGAGAAAGCCCTGAAGAGCCTGCTGATCGAGGTCGGCATCGCGCCGCCCCGCACCCACGTGCTGCCGGCTCTGTTCCTGGAGCTTGCCGCTGCGGGGATCGATGTGGACCCGCTGGCATCGCTGCGGCTCAACCTGCTCTCGCGCATGGCCACCAGCAGCCGCTATCCGGAGGACGACACCCCGCCCCAGCAGCTGTTCGATGCCCGCGATGCAGAGGAGGCTTTGGCGGTGGCGAGGGCCGTGCTGGCCTTCGCCACTCCCTCCCCTGCCGACGCATGAGCGGCGCCAGTCAGCTTCAGCTGCGCAGCACCGCCCGCAGCCCTTCGGAATACAGCAGGGCGGTGCAGAGAATGCCGCCGGCCCAGCAGAGGCTGCGCACCGGGGGGATGTTGGCCACGTAGGCCGCCAGGTAACCCACCCGCAGCAGGGGGTGCAGCCAGGCCACCAGCGCCAGCCAGGGGGAGGCCGCCATCGCGCCGGCGGCCACCACCAGGCACAGCAGGCAGGCGGGGGCGTGCAGGGTGAAGGCCTCGAAGCTGTTCTGATGCGCCCAGTTGGCCCGTTTGCCCCAGGCCGGCAGCCGCTCGAACATCGCCCGCGGGGCGGCTAGGTCGGAGGGGGTGAAGTCGGCCTGGGAGCGGGCCGCGCCCAGGGGGATCAGGCTGAGCACCACCACCGCGCCCGATAGCACCAGCGACCAGGCGAAGGGACCGCCGGCGGCCGCCGGCAGCACCGGCAGGGCGACGCTGGCCGCCAGGAGGGGGCTGAGCAGGGAGGTGGCCATCGGGACAGGGCGGCTGGGGTCTCTTTTCTAGGCTGGCGCTGCCTTGCCTTCGCCCGCGCCATGGCCGACAGCTATTCCTTCGACGTCGTCTCCGACTTCGACCGCCAGGAGCTGGTGAACGCCGTCGACCAGGTGCGCCGCGAGGTGGGCCAGCGCTACGACCTCAAGGACGCGGGCACCGAGATCGACGTGGAGGAGGCCAGCCTGACGATCACCACCGCCAGTGACATGACCCTCGACGCGGTGGTCGATGTGCTGCGCCAGAAGGCCACCAAGCGCAACCTGTCGCTGAAGATCTTCGACCTGCAGACCCCCGAGCCGGTGGGCGGCAACCGGGTGAAGCAGGTGATCAAACTGCGCAAGGGCCTCAGCCAGGAGCTGGCCAAGAAGCTCAGCAAGCTGGTGCGCGATCAGGTCAAGAAGGTGACCGTGGCGATCCAGGGCGAGAGCCTGCGGGTGACCGGCAAGAACAAGGACGACCTGCAGCAGGTGATCACCCTGCTGCGGGCCGAGGACCTGGAGGTGCCGTTGCAATTCGAGAACTACCGCTGAGGGGGCCGCGTAGCCGCCTGCGCAGGCGCCGGCTGCAGCGGAAGGCCGCAGTGACGCCCAGGATCGGCAGGGGTCCGGGCACGGCATCGTCGGTGGGATCGCCGTGGGGCATCGGTGTCAGCGGTCCGGTCCGGGGCTCGGTGTCGGGGGTGGGTTCCGGGCAGGCGCTCAGATCGCCATCGCGCTCGAAGCCGGGGCAGTGGAACAGCGACCCCTGCAGGGCCCAGTCCTCCCCGCTGGAAGGGCCGGTACCGGAGGGTGTGATCAGCAGCTGCCAACCCTCGTTGACGCCATGGAAGCGGCTGGTCGCGGTGAGATTCCGGCCGCTGGCATCGACGGAGAGGAAGCCGCAATCAGGGAGCTGGCAGAGGGGGGCAAGGCTGTAGAGACCCCGTGGTGCGTTGTTGGGCGGCGTGACGGTCAGCCAGGCTTCGCCGGGAGGAAGGCTGGTGGTCTGGCCGGCCTCAAGCTCCTGGAAGACGCCCATCACGCCTTGAAGCACGAAGCGGATGTCGAGAGCCAGGGCCGCCTGCGGAGCCAACAGGATGGCAGCGACGATGGCAGCTGCAAGGGCTGAATCAGCTGGATGGTTATGGCGCTGGGTGTGGCGCTTCATGGGTCTGGGATGCCGCCGAAGCCATCGTTGATGGAATCGGCGGGACCCAAGGTCTTTATTGCCGCAATTTCACGTCTGATGCAGGATTGCTGTAGAAGCGAAGCGTTGATGCAGCGATTGGCCGCTCTAGAGAGAAGAGTCCAGCGTGTTGCTGGAGACCTTCATCCGCTGTCGGAGTCTGCGGCTGTAGCCGAAGAAGGCGGCGGCGCCCAGGAGTGGCAGCGGCCCAGGTACGGCGGAAGTTTCCGGTTTGACGACCCGCGTGAACGTCAGGCTTCCGATGCCACCCTGGCCGGTGCCGGGAACAAGATCGTAGGAAAAGAAAGCTTCGTCGACAGCAAAGAAACCCGGCACGAAGGAGAAGGCCGGCTGGGTGTCAATGTTATAGTCCAGTCCCAGGAAGACACCATTGTCGATGAAAACCGTGGCGTTCGGATCGTCACTGGCGTCGTATTGGGTACCTTCGAAGTTGAAGGAAAAGGACGTCAGGTTGAAGGTGTTCGTGTCGTAGGCGAACGAGCCGGAATAGCTGTTCGGCTGCAGTGGCCCCGAGTCGATCAGGATGTCGAAGGTGAAGGCCACCACCGACGCCTGGGCTGGGGCGGGCTGGGCCAGGGCCACGCCGAGGGCCAGACCTGCCGTCGTGACGACGATTCCGGGGAGGGTTCTGGCCATGGCTGGGACGGTGGGGTTGGAAGGGATCTCAAGTAAGTGAGATCGCTCTCACTTTAGCTCAAGTTGTGCTCATCTGGTCTTTAGTTCCTCGGCTGGCCCCGTACGGGCGGTCCGTCAGACGAGGAAGTTGTCCGGTTGGCTGAGGGTGGCCAGGTCAACGTTCTTGAAGAGGATGAAGCTCCTCGCCGCCGCCAGGCCCGATCCATCGGGATCGATCTGCAGCAGGGTGTCGCTGCCCCTGGCGACGAACTTCAGGTAGCCATCGGTGATGGGGCTGGTGCCGGTGTAGCCCACGCTCGCCAGCGCCCCTTTCAGATCCACCTTGTCCCCCTGGGCCCTGTTGAAGTCGATGATCGTGTCGCCGGCATCGACGATGCTCGTGTACACGAAGCGATCGGCACCGCCATTGCCCCGGACGGAGTCGGCGCCCTGGAGTCCTGTGATCACGTCGTCGCCAGCGGTTCCCACCAGGGAGTCGCGGTTCTTCGTGCCGGTGATGGTGCGGCCGTCGTCATTGGTGATGGTGCCGATGCCCTGGCCGTCGAGGAGGGTGACGCCGCCCGTGGGGGCGGAGAGGTTGAGGAAGAAGGTTTCGTTGGGCTCAAAGACGGTGTCACCGTTGATGGTGACGGCGACGGTCTGGGTCTCGCCGGCGTTGCCGGCGAAGTTGAGGGTGCTGGCGGTGGCGACGTAGTCGCTGCCGGCGGTGGCGGTGCCGTTGGCGGTGGCGTAGGAAACGGAAGCGCCACCGGCGACGGCGTTGCTGAGGGTGACGGTGAAGACGGCGGTGGCGGTGCCGGAATTCCCTTCCACGATGGTGACGTCGCTGACGGAGAAGGAAGCGGCGTCGTCGTTGCTGATGGTGCCGGTGACGGCCCCGGCGGTGCCGATGAGGTAGGTGGGATCGGCGCTGAGGGTGAGGGAGACGGTTTCGTCGGGCTCGAGGACCGCATCACCGGTGGGATCGACGGTGACGGTGGAGGTGGCCGAACCGGCAGCGAAGACGACGGCGGCGGGGATCAGGCCGTAATCGCTGCCATTGGTGGCCGTGCCGCCGACCGTGTAGTTGACCGTGAGGGGACTGGTGGTGGCGCCGGTGCGGGTGAAGGTGTAGACGAGGTTGGTGACGCCGTTCTCGGTGACGCTGGCGGGGGAGACCGCCAGGGTGACGACGGGGAGGGGAGCGGCATCGTCATTGAGGATCGTGGCCGTGGCGGTTGCCGTGCCGATCGAGCCGTTGACGGGGTTGGTGATGGTGACGGTGAAGGGTTCGTCGGCCTCCACCAGCGTGTCCTCCACCGTGCCGATCGAGAGGGTGGCGGTCGTCTGGTTGGCGAGGATCGTGATCGTGCCCGTCAGGGGCGTGGCGATGTCGCCCGCATTCGCCGCAGGCCCGGTGATCGTGTAGCTGACGGTGGTGGGCTGGCTGAGAACGGCGCCGCTCCGCGTCGCGGTGAGGGTGAAGGCTTCCCCTTCCTCCGCCGTGGCGGGCGCCAGGCTGATGGAAACCACAGGCGGCGGCAGCACCTGCACCGAGAAGTTGGTCGGCGTCGAGCCGGCCGTGCCCGGATTGATGTCCGCCACCCGGGAGGTGCCGGAGGTGGTTCCATCTGTCGACCAGAGCTCGAGCCCTTCGCCGGGGGTCGTGGCCCGGAAGTAGAGCCGCCCGTTGAGGATCGTGCTGAACATGAAATCGACGTTGCTGCTGCCGGTGCCTGGGTTGATGTCGGCGACCAGCACGGTTCCGGCCTCGGTGCCATCGGTCTTCCACAGCTCGGCCCCTTCCGCTGTCGTCGTGCCGCGGAAGTAGAGCTCACCGTTGAACAGGATTCCCGGGCCTGCCCCCAGGGCGCCGTTGCTGTTGATGCCACCGGGCTGGATGTCCTTGAGCAGCCGGGTCCCGGAGGGGGTGCCGTCGCTGATCCAGAGCTCCGAGCCGGAGACGCCATCGTTGGCGATGAAGACGGCCTTGCCGTTGATGGCACCCACCGTGTTGACGGGCCAGCTGACATTGGTGAGCACGCGCGTGGTGTTGGCAGCCGTGCCGTCAGAAACAAACACTTCTGCTCCCAGGAGTGTGTTGCTCACCTCAACGACGAAGAAGATCTTGTCGCCGACGACGGTCGGGTCGGTCGCCCGTGCTGTGGCGAGCGGGCTGAGGTTGCCGAGCGAAGCGGTCCCCGCGGCGGTGCCGTCGCTGAACCAGGCTTCCACGCCGTTGATGCCGTCGTTGGCGTAGAAGAAAACGCCGTCATTGAACGGGGTCAGGACGGAGATGCCGCCACTGCCACTCCCTGCAACGATTTCGGTGACGAGCCGCGGACCGGTGGCGACGCTCTCGATCACCCAGAGCTCGTTGCCCGCCGCCGTCGTGTTCGCCGTGAAGAACACCTTGTCCCCCGAGACCCTAAGCAGGCGGGCTGGGTTGGTGGTCGCTCGCGAGCCGGTGGCACCCGGCTGGATGTCGGCGAGGAGGCGTGTCCCCGCGGCGGTGCCGTCCGTGAACCAGAGCTCGTTGCCGCTGAGGCCGTCGTCGGCGAAGAAGAGGGCGCCGCCATCGAACGGCGTGATGAACGTTGGGGCGATGGCGCTGGAGAAGCTGACAATCGGATTGATCTCGACCAGCTGGCTGGTGCCGGCGGTCGTGCCGTCGGTGACCCAGAGTTCGGTGTCACCCGCCGCATCGTCCGAGGCGAACAGGAGCTTGCCGTTGGCCAGCTGCACGGTGGAGGGGAACGCCCCTGACGGTCCCGGTGTGGCGTCGATCACCTGCCGGGTGCCCGCCTCCGTGCCATCCGTCAACCAGAGCTCGCGGCCGCTGGCGGCGGTGACGGCGGAGAAGAACAGCACCGGGGTGCCGGCGGGCTGGGGTGGGATGTCGTCATTGCTGATCGTGCCCCGGCCCTGGCCGTCGGCGATGGTGACGCCGTTGGTGGGGGCAGAGAGGTTGAGGAAGAAGGATTCGTTGGGCTCCACCTCCGTGTCGCCGTTGATCGTGACCGAGACCGTGCGCTGCTCTCCGGCGGTGCCGGTGAAGTTGAGGGTGCCCGCGGTGGCGAGGTAGTCGGAGCCGGCGGTGGCGGTGTTGTCGGCGGTGGCATAGGAAACGGACGCCCCACCGGCGACAGCGTTGCTGAGGGTGACGGTGAAGACGGCAGTGGTGGTGCCGCCGTTGCCCTCGGTGATGGTGACGTCGCTGATGGAGAAGGAAGCGGCGTCGTCGTTGCTGATGGTGCCGGTGACAGCGCCGGCGGTGCCGATGGTGTAAGTGGGATCGGCCACCAGTGTGAGGGAAACGGTTTCGTCGGGTTCAATGACCGCATCACCGGTGGGATCGACGCTGACCGTGGCGGTGGCAGAGCCGGCGTCGAAGCTGACGGAGGCGGGAATCAGGCCGTAATCGCTGCCGTTGGTGGCGGTGCCGCCGATGGTGTAGTTGACGCTGAGGGGATTGGTGGTGGCCCCGGTGCGGGTGAAGGTATAGACGAGGTTCGCGGCTCCGTTCTCCAGAACGCTGGCCGGGGAGACGGCCAGGGAGATGACGGGCAGAGCAGCGGCGTCGTCGTTGAGGATGGTTCCGGTTCCCTGGGGATCGGCCAGGGTGACGCCATTGGTGGGGGCCGTGAGGTTGAGGAAGAAGGACTCGTTGGGCTCCACCTCCGTGTCGCCGTTGAGGGTGACGGAGACGGTCTGGGTTTCGCCGGCGGTGCCGGCGAAGTTGAGGGTGCCTGCGGTGGCGACGTAGTCGCTGCCGGCGGTGGCGGTGTTGTTGGAGGTGGCATAGGACACCGAAGCCCCACCGGCGACGGCGTTGCTGAGGGTGACTGTGAAGACGGCCAGGGACGTGCCGGAATCCCCTTCCACGATCGAAACATCGCTGATGGAGAAGGCGGCGGCATCGTCGTTGCTGATGGTGCCGGTGACGGCGCCGGCGGTGCCGATGCTGTAGGAGGGATCGGCCACCAAGGTGAGACTGACCGTCTCGTTGGGCTCGAGGACGGCGTCGGTGGTGGGATCGATCGTGACGGTGGTGGTGGCAAAGCCCGGGAGGAAGGTGGCAACCCCGCCTCCGGGCACCGGGGTGTAGTCAGGTCCGAGGGTGGCGGTGCCACCAAAGGAGTAATTGACGTTGAGGAAGCTGGTCGGGTCGCCGGATCGGGAGAAGGTGAAGACGAGATTCGCGGCACCGTCTTCGAGAACACTGGCCGGGGAGACGGCCAGGGTGACCACGGGCAAGGGAGCGGCATCGTCGTTGGTGATCGTGCCGAGCCCCTGGCCATCGGCGATGGTGACGCCGTTGGTGGGCGCGGAAAGGTTGAGGAAGAAGGTTTCGTTCGGCTCGAAGCTGGTGTCGCCGTTGATGGTGACGGAGACGGTCTGGGTTTCACCGGGGTTGCCGCTGAACGCGAGGGTGCCGCTGGTGGCCACGTAGTCGCTGCCGGCGGTGGCGGTGCCGTTGGCGGTGGCGAAGTTCACCGCAGCGCCACCGGCGACGGCGTTGCTGAGCGTGACGGTGAAGATCGCCAGGGACGTGCCGACATTCCCTTCCACGATCGAAACATCGCTGATGGAGAAGGAGGCGGCGTCGTCGTTGCTGATGGTGCCGGTGACGGCGCCAGCGGTGCCGATGGTGTAGGCGGGATCGGCCACCAGGGTGAGACTGACGGTTTCGTTGGGCTCGAGGACGGTGTCGCCGGTGGGATCGACGCTGACCGTGGCGGTGGCCGATCCGGCGGCGAAGACGACGGAGGAGCCGATCAGGCCATAATCGCTGCCGTTGGTGGCGGTGCCGCCGATGGTGTAGTTGACCGTGAGGGGGTTGGTGGTGGCGCCGGTGCGGGTGAAGGTGTAGACGAGATTGGTGAGGAAGTTTTCGACGACGCTGGCGGGGGAGAGGGTCAGCGTGACGACGGGAAGCGGAGCGACGTCATCGTTGAGGATGGTGCCCTGGCGCTGGGTGCCGGACGCGAAGGAGATGCTGCGGCCACCTGCCTGCAGGTTGCTGAGGTTGACGAGGAAGGTTTCACTGGATTCGACAACCGTGTCGCCGACAACATCCACGGTGATTTGCCTGGTCTCACCCGCCGTGCCATTGAAGTTCAGGGTGCCGGAGGTGGCGACGTAGTCGGAGCCCGCGGTGGCGGTGCCATCCGTGGTGGCAAAGTCCACGCTGATGGGGCTATCGACGGCGACATTGAGGCTGACGTCGAAGACGAAGGACGTGGTGCCGCTGTTGCCCTCGGAACTGCTGACGCTGGAGAAGAACAGCAGGGCGGCATCATCGTTGGTGATGGTGCCAATGCCTTGGCCATCGGCTATGGCGGCGCCGTTGGTCGGAGTACTGAGATTGACGAAGAAGCTCTCGGTGAGTTCAACGAGGGAATCCGCATTGATTGTGACCGAAACGGTCTGCGTTTCACCAGCTGTGCCGGCGAAGTTCAATGTTCCACTGGTGGCGACGTAATCCACCCCAGCCGTTGCTGTCCCATTGCTTGTCGTATAGCTGACGCTGGCTCCACCAGCGATTGGGTTGTCAAGGCTGATGGTGAAAACAACCGTTCTGGTCCCGCTATTCCCTTCCACGACGCTGGCGTCATTGATGCTGAAACTGCCCGGAGCCGCAGTCTGCACAACCTGCAACGTGATGTCGTTGGTGTTGAAGATGGGCTGGTAGCTCAGGGTCGGGCTGATGAACAGATTCGAGAACTGGAGGCGACTGGCCAGGTCGGCAGGAGCAGAGCCGTAGGTCAGGATTCGGAAACTATCGCCTGCGTCGGGCGTGAATCCAGCCGCGGTTGAAATGTTGATTCGATCGCCCGCTACAAAGTTGGCCGCATTGATGATGTTGAGAACATCAAAATTCGCGAGGCTGCCAATTTCAATATCCACAGAGCTGGTGCCATTGCCTTGGAGGTTTCCTTCGATCGTCAGGGCTTTGTAATCATTGATCCCCGCGCCTGGAGTGATCGTTGAAGTGCCGAGGTTCAGGGTGTCGATGCCGCTGTTATTGATGTCGAGGATGCCCTGGCCGCTGAGGATTCCGCCCGTGATGTTGATGTTGTTGAAGGAGAGGAGGGTCCCTCCATTGAGACGGGTTTCACCGGCTGTCTGGGTGTAGTTGGTGAAGTTCAGATTGCCACTCAGAACCTCGACCAGGCCGGTGTTTGCGAAGGCGACATCCACCGCGGTGGTGCTGGTCGCCGTGCTGTCGGATTTTCGGAAGGTGCCGGCATTGGTGAACAGGGCATCGTTGCCGTTGTCGTTGACGCCGAAATTGCTTGAGTTGATGGTGGTCGCCGCATTCCCCGCAGCGATGAAGGTGGCGCCAGCAATGTTGTTGATGGTGCCGGAGCCCGCGATGGACGTGCCGCTGACGTTGTTGTTGAACAGGATCCCGCCGCCGCTCCAGGTGAGCGTGTTCTGGTTGCGGAGTGTGCGGCCGCCATCGAGGCGGAAGCCGCTGGAGCTGATGGTGCTGGGCCCCTGGAGGATGGTGGTGCCGGTGCCGCGATGGTCGCCGAAGGTGAGCGCCGCCGTGCCGGTCACGGTGAGATTGCCGCTGCCGGCGACACTGCCGTTGCTCTGAATCAGAGCGCCTGTGGAGGCATTGCCTCCCAACAGGTTCAGCGAACCGCTCACAATGTCGGTGGTGCCTGCGATCGCATAGGCGGTGTTGACGTTCACCGTTGTGTTGCCGCTCAGCCGCACGGTGCCGGGGGATGTGATCGCACCAGCATTGAGCTGGTGGGTGCCGCCGCCGAAGCCGAGCACCGCGCCTGCGGCCACGGCGAAGTTGCCCGTGTGGGTGCCGCCATTGTTGAGGTTGAGGATGCCGGTGAGAACATCGACCGTGCCGGTGTTGTTGAAGCTGACATCCACCGTGGTGTTGTTGGTGTCAGAGCTGCCGGATTTGCGGAAGGTGCCGGCATTGGTGAACAGGGCATCGGCACCGGTGTCGCTGCCGCCGAAATTGCTCAGACCGATGCTGTTGGCCGAATTTCCCGAGGCAATGAAGGTGGCCCCAGCGATGTTGTTGATGGTGCCGGAGCCCGGGATGGACGTGCTGTTGACGTTGTTGTTGAACAGGATCCCGCCGCCGCTCCAGGTGAGCGTGTTCTGGTTGCGGAGGGTGCGGCCGCCATCGAGGCGGAAGCCGCTGGAGCTGATGGTGCTGGGCCCCTGGAGGATGGTGGTGCCGGTACCGCGATGGTCACCGAAGGTGAGCGCCGCCGTGCCGGTCACGGTGAGATTGCCGCTGCCGGCGACGCTGCCGTTGCTCTGAATCAGAGCGCCTGTGGAGGCGTTGCCTCCCAACAGGTTCAGCGAACCGCTCACAATGTCGGTGGTGCCAGCGATCCCATAGGCGGTGTTGACGTTGACCGTCGCATTGCCGCTCAGACGCACGGTGCCGGGGGATGTGATCGCACCAGCATTGAGCTGGTGGGTGCCGCCGCCGAAGCCGAGCACCGCGCCTGCGGCCACGGCGACGTTGCCCGTGTGGGTGCCGCCATTGGTGAGGTTGAGGATGCCGGTGAGAACATCGACCGTGCCGGTGTTGTTGAAGGTGACATCCACCGTGGTGGTGCTGGTGTCAGAGCTGCCGGACTTGCGGAAGATGCCGGCATTGGTGAACAGGGCATCGGCGCCCGTGTCGCTGCCGCCGAAATTGCTCAGGCCGATGCTGTTGGCCGAACTTCCCGAGGCAATGAAGGTGGCCCCAGCGATGTTGTTGATCGTGGCGGAGCCCGGGATGGACGTGCCGTTGATGTTGTTGTTGAACAGGATCGAGCCCGCAGTCCAGGTGAGCTCGTTCTCGTTGCGGAGGGTGCGGCCGCCATCGAGGCGGAGGCCGCTGGAGCTGATGGTGCTGGGCCCCAGGAGGATGGTGGTGCCGGTGCCGCGATGGTCACCGAAGGTGAGCGCCGCCGTGCCGGTCACGGTGAGATTGCCGCTGCCGGTCAGCGAGCCGTTGGATTGCGTCAGGGTGCCGACGCTGGCGTTGGCGGCATTGAGGTTCAGGGAGCCGCCGCTGATCTCCAGGACTGAACCCAGGCTGGTGAGGGTGCCGTTGATCGAGGCGGTGCCGGCCGAGATGCTGGTGGTGCCGCCGATGTTGTAGGTGCCGTTGACCGTTGTCGTGCCACTGCCGCTGAAGCGAACGTTCCGGGTGGCGATGGTGGAGCCGGCATTGATCAGATGGTTGCCACC
>CALRJV020000012.1:0-60165 GCA_943367705.1 Synechococcus sp. UW140
GCCGCTTCATAGCGGGTCATGGCCTGGCCGCCCTTGTAGGTGCCGTTCGGGTAGCCGGCGACGCAGCCGTAGCGCTCGATCAGGTTCGAGAGGGCCTGGTAGGCCCAGTCGGTGGGCTTGACGTCGGAAAACTGGTTGATGCTGGTGACCTGCTCCTGGCTCTGCCCTGCCGCTGATGTCGCGTAGCGGTTGACACCCTCCAGGTTCAGCTCGCCGGCGCTCGCTCCGAGCGGGGCCAGGGGGGCCAGCAGGCCGGCGGTGGCGAGGGGAAGCAGGCGACGCAAGGGTGCGGTCATGGATGGGTGATCACTTGGAGAAGGGATGGAATGGAGGCGCTGGAGGGGCCTGGCTCTGGAGCAGTCCTGAGAACGATAATTGTTATCAGTATGACATCCAGGGAACGGGACCGGTTGTGCCGCTGTCCGGTTCGGTGGCGCCATCTGGGCCAGCTCCGCCTCAGCCCTCACCGCCCTCGCCCCCTTCGCCGCCTTCGTTGTGGTAGTTGACCGCGCCGCCCCCGCCGGCCGGCTGCCCGGCGGCAGGGGTGGCGGGTTCGTCGGCATCGGGCGCCTTCCCGCAGCCCGCCGCCATCCCGGCGACCAGCCCGGTGGCGGCCAGAAACAGGGCGAGGCTGGTGCGGGGGCGTGCCATGGGCAAACGACGTCGGATGCTGCAGTGTGCAGGCCCCCGCCAGGGCGGGCCGCCACGAAAGGGACAGCCGACGGTGCCATCGGTCACGCCGCCGGGTGCCCCGTCGCCGGTCGCGTCAGAGCTGGCCGGTTGACAGTGCCGGAACACGCCAGCGGCCTGATCGTGACCCGAGCGCGCCAAGTGACCCCATCGACCCGTGCGACCCTCCGGCGCCGCACCCTGGCCCTGGGCCTGCCCCTGTGGCTGGGCCTGGCTGTGAGTGGATGCGGTACCCAAAGCCGCGTCGAGGCGCTGACCCCGCAGGCGGTGGTCGAGACATTCGTCGCGACGGTGGTGCAGCCCAACGCCAACACGCTGGTGGCGCAAACGGCGACACTCCAGGAGGCGATCGCGAGCCTCTCGGACCAGCCGTCCGATCCGCACCTCGAGGCGGCCCGCCAGGCCTGGCGCTCGGCGCGCCGGACCTGGGAGACCAGTGAGAGCTGGGCCTTCGGTCCGGCGGAAAC
The DNA here is from genome assembly GCA_943367705.1 of Synechococcus sp. UW140. GTDB lineage: Bacteria > Cyanobacteriota > Cyanobacteriia > PCC-6307 > Cyanobiaceae > Cyanobium. The sequence continues at coordinate 1,158 of CALRJV020000012.1, forward strand.
CCAGGGATTCGACGGGGCGATGGACGACTGGCCTGTGAACCGCCGGGACCTGGCCACGGCCCTGGCCGGTGGCACGATCACGGCCGCCACCTTCGCCGCACTCAGCGACACCGCCAAGGGGTTCCACGGCATCGAATGGGTGCTGTGGGGTGGTCGCGCCGGCACACCGCCCAGTGCCGCCCAGCTCGGCCCCAACGATCTGGCCTACCTGCGCCTGGCGGCCGGGGATCTGCACCGCCAGGCCGAGGGGCTGCAGGCCAGCTGGTCGGGGCCCGGAGGCTTCGGTGCCCGGATCAGTGCCCCCGCCGAGGCGGGCACGGCGGTGCAGGAGATGCTGCAGGGGGTGATTGGGCTGCTGCAGGAGGAGGGCGACGAGAAGCTCGGCCAACCGCTGAAAACCCGGGATCCCCACACGCTGGAAAGTGCCGACAGCGGCAACACCCGCTCGGATATGTTGGCCAATGTCGAAGGGGCCCGCCGCGTGCTGGTGAGCACCGGCCTGCTGGAGCTGATCCGCCAACGGGACGCCGACCTCGGCCAACGGATCGACACCCAGACCGCCCGGGCGGTGGATCTGGCCCGGGCCCTGCCGGACCCGGTCAACGACCACCTCGACGATCCGGCCTCCCGCCGGGCGATGGAGGACCTGATCAGCCAGCTGCACAGCACCGCGGCGCTGGTGGAGCGCTCGGTGCCCCTGGTCTCCTGATGGGGGGCCGTTCCTCCCGGGGCCTGCGACGGGTCCTGCTGGCCGCCCTGGCCCTTGCGGTGGTGCTGGGGCTTGGACTGCGGCAGGTGTGGGGGGCTGCCGATCCCCGGCAGGCCGCCGGAGCGATGACGGTGGCCAACCGCACCTCGGCCTCCTTCGAGCAGCCGGCCGCCGGCCTCACCCCCGCGGAACGGGAGCGCCACCAAGTGGCTGATGTGCTCTTCGATCGCACCCATGTGCCCCTGGAGGGGGCCCCCGGGGCGGGTCTGGGGCCCCGTTTCAATGCCGCCTCCTGCGTCGCCTGCCATGTGCGTAACGGCCGTGGCCGCCCGCTGATGGGGGAATCCCTGGTGCGGGTGGCGCTGCGGGACGGGCAGCCGGTGCCGGAGCTCGGCCGCCAGGTGCGGGACCGTGCTGTGCTCGGGGCCCGGCCGGATGCCGCCGTCACGGTGGCCTGGCAGGAGCGGGATGGCCTGCGCCGTCCGCGGGTCCAGCTGGCGGCGGACCCTTCCCTCGACCTTTCTGAGCGGTCGGTGGCCCGCTCCCTGCGGGTGGCGCCACCGCTGCTGGGCCTGGGTCTGCTGGAGGCGGTGCCGGAGGCGGCGCTCCTGGAGCATGCCGACCCCGACGACCGTGACGGCGACGGGATCTCGGGACGGCCCCACTGGCTGGAGGGCCCGGGGGGGACGCAACGGCTGGGGCGCTTCGGCTGGAAGGCGATCTCCCCGTCGCTTCAGGAGCAGACCGAGGCGGCCCTCCTCAACGACATGGGGCTGACCAGCCCGGGGGACATCGGCCGCCGGGAGCTGGAGCTGATCACCTACTACAGCCAGACCCTGGGGGCGCCGCGCACCGCCCTGCAGGCCACAAGCCCCGTGGTGCGGCGGGGCCGGGAGCTCTTCGACACCCTGCAGTGCGCCCGCTGCCACGTGCCGCAGCTGGCCACCGGCCGTTCAGCTGCAGCGGTGGCCGAGGTGATCAACGGCCAGACGATCTGGCCGTATACCGATCTGCTCCTGCACGACATGGGCGCCGGCCTGGACGACGGGGTGGCCGAGAAGGGGGCGTCGGGAGGGGAATGGCGCACGGCTCCGCTCTGGGGTCTGGGTCTGGCCCAGCGGGTGAATGGGTCGGTGGGGTTCCTCCACGACGGCCGGGCCCGCAGCATCGAGGAGGCGATCCTCTGGCATGGGGGGGAGGCCGCCGCCGCCCGGGAGCGCTTCACGGCCCTGGCCCCTCAGCAGCGCCGCTCATTGCTGGACTGGCTGCAGCAGCTCTGAGCCTCAGAGGGCGAACAGGGCGTCGTAGCGGCCGTACTCGGGCTTGCGCAGGCCACCGACCGCCAGCATCCGCCGCAGTTCGATGATCTCGGCGCGCTGGGCCACGATCACGCCCCTGGCGAAGCGCCGGATGGTGGGATTGGTGCTCTTGGCTAGGGCGTCGTGGGCCATGATCAGCGCCCCGCCGTGGTGATGGAGCATCCCCTCCAGGAACCAGACGACGCGGTTGTCCGGGGTCGGAGCCTCGCCCATCATCCGCATGCCGTCGATCTGGGCCTGGCTCATGCGGGTGAGACCGCCCAGGCTGTTGGGATCACCGCCTTTGGCCAGGGCCACCGGATACACAGGCGCCTGGGGATACCAGGCCTTGCGCCACAGCCCCATGGCCCGGATCTCGCTGGCCTGATCACGCCAGATCGTCTTGCCCAGGGCTCCCACCCCGGGCGACCCGATGCCGAAGACGAACTCGCTCATCCGCAGGGCGCCGGTGTGGTGCTGCACCATCCCGTCGATGAAGCGCAGGTCGTAGGTGGCTCCGGGGGGGCCCACATCGTGGGCGTGGCCGGCATGGGCCTGTGCTCCGGCCGGGGCGGCTTGGATCGGGGCGGCGTGATCGTGGTGGTCGTGGTTCATGCCGCCGTGATCCTGCGCCAGGGCCGGGACCGTCAGGCCCAGAGCGCAGAGGGTCCAGAACAGGGCGCGGCAGAAACGGCGGCGGCGCATGGGGGCCTGGGAGGAAGCCTCACCGTATGGTCTCCACTCAGCTGGAGAGTCAAGGGCGCCGTGGTCAGGCCAGTGGCACCGGCCCGAGGGATCCCGAGGGATAGATCACAAGCTGCCGCCATCGATGGGTTCCGCCCCCCAGGACAATCGTCGGATGCAACAGGTTCAGAAGGGTCCGGCCGATGCCAGCGGCAGGCCGCGAAGGGATTCGTGGCTGCGCCATGTCCTGGCCCTCTCGCTGAGCTGGTGGTGGCTGGCAGCTCCGGCGATGGCGGCTGAATTGGAGGCGTGCCGGAACCTGCTGGATCAACGCAATGCCCTGGCCGAGCAGGCCATGAAGGCCGAAATCGCCCTGGTTCGAACCATCCGTGAACGGATCTGCCCCGTCCTCAGCCAGCAGGCCGATGGGGCCAATGCCAACGACCGCAACGCGCAGGCCATGGACTACCAGGCCCTGATCAACTGCCGCCACAAGGCGGAAGAACAGCTGCTGCGCCGTCAGCGGGTTCTCTACGTCAACCGCCAGCAATTCAGGTTCTATACGGCGGCTGGAGCCAGGCTGGCCCGGCAAGCCGATGGGCTGGCTCAGGAGTTGCGGGATGCGGAGTGTTCCCAGCTGCGTTGAACAACTGCGTTGAAGAACAGCCTGCGGCCCCACGGTGCCGCACAGACCCTTATCAGGCCGCAGCCGCCTGGATGATCGCCGTGGTGGCGGCTTCCACCGCCCGGGCCACCTCCTGCTGCAGGGACGCGCAGGCCACCTCGAAGGATTTCGGGGAGTCGAGGATGAAGAACGGATCCATGGAAGTGGGCTCGCGGGTTCAGGGCGTCCCGTACCAGCTCCGGTACCACCTGGCCATCTGCTCGATTTCCTCGCTCTGGACCTTCACCATCGCCTGCTGCAGGGCCTGCAGCTGGGGATGCTGGCTGCCGGTCTGGGCCATCGAGGCCATCATCACGCCCATGCGGTGGTGGGGAATCATCTGTTCGATGAAGGCGCGATCGAAGTCAGGGGCGTTCCTCAGCCAGGCGATATCCAGGCCCGTCCCGCCCATCCCCCCCAGGCCCATCATTCCCATGCCTCCGCTATGGCCCATCGCTCCGCCCCATGCCGGCACGGAGCCGCCGAACCAGGCCTGATACCAGGCCCGCATCTGGGCGTTCTCCCGGGTCTGGCTGGCCTTGATGCGGCCGGCCAGAGCCCGGATCTCCGGTCGCTTCGCCCGGGTCAGGGCCAGGTCCGCCATGGCGATGGCGCCGTCATGGTGGGGGATCATCATCACGATGAAGTGCTGATCCATCGACGGACGGGCCCACTGGCCCGGCCCGGCCGCCGGCGGAACCACCGCGGCCGGGGGGGCCGGAAACGCCGGAGACCCCAGGGCCAGGATGAGGGCACCGAGACCCGCGGCGGCGGCGCAACGGGCCGCCAGCCGGGTGCGGCGGGACCGGGAGCGGGGAGGGTCCATAGGCGCGTCTCCATGGGTGGGTCCTGGCTTCAGCATGGGCAGGGAACGGGGCGCTGAAGCGGCTCCGACCCAGGGCTTTACCGGCCAGCGGGCGGACGGCGACGCCCCGGGCTTTCAGACGCGAAGGTTCGGGCAGATCACGTCGCTGTCCTTGGGTGGATGGCTCTGCCAGCCGGCCAGCAATGCCTGCAGTTCCGTCCTGAGCTGGCGCAGCTCCTGGATCTGGCTGTCGATCCGGCCGATCTGGCGTTCCAGCTGCCTCTGGATGTCGCCGCAGGGCAGTTCACCGGCGTCGTGTACTGCCAGACACCCCTGGATCTCCTCCAGGCTGAGGCCCAGGGTCTTGAGGCGGCGGATGAACTCCAGCCGCTGCAGGCTCTCCTCGGCGAACAGGCGGTAGCCGCCCTCGCTGCGGCCGATCGCCGGCAGCAGTCCCAGATCCTCGTAGTACCGCAGGGTCTTGACGGTCAAGCCGCTGCGGCGGGCCAGCAGGCCGATCTTCATGCCGGTCTTCATGCCGATGGCCTGCATGGCTTCGACTCTCCATCGTGGTGGAGAGTCTAGGCGGGTCACCCGGGACCGCTCAGCCCTTGTCGTCAGCCAGTTTGGCGGCGGCATCACTGACTGTCCTGGCCACCGCCTTGGCACCCTCCTTGAGATCCTCGGCCACATTCATGGCCGAGGCTTGGGCCTGTTTGGTCTTGCCCTTGATCTGGTGGCCGGTGTCGCCGGTCAGATCACCCAGAGCTGATTCAAGTCTGCCTTCGGCATCCTTGGCGGCGGCGTCGTTCCTGTTGGTCATGGTTCCGTTGGTGACGGGTCTCGATGTCTGTCCTCCTCACACCCCTGGAAGCTGCCTCTCCAACCTAGAGATTCCTGCGGGATGCGCGTGTCGAATGGTGCCCACCATCGCCTGCCGGAACGCCGCAAGAATCCAGCAGACGAGTGCTGGTAAGGAAGATCTGCTGGTCATGATCAGTGATGCTCCTGATGCAGTCTGCAGCAATGATCTGCATGCTCACAGCTTCAGTGCCTCAGCCGATTCTTCGTGCCGTTCCTCCCGTCCTTCCGCTTGCATTCCGTCTTTCTCAGGTGCTGCAGATCAGCAGCCTGATGGTGCACCACAGAGGCGGTCGTCCTGTGAAAATGTGATCTCAGCGGCACCTGAACCATGGCACAACCCTTGGTGCAACCCTTGGCACAACCGTTGGTGCAAGAGGGGATGGGGGCCCTGCCCTGCTCGGATGGCGTGGCCTTCCGGGTCTGGGCACCCCAAGCCAGTCAGATCTCCGTCGTCGGCAGCTTCAATGACTGGAACGCCAGCGCCCATCCGATGCAATCGGAGCCAAGGGGTTACTGGTATGCCTTCGTTGAGCGCGCCAGGATCGGCGACCCCTACAGCTATGAGCTGTCCACTGATTGGGGCGTTCACCAGCAAGCCCCGCGCCGACCCGCTCAGCCAGTCGGGACCGTTCATGTCATCACGGCCAGGGAGGAAGACCGCGGCCTCGTCCGCAAGCTTCAGCGTTGACGTGGAGACGGTTCCCGGCGACTGGGACGAACTCCCCTGCCACGCCAGCTGCAGCATCGGCCCCTTCAGCGCCCTGATCGATTCCCAGCGACCGGCGGTTCCCCGCTCCCGTGCCGGCCACGCCAGGCTGGTGGTGGCAAGGATCCCTGGCCCGAGGACGTCACGTTGCAGCCCGAACCCCTGTTGGGGGCCGAAGATCCTCCGGTCTTCCGGATCGTCAACCCCACCGGGCAGTCGGCGGTGCTGCTCACGGCCGACCACGCCGGTCGCGCCATTCCCCGATGCCTGGGCAACCTGGGCCTGAGCGATCGGCAGCGCGCCAGCCACGGGGCCTGGGATCTGGGTGTGGACGGGCTGGGCCTGCTGCTGGCGGCGCGGCTCGACGCCTTTCTGATCCTGCACAACTATTCCCGGCTGGTGATCGATGCCAACCGGCCGCCCCAGGCGCCGGATTCGATCGTCAGCCACTGCGGGCAGAGCGCCATCGCCGCCAACGTGACCATCGGCGCGGCCGGACGTCGGCGACGGCTCGAGGAGCTTTTCCACCCCTACCACCGCCGCATCGCCGCCGAGCTGGAGGCGCGGCAGGGCCAGGCCCGGCCCAGCGTCCTGGTCACCCTGCACAGCTTCACGCCGGTGCTGGACGCGGAGGTACGTCCCTGGCACGTGGGGGTGCTCCATGGCCGCGATGCCCGCCTGGCCAGCCGGGTGCGCCAGGGGCTCCAGCGCGATCGGGGCCTGCGCGTGGGGGACAACCAGCCCTATGCCGTCAGCGACGCCAGCGACCACACCCTGGTGGTGCACGGGGAGGGACGCCGGATTCCCCATGTGGAGCTGGAGGTGCGCCAGGACCTGCTGGTCACCGAGGCCAGCCGGCAGGCCTGGGCCCAGCGACTGGCCGGGGTGCTGGAGGACGCCCTGGCGGAGGGGTTACCGCCGCTACCGGACGGTCCAGCCTCCGTAAGGTGACCCATGGACTCATCTGCTGACGCTTCACCGCCGCCGACCCAGCCGATCGAGATCCAGGTGGGATTCGACGTGGTGCTGCGCTTCCCCGCCCCGACCCCCCTGATCGTGACCCTGGGGGTGCACGAGAGCCGGGCCGCCGATCTTCGGGAGCCGGATCTCCTGCAGGTGGAGCCCCCGGTACCGCTGCATCCCTATGTGGACTCCTTCGGCAACCACTGCCAGCGGCTGGTGGCGCCGGCCGGGCCGCTGCGGCTGCACGGCCACGGGCTGGTGGCCGATTCAGGTAGGCCCGACCCGGTGCTGCCCGCTCTCGAGCAGCAGCCGGTGGAGGACCTGCCCGAAGACACCCTGCTGTTTCTGTTGGCCAGCCGCTTCTGCGAGTCCGATCTCCTCTCGCCCCTCGCCTGGTCCCGGTTCGAGGCGGCCCCCGACGGCTGGGGGCGGGTGCAGGCGATCTGCGATTTCGTCCACCAGCACGTGCGCTTCGACTACAACCGTTCCAGCCCCACGAAGTCGGCCCTCCAGACCTTCGAGAGCCGGGAGGGGGTATGCCGTGACTTCGCCCACCTGGCGATCACCCTGTGCCGTTGCATGAACATCCCGGCGCGATACTGCACCGGTTATCTGAGCGATATCGAGGTGCCGCCGCCCCATACGGCCATGGACTTCCATGCCTGGTTCGAGGCCTACCTCGGTGACGGCTGGCACGTGTTCGACCCGCGCAACAACACCCCCCGCATCGGCCGGATCCTGATGGCCCGGGGCCGGGATGCGGCCGACGTCGCCCTCACCACCAGCTTCGGCCCGTCGGAGCTGCTGTCGTTCCAGGTGTGGACGGCATGACCTACTGCGTGGCGGTGCTGCTGGAGAGCGGCATGGTGTTCGCCTCCGATTCCCGCACCAATGCGGGGCTGGATGATTTCGCCAGCTTCTGCAAGATGACCGTCTTCGAGCGGCGTGGCGACCGGGTGCTCGTCCTGCTCAGCTCCGGCAGCCTGGCCGGGACCCAGGCGGTGATCGGTCTGCTGCGGCAGCGGGCCGAGGCCGGCGACGGCGAGCCCTCGGTCTGGACGGCCCGGACCATGTTCGATGTGATGGTGCTGGTATCGGATGCGGTGCGGGCGATCGAGCAGCGCGACGGCCCCTATCTGAAGGCCTCCGGCTCCAGCTTCAATGCCTCCTTCCTGGTGGGCGGGCAGATCAGGGGTGAGGCGCCGCGGCTGTTCCGCATGTACGCGGAGGGCAACTTCATCGAGGCCGGCGAGGACACGCCCTTCCTGCAGACGGGTGAGGCGAAGTACGGCAAGCCGATCATCGACCGTGTCATCCATACCGACACGACGCTGGCGGAGGCCTCCAAGTGCGTGCTGGTCTCCTTCGACTCGACCATGCGCAGCAACCTGTCGGTGGGGATGCCCATCGACCTGCTCGTCTACGAAAAGGACAGCTTCGAGATCCTCCACCGCCGCCGCTTCAGTGAAGGGGACGCCTACTTCAAGGACCTCAGCGCCGAGTGGAGCGTGGGCGTGCGCAAGGTGTTCCGGGAGCTGCCGGAACTGGTCTGGTAGGCGGCCGCTGGCTTGCATCGCCGACCTGACGTGGAGTGCTGCAGCTGGGTCCGGGCCTGCGTCTTCAGCCGAGGGGCGGGGCTTGACTCTCCAGCCCAGGGGAGCCCATACGGTGAAGCCCTAGCTCCCCGCTCCGGTCCGCCCGCGATGAGCATCACCACCCTGGGCTCCCCCTGCTGCGCCGCCGAACCGGCGGCCAGCTCCCTGACGGGGATGGAGCGGGAGCTGGCGCGGGAGCTCACCGTGCTGCGCCGGCGCCTGTCGGTGGCGGCCGTGCTCACCATGCTGGTGGTGGCGGCCACCCTGCCCCACATGTTGGGGATGCACCTCGATTGGCTGCCGGGCTGGTTCACCAGCCCCTGGACCCAGCTGGTGCTGAGTTCCCCGGTGCTGTTCTGGTGCGGGAGGGAGTTCTTCACCGGGGCCTGGTCGTCCCTGCGCCGCCACAGTGCCGACATGAACACCCTGGTGGCCGCCGGCACCGGCATCGCCTGGCTGGCCTCCCTGGTGGCCACGCTGGCCCCGGAGGTGCTCACCGCCGAGGGCCTTCCCGCCGATGTGTATTACGAAACCGCCGCGGTGATCCTCACCCTGGTGCTGCTGGGCCGGCTGCTGGAGGCCAGGGCCCGCGGCCAGACCTCCGAGGCGATCCGGCGGCTGCTCCAGCTCCAGCCCCCCACGGCCCGGGTGCTGCAGGAGGGGATCGCCACGGAGGTCCCGGTGGCCACGGTGGCGGTGGGTGACCTGGTGCAGGTGCGGCCCGGCGAAAAGCTGCCCCTCGACGGGGTGGTGGTGCAGGGCAGCTCCTGGGTGGAGGAATCGATGCTCACCGGCGAGCCCACTCCGGTGGCCAAGGGCCCCGGGGACGGGGTGATCGGCGCGGCGATGAACCGCAGCGGCAGCTTCACCTTTCGCGTCACCCGGGTGGGTGAGGACACGACGCTGGCCCGCATCGTCGCCCTGGTGCGCCAGGCCCAGAGCTCCCGCACGAGGGTGCAGCGCCTGGCGGATCAGGTGGTGGGCTGGTTCGTGCCGGTGGTCATCGCCATCGCCATCGCCACCTTCGTGGTGTGGTTTCTGGTCAGCGGCAACCTGGTGCTGGCGACGCTGTTTCTCGTCAGCGTGCTGGTGATCGCCTGCCCCTGTGCCCTGGGTCTGGCCACCCCCACGGCGATCATGGTGGCCTCCGGCAAGGGGGCCGAGAACGGCCTGATCTTTCGCAGTGCCGAGGCGCTGGAGACCGCCGGAGGCCTGCGCACCATCGTGCTCGACAAGACCGGCACCCTCACCATGGGCCAGCCGGAGGTGACCGATTTCGAGCGGCTCCATGGCGGCCGGATGCCGGTCGGGACGCTCCTGGCCCTGGTGGCAGCTGTGGAGTCGCGCTCGGAGCACCCCCTGGCGGAGGCGATCGTCGCCTACGCCTCCAGCCGCTGCGGCGATGGGGCCCTTCCCCCGCTGCAGAGCTTCGAGGCCATGACCGGCTCCGGTGTGCTGGCCAGCGTGGCCGGCCAGGAGGTGCGGGTGGGCAGCCCCCGCTGGCTGCGGAGTTCGGGCCTCGACACCACCACCCTGGATCCGGTGGTGGCACGGCTGGAGCGGGCCGCCCGCAGCGTGGCCGCCGTGGCGGTGGCGGGGCGGATCGAGGCCTGCTTCGGCATCGCCGATCCGATCAAGCCCGAGGCCCATGCCGCCGTCGCCGCCCTGCGGCGGCTGGGGCTAGAGGTGGTGCTGCTCAGCGGCGACGCCCGCCGCACCAGCGAGGTGGTGGCGGCCGATGTGGGCATCGTGCGGGTGATCGCCGAGGTGCGCCCCGGCGACAAGGCGTCGGTGGTGCAGCAGTTGCAGGAGCAGGGGCAGGGCCCGGTGGCGATGGTGGGGGACGGCATCAACGACGCCCCGGCCCTGGCCCGGGCCGATGTGGGCATCGCCATGGGCACGGGCACCGATGTGGCCATCGCCGCCAGCGACATCACCGTGCTCTCGGGCCATCTGGGTGGCGTGCCGGCGGCGATCGAGCTCAGCCGCCGCACCATGGCCACCATCCGCCAAAACCTGTTCTTCGCCTTCGCCTACAACGTGGCGGGGATCCCGATCGCCGCTGGCCTGCTGTTCCCGCTCACGGGGTGGCTGCTGAACCCGATGCTGGCGGGGGCCGCCATGGCGTTCAGTTCGGTGTCGGTGGTGAGCAATGCCCTGCGGCTGCGGCGCTTCCGGCCCCGCCTGCGTCCCTCGGGGGCCGGGACATGACGCCCCACGAGGTCGCGCCGCTCTGGCGCACGATCCCCCAGCCGCTGGCCCTGCAGGTGCTGGTGGCGGCGGCCGGGCTGGCGCTGATCGCGGCGGAGCTCTGGTGGTTCCTCGGCCCCCATGGCGCCGGCGTGGCGGCCGGCGAAGCGGAGCAGGGGATGCAGGAGATCACCATCACGGTGCAGGGCGGTTACGTTCCGGCCCGCGTCCGGGTGCAGGCGGGCCGGCCGGTGCGCCTGCTGTTTCACCGCACCGATCCCAGCGGCTGCGTGGCCCAGGTGATCTTCCCGGACTTCCAGCGCAGCCTCGACCTGCCCCTGGGGGCCACCACGAGCATTGAACTGCTCCTCGAGCGGCCGGGCTCCTATCCGTTCCACTGCGGCATGAACATGGTGCGCGGCAGCCTGGAGGCGGAGTGAGGGGGAGGGGCTGGGGAGAGGCTTTCCCGCTGGCTTGTGATCACCAGGCTGCGTTGTGATCACCAGGCTGCGTTGTGATCATCAAGCTTGACAATTCTTCTGCTTGGTTGCTGCAGATCGCCAGATGAATAGGGTTCGAAAGACCAGCTCTGATATCCTTGATTCCAGTGCTCGTGAACGTATTCCAGGACTGATGACCACATCTATGAACAAATCGATGAACAGATCCATGAACCGAACCATAAACAGGCCTATCACTGGCATCTTCAGCCAGGTCTCGCTGCTGTTCTTCACCCTGGCCCTGGCGGCGCCGCAGGCACGGGCCCAGGGCAATCCCTGGGGGGCCCCGAGCCAGCAGACGCCGGTGCAGACCACGCCCTGGGGCGGCGGCGGTGGATCCGGTGGCGCCGGTTATGGCCAGCCCGGCAACAGGACCCTGTCCTTTCCGGTGCAGGGGGTGATCTGCGACAGCTCCGTCAGCGTCTGCTTCAACGCCAGCGGTGCTGCCCTGGCCGAGACGGAGCAGGAATTCGGACGCCGCGCGCGCCGCACTCTGGAGAGCAACCTGGTCAACAATCCGATCGTCGACGTCACCTTCGCCAACGGCCGCTACTGCAATTTCAACCTGCGCGGCTGCTGGACCAACCGCCAGCGCACCAGCTTCGACCCACGGCTGAACCCCTGGCTCTTCGGCGCCGGTGCCGGCAGCGGCACCCCGGGCGGCCCGGGCACGGTGATCGGCGGTGCCGGTTCCACCTGGGGGCCGGGGGGCGGCACGGCCACGGGCCAGCTCCCCGGCACCAGCTTCCAGGCGCCGTTCACCCGCACCCGCCAGAGCGGCACCTGCACCTGGACCAACGCCGGGATCTCCATCTACAACGGCACCTGTCGTTACGAGATCGTCCAGAACAACGCCAACGGTTCCAAGACCCTGGCCTTCACCTTCGACAGGCTGCCCGTCACAAACCAGCTGCGCACGCTCCGCTTCACCGCCCAGGGGAACGGTCCCTGGAGCATCCAGATGCCCAACGGCTCGACGGCCGCCGTGCAATCCAGGGTCAACGTCGACCAGGTCCGCTCCGACATCCAGCTGGGCTGGGCCAGCGTCTTCAACCTGGGCTTCCGCAGCACCACGACGGCCACCACGGCCCAGCTCAACCAGGCCCTGCAGCCCGTGGATGCCAATGGGCAGGTGGTGCAGGGCAGCGACAGCGAAGCGCTGGGGCAGGCCCTGGGCGGTCTGCTGCAGCAGCTGTTCGGGGGTGGGCGTTGAGGGGGGCCGCTGAGGGGGCTTCCCTCAGCCCGCCACCGGCCCCAGCCCCTCGCCGGCGTTGCTGAAGAAGCGGCGCAGGTTCACGCCCGCCTCGTGGGCGGCGATGGTGACCTGGAGCTTCTGCTCGGCATCGAGGCCATCCCAGAAGGCATGGAACAGGTCGAGGGAGGCCTTGGCGCTGCCCAGCGCGCCCATCACCGCCATCGGTGCCGCCAGCCAGGGGAAGACCAGCAGCACCACCGAGAGCACGGCCCCCACGGCCACCCCTGTCCGGGCCGATTCCAGGCTCGTGGCCAGCACCAGCCGCACCTGGGTCAGCCGGTCGATCTCGCCCCGCTTGCGCAGAGCCTCGGTGCGCAGGGCGCTGAGCAGTGCCTGGTAGGTGGAGTAGAGCAGCACCCCGCCGACGGTGGATTCCGAGACGAATTCACCGCCACTGAAGGCGCCGCCGTTGCGGTTCAGATCCATCGAGGCCAGCCCCGCCAGGGGGGCCGCCTCCCAGCCGGCGCGGGGGATGCGGAAGGGATCGTGCTCGCGGGTCATGGCCTTCGGTGGAGCCGGATGTCCAGCCTGCCATGGGTGGCCGGGATCGGTTCAGCCGGCTTCGGCCGCCAGGCCGTAGGGCGCACCATTGGCGCTGTTGGGCGTGACCGTGGCGTCAGGAGCTGCCTCGGCGTCCTGATCATCGAGCAGCCCTTCGACGATGCCGGCATCAAACGAGTAGCGGCCTGGACCGACCAGAAGCAGGGCCAGGCTGCCGCCCAGGTACAGAACCACCAGCTCCAGCACGTAGATGTTGAAGCCGCTGGTGAGAATGTGGTGGTAGGCGGCCACGGCCATGGTGCCGGTGAGGGCCAGGGCCCCCAGGGGCGAGAGCAGGCCGAGGATCAGCAGCCAGCTGCCCAGGATTTCCGAGTAGCCCGCCACGTGGGCGAAGAACACAGGGAACGGCAGGTGCAGGGGAACCACATAGTTGGTCGCGAACGCCTGCGGATCGGCCAGCTTGTCCTGGCCGTGGTGGATCATCATCGTCCCGATCGCCAGCCGCAGGATCAGCAGACCGACGTTGGCCAGGCGCCCTTCCCGCAGGAGGTAGGACCTCACGGCCTGGCGGACCGTGGCGGCCATGGCGGTGCCGGAGGCAGGAGCCGCCGGGCGCTCGTCCACGCCCGCGGGCACCACAGCGGCGCCCGTTGGACGGTTGAGCGCCAGCATCCAGAGGGCGATGAAGGCGGTGAAGAAGCCCGCGAAGATCTCAAGCAGGACAGTGGTGGTCATGGTCGAGGGAGAATTATGAAGATTCTGGCGATTCAGGTAACGGAACGTGAAGCGCCGTCCGTCTCCAGCCCCAGGTCCAGGCACAGCTGACCCTCGGCCAGCCGCGACGGCCGGCGACGGCCGCCGCCGCTCCCCCTGCCGGAGGGGGGAAGGCCTGAGCGGCGCGAGCCGTGCCGTTCCTGGATCGCGTCGGCGGCGGCGTCGAAGCCGCTCTGGCGCCGCAGGCCCCAGAGCCGTTCCCGGGCCTGGCGGGCGGCGGCGGCCACCTCCACGATCGGGGCCGGATAGTCGAGCCCGATGCGGCAGCCGCTGGCGGCCTGGGTGGCCGGATCCATCCGCCACGGCTCGTGGCGCCAGATCGCCGGCACCCCGGCCAGTTCCGGCAGCCAGCGCCCCAGAAACACCCCCTCCGGGTCGTGGTCGAGGCCCTGCTTGATCGGGTTGTAGATCCGGATCGTGTTGATGCCCGTGGTGCCGCTCTGCATCTGGCACTGGCTCCAGTGGATGCCGGGCTCGTAGTCCACGAACTGGCGGGCCAGGTGCCGGCCGCTGTCGCGCCAGTCAATCCAGAGGTGATGGCTGGCGAACGACAGCAGCATCGCCCGCATGCGGAAGTTGATCCAGCCGCTGGCCCGCAGGGCGCGCATGCAGGCATCCACGAACGGCACCCCGGTGCGCCCCTCGCTCCAGGCCGCCAGCCGTTCGGGGTCGGTGCAGCGCAGGTTTCGGGTGGCGGGGTGGAGCTCCAGGACCTCGATCGAGGGCTCGCTCTCCAGCTTCTGGATGAAATGGCAGTGCCAGTGCAGGCGCGACAGGAAGGCGTCGAGGGCCCGGGGCCAGCCCGCGGCCGCCTCGGCGGTCAGGGTCGCCAGGGCCGCCCGCCGCGCCCGGGCGGCCTGGGTCACCTCCCCCATCGACAGGGTGCCCCAGGCCAGGTGGGGGGAGAGCCGCGAGCAGCCCTCGAAGGCGGTCAGGGGACTGGAGAGCCGCCGGTGGTAGCCGCGTCCCCGCTGGTGCAGGAAGCCGTCCAGCAGCTCCAGGCCGGCCCGCCGGCCACCCCGTTGCCGCGCCGGGCAGGGGTCCGCCGCCAGGCCCAGGTCAGCGGCGCTGGGCAGGTCCCGGGGGGCGATTCCCTCCAGGGGGGGCAGGGCGACGGGAGCCTCCAGCAGCGGTTCGGCCATGCGTCTCTCCCAGTCCCGGGCCCAGCCGCGGCGATCCCGGCGTCCCCGGGTCACCCCGAAGCTGGCCAGCTCCTGCCAGGGGATCCCCCGTTCGCGGGCCCAGGCGGCCACCCGCCGGTCCCGGGCGTAGGTCCAGAGGTTGCCGGTCTCCTGGTGGCTCCAGAGCCCGCCGATGCCAAGGCGATGGTGGGCGGCCTCCAGCACGGCCACCACCTCGCCGACGCGCACCACCAGCGGCTGTCCCCGTTCGGCCAGCGCCTGCCGCAGCTCCTCCAGGGCCTCCCGGCAGAAGCTCCACTGGCGGCCCGAACTGTCCGGTTGCCGCCACAGCTCCGGTTCGACCACGTAGAGGGGCAGCACCGGGCCGCGCCGGGCCGCCTCCACCAGGGGGCGGTGGTCGGCGAGGCGCAGGTCGCGCTTGAACCAGACCACCTGAAGCGCCATCACCGCAGCCCTGGCATCCGCATCAGCGCTTCGGCAGGTCGCTGGGCCGCAGCACCACGACCACCACGCCCACCACCACCATCACGATCAGCACCGCCGCTCCAGCCAGGGGCAGAACCGTTTCCGTCTCCATCCGTCCGCCCATCGACTGCCACCCCATCCTGATGCGGCCGCCGGGGCAGCGCGCGCCAAAAAAAAGGACGGGTCAGCCAGACCCGCCCCCCGAAGAACGTCTTAAGAATTGTAACGGTGGCGGTGCTGCAAGCGCGAGGAGCCCTGCGGGTCCCGTGTCCTGATGCGCCTTCGGGTGATCCGCGCTCGCCGCGGAGGCGCGCCACAATCTTCATGTTCCGTTACATCAGCCATGACGGTCGGCGAGCTCTACCTCGAATCCCTGTCCACCGGCGTCATCACCCCCGCCGAGCTCTCCTGGCTCACCCACGGCCAGGACCGCTTCTCCCGGCTGGAGGAGGCCACCGCCCTGCGGCTAGGCCGCCTGCTCGACCAGGGGGACATCCAGCTGGGTTGTCGTCTGGTCCCGTCCAGCGGCTCCTGCGGCCCCGGCGCCCCCCGGCCCCCGGCTGCGGGGGTGCTCGAGGAGTGGATCGAACCTCTGGGACGTCGACGGCATCGTTGACGACAGTTCCATTCCTTCACGATCGTTTACACTCCCTTCAAGTTTCGCAACGAACCCACCCATGTCTGACTCCACCACACGCTTCGGCTTCGTCGCCTTCGCTGAAACCTGGAACGGCCGCCTGGCCATGCTCGGTTTCGTCATCGGCCTCGGCACCGAGATCCTGACCGGCCAGGGCATCCTTGCCCAGATCGGCCTCGGCTGATCTCGGCTCCTGCCTTCGCAGCATCGGCCCGGGTGGTTCTGCCATCCGGGCTTTGATGTCTGCGGCGTTCCCTCCGCTTCCCCATGGCGCACGCTCTCGTCTTCGTACTGGCTCCCGAGGGAGGCCTTCCCGGCGACGGCGCGTCCTGGGCGGACATCCAGGCGGCCCAGCGCCTCGGCATCCGCAGCGGCGTCGCCCTGCGGATGTTCCGTGTGCCCGCCGAGGGTTCCCCGAGCCTGGACGACCTGGTCTGTTCCGGCCAGGCCAACGTCAGTGGGGCCGACCCCTTCGAGCCCCTGCGCACCAGTCCCTGTCCTGAGGAGAAACCCGCCGCTTCCCCGGCGGCTCCGGGTCCGGCGCGGCGGCTGATCTGTGATGCGGTGGTGCCCCATCTCGAGCCCCGGGCCCTCTGGCTCGGCGCCTACGAGCTCAGCGGGCCGGAACGCCAGCCGAGCGCCGGCCATCCGGCCGAGCGCCTGGGGATCGTGACCGTCCGCTGCCTCGACCAGTTCTCCCTGCGGGAGGCGGACAACGAGACCTGCTGGTTCTATCCCACCGAGAACGGCGACTATCTCTGCTGGGAGAACAAGCGCAGCCTTGAGCTCTCCCCCGGCTACCCCGCCGATTCATCTCTGCAGGAGGGGCCCGTCTCCTACCAGCGCAGCGACCTGCAGCTCCTCTGGTCGCTGATGGCCGACGACCAGGCCCTGACCTGCGTGGGCCTCACATATCAGAAGCGGCGCATCGAATGGCCGGTGGCCGCCAGTGACCCGGAACCCTTCGCCACCTGGACCGCCTTCCGGGTCGATGCCATGGCCGATGACACCTACCGGGAAATGGCGAACATCACCGTTTTCCCGACCTGAGCGGCCGCTTCAGCTGGCCTGCTCATAGAGCTGCTCCAGCCGCTCGCGGCTGAGGTCGACGTAGAGAACTTCCTCACCCTGGGCCGGTGCTTCCGGATGGCGCTGCCGTGGAGAGGGGGCAGCGGCGGCGCTGCGCAGGTTCTGGGTCATCAGGGCGAAGGCGCCGCCGGCAATCACCGCGAAGCTCACCCCGTAAACGATGGGAAACAGGACGTCCAGCATGGGTCACTCGCTTTTCCCCACGATAATGTAAAGATCTGTTAACCGTGGCTGCCGCGCCCCCGCAGGGAGCTCACGGATTGAGCCATTCCTCCTGCCAGCCGTTGTCGGCCCGCCAGCGGCGGCGCCGGTGGGGGTGACCGCTCAGTTCCAGCAGCTCCACCCGCTCCAGCCCCACCCGCAGCAGCTCGAAGTGCCCCGGCCGCGGGGCCTCCTCCCCCAGTTCCCGGGGGAACGGTCCCTCGCTCTGGAGGGGTTCCCCCGGTGTCGGCCAGCCCCACAGGGCCCGGCCCCGGGGGGTGAGGGCCTGCCAGTGGAAGGTCAGGGCCCGTTGCTCCTCGTCGCCATCGAGTAAGAGCCGCTGGCCCCGCAGCCTGAACTGGCTGCGGGCTCTGGGCAGCAGCCAGCAGAGTTCCAGGGGGGCGCCCCCGGCGAGTTCGGCGCTCTTGGCACTGCGGCGGTCGGTGAGCAGATCGAGGCTGGCCGCTCCGGCCCAGCAGCGGAACACCAGGGTGCGCACCCGCGGCGTGCCGTCCGCCGCCACGCTGGCCAGCTGCAGCCAGCGGGCCTGGGGGGAGCGGCCCTGCCGCTCCAGGGCGCCGCGCAGCAGCGGCCGCCACGGGGGCAGGGGCTCCCCAGCGGGTGGCGACGGACGGGACTCGGACATCGGCAGGACCTACGGCGTCGGTTTTTCAGCCACCACGGCGAAGAAGGGATCCCCCTGCCCCCCCAGCCAGCCCATGGGACCCTCGGCCCGGGTCGGTTCGGCGATCTGCTGCGGCGCCGGCCAGCCCTGGGCCTGCAGCACCCGGCTGACGTAGGCCAGATGGTCCCGGTCGCTGCCGTCGGTCCAGACCTGGGGAGCCTTCTGGAAGAACATCCGGTTCGAGAAGGCCACGATCAACTGGCCGCCGGGGCGCACCACCCGCAGCAGTTCGGCCGCCACCGGCTCGGGCCGCTGCAGGTACTGCCAGCCCGCCACCATCAGCACCGCATCCACGCTGGCGTCCGCCAGGGGCAGGCGCTGGTCCTGGTTGAGGTTCTGCAGCCAGTGCCGATCGAGGCGGGGATTGGCGGCCAGTTCGGCCCCGTTGAGGCCATGGCCGATCACCTCCTCGTAGGTGATGTCCTCCGGCAGGTGACTCACCCAGCTGCTCATCAGATCCAGCACCACCGCGCAGGGGGGGATCCGCTCGCGGTAGAGCGCGGTCAGCCGGCGGCGGAAGGCGCCGTCGAGGTGCTGCACGAAGCGGGGTTCGGCATAGAAGAGGGCGTCATCGGAGCTGTCCAGCTTGCGCCGCTCCGCCTCATTCAGCACCTGCACCGCCATGGTCACCGGAATCCGTTCTGCTGCCATGGTGGCGAGCCGCGGCTGCTTCCGTCATGACCTCCGCCGTCCCGTCGTCCTTCCTGGTGCTGGCCGCCGATGACCCCGAGCGGCTGGCGGCCTTCTACGGCGCCCTGCTGGGGACGGAGCCGCTGCGGGGGGCCAGCCCCAGCCACTGGCGCCTGCTGGGGCCGGGGGATCGCCGGCTGGAGATCTACGCCCCCTCCCGGCGGCGACCCCGCCCCCGCGGCGAGGGCCGGCTGGCCCTCTGTTTCTCCCGCCCGGCGGGGGAGGCCCCCCCTCTGCAGGTGCTCCACGACTGGCTCGCCGTGGTGCTGGCCCTGGGGGCGGTGGCGGTGGAGCCGGCGCGACAGGAACCGTTCGGAGCCGAGGCCTGGCTGGCCGATCCGGAGGACAACCGCCTGCTGTTGCTGGTCAGCGGAGGCTGAGCCGCAGCTGGGAGGTGTAGGGCCCGCGGCCATCCAGGCAGGCGGCGCCGCAGTGGGCGCCCAGGCTGATCGCCTGGCGCAGATCCCAGCCGGCGGCCAGGGCCGTGGTGACGCCGGCGGCGAAGCTGTCGCCGGCGCCGTAGGCATCGCGCACGGAACCGGGGCGCTGCACGGCGGCATAGCGGCCGCCGGGAACCAGCACCCCGCCCCGCTCGGCTTCGGTGCCGATGTAAAGCGAGGGAGCCGGCTCCAGATCCCCCGGCCGGTAGGCCTCGCCGGGGTCGGTGGCGCTGCCGATCAGGGCATCGAGGGTCACGCCCGCCTCCCGAAGGGTCGGCAGCCGGACCCTCGGCGTGGCGGCCAGCACCCGGGCCCGTCGGGCCAGCCGCAGGCCGGCGGCATCGGTGGCGGTGACGAACACCCCGTCGCTCTGCTCCAGCCGCTGCCACGGCAGCCCATCGGCGGCGGTGGGCATCAGCCGCTCGCCGATCACCGTGATCGTGCGCTCGCCGCCGGCGTCGATGAAGGTGATCCCCCGCCGGGTCGGGGCCGCCCGCCAGGCGATATGCAGCTCCAGCCCCAGGCCCTCGAGCTCTTCGGCGGCTTGGCGCCCGAGGCCGTCGTCGCCCAGGGCCGTGAAGAAGGGAATCCGCTTCCCCGTGAGACGGGCCATCTGCACGGCCACCACGGCGCCGCCGCCGGCGGGGAGCTCGCAGAAATCGTCGGCATGCAGGATCTCGCCGGCCACCGGCAGATGGTCCACGCCGATGAAGCTCACCATCTCCACGTGGCCCACCACCGCCAGGGCCAGCGGGGGAAGCTCCGGCAGTTCCTCCAGGGGCAGGGGGACGAGGGGCTCCATTCAGCTGGAGGCGGAGGTGTAGAAGCGCAGGGCGAACCGCCAGAACCAGCGGCTCACCACCACCGCGGCGATGGCCACCGCGCCCCCGGCCAGCAGCCAGGGGCCGGAGGCCCGCCCCAGGATCGCCTCGGCCGGCACCGTGGTGAGGAAGGCCACCGGCACGATGAAGGTGAAGAAGGCCCGCAGGCCCGCCGGGAAGGCGCTCACCGGAAAGCGGCCCGCCACCAGCACGCTGCGCAGCACCTCGGTGGCGTTCCAGATCTTGACGAACCAGATGCTGCTGGCCGCCAGCACGAACCAGAGGCTGTACAGAATCATCAGGCTGGCCACCAGCATCAGGGCCGCCCCCAGCAGGGTGAGGGGCGCCGGGGTGGCGCCGGCCTTCCAGGCGGCGTAGCCGATCAGGCCGGCCCCCAGGGCGATGCCGGGCAGGCCCCAGGGGGAGAAGGTGCGGGCCGAGAGCCAGAACTGGCTGTCGATCGGCTTGAGCAGGACGAAATCCAGGCTGCCCGTACGCACGTGGGCCACGATCGTGCTGAGGTTGGGCTGCAGCAGGGTGCTGGTGATCCCCTCCAGCAGGGTGTAGACCCCCAGCACCACCAGGGCCCCTTCCCAGCCCCAGCCCCCCAGGGACTGGCCGCGTCCGTAGAACAGCGACAGCACGAAGATGCTGCCCACCAGATTGCCGGCCGTGGCCACCAGCTCGATCAGGAAATTGGCCTGGTACTCCAGCTCCGCCGTCAGCGAGGCGATCCAAAAAACCCGCAGGGTGGTGAGATAGCGGCCCATCACGCCCCCATGGCCGAATAGTGGCGCAGGCCCCGCCGCCACAGCAGCAGGTTGATCGGCAGCAGCAGGGCGGCCCAGGCGGCCATGGCCGCGAAGCTCTGCAGCACCGGCACGGTCTCACCGGCCAGGATCCTGGCGGGCACATCGACCATGTAGGGGAAGGGGGTCCAGAAGGCGAAGGCCCGGACTCCCTCGGGATAGAGGGCCAGGGGGGCCACCAGGCCCGAGAGATAGAGGTAGGGCAGATAGAGGAGGCGCTCCAGGGCGCTGGCCTTCTCGCTCCAGAAGCACACCATCGTCAGGGTGAACTGCATCAGGAAGCGCAGGGCGAAGGCCGCCAGGGTGGCCAGCACCGCGAGCAGCACCGACGGCAGGGAGGGCCACCAGAAGGCGGCGGGATAGAGCAGGAAGAACAGCCCCACCAGCAGCGCGACGAACGGCAGCCGGGTGGCCTGCTCCGAGAGGTGGGCGGCCACGTAGCGCCACACCAGGGGCAGGGGCTGGAGCAGGTAGGGGGACAGGCGGCCGTTGAGGTTGTCCTCCTCGAAGGTGTACATCACCCAGACGATCGTGAACTGACGCACCACGAACGCCGACAGGAAGTAGCGGGCCAGCTGCAGGGAGCTCATCCCCAGGCCGCCGCCGGCATCGACGGCGCTCCACAGGCCCAGCATGATGAAAGGCAGCACCCCCGAGAGCGCCCAGAGCACGATCTCGGCCCGGTACTCGAGCATGTAGGCGTACTGGCTGGAGAGGAGCACGGCGGCGATGCGGCGGGCGTGGCCCAGGCGCTGGCTCAGGGAACCCCTCATGCCACGGCCCCCTGCTGGAACAGCCGGCCGATGATGTCCTCGATCGGCGGGTCGGACACCGACAGATCGACCACGGCCAGGTCGGCCAGCAGCCGTCCCACCTGTTCGGTGAGCCGCTCCCGCGGGATCAGCAGTCGCACCTCCCGGCCCTCGATGGCCTCCACCTCGCCGTAGCTGGCGAAGGCCTCGGCCCCCAGGGGCGCGTGCAGCTCCAGGCGCACCTCCCGGCAGGGCGCCAGCCGTTGGGTGAGGGTTTCGAGGCTGCCGTCATAGAAGAGACGGCCTTCGTGGATCAGCAGCACCCGGGGGCAGAGGGCGGTGATGTCGGCCATGTAGTGGCTGGTGAGCAGCACGGTGGCCCCGAAGCGGCGGTTGTAGTCGGCCAGGAAGCTGCGCACCCGCGCCTGGGCGTTCACATCCAGCCCCAGGGTGGGTTCATCGAGGAACAGCACCGCCGGACGGTGCAGCAGGGCCGCCAGCAGCTCCGCCTTCATCCGCTGGCCGAGGGAGAGCTTGCGCACCGGCCGCCGCAGCTCGTCCCCCAGTTCGAGCATGTCCGCCAGCTCGGCGATGCGGCGCCGACTCTCCGCCGGGGGAATGCCGTAGACGGCGGCGTTGACCCGGAGGGAATCGAGCGGCGGCAGATCCCAGATCAGCTGCTGCTTCTGGCCCATCACCAGGGTGATCTGGCCGAGGAAATCCGCCTCCCGGCGCTGGGGCTGGCAGCCGGCCACCTCCACCGTGCCGCTGGTGGGGTGGATCAGCCCCGTGAGCATCTTGAGGGTGGTGGTCTTGCCGGCACCGTTGGCCCCCAGGAAGCCGACGAACTCGCCCGGTTCGATGGCGAAACTGACGTCCCGCACAGCTTCGATCGTGCGCTCGCGGCGGTTGACGAAGTGACGCAGGGTGCCGGCCAGTCCGGGTTGCTTGTCGGCCACCCGGTAGGTCTTGCCGAGGCCCTGCGCGCGGACGATGGCCATGCGGTCGGGGGCCATGCGGATGGGGGCGGGCAGGTCCACCCTATCGAGGGCCCCACCGTGTCCGGAGCAGGACCTCAGGCGGCCTCCGGACACCAGCCGGCGCTGCGCTGCAGCGGCTCGAGCCAGCTCGGACAGCGCTGGGTGAGATGGTCGCCGTGGCAGATCAGGGCCTGATGCCACTGACAGCTCAGCAGGGGGATGCCGTCAGCGTCGGCGTGGTGCCGGAACCACTGGCAGGTGAGGCAGACATGCCGGCTGCGGCTGGGGAGCAGCTGCTCCGGCCCCAGATAGGGCCAGGCCTCGCGGGGTGGAGACGGGTGGGCAGCTGGGTCTGGAGCTGGGCCTGGAGCAGGGGGCATGGCCAGAGAAGACGGTACACCTGTACTAGCAGGGATCGTCCCTGGCGGCCACGCCACCGATACGGCCACACCGTCAGGTGATGGATCCCCATCACCGAACCCCGCCTGGGGGGCCACAATCGACGATCGGGGTCGCGCCGTTCGCCATGTCTTCGCCATGCTGATCCAGCTCGGTTGCGAACTGACGCTCTCCTGCTGGGCGCCGACCCCGGTGCTGGCCCTGATCCATCCCCATGGCAGTCGCCTGGAGGACCGCCGCGGTCCCGAGCGGCTGCGGCTGAGCCCCGACCGGATCGCCGAGGTGCTCACCGATGCGGACGGCAACCGGGCCTGTCGCTTCGTGGCTTCCACCGGCAGCACCACCCTGGAATTCGAAGTGGTGGTGGCCGACCACGGCCTGCCCGATCCGGTGGCGCCGGAGGTGGGGGAGTGCCCGGTGGGGTCGCTGCCGATCGTCACCTATCCATACCTCAACCCCAGCCGCTACTGCGACACCGATCGCCTCGCCCAGGTCGCCTGGGGTCGCTTCGGCGGCGTCCGGCCCGGCTGGTCACGGGTCCAGGCCATCTGCGACTGGGTGCACGAGCAGCTTCGCTTCGACTACGGCGCCGCCCGCAGCGACAAGACCGCCCACGACGCCCTGCGGGAAGGGCGCGGCGTCTGCCGCGACTTCGCCCACCTGGCCATCAGCCTCTGCCGCTGCCTCAACATCCCCGCCCGCTACTGCACCGGCTACCTGGGCTACACAGGCACCACGCCCCTGCCCGAACCGATCGACTATTCGGCCTGGTTCGAGGCGTTTCTCGAGGATCGCTGGCACGTCTTCGACCCCCGCCACAACCGGCCCCGCATCGGCCGGGTGCTGATCGCCCGGGGGCGGGATGCGGCGGATGTGCCCTTCCTGCGCTCCTTCGGGGACCACCAACTCACGGGCTTCCGCGTCATCACCGAGGAGGTGGCCAGTCCCGACCCCCCCTGCCCCTGACCGCGGTGAAGTGTGGAGAATTCATGCGCTGGGGCAGCCTGCCGGGCTTTGGCGACAGAATCCCTCTGAGTTCAGGCACCATCGAACCCGTCGAGCGGTTCCTGACAACAGTCCCTGACAACCGTTGGCTGGGGCAGCCTTTCCCCCCGGAGCCCATGGGTCCCGTCCATGGGCTCCGGGTCTCGGCCATCACATTCAGCTTGCCGCACTCCACCTGGTTTTTTCTCCCTGACTCACGCGGATCGACCCATGGGCTTACGGATCGATGAAGCCACGTTTCTGGAGCGAGCCCTGTCCCGGTTCGGCGGCCGATACGATTATTCGCAGATCAACTACAAGAGCTATCGCAGCCCGGTCAAGATCCGCTGCCTGGAGCATCCTGTCCGGGAGATCGTGATCACCCCGGAGCGTCATCTTCAGACCACCGGTGGCTGCAAGTACTGCCTCAGGACTTATCGCAACCAGACCCTCGAGCGGGTCCTGAGGTTGGACTACGAGCCAAGCGAGCGCCCCGCACCCCTGCCGGTGTCACCCGTGGTGGCCCCGAAAAGTAAAGCTGTGTGAGGGATCCGGCCAGTTGCCCAAGGTCAGTTTTCTCGACGGTTATCTTTCCGGGTCATTCAGCTTGAATCCCTCCATGGCCCTGCCTCTGCTCGCCGCCCGACCCTCGAGCCTCAATGCCAGGGTGCAGAGTTTCGCGATCGCCAGTGAGGAATCCCCCCGCCAGGCCGTCGCCACTCTGGAGACCCGCAAGGCCTCCGGAGACCGCCTCAGCCTCGACGTCCAGATCGAGCAGGCCTACCGCCAGATCTTCTTCCATGCCTTCAAGGTGGATCGTGAAGCGGTGCTGGAATCCCAGCTGCGCAGCGGACAGATCACCATGAGAGATTTCATCCGTGGGCTGCTGCTTTCCAGGCGATTCCGTGAGGGTTTCTATGATTGCAACAGCAACTACCGCCTGGTTGAACAACTGGTCGGCAGGGTTCTGGGGCGGCCGGTGTATGGGGAACAGGAACGGATTCGCTATTCGATCCTGATCGCCCAGCACGGGCTGGTGGCCCTGGTGGACACCCTTCTCGACTCCGCTGAGTACCTCGAGGCGTTCGGCTACGACACCGTGCCCTACCAGCGCTCGCGGGTGCTGCCGGGGCGGGCCCAGGGAGAGCGCCCCTTCAACCAGCAGGCGCCCCGTTACGACGGCCGCTGGCGCGACGTGATCGCCAGCCGGGCTCCCCGTGGTTCCAGCCCCTGGTCCCCCGGCACGCCTCGTCCCGCCTGGCTCGGGGAGCAGCCCTCGCCCCTGGCCCGCCAGATCTGGCAGGGTCTGGTCACCGCCGGTGGCTTCGCCATCACCGGCCTGGTCCTGTGGACAGCAGCGGCCATGCTCAGCACCGGAGCGCCCTGAGCGCCGCGCCGGCAGGGATCGCCGGGAGGTCGTGATCCGCAGCACGGTGAGATGGAACTGAGTCCAGATTGCTGTGCTGACGGACACGAAATTGTGCTTTCCTTGGTGTCAGGTGGTCGCAACACCATCGCAGCCACCGCCATGCATTAGGATTTGTAAAGATTTCTTGACCTTCCGGAGGTGCCTGTCATGTTCACGCTCGAAAAAGCGACCCAGATCTTTCCGGACACCCTCTCGGCCGACGTGGTGCCTGCCCTCACGGCCCGCTTCAGCCTCCTGAGCGCCGAGGACCAGCTGGCCCTGATCTGGTTCGCCTACCTCGAGATGGGCAAGACCATCACCATCGCCGCCCCCGGTGCGGCCCGCATGCAGTTCGCCGAGCCGGTGCTCAACCGGATCAAGGCGATGACCTTCGCTGAGCAGAGCCAGGTGATGGTGGATCTGGCCAACCGGTCGGATACCGACATCTGCCGTACCTATGCGATCTGGTCGGTCAACATCAAGCTCGGCTTCTGGTATCGGCTCGGTGAGTGGATGGAAGAGGGCATCGTCGCCCCCATCCCCGAGGGCTACCAGCTCTCCGCCAACGCCGCTTCGGTGCTGTCCTCGCTGAAGGGCATCGATGCGGGTCAGCAGATCACCGTGCTGCGCAACTTCGTCGTCGACATGGGCTTCGACCCCAGCAAGGTGGATGGCAACGACCGCATCGCCGAGCCGATCGTGCTGCCGACCGCGCCCGAGCAGCGCACCAAGGTTTCGATCGCCGGCGTCGACAACGCCACGATCCTCTCCTACATGGATCTGCTCAATGCCAACGACTTCGACCAGCTGATCCAGCTGTTCCTCCCCGACGGCGCCCTGCAGCCCCCCTTCCAGCGGCCCATCGTCGGCACCGATGCCATCCTGCGCTTCTTCCGCGAGGACTGTCAGAACCTCAAGCTGCTGCCTGAAACCGGCGTCAGCGAGCCTTCCGATGGCGGTTTCACCCAGATCAAGGTGACCGGAAAGGTGCAGACCCCCTGGTTCGGAGCCGGTGTCGGCATGAACGTGGCCTGGCGCTTCCTGCTCGATCCCGACAACAAGATCTACTTCGTGGCGATCGATCTGCTGGCTTCCCCCGCCGAACTGCTCAAGTTCGCCCGCTGAGGAGCCCGTCCACCCTCACCGCGCCGGCGGGTCCCGTGACCGGGGAGGCCCTGGCTTCTCCGGTCTTTATGGCCTGGGGAGGCACGGGCCTCCTTCTGGCGATGGCCATCTTCGGGGCCTGGCTGGCCACCCTGGTGCAGGCTCTGCTGGCCGATCCCGCCGGCTGGACACCGGCGGCGCTTGGGCTGGCCGTGGCCCTGCGCACGTTCCTGCAGACGGGCCTGTTCATCCTCGGCCACGATGCGATGCACCGGACCCTGGTGCCCGGCCGTCCGCGGCTCAACGACGCCCTGGGCCGGCTGGCCCTGCTGCTGTACGCCGGCCTTCCCTACGCCCGCTGCCGCCGCCATCACCTGCGCCATCACCGTTTCCCCGGCAGCCGCCGCGATCCGGACTTCCGACGGGCCAGCGCTGACGGGGTCCTGCGCTGGTACGCCCGGTTCATGGCCAACTACCTCTCCGTGCCCCAGCTGGTGCTGCTGCTGGCCAGCTGGCTGGCCGCGGCCGGAGCCCTGATGCTGCTGGATCCCAGGCAGGCGCTGGCCGTGCCCATTTTCTGGGTGCTGCCGCTGGTGCTCAGCTCGTTTCAGCTGTTCCTGTTCGGCACCTATCTTCCCCATCGCGACGACGCATCCAGCCCCGCCGGCGGCCATGTCGTCCGAAGTCTGGGCTACCCCCACCTGCTCTCCCTGCTGGCCTGTTACCACTTCGGCTACCACCGGGAGCACCATGCCCACCCGGCGGTGCCCTGGTTTCGGCTGCCGCAGTTGCGCCGTCAGGTTCCCCAGCATCACGGCCATGGTTACGGCCCCGCCGACGGCTCGCGCCAGCTCAGGCCTGGGCGTTAACGTCCAAATTCAGCAGTTGAGACCCATGGTGAGTGCGGTATTGGAGTGGACGGATCAGGAGCAGCAGGTGGCACGCCGCGCCTTCGACAAGGCCCACTCCAGAGCCGCGATCGGCATCATCCGGGCCGTCCAGGCCCATGCCCGCCGCATGGACTCCGTTGAGGAATGCTGGAAACTTCATGACTTTCTCAGCATCCAGCGCCACGAAATCGAAGGACGTTTCGATTTCCGCCTCCCCGGCCTGCTGTTCGTCTTCGCCAGCCTGGTGAAGGATGGCCTGCTGCAGGTCGAGGAACTCGAAGGACTCGAGCGGGACAAGCTGAACAAGATCACGGCGATGTCGCGCATGTGAGGGGGACGCCGCTGATCTGCTGCACGGCTCGGCATGGATCGCCTTTCACGCCTGCTGTCGGCCTCCGCAGCCGCCCGGGCGGTTGTCCCGACCTGCGACGTCCTGGGGTTCCTGCCCGTGGGGGCTGTAGGGTAGGGAAGATTCCAAGATTTCTCTCCAGCGAGCTCATCACTTTCTAAAAGGGCTGTCGAAGGATCGGTTCATAGTTTTTTTCAGGTTCATGACCATTTACATCGGAAATCTTTCCTTCGACGCCGAAGTGGAAGACGTGAAGAACCTTTTTGCCCAGTACGGCGAACTGCGCCAGTGCACCCTGCCCCTCGATCGCGACACGGGTCGCAAGCGCGGTTTCGCGTTCGTCGAGATGACCAACGACGCCGACGAGACCAAGGCCATCGATGATCTTCAGGACGTCGAGTGGATGGGCCGCAGCATCCGTGTGAACAAGGCCGAGCCCCGCACCGGCGGTGGCGGCGGCGGTGGTCGCTCCGGTGGCGGCGGCGGCGGCTACGGCGGTGGTGGCGGTGGGTACGGCGGCGGCGGTGGCCGCAGCCGCTACTGAGTCATTGCCGGATTTCCGGGCCCTGGCGGGCGCCGGTTCCCTGATCAACCGCCCCTGGGTCTCCAGGGGCGGTTTTTTTGGTCGGTTCGTTTCTGTCCCGCCGGCATCGCCGCGTGTGGGGAGTCCGGCACGGATCGAAAGACACTCTGCTGCTGCGGCCCGTTGGCGTGGCCGGGGGGCAGATTGGGCCCATGAGTGATCCCAGCCCTCGCGGCCGCTACCGGGTCCGACCCGCCGACCAGAACGAGACCACCGTGCCCAACGAGGTGACCGGCCCGACCTTCGACCACCGCGACGAGGCGGAGCGGTATGCCCACAGCCTGGTGCTTGCCCACCAGGCCCCGGTGGTGGTGGAGAAACTGGCGCCCGCCGGTTGCTGGCTTCAGCTCGGGATCATCGGCTGAGGCGACGCTTCCAGCTTGCCGAGTTCGTCGGCGGCCTTCAGACGGATCAGGTAGGCCAGGCTGGAGCCCACACCGGTGCCCCGGTAGCGGCCGCTGACCGGGGCCGCCAGATGGTGGTCGGGCGCGGCGGCCAGGACCAGGTGGCCATCGGCCACCGCCAGGCCCAGGCTGGGGTCGAATCCCCTCCAGCCGCCTCCGGGCAGGTACACCTCCGCCCAGGCGTGCAGCTCGTGTTCGCTCACCTCGGGGGGATGGTGCATCGAGTAGCCGCTCACGAACCGCGCCGCCAGTCCCTGGCTGCGGCAGGCCGCCACGTAAAGCATGGCGGTGTCCCGGCAGGCCCCGGTGAGCGTGCGGAGCGTCTCCGCCGCATCGGTGGGCTCCCCCTCCAGCCGGCCCACATGGTGAAACCCGTGGTGGATCTCATCGGCCAGGGCGGTGAGGAAGGCGGTGGCCGATCCGTCGACCCGGTCGGCGATGGCCTGGGCCCAGGCCCGCACCTCCGGATCGGCCCGATCCTGCAGACAGCCCGCCAGGGAGCGGGCCTCCGCTTCCGGGTAGCTCACCGGCAGGTGCTGGGCCTCCCGGTGGGTGACGATCCAGTCGTAGGGGTTGCTGCGCAGGGTTTCCACCAGCATGTCCACCGTGATCGTGAGCTGGTCCCGCTCCTCCTGGAACCAGGCCACCATGGCGTCGGTGCCATCGGGCTCAAGCACCCGGCTCAGGCCCGCCGGAGGTTCCTCCAGCCGCAGGTGGTGCTCGAGGATCCTCTGGCTGCCGTCCTGGCGGGGGGTGAGCCGCAGGGCCATGGGCTCCAGGAAGACCGGCCGGTCGTAGGTGTAGCTGAGGCGATGGTGGATGCGGAAGAACATCGCTCAGCCCATGGCCTCGCGCAGGACGTCCTGGAGGTCGTCATCGATGACGTAGCTGTGCAGCGGCGCCGTGTCCAGGTCCTCGACGAGGGGGAAGAAGCGGACGGAGAACCAGGCCTCGAACAGTTCGAGGCTGCGGGGATGGGGCCAGCGGCTGCGGTCCCGGCACCAGAGGTCGAGCTCGGCGGCGAAGATCTGGCCGTAGCTGTCCAGCAGCCGGTCCTGGGCTTCCAGCTCGCTGTCGTAGGTGGGGATCAGGTAGAGGCTGTGGTCCTCCCCCAGCCCTTCCATGTCCTCGCGGGTCCAGAACGGGCGGGTCCAGTCCACCATCGGCTGCCGGGGCGCCACCGCGATCGCGCAGCGGTTGAGAACGGCCATCGATGGATTGTCTGTGGCTGTTTCAACGCTAGCGAGGCCGGGGAGAGGGGGCATGGGTGAAACCATGGATCCGGGCCGCCTCAACAGCGACGACTTCGCAGACCGAGAGCCATGCTCGATCGCCACGCCCCCTGCCGTGAGCCTCGCTTCCCTTCCCCCTGATCCCCATGGCCCAGGCCTCTGCCGCACTCGTCGGCCTGACTCTTTTCACGATCATGTTCGCCCTCGGCCTGGGGTTGCAGCTGGATGCGATCGCGCAGTTGCGCCACAGGCCTGCCCTGGTGATCCGGGTGCTGATCGGTTCCTGTGTGCTGGTGCCCCTGGTGGCGCTGGTGCTGATGAGGTTGCCCCTGAGCGTCGCCCTTTCTCCAGCGGCCCGCTTCGGCATCGTCCTGATGGCGGCCTGCCCCAGCGCCCCGCTCACCTTGCGCAAGGCCGGCAAGGCGGGCGGCGACCGCCAGCTGGCGGCGCTGCTCCAGGCCTGCGCGGCCGTGGCCGCGATCGTTTCGATTCCCCTGCTGGCTGATCTGTTCCGGGCCTCGTTCGGCATCGATGGCTGGGACATCGGCCCCCGGGACGTGGCCCTGCAGGTGGGCAAGGCCCAGGTGCTGCCGCTGCTGGCCGGCCTGCTGCTGAGGCACTGGAAGGCCGGATGGGTGGCGCGGTTGGAGGGGCCGCTCGACAAGCTCGCCAACGGTCTGCTTCTGCTGCTGATCGTGCTCGTGCTGATCAAGGCCGGCCCTTCGCTGGTGCCGTTCGTGGCCTCCAACGGGCTGGCCCTGGGCTTCATGGCGGTGATGGTGGCCGCGGCCCTGGCCATTGGCTCCCTCATGGCGGGCCCGGAGCCGCGCGAGCGCACCACCGTGGCCCTGGTCACATCGATGCGCAACCCGGGCCTGGCCCTGCTGTTCGCCACCACCTACGGCGAAGGGATGCCCGGCCTGAAACTGGCCGTGCTGGCTTACCTGCTGGTCACCGTTCTGCTCTCGATTCCTTTCCTGCGCTGGCAGAAGGGTCTGCAGGGGGTGGCTTGAGCAGACAGTCCCTCACGGGTCCCCGTTCATCGGCGCTGACGGATCTTCAGGCCCCAACGCCCTTGATTACAACGTTTTGCGCGATAGCGCCGTCACCCAGATTCTTGGTGCGCACTCTGGAATCATCGCTAGCCATCGTGCAGCCGCCCCTTTCGTTCCTCTCCCATGCCCCACCGCCGGATCAGCCTTCAGCCCTGCGGCCGCCACGATGGCGTGACCCGTTTCTGTCCCGCTCGTCTGGGTGGCGGAGTCCTGGCTGGCCTGACGGCCACGTTCCTGATGGCCCCCCAGCCCGCTCCTGCGGCTCAGGCTGCTCCCACGGGGCAGGTGCTGTACACCCTCACCACCCAGTGCGCGCTCCAGGGGGCGACTCCGGTGCCCTGCACGGTGGAAGCGGTGGATACGGGGGGGGCCACGCTCTACCGCCACCGCATCGGCAAGGCCACCGAAACGGTTCGCATCACCGCTGAACCGGTGACGATGGCGATCTGGGCGAACGACACCAAGCAGTGGAGCCAGCTGCGCGGAGCCTCGGCCAGGTTCTCCACCAACACGGTCTGCTTCAACGGCAAGGACCTGTGTGTGGTCAACCCCAATTATCTCAACAGCGTCCGGGAGGATCGCGCCAACACCCGCCTCCAGGGCCGTGATCTGGTGATGGTGCATTTCGGCAGCGACGGTCGGGTGGACGCCAGCTGCTACGACGACGCCTGCGCGCTGCTGCTGAAATGAAAACCCACGCTGGATTCGCTCTTTTGCTGGCGGGTGTGATCGTTTCCCCGGTCGGGGCTGCCCTGGCCCTGGAGACGTCGTCTTCCTCGCTCACTCCGCAGCTGATCGCCCGCGGTGGCGGCGGTGGCAGAGGTGGTGGGGGTGCCAGGGCCGGTGGCGCTGGCCTCGGTGGCGCCGGCAGGGCTGCTGGTGGTGGGGCGCGTGCTGGCGGTGCGGCCCGGGCCCACAGTGGTTTCCAGGGATCCGGCGGCGCCGGTGGTCTCAACCGCGGCGCGACCCGACCGGCCGGTGGCTGGAGCGGCGGTGCCGCCGGCGGGATGGGTCGTCCCTCCCTGGCTGGTCCCGTGGCACGACCTGGCGGGGTTGGAACCGTCAACCGCAACGCCAACCTGAACCGGAACGTCAACGTCAACCGGAACCTCAACCGCAGCGTCAACGTCAACCGCAACTGGACCCGCGCCGCCAACGTCAACGCCATCGGTGTCCGGCCCGGCTGGGCCCGTCCGGGCTGGGGGGTGGCCCGACCCTGGAACCATGGCTGGTATGGCGGCTGGGCCACCCCGTCCTGGGGATGGTGGGGGGCCCGGGCCGCCACCTGGGGTGTGGCCACGCTGGCCACGGCTTCGATCATCAACAGTGCCGTTGACGCCGCCGTGGCCAGCAGCCAGACGGTGATCGTGGTGCCCAACACCGAGTACCAGCTGCTGTTCGGCACGGTCCAGCCGACCGGCACCTCCGCGGTGGCCTTTGATGTCAGTGCCGACGGCAGCGTCTTTCAGCTCTCCGCCGACTGCCAGCAGGGTCTGCTGAACGGCCAGGAGCCGGGCAGTGCCCAGGAAGCGGAACTCCTCAATGCCGCCTGTCAGGTGGCCTTCGGCACCGCTTCCTGAGCCAGGGGCTCACCAGGGCAGGGGAGCCCGCTGGGCGCCGATGCTGCAGCCCATCTGCTGACCCAGCAGGGCGCCGAGCGGCACGGCCCAGGTGCGGCCGTCCTGGCGGGAGGCGGCGTAGCCCAGGCCACCGCCGATGATGCCGCCCACCAGTCGGCCCACGTTGCAGCGCTGGGCCGTCTGGGCCTGGATGTAGTCGGGGGCCACCGGCAGGTTGGCCCGGTAGCGGTCGACGTCGTAGTCGGCCCGGTAGCCGCCGCCGTAGCCGTCGCCGTAGGAGGAGGGGCTGGGCAGGGTCTGAACGGGGTAAGGAACACGGCGGCTGTCGACCTGGCGGGGGGCGCCGGACGGGCCCCAGGGACCGGCCCAGGCCTCCAGGGGAGCGGCCAGCAGGGCCAGGGCCCCGGTGGTGCTGCCCAGCAGGCCCGCAAGGCGGCGGGACCCCTGACGAAGGAAGGTGTTCATGGTGTTCGCGTTGTGAGGAGCGACCCCTGAGGTGGGGCTGACATCAATCAAGCGAAGCCATGTGACCGATCCATGAACGGCTCCCGGCCGATGTCCGACAGGATGCGACTCCAGCAAACGGCGCGCCCTGCGCATCGGCGGCGTTGCCCTGTGCATCGCTTGCTGTCCGAACCCTGGTCGGATCGCGCTGCCGTTGCCAGCGTGAACGGGAGGGTGGGAGAACCCGATGAGCTGGAGTGAACTGGAGCGCCTCGTCGATGAGGCCGAGACGGATGAGGTGATCCGCCGCGGGCTGCGCCATTGCCGCTCCAGCCCGGAGCTGGTCCTGGCCGCCCGCCGGCTGGGCTACCGCGTCACGCGGGTGGATCTGCAGCGGGCCTGGCAGCTGCACCGGCTGGCGAGGGAATCCCGGCCCGCTCCGGCAGGGCTGCGGCCGGCTCCAGGAGGCTGATCTCGGCGTGCACGCACTCGGCCGTGGGCCGGAGCTGGAAGCCCAGCTTCCGGCAGACGTGCTGCATGCCCCGGTTCTCGTGAAGGATCTCGGCGCAGATCCGCTCGAGTCCCTCCTGGCGGCCGATCTCCAGCAGCAGACCCAGCAGGGCGGTGCCCAGCCCCTGCCGCTGCCAGGGATCAGCGATCAGCATGGCGAACTCGGCCGCGTTCTCGTCGTGGATCCGGCTGAGCCGCCCCACCCCCAGCACTTCGGCGGGGCCGCCGTTCTCCCCCGCCCGCTCCGCCACCAGAGCCATCTCCCGGTCGTAGTCGGTGAAGCAGATCCGGGTGAGCCGCTCGTGGGCGATCCGGTGGCCCAGGGTCATCAGATGGAAGTAGCGGAAGTAGACGCTCTGCTCCGAGAGGGTGCGGTGGAACGCCACCACCAGGGGTTCGTCCTCCGGTCGGATCGGCCGCAGGGTCACCGCTGAGCCGTCGGGCAGCCGCCAGTCGCGGACGTACTCGCTGGGGTAGGGCCGGATCGCCGGCCTGGGGGTGAAGCAGGTGGCCCCGGAGGAGGCCTGCAGCAGCACCCGGGCGTCGAGGGCCACCAGGGCGCCCTCCCCGTCCCCCGGCGCCACCCGCAGCGGGTTGATGTCGAGTTCGAGGATCGACGGGTGCTCCAGCACCAGCCGGCTCAGGCGAACCAGCAGCCGTTCGAGGGCCGCCAGATCCACCGGCGGCCGTCCCCGCACCCCCTGCAGCGCCGCGTAGATCCGGGTGCGTTCCATCAGCCGCCGGGCCAGGGTGGTGTTCAGCGGCGGCAGGGCCACGGCACTGTCCCGGAACACCTCCACCAGCAGGCCGCCGGTGCCGAACAGGATCACGGGTCCGAACTGGGGGTCGATGCTGCTGCCGACGATCAGTTCGTAGGTGCCGGTCAACTCCAGCATCGGCTGGACGGTGACGCCGCCGAAGGCGCTCGCCCCGTGCCGGGCGACGATCGCGCTCTCCATGCTCCGGTAGGCCTGGGCCACCGCCTCCCCGTTGCGCAGGTTCAGCTGCACCCCGCCGACGTCTGTTTTGTGGGTGAGCTCGGCGGAGAGCAACTTCACCACCACCGGGTAGCCCATGGCCTCGGCGGCGGCCGTGGCCGCCTCGGCGCTGACAGCCATGTGGGTGGGGACCGTTGGAATGCCGTAGGCCGCCAGCACCTGCTTGGCTTCCCATTCGTTCAGGGTGGTACGACCCTCGGCCAGAACAGAGGCCAGCAGCTCCTCCACCCGCCGGTGGTCGGCGTGGGGCTCGTCAGCACCGGCCACCAGCGCGGCCTCCGTTTCCGGCACCAGGGCCGGCGTTTCGTACAGGGCGCGCAGGTTGTCGCTGTAGCGCCACATGGCATCGAACAGCTGTACGGCCGCGTCCGGGTAGCGGTAGGTGGCGATGCCGGCGGCATTGAGCAGGCGCACCCCCGCCTCCACGTCCCGGCCCCCCATCCAGCTGGCCAGCAGCGGCTTGGTGGTGGTCGCCGCCAGGGCCACCAGCCGTTCGGCGGTGCCGGCCGGGTCGGTCATGGCCTGGGGGGTGAGCACCACCAGCAGCCCGTCGCTGTCGGGGTTCTCCAGGGCCAGGCGGATGGCCTGCTCGTAGCGCTCCGGATCGGCGTCCCCGAGGATGTCGATCGGGTTGGCCCGGCTCCAGTGCTGCGGCAGCACGGCATCGAGGGCCGTCAGGGTCGCCGCCGGGAGCTGGGCCAGGGCGCCGCCGTGGCGCACCAGGGCGTCGGTGGCGATCACGCCCGGGCCGCCGGCGTTGGTGAGGATCGTCAACCGCGGCCCCAGGGGGCGCCGGCGTTGCTTGGAGAGCACCTCGGCCAGGTCGAAGAGGTCGGCGATGCTGTCCACCCGCAGCACGCCGCAGCGCCGGAAGGCGGCATCGAGCACGGCGTCACTGCCGGTGAGGGCGCCGGTGTGGGAGGCCGCCGCCTGGGCCGCCTCGGCCGTGCGCCCGGCCTTGATGACCACGATCGGCTTGGTGAGGGCCACCTCCCGCGCCGCCGAGAGGAACGAGCGGGGATCCCCGATCGATTCCATGTAGATGACGATGCTGTGGGTCTCGGGGTCGTCCCCCAGGTAGGTGATCAGATCCCCCCAGTCGACATCGAGCATCGAGCCCATCGAGACGAAGGCGCTGAAGCCCACGTTCTCCTGCAGGCTCCAGTCGAGGACGGCGGTGCAGATGGCCCCCGACTGGCTCAGGAAGCCCACGTGGCCAGGTCGGGCGAAGGCGCCGGCGAAGGTGGCGTTCAGGCCGGTGCGGGGATTCATCAGCCCCAGGCAGTTGGGGCCCACCAGCCGCATGCCGGAGCGGCGCAGGCCATCGCGGATGCGGGCCTCGAGGGCGATGCCGGCGGCGCCGATCTCCTTGAAGCCCGCGGACAGCACGATCACCCCCTTCACCCCCGCCGCCGCGCAGGCTTCGATCAGCCCGGGCACCGTGGCGGCCGGGGTGGCGATCACCGCCAGATCCACCGGCTCGGGCACCTCCGCCACCGTGGCGTAGGACCGGATTCCCAGCACGTTGGCGCGCTTCGGATTGACGGGGTAGACCGTGCCCCCGAAGGGATGGCTGATCAGGTTCCAGAGCACCCCCCGGCCGACGCTGCCCGGCCGGTCGGAGGCCCCGATCACCGCCACGCTGCGCGGCGTGAAGAGGGCCGCCAGCGGCTGGTGCTGGGAGCGCAGGATGTCGTAGGCCCGATCGGAGGCGCCGTCGCCTCCACCGGAGGCGAGGGCACTCATCGGTAGACCAGGACCGGACAGGGGGACTGGACCAGCACCCGCTGGGTCTCGCTGCCGATCAGCATCCCCACCAGGCCGCGGCGGCCGTGGGACGCCATCAGGATCAGATCGCACCCCAATCGGGTGGCGGCCTCGACGATGGCCTGGTGAGGCAGGTCGCTCATCACCTTCTCGGCATCGGCGCTGACGCCGGCCTGGCGGGCCACCGCCAGGGACTCCTCCAGGATGCGCTCGACGTCCTTGTGGCTGGCGCTCATCAGGGCCTCCATGGTGGTGGCATCGAGCATCTCGCCGAGCCCCACCACCTGCACCGGCACGCTGGCCTGGGCATGGAAGAAGGTGATGCGGGCCCCGAGGGCCGCGGCCAGGGCCACGGCATGGCGCACGGCCGCCATTGAGAGGTCGGAGCCGTCGCTGGGCACCAGAAGGTGGCTGTAGGGCATGGGAGCTGGGGGTCTCCCCACTGTCTAGTCATGGCCCCTGATCAGTGCAGGGGTCACTGGAGTGGATCGCTGATCACCAGTACCGAGCAGCCCAGCCGCCGCAGCAGCCCGGTGGCCTGGTCGCTGGCGGGAATCGGCAGCCCCTCCACCAGGCGCCGCAGGGAGCGCAGGATCACCAGATCGTGGTTCTCGCTGCCGCGCTCGATCGCCTCGGCCACGTTCGGGTCGGCCAGGAGCTCCACCGTCACCGGCACGGCACCGCCGGCCCTGGCCTGGGACGGGACCCAGGCCTGGAGCTGGCCTGCCAGCCGCTCCCGCTCCGCCTGGGCCAGCCAGGGTTCGTGCACGTGCAGCAGGGTGATGGCGGCCCCCTCCCCGGCAGGGCAGGCGCTCAGCAGCCGCTCCGCCAGCTGGAACTGTTCGAGGGCGCCGGCGGAGAGGTCCTTCACCGGCACGAGCAGCCGGCGGAAGCCGGCCGGATCCTCCCGCAGCCTGGCCATCACCACCGGGCAGTGGGCCTGACGGCAGATGGCGGCCACCAGATCGCCGAACAGCCAGCGCCCCAGCCTGGCTCCGGGCGCCACCCCGACCAGCACCAGGTCGGCCCCCTGCTCGAGGGCCGTGCGGGCGATGCCGCCGGGGATGTCGTTATCGACCCGCAGCAGGGAGCGGCTGGGCACCCCAGCCGCCGCCG
Organism: Synechococcus sp. UW140; assembly: GCA_943367705.1. Taxonomy (GTDB): domain Bacteria; phylum Cyanobacteriota; class Cyanobacteriia; order PCC-6307; family Cyanobiaceae; genus Cyanobium. The sequence goes on from CALRJV020000012.1 coordinate 38,200, forward strand.
TGCAGGCGTCGGCCCGCTCCAGCAGCTGGCGCCCTGCGGCCAGGGCCCGGTGCACGACGGGGTGGGGCCCGCGGCCCGCCCCGGCCTGTCTGGGCGACACCACCGCCAGGGGCAGCACCGTGCCCTGGCGGCCCGCCTCGCCGTCGATCAACCGCCCGGCCAGCGCCAGCAGGAACTCCTCGCTGCGCACGTCGCTGATCGGCACCAGCACCCGCAGGGCCCGCCGCACCAGGGCCAGCTGGCCACTCTCCTGCAGGCTCAGGTCCCGGGAGCGGTGGCTGGCCATCCGGGTCATCGCCACCGTCGTCAGGATCGGCCCCAGGGTCGCGGTCACCACCATCAGGGCCAGCACGCTGTTGAGCATCCGCTCATCGAGCAGGCCCTGGCGGAAGCCCACATAGGTGGCGGCCAGGGTGGCCGCCACCTGGGGCAGCGACAGCGACCAGAGGGTGAGCATCTGGGGGCCGTCGTAGCGGTAGAGCAGACCCGACCACCAGGAGGCCAGCCCTTTGCTGGCGATCAGGCACAGGATCAGGGCAACCGCGAAGGCGGAGCCCGTCATGGTGCTCAGGAACACCGGCACATCGAGCAGCAGGCCCAGATCAATGAAGAACAGGGGGATGAACAGGCTCGCCCCCACCACGACCACCTGCTCCTTGACGCGGCCGTCCGGCAGCACCCCGTTCACGGCCAGGCCGGCGAGGAAGGCGCCGACGATCTTCTCCACCCCGGCCAGTTCCGCCCCCACCGCCGCCAGGAACAGGGCCACCAGCACCGCCACGAACAGGCGGCTGTCGCCGTCAACGCTGCGGCGGACCAGGCCCCGGCCCAGCCAGCGGATCAGCAGCAGCACGGCGGCGGCATAGACAGCCACCTTGAGCAGCAGGCCCACCACCCCCTCGGCGCTGAGCTGGCCCTGCCCCAGGCTGACGCAGAGGGCCAGCACCACCAGGGCGGCGATGTCGGTGAAGATCGTGCCGCCGATCGCCACCGTGACGCACTCCTCCCGCATGGCGCCGAAGCTGCGCACGATCGGATACCCCAGGGGGGTGTGGGAGGCGAGGATCGAGCCGATCAGCACGGCGCTCACCGCCGGGTAGCCATAGGCGAACCCGAGCACGCTCCCGGCCAGCATCGGCAGGGTGAAGGTGAGCAGGCCGAAGCGGAAGGACCGGGCCCGGATCCGCTGGAACTCCCCCAGGTCGATCTCCAGTCCGGCGATGAACAGCAGGTAGATCACCCCCACGTCCGAGAGCAGCCGCACCGTCTCATTGCCCGACACCAGCCAGGCCAGGCCGTGGGGGCCGATCACCACACCCGCTGCCAGCAGCCCCACCAGGTCCGGCAGCCGCAGGGGCCGCACCAGCGGCGGCACCACCACGCTCAGCACCAGCAGCAGGGCGAAGATCGCCAGGGGATTGCCAGCCAGGAAGGTGCCCACGGGGATCGGGAAGGACGGCAAGGGGGCCTCCAGGCCTTCCTAGGAGCGCCGGCACCGTCGGTCGCCCTCCCCGCGGCGTCTCGTAACGGGCCCGCACCTGCCCGCGCCCCCCACCAGAATCGGCACCATGATGCAGTCCGCCTGGCGCCAGCACTGGTACCCCGTGGCCTACCTGCGGGATCTCGATCCTGCCAGGCCCAGCGCCTTCACCCTCCTCGATGAGGACCTTGTGCTCTGGTGGGACCGGGCCGGTCAGGCCTGGCGTGCCTTCGCCGATGTCTGCCCGCACCGCCTGGTGCCCCTGAGCCAGGGGCGGATCACGGCCGGGGGGGAGCTGGAGTGTCCTTACCACGGCTGGAGTTTCGCCGGAGACGGCCATTGCACCGCCATCCCCCAGGCCGAGCCGGGGGCGAGCCCCAGCACCGTGCGATCCCGCTGCCGGGCCTACGCCACCGCCGAGGCCCAGGACCTGCTGTTCGTGTTCGCCGGGGAGGCGAGCGAGGCCGCCGCGGTGCCCCTGCCGCTGGTGCCGGTGCTGGAGGAGCCGGGCTGGTTCGTGCAGGACACCTTCCGGGACCTGCCCATGGATGCCCTCACCCTGCTGGAGAACGTGCTCGATGTAAGCCACGTGCCCTTCACCCACCACCGAACGGTGGGCAAGCGGGAGAACGCCGCCCCGGTGGCGGCGACGATCACCAGCTCCGGTCCGGAGGGGTTCACGGCCCTGTGGGAGGAGGGCCCCCGCAAGGGCAAGCTCGGCAGCCAGCACACCACCTACGCCGCCCCCGGCTTGATGTGGCACGACCTCACGGCGCCCGGCTTCGCCCGCATCCTCACGGTGGTCTACGCGACGCCGATCCGCCGCGGTGAGTGCCGCCTGTTCGCCCGCTTCCCCTTCCAGTTCCAGTCCCGGCTGCCTTCCCTGCTGCTGGGCCTGCGGCCCCGGTGGCTGCAGCACATCGCCAACCACACGGTGCTCGAGGACGACCAGGTGTTCCTGCACTGGCAGGAAAGGGTGCTGGAGCAGCGGGGCCGCAGCGGCGGCGCCGAGCGGGCGTTCTTCCTGGCCACCGGCGCCGATGTCTACGTGAAGGCCCTGCACGACTGGGTCAACGACCACGACGGTGACCCCTTCCCCGGCCAGTCCCTGCCCCCGCGCCTTGATCGGGCGGCGCTGATGGACCGCTTGGAGAGCCATGGGCGCCACTGCGCCGCCTGCCGCGGCGCCCTGGAGGGACTGCGGCGCTGGCGGCCGCTGGTGCAGGCCATTCCCTGGCTGGCCCTGCTGGCCATTGCCTGGTGGCAGACGCCCCCGGTGCTGGTCGCGGCCCTGCTGCTGGCGGCGGCCGCGGTGCTGCTGGGCCGGCGTTTCGATCGCTGGGAGCGGCTGCTGCTGGCCGGGGACGGCGAACCGCCCCGCAACCGGCCCGACGGAGCGGGCCAGGCCTGAGGGGTCAGCCCTTCCAGCCGGCCAGGTGGGAGGCGGCCCTGGAGCGCACCAGGGAACGGGCGGCGGCGAGCGCCGGCGCCAGGCTGGCGGAGCTGAAGGGGGGCAGGGGGCGGCTGCGCAGCCAGGCTCCCCAGCGGAATTCGTGGAAGGGGATCAGGGGGGCCGGATCGATCATGCCCTCCTTCTTCAGCCTCCAGACCAGGGAGCGGTAGGGATCGTCCTGCAGGCCCTCCAGGCCCTGGGGCAGAGCCGTGGGGGCCAGGGGGCCATGGCCGCGGCCGTCGTAGAGGTACAGCCAGCCCCGGGCCTGCAGTTCGGCGAGCACCGCCTGGGGCGGGTCGTCCGGCCGATCGAGCACCAGGTAGCCGTAGGCCATGGCGCCGGGATCCAGCTCGATCAGCCCCCGCAGGCGGTGGTGGCGGTCGACCATCCAGAGGGCGCCGCCGGCGCCGCGCACCAGCGGAACGGGTTTGCCGCGCAGGTAACGCAGGCGCTGCTCCGCTGTCTCCTCGGAGAAGTCCTGCTGGCGGCTGCGCACCTCGGCCAGACCCACGCACATCTGGGTGGGCCGCAGATCGGCGATGGCGACGCTGAGCAGGTCCGCCTTCGGACCCGGTGGGGGCAGGGGCCGGTACGGGGGCAGGTGCAGGCTCATGGGTGCCGGTGGCTGAACCCATCCTGACCGCTCCGCGCCGACGCCCACCGCCGTGGCTCAGCCCTGGGAATAGGGTCGACCCAGCCACGGACGTTCATGACCACCCCCCCAGACCGAGCCATCGCTCCGGAGGGACCCCACGGCCCGATCGGGGTGCTGGTCTGTGGCCACGGCAGCCGCAACCGTCTGGCGGTGGATGAATTCGCCTCCCTGGCCCACCAGCTCCAGCACCACCTCGCCCCGGTGCCCGTGGACCACGGCTACCTGGAGTTCGCCCGGCCGATCCTGCGCGACGGCCTTGACGCCCTGCGCCAGCGCGGCGTGCAGCACGTGCTGGCCGTTCCGGCCATGCTCTTCGCCGCCGGTCACGCCAAGAACGACATCCCCTCGGTGCTCAACACCTACGCCGCCGAGACCGGGCTGCGCATCGACTACGGCCGGGAGCTGGGGGTGGATCTGAAGATGATCCAGGCCGCGGCCGCCCGCATCCGCTCCGCCCTCGAGCGTGCCGATGCCGACGCCCTCGCGGCCGGTCGCAGCTCCGTGCCGCTGCACGACACCCTGCTGGCGGTGGTGGGGCGTGGTTCCTCCGACCCGGATGCCAACTCCAACGTGGCCAAGGTCACCCGGATGCTGGTGGAGGGCTTCGGCTTCGGCTGGGGGGAGACCCTCTATTCCGGGGTCACCTTTCCCCTGGTGGAGCCGGGCCTGCGCCAGGCCGTCAAGCTCGGCTACCGGCGCATCGTCGTCTTCCCGTACTTTCTGTTCTCAGGGGTGCTGGTGAGCAGAATCCGCCAGCACAGCGAGCGGGTGGCCGCCGACCATCCAGAACTCGAGATGGTCCAGGCCGGCTATCTGGGCGACCATCCCCTGGTGCTGGACACCTTCCGGGAGCGGGTCGCCGAGGTGCTGGGCGGCGATGTGGCCATGAACTGTTCGCTTTGCAAGTACCGGGCCCAGGTGCTCGGCTTCGAGCGGGAGGTGGGGGCGCCCCAGCACAGCCATCACCACCATGTCGAGGGTCTGGTGGAGAGCTGCACCCTCTGCGAGCGGGAATGCACCGGGGCCTGTCAACCCGATGGCGTGCCCGTGCCGCTGGGCGGCACGGGGGCTGGCCACGGCCACAGCCATGAGCATCATCACCATCACCCCGTTTACCCCCATGCCGACCACCCGCTGGGTCCCCGCACCCTGCGGCGGCCGAGCGACTGAGCTGGCGGAGCGTGGGCGTGCTGGCCTCGCCGGTCTCATCTCTGTCTGCGTCCAGAGAGACTGAGTTCTGATCAATTGTTCCGATGGTTCGGGACTTTCCCCCATCGCGGCGCCGTTTTCCCCCGTTTTGCGGCGCTTTTCCACAGTTCATGCCCTTCCGGCCGCTCCGCGCCGTCAGGGCTGGGGAAAGTCGTGGATGGCTTGGAACAGACTTGACAGGGTGCAATGGTGCCGGTCCGCTGCTCACGTGTCCTGCAACACCTCAGCCACAGCCCTGCCGGGGCGGCGAGTCTCATCCTCCGCAGCCTTCGGTCCCTCGCGGGGGCGGCTTTTTGACGCCGGCCCTCCGCTGTGGCGTACTTGGAGCGAACTCAGCCGAATCCCAGCAGCATGGCCATGGATCCAGAGCAGCCCGGGTGCGGCGGCGAAGAGGCCAGTGTGAGCCTGGAAGCCGAGGTGCCGGAGGTGCTCTACGCAGGCATGCGGGAATTCATCGATGCCCATCCTCACTGGGACCAGTACAGCGTCATCACCTCCGCCCTGGCGGGCTTCCTGTTCCAGAACGGCTGCCAGGAACCCGTGGTCTCGCAGCACTACCTTGACGGCCTGTTCCAGAAGCCCTGAGGCCTGAGCGGCCCAGCCAGTTGGAGCAGGGGGGGTAGAGGGGGCCGGCGAGGCAGAAGGGCAAAAAAAAGCGGAGGTGCCAACCCCCGCTGATGGTTTTCTCCCTTGCCCGACCCTTTGGAGGTCGCCCCGTCATTGTGCGCACCGGTGGCCGGCAAGACTGTGGTGATCGACACCGGCTGAGCCCCGCTGTGACGGCTCCCTGACCGGACGGGCCCGTTCAGTGGCGCCGCATGGCGGCGGCGGCGGCGGCACAGGCCCGCCAGGTGATCGCCATCTCGGTGAGGGTGGGGCTCTGCCAGCCGGCGCTGGGCCAGCAGGCCCCATCGGTGACCAGCACATTGGCGGCCCCCCAGCAACGGTTCCAGGGGTCGACGACCCCCTCCTCGGGACGCTCGGCCATGCGGGCACCGCCCAGTTCGTGGATGTAGTAGCCCGGTGGCGGCGGCTCTGGACGCACCGCCAGGCTGGTGCGGATCAGGGGTTCGAGCAGCGGCAGCACGAACAGCTCCTCGATCGGCCGGATGCGGCCGCCCGCCGCGGCCACCACGTCCTCCATACGCGCCTGCATGTGGGCCACCATCGCGGCCTCGTTGGTTCCCCAGCGGCAGTCGATGTGGGGGATGGGCAGGTCCCAGGCATCGCTGCGGGAGCCATCCAGGCTCACCCGGTTCCCGGCCCTGGGCAGCACCTCCCCATGGCCGATCAGGAAGCCCACCGCCTCCCCGGGCCGGCGCCGCAGCAGGGCGGGGGGATCGAAGCGCTGCAGCGCCGCCCAGATGCCGTAGCCGCGCAGAAAGCCTTCCGAACTCCCCTCGTCCAGGTTCACGGTGTTGGGGATGAAGCAACTGCCGGCCCCGGAGAGCTCGGCCGGTTCGGGCGGGGCTTCGATCGCGGGGATGGAGAAGAAGCGGCTGGTGGAGATGTGGTCCATCAGATAGCGGCCCAGGCTGCCCGAGGGATCACTGAGGCCGCCGCTGCGCACGGCGTCGCTCGAGTGCAGCAGCAGCCGCACCGTTTCGATCGTGGAGGCGCACAGCACCACCAGGGGGGCGGCGAGGCGCTCCCGCCGGCCGCTGGCCGCGTCCACCAGCACCACCGCTTCGGCCCGCCGCCCGCTCCGGTCCATGTCCAGATGGCTCACCACAGCGCCGCTGCGCAGCAGCACCCGGCCGGTGGCCAGGGCCCGGGCCAGGCTGCGGCCCTGGGCGCTGGAGGGGGGCCAGGGCGCCGCCGGAGTGGGCCTGTGCAGGCGGAAGCCGCGGGAGTGGATCAGGGGCAGCCCCAATTCACGGCCGATCGCCGCCTGCAGGTGCTTCTCCCCCGGCGTGAACGGCAGGGGCGGCAGGTACCGCCCGTCCGGCAGCTGGGGCAGCCCGTCCCGCTGGCCATGCACCCCCAGCAGGGTCTCGAGACGGTCGTAGAAGGGCGCCAGTTCGCTGCTGCCGATCGGCCAGGCCGGGCCATGGCCGTCCCGCCGGGCCGCCTGGAACTCCGCCTCCGACAGGCGCAGGGTGATGCCCCCCCAGGTGAGGCTCTTGCCGCCCACCTGGCGTCCCCGGGTCCACAGGAAGGGGGCGTCCGGCGGCGTGCTGTAGGGGTTCTGCCGCTCGTCGACGAACAGCTCGGGGTTGTGCTTCCAGAAGCCCGGATGGTGGCTCTGCAGGCGCTGGCGGCCGCTGCTCAGGTGGGCGAGGCGCCTCAGGCTGTTCAGCGGTTCACTGCCCAGGGCCCGCTGGGCGGAGAGGTCGGGCCCCGCCTCCAGCACCAGCACCCGCAGCCCCGCCTCTGCCAGCACCATGGCGGCCACCGATCCGTTGGCCCCGGCCCCCACCACCACGGCGTCCCAGGGGCGGTCGCTGGCGGGGAGGGCGGGGATGGCGGACATCGGCAGGCGAAACGATCCCGGCATCATCGTGGAGCGGCCGGTGAGCAGCAGGCCCGGGGGGAGCTGTCGTCAGCCGTTCAGCAGCTGGCGGATCATCCGCGGGTTGGCACGCAGCGATCTGGCCAGCAGAGAGAAGCCGGACTCCCTGCCCTGGCTGGTCCGGCAGCTGTGGAACACCCTGGCCGTCGCCAGGATGATCAGGTCCAGCAGGGTGAGCACGTTCATCTCGTGCCGATCCAGATCATTCGTGAAGTGCAGGGGCTGACCTCCGGTATCCGGAACCCCATGGACGACGATCAGCCGGTCCTGCCAGATGTCCCGCGCATACTGGAGGCATTGATGGTCATCGGTGCAGACGATCACCTTCCGGGTTGGTGGGATCTTGATGGTCTGGAAAAAGGAAACGTAGTCGGTAGTCAGATCCGTGTTTCGAATGTGGATCGCCTCGTAGGTGCCAAGTTCGCTGAGACGGCTTCGGATCGTGGCCTGCAGACCTGGAAGGAGACGTAGATGCCTGAGCGCCTTGATTGAGTAGAGCCCTCCGCCGCACTGTTCGTGGACAAGAATCTCCTCGGGATAGCTGGCGCTGAAATCAAAGGACAGTGACTCCTGGGTGTCTTTGTCGACGAAGTTGCCGATGGTTTGGCTGTAGACGGCGTCGTAGGTGTCAAGGCGGCCCTGGAGGAACCCCGGGAAGCAGGAGTGGCTGGAGAGGGCCTGGGGCGGCCAGCCGAAATCGAAATGCCCGTCGGTCCGAAAGTAATCACTCATGCAGGCATGCAGCCCCGAACGACGGGTATCGATCCACAGGTGCCGGTTGTGGACCAGTGCGTAGACGCGACACCGATGGATCTGGCAGAGGATGTCGTTGAGCCCGCCCTGGGGACGGCAGAGCAGCAATCCGCGATGGCGATCTTTCCAGGGTCGCCGCAGGATGATGCGGGCAGCGGCATCCTTAATCTTGTATCTCAATGGTATTTGCATCCCGCTCGTGTTGGATTGCCTTGATCGGGGTCATGGTTGCTGCCAGATAGGCCGATGGCAAGAGCAACTGCAGCCGTAATGTCTGGGAGCACAATGTCCTGAGCGCGAGAATCCCCCCCCCGTTGGATCATCGCCGAGCGGGACGTCGGCCATGGGTGCTGGGGATGGGGGACGCCCCCGGCTGCGCCGGTGATGACGACAGCGGCTCTCTCGTGCCTCGTGATGCAGCGGGTCCCCCATGGTCAGGCCCCATTCATCACAGCTTCGTCAACAACCCGCCGACAGCTGGCAAAAAAAAAACCCAGTACTTGACTGGGGGGGGGTATCGGGAAACCCGTTTTGGAGTTGTGGATTTGGTGGCGGGGAGGAGATTTGAACTCCTGACCTTCGGGTTATGAGCCCGACGAGCTACCAGACTGCTCTACCCCGCGGTACACAAGTGGACAGCGGATCTCCGCTTCGCACCAGGAAAGTGTATCAGGCGATGCCCCCGCCTAGGAGCGGGCCCCGTCAAAGCGCAGTTCGCCGATCACCTCCAGCCGCAGGTGCTCGGCTGGCGTCAGGTAGCGCTGGCGGAGCTCCGTCAGGGTGGTGGGGGTGAGCCACTCGAGCTGCTCCAGCAGGTGCAGGGCCACGGCCTGCTTGGCCCGCCGGGCCCCATCGTCCACCTTGATGGCCACCCCCATGCCCTCGCCCACCCGGCTGAGGCACTGGATGCCTTCCGCGCCTCCCTTGCTCAGCACCTGGCCGTGGGCCAGGCGCATCAGCTCCGTGTCGAACTGGCCCTCTCCGGCGATCAGATCGGGGTGGGCCAGCATGGCCCGGCTGAGCCGCTCCAGGTCGGCCTGCTCGCCGCCGCCGAGGTGGGCGAACAGCAGGGCCATCTGGGCCAGCTGCAACTGCAGGGTGGGGGCGCCGCAGTCATCCCGCGCGCTGATCAGTTCGGCCCCCGGCAGACCCAGCAGCTCCCCGACCCGCTTGACCACCGCCTGCTGGAGAGGATGCTCAGCCTGGAGATAGCTCTCCAGGGGCCAGTGCATCTGGCGGCAGGCGGCCAGGAAGGCCGCGTGCTTGCCGGAGCAGTTGTGCTCCAGCGGGCTGCTGGCGCCGGCGGGGGTGGGGCACTGGAGGTCCTCGGTGTCGAGCTCCGCACCCCAGAGCAGCTTGAACGCCTCCCGGGCATGCAGGGCGGTGCCGGCATGGGAGGCGCAGGCGATCGCCAGGCCCCGCTCCCCGGCCCCCATCCGGTCGGCAGCGCCGCTGCCCACGAAGACCGTGGCCTGGAAGGGCTTGAGGGCCGAGCGCACGAAGCTCAGCTGCTGGGGGTCGCCGGCGCGCATCAGCACCCGGCCCCGCTGGTCGCAGACCACCGCATGCACGCGGTGCCTGGATTCGACGATGCCGTTGCGCAGCAGGCGGACCTCCAGGGGGGGAATGCCGGGGCGGCCCGGGCCGGCGAAGCTGGAGGACAGGGTCATGGGGGTGGGGGAAGGTCCGTGGACGCCGACCTCAGAGAGCCTGGCAGAGCCCCGACCCGAGCAGCATCAGGGTGATGGCGACGGCGACCGCCTGGCGCAGGCGGGTCAGCACCGGTTGCACCTGGTGGCGGGCCACCAGCAGATCCTGCTGGCGCCAGGTGATCGGCTTCTCCCACACCTGCCCGTCGTACCAGCCCGATTCCTCGTACTCCACCCGCTCCGAGACCAGCCGCTTCCGCACGTAGGTCCAGCCGAGCCACTGACGCAGCAGCAGGACCATCGGCAGCAGCACGGCGGCGGTGGCCGCGGCGATCACCAGGCGGACGGGGTCGTGGCGCAGGGGAATGCTGCCGCTCGCCACCAGCAGCGCCGGGGGGAAGGAAAGCAGCCAGGCCAGGCCCAGGGCCCGCCACAGTCCTGCGGGGCCGTTGGCGGGCCAGTGGAAGAACCAGGAGCGGCTCAGCTGGTCGTACTCCTGCAGGGGCCGCTGGGCCGGGGGCACCGGGCAGGGGGTGTCCTGGCTGGGCAGGCTCGGAACGCCGGCGGCCATCGCTGCGTCCCTCAGCCGCCGACCGGGCCGGCGCCGCCCACCTCGAGGGGGGTGCCGACGTAGCGCTCCTGCTCGCCATGGCCCCAGAAGGACTCCAGGTCGTAGTAACTGCGTTCCTGGGGGGTGAGCACGTGCACGATCAGCTCGCCGTAATCCAGCAGCACCCAGCGGCCTTCGCTCTGGCCCTCGCGCCGCAGGGGCAGGCGGGATGCGTCGGTTTCGAGCCGGTCTTCCACGGAGCGGGCGATGGCCCGCACCTGCACGTCGCTGAGGCCGCTGCAGATCACGAACCAGTCGGCCAGGGAGGACACCTCATCGACCCGGATCAGACGGATGTCGACCGCCTTGCGGTCGTCGCAGGCCTCGGCGGCGAGCAGGGCCAGGTCGCGGCTATCCATAGACGTTCTCGCTGGTGACCGACTGGCGGGAGCCCTGCTGCTGGGCCATTTCGGCCCGGGCCTTGCCGGCGCTCTTGCGCAGGGCCTCGAGGCGGTCTTCGTAGAAGGTGCGGCGCCGCTTCTTGCGGGTCTGCTCCACCAGCTCCTTGAGGGCACCCCCCAGGCTCTTGTAGGCGTTGGGCAGGCTGTAGCCGAAACGGCAGGCCAGATCGATGGCCCGCTCGTCGGCCAGGATCGCGTCCTGGAGACGCTTCTCGGAGTTGTTCTTGAGGTAGAGGCGGTAGCCGGCGAAGCCCGACAGCCCCAGGGCCATCACCAGCAGCAGGCCGTCCTGCACCCAAAGCTCGCCGATGGCGCCCCCCAGGCCGATGGCCAGGGCGGCCATCTCCCAGCCGTCCCGTGGGATGGCGTCGTTCTGGATGCGGCCCACCTCATGCCAGAAGAGCAGGTTGCGGTGGTCGAGGGCGAGGGCGTCCCATTTCTCGAGATCCACCTGGATCTCCACCTCGTCGCGGCCGATCTCCTCGATGGTGATCAGGGGAGGATCGACGGAGGCGGCCGCTTCCACGAACACCCAGCTCTGCATCTCAGGGGGCAGCAACCCCTTCAGGCGCTGGAGTTCGCTCATCGGCGGGATCTCGGGCGAAGGTATCCCGTCAGATTAGCGATTGCCTGCGGTGCCAGAGGGCCGCACAGGCCGGTCGGGACGGCGACCGTGAGAGGCTGGGCGGGTTTGACCGACCACGCCCTATGCCCCGCCGCACGGATCTGAGGCGCATCCTGCTGCTGGGGTCGGGACCGATCGTGATCGGCCAGGCCTGCGAGTTCGACTATTCCGGCACCCAGGCCTGCAAGGCCCTGCGGGCCGAGGGCTACGAGGTGGTGCTGGTGAACTCCAACCCGGCTTCGATCATGACCGATCCGGACCTGGCGGATCGCACCTACATCGAGCCCCTGACCCCCGAGGTGGTGGCCCGGGTGATCGAGCTGGAGCGCCCGGACGCCCTGCTGCCCACCATGGGCGGCCAGACCGCCCTCAACCTGGCCGTCGCCCTGGCGGAGAACGGCACCCTGGCCGCCTACGGGGTCGAGCTGATCGGCGCCGACCTGGCGGCGATCCGCAAGGCGGAGGACCGGCTGCTGTTCAAGGAGGCGATGGCCCGGATCGGGGTGGCGGTCTGTCCGTCAGGGATCGCCAACGACCTCGAGGAGGCGATCCGCGTCGGTGACGCCATCGGCACCTACCCGCGCATCATCCGGCCGGCCTTCACCCTGGGGGGATCGGGAGGCGGCATCGCCTACAACCCCGAGGAGTTCCAGGCCTTCTGCAAGAGCGGCCTCGAGGCCAGCCCCGTCTCCCAGATCCTGATCGAGAAATCCCTGCTGGGCTGGAAGGAGTTCGAGCTCGAGGTGATGCGCGACACCGCCGACAACGTGGTGATCGTCTGCTCGATCGAGAACCTCGACCCGATGGGGGTTCACACCGGTGATTCGATCACCGTCGCCCCCGCCCAGACCCTCACCGACCGGGAGTACCAGCGGCTGCGCGACCAGTCGATCGCCATCATCCGGGAGATCGGCGTCGACACCGGCGGCAGCAACATTCAGTTCGCCATCAACCCCGCCAACGGGGATGTGGTGGTGATCGAGATGAATCCCCGCGTCAGCCGCAGTTCGGCCCTGGCCAGCAAGGCCACCGGCTTCCCGATCGCCAAGATCGCCGCCCGGCTGGCGGTGGGCTACACCCTCGACGAGATCGTCAACGACATCACCGGGGCCACGCCGGCCTGTTTCGAGCCGACGATCGACTACGTCGTCACCAAGATCCCCCGCTTCGCCTTCGAGAAGTTCCGCGGCTCCCCGGCGGTGCTCACCACCTCGATGAAGTCGGTGGGCGAGGCCATGGCCATCGGCCGCAGCTTCGAGGAATCCTTCCAGAAGGCCCTGCGCTCCCTGGAGACGGGCCATGCGGGCTGGGGCTGCGACCGCCCCGACCAGCCCCAGGATCCTGCCGAACTGGAGCGCCGCCTGCGTACCCCGTCCCCGGATCGGATCCACGACGTGCGCGCCGCCATGGTGGCCGGACGCAGTGACGACGAGATCCACCGGCTGAGCGCCATCGACCCGTGGTTCCTGGCCAAGCTGCGCCGGATCCTGACGGTGGAAACCACGCTGCTGCGGGGCCGTTCCCTCGACGCCATCGGTGCCGCCGACCTCCTGGAGCTCAAGCAGACCGGCTTCTCCGACCGCCAGATCGCCTGGGCCACCGGCAGCGACGAGCTCTCGGTGCGCCGGCGTCGCCAGGCCCTGGGGGTGCGGGCCGTGTTCAAGACGGTCGACACCTGCGCCGCCGAGTTCGCCTCCTCCACGCCCTACCACTACGCCACCTACGAGCGGCCCCTGGAGCGGCTCGGGGCCGACGGGTCCCTCACCGTGCTGGCGCCGGAGGACGAGGTGACCCCCGAGACCCGCCGCAAGGTGATGATCCTGGGGGGTGGGCCCAACCGCATCGGCCAGGGCATCGAGTTCGACTACTGCTGCTGCCACGCCTCCTTTGCCCTGCGGCAGGCCGGCTTCGCCACCGTGATGGTGAACAGCAACCCGGAGACGGTCTCCACCGACTACGACACCAGCGATCGCCTCTACTTCGAGCCCCTCACCCTGGAGGACGTGCTCAACGTCATCGAGGCGGAGAAACCCGAGGGGGTGATTGTCCAGTTCGGCGGCCAGACGCCCCTGAAGCTGGCGATCCCCCTGCTGCGCTGGCTGGAAAGCGAGGAGGGCCGCGCCACCGGCACCCGGCTCTGGGGCACCTCACCGGAATCGATCGACCGGGCCGAGGACCGGGAGCAGTTCGAGGCGATCCTGCGCCAGCTGGACATCCGCCAGCCCCGCAACGGCCTGGCCCGCACCGACGGGGAGGCCCGGGCGGTGGCGGCGGCCGTCGGTTATCCCGTCGTCGTGCGCCCCAGCTACGTGCTCGGCGGCCGGGCCATGGAGGTGGTCTTCGACGAGGAGGAACTCAACCGCTACATGGTGGAGGCGGTGCAGGTGGAGCCCGACCATCCGGTGCTGATCGACCAGTACCTGGAGAACGCCATCGAGGTGGACGTGGACGCCCTCTGCGACCGGGAGGGGACCGTGGTGATCGGCGGCCTGATGGAGCACATCGAGCCGGCCGGGATCCACTCCGGCGACTCGGCCTGCGCCCTGCCTTCGGTGTCCCTGGGGCCCGAGGCCCTGGCCACGATCCGGCGCTGGAGCACGGAGCTGGCCCTGGCGCTGGAGGTGCGCGGCCTGATCAACCTGCAGTTCGCCGTGCAGAACGACGGTGCCGGCAATGAAACGGTGTTCATCATCGAGGCCAACCCTCGCGCTTCGCGCACCGTCCCCTTCGTGGCCAAGGCCACCGGCGTGCCCCTGGCCAAGATCGCCAGCCAGCTGATGGCCGGCCGCACCCTCACGGAGCTGGGTCTGCTGGCGGAGCCGCGGCCGCCGCGGCAGACCGTGAAGGAGGCGGTGCTGCCCTTCAAGCGCTTCCCCGGCGCCGACACCCTGCTGGGGCCGGAGATGCGCTCCACCGGCGAGGTGATGGGGATCGCCGCCAGCTTCGGCCTGGCCTACGCCAAGGCCGAACTCGCCGCCGGTGAGCCCCTGCCCACCAGCGGCAGCGTGTTCCTCTCCACCCACGACCGCGACAAGCCCGCCCTGGTGCCGGTGGCCCGCGACCTGCTGGCGGCGGGGTTCACCCTCACCGCCACCAACGGCACCGCCGCGATGCTTAGCCAGGCCGGCCTGGACGTGACGCCGGTGCTCAAGGTCCATGAGGGCCGGCCCAACATCGAGGATGCGATCCGCTCGGGCCTGGTGCAGCTGGTGGTCAACACACCGGTGGGACGCCAGGCCGCCCACGACGACCGCTACCTGCGCCTGGCCGCCCTCGACTACGCCGTGCCCACCGTCACCACCATGGCCGCGGCCCGTGCCGCCGTGGAGGCCATCGCCGCCCTGCAGCAGCAGCAGCAGGTGGAGGTGGCGGCCCTTCAGGACATCCACCCGCCCTGGGTAGGGTGATCCTCTGATCGCCCGTGACCCCGTGACCAGCACCCTGGCCGCCCATCCCTTCGCCCCCGGCTCCGACCTGCGCGAGGCCTTCCGCGCCGCCTACGAGAACCGCTACACCTGGGAGCCGGGCTTCGGCGGCTACACCGGTCGCTGCGTCTGGGAGCAGGACGACCGGCGCCTCGAGGGCACCTTCCAGGTTGGCGCCGACCTCAAGGCAACGGTGGAGGGCCTCACCGACGAGGAGGTGCACAAGGCGGTCGCCTCCCAGCTGTGGGAGGTGGCGATCCACCGGGTGCGGCGCACCTTCGAGCAGACCCACGGCGCCAACACCTTCACCGCCGGTGACACCAATGCGGTGGGCACCGAGGTGATCATGGGCGGCAAGGCCGAAGGCGACCGCTACCGCATCAAGGACAACGTGGTGACGATGGTGCACCGCCACATCCACGGCACCGTGGTGACGATCTTCACCGAGAGCGTCACCGATACCGGCAGCGGCTACCTCAGCCACCGCTACACGAGCCGCTACAGCGACCCCGCCACCGGCGAGGCCCGTGGGGGCACCAGCCGCTTCACGGACACCTTCGTGCCCCTGGCCGGCGTGGGCCCCTGGGTGCTGAGCGAGCGGGTGGTGGAGACGGAAGCCCATGGCGACACGCCGGCCGGCCGCCAGGTGTTCCGCTTCGAGGATCTGGCCCCCCTGGGCTGATCTCCGTTCGCCTCAGGCGGGATCTTCCAGGGTGGGGATCCCCTGGAGCCGCTCGTTCAGCTGCATGGCCATGGCCTGGCGGCCCACCGCCAGCACCTTGAGCGTGTCCTCGTGCATGCGCAGCTGGGCATCGGCCACCTGCATGCCCCGCACCATCTCCTTGACGTCGTCGGGCAGGCCGTTGAGGTCGTAACGCTTGCCCTCGAAGGTCAGCACGGGCGGTTGCTGGCTGGGGGTCTGCAAGGTTCTGGACTCGGTGCTTTTTCAGCCTAGGTGGCGGGCTCAGGCCTCCAGGCGGATGAACTGGCGTTCGCAGAGCTCGCGGTAGCGGCCGCCGCTGGCCATCAGTTCGTTGTGGCTGCCCTGCTGGACGATCCGGCCGCCGTCGAGCACCACGATCAGATCCGCCTCCTGCACGGTGGCGAGGCGGTGGGCGATCACCAGCACGGTGCGGCCCGCCATGGCCTGCTGCAGGCCCTGCTGTACGGCCTCCTCGGCCTCCGCATCCAGGGCACTGGTGGCTTCGTCCAGGAGCATCACCGCCGGGTTGCCCAGCACGGCCCGGGCGATCGCCAGCCGCTGCAGCTGGCCGCCGGAGAAGTTGCTGCCCCGCTCCTCGATGCGGCTGTCATAGGCGTCGGGCAGGCTCTCGATGAAGTCGGCCGCGTTGGCCAGCCGGGCGGCCTGGCGGATCTGCTCGGCGCTGGCGGGACGCCCGAAGGCGATCGCCTCGGCCACGGTGCCGGAGAAGACGCTGCTCTGCTGGGGCACCAGGGCCACGGCCCGGCGCAGGTCCCGGGCGCGCAGGTCGGCCAGATCCTGGCCATCAAGCAGCACCCGGCCGCTCTGGGCGGTGTTGAAGCGCAGCAGCAGGGAGAACAGGGTGCTCTTGCCGGCACCGGAGGGCCCCACCAGGGCCACCACCTGGCCGGGGCTGATGTGGAGGTCGAGCTGGCGCAGCACCGGGCTGCCCGGCTGGTAGCCGAAGCTCACCCCCTCCAGCACCAGCTCCCCGGACACGGTCCCCAGGGACCTGGCATCGGCGTGGTCGGGCGGTTCCACCGGCTCGTTCTCGATCGCCCGCAGCCGCCGCAGCGAGGCCTGGCCCTGCTGGAACTCGTTGAAGTTGGTGGTCAGGTGGGAGATCGGATCGATCAGCATCAGCAGGGCCGCCACATAGCTGCTGAAGCCCTGGCTGTCGAGGCCGCCGGCCTTGATGCGCGCCGCCCCGATCAGCAGCACCGAGAGGATCCCGGCAGCTTCGATGAAGCCCACCACCGGATGCTGCAGCGCCAGCAGCTCCAGGGTGCGGTAGCGGGCGCGGCGGTGCAGGTCGATCTCGGTGTCGAACCGTTCCTGCAGCCAGGGTTCGGCGGCGAAGGCCCGCACCAGGGGCAGGCCGCCGATCGCCTCGCCCAGCAGGGCCGCCAGGTCGCTGACCTGCTTCTGGCTGCGCTCGGCGGCGGTCATCACCCTGGCCCCGAAGGCGCTCACCATCAGCGCCACCAGCGGAGCCAGCAGCAGGGTGGCCAGGGCCAGGGGCCAGTCCAGCCAGATCATGTAGCCCAGCACCACCAGCAGCTGCAGGGCGCTGGGAGTGGTGTCCTGGATCGTCTTGTAGATCACTTCACCGACCCGGTCGGCGTCCTCGGTGAGGCGGTAGGTGAGATCGCCGGCGGAGAGTTTCTCCAGGGCCCCGAAGTCGAGCCGCTGCAGGCGGGCGAACAGCTGGCGCCGCAACTCCTGGCTGACCCGCAGGGCGGGGCCCGCCAGCAGGGTGTCCTGGCCGAACTGGGCGATCTTCTGCACCAGGAACACCGCCAGGGCCGCCGCCACGCTGCGCAGCACCTTGGCGAAGTCGCCGGCGCCGATGGCCGGGATCAGCTGGCCCGCCAGCCAGGCCAGCAGGGGCCAGCAGCCCACGAACACCAGCATGCACAACCCCCCGAGCAGCAGGGGTCGCCGGTGGGGCTTCAGCAGCGGCCAGAGCCTGCGGAAGCCGGCCGGCGAGGGTGCAAGCATCGACGAACCCTATCAGCGCTCTCCGGGCGCCCCCCGACGGTGAAGCTGGATCAGTTCCTCAAATGGCAGGGCTTCGTCGGTACCGGCGGCGAGGCCAAGCAGCGCATCCAGCGGGGCGATGTGACCGTGAACGGCGCCATCGAGACCCGGCGCGGTCGCCAGCTGGCCCCGGGCGACGCCGTGGCCATCGACGGCCGGGAGGTGCTGATGCTCTCCCCGCGGCGGGACCGCGGGGGGGACGGCAGGCTCACGCCTTAACCTGCCTCGAATGTCGCTGCCGGGAGACCACGTGCGCAAGGCCGTCATCGCAGGCAACTGGAAGATGCACATGACCTGCGCCGAGGCGCGGGCGTTTGCGGCCAGCTTCCGGCCCCTGATCGCCGATCTGCCCGACGACCGTGAGGTGGTGCTGGCCCCGCCGTTCACGGCCATCCCCACCCTCTGCCGTCACCTGGCCGGTGCCGGTGTCGCCATCGCCGCTCAGAACGTCCACTGGGAGGAGAGCGGCGCCTACACCGGCATGATCTCGGCGCCGATGCTGCTCGAGCATGGCGTCACCCACGCGATCGTCGGCCACAGCGAGCCCCGCAAGTACTTCAGCGAAACCGACGAGCAGATCAACCTGCGGGCCCGCACGGCCCAGAAGTCGGGGCTGATACCCATTCTCTGCGTCGGCGAGAGCGACGACCAGCGGGAGGCCCGTGAGACCGAGCGGGTGATCCACCGCCAGGTGGAGCAGGGGCTGGAGGGCATCGACCCCCTGCGCCTGATCGTCGCCTATGAGCCCATCTGGGCGATCGGCACCGGCAAGACCTGCGCCGCCGAGGAGGCCAACCGCATCTGCGGCCTGATCCGCGGCTGGGTGGGCCACCCCGAGGTGGTGGTGCAGTACGGCGGCTCGGTCAACCCCGCCACCATCGACATGCTGATGGCCCAGAGCGACATCGACGGCGTGCTGGTGGGGGGCGCCTCCCTCGATCCGGTCAGCTTCGCCCGCATCGCCAACTACCAGGTGCCGGTGGCGGCCTGAGGCCCGGGGCACCGCTGCGATCGCCGTGAGCTCCGCCGGCCCGGTCACCGCTCCGCCCGGGTTCCGCTGGGGGGACCGCACCCTGGTGATGGGGGTCCTCAACCTCACCCCCGATTCCTTCAGCGACGGCGGCCGTTACGAGGCTCCCGAAGCGGCCCTTCGCCAGGCCCGCCTGCTGCATCGCCAGGGGGCCGACCTGCTTGATCTGGGGGGGCAGAGCACCCGCCCCGGGGCGAGCGAGATCGATGCCGAGGCCGAGATCGCCCGGGTGCTGCCCGGCCTGCGGCGGATCCTGGCCTCCCTGCCGCCCCCGGCGGCCGGCGGCCCCCTGCTGTCGATCGACACCTTCCGTGCCCCGGTGGCCGAAGCCGCCCTGGCCGCCGGTGCCCACTGGATCAATGACGTCAGCGCCGGCCGGCGCGATCCCGATCTGCTGGCGGTGGTGGCGGCCGCGGACTGCCCCTGCGTGCTGATGCACAGCCGCGGCGACAGCCGCACCATGGATGGCCTGGCCAGCTACGGCGACGTGGTCGCCGAGGTGCGGCAGGAGCTGCTGCGGGCCACCGATCGGGCCCTGGCGGCGGGGGTGCGCCCGGAGCGGATCCTCTGGGATCCGGGGCTGGGCTTCGCCAAGACCACCGCCCACAATCTCGCCCTGCTGCGGGGGCTGGCCCCGCTGCGGGCCGAGGGCTTCCCCCTGCTGGTGGGGCCGTCCCGCAAGCGCTTCATCGGCGAGGTGCTGGCCGAGCCCCGCCCCCGGGCCCGTCTCTGGGGTACGGCGGCGGTCTGCGGCCAGGCCATCGCCGCCGGTGCCGACGTGCTGCGCGTCCATGACGTGGCGCCGATCGTGCAGACGGCCCGCATGGCCGATGCCCTCTGGCGCGCCTGATCCAGGCCGGCCGATCCGACGCTCCATCAGGCCAGCGGTTCCTCCTGGCGTCCCGTCAGCAGGGTCTGCACCATCAGCCGCAGGGTCGTCCGGTTGCCGCCGGCGGCCCGCCAGCTTTCCAGCCACTGGAGCAGGGGGGAGGGGGTGCCCCCGTCGTCCCCCTGCTGGCCGATGCCCAGCCGTTCCAGGAAGGCGCTGGCATCATCCAGGCAGGAGCCCCCTTCGCCGAAGCCGTCCAGGAGCGGATCGAGGGCCGCCAGCAGGGTCTCCAGTTCGGCGGTGCTCAGCTCCGGCAGGGGCTCGATCATCGAAGCAGGCTGGGGCGGCGTTGCCGCTCATCGCCCCCAGCATGACGCCTGGACGGCGTTTCCCGGCCGGCCCCCGCCGGCCACGCGCCGGCGGCGCCCCTAGGCTGGCTCCAGCACAGCGCCGCAGCTGCTCCCACCGTGCTGAAACTCTGCCTGCAGGTGCTTGTCTGCGTCACCATCGCCCTGCGCTGCATGGTGATCTTCGGCCACCTGCGCAAGCTCTGGATGGCCGACGGACTGGCCGGCGAATTCCGCCGTGAGCTGCGCCGGCGCGGCCTGCTGATGGCCCCTCCCGTGATGCCCGGCGATTCGCGCGCCCTGCCCCACCGCACCGACCCCTGACACCGACCCCTGACGCTGCTGCGTGACGCCGATCAGTGACGCCTGGAGGGGGCGCCCGCCAGGTGATGCACGGCGTGGATCACGACGCCCCAGAGCTCGGCGCCACCGCCGTCGCTTCCCTCCGCGCCGCCCCCTTCGTCGCCGGTGAGCAGCAGGGGCGGACTGGTGCCGTCGCTGGCCACCAGCCACAGCGCGGCTCCGCGCCGGGCCAGACGGCGCAGCAGGAAGGCGCCGGCATGCACCGCCACCACCACCATGCCGGGCCGGGGGTCGACGCTGCGGTCGATCACCAGCAGGTCGCCGTCGACGATGCCGTCGCCCCGCATGGCATCGCCGCTGACGCGCATGAAGAAGGTGGACAGCGGGCGGGGGATCAGTTCCAGATTGAGGTCGATGCGGGCCTCCACGTAGTCGTCGGCGGGGCTGGGGAACCCGGCGCTGACGGCCTCCGTGGCCAGCCGGCAGAAGAGCGCCGCCACCCCCTCCCGCAGGGGCAGCGGCGACTGGGGAGGCAGGGGAAGCATCGGGCCGGGAGCGGAAGAGAAGCAGTACGGATGTTCTACTCCGGTTGACCGCCGCCGCGGGATCATCGGCAGCGACCCTCTCCCGTCCCCAGGCCATGCGTTCCAGTCCGGAGGCGCTGATCGCCCGCTTCGACCTGCAGCCCCACCCGGAGGGGGGCTGGTACCGGGAGCTGCACCGCTCACCCGGCCAGGTGTGCCGCGCCGAGGACGGGCAGCAGCGCGCCGGACTCACGGTGATCGCCTTCCTGCTGACGGAGGGCCAGCTCAGTCGCTGGCATCAGGTGGCGGGGGCGGATGAGGTCTGGCACCACGCCGGCGGCGACCCCCTCGACCTCTGGCGGCTGCCGCCGCAGGGCGGCACGGCCGAGCGGCTGCTGCTGGGCCCGCTTGATGCCCCGGAAGCCGCCGGGGATCCGGAGGCCGGCCCGCTGCAGGTCGTGCCGGCGCTCTGGTGGCAGGCGGCCCGCAGCCGGGGGCGATGGAGCCTGGTGCACTGCTGCGTGGGGCCGGGTTTCGCGTTTGAGGATTTCCGGCTGATGGCCGATCTGCCACCGGCCGAGCGGCCCGCCGGCGCCGATCCGACGCTGCTCTAGGCCATTCCGTCACCATGGGGAGCTGATGGATCGGGTGACGAATGGGCTGTCCGAGGTGCGGCAGTTGGGCTGTGCGAGCCGACCGCAGCCTGGCGGGTCGCATGGTCTGTGCCCGTTGCGGAGAGCCGCTGGGCATCGGCAGGGGCCGCCGGGTCGCGGACGGCACACGGCGCCGGGGGCAGGGGGGCCGTAGCGCCCTGGTCCTGCCGCGTCGCTGGCGCCTCTGGCTGCTGCTGGGGGGGCTGCTGGCGGTCTCGGCCGTGCTGGCGTCGCTGCCGGAACGCCCGAGCCGGCGCCCGGAGCGCCCGGGGGCCGAACTCATGCGGGGGGTGGTGCTGCTGCCGCCGGCGGATCCGGCCCGCTCCGGCGATGTCGCGATCCTCTGACAGGAGCGATCCCGCCCTGATCCCATCGGCGATCATGGGATGTAACGATTCTTGAAATAGCATGGCCAGGACGAACCCGCTCGCGAACCTGGCCAGCCTCAGCATGCGCCAGCTGCGGGAGCTCGCCAGGACCCTGGGGATTCAGCGCTACAGCGCCCAGGACAGGGATGCCCTGGCCGAGGCCATTTCCGATCGCTCGGGTGACAGTCCCGAGGCGGCGGCCCCTGCGGCCGAGCCCCGGCCGGTGGCGGCGATCGAGGCCGAGATGCCCCCGGCGCCCCGGCCCGCCGCCGAGACCCGCGTCGTCTTCCTGCCCCGCGATCCCCAGTGGGCCTACGTCTTCTGGGACATCTCCGAGGACGACCGCACAGGCGCCCTCCATGCCGGCGCCTCCCAGCTCTGCCTGCGCGTCGCCGAT
>CALRJV020000013.1:0-59204 GCA_943367705.1 Synechococcus sp. UW140
GAGCTCAGCCAGGAGCTGGGCCGCACCCCCACCCTGAGCGAGCTGGCCGTCGCGGTGGAACTGCCCGAGGAGGAGGTGAAGGACCTCCTCTGCCGGGCCCGCCAACCGGTGAGCCTGGAGACGAAGGTGGGCGACGGTGAGGACACCGAACTGCTCGACCTGCTGGCCGGCGACGACCTGCTGCCCGCCGATCTGGTGGACGGCGAATGCCTCAAGGGGGACCTGCGGGCCCTGCTGGAGCAGCTGCCTGAACTGCAGGGGCGGGTGCTGAAGATGCGCTACGGCATCGACGGCGAGGAGCCGATGAGCCTCACCGGCATCGGCCGCATCCTCGGCATCAGCCGCGACCGGGTGCGCAACCTGGAGCGCGACGGCCTGGCCGGTCTGCGCCGCCTCAGCGACGCCGTCGAGGCCTACGTGGCCATCTGACGCCCTTCGGCGCGCACCGTCGTTTGCGAGGCTTGGAACCGCACGCACCTCTCCCTCCCATGGCCGGCATGCCCCCCGCAGCCTCGGAGGACCCGACGATGGAGGTGATCAGTCTCTTTCCCCGCTACCTGCTCCAGGGCCATCTGGGCCCCTCCCAGCTGGCCGACCTGCAGGCCATGGCCCGGGCGGTGCTGGCGGCGCCCGAACGCAGTCCCGATGCCTCGGTGAAGCTGGCCGGCCAGCTGACCCAGCAGCGGGAACTCGGCCCCGACCACCCCGCCGCCGCCGAGCTCTGCCATTCGGTGATCCTGCCGGCCTGCGAGCGCTGGATCCGCCACGTCATTGACCAGCAGCCCCCCCAGGGCCGGGGTCCCTGGACGCCGGGCCGCTACGGCCTGCAGATGATCGACCTCTGGCTCAACGCCCAGCGCGCCGGCGACTACAACCCCACCCACACCCACGGCGGCAGCTTCTCCGGCGTGCTGTTCCTGCAGGTGCCGCCCCAGATCCGGGCCGACAGCTTCGACGGCCAGCTCTGCTTCCACGGCCCGGAGGAATGGCACATCCAGAGCTTCCGCACCGGCATGGCCCACTACGTGCTGCCGGTGCCTGGTGACTTCTACGTGTTCCCGGCCTGGCAGCCCCACTCAGTGCCCCCCTTCCGGGGCGAGGGGGAGCGCTGGTCGATCGCCTTCAACGTGGTGGCCGTGCCCCAGCCGCCTCCGCGTCCCGCCCCGCCGTCGGCCCCCGCCCAGGGGGCTGGCCAGGGCGCCGTGCAGGGCAACGTGTCCCTCTCCAGCAGCCGACCCCGACCGGGTGGCTTCCTCTAGAACGAGGCCCCCGCAGCTTCCGGGTCCGGTCGAGCCCCTGCGGGCCGATCTGCTCGCCTGGTGGGAGCGGGACGGCCGCCACCACATCCCCTGGAAGCTGCACCCCGACGGCTCCCGGCCGGGGCCGGGGGAGCCCCTGGCCGCCTACGGGGTCTGGGTCGCCGAGGTGATGCTCCAGCAGACCCAGCTGGCGGTGGTGCTGCCCTACTGGCACTGCTGGATGGCGGCCTTCCCCGATCTCGGCGCCCTCGCCGCCACCAGCGAGCACGACGTGCTGATGCTCTGGCAGGGCCTGGGCTATTACGCTCGTGCCCGCCGCTTGCACGCGGGGGCGCAGCAGCTCGTCGCTGCTGAGCACCGGGCCCCAGCCGCTGGCGGCGACCCCTGGCCGCGCAGCCTCGAGGGCTGGATGGCCCTGCCGGGCATCGGCCGCAGCACCGCCGCCAGCATCCTCTCCTCCGCCTTCGATCGGCCCTTCGCGATCCTCGACGGCAATGTCCAGCGGGTGCTGGCCCGGCTGGTGGCCCACCCGGGTCCGCCGAAGCGGGAGCTGGCCGGGTTCTGGCGGCTCAGCGAGACCCTGCTCGACCCGCAGCGGCCCCGCGCCTTCAACCAGGCCCTGATGGACCTGGGCGCCGGCGTCTGCACGCCCCGCCAGCCCGCCTGCGGCACCTGTCCGTGGCAGCCGCACTGCGCTGCCTACGCTGCCGGCGACCCCGGCCGCTTCCCCGTGAAGGACACCCCCCCGCCCGTGCCGTTCCAGGTGATCGGGGTGGGGGTGGTGTCGGACGATGCGGGCAGGGTGCTGATCGACCAGCGGCTACCGGAGGGCCTGCTCGGGGGGCTGTGGGAGTTCCCGGGGGGCAAGCAGGAACCGGGCGAGGCGATCGAGGCGACCATCCAACGCGAGCTGCGCGAGGAGCTGGCCATCGAGGTGACGGTGGGGGAGGAGCTGATCACCCTCGAGCACGCCTACAGCCACAAGCGGCTGAGTTTCGTGGTGCATCTCTGCCGCTGGATGGCGGGGGAGCCGCAGCCGCTGGCCTCCCAGCAGGTGCGCTGGGTGTCGCCCCAGGAGCTCGCCAGCTATCCCTTCCCGGCCGCCAACGCCCGCATCATCGCGGCACTGGAGGCAAGGATCGCGGCGGGGTCAAGCCTGGCGGCGGGGTGAAGCCCGGCGGCGTGATGAGGGCCAGCCGGCCTTCGCCATCCTCCGCGTGGCTCAACGCCACCTCCCAGGCTCCCTCGGGCCGGAAGCTGAGCCGCTCGGGCCACTCCACCGCCAGGACGGCGCCAAGGCCGCGGGCGTCCTCCTCCTCCTGGGCGAACAGTTCATCGGCCGCGGCGCCGGGCTCCAGCCGGTAGAGATCCAGGTGCACCAGGGCCGTGGTGCCGGCGTCGGAGCCGCTGTCGGTGTCGTAGTGCTGGGCCAGGGCGAAGGTGGGGCTGGTGACCGGTTCGCTGATCCCGAGGGCGGCGGCCAGCCCCTGCACCAGGGACGTCTTGCCGGCTCCGAGTTCCCCCCGCAGCAGCAGCAGGGCGCCCTCACCGTCACCGGCCGCGAGCAGCTGCGACGCCAGTCGCCGCCCCAGGGCGTCGGTGGCGGCGGGATCCGCCAGATGGCACACCTCGATCGCGTCAGCGGATTCCATCGCTGTAGATTGCCCTCCAGCGAGCCCGAAGCCTCGGCGTCTCTGCAGATATTTCCACTTCTTCGCCCTCCCCTTGGGGAGCTTCCCATTCATGGTGGCAACACCTTCCAGCCCTGAGGCCGCTTTCGCTGGCCTTCAGGCGACAGGTTCCTATGTGATCGCCGATCTCGGCCTGGCCGACTGGGGCCGCAAGGAACTGGCGATCGCCGAAACCGAGATGCCCGGCCTGATGGCGCTGCGGGAGAAGTTCGGTGCCGAGCAGCCCCTGAAGGGCGCCCGGATCGCCGGCAGCCTGCACATGACGATCCAGACCGCCGTTCTGATCGAGACCCTGGTGGCCCTCGGCGCCGAGGTGCGCTGGGCCTCCTGCAATATCTTCTCCACCCAGGACCACGCTGCCGCCGCCATCGCCGCCGCCGGCATCCCGGTGTTCGCCTACAAGGGTGAAACCCTTGATGAGTACTGGGCCTTCACCCACCGCATCCTCGAGTGGGGCGATGGCGGCACCCCCAACATGATCCTCGACGACGGTGGCGATGCCACCGGCCTGGTGGTGCTCGGCAGCAAGGCCGAGAAGGATCTCTCGGTGCTCGACAACCCCTCCAGCGAGGAGGAGGTGGCCCTGTTCAACTCCATCCGTCAGAAACTGGCGGTGCAGCCGGGCTTCTACTCCCGCATCTACGCCAACATCCAGGGCGTCACCGAGGAGACCACCACCGGCGTGGCCCGTCTATACCAGATGCAGAAGAGCGGTGAGCTGCCGTTCCCGGCCATCAACGTCAACGATTCGGTCACCAAGAGCAAGTTCGACAACCTCTACGGCTGCCGCGAGTCGCTGGTCGACAGCATCAAGCGCGCCACCGATGTGATGGTGGCCGGCAAGGTGGCCCTGGTGCTGGGCTACGGCGATGTGGGCAAGGGTTCGGCCCAGTCCCTGCGCGGGCTCGGCGCCACGGTGATGATCGCCGAGATCGATCCGATCTGCGCCCTGCAGGCCGCCATGGAGGGCTACCGCGTCGTCCGTCTCGAGGACGTGGTGGCGGATGTGGACATCTTCGTGACCGCCACCGGCAACTACCAGGTGATCCGCCACGAGCACCTGCTCGCCATGAAGAACCAGGCGATCGTCTGCAACATCGGCCACTTCGACAACGAGATCGATGTGGCGTCCCTCAAGCAGTACGCCTGGGAGAACATCAAGCCCCAGGTGGATCACGTGATCCTGCCCAGCGGCAACCGGATCATCCTGCTGGCCGAGGGCCGGCTGGTGAACCTGGGCTGCGGCACCGGCCACCCCAGCTTCGTGATGAGCAACTCCTTCACCAACCAGGTGCTGGCCCAGATCGAGCTGTTCACCAAGGGTGACGAGTACGGCAAGGAGGTCTACGTGCTGCCCAAGCACCTCGACGAGATGGTGGCCCGTCTGCACCTCGAGCGGATCGGCGCCCGGCTCACCGAGCTCACCCCCGAGCAGGCGGCCTATATCGCCGTGCCCGTGGAAGGCCCCTACAAGCTCGACCACTACCGCTACTGAGCGGCGACGGCCCGGCGCTGCTGGCAGCGTCCGGGCCGTCGTGGAAGACTGGCGCCTCTGATCCGGCTGGCCCGATGGCGATCGAACTGATCCAGAAGCTGCCCGAGATGATCGGGGCGGCGGTGGAGGCCAACCCCGCGGCAGGGTATGGCGCGATCTTCGCGGCCATGTTCCTGGAGAACCTGTTCCCCCCGATTCCCTCCGAGCTGATCATGCCGCTCGGGGGGTTTTTCGTGCACCAGGGCAAGCTCTCCCTGGTGCCGGTGGTGCTGGCCGGCCTGCTGGGCACCGTGCTCGGAGCCCTGCCCTGGTACGGCATCGGCCGGCTGGTGAATGAGGAGCGCATCGAGCACTGGCTGGAACGCCACGGCCGCTGGATCGGCATCAGCCCCCAGGAGCTGCGCCGCAGCCGCCGCTGGTTCAGCCGCCATGGCACCGCCCTGGTGTTCTGGGGCCGGCTGGTGCCCGGCATCCGCACCCTGATCTCGGTGCCCGCCGGCATCGAGATGATGCCGATGACCCCCTTCCTGCTCTGGACCACCGCCGGCAGCCTGATCTGGACCCTGCTGCTGACGCTGGCAGGGCTGGCGCTCGGGGAGGGTTACACCAACGTGGAGCTCTGGATCGCACCTGCCGCCCGGGTGGTGAAGGTGCTGCTGGTGCTGGCGGTGCTGGCGGGGGCCGTGTGGCTGGGGCTGCGGATCTGGAAGCAGAGCCGCCAGCGTCCCTGACCCGGACAGTAAAAAAGGCGCCCCGGGGGGCGCCTTCTCTGGCTTCGGACGCTTGATAACCCGGCTGGGCCACTGGCACAAGCCCCCCGGGCCGAATCCGGGCCCGCAGGCTCAGAACGGCACTTCTTCCTCGCTGGGTTCGCCGCCGCCGAAACCGCCCCCGAAGCTGCCGCCGCCACCGCCTTCGGCGTCCCGCTTGCTGCCGAGCAGCTCCAGCCGATCGACGCGGATCACCGGCTTGCTGCGCTCCTCGCCACTGGCCCTGTCCGTCCAGCGGTCGAGCTTGAAGGAGCCGATGATGCCGATCAGGGCACCCTTGCGGACGTAGTCGGCGGCCACCTGGGCCTGCTTGCCCCAGATCTCGAGGTTGAACCAGTCCGGCTCGTCGTCCCGGCTGCGGCGGTTCACCGCCAGGGTGAGGTTGGCGACCATGCTGCCGGACTCGAAGTAGCGGACCTCCGGGTCGCGGCCGGCTCTGCCGACGAGGGTGATGGAATTGACGCCCATGGCGTGCTCCTGGAACGAATGGATCAATGATGCGGCACCCCGATCGGGGGCCTCTCCCTTTCCGTTCCACCCTTCGTCCCGGTTGTCACACCCGGCGGGTCAGCGGGGGGGCTCCGGGAATGCCCCACCTATGATTCACCGCTGCCAGAGGCCTTGCCCGTGTTTTTCCGCCGCTTCCAGTTCTCCCGCGACATCGGCATCGATCTGGGGACGGCCAACACGCTGATGTACGTCTCGGGCAAGGGGATCGTGCTGCAGGAGCCGTCGGTGGTGGCGATCGATCTGGAGCGCGGCACCCCCCTGGCGGTGGGGGAGGAGGCCAAGCTGATGCTCGGCCGCACCCCCGGCAACATCCGGGCGATCCGGCCCCTGCGCGACGGCGTCATCGCCGACTTCGACGCCGCCGAGCAGATGATCAAGAGCTTCATCCAGAAGGGCAACGAAGGCCGCGGCGTGATCGCCCCGCGCCTGGTGATCGGCATCCCCAGCGGCGTCACCGGCGTCGAGCGCCGGGCCGTGCATCAGGCCGGTCTGGCCGGGGCCCGTCAGGTGCACCTGATCGATGAACCGGTGGCGGCCGCCATCGGGGCCGGCCTGCCGGTGACCGATCCGGTGGGCACGATGATCGTCGACATCGGCGGCGGCACCACCGAGGTGGCCGTGCTGAGCCTGGGCGGCACCGTGCTGAGCGAGTCGGTGCGGGTGGCCGGCGACGAACTCAGCGACGCCATCAGCGTCTACCTCAAGAAGGTCCACAACCTGGTGGTGGGCGAGCGCACCGCCGAGGACATCAAGATCCGCATCGGCTCCGCCTTCCCCGACGACGGCCACGACGAGACCTCCATGGACGTGCGGGGTCTGCACCTGCTCTCCGGCCTGCCGCGCACGATCAACATCCGGGCCGGCGACATCCGTGAAGCCATGGCCGAGCCGCTCAACGTGATCGTCGAGGCGGTCAAGCGCACCCTGGAGCGCACCCCTCCCGAGCTGGCGGCCGACATCGTCGACAGGGGGATCATGCTCGCCGGCGGCGGTGCCCTGGTGCGGGGCATCTGCGACCTGATCAGCCACGAGACCGGCATCCTCACCCACGTGGCCGAAGACCCCCTGCTCTGCGTGGTCAACGGCTGCGGCATGGTCCTGGAGGACTACAGCCGGCTCGAGCGCGTGCTCGATACCCCTGAATTCGCCCGTATGACGGCCTGAGTCCGATGCCGGCTTGGCGCTGGCTCCGCTTCGTCCAAGGCTCCTCCCTGCGACGTCTCCTGCCCTGGCTGCTGGTGCTGCTGGTGCTCGTGGCCGTGCGTCTCAGCAAGGGGGCGATGCTCACCGATGCCTACGCCTTCTTCAGCCGGCCCTTCTGGCCGGGGACGGCCCAGGCGGAGTGGCTGCGGTCGGCCCGCCGGGTGGAGGACGGTGCCCGGCTGGCCCAGCTGGAGCGGGACAACCAGCGGCTGCGCTCGCTCCTGGAGCTGCAGCAGAAGAATCCCAACCGGGTGACCGCCCCGGTGATCTCCCGCGACGGTTCCGGCTGGTGGCGCCAGCTGCTGCTCGGCCAGGGGGCCCTCAGCGGCATCCGGGCCGGCCAGGCGGTGCTCGGCCCCGGCGGCCTGGTCGGCCTGGTGGGGAGTGTCACCCCCAGCACCGCCACCGTCACCCTGCTCACCGATCCCAGCAGCCGGGTCGGGGTCTGGGTGGGGCGCACCCAGCACCACGGCCTGCTCACCGGCATCGGCACCGCCCGGCCCCTGCTGCGCTTCCTGGAGAAGGACCCCCAGGCCCGTCCCGGTGACGTGGTGGTGACCTCCCCCGCCAGCACCCTGGTGCCGCCGAACCTGCCGGTGGGCGTGATCCAGACCATGGACGCCAATGCCGATCCGGCGCCGGAGGCGGTGGTGCAGCTGATCGCGCCCGTGTCGGCCCTCGACTGGGTGCAGGTGCAGGTGCGCTGATGGATCTGCTCACCCGGCAGCCCCTGCTCGCCGCTTCGATCCTGCTGGTGCCGCTGCTCGTCCTGGCCTCGCCGGGCTGGCTGGCCCTCGACGGCGTCGGTCCCTGCTGGGCGGTGCTGTGGCTGCTGCCCTGGGCGCTGTGCGACGGCCCCTTCTCGGGGGCCTGCGCCGGCCTGGCCCTGGGTCTGTTGCTGGATGCCCTCCACCCCGGCGGCGTCACCCAGATCCCCGCCCTGCTGCTGCTGGGCTGGTGGTGGGGGCGGATGGGACGGCGGGCGGCGCCGATCCAGCGCAGCTTCAGCCTCGGCCTGCTGGCCCTGATCGGCACGGCCCTGCTGGGATTCACCCTGATGCTGCAGTGGGGGATCCTCGACTGGATCGGCACCCGGGAGGCGCTGCAGCTGGCGGGACCGCTGGCCGGCCGCAGCGCCCAGGAGCACGGGGTGAATCCCGCCCTGCTGGCTCTGCCGGGCTGGCGCTGGGATGATCTGGCGGGATCCGGCCTGCGGGTTCTGCTCGCCCAGACCCTGATCACGGCCGTGCTCGCACCGATGCTCTGCTCCCTGCAACTGCTGCTCTGGCGGCAACTGGGCTCCGGCTGGCGCCGTTAGGCCATGGCCAGGATGTCTTCCCGCACCAGCCGGCCGTCCCGCCTGCCCCGCCGCCAGGCCCTGCGGCTGCTGGCCGCCCCGTTCGCCCTCGCCCTTGCTGCCGGGGCCTGCGCCCGCCCGCCCGCGTCGGGCCGGGGCAAGGTGCTCAACGTCTGGACCCTGGATCTGGCGCCCCGCTTCAACGACTACATGGGGCGGGTGATCGCCGCCTGGGAACGGGCCCACCCCGGCGTGACGGTGCGCTGGACCGACGTGCCGTGGGGGTCGGTGGAACGCAAGCTGCTGGCCTCGGTGTTCGCCCGCACCGCCCCCGATCTGGTCAACCTCAACCCCAACTTCGCCGCCAACCTGGCCAGTAAGGGGGGCCTGCGGGACCTCATCCCCCTGCTTCCCCCCGAGGCCGCCGAGCGCTACCTGGCCGGGATCTGGACCTCCGGCCAGCAGGGGGGCGAGCAGTTCGGCATTCCCTGGTACCTGACGGCCCGGGTGACGATCGCCAACCGCCGGCTGCTGCAGAAGGCCGGCCTGGCCGCCCCGCCGCGTCGCTGGGAGGAGGTGCCGGCCTATGCCGAGGCCGTCCGGCGCCGCACTGGCCGCTACGCCCTGTTCGTCACCGTCGTCCCCGACGACTCCGGCGAGCTGATGGAGGCCCTGGTGCAGATGGGGGTGCGGCTGCTGGACGAGCGCCAGCGGGCGGCGTTCAACAGCCCCGCCGGCCGCCGGGCCTTCGCCTTCTGGAGCGACCTCTACCGCCGCGGCCTGCTGCCGCGGGAGGTGGTGAGCCAGGGGTACCGGCGGGCGATCGAGCTTTTCCAGGCCGGTGACCTGGCCCAGGTGGCCAGCGGCCCCGATTTCCTGCGCAACCTGCAGACCAACGCCCCTGGCATCGCCGCCACCTCCGCCCCCTTCCCGCCCCTCACCGGGGCCAGCGGCGAGGCCAACGTGGCGGTGATGAACCTGGTGGTGCCGCGCCAGAGCGCCATGGCCCCGGAGGCGGTGAGCTTCGCCCTGTTCCTGAGCGACGCCGCCAACCAGCTGGCCTTCGCCGAGGAGGCCCGGGTGCTGCCCTCCTCCCGCGGCGCCCTGGCGAGCCTGGAGGGGCGGCTGAGGGCGGCGGTGCCCGCCGACGGGCAGGAGCGGCTGGTCCACAGCGCCCGGCTGCTCTCGATCGAGACCCTGGCCGCGGCGCGGGTGCTGGTGCCGGCGACCCCGGGGGTGAAGCGGCTGCAGGCGATCCTCTACACCCAGCTGCAGCGGGCGATGCTGGGGCAGCTCGACAGCGATGCGGCCCTGGCCGAGGCCGAGCGGCAGTGGAACGGCTACGCCGAGGCCCGCTGGCCCTGAGGCCGCCACCGGCGGGACTGGCACCGTGAAGAAATGGTGCCAATCGGCCAGAGGCCAGCTGCCGGAACCGATTCCGTGTTCACGGCCCGAAACGGCGTCGCGTTATGGTTGCGATTCTTCATCCGGTCGGACAGGAGCGATGCCCACGCCTTCGGTCGCATCCTCAGCCTCCCCGTTCACCGACGGGGCTGACCTGCAGGAATCCTCCGGTGGTGCCTCGGCCGCCCAGCAGCCCGCCTCTCCCGCTCCCTCCGACCAGCAGCCCGCCCAGCCGATCGCCACCCTTCTCGTCGTCGACGACGAGGCCGCCGTGCGCCGGGTGCTGCTGATGCGCCTGCAGCTGGCCGGTTACCGGGTCCTGTGCGCCGAGGACGGCGAGGAGGCCCTGGCCCTGTTCCACAAGGAGCAGCCCGATCTGGTGGTGCTCGACGTCATGCTGCCGAAGCTGGACGGCTTCGCCGTCTGCCGGCGCCTGCGGGCCGAATCCTGTGTGCCGATCATTTTCCTCTCCGCCCTCGATGCCATCGCCGAGCGGGTGGCCGGTCTGGATCTGGGGGCCGACGACTACCTGCCCAAGCCCTTCAGCCCCAAGGAGCTGGAGGCCCGCATCTCCACGATCCTGCGCCGCATGGGCCGGGGGGCCGCCACCAGCGAGCCCCGCGAGCTGCCCACCGGCTCCGGCGTGCTGCGGGTGGGGGATCTGGTGGTCGATACCAACCGCCGCCAGGTGACCCGGGAGGGACAGCGCATCGCCCTCACCTACACAGAATTCAGCCTGCTGGAGCTGCTGTTCCGCGAGCCGGGACGGGTGGTGCCCCGGGCCGAGATCCTCGAGCAGCTCTGGGGCTACCCGCCGCGCCGGGCCGCCGACCTGCGGGTGGTGGACGTCTATGTGGCACGGCTGCGCGGCAAGCTCGAGCCCGACCCCCGCAACCCCGAGCTGATCCTCACGGTGCGGGGCACCGGCTACGCCTCCCAGCGGATGGGCGAGGGAACCCTGGCCGCTGCCGGCTGAACCGCCCGCGCAAGCCGATGCCGGCCGGTCCTGCAGGATGGGCAGCGACCCTTCTCCATCGCCCTGCCTGCCTTGTCGGATCTGCGTGAGACCCGTCTGGAGAAAGCCCGCAGCCTGGAGGCCCTCGGCCGGGCTCCCTACGCCCTCGGCTTCGCCCCCAGCCACCGCACCGCCGAGCTGCAGCAGGCCCACGCCGACCTGCCCAACGGCGAGGAGCGGGCCGTTGCGGTGGCGGTGGCGGGCCGGGTGATGACCCGGCGGGTGATGGGCAAGCTGGCCTTCTTCACCATCGCCGACGAAACCGGACCGATCCAGCTGTTCATCGAGAAGGCCACGCTGCTGGCGGCCCACCCGGAGGAGCCCGAGGCCTTCGCCCAGATCACCTCCCTGGTGGATGGCGGCGACTGGATCGGGGTGCACGGCAGCCTGCGCCGCACCGACCGGGGCGAGCTCTCGGTCAAGGTGACCGACTGGGTGATGCTCTCCAAGGCGCTCCAGCCCCTACCCGACAAGTGGCATGGCCTGGCGGACGTGGAGAAGCGCTACCGCCAGCGCTACCTCGACCTGATCGTCTCGCCCCACACCCGCGAGACCTTCCGCCGCCGGGCGCGGCTGGTGAGCGCCATGCGCCGCTGGCTCGACGAGCGCGGCTTCCTCGAGATCGAGACGCCCGTCCTGCAGACCGAGGCCGGCGGCGCCGATGCCCGCCCCTTCGCCACCCACCACAACGCCCTCGACCTGCCCCTCACCCTCCGGATCGCCACCGAGCTGCACCTCAAGCGGCTGGTGGTGGGGGGCTTCGAGCGGGTCTACGAACTGGGGCGCATCTTCCGCAACGAGGGGGTGAGCACCCGCCACAACCCCGAGTTCACCTCGGTGGAGATCTACCAGGCCTTCGCCGACTACCACACGATGATGGACCTCACCGAGCAGCTGCTGGCCGCAGCCTGCCTCGAGGTCTGCGGCGACACGCGCCTCACCTACCAGGGCGAGGCGATCGATCTCACCCCGCCCTGGCGGCGGGTCACCATGCACGAGCTGGTGGAGCAGGCCACCGGCCTGGATTTCAGCGGCTTCAGCGACCGCGCCGAGGCGGTGGCGGCGATGGAGGCCGCCGGCCTGGCGGCCCCCGAGGCGGCCGACAGCGTGGGACGGCTGCTGGTGGAGGCCTTCGAGCAGGCGGTGGAGACCACCCTGGTGCAGCCCACCTTCGTGATGGACTACCCGGTGGAGAACTCGCCCCTGGCCCGGGCCCACCGCAGCAAGCCGGGGCTTGTGGAGCGCTTCGAGCTGTTCATCGTCGGGCGGGAGACGGCCAACGCCTTCAGCGAGCTGATCGACCCCCTGGATCAGCGCGCCAGGCTCGAGCTGCAGCAGCTGCGCCGCCAGGCGGGGGACCCCGAAGCCCAGACGGTGGACGAGGATTTTCTGCACGCCCTGGAGGTGGGCATGCCCCCCACCGGAGGCCTCGGCATCGGCATCGATCGCCTCGCCATGCTGCTCACCGACAGCCCCTCGATCCGCGATGTGATCGCCTTCCCCCTGCTGCGCCCGGAGGCCCGCGACTAGGCCGGAACCGACGCAGTGGGATAATGGTCTCCAGTAGGCCTTCTCCCCCTCGGGGCTCTGGTATGAGTGGTGAGCGCGTCGGTTTTCGCTTTCAACACGCCGATGCTGTGGTGAAGCGCAATCCCCAGGGGCGATCTCGCCGTGGCTGGGTCATGGAGCCCGTGGAGCAGACCACCAGCCGGGGCACCAAGATGCCCGCTTACCGCATCCGCTGGCGGGACAGTGAACGTCCGGAGATCGTTCTGCAGCACATGCTGATCGCCGATCCCGACCCCACCCCGCCGCCCGAAGGGGTGAGCCTGGTGCCGCCGGCCCCCAAGAAGTAACCCTCCACGGGGCCCGACGGGCGATCCCGCTTCAGATCCAGCCCCGCAGCCGGTAGGCCAGCAGGCCCAGATTCTCGCGCATGGCCGTGGTGGTCAGCACCAGGGCTTCGGCGCTGGGCAGCACCCCCATCACGGTGCCGGCCAGGGGTGGGGTGCCGAAGGAGCGCCGTTCTGGCAGCTGGAAATCGCAGGCCACCGGGATGATCCGCAGGTCCGGGGCGGCCCGGCGCAGGGTGGCCAGCGAACGGGGCAGGTGGGTGGCGCTGGTGACCAGCAGCAGGGAGGTCCAGCCCCGCTGCCGGGCCACCCGCACCAGGGCGCCGGACTCCTCGCCGGTGTTGCGCCCCTCCTCGCTGGTCACGATCCGATCGGCCGCCACCCCCAGGCTGGTGGCCAGGGCCTTGGCCAGCCTGGCTTCGCCGGCCGCCGGATCGTTGGCCATGAAGGTGACCTTGCCGCCGGTCACCAGCAACCAGGGGGCCTTGCCCTCCCGCATCAGGGCCACGGCCCGCAGCAGTCGGTCGCCGGCCTCGTTCACCTCCACCCCATGACGCGGCGGCAGGGCCGGCCGCAGGCCGCCGCCCAGCACCAGCACCGCATCGGCGCTGGGGATCGGCGACGGCGTCAGCCGGGCGGCCCGCTCCTCCAGGCTCCAGACCAGCTGCCGGCTCAGCAGGGGCGTGGCCGCCAGCCAGAGCAGGGCGATGCCCACGCCGGAGAGCACCGGGCCGAAGCGGCGCTGGCCCCCCAGCAGGCCGGCGATCTGGAGCAGCAGGGCCAGGCCGAGGGGGTAGAGGCCGAGCGGCAGCAGCTTCGAGAGCAGGAAACCCATGGGGCGGGGATCAGCGCTGGCTGCGGCGCTTCAGCTCCTGCAGCTCCTGCTGGGCCTCGAAATGGGCCCAGTCGGCCTCCAGATCGGGGGTGGGGGCGGCGCCGGGGCGGGGCCGGCTGGTGAGCTCGGCCAGCTCCTGCTCCACGCCGGCGAAGCGCTGGCCCAGATCGGCCAGGGCGCGCCAGCGGTGCCGACCCTGGTCCATCAGCCCGGACACATGCTGCTCGGCGCGGCCGGCCAGATCCTCGGCGCCGGCGGCCCGGGCTCGGCCGGTGCGCTCCTGCCACTGGCGGATCTCCTCGGCCAGCCGCAGCAGTTCGCGCCGCTGCTCTTCGGCCTGCTGGCGCAGGCGCACCCGTTCCGCCAGCAGCTGCCGCTGGCGGTCGCGGGCGGCCTGCTCCCGCAGCAGCTCCTCCTGCTGGGGATTGGTGCGCAGGAAGCCCTCCAGCTGCTGATCCAGCCGCGCCTCAAGCTCCTCCAGCCAGCTGCTGCTCATGGCACCGGTTCGCCGGGGGCGCGGGTGATCAGGGGCGCCTCGATCTCCTCCTGCAGGGGGGTGATGGCCGCCTCCCGGGAGCGCAGCAGCAGCTGGGTGAGCCGGGCGATGGCCCCTTCGCCCAGGTCCTGCGCGCCGATGCGATCGAAGGCCCGGCGGTAGAGATCCTCCAGTTCCTCGATCAGCCCCTCGCGCACCCCGCGCATGGACTGACGCTGCTCCTCCCTGCTCATGGCGCGCTCCGGTGCTGTTGAGAGTCTGCCTGCACCAGCAGGTGCAGGGCGAAATCGCCGGCGGCATCGCTCCAGCGCCCCGCCCCCAGCCAGCCGGCCTCGGCAGCCAGCGCCAGGAAGGCCTCGGGGGCGTACTTGTGGCTGTACTCGGTGATCAGCGGTTCGCCGGCCGCGAACAGCCAGGACCGACCCGCCAGATGCACCTCCAGGTCACGGCGGCTCACCAGGGCCATGGCGATGCGGGACTGGCCGGCGTCCCACCAGGCCCGGTAGTCGAAGTCGTCGGGGTGGAAATCCCCCTCCAGATCCCGGTTGAGCCGGGTCAGCAGGTTGCGGGCGAAGGCCTCCGACCAGCCGGCCGCATCGTTGTAGGCCGCCTCCAGCCGCTCCACCGCCTTGGGCTGGTCGATGCCGATCAGCAGGCGGCTCTCCGGCCCCAGCAGCCGGTGGAACTGGCGCAGCAGGTCCCGGGCGCCGGCGGGATCGAAGTTGCCGATCGAACTGCCCGGGTAGAAGCCCAGCCGGCCGTGGCCCGCCAGGGCGTGGTGGTCGGGCAGCTGCTCCAGGCGGCTGTAGTCGCAGCAGATGCCGAGCACCGGCAGGTCGGGATGGCGTTGCTGCAGGGCCCGGCAGGCGGGAGCCAGGTGGTCGGCGCTGATGTCGAGGGCGACGTAGGCGGCCGGCTGCAGGGCGCTGAGCAGGGGGCTCACCTTGCGGGCGCTGCCGGCCCCGAACTCCACCACCACCCCGGGGCCGAGGGCGGCGGCCAGCTCGGGCGCCTTCGCCTCCAGCAGGGCCGTCTCGGTGCGGGTGAGGCCGTACTCCGGCTGCTCGCAGATCGCCTCGAACAGGCGGGACCCCTCGGCGTCGTACAGCAGCCAGGCCGGCAACTGCTTCGGGCGGCGGCCCATGCCGTCGATCACCAGCCGGGCCATGTCGGCCGGCTGGGGATGGAGGTCGATCAGCATGGGGCGCCGGTACCGTCGACAGCGCCGTCGCGGGCCAGCCGCAGCCCGGCGGCCATCCAGCGGCAGTGGGGCCCGAAGAAGTTGCGGTAGGTGGGGCGGGCGTGGCCCGCCGGGGTGAGGAAGCAGCTGCCGCGGAGCACGAACTGGGAGGTCATGAACTTGCCGTTGTATTCCCCGACGGCCCCGGGGGCGGGTCGGAAGCCCGGATAGGGCCGGTAGGGGCTGGCGGTCCATTGCCACAGAGCGCCGAAGGCCTGGGGCAGGGGGCGGCCCTCCGGTTGGGCGGCTTCCGTCGCCATCAGCTCCCATTCGGCTTCGCTGGGCAGGCGGCCGCCGCTCCAGCGGGCAAAGGCGTCGGCCTCGAACCAGCTGACGTGCCGCACGGGCGCCTGGGGGTGCCGCGGCCGGCGGCCCGCCAGGCTGAATTCCCACTCCCCGCGCCAATAGCGCGGGGCGCTCCAGCCGTGCTGCTGCACCAGCGCCCAGCCCTCGCTCATCCACAGCTCCGGCCGCCGGTAGCCGTCATCGGCGATGAAGGCGGCGTAGGCCTCGTTGGTGACGAGGGTTTCGGCGAGGCTGAAGGGCTCCAGCCACTGGCGATGCCGGGGGGCTTCGTTGTCGAAGTGGAAACCGCCGCCGGCATGGCCGATCTCCACCAGCCCGCCGGGGTGGGAACGCCAGCCGCCGGTGGTTTCCGGTGCCCCGGCGCCGGGGGGTTCGACGCCATAGGCGGGCTCCAGCGGGTTGCGGCTGAAGCCGTCGAGCAGATCCATCAGCAGCAGCTCCTGGTGCTGCTGCTCGTGCTGCAGCCCCAGTTCCACCAGCTCCAGCAGGGGGGCGGCGGCAGCGGTGGGGCCGCGATCCAGCTGCAGCAGCAGGGTCTCCAGCCCGGCGTCGACGCGCCGGCGCCAGGCGAGCACCTCGCCGATGGCCGGCCGGGTGAGCAGGCCCCGTTCGGGGCGGGGGTGGCGGCTGCCGACCGCCTCGTAATAGGAGTTGAACAGGTGGCCCCAGCGGCGGTCGGGCGTGGCGTGGCCCGGCAGGTGGGGCTCCAGCAGGAAGGTCTCGAAGAACCAGGTGGTGTGCCCCAGGTGCCACTTGGCGGGGCTGGCATCGGCCATGCCCTGGAGGCAGAGGTCCTCGGGTTCCAGACCCTCGATCAGGCGTTCACTGTGCTGGCGGACCGCCTGGAGCCGTTGCAGCAGGCAGGGGATGTCCGCCGGCGCGTGTGCCCTGGAGCCCATGGTCCTGCCGTTCTCTGGGGCCGACCATAGGGATGTTCCCTACGATCCGGCCACGCAGCGATGGAGAAGGCCAGCCGCATGGGAGCCCACAGCGACGGCATGAGCACCGGGATCACCGAGGGCTTCAGTGGGGCGGTGGGCCATACGCCCCTGATCCGGCTCCATGCCCTCAGCGCCCTCACCGGCTGCGAGATCCTCGGCAAGGCGGAATTCATGAACCCCGGCGGGTCGGTGAAGGACCGGGCCGCCCTGGGCATTCTCCAGGAGGCGGAGGCCGCCGGCCTGCTGAAGCCAGGGGGCACGGTGGTGGAGGGAACCGCCGGCAACACCGGCATCGGCCTCACCCACCTCTGCAATGCCCGCGGCTACCGCTGTCTGATCGTCATCCCCGAGACCCAGTCAGCGGAGAAGATCGGCCTGCTGCGCAGCCTCGGCGCCGAGGTGCGCACGGTGCCGGCGGTGCCCTACAGCGACCCGGCCAACTACGTGCGCCTCTCGGGCCGCATCGCCGAAGAGACCCCCGGCGCCGTGTGGGCGAACCAGTTCGACAACCTCGCCAACCGGCGGGCCCACTACGGCAGCACCGGGCCGGAGATCTGGCAGCAGACCGGGGGCCGGCTCGATGCCTGGGTGGCCGCCACCGGCACCGGCGGCACCTACGCCGGGGTGGCCCTCTATCTCAAGGAGCAGGATCCCAGGGTCCGCTGTGTCCTGGCCGAT
This sequence comes from Synechococcus sp. UW140, assembly GCA_943367705.1. Classification (GTDB taxonomy): domain Bacteria; phylum Cyanobacteriota; class Cyanobacteriia; order PCC-6307; family Cyanobiaceae; genus Cyanobium. The sequence continues at coordinate 16,994 of CALRJV020000013.1, forward strand.
CCCTGCGGCAGCGCCCTCTACAGCTGGGCCACCGACGGCACCCTCAAGAGCGAGGGCAACTCGATCACCGAGGGCATCGGCAACAGCCGCGTCACCGCCAACCTGGAGGGGGCGCCGGTCGACGATGCGGTGCGGATCGACGACCCCATGGCCCTGCGCACGATCTACGGCCTGCTGTGGCAGGAGGGCCTGTTCATGGGCGGGTCGGTGGGGATCAACGTGGCGGCGGCGGTGGAGACGGCCCGGCGGCTGGGGCCCGGCCATCGCATCGTCACGGTGCTCTGTGACAGCGGCGATCGCTACCGCTCCCGCCTCTATGACCGGGACTGGCTGGCGGGCCGCGGCCTCGAGCAGCCCCAGCGCAGCGGCGCCGCCCTGATCCCATGACCGCAACCCAGGGCCAGGTGATCGGCGGCCGCTACCGGCTGGAGCGCCGTCTCGGGGCGGAGACGGGTGGACCCCAGGGGGAGCTGTGGCAGGCGAGTGACCAGCTGGCCGCCGACGCGCCCGTGGCCCTGCGCCGCATCGGGCCGGAGCAGGACCAGGCCCGGGCCCGGGAACTGTGGTCGCGGCTGCAGGGGGTGCTCCACCCCCAGGTGCCCCGCATCGGCGCCGTGATCGAGGCCGAGGGCCAGCTCTGGCTGGTGCGGGAGTGGCAGGCGGGCCGCACTTACCAGCAGCTGCTGGAGCTGCGCGCCGAGCGCCAGCTGGTGTTCGGGGCGGGGGAGGTGCTGCTGCTGCTGCGCCAGCTGCTGCCGGTGCTTGCCGCCCTGCACAGCCAGGACCTGCTGCACGGCGACCTCAGCCCCGCCAACCTGTTGCGCCGCGACAGCGACGGCCTGCCGGTGCCGCTCGATTTCGGCCTGGTGCGCGGTACGTCCGCCGGACCCGTCGGCGAGCGGCTGCAGGGGGCCACCCCGGGCTACGCCCCGCCGGAGCTGGCCAGGGGCGAGCCCGCCCAGCCCTGGATGGATCTGCACGCCCTTGGGGTGGTGTCCCTGGTGCTGCTGAGCGGGGACGGGCCCGAGCGCCTGCTCGATCCGGCGACGATGCAGTGGCGCTGGCCGGCGGCCCTGGAGCATGAGCCGGAGCTGTTGCGCCACCTGCAGCGCCTGCTCAGCCGCCAGCCCGAGGAGCGCTTCGCCTCCGCCGGCCAGGCCCTGGTGGCCTTCCAGTCCCTGGCGATGCCCGACAGCACGGGCCCGGTGCCCCGGGCCGACCGCACCGTGGTGCTGGTGCCGGAGGCCGCGGCGCCACCCCCCGCCCCCCTGCCCCCGCAAGCCCCGGAGCGGGGGCAGGAGCCGGCCCAGGAGTGGCGGGCGGCCGAGCCGGCCGGCGAGGGGGCGTTGAGCGGTGCCAGCGCAGCGCCGCAGGCGCCGCGGGCGGAGCCCCAGCTGCCGCTGCGCACGGCTGCCGCCAGCCAGCCACCGCCGCCGGCCCCTGTGGCCGTCATCGACAGCGTGCGGCGCCGCCACGAGGAGCGGGAGGAGGAGGCCGAGGGGGGCTTCTGGCCGGTGCTGATCGCCCTGGTGCTCTCGGCTGTCGTGGGGACGGCGGTGGGCTGGTGGTGGCTGAGCCGCGGCAAGGTGGCCGCCCCGGCCCCCGGCGGTCAGAGCGAGCTGCCCAGCAGCCTGCCCCCCTCGGAGGTGGACCAGCGCCAGCAACTGCTCAACCGCCTGCGGGCGATGCAGGTGGATAGGGCCTGGTTCCTGAGCCTGGTGGATGCGGCCCTGCTGGCCCAGTACCCGGAGCGCAACGGCCGCCTCCCCTCCGACTCCCTGGAGGACGCGCCGCTGCGGAGGGTGTGGAACGAACTGGCGGAGGAATGGCTGGCCCGGGTGGAGCAGCTGCCCCTGCCCCTGCGGCGGCGGCTGGGGAGCTTCAGCGCCGGCGACTGGGAGCAGCGCCAGGGCGGCTTCGTGCGTCAGGGGTTGAGCCCGGCGGTGCTGCGGGAGCTGGTGTCGGCCAGCGTCCAGAACCTGCTGCCGAGCCGCGCCTCCCAGGCGATTCCGCCGGAACCCTTCCGCCAGATCTGGTATGCGGCTGCCGAAATGATGCTGGAGAACCTCAGGATCGAGCCGATCGAGGCCCCCTCCGGCACCGCCCAGGTGCTGTCGGCCGAGGTGCCCGCCAGCGGGGCGCGCCTGTTCCCGATCCGCCTGCCTGCCGGCCACGGCCTCGCCCTCGGCGTCAGCGGCTCGCCGCTGCTGCAGATGAGCATCTACTCGGCCGGGGGCACCCTGCTGGAGCCGAGAGGACCGCTGCGGGTGGTCACCCTCGATTCCCAGAAGGGTTCGCCGGTGCAGCTGCTGCTCACCAACGACGGCGTCGCCCCGGCCCTGATCCGCCTGTCGCTGCGGGCCGACCCGCCGGCCCCCACGCCGCCGCCGGCGCCGGACGCCCCCCCTGCCCCTGAGGAGCCCCAGGACACGCCGGCCACGCCCGCCCCGGCCACCCCCGGCGCCACCCCGGCTCCGGCCGCCCCGGCGACGACGGCGCCCGCGACCCCACCGGCGCCGCCCGCCCCGCCCAGCAACTGAGGCCGGAGTTCAGAGGCGGGCGACAGCGGCCCGGGTCTCCTTGGCGATCTGCTTGTTCTTCTCGTCCGCGCGCTTGTCGTGCAGCTTGCGGCCCTTGCCCAGACCGATGGTGATCTTGATCCAGGAGCCCTTGAGGTGCAGGTTCAGGGGGATCAGGGTGAGGCCCTTCTGGTCGAGGGCGACGCGCAGCTTGTCGATCTCGCGGCGGTGGGCCAGCAGCTTGCGCACCCGCAGCGGCTCGTGGTTGAAGAACTTGCCGGCGTGGCTGTGGGGGGAGATGTGGACGTTGTGGAGCTGCATCTCGCCGTTGCGGATCAGGCAGAAGCCGTCGCGCAGGTTCACCTGGCCGGCCCGGATCGACTTCACCTCGGTGCCGAGCAGCTCGATGCCGGTCTCGAGGGTCTCGAGAATCTCGTACTGGTGTCGGGCCAGGCGGTTGTCGGCCAGCAGCCGGTTGGCCGGATCGGCGCCCTTGGCGCCACCGCCCTTCCTGCCGGGCCCCTTCCCCATCGCCGCGTTCCTGATCACCTGGGTGCTCCCCGACCCTAGGCAGCAGCCGGTACCCTCCAGCCATGGCGATCATCTCTTCGGGAGGAACGGCCGCACCCGCTCCCCGGGGGCCGCGGTCCGGGGCGGCTCCGGAGCGGCTCGTGGACCCCACCGCCGCCGTCGAGGAGCCCCCCGTGCGGGAGGACGGCCTGCGGCCCCGCCGGCTGGACGACTACATCGGCCAGAGCGAGCTGAAGCAGGTGCTGCGCATCGCCGTGGAGGCCACCCGCCGCCGCCAGGAGGCCCTGGATCACGTGCTGCTGTACGGCCCGCCCGGCCTGGGCAAGACCACCATGGCCCTGGTGCTGGCCGAGGAGCTGGGGGTGCGCTGCCGGATCACCAGCGCCCCTGCCCTGGAGCGCCCCCGCGACATCGTCGGTCTGCTGGTGAACCTGCAGCCCCGCGAGGTGCTGTTCATCGATGAGATCCACCGGCTGAACCGGGTGGCCGAGGAGATCCTCTACCCCGCCATGGAGGATTTCCGCCTCGATCTCACCGTCGGCAAGGGCACCACGGCCCGCACCCGCAGCCTGGAGGTGGCCCCGTTCACCCTGGTGGGGGCCACCACCCGCGCCGGCTCGCTGAGCTCGCCGCTGCGGGATCGCTTCGGCCTGATCCAGCGGCTGGAGTTCTACGGCCTCGATGACCTCGAGGCGATCGTGGTGCGGGCCGCCGGCCTGCTGCAGCTGGCCCTGCAGCCCTGCGCCGCCCAGGAGGTGGCCCGCCGCTGCCGGGGCACGCCCCGCATCGCCAACCGGCTGCTGCGCCGGGTGCGGGACGTGGCGGCGGTGGGGGGCCACGGCCGCATCGATGCGGCGCTGGTGGAGGAGGCCCTCGCCCTGCACCGGGTGGACGGCCGCGGCCTGGACGCCAGCGACCGGCGCCTGCTGCACCTGATGTTGGAGGCCTATGGCGGCGGGCCGGTGGGGCTCGAAACCCTGGCGGCGGGGCTGGGGGAGGACCCCGCCACCCTGGAAGCGGTGGTGGAGCCCTACCTGCTGCAGCTGGGCTTCCTGCAGCGCACGCCCCGGGGGCGGATCGTCACCCCCGCCGGCCGTGCCCACCTCGATGGCGCTTCCGCGGTGGCGGCATGAGAGGGCGCGGAGCGGCGGTGCTGGCCCTTCTGGTGCTGCTGGTGGGGCTGCTGGCCTGGCCACCGGCGCTGCGGGCCGATGCCGGCCAAGCGGCGGGAACGGCGTCGCTGCCGGCGCTGTTTGAGCGGGCCCTGGCCGCCAGCCGCGACGGGCGCTTCGGCGAGGCCCTGCCCCTGTGGGACCGGGTGGTGGATCTGGCCCCCGAGGACGCCTCGGCCTGGAGCAACCGCGGCAACGTGCAACTGGCCCTGGGGGATGCCCGGGCGGCGATCGCCGACCAGGACAAGGCCATCGAGCTGGAGCCCGCCAGCGCCGACCCCCACCTCAACCGCGGCACCGCCGAAGAGGCCCTGGGCCTGTGGAGCGCCGCCGCTGCGGATTACCAGTGGATCCTGGAGCGCAATCCGGAGGATGCCTCCGCCCTCTACAACCTGGGCAACGTGGAGGGCTCCCGGGGCGACTGGCCGGCGGCCCGCCAGTGCTTCGAGGCGGCGGCCGCCGCCCGGCCGGGCTTCGCCATGGCCCGCTCCAGTGCCGCCCTGGCCGCCTTCCAGATGGGGGACACCACGGCGGCGGAGAAGCAGCTGCGCGACCTCATCCGCCGCTACCCCCTGTTCGCCGATGCCCGCGCCGGCCTCACGGCGCTGCTGTGGCGGCGGGGGGCCCGGGGCGAGGCCGAGAGCCACTGGGCTGCGGCCTCCGGCCTCGATCCCCGCTATCGGCAGGAAGAATGGCTGCTGCAGATACGGCGCTGGCCGCCCGTGCCCGTGCAGGCTCTGGCCCAGTTCCTGGCCCTGGCCTCCTGAACCGGCTTCGCCCCCTCGGCCTCCTTCCCCGCCCATGACCCCCTTGTCCTTTCCCCCCTTCTCACCCGGCGAGCCCGTCGAGGGGGGGGATGGGGCCTGGCGCGCCTTGGGGCTGGAGGCGACGCTGCAGACGCAGCTGCCGGAGCTGATCCAGATCCGCCGCCACATCCACCGCCACCCGGAGCTGAGCGGCCACGAGCAGCAGACCGCCGCCCTGGTGGCCGGTGAGCTGCGGCGCTGGGGCTGGGAGGTGCGCGAAGGGGTGGGCCGCACCGGGGTGGTGGCCGAACTGGGGCCGGTGGGGGCGCCGCTGGTGGCCCTGCGGGCCGACATGGATGCCCTGCCGATCGAGGAGCGCACCGAGCTGCCCTACGCCTCCAGCCGCCAGGGCCTGATGCATGCCTGCGGCCACGACATCCACACCACCGTGGGCCTGGGGGTGGCGCGGCTGCTGGCCGGCGTGGCCGACCGGCTCACGGCCCGGGTGCGGCTGCTGTTCCAGCCGGCGGAGGAGACGGCGGAGGGGGCGGCCTGGATGCGGGCCGACGGGGCGATGGAGGGGGTGCAGGCCCTGTTCGGCGTGCACGTGTTCCCGAGCCTGGAGGTGGGCACGGTGGGGGTGCGCAGCGGCAGCCTCACGGCCGCGGCGGGGGAGCTGGAGGTGGAGGTGCTGGGGGAAGGGGGCCACGGCGCCCGGCCCCACCAGAGCACCGATGCGATCTGGATCGCCGCCCGGGTGGTGAGCGGGCTGCAGGAGGCGATCAGCCGACGGCTCGACCCGCTCCATCCGGTGGTGGTGAGCTTCGGGCTGATCGAGGGGGGCAAGGCCTTCAACGTCATCGCCGACCACGTGCGGCTGCTGGGCACGGTGCGCTGTCTGGATCTGGAGGTGCACGCCCAGCTGCCGGGCTGGATCGAAGACACCGTCCATGCGCTCTGCAAGGGCCACGGCGGCGAGGCCCGGGTGCATTACCGCTGCATCTCGCCGCCGGTGCACAACGACCCGGAGCTCACCCAGCTGGTGGCCGACACGGCCGTGGGCCTGCTGGGCCGCTCCCGGGTGCAGTGGCTGGAGCAGCCGTCCCTGGGGGCCGAGGACTTCGCCCAGCTGCTGGAGGGCACCCGCGGCACCATGTTCCGCCTGGGGGTGGCCGGGCCCGGCGGCTGCACGCCCCTGCACAGCAACAGCTTCGATCCGGATGAGGGCTGCCTGGAGGTGGGCATCAAGGTGCTCACCCTCAGCCTGTTGCGCTGGATGGAGCAGCCGGTTTGAGCGGCCGTCGGCCCTCCCGCTTCCGGGCGGCGTTGCTGGCGCTCTCCTCGCCGCTGCTGATCCTGCTGGCCCTGCTGGTGCTGCTCACCCGCCAGGGGGCCGACCGGCTGCCGGCCGTGCCGGCCCTGGTGATCGGCTGCGGGCTGCTCACCACCAGCTGGATCCGGCGGCGGCGGCGGCGGGCCGAGCTGCTGCGGACCCTGCGCCTCGGCCCCCCGGCCGGCGGCGAGCTGCGCCAAGGTGAAGGATCACCGCCCTGATCCCCGTGAGTGAGCCCACCCCCGATCTGGAAGCGGCGCGGCAGGCGATCGCTTCGGGCGATCCGAGCCGGGCCATGCCGGCCCTGGCGGGGCTGCGGGGGGTGGAGCCGGAGGCGGCGATCCCGCTGCTGCTGCTGGGGCTGGAGCAGACCACCTTCGTGATCCGTTCGCTGGCCTGCGCCGGCCTGGGGGTGAAGCGCAGCGAGGCCGGCTGGGCGGCCCTGGCCAAAGCGGTGCGCCAGGACGAGGACGCCAACGTGCGCGCCGAGGCCGCCAACGCCCTGGCCAGCTACGGGGTGGAGCGGGCCTGGCCCCTGCTGCGGGATGCCTTCGTGGCCGACGACCAGTGGCTGGTGCGCTGCAGCATCCTCTCGGCCCTGGCCGAGCAGGAGGACATGCCGGCGGCCTGGCTGCTGGAGCTGGCCCGGGAGGCTGTGACCGATGGCGACGGCACCGTGCGGGCCGGTGGGGCCGAGATCCTGGGGCGCCTGGTGCGTGATGGCCGGGGGCCGGAGGCGGCCCAGGCCCGCGAAGCCCTGGCGGCGCTGCAGGGCGACGGCGACCACCGGGTCACGGCCGTGGCGCTCGACGGCCTGCAGACCTGACGCGGCCCCGGGGATGGGGTGGCGCGTTGCTTCCCGAACCTGTACAGCCTGTACAGAAACGGGAATCCTTGTTGCAAAGCGCTGGCCCCGTTCCGCCTTGGCCCTGACGCTTCAAGCCTCGTCCCCACCCCGGTTCAGCCTTGCTAGGTTTCGGGCGTCACTAGGGGTGCCCGGCGCAGGATCCACCGATCGCTTCGCCCAGGGCTGAGATCACACCCTCCGAACCTGATCCGGGTCATGCCGGCGCAGGGAAGTGGAACAGGAATGTGAAACCAGTCTCCGGCAGCGCCCCCGTCCTTTGCCGTAGCCCGTCATGCGCAGCGCCTGGATCCAGAAGCGTCGTGGTCAAGCAAACGTCACCCAGCTGCATTACGCCCGCCAGGGGGTGATCACCGAGGAGATGGCCTTCGTGGCCAAGCGGGAAAACCTGCCCGAGTCACTGGTGATGGAGGAGGTGGCCCGGGGCCGCATGATCATCCCGGCCAACATCGAGCATCCCGGCCTCGAGCCGATGGCGATCGGCATTGCCAGCAAGTGCAAGGTGAACGCCAACATCGGCGCCTCGCCCAATGCTTCCGACCTCGATGAGGAGGTGGCCAAGCTGAAGCTGGCGGTGAAGTACGGCGCCGACACGGTGATGGATCTCTCCACCGGCGGGGTGAACCTCGATGAGGTGCGCACGGCGATCATCAACGCCTCCACGGTGCCGATCGGCACGGTGCCCGTGTACCAGGCGCTGGAGAGCGTGCACGGGATGATCGAGAAGCTCGATGAGGACGACTTCCTGCATGTGATCGAGAAGCACTGCCAGCAGGGCGTCGACTACCAGACGATCCACGCGGGCCTGCTGATCGAGCACCTGCCCAAGGTGAAGGGGCGCCTCACCGGGATCGTCAGCCGCGGCGGCGGCATCCTGGCCCAGTGGATGCTGTACCACCACCGCCAGAATCCGCTGTTCACCCGCTTCGACGACATCTGCGAGATCTTCAAGCGCTACGACTGCAGCTTCTCCCTGGGGGATTCGCTGCGGCCGGGCTGCCAGCACGATGCGTCGGATGCGGCCCAGCTGGCGGAACTGAAGACGTTGGGTGAGCTCACCCGCCGCGCCTGGAAGCACGACGTGCAGGTGATGGTGGAGGGTCCGGGCCATGTGCCGATGGATCAGATCGAGTTCAACGTCAAAAAGCAGATGGAGGAGTGCAGCGAGGCGCCCTTCTACGTGCTCGGCCCTCTCGTCACCGACATCGCCCCCGGCTACGACCACATCACCAGCGCCATCGGCGCGGCGCTGGCCGGCTGGCACGGCACGGCGATGCTCTGCTATGTGACGCCGAAGGAGCACTTGGGCCTGCCCAATGCCGAAGACGTGCGCGAGGGTCTGATCGCCTACAAGATCGCCGCCCACGCCGCCGACATCGCCCGCCACCGCCCCGGCGCCCGCGACCGCGACGACGAGCTCAGCCGCGCCCGCTACGCCTTCGACTGGAACAAGCAGTTCGACCTCAGCCTGGATCCGGAGCGGGCCCGCGAGTATCACGACGAAACCCTGCCGGCCGACATCTACAAGCAGGCCGAGTTCTGCTCGATGTGCGGCCCCAAGCACTGCCCGATGCAGACCAAGATCACCGACGCAGACATCGAGGGTCTGGAGCAGGTGCTGGCCGAGCAGAAGAAGGCCCAGGGGGAACCGCTGGGGGTGTGAGTTGGGGGGCGGGCCACCGCCCCTGCAGCCTGTTCTCTCGGAGCTACTTGGCCGTGAGCTTTCGCTGTGCTGCCGTTAGGGTGAGTTGAGGAGGTGTCTTCAATGTCCAGACAGTTTGATGTCGTCGTCGAAAGGGATTCAGAAGGTTTCTTTGTGGCGACCGTCCCGGCACTGCCCGGTTGTCATACGCAGGCCAAATCCTTGGATCAATTAATGGAGCGAGTCAAGGAGGCCATTGAGCTCTGCCTTGAAGTCGCCGGTACCGCCCCTGAGTCGCTTGATTTCGTAGGAGTGCAGCGCGTTACCGTTGAGGTGTGACGAGATTTTCTGCGGTTTCAGGAAAGGCTCTCATCGCAGCGTTGAAAGACATTGGCTTTGAAGAAATCAGGGTGAAAGGTAGTCACCATTTCCTGAGGCACCCAGACGGTAGAGCGACGGTTGTGCCCGCTCATTCCAATGAAACGTTGGGGCCTGGCCTTCTGGCAAGCATTCTTCGTGATGTCAAGGTCACAAGAGCCAGACTGCAAGAGCTTCTGTAACCCGTCCACGGCCGGGAGTTGCCTCCCCCACCGATGTGTTTATGGTCCAAGCTTCTTCGGTGACCGCATCGATTGGGCTTTCCTTTCCCCAATGGCGGCACGTCCTATATGTACGGGAGGCTGTTCCTCGGCCTGGGACTGATGGTCATAGATCTCACCCTCGGCGTCAAAGCCTGGCCGGGATGTTCGTGGGCGCCTACCTGCAGGGCGTGCTGGCGGAAGGCCGGCCGAAGCTGCAGGGCTGACGCCCGAGACGCGATGGCTTCCAACGCTCCCTTCGCCCTGGCGGCCGCCGCCGGCGGTGCGCCGCTGCTGCTGCGGCAGCTGTTCGACGCCGAGACCAGCACCTTCACCTACCTGCTGGCGGATGTGGCCTCCCGGCAGGGGGTGCTGATCGATTCGGTGTACGAGCAGCACCCACGTCCACGCCGACCACGTGACCGGCAGCTGGCGGCTGCACCGGGCCACCGGCTGCGCCATCGCCCTGGCCGCCGTCGCCGGGGCCGAGAACGTGACCCTGCCCCTGCGCCACGGGGATCGGGTGAGCTTCGGCAGCCGCCATCTGGAGGTGCGTGCCACCCCCGGCCACACCGACGGTTGCCTGAGCGTGGTGCTCGATGACCACAGCGCGGCCTTCACCGGCGATGCTCTGCTGGTGCGAGGCTGCGGCCGCTGCGACTTTCAGCAGGGGGATGCTGCCACCCTCTACCACTCGATCACCAAGCAGCTCCTCTCCCTGCCCGACCACTGCCTGCTCTACCCGGCCCACGATTACAGCGGCCGGGCGGTGAGTTCGGTGGCCGAGGAGAAGGCCTACAACGCCCGGCTCGGGGGCGAGGCCGACGAGCGCGACTTCGTGGGCACCATGGAGAACCTGCACCTCCCCCACCCCAACCGGATCTCCGAGGCCCTGACGGCCAACCTGCGCTCCGGCCGGCCCGCCGACGGTGGCCTGGAAGAAGCGGACGACTGGGCACCGATCGAGCGCAGCTATGCCGGCCTGCCGGAACTGACGGCCGACTGGGTGGACGACCACCGCCAGGCCCTGACGCTGGTAGACGTGCGCTCCGAAGCGGAAGTGCAGGGCCCGGACGGTCGCATCCCGGGCAGCCTGCTGATTCCCCTGCCCGAACTGCCGGCGCGAGCCGGCGAAATCCCCGCGGATCGTCCCGTGGTGGTGCTTTGCCACTCCGGCAGTCGCTCCGCTCTGGCCACCCAACAGCTGCAGAAGAAGGGGCTGAGCCAGGTGGCCAACATGCGCGGCGGCCTGCGGGCGTGGAAGGCGCAGGGGCTGCCGCTGGAGCATCCCGCTTGAATCACAGCATTTGGGTCTTTTGTAGCCGTGAATACAAGTGGTTCACGGACCCGATAACCATGGCTGGGGTAGGAGTCCCTGATTAAAGTGCCGTTGCGGGGCAACTGTTTACGAGACTGCCTGCTGTGAACTCAGTTGTCTTATCTGGAATGGACCTGCCGGCTGGGGGTGGTTCGCGGAACCGTCGAAGAACAAGTTAGACCCACGCCTCAGACCTGACTAGACTGGCCTAAAACTATGAGCATGATGGACGACTCAGAATCAATCAAGCCAGATGGAGTCACCACGGATGAAGTCATCGACTCTTCTGACGAAGGAGATCTGACGCTAGAGGGGACAAAACCAAGCATCAAGCTTGATAAGAATGATCGGAGCCTATCCGAGTTCCATCGTTGGTACATCAAAGGGAGAATCATTGTAGACCCTGAGTGGCAACGGAAATATGTATGGGATCGCAAAAGAGCCTCAAGGCTTGTCGAATCATTTTTAATTGACTTGCCTGTACCAGTCATTTATTTGGCGGTCAACGACGATGGTAAGTACGAAGTCATTGATGGACTCCAGCGCCTTACATCCATATTTGACTACTTCGAGAATCGATATGCATTAACTGGCTTGGAGATCAGGAAGGAACTGGTAGGGAAGTATTTTTCAGAGCTTGATACCGAGCTTCAGTCAAAACTTGAGGATGCGACCCTCAGAACTTTTGAGCTCAGCCAGACAGCTCCAAAAGATTTGATGTTTATCATCTTTGAGCGCCTCAACACTGGAGGCATGGCGCTCAACGATATGGAGATTCGTAATTGTCTCTATCGAGGTGGTCTTAATGACTTGATTAAGGAGCTTTGCCAGCTCGAAGAGTTTAAAAACTCAGCGGGGCAGAGCGGTCTTGATAAGAGGATGGCAGACCGCACTCTGATTCTCCGCTATTTAGCGTTCTATCAGATGACCTACACAAAGGCGAAGAAGGGATTAAAGGCTTTTTTCAACGAGTTTTTCACTACCTATCGGAATCCCACCGCAGAAAAGACGAAGGAGTTTAGAGGGGCGTTTAAGCATGCGATGCGCGCTTGCCTGACGGTGTTTGGGAATAAGGCCTTTCGCCTTCGGCGCGTCTACGAAAAAGGCGGCGGAGAGTGGGCTTCTCGCATTAATGCCTCTATCTTCCAAGTTATATCAGTGTCGTTTAACGATTACGATATTGGCATAATCACTAGATCGGCGGACAGCATTTATGAGGCCTACATCGACTTGATCGAAGCAGATGAAAGATGGGTCGCGTCGGTCACAGCGGCCACAGGTGACTATTCTCGTATAGAGTATGCGTTTGAAACTTGGCAAGCCCGACTCAAAGATGCGGTGTCTGGCGAAAGGGCAAATGATGCAGTTCGTCTCTTTAGCCGAAGGTTGAAAGAAGAGATGTTTGAAGCCGATAATTCGTGTTCGATATGTGGCCAAAAGATTGTTATGCTAAATGATGCCGCTCTTGACCACAATCTTCAATACTGGAAGGGCGGTGAGACGGTTCCTGTGAATGCTCGCTTGGCTCACCGTACGTGTAACTGGAAGCGTGGCAAAGGGGTCTAACCAGCCCCTTGAGTGGACAGGCCCCCACAGACTATCTGCAGTGCCACCCCAGGCTTCTTGCCTGCCACTCAGGGGCAGCGCTGATGAATCCATACGAATACCGTGAAAGCAGAAGTGTCATGGGTAGAGTCCAAAGAAGAGGCTAGCCTACGGCGCACGACTCAGATGCAACGATCAGAATCAAAAATCGCACTACTCATTGATGCTGACAACGCTCCGGCCGCCAAGATCGCGGCGATTGTCTCTGAAATCGCCAAATATGGTATTGCCAATATTCGCAGGGCCTATGGCAACTGGAAGAGCCCTGCCTTGAGGCCTTGGGAAGAGTGTTTGCAGGAGTATGCAATCTGCCCAGTCCAGCAATTTGACCTCACCAAGGGTAAGAATGCCACCGATGCAGCTATGATCATTGACGCCATGGACTTGTTATACACCCAAAGGCTGGATGCTTTCGCGATCGTTTCGAGTGACAGTGACTTCACTCCCCTGGTGATGCGAATCCTGACCAGCGGGTTGAAAGTCTATGGTTTTGGTGAGAAGAAGACCCCGTTGCCTTTTGTTTATGCCTGCTCAACCTTCTTGTACTTGGAGACGATCGACCAGTCGATGGCCTCAGCTGAGCCCTCCATCCCACCGACGGAGATCAAGAAGACTGGGAAGGAGTTGAAGCAAGATACCAAGCTGATCAACTTGTTGAGGGGCGCAGTATCTAGCACTTCAGATGATGATGGATGGTCGCATCTTGGTCCAGTTGGGGGACACATCGCGAATCAGACGTCATTTGACCCACGCAACTACGGCTATGCGAAGCTCAGTGGTTTGTTTGAGGCGATTGACTTGTTCGAGACGCAGCGAAGAAACAAGGCCGTCTATGTACAAAGCAAGCAGAAAAACGGCCATCCTCAAAAGTGAAGGGTCGGAATGCCTCCAATGATGAGGCTCACTTCTTGTGATACCTCACCTTCTGCCCCTCCCGCTCACTCTGGAACCGCTGCAGCCGGTGGGTCAGCGCCCGTAGCCGCTTCATGTCGCGCGAGTTCACCGGATCGAACAGATCCCCCCGCGCTGTTTCAATGAACACCAGTACATCCTTGGGGCTGCAGGGGCCGCTTTTCCAGCCGTGGAATTCCCGATGCAGGTCGGGCACCAGCACCAGGATGTTCTCCGGCAGGTCGGCCAGGTCCGGGCGGCTGCGGCGGTCGAACAGGTGGTGGCCGTCGAGATCGATCTTGTTGTGCACCACAGCCTTTCTGCCGGTGATCTCGCAGCGATGGCCGGCCGCCGACTTGGCGCGCTTGATCGCCCGGTCCACCCCTTCGGTGAGGTAGCGGATCTCGGAGTTGAAGCAGGCCTCCACGACATCGCCCACCGCTTCGATCCAGGCCTGGCGCGTTTTGGTGATCTTGCTGTTGGCCCGCATGTCGCGGGCCACGCGGGCGATGCCCCGCTGGCTGATCAGCACCTGCCGCTCCTCGTTCTCGAGGAAGTCCTTGTTCAGCTCAAGGGCTTCTTCCCCCTCCTCCGTGCCAGCGGTGCGCAGCCGGTTCCAGGAGTTGGACAGGCCCTTGTAGTTGGTCTGCAGGATCCCCACGGTGGTCTTGCGGCTCACGAAGGCCAGATCGCCCCGGATCTCCAGGGTGCCGCCGGCCTCGATGAACTCCTGGGTGATCCGCCGTGACACCAGCAGCTGCTTGCGCTTCTGCTTCACGTTGAACAGCCGCTCACGGAACCAACCCAACACGCCCGTCTTCTCGGTGGTTTCGATGTAGCGGGCCAGGGCCTCCACGCCCTCCTCGCTGAAGCGCCGGGGGCGTCGCCCATTGGCGCCGGCCACCGCTGGGCCGGCGTACTCGAAATGCTCGCCTTCCACCAACTCCCATTCGTCGTCGGCTTTGGCATCGAACGCCTCGACGATGTTGTAGAGGCTGTCGATCCGTTTGCCGAGAATCCGGGCCGTTTCCTTGGCCGTCAAGAGGTCGCGCATCGTCTCAGGGCATCAGGGCAAGGATCGAGTCCTTCATCGTCTGCAGGCGTTCCGCCACCCGGGGATCGCCGCCGTGGTCGGGATGGTGCACCTGGATCAGGCGCCGGAACGCCTCGCGCACCTCATCGGCTGTGGCGGTCTTCGGGTCGAGGCCGAACACCACCCAGGGCCGGAAGTGCTGCAGCACGTCGATGCCGTTGATCACGGTGGCTCCGTCCTCCAGGTTCCGTTCGTTGCCCGGAATGCCGATGAAGCGCCGGTAGAGCACCAGCCAGTCGTCCTTGGTCTTCAGCGCCACCTCTTCGCCCGTCATCGAGAGCTGGAAGTTCTTGTCCTTCCGCAGCTGGGTGACGGTCTTGCACCGGAAATGGGCCAGCACCTTGGCCTTGATCTCGGTGGCGGTGGGGGCCTTGGGCTTCGGTGGCGGCGGATCCTTGAACGCTGCCCCATTGATCGTCTGCGCGAAGGCCAGCAGATCGGCCTCGCCCAGCTCCGGCTTCGCCAGGAGCGCCTGGATCAACCCCCTGACCTCCGTCAGCGTCAGCTTCTTGCTTCGGGCGGCCACAGGCCTGTGTTGGGAAGGTGTTTCATGGTGGCCAGTGCCCCTCGGGTGTTGCCTGGGGGCTTAGGAAACTGTCGTGTTTTGCGGGTCTGCCTGAGCCGGTGGTCAGCGGCACCTTTGCTAGGTTGCCGCCGCCTGCTGGCCCGTTGCTGCCTGATGAAAGCCGTCATCCTGGCCGGTGGACTGGGTACCCGACTCGCCGAGGAGACCCACCTGCGGCCCAAGCCGATGGTGGAGATCGGCGGCAAGCCGATTCTGTGGCACATCCTCAAGATCTACAGCCACCACGGCATCAACGATTTCATCATCTGTTGTGGCTACAAGGGTTATGTGATCAAGGAATACTTCGCCAACTATTTCCTGCACACCAGTGATGTCACCTTCCATATGGATCTCAACCATATGGAAGTGCACCGACAGAAGGCCGAACCCTGGAAGGTGACCCTGGTCGACACCGGCGACGCCACCCTCACCGGCGGCCGTCTGGCCCGGGTGCGCAGCTACCTCCCCGACGACGAGTCCTTCTGCTTCACCTACGGCGACGGCGTCGCCGATGTGGACATCACCGCCCTGATCGCCCACCACCAGCGCCAGGGCCTGCAGGCCACCCTCACCGCCGTCCAGCCCCCCGGCCGCTACGGCGCCCTGCACCTCGACGGCGATGTGGTCACCGACTTCGAGGAGAAGCCCGACGGCGACAATGCCTGGATCAACGGCGGCTTCTTCGTGCTCGAGCCCCCCGTGATCGACCTGATCGACGGCGACGACTGCATCTGGGAGCAGGCCCCCCTCAAGGCCCTCGCCACCAAAGGCCAGCTCAATTCCTTCAAGCACCGCGGCTTCTGGCAGCCCATGGACACCCTGCGCGACCGCCAGCGGCTCGAAGACCTCTGGCAGAGCGGCAAGGCCCCCTGGAAGCTCTGGAGCTGACCATGGCCAGCACCTCCCCCCGGCGGGCCTGGCAGCAGCCCGATCCCGCCTTCTGGCAGGGCAGGCGGGTGCTGCTCACCGGCCACACCGGCTTCAAGGGCAGCTGGCTGGCCCTCTGGCTCTGTGAGCTGGGGGCCCGTGTCACCGGCTTCGCCCTGGCGCCGGACACCGAACCCTCCCTGTTCGACCAGCTGGGCCTGGCCGGCCGCCTCGATCACCACGTGGGCGACCTGCGCGATCCGGCCGCCCTCAGCGAGCTGGTGGCCGCCGTCCAGCCGGAGGTGGTGCTGCACCTGGCGGCCCAGCCCCTGGTGCGCCGCAGCTACGCCGAGCCGGTGCTCACCTGGGACACCAACGTGCTGGGCACCATCCACCTGATCGAGGCCCTGCGGCCCCTGGCCCAGCCCTGCGCTGCGGTGCTGATCACCACCGACAAGGTGTACCGCAACAACGAATGGCTCTACGGCTACCGGGAGAACGACCCCCTCGGCGGCCACGATCCCTACAGCAGCAGCAAGGCCGCCGCCGAGCTGGCCATCAGCTCCTGGCGCGCCAGCTACTGCGGCACCCTGCCCCACCAGTCGCCCCACCTGCGTCTGGCCAGCGCCCGGGCCGGCAACGTCATCGGCGGTGGCGACTGGGCCGCCGACCGCATCATTCCCGACACCGTCCGCTCCCTGCGCGCCGGTGAGCCCATCACCCTGCGCAACCCCGCCGCCACCCGCCCCTGGCAGCACGTGCTCGAACCCCTCGGCGGCTACCTGGCCCTGGCCGAGGCCCTCGCCGAGCCGTACGGCGGCGCGGCCATGGCCGAAGCCTTCAACTTCGGGCCCCAGCTGGAGGCCAACCGGCCCGTGCAGGAGCTGGTGGAGCAGGCCCTGCTCCACTGGCCCGGCACCTGGATCGATGCCTCCGATCCCACCGCCCCCCACGAGGCCGGTCTGTTGAACTTGGTGGTGGACAAGGCCCACCACCGCCTTGGCTGGTCGCCCCGCTGGGATTTCGCGACCACCACCGCCCGCACGCTTCAGTGGTATCGCCGCGTGATCGAGGCGGGCGACGACCCGCTGGCCTGCTGCCTCGACGACCTCACCGCCTATCTCGCTTCTCTCCCGCCGGGCCGATCCACCCCATGACCGCCGACCTCGACCAGCTCAAGCAGGAGATCCTCCGGCTCACCCGCGACTACGCCCGCCGGGCCCACGCCGCTTTCCGCCCCGGCGACGACCCGGATCGCACCCCCCACGCCGACGGCCAGACCATCCCCTACGCCGGCCGGGTCTTCACCGAAGACGAAGTGGAAGCGGCCGTGGGCACCACCCTCGACTTCTGGCTCACCCTCGGCACGGAAGGCGCCGCGATGGAGAGCGAGTTGGCGGCCTTCCTGGGGGTGCGCCACAGCCTGCTGGTCAATTCCGGCTCCTCAGCGAATCTGGTGGCCATCTCGGCCCTCACCTCCCACCGCCTGCCCGCCGAGCGGCGCCTGCGCCCCGGCGATGAGGTGATCACCGTGGCCGCCGGCTTCCCCACCACCGTGGCGCCGATCCTTCAGGTGGGCGCCGTGCCGGTGTTCATCGACGCCGATCCGATCACCGGCAACGCCCGCTGCGACCAGCTGGAAGCCGCCTTCACCCCCGGCGTCACCAAGGCCGTGATGATGGCCCACGCCCTGGGCAACCCCTTCGACCTGGCGGCGGTGCTGCGCTTCTGCCGCGCCCACGACCTCTATCTCGTCGAAGACAACTGCGACGCCCTCGGCTGCTCCTATTCCATGCCCCGGGAGCTGGCCGAATCCCTCGGCTTCAGCACCAACAGCCCCGGCCTCGATGAGGGTCCTGACCGCGTCATTCGCTGGACCGGCACCTGGGGCGACATCAGCACCCAGAGCTTCTACCCGCCCCACCACCTCACCATGGGCGAGGGCGGCGCCGTCAACATCGTCCGCGACCAGAAGCTCAAGGTGGTGGCCGAGAGCTTCCGCGACTGGGGTCGCGACTGCTGGTGCCCCTCCGGCAAGGACGACACCTGCGGCAAGCGCTTCGACTGGCAGCTGGGCGAACTGCCCGTCGGTTACGACCACAAGTACATCTACAGCCACCTCGGCTTCAACCTCAAGCCCCTCGATCCCCAGGCCGCCATCGGCCGGGTGCAGCTGCGCCGCCTCCCCGAGTTCATCGAGGCCCGCAAGCGCAACTGGCAGACCCTGCGCGAGGGCCTGGTGGCCACCGAGCATGTGCTGGAGTTCTCCCTGCCCACCCACGCCACCGGCTGGGATCCGCAGGCCGGCTTCTCCTGGGATGCCAGCGGCTGCCGCACCGACTGCTCCTGGTTCGGCTTCAAGATCGCCGTCAAGCCCGACGCCCCCTTCCGCCGCACCGACCTGGCCCGGGAGCTCGATGCCCACCGCATCGGCAACCGCATGCTGTTCGGCGGCAACCTGGTCCGCCAGCCGGCCTTCGTGCAGCTGCGCTCCGATCGCCCCGACGCCCTGCGGGTGGTGGGCGACCTGGCCGGCGCCGACGCGATCATGGTCGACACCCTCTTCCTCGGCACCTACCCGGGCCTCACGGCCCCGATGCTGGCCAAGGAGATTGAGGTGATCCGGGCCTTCTGCCAGGCCTGATGCGGCTGTTCCTCACCGGCGGCACCGGCTTCATCGGCTCCCACGTGCTGGCGGCGGCCCTGGCGGCGGGGCACCAGGTGCGGGCCCTGCGCCGCAGCGCCGCCTCCGCCCCGGTGATTCCCCTGCCCGGCGAGCCCGAGTGGTGTGAGGGCGACCTCGCCAGCCTGGAGGCCGCCCAGCTGGAGGGGATCGAGGCGGTGCTGCACCTGGCATCGGCGGGCGTCAGCCCCAAGCAGGTGCCCTGGGACGAGCTGGTGCAGGCCAACGTGGCCGGCAGCCTGCGGCTGCTGGAGCTGGCGGCGGAGGCGGGGGTGCGCCGCTGCGTCGTTGCCGGCAGCAGCCACGAGTACGGCAACGCCGCCCGCCGCTATCAGGCGATCCCCCCCGACGCCACCCTGGAGCCCCTGAGCCCCTACGGCGCCAGCAAGGCGGCGGCCTTCCAGCTGCTGCGGGCCTTCGCCATCGCCCGGGGGCTGGAGCTCGTCTACGGCCGCATCTTCTCGGCCTACGGGGAGGGGCAGTTCGAGGGCAACGTCTGGCCCTCCCTGCGCCGCGCGGCTCTTGCCGGGGAGGATTTCCCCATGACCTCCGGCCGGCAGGTGAGCGATTTCATCCCCGTTTCTGACGTGGCCGCCCACCTGCTGGCGGCCTGCTCCCGCCCCGATGTGGCCGCCGGCGTGCCCCTGGTGGTCAACATCGGCTCGGGCGTCGCCACCAGCCTGCTGGCCTTCGCCGCGGCGGAATGGGAGCGCCTGGGGGCGACCGGTAGATTGCGCCCCGGTGTGCTTCCCGACCGCCCCGATCAGATCGAGCGATACGTTCCGGACCTGGCTGGTTTGAGGCTCCCCGCGTCCCCTCTGCCCTGAATCCGATGAAGGTCCTGATCACCGGCGGTTGCGGCTTTCTGGGATCGAACCTCGCCGCCTCCTACCTCCAGGAAGGCGCCGAGGTGATCGTGGTCGATGCCCTGTTCCGGCGCGGCTCGGCGGCCAACCTGGCCTGGCTGGAGTCCCAGGCCGCCCCCGGGCGCTTCCACTTCATCCAGGCCGACCTGGCCGACGGGGGGGCCGTGATGGCCGTGTTCCGCCGCCACGCCCCCTTCGATTACATCTGCCACGTGGGCGGCCAGGTGGCGATGACCACCTCCCTGACCGATCCCGCCCGCGACCTGCAGACCAACGTGCTGGGCACGTTCCATGTGCTCGAGGCCGCCCGGGCCCTCTCCCCGGAGGCGCTGATCGCCTACAGCAGCACCAACAAGGTCTACGGCGATCTGGAGGGCCTCCGCTACGAGGAGACCCCCAGCCGCTACCGCCTCCCCGATCACCCCGACGGCCTCGACGAATCCCTCGGCCTTGATTTCTCCACCCCCTACGGCTGCTCCAAGGGGGCGGCGGATCAGTACGTGCGCGACTGGGCCCGGGTGTATGGCCTGAAAACGGTGGTGTTTCGCCACTCCTCGATCTTCGGCGGCCGCCAGTTCGCCTCCTTCGACCAGGGCTGGGTGGGCTGGTTCTGCCAGAAGGCGATCGAGCAGAAGCGCGCCCACCAGGCCGGTGTGGCCCCCGAACCCTTCACCATCGCCGGCACCGGCAAGCAGGTGCGCGATGTCCTCCATGCCGACGACCTGATCCGCCTCTACCGGGCCGCCTACGAGCACCGGGAGCGGATGACCGGCGAGATCTTCAACATCGGCGGCGGCGCCGCCAACTCCCTCAGCCTGCTGGAGCTGTTCGCCCTGCTCGCCGAGCTGCTCGCCATGCCGCCGCTGGTGTACACCCCCACCCCCCGCCGCGCCAGCGACCAGGACTGCTTCATCGCTGATATCGGCAAGGCCCAGCGCCTCCTGGGCTGGTCGCCGGCCATTTCCTGCCGCGACGGCGTCAGCCGCATGCTCGCCTGGACCGAAACCAACCTGATGGGCTGAGGCGGGGGAGAAGCGAACCATGCCCGTTGCCCTGTCGAAGCTGCGCCCCCTGCTCGTCTCCGCCGGCTTCATCGGCCTCTGCGCCCTGTTCTATTTCCTGAGGCGGCCCTCCATCACCCTGGAGCCGCTCCTCTATGCGGAAGACGGATCGATATTTCTGCAGACGGCGATCGATTCAGGCGTCCATTCCATCTTCAAGACCTACGCCGGCTACAGCCACCTGCTCCAGCGCCTGGTGGCCCTGTTCGCCGTCAACAACCTCTCGCCGCTGGATTACCCGCAGTTCTTCCTGACGGTGGCCTGGGCCAGCTACCTGGTGCCCCTGTGCTGCATGGAGGCCCTGATCCGGATGGGGTTCTTCGGCAGGATCCTGCGCTTCTCCTATATCCCCTATGTCTTCTACCCCTATGGCCAGGAGACCTATCTCAATCTGCCCAATGCCTATATCTTCTTCCCGCTTGGCTTCATCCTGATCGCCTACGCGGTCTACGGCCGCCTGCTGCAGGGCAGCGAGGCGTCGCCCCTCCGGGTGTGGCCGGGCTTCCAGTTGCTGCTGTTTCTCTATGGCCTTGTGGCGGTGTTCACGGGCCCCTTCGCCGCCCTTTATGGCCTGCCCCTGCTGCTCTTCGTGCTGCTGAAGCGGCGCCGTCTCTCGCTGGCCCCGCTCTGGCTCACCGTGCCGGTGCTGCTCTCCTCCGTGCAGCTCTATCTCTCCCAGCTGACCTACAGCTACAAGCTCTCCACCGCCCAGGTGATCAGCGAGTTGCTGGCACGTCCGGATGTGCTGCTCGACTGGTTCACCATCCATCTGGTCAGCCCCCTGTTCGGCGGCTATAAGCCGGGCTGGTACCTGCGGGTGCTGCCGGAGCCGCTGCAACTGCTGCTGGTGGCTGGGATGGTGGCCGTGGTGGTGCTGGCGGTGCGGGTGGTGACTCGCCGGATGCGGCAGCCGGCGCTGCTCTATCTGGCCATGTTCTCCACCATGGTGCTCTCCTTCTCCAGCCTTCTGGTGGCGATGCGCCGGGGTGCTCCCCTCGCCGCCTTGACCGTGGAGGATGCCGGCGGGCGCTTCTTCTTCTGGAACACCGTTCTGTTCCTCACGATCCTGCTCACGGCCTTTGTTCTCCTGGTGCGCGATCGCACAACCCGCCAGGGAACGGCCTCCAGGATCCTGGCCTCCTGGCTGATCCTTTCGATCGTCTTCTATCACAACAACGTCGCTCGCCGCGAGGTGCCCATCAGCTACACCGAACAACTCGAGAAGCAGTGTCGGGTGCCCGGCAAGCTGCCGATGGAGCTGCAGGTCTATGCGGGCCCGATCTGGAGCTTCCATCTGGGTCGGCCCCAGATCGACAGACTCTGCGCCGGCGTGATGCACTTCACGCCGATGAATTCCAAGGCCAGCGACCTCCTGCCAAAGCAGCTCCAGCCCGTGCCGTTGAAGATCGGGACGACGATACGCTTCCCCGTCGTTCCTTTGGAGGATGGCAGGCCGGAGGCCGTCGGTCTGATGATCGGCACCAACAACCGGCTCAACCATGGCGTTCTGCGCCTCTGCGTTCAACCCCCATCGGCTACCGCTCCTGTCTGTTCGGCGGATGTGGACAAGAGTCGATTGCAGGACAACCAGATCGCCCGGTTCCCCTTCTCCGGCGGCCTGGCGGTGCGCTCCGGCGAGACACTGAAGTTTTCCCTCAGCGATCTGGATCAACCTGGAAACAGGTCCAGGGGGGAGATGGCCGTCTATGTCTCCAGGCTGATCAGCAGCCCCGTGGCCTTCGCGGGAGTGAGCTAGCGGCCTGCCATGCCAAGGGCCACAATCCCATAGCCCAGGGTGATGGCCAGGATGTTGGCCGGAGCCACTGGGGCCGCATCCTTCAGCGAGAAGAACACATACAGCAGCGGATATTGCAGGCTCAGCACCAGCACGGCCAGTTTTCGATCGACCCCGGGCAGCACCAGGGCTGTGATGCCGAAGGAGGCGCCATAGCAAACAAGCGAGGCCGCCAGGTAGATCGCACCGGTGCGGACGCCTTCGGCCGGCGGCCGGATCCGCAAGATGAATTGGCCCAGGCATGCCGCAAGAACGGCAGCCAAAAGATACACTGCCTGCAGCATGCTTTTTGACAACATTTGCCCATGACGACGTCGACACATCATATCGCCATTTGCATTCCCTGTTACAACGAGTCGTCCAATATCGAAGCGCTCTATGTGAGGCTTGCCAAGGTTCTTGAGCAGTTTCCTGACGACGTTTTCTCGATCGTTTTTGCCGATAACTGCTCCACCGACCAAACGGTGAAGCTCATCGAGGGTCTGGCGGCAAGGGATTCCCGCGTTGGCCTGATCCGAAACGTCTCGAACTTCGGCTTCGTGCGCTCCTCGGCCAATGCCCTGCTGGTGCCTGATGCCGATGCCAATGTCTTTCTGATGTCGGATCTGCAGGATCCCCCCGAGCTGGTGGCCGATCTGATCAGCGCCTGGAAGAAGGGCGACGACCAGGTGATCTTCGCCGTGCGGCGTTCCAGCCATGAAAGCCCGATCCTGTTCCTCTGCAAGAAGATCTATTACGCCACGCTTTCGTGGCTGTCCGATTATCCAATGGTGCGTGACACCACCGGTTTTGGCATCTACGACCGCTCCGTGATCCTGGCTCTGCGGCAGTCGATCGATTCCTATCCCTTCATCAAGGGGCTGGTCTGCGCCATCGGCTTCAAGTGGTCCACGATTCCCTACGTGAGCGCCGATCGCAAGGGAGGCAGCAGCTCCGCCTCGCTCTCTTTCCTGGTGGATTTCGGGGTGCTCGGCATCGTCACCTCTTCCCGCAAGCCGATGCGGCTGATCACCACCGCCGGCCTGTCGCTCGGGGCGCTCTCAATCCTGCTGTCGTTCGTGGTGATGGTCAGCAAGCTGATCTTCTGGGAGAGCTTCCAGTTCGGTGTGGCCATGCTGTCGGTCTCGGCGCTGTTCTTCGCCGGCACCATGATGTTCGCCCTCGGCATCCTGGGCGAATACATCGGCTTCATCAACCAGCGCACCCTGCGGCTGCCCCTGGTGGTGGAGCGCAGCCGCCACAACGTGCCCAGCCGGGCCGCCTGAGGCGGGTCGGCGGCGCCGCGGCGCGGGTCGGCCACGAAAAAGCCGGGCCCGCAGGCCCGGCAACAGTGTGAAATCAGCGGATCGGGGTCGGCCTCGAGCTGGCCCCCGCCTGCCGGGCTCAGCCCAGCGCCTTCGCCGTGGCCACCACGTTGTCGACGGTGAAGCCGAACTTCTCGAGGCAGACGTTGCCGGGGGCGGAGGCACCGAAGCTGTCGATCGAGACGCTGGCGCCGTCGAAGCCGGTGTACTTGTGCCAGCCGAAGGAGCTGGAGGCCTCCACCACCACGCGCTTGCGCACGGCGGCGGGCAGCACCGACTCGCGGTAGGCGGCATCCTGCTCCTCGAACAGCTCGACGCAGGGCATCGACACCACCCGCACCGCCTTGCCTTCGGCGCTCAGGACGGCAGCCGCCTTGACGCAGAGGTCGAGCTCGGTGCCGGTGCCGATCAGGATCAGGTCAGGGGTGCCGTCGCAGTCGTTGAGGATGTAGCCGCCTTTGGCCACCTTCTCGGCGGTGGAGTTGGCCTGGTTGACCATGGCCTGGCGGCTGAGGGCGAGCACCGTGGGGCGCTTGCGGTTGGTGACGGCGACCTTGTAGGCCCCCATCGTCTCGTTGCCGTCGCCGGGGCGGATCACCAGCAGGTTGGGGATGGCGCGCAGGTTGGCCAGGGTCTCCACGGGCTGGTGGGTGGGGCCGTCTTCGCCCAGGCCGATCGAATCGTGGGTGAGCACGTAGATCACGCCCAGCTCGGAGAGGGCCGACAGGCGCATGGCGCCGATCATGTAGCCCGCGAACACCAGGAAGGTGCCGCCGTAGGGGATCAGGCCGCTGTTGTGGTAAGCGATGCCGTTGAGGATCGCCGCCATGGCGTGCTCCCGCACACCGAAGTGCAGGTAGCGGTTGGCTTCGTGGCCCTTCTGGAAGCTGGCCTCGCCCTTGATGTCGGTGAGGTTGGAGTGGGTGAGGTCGGCGGAGCCGCCGATCAGCTCGGGCAGGCCCGGGCCGAAGGCGTTGAGGGCGTTGTAGGAGTGCTGGCGGGTGGCCAGGCCCTTGTCCTCGGGGGTGAACACCGGCAGGGACGCATCCCAGCCCTCGGGCAGTTCGCCGCGCAGCAGGCGCTCGAATTCGGCGGCCTCGGCGGGGTAGCGGCTGCGGTAGGTGGCCAGACTCTCGTTCCAGGAGGCCTCGGCGGCGGCCCCGCGCTGGATCGCCTGGCGCCAGTGCTCGTAGGCGGGCTCGGGCACCTCGAAGGCCCCGTAGCTCCACTCCAGTTGCTGGCGGGTGAGCTCGGCCTCCTCGGCACCCAGGGCGGCGCCGTGAACGCCGGCGGTGTTGGCCTTGTTGGGGGAGCCGTAGCCGATCGTGGTGGTGACCTTGATCAGGCTGGGACGGTCGGTGACCGCCTTGGCCGCCTCGATCGCCCGGGTGATGGCGGCCACGTCGGTGTTGCCGTCCTCGACGTGCTGCACATGCCAGCCATAGGCCTCATAGCGCTTCATCACGTCCTCGGTGAAGGACACGCCGGTGTTGCCGTCGATGGTGATGTGGTTGTCGTCGTAGAGGGCGATCAGTTTGCCCAGACCCAGGTGGCCGGCCAGGGAGGCGGCCTCGCCGGAGACGCCCTCCTGGTTGCAGCCGTCACCCATCAGCACGTAGGTGTAGTGGTCGACGATGGTGGCGTCGGGCTTGTTGAACTTCGCCGCCAGATGGGCTTCGGCGATCGCCAGGCCCACGGCGTTGGAGATGCCCTGGCCCAGGGGCCCGGTGGTGACCTCCACGCCGGGGGTCTCGAAGGTTTCCGGGTGGCCGGGGGTGCGGGAGCCCCACTGGCGGAACTGCTTGATGTCCTCCAGGGTCACGCTGTCGTAGCCGGTGAGGTGCAGCAGCGCGTACAGCAGCATGCAGCCGTGGCCGGCGGAGAGCACGAAGCGGTCGCGGTTGAACCACTGCGGATTCTTCGGGTTGTGACGCAGCACCTTGTCCCAGAGGGAGAAGGCCATCGGTGCGCAGCCCATCGGCAGCCCGGGGTGCCCCGAGTTGGACTTGTTGATCGCGTCGACCGCCAGGAAGCGGATGCTGTTGATGCAGAGCGTCTCTACGTGGCTATCGACCTGGGTGGTGGGGGCGGCGACCATGGCTTGACGGGGGAGTGCGGGGAGGAGGGAGGTGTTCCTGGGATGGGCGGACCCGGTGCGCTGGCGCGCCGGGTGCTCAGGTCATCCGGCGGAAGGCGAGGCAGACGTTGTGGCCACCGAATCCGAAGGAGTTGGAGAGCACGACATTGACGTTGTGTTCCCGGGCCTGGTTGGGCACCACATCCAGATCGCAGGCAGGATCGGGCGTGCTGTAGTTGATCGTAGGCGGTACCAGGTTGTGGGTCACCGCCAGCACCGCGGCGATCGCCTCGATGCCGCCGCTGCCGCCCAGCAGGTGGCCGGTCATCGACTTGGTGGAACTGACCGGGATGGTCATGGCATGGGCCCCGAGCGCCGACTTGATGGCGGCGGTCTCGTTGCTGTCGTTGGCCTGGGTGCTGGTGCCGTGGGCGTTGACGTAGTCCACCGCCTCCGGCTCCAGGCGGGCATCGGCCAGGGCCAGGCGGATGGCCTCCGCCGCCCCCACGCCGCCGGGCGAGGGCAGGGTGTAGTGGTAGGCGTCACAGGTCATGCCGTAGCCGACGATCTCGCCCAGCACCCGGGCACCCCGGGCCGTGGCGTGCTCGAGGCTCTCCAGCACCAGCACCCCGGCGCCCTCGCCGATCACGAAGCCGTTGCGCTCGGCATCGAAGGGGCGACTGGCCGTGGCGGGGTCGTCGTTGCGGAACGACAGGGCCCTGGCGCTGGCGAAGCCGGCCACCCCCAGGGGGGTGATCGCCGATTCGGCACCGCCGCAGACCATGGCGTCCGCCAGGCCCAGCTGGATCAGCCGGAAGGCATCGCCGATGGCGTTGGAGCCGGCGGCGCAGGCGGTGGCCACGGCGCTGCTGGGCCCCCTGGCGCCGATGGCGATGGCCGCCAGCCCGGTGGCCATGTTGGGAATCATCATCGGCACGCAGAACGGGCTGACCCGGTCGGGACCGCGGTCGGCCAGCACGTGGGCCTGGGTTTCCATCATCAGCAGCCCGCCCACGCCGGAGCCGATGGCGACCCCGATGCGCGCGGCATTGCCGTCGTGGATGGTCAGGCCGGCATCGGCCACCGCCTGCTTGGCGGCGACCACCCCGAACTGACAGAAGCGGTCCCAGCGCTTCGCTTCCTTTGGCTCCAGCCAGCCCGCCGTGTCGAAGTCCTTGACTTCGGCGGCAAAGCGGCAGGCATGGCGGGAGGCATCAAAGAGGGTGATCGGCGCCACCCCGTTGCGGCCGCTGGTCAGCCCCTCCCAGTAATCCGCGACGTTGTTGCCGATCGGTGTGACCGCGCCCAGGCCGGTGACGACGACGCGGCGGAGACCCTCCACCATGGACGCCTCAGGCCTGCTTCTCTTGGATGTACTTGACGGCGTCACCCACCGTGGTGATCCCTTCGGCCGACTCGTCGGGGATCTCGATGTCGAAGGCTTCCTCCAGGGCCATCACCAGCTCGACGGTGTCGAGGGAATCGGCGCCCAGGTCGTTCTGGAAATTGGATTCCGGCTTGACTTCGTCAGCCTCCACGCTGAGCTGTTCGGCAACGATCGACCGGACTTTCTCGAAGATCGCTTCCTGGGACATGGCTGCTGTGAGGGAGGCAGCATCCTACGGGTCGCCCCGTTCGGGGCCTTTCGGCGTATGAACAAGGGTGACGGCCAGCGGCGGGTGTCGCCCTGCGCCGGAACGGTGTGGGTACTTTGGGCACCTCGCCGTTCGTTCCCGGCCCTGGCATGTCCCACGCCGTCAAGATCTACGACACCTGCATCGGCTGCACCCAGTGCGTCCGTGCCTGCCCCCTCGACGTTCTCGAGATGGTTCCCTGGGACGGCTGCAAGGCCGCCCAGATCGCTTCCTCGCCCCGCACCGAAGACTGCGTTGGCTGCAAGCGCTGCGAAACCGCCTGCCCCACCGACTTCCTGAGCATCCGCGTCTACCTCGGCGACGAGACCAGCCGCTCCATGGGCCTGGCCTACTGACATCGGCGGGGCCGCTGCCCTCCCATAAGCTCATGCCCGGCGCCTGCGCCGGGCTTTTTTTTGGCCTACCTGTCTATGTGCGGCATCGTTGCCCTGATCGGCTCACGGGAGGCGGCCCCCCAGCTGCTGGAGGGCCTGCGCCAGCTGGAGTACCGCGGCTACGACTCCGCCGGCATCGCCACCGTTGACGGGGCCGGCCTGCACTGCCTCAAGGCCGAGGGCAAGCTGGTCAACCTCACGGCCCGCTTCGAGGAGCGCGGAGCGCCGGGCCAGTGCGGCATCGGCCATACCCGCTGGGCCACCCACGGCAAGCCGGAGGAGCGCAACGCCCACCCGCACCTCGACGGCAGCGGCCAGCTGGCCGTGGTGCAGAACGGCATCATCGAGAACCATCGCAGCCTGCGCGAGGAGCTGCAGGCCGAAGGGGTGGAGTTCCGCTCCGACACCGACACCGAGGTGATCCCCCACCTGATCGCCCGCTGGCTGCGGCAGCGGCAGGCCGAGGGGGCCAGTGCGTCGCCGGCGCTGCTGCTGGAGGCCCTGCAGCAGGT
This sequence comes from Synechococcus sp. UW140, assembly GCA_943367705.1. Taxonomy (GTDB): domain Bacteria; phylum Cyanobacteriota; class Cyanobacteriia; order PCC-6307; family Cyanobiaceae; genus Cyanobium. The sequence continues at coordinate 45,046 of CALRJV020000013.1, forward strand.
GCTGCCCCTGCTGCACGGGGCCTATGCCCTGGCGGTGGTGTGGGCAGCGGTGCCTGGGGCGGTGGTCGTGGCCCGGCGCCAGGCGCCGCTGCTGATCGGCCTGGGGGAGGGGGAGTTCCTCTGCGCCAGCGACACCCCGGCCCTGGCCGGCTTCACCCGCACGATCCTGCCCCTGGAGGACGGGGAGGTGGCCCTGCTCACCCCCCTGGGCATCGAGCTCTACAACCGGGACGGAGTGCGGGTGCAGCGCAACCCGACGCTGCTGGTGGGCACCGAGCACGTGGCGGACAAGCGCAGCTTCCGCCACTTCATGCACAAGGAGATCCACGAGCAACCCGAAACGGTGGCCCTGTGGGTGGCCCGCCATCTGCCGGAGGGCGCTCTGGTGGCCCTTCCCCTCGATGAGTCCGTCTACGAGGGGGTGGAGCGGATCCAGATCCTCGCCTGCGGCACCAGCCGCCATGCGGCCCAGGTGGGGGCCCATCTGCTTGAGCAGCTGGCAGGCCTGCCCACGTCGGTGTTCTACGCCAGTGAATTCCGCTACGCCCCGCCGCCGCTGGAGCCCCACACGCTCACCATCGGCGTCACCCAGTCAGGGGAGACGGCCGACACCCTCGCCGCCCTGGCGATGGAGCAGGACCGGCGCTTCCTGGTGGCCGATCCGGCTTACGCTCCCAGGCTGCTGGGCATCACCAACCGCCCGGAGAGCTCCCTGGGCCGCCTGGTGCCCCACCTGCTCGACATCGGTGCCGGCATCGAGGTGGGGGTGGCCGCCACCAAGACCTTCCTCGGCCAGCTGCTGGCCTTCTACGGCCTGGCCCTGGCCTTTGCCGAGCGCCGGGGCGGCACGGCCCATCCCCTCGGCGGCGGCCGCACCCCCGCCCAGCTGCGGGAGCTGGTGGAGCAGCTGCGGGCCCTGCCCGCGGTGCTGCAGCGCCTCGTCGATGACCATGACCGCTGCTGCGCCGAGCTGGCCCACCTGTTCGCCGACACCCAGGACGTGATCTTCCTGGGGCGGGGCATCAACTACCCGATCGCCATGGAGGGGGCCCTGAAGCTCAAGGAGATCAGCTACATCCACGCCGAGGGCTACCCGGCGGGGGAGATGAAGCACGGCCCGATCGCCCTGCTCGACGCCCGGGTGCCGGTGGTGTCGATCGCCGTGCCGGGAACCGTGTTCGAGAAGGTGCTCTCCAATGCCCAGGAGGCCAAGGCCCGCGATGCCCAGCTGATCGGCGTGGCGCCCGCCTGCCCGGACACCGAGCTCTTCGATGTGCTGCTGCCCCTGCCGGAGGTGGACGAGCTGCTCAGCCCCCTGCTCACGGTGATCCCGATGCAGCTGCTCAGCTATCACATCGCCGCCCACCGGGGCCTGGACGTCGATCAGCCGAGGAACCTGGCTAAGTCCGTCACCGTCGAGTGAGGGTGTCGGGTCTGTGACCCCCTGCGGTGGGCGAGCCCGCGGAGCGGGCAACGCCCACCTTCGGGGGGCACAGGCCCGACACCCTCCTGGGGGGGGAGGGGCTCCGAGCGCCGTCGGTGGCCACCTTCCCCTTGCCCTGCTTCGCCCAGCTCCTGCCGGGCTGAGGGCGTCGGCCGCAGGCGGCGTTGCCCGCTCCGCGGGCTCGCCGCCGCAGGCCGGCGCCCTCAGCCCGGCACAGGGGCTGGGGCGTCGCTGCGGCCGTACCGGTCGTCGAAGCGCACGATGTCGTCCTCCCCGAGATAGGGGCCGCTCTGCACCTCGATCAGCTCCATGGGGATCTTGCCGGGGTTGGTGAGGCGGTGCCGGGCGCCGAGGGGGATGTAGGTGCTCTGGTTCTCGCCCACCAGCTCCTCCACCCCGTCCTTCTCCACCACGGCGGTGCCCCGCACCACCACCCAGTGCTCGGCCCGGTGGTGGTGCATCTGTAGGGACAGGCTGGCGCCGGGCTTCACCGAGATCTTCTTGACCTGCCAGCGCTCCCCTTCCACCACCCCGTCGTAGTGGCCCCAGGGGCGGTAGATGCGGCGGTGGGCGCGGCTTTCGGGGGCCCCGTCCCGCTCCAGCCGGCCGACGATGCCCTTCACCTCCTGGGCCCGGTCCCGGTGGGCCACGAGCACCACGTCGTCGGTTTCGACCACCACCAGATCCTCGACCCCCAGCCCCACCACCAGGCGGTGCTCACTGCGCAGGTAGCAGTTGCGGCTGCCCTCGCTGATCACCCGGCCCCGCAGGACGTTGCCTTCCGGGTCCTGCTCCGAGGTTTCCCAGAGGGCCGCCCAGCTGCCCACGTCGCTCCAGTCGGCATCAAGGGGCAGCACGACGCCCCGGTCGGTCCGCTCCATCACCGCCACGTCGATGGCGATGCTGGGGCCGTTGGCGAAGGCTTCCCGCTCCAGTCGCAGGAACTCCAGGTCGGCGCTGTCGTGCTCCAGGGCGGAGCGGCAGGCGCTCACCACATCAGGGACGAAGCGATCCAGCTCCGCCAGGATGGCGCTGGCGCGGAACAGGAACATGCCGCTGTTCCAGGTGAAGCGGCCGGAGGCCAGGAAGGCCTCGGCGGTGGCGCGGTCGGGCTTCTCCACGAAGCGGGCGATCGGCACGGGGGTGGCCGCCAGGGGTTCGGCGGCCTCGATGTAGCCGTAGCCGGTCTCGGGGCTGGTGGGCACGATGCCGAAGCTGACCAGTTGCCCGGCGGTGGCGGCGGCCATGCCGGCGGCCACGGTGGCGCGGAAGTCGGCGGCCCGGCGGATGACGTGGTCGGCCGCCAGGATCAGCAGCAACGGATCGTCACCGCGGGCGGTGGCCTGCAGGGCCGCCACCGCCACCGCCGGGGCGGTGTTGCGCCCCACCGGCTCGAGCAGGATCGCGGCCGGCTCGACGCCGATCTGGCGCATCTGCTCGGCCACGCTGAAGCGATGGTCCTCGTTGCAGATCAGCAACGGCGGTGCCAGATCGGGAAGGCCCTGCAGGCGTTGGTGGGTCTGCTGCAGGAGGGTTTCCTCGGTGGTGCCGGCCAGGGGCCAGTACTGCTTCGGATAGCTGGCCCGGGATAGGGGCCAGAGGCGGGTGCCGGTGCCGCCGCAGAGGATCACCGGGACCAGGGAGGGGGTAGCCATCGCGGCGGCAGCTGTCCCGCAGGACCATCAGACGGGCCCATTCAACCGGAGCCGCTCCCGACCGTCAGCGTTCCGGGTTACGGGGCCGGCGGCGACGCCCTGCCCAGAGGTTCAACTCAGAGGTCCAGAAGTCCGGGGGGCGGCGTCAGGCCGATCCAGCCCTCCGCCAGGTTCACCTCCGGCACGATCGCCTCCACGAAGGGGATCAGCAGCCGCCGGCCGCCGTCACTGAGCTCCACCTCCAGCAGATCGTTGCCCCCGTGGATCAGGTCGGTCACGGTGCCGATCGGGGCCTGGGGATCCGGCAGCAGCCGCACCTGGAGCCCCACCAGATCGAGGAGGTGGAACTCCCCGGGCTCCAGGGTGGGACGGTCGGCGGCCGGCACCATGAGGTGATGGCCCACCAGCCCTTCGGCGGCGTTGCGGTCGCCGATGCCCTCGAGGCGCAGCACGAACAGGGTTTTGCCGGGCACGGGTCTGCCGGCCAGCAGCCGCACCGGCCGGGGTTCGCCGCCGGGGGCCTGCAGCCAGCGGGGGCCGGGCCGGGTGAAGCGTTCGGGGAAGTCGCTCAGGGGCAGCAGACGGACGTCGCCGCCCATGCCCTGGGCCGCCACGACCCGCCCGACGGCCATGAGCTCAACAGGGTCGGCCCCTGGCCCCTCGTTGCTGATGTCGGCCACGGCCTGATCGCTCCCGTCGCGGCGCATCATCGCGTCACGGGGCTGTGCGGTGCCCGCGGGCACCTGCCGGGGGCCCATCGGGACGCCTTGGCATCGATAATGGCCCCACTCGATGGTCCCCTCCAGGGCATCCGCCATGGCCAGCAGCCCGATCCTGCCCGGTTCCACCGTGGTGGTGCGCGATCCCCGCTCCATCTACAACGGCTACCAGGGCTTCGTGCAGCGCATCAGCGGGGCGATGGCCGCGGTGCTGTTCGAGGGCGGCAACTGGGACAAGCTGGTGACCGTGCCGCTCAGCACCCTGGAGCAGGCCTGAGCGCGAGCGCGGCCAGCGCCGCCTTCGCCGCCTGCTGCTCCGCCTCCCGGCGGGAGCCGCCCCGCCCCTCACCGCTGAGGTCGGCCACCTCCACCCGGCATTCGAAGCGCTCCGGATCCCCGTGCACCCGGCTGCGCTCGTGGCTGCGGTAACTGGGCAGACCCTTCCCCTGGCCCTGGCTCCACTCCTGCAGCACCGACTTCCAGTTGTGGCGTGCGGGGTCGGCCAGCAGTTCGGCGGCGCTCACCTGCCAGTGGGGGGCCAGCCAGCGCTCCACGGCCACCAGGCCGCCCCGGGGACCGCCTGCCACCGTGTAGATGGCCCCCACCAGGGCCTCGGCGCATTCGGCCAGCACGGTGGAGCGGCCGGCCCGGTCGCCGGCGGCCATCGGCCCCATCAGCAGCACGGGCTCCAGGGCGATGCTGCGGGCCAGCTCGCTCAGCCAGCGGTCGGACACCAGCTGGGCCCGCAGGGCGGAGGTGTCGCCCACGCTGAGGGAGGCATGCTCCCGGTGCAGGAACTCGGCGGCCGCCAGCCGCAGCACCGCGTCGCCGAGGAACTCGAGGCGGTCGTGGTGGCGGGGCAGGCCGGTGGAGCTGTGGGTGAGGGCCTCATCCAGGGTGTCGAGGGCGGTGTCCGCGGCGGCCGGCTCCGGGGGCAGCAGGCCGGAGGCGGCGCCGAAGCCGAGGCTCTCCAGAAAGGCCAGGATCTGCTGGCGGCGCTGGGGAGTCATCGCGGGGCAAAAGGGGAAAGCAGGACGTAAGCCGGGTTCTGTTCTCCCCCGCCAGCGGCGGACCGCCGGCAGGGGGGGTGATCATCTGTCTGGGACCGCCGTCACCGGCGGCCTCGAGCGGCGCATGGGAATCGGGACGGGGAAGATGGCCAACCGCTGTCCCTGGGCCTTGCTCCCAGCCGGGGTTTACCGAGCCGGCACCTCTCGATGCCGCTGGTGCGCTCTTACCGCACCTTTGCACCCTTGCCTGTGCGCGGGACAAGCCCGGGCCATCGGCGGTGTGTTTCTGTGGCACTGTCCTCACGGTCACCCGCACTGGGCGTTACCCAGCAGGCCTGGCCATTGGGGAGCCCGGACTTTCCTCAACCGGCAGCGGCGGTGACCCGAAGGCCGCACCGCACCGATCGCGATCACCTCGCCTGCTTTCCAGGACCACTGTAGGCAGGGGGGGCCGGGGCTTCATCCCACGCGGCCGCGGCGGCGGGACTTGTTGCCGAAGAGCCCGAGGGCCTTGTCGAGCAGGGTCGGCCCGCCGTCCTTCCCCTGGCCGAAGGCGGCGAAGCCCCCCGCGAACAGCAGGGACTTGAGGGTGTTGTTGGCCGCCTCGCTGATGAAGTTCTGCAGTCGCTGGGAGCGGGCCTGATCGGTCTGATAGACGAGGGCGTTGAAGCGTGAATCCGCCTGGGCCACGATCGTCTGCTTGAAGGAGAGAAACGGCTGATTCAGCTTGGAGGGCAGGTTGATGGGCTGGTTGAGCTTGCCGAGCAGGCTGCGGAGCTCCTGCTCGTTGCTGGTGGCCTCCAGCTGCCGCTTGAACTTCTTCCAAGCGGCCTGGGTGCGGCCCTCCTCGCCGGATTTCTGCTGCAGCACCCGCATGCCCGCATAGAGCTGAACCGGGATCATCACCAGATAGAGAATCGCCACCCAGGTGCAGATGTTGCGCAGCAACTTCACGTTTCCGAGGATGGGCTGGGGAGAAGCGGGCAAGGCGCCGGCCGTGCAGATCAGCAGGGTGCCGATCAGCAGGGAAAAACCCGCTCCCGTCAAGGCGCCGGAGAGCTGCAACTGCCAGGCGGGGTCGAGCAGGCGCACTGGCAGGGAAGCGAACACCAGCGTGACGAGGCCCAGGCCGAGGGAGACCACGCCGATGGCGGAACACGCCTGGGCGGCCTCCTTGCCGATGCGGACCTCACTGCTGCCTGAAGAACTGGCTCCGGTCGCATCCATCACTCGGCTTTTCTCGGAAGGCAGGGCCAAATCTACCGGTGTCCCGTCGTTTGTCAGGAGGGCCGTTCACCGGGGCGGGGCTCGACCCGCAGGCATAAAAAAACCCCCACCGAAGTGGGGGCAGGGAGGCGGAACGACGCCGGGATCAGGCGGTCTGCTTGATGCGGCTGCGCAGCTTGCGGGAGAAGCCGAAGGCGGCGGCAGCACCCAGGATGGGCAGGGGGCCGGGGACGGACTCATCCGCGAACTTCTGGGTCACCGTGTCGTTGATCCCAGGGGTGAAGTTGCTGGGGAGGTTGTCAACGAACAGCTCGGAGATGAAATCAGCCGAGGTGGGCTGCACAGCGGAGGCGAAGGAGACCGGACCGTCGTCGAACTGGTTCAGACCAGCCCTCGAGCTTTCCGTGGTGATGGTCGGACCGCTGGTAAAGGCGGTCAGGGTCTTGGTCCAGGCGGGGATGCCGGCACCGATGGCGGAGTTGAGGGCATCGTTGCGGATGCTCGCCAGGGCCTGTCCGGAGTTGAGGGCGTCAAACACCGTCATGGTGTAGCCGAACTTGTAGGTGCCGGGGATGAAGGCACCGAAGGCCGACAGTGAGTGGTTGGCGCCGACGTTCTGGAACAGGAAATTGGACTTGGCCAGGGCACCGGAGGTGTCCGTGGTCAGGAAGAAGTTGCTGTAGATCTTGTCGCCGATCTGACAGGCGAAGGAACCGCTGAAAATGGTGGTGGCAGCTACGAAGGTGTCGCTGCAAGCCGAAACGACGGCGGTGCCTTCGATGCCACCGGGGAAACCGCCGGAGGGAGCTTGGACAGCCTGGGCTTGGGCCGGGCTGGCGGAAAGGAAAGAGGCGGCCAGGCTTGCGCTGAGCGCAGCCCCAAGGCCTATAGGCGTTCTAAGCGAAAGCATGGTGGGTAGGAGGGAAGGAGTCGTACCGCCGAAATACTACCACCTCTCACCCGTTTCACAGAATTCCCCCGCCCATGTCCGTGAACCCGCAATTGCGGCCCTGATCGCTGGAGGTGGGAGCCAGACGGCCACTGGGTTGTCAAGGGTCTGGCCGTTCCGGACCCCGGCAGCCTTCATAATTGGCCGCAGGGGGCTGTAGCTCAGCCGGATAGAGCGACGGTTTCCTAAACCGTAGGTCGTGGGTTCGAGTCCCGCCAGCCCCGTTCCCCTGGTCGGCCTAGATTTCCTTGAGAATGTCTTAAGGCCATGGCTCCCCGTCCCCTGCTCTCCCCCTGGCTCGCCACCCCCGTCGCCTTCCTCGCCGGTGCGGCCGTTGCCTCGGGCGTGGCCGTGGCCCAGCAGCCCAACATGCAGAACGCCCTGAACGCGCTGTTCAGCGCCCGCTCGTCCCTGCAGATGGCCGCCCCCAACAAAGGTGGGCACCGTGACCGGGCGATCAACCTGGTGAACCAGGCGATCGCCGAGGTGGAGGCCGGCATCGCCTACGCCGGCAACTGACGTCTGGCCTGGGCCGTAACGAGCGCTACCGCTGGCGGGCTTCCCAAAGCGGACGCTCCCGCTAGCGTGTCGCCAGTCGTCAGCAGTGGATGACCCAGCTTCACGACCTGCGCCTGCGGTTGCTGGTGCAACAGGAGAGCGAATCGATCGCCCACAGCCACCCCGATGATCTCGATCTCTCGGTGGTCCAGGCCCGCTGTCTCTGCTGGCTGGCCTTGCTGGCCGATGCCCATGAGGAGCAGGCCGGCGATGCCGAGCGCCGCGGTGACGTCGAACAGGCCATGGGCTGGTTCGCCGACTCGATGCGCCTGCGCGATGTGATTCAGGTGGTCAGTTCGATCGAGATTCCCCTGCCGCTGCTCCAGGAGGCGGGGGACCATCCCGATCAGGACCCGATGGCCGCCTGAGCGCTTCGGCTCCGGCGCTGCACTTTGCCCCGCTGCTCCCGGTCGGTGCCATGATGACCATTGAATGAAAGAAGGGACGCGGTGCCAGAAGAGCCCTGCCAATGTCCTGATTGCCAGCGGTTCTATCGGGAACACGACCGGCTGATCCGCGAAAATCCCAGCCTGCGTCAGCAGCAGGAGCTCAACTGGGCGGCGCTGCAGTCGTTCCGCACCCTCGCCGGCCGGGTGCTGGAGGAGCTCCAGAAGCAGCACGGCGACGGCGACACGCCCCCCACCCCCGCGGCCCCTGAAGCCGCCTCAGCCGACGCCAGCGCCGACGCGCCCCCTGAAAATGAGGCGATCCAGCAGGCCATGGCCGATCTGGAGAACATCAACGCCCACCTCTTCTCCATCGAAGCCCTGATGGAGCGCATCTTTGATGTGAGGGTGCCCGAGCCCGTGGAGCAGACCTTCCGGGAAGTTGCCGGTGAACTGGCCCCCGACCCCCTCAACGCCGACCGGCTGCGCCTCAACCGGCTCCTGCACCAGACCCCCGACCTGCCCGATCACCGGGGCGGCTGACCCGCCCCGGCCCGTCTCACTGCGCGGCGGGCAGCCGACGGCCCTTGGCCGGGGCCTCGTCGATCTCGCAGGTGATGGTCACGGGGAACTCCTCCGCCTGCCAGATCCGCTCGCAGTACTCCCGGATCGAGCGATCCGAGGAGAACAGGCCGCTGCGGGCGGTGTTCAGCAGCGACATCCGGTTCCAGCGCGGGCGGTCGCTCCAGGCCTCGCTCACGGCCTGCTGGGCCTTCATGTAGGCCTCGAAGTCGGCGAGCACAAAGAAGGGGTCGCGGCCGGTGAGATTCTCCAGCAGGGGACGGAACAGCTCCTTGTCGCCGTTGCTGAAGTGGCCGCTCTCAATCAGATGCAGCACCTCCGGCAGCTCCGGGGTGGAGCCGATCCGCTCCCAGGGCCGGTAGCCCTGCTCCCTGAGTTCGGCGATGCCTTCGGTGGTGCGGCCGAAGAGGAAGAAGTTGTCGTCGCCGACCTGCTCGCGGATTTCCACGTTGGCGCCATCGAGGGTGCCGATGGTGAGGGCGCCGTTCATCATGAATTTCATGTTGCCGGTGCCGGAGGCCTCGAGGCCGGCGGTGGAGATCTGCTCGGAGAGGTCGGCGGCGGGGTAGACGCGCTCGCCGAGCTTGACGTTGTAGTCGGCGAGGAAGATGACGCGCAGGCGGCCGTCCATGTCGGGGTCGGCGTTGACGACGTCGGCGATGCCGTTGATGAAGCGGATGATCAGCTTGGCCATGGCATAGCCGGGGGCCGCCTTGCCGCCGAAGATCACGGTGCGGGGGGCCATGCCATCGGCGAGGCCGTTCTTGATGCGCAGGTACTGGGCGATCACCTGGAGGGCATTGAGGTGCTGGCGCTTGTACTCATGGATGCGCTTCACCTGCACGTCGAACATCGAGGCCGGATCCACGAGCACGCCCGTGTGGCGATGGATGTAGTTGGTGAGGTGGCGCTTCACCGACAGCTTGGTGGCTCCCCAGTTCTCCAGGAAGCCGCCGTCGTCGGCGTAGCGCTCCAGCTGGCGCAGCTCATCGAGGTTGCGCACCCAGCCGTCGCCGATCGAGGCGTCGAGCAGGGCCGACAGCTGGGGGTTGGCCAGGGCCACCCAGCGCCTGGGGGTGACGCCGTTGGTGACGTTGGTGAACTTCTCCGGCCAGAGGGCGGCGAATTCGGGGAAGAGGTCCTGTTTGACCAGGGCGCTGTGGAGGGCGGCGACGCCGTTGACGTGGTGGGAGCCGACGGTGGCGAGATGGGCCATGCGGACGGCCTTGTCGCCCGATTCATCGATGATCGAGAGGCGGCGCAGCACGGCGTCGTTGCCGGGGTACTTGAGGCGCACCTGCTGGAGGAAGCGGCGGTTGATCTCGAAGATCAGCTCGAGGTGGCGGGGCAGCAGGGACCCGAACAGATCAAGGCCCCACTTTTCGAGGGCCTCGGGCAGCAGGGTGTGGTTGGTGTAGGAGAGGCAGGCGGTGGTGATGGCCCAGGCGGTGTCCCACTCCAGGTGCTTGTCGTCGAGGAGGAGCCGCATGAGCTCGGCGACGGCGATGGAGGGGTGGGTGTCATTGAGCTGGATGGCCCAGTGCTCAGGGAACTCCTGGACGGGAATGCCGCGGGCATCGAGGCTGCGGATCATGTCCTGCAGCGAGCAGCTGACGAAGAAGTGCTGCTGCTTGAGGCGCAGCTGGCGGCCCTTGGCGGTGCCGTCGTTGGGGTAAAGCACCTTGCAGAGGGTCTCGGAGCCCACCTTCTCCTCCACGGCGCCGTAATAGTCGCCGCTGTTGAAGGCGTAGAAGTCGAAGGATTCGGTGGCATCGGCGCGCCAGAGGCGCAGCCGGTCGCAGGTGTTGACCCGGTAACCCAGCACCGGCACGTCGTGGGGCACGCCGATGGCGTGCTCGGCGGGGATCCAGCGCACCCGGTAGGCGCCGGTCTGGTCGCGGTAGCTCTCGGTGTGGCCGCCGAAGCCGACGAAACAGGCCTGGTCGGGGTGGGGAATCTCCCAGGGCCAGCCGGCCTTGAGCCACTTGTCGGTGATCTCCACCTGCCAGCCGTCGCGGATGAGCTGGTCGAAGATGCCGAACTCGTAGCGGATGCCGTAGCCGGTGGCGGGGATCTCGAGGGTGGCGAGGGATTCGAGGAAGCAGGCGGCCAGACGGCCGAGGCCGCCATTGCCCAGGCCCGGCTCCTCTTCCACGTCGAGGATCTCCTCGATGTCGTTGATGCCGAACTGGCGCAGGGCCTCGGCGGCTTCCTGCTGGATGCCGAGCATCAGCAGGTTGTTGCCGAGCTGGGGTCCGATCAGGAACTCGGCGGAGAGATAGGCGACGATCCGCTTGGGGTTGGCGCCGATGGCCTCGATGCCGGCCAGATAGCGGGTCATCAGCCGGTCACGCACGGCGTAGCTGAGCGCCATGTAAAGGTCGTGGCGGCTGGCGCTGGGGGCCAGCTTGCCGAGCGTGTAGAAGAGGTGCTCGGTCATGCCCTCGAACACGTCCGTCGCCGTCAGGCCGCTGCGATCGGGGTCCGCGAAGCAGCCGGGCGTGGGCAGGCTCAGGTTGCGGGGTTGCTGGTCGGTCATGGCGGTCGGCGCGCGGTGGTCCCTCGGGCACAGGTCTTGCCGTGCGTTCCCAGACCGTAGCGGTGGTTGCCATTCCTCCCGCCCGGCCTGTTGGGAGATCAGCAACGGCACACGTGACCGGCGCCAACGCCCTTAGCGTCCGATCGCCACAGATTTCGTTCATGGTCGCGCCCAGCCTGTTGCTCAAAGTCGGCAGCACCCAGATCGAGACGGTGGAAACGCTGCTGGAAGTGGGCCGTTATCTGGTCATCTTCCTGGCGGCCCGCGCCCTGGCGGAGTTGATGGTCCGCCTCAAGCTGCCCACGATCCTCGGGGAACTGGTGGCGGGCGTTCTGATCGGCGTCACCGGCCTGCACCTGATTCTTCCGCCAGCCGTCCATGCCGAGCTCAACCAGGGGATGCTCACGCTGATCGGCAACTGCGCCGGGGTCAGCTCCGACACGGTGGCCGCGATCTACACCGAGAGTTTTCCCTCCCTGGAGGCCACGTCCAAGCTCGGTCTCTACGCCCTGCTGTTCCTCACCGGCCTGGAGAGTGAACTCGACGAGCTGATGGCGGTGGGCCAGCAGGCCACAACCGTGGCGGTCACCGGGGTGCTGCTGCCCTTTTCCCTGGGCACGGCCGGTCTGTACTACCTCTTCCATGTGCCCCTGTTCCCCGCGGTGTTCGCCGGCGCCTCAATGACCGCCACCAGCATCGGCATCACCGCCAGCGTGTTCGGGGAGCTGAAGTTCCTCAAGACCCGGGAGGGCCAGACCGTCATCGGTGCCGCCGTGCTCGATGACATCTTCGGCATCGTGATCCTGGCGGTGGTGGTGGCCCTCTCCGGTGACGGGGTGCTCTCCGCCGGCCCGATCCTGCAGCTGGTGCTGGCGGCGGCGGTGTTCGTGGCGGTGGCCCTGCTCCTGAGCCGCACCGCCGCACCGGCCTTCGACTGGGTCCTCGACCGCCTCAGGGCCCCAGGGGAAGTGGTGGTGGCCGGCTTCGTGGTGCTGGGCCTGTGTTGTTTCGTCGCCGAGGCCATCGGCCTGGAGGCGGCCCTGGGGGCCTTCGCGGCGGGCCTGATCCTCAGCGCCTCGAAGCACACCAGGGCGATCCAGCAGTCGGTGAAGCCCCTGGTGGCCCTGTTCGCCACGGTGTTCTTCGTGCTGATCGGCAGCTCCCTGGACCTGTCGGTGATGAATCCCCTCAACCCCGCCAATCGCGAAGGATTGATCGTGGCACTGTTTCTCCTGGCCGTTGCGGTGGCCGGCAAAGTGGCCGCAGGCTGGAGCTACCTCAGCGTGCAGAAGACCAACCGTCTGGTGGTGGGTCTGGGGATGATGCCCCGCGGCGAGGTGGGCCTGATCTTCCTGGGCCTGGGCAGCCAGGCCGGCATTCTCTCGGCGCCCCTGGAGGCGGCCATCCTGCTGATGGTGATCGGCACCACCTTCCTGGCGCCCCTGCTGCTGCGGCTGGCGCTGAGCGGCGTGGAGGTCCCCGCCGACCCCCCGGAGCCATCCCCTGCCGAGCAGGCTGCCTGATCCCGGCCCCGCCGGCGCGCCCGTCCCCGGCCCGGTTTCAGCGCGGCCGGTCGTCGTCCCGTCCGGCCGCCAGGCCGATCGACAGGCCGCCCAGCACGGCGATCAACCCCAGGCTGCCGGCCCAGCCCGGACCGAGGGCCCAGCTCAGCACCAGTTCCACCACCAGGCCCACCGCCAGAGCCAGCAGCAGGCTGCCGCCCACCAGCACCAGCTGCTGCAGCCCCTCCTCCAGGGAACCCTCCGCCAGGACCTTCTCCAGCCGGGCCAGGGGAATGCTCAGGGGCAGATAGAGGGCTAGGGCCCAGAGGGCGATCCCCGGCAGCAGCGGGCTCAGGTCGGAAAGGCTGAAGGCGTCGGACATGGCGGCAGGCGCAGGGGGCAGGGCCGCGCACTGGCCGCGCTTCCTAGCATCGTCTCTCATCACGCCACCGCTGCGTCCATGGCTTCGTCACCCGAGACCCCCTGGCAGTTCCTGGGCCATCGGGTGCACGCCATTCACTCGGCTCCTGAGCAACCCACCGGCCCGGCGATCCTGCTGGTGCATGGCTTCGGCGCCTCCACCGACCACTGGCGCTTCAACCTTCCTGTGCTGGCCCTCACCCATGAGGTCCATGCCATCGATCTGCTCGGCTTCGGCCGCAGCGCCAAGCCCGCCGGCCTCACCTACGGCGGCGCCCTCTGGCGCGATCAGCTCTGCGCCTATGTGGCGGAGCGGATCGGGCGGCCCACGGTGCTGGTGGGCAACTCCCTCGGTGGTTTCGCCGCCCTCGCCGCCGGTGCCGCCCTAGGCGATCAGGCCGCCGGTGTGGCCCTGCTCAATGCGGCCGGCCCCTTCAGCGACGAGCAGGAGCCGCCGCGGGGCTGGGGGGCCATCGCCCGCCGCACCATCGGCGCGGCCCTGCTGCGCAGTCCGGTGCTGCAGCGCCTGCTGTTCGAGAACATGCGCCGGCCCGCCACCGTGCGCCGCACCCTCAATCAGGTGTACATCGACCGCACCAACGTTGATGACGCCCTGGTGGAAGCGATCCTGCGGCCCTCCCGGGACCCCGGCGCCTTCGGCGTCTTCCGCACCGTCTTCGACATCCCCCGCGGCCAGCCCCTCGACGAACTGTTCGCCGAACTCAGCGCCCCGCTGCTGCTGCTCTGGGGCATCCGCGACCCCTGGATCAACGCCGCCGGCCGCCGCGCCAGCTTCCAGCGCCATGCCCCCGCCCGCACCACCGAGGTGGTGCTCGAGGCCGGCCACTGCCCCCACGACGAGGTGCCCGACCAGGTCAACCGGGCCCTGCTGGAGTGGCTGGCGGGCCTGGTGGCAAGCCCGGTTCCCGCGCTGACCGCCGGCTGAACCCGGCGGCGTCCCCCGGTCGGTACATTTCACCCCACATAGGGGGGCCTGGTTGATCGCCGCCGTTACGAGCACCGGAGCCGCCGCGTCGTCGAGTGGCCCGGCATCCGGAGGCGGCGGGAAGGGGGGAGGTTTTGCCTACCGGCCGGACATCGATGCGCTGCGGGGGGCGGCGATGCTGGCGGTGCTGGTGTTCCACCTGAACAAGGGCTGGCTGCCGGG
>CALRJV020000014.1:0-55012 GCA_943367705.1 Synechococcus sp. UW140
ATCGGCGACGCGCAGGCAGAGCTGGGAGGCGCCGGCATGGAGGGCGCCTGTGCGGTCGTCCTCGGAGATGTCCCAGAAGACGTAGGCCCACTGGGGATCGCGGGGCAGGAAGACGACGCGGGTCTCGGCGGCGGGCCGGGGCGCCGGGGCCATCTCCGCCTCAATGCGCTCCAGGCTGCGGCCTTCGCCCTCTTCCACCTGGCGGGTGCTGATGGCCTCCACCAGCTCCTCCTTGGACTTGCGGCTGTAGAGCGACACGCCGAGGTCACTGGCGATCTGCCGCAGCTGGCGCAGCGTCATCATGGCCAGGGAGGTCAGCGTCTTCTGGCTCACAACATCAGAATTCGTTTGGGATCAGTCTGGAGGACCTTGTCGCCTTTGGACGGCGGCAGTCGGCCGGGGTCAGCATCCACTGACGGCCTGGGGCGCGGCCGACCCCCCTCTCCCCAGACGGGCACACGAAAAAGGCCCTGCAGCGATCACGCTGCAGGGCCCGGGTGTGACATCAGGGGCCGGTGGGAGACCGGCCGGCGAGGGCCGTGATCAGCGGCCGATGCTGCGGTAGGGCACCTTGGAGAGGTAGTCCATGCCCGTGTTGCCGGCGGCAGCGCTGCCGACACCGCGCAGGGCGGGCAGGGTGCGGACCCAGGGCAGGTAGTCCTGCGGGAAGCCGCCGCGGCGCTGCTGGGCGCGCTCGGGGAAGCTGCGGGACTTGCCGGTGTAGACGATCTGGGGGAAGCCCAGGATGCCCCGGTAGTAGGACTCGTAACGGGGGGAGGTGATGTTGAAGGGGGTTTCGCCCACTTCACGGGAGCCCACCACCCGGTTGCGGTGGTAAGGGACGGTGTCGTACCCGAAGGCGTCCAGGTATTCCTGGGAGTCGAGGATGGCGTCCACCGCGCCCTTGACCCCTTTGGTCATGATCACGGCGGACCAGGCGATCTCCTCGGCCTTGCCGTGGACCGGGCGGCCCAGCAGCTTCTCGACCAGGTGTCGGGCCACCCGGTAGTTGCTGTTGAGGTTGTAGAAGCTGCGGTTGAAGGTGTCCGACAGGCACAGCGCGCGGATGAACTCACGCACGTTGATCTGGCCGTCCCTCAGCTGGGACTCAAGGGTGCGGTCGCGGTCGACCTTGAAGGCATGGAAGAAGATCTGGCGGTAGGCCGCTTCGATCACGAAATTCTGATCTTCCCGGTCCATGGCCTTGTCCATGGACACGGCCTTGGGGTCCTCGTCGGAACCCACCCGGAACGGCGCGACGCGCGAGTTCTGGGAGGTGGGGGCGTACTTGAGGAGTGGAAGAGCCACGCGTGGTCCGGCATCCGTCGTTGGGGATCGTAGAAGTAGGCCCCCGGCGGCCCCGGGCCCGGGAGGGCAGGGCTCACAGTCCGTAACGTTGGCGACACAACACCAACGCGGGTCCCGTCACCAGCCCAGGGCCGACAGGCAGGCGGTTTCGGGGCTCGACGGGGTGCCCGTTGCCTCGGCGCCGGCGCCGGCGGCGGTGTCCCCCCCGTCGGCGATCCGGGTCTCGACGCAGAAGGAGGCGGTGTTGGAGAGCCCCTCGACGGTGCTGGTGCGCAGGCGCACGTCCGGCCCGGCGAAGCTGAAGCGCTCCAGGCTGTTCATCGTCTCGTAGCTGGTGGTGAGCAGCAGGCCGTCACGGTCGTCCATGGCGAAGTGGCCGGCGACCGGCGCCGTTTCGGCGTAGCCGCGGTCGCGCAGCAGCAGGCCGCTGCGGCCCCGCTCATCGGTGGGGATCAGGCCGAAGACGCTCTCGCCCTCGTGGGCCTCGCCGGCCTTGTCCCAGGCCATCGAGCCGCTCCAGCGCACCCGGCAGCCCCCCACCAGGCCGGCGGGATCCTGGCCGTGCAGCACGGCGATCGCCTCCAGGCGCGGATCGGCCGCCTCCAGCTCCACCACTTCTATGAACGAGCCGCCCGCCTCGGCGCGGCGGTGCAGCAGGTGGTGGCTGCTGCGCTGGGAGCGCCAGCGGCCGCAGCTGAGCCGGAAGAAGCTGATGGCGTCGGCGATGGATCCGCTCACGGGGGCCTCAGGCGATGGGGCGCGATCAGGCGATGATCGCAACTCTCCCACCCTCCCGCGGCCCCTTGTCCGCCGCCCCCGTCGCTGCCGCCCTGGCGGCCGCCTTCTGTTGGGCCTTCTCCAGCCTGCTCTGGCGCCGGCTGCCCACCTCCCTCTCGGCTGCCCGGCTGAACCTGCTCAAGAACCTGCTGGCGGTGGCCCTGCTGCTGCCGCTGGCCCTCGTGCTGCCCTGGCAGATGGCGCCGCGCTCTCTGCTGCTGCTGGCCCTCAGCGGGGTGCTGGGGATCGCCCTGGGGGACACCCTGTTCTTCGCGGCCCTGCGGCGGCTGGGCACCCGGCGCACCCTCACGATCGACGCCGGGGGGCCGGCGGTGACCAGCCTGGCGGGGGTGGCCCTGCTGGGGGAGGTGCCCCGGCCGGCCCAGTGGCTGGGGATCGCTCTGATCACCCTGGCGGTGTTGCTGGTGGTGCACCAGCGCGCCCCCCGGCAGGACGGGCCCGAGGGTGTCCTGCCGGGGGGCGGCGATCGGGCGGCCGCTGAGGGGCTCGGGGTGGCCCTGGCCCTCGGGGCCCTGGCCTGCGGCAGCGGCGGTGCGCTGCTGGCGCGGGCGGGGCTGCTGGCCGGGGGGCCGGAGCCACTGCAGGCCGCCACCCTGCGGCTGGCGGCGGCGGCGCTGGTGATGCTGCCGCTGCTGGCGGGGCTGCCGCGGGCCGCCCAGGGACCCCGGCCGGCCGGGCGCCGCTGGCCTCTGGCGCTCGCCGCCACCCTGTTGGGCACCAGCGCCGGCATCGCCCTGCAGCAGACCGCCCTGGCGGGGCTGCCGGGGGGGCTCGCCGTGGCCCTGCTGTCGACGGCGCCGGTGATGGCCCTGCCCCTGGCGGCCCTGGAGGGGGACCGGCCCGGCTGGCGGGGAGTGCTGGCCGCCGCCGCCGCCCTGGCCGGGGTCAGCCTGGTGGCGGGTCTGGTGGGGCTGCCGGGGGCCTGAGGCGCCGGTCGGCCTCGCCGGTGGCCCAATGCACGAGGTCGGGAAGGTCGAGGGCGAGGGGGTCCCGGCCGGCGGCGGTGGCGATGGCCGCCAGCTGGGCGGCCACGTGGCCCATCTGGGTGAGGAAGGCCTGCTCGAAGCCGGCATCGGCGGCGATCAGTGGCTGGGTGGCGGCCCAGGCCGCCACCGCCTCCTTGGGCGGGAGTGGGCCGTCCTGACGCCCGGCGATGGCCTGCAGGGTGCGCAGGCCATGGGCCAGGAGCCGCAGGTGGTGGCGCTCCAGGGTGGGCAGCAGGGCGGCCTCCAGCTCCTGCAGCTCGTCAGGGCTGAGCACGGCTCAGGGGGCGACGGGAGCGATGCGGAAGCCGCAGCTGTGGCCCCCCTCCAGCCGCCAGTGGACCCGCTCGACGGCGCAGTCGGGGAAGGTGTGGCGGATCAGGCGCAGCTCCTGGTCGCAGACCACCGGGTACTGCTCGGCGATGCGCATCACCGAGCAGTGGAATTCGCTGATCACCCAGGCGGGCCCGTCGTCGTCTGCGGCGGCGGGGTCGTCGTCGCGGCGGCATTCGGCCACGTAGCCCTCCTTGCGGCGCAGCTCCACCAGGCGCTCGATCCGCTGGCCCAGGGGGCCGCTGCCGATCTGGCGGCGGTAGTCGGCCGCCTTCTGCTCGGCCTGCTGGCGCAGCACCAGCTCCAGGGTGTCCGCCGGCAGGCTTTCGGTGAGGGTGTGGAGCAGGCCGAGGGCGAAGGTCTCGCTGCCGTCGGGAAAGCGGCCCTGGCCCTGGGCGGTGAGGTGCCAGACGTTGCTGGGCCGGCCGGGGCCTTCGTGGGGCGCGCTGGCCTCGACCAGGCCATCGTCTTCGAGGCTGCGCAGATGGCGGCGCATCACCTGAACGGACACCCCGAGGGCGGCCGCCAGCTGGCCCGCCGTCGCCTCACCTTCCCGCAGCAGCACCGAGAGGGCCGCTTCCCGGGTGGGATGGCTTCCCTCGGCGGGAACGGCCGGAAGGCCGCGGGACTGGGCGGGGGCGCTCATGACGGGGGTGTGACCAAAACACCATGCCACGCACGTCGGGGGAATGGGGGCTGGCCCGTGGTGCCCGCCGGGGCGTCACAATGGCTTTTCCACGCCGTCAACGGACCTCGCCTGTGCCTTAGGCTCCCGCAGTAACGAAACCAAAGTGTTTCGTTATTCGATCCACCGGTGCGCGCAACCGACGCTCTGCCCATGACCGACGCCTCCACCACCACGACCCCCGCCGCCGGTGCCGAAAGCCTGGAGGTGATCCGTCGCTTCGCGGAAACCTACGCCCAGCGCACCGGCACCTACTTCTGCAGCGACCCGGGGGTCACCGCCGTGGTGCTGGAGGGTCTGGCCCGCCACAAGGACGAGCTGGGTGGTGCCCTCTGCCCCTGCCGCCACTACGAAGACAAGGAGGCCGAGGTGGCCCAGGCGTTCTGGAACTGCCCCTGCGTGCCGATGCGGGAGCGCAAGGAATGCCACTGCATGCTGTTCCTCACCGAAGACAACCCCTTCCGCGGCGAGCAGCAGACCATCAGCCTCGAAGACGTCCAGTCCCTCACCGCCGGCTGAACCGGCCCCTTTCCCCCCATGGCGAGCAGCGCAACCGTCGGCGATCTGGTGAGCCAGCCGTACAAGTACGGCTTCGTCACCGACATCGAAACCGAGAAGATCGCCAAGGGGCTCAGTGAGGACGTGGTGCGGTTGATCTCCGCCAAGAAGAACGAACCTGCCTTCCTGCTCGACTTCCGCCTGCGCTCGTACCGCCAGTGGCTGCAGATGGAGGAGCCGGACTGGGCTTCCTTAGGCCATCCGCCGATCGACTACCAGGAGATCATCTATTACGCGGCCCCCAAGCAGCAGGAGAAGAAGTCCAGCCTTGATGAGGTCGACCCGAAGCTGCTGGAAACCTTCGACAAGCTCGGCATCCCCCTGAGCGAGCAGAAGCGCCTCTCCAACGTGGCGGTGGATGCGGTGTTCGACAGCGTCTCGATCGCCACCACCTACCGGGAGAAGCTGGCCGAGCACGGCGTGATCTTCTGTTCGATCAGCGAGGCGGTGAAGGACCACCCCGACCTGATCGAGACGTACCTCGGCACGGTGGTGCCCGGCAACGACAACTACTTCGCCGCCCTCAACTCGGCCGTGTTCAGCGACGGCTCCTTCGTGTTCATCCCGAAGGGGGTGGAATGCCCGATGGAGCTCTCCACCTACTTCCGCATCAACTCCGGCGACACTGGCCAGTTCGAGCGCACCCTGATCGTGGCGGAAGAAGGCGCTTCCGTGAGCTACCTGGAGGGCTGCACGGCGCCGATGTTCGACACCAACCAGCTGCACGCGGCGGTGGTGGAGCTGGTGGCCCTCGATGACGCCTCGATCAAGTACTCCACCGTCCAGAACTGGTACGCGGGGGATGAGAACGGCAAGGGCGGCATCTACAACTTCGTCACCAAGCGGGGCCAGTGCCGCGGCGACCGCAGCCACATCAGCTGGACCCAGGTGGAAACCGGCTCGGCGATCACCTGGAAGTACCCCAGCTGCGTGCTGCAGGGGGCCGATTCGGTGGGCGAGTTCTACTCGGTGGCCCTCACCAACAACCGCCAGCAGGCCGACACCGGCACCAAGATGATCCACGTGGGTCCCCGCACCCGCTCCACGATCGTGAGCAAGGGGATCAGCGCCGGCCACTCCTCCAACAGCTACCGGGGTCTGGTGCAGCTGGGCCCCAAGGCCGTGGGCGCCCGCAACTACAGCCAGTGCGATTCGATGCTGATCGGCGACCAGGCCGCCGCCAACACCTATCCGTACATCCGCTCCCAGCAGCCGGAGGCCCGCATCGAGCACGAGGCCAGCACCTGCCGCATCTCCGCCGACCAGCTCTTCTATCTGCAGAGCCGGGGGATCGCCTTCGAGGAGGCGGTGTCGATGATGGTGAGCGGCTTCTGCCGCGACGTGTTCAACCAGCTGCCGATGGAGTTCGCCGCCGAAGCCGACAAGCTCCTGGCCCTCAAGCTCGAGGGCTCGGTCGGCTGATCCCGGCCCACGGCCACCCAGGCCGGCCCCACCCTGCTTCCCCCGTCCCTTCCCTGCCCTTTTCTCCCCCGCCGTGATCCGCCCCGACGCTCCCGTACTGCTCGAGATCCGTGATCTCACGGCCCGCGTGGAGGACCAGCCGATCCTCAAGGGGGTGTCCCTGACGATCCGCGCCGGTGAGATCCATGCGGTGATGGGCCGCAACGGCAGCGGCAAGAGCACCCTCTCCAAGGTGCTGGCGGGCCACCCGGCCTACACCGTCACCGGCGGCACGGTGCTCTACAAGGGCGAAGACCTGCTGAGCCTGGAGCCCGAACTGCGGGCCCGCGCCGGCCTGTTCCTCGGTTTCCAGTACCCGGTGGAGATCCCCGGGGTGAGCAACCTGGAGTTCCTGCGGGTGGCCACCAACGCCCGCCGCGCCGGCAAGGGGGAGGAGGAGCTCGACACCTTCGCCTTCGAGGACCTGGTGCGCGAACGGCTGCAGGTGGTGCAGATGGATCCGGCCTTCCTGGAGCGCAGCGTCAACGAGGGCTTCTCCGGTGGCGAGAAGAAGCGCAACGAGATCCTGCAGATGGCCCTGCTCGAACCCCTGGTGGCGGTGCTCGACGAGACCGACTCCGGCCTCGACATCGATGCCCTGCGCATCGTGGCCGGTGGTGTGAACCACCTGGCCGGCCCCGACAACGCCACCCTGCTGATCACCCACTACCAGCGGCTGCTGGATGTGATCACCCCTGATTACGTGCACGTGATGGCGGCGGGCCGGATCCTGCGCACCGGCGGCAAGGAGCTGGCCCTGGAACTGGAGGAGCGCGGTTACGACTGGGTCGATGCCGAACTGGCGGCCCTCGAGCGCACGCCGGCGGAGGTGGGCTGAGATGGTGGCCGCTTCGCTCTCCACCCCCACAACCGCGGCCGGCGCTGGCCCCGGCAGCTGGGTCGCCGCCCTGCTGGCGAACGCCACCGGTGTCTCCTCCGCTGGCGCCGATTCCCTGGCGGCCAGCCGAGGGCGGGCGGCCCAGGCCCTGGCCCAGGCTCCGCTGCCTTCGCGTCGCGTGGAGGCCTGGCGGTTCACCGACCTGGCGCCCCTCAACGCCCTGAGCCCCACCCTGCTGAGCCCCGCCCCGGCGGCCCAGCCCGAGGCGGCCGCCGGCAGCCTGCGGCTGTTGCTGGATGGCCAGAGCGATCCCCTGGCCGGGATCAGCCTGCCGGTGGGCCTGGAGCCCATCGGTGGCGAGGAACTGAACGCGACCCTGGGCCAGGTGCTGGCCGCCACCGGCAGCGCCGAGCTGTGGCCGGTGCTGCTCAACGGCGCCACGGCGCAACAGGTGCTGGCCCTGCGGGTGCGCGGCCCGGTTGCCACCACTCTTGAGCTGGTGAGTGACGCCGGCGCCGGCGAGGGGATCCTGCCCCTGCGGCTGCTGCTGGTGCTGGAGCCCGATTCCTCCCTTGAGATCTTGCAGGTGCACCGCAGCGGTGGCGCCAACCTCACCAGCGTGGTGCTGGAGGCCCGGCTGGGTGAGGGCGCCGAGCTGCGCCACGGCCTGCTGGCGCCCGGTGCCGAAGCGGGCTGCCTGCTGGCCACCGTGGCGGTGGAGCAGGCCACGGGCAGCCGCTACAGCGGCGTGAGCGCCCACGGCGGCTGGGCCCTGGGGCGGCTGGAGCCGCGGCTGGTGCAACGCGAGGGGGCGGCCCACAGTGCCCTCAAGGCATTGCAGCTGGCGGATGGCCGCCAGATCAGCGACACCCACAGCCAGATGGTGTTCGAGGGTCCGGACGGGCGCCTGGAGCAGCTGCACAAGGCGGTGGCCGACGGCCAGGGCCGCAGCGTGTTCAACGGGGCGGTGCAGGTACCCCGTGCAGCCCAGCGCACCGATGCGGCCCAGCTGAGCCGCAACCTGCTGCTCTCCGACCGGGCCCGGATCGACACCAAGCCCGAGCTGGAGATCGTCGCCGACGACGTGCGCTGCGCCCATGGCGCCACCGTGAGCCGGCTGGAGCAGGACGAGCTCTTCTACCTGCAGAGCCGCGGCATCGCCGCCGACCAGGCGGCCCGCCTGCTGTTGCGCGGCTTCTGCGAGGAGGTGCTGCAGGAACTCCCCGAGGCCGCCCGGCCGTGGCAGCCTCTGGCCAGCTTGCTGGGGGAGCAGGGACGATGACACCGACCTCCACCAACTCCCCGATGGTCGCGGCGCCGCCGTTGGCGGGAGCGCCGGTGGTGGCCGACCTGGCGGTGCAGACGCGGCCCGATTTCCCCCTGCTGGCCCAGACGGCCTGCCTGGGCCAGCCGCTGATCTACCTGGATTACGCCGCCACCAGCCAGAAGCCGCGCCAGGTGCTGGAGGCGCTGCAGCAGTACTACAGCCTCGACAACGCCAATGTGCACCGCGGCGCCCACCAGCTGAGCGCCCGCGCCACCGACCATTTCGAGGCGGCCCGGGGCAAGGTGGCCGCCTTCATCGGTGCCGCCAGCGCCCGGGAGATTGTGTTCACCCGCAATGCCACTGAGGCGATCAACCTGGTGGCCCGCACCTGGGGTGACGCCAACCTGCGGGAGGGCGATGAGGTGCTGCTGTCGGTGATGGAGCACCACAGCAACCTGGTGCCCTGGCAGCTGCTGGCGGCCCGCACGGGCTGCGTGCTGCGCCATGCGGGCATCACCGAGAGCGGCGAGCTGGATCTGGAGGACCTCAAGGCCAAGATCAGCGATCGCACCAAGCTCGTGAGCCTGGTGCATGTGAGCAACACCCTGGGCTGCCTCAATCCGATCGAGGCGGTGGCCGAGCTGGCCCACGGGGCCGGCGCCCTGCTGCTGGTGGATGCCTGCCAGAGCCTGCCCCACAAGCCAGTGGATGTGGCCGCCCTGGGGGCCGATTTCCTGGTGGGTTCGTCCCACAAGCTCTGCGGCCCGACGGGCATGGGCTTCCTCTGGGCCCATGAGGCGCTGCTGGAGGCGATGCCGCCGTTCCTGGGGGGCGGCGAGATGATCCATGACGTCTACCTGGACCACAGCACCTGGGCCGATCTGCCCCACAAGTTCGAAGCCGGCACACCGGCGATCGGTGAGGCGATCGGCATGGGCGCCGCCCTCGATTACCTGAAGAACCTGGGCATGGAGCGCATCCACGCCTGGGAGCAGCAGCTCACCCGGCGCCTGTTCGAGCGGCTGCAGGCGATCGACGGCGTGCGGATCCTGGGGCCCACCCCGGACCAGCAACCCGACCGGGCCGCGTTAGCGGCGTTCAGCGTGGAGGGCCTGCATGCCAACGACATCGCCGCCCTGCTGGATTCGGCGGGAGTGTGCATCCGCAGCGGCCACCACTGCACCCAGCCCCTGCACCGCCACTACGGCCTGGCCAGCTCGGCCAGGGCCAGCCTGGGCTTCACCACCACCCCCGAAGAGATCGACCGCTTCGCTGAGGAGCTGGAAGGCACGATCGGGTTTCTGAGGGAGCACAGTTAACGCAGTCCAACGCGCCCTGGCGGCTTGTGTGTGTTGACAACGGAGTTTTTGTCCCGCGGGCGTTGACAAGCCAATCTGAGGACTTAAGATTTCCTGAAATTTATTTTGGCGGACTGCATAAGATGATGAGTAGGGGAGGCCGGCCTGGCATTGGGCGCATGGCGATGGGATGTTTAGTCCTCTCCGTTTTGGGAGAAGGTCCAAAGGCTGGCGCTCAGGATCGTGGAAATCTGATTCAGAATGGGGGTTTTGAAACCCAGGCACCTCCCCTGCCGATCCCGCCGAATCCTCCGGGTCCGCCGACTGGGGCCTACTTCAGGCAGATTGATGCTTCACAAGTTCCCCCTTGGAACACATCCGCTTCGGATAACAAGATTGAGCTCTGGTCTTCAGGGTATAGTGCTTCATCTGGCGGACCTGTCTTCACGATCGCGCCAGCTCAGGCCACTGCCGCCGGCGATGTGTTTTTCCCCGTCGGCGGCGGGAACTTCTTTGCCGAACTGAACGCCACACAACCCAGCACCCTGTCTCAAACAGTGACTTTGGGGAGAACGGGAGTGTTGTCCTATTCCTTCTGGCATCGTGGACGGGCTGGGACCGATACCATGAAATTGGACGTGCAGGTCCTGAAAAATGGCGTATGGACGACCGTACGGTCTGATAGCTATCAGACCGGCCAGGCCTGGACAAACTATGTGCAGAAAAATATTCTGATTGGTGAGGCTGGTCAGCAATTCCGTTTTGCCTACACCGCTGAGTCTACGGCGACTGGAAATCTCAGCATTGGTAACTTCATTGATAACGCAGCCTTTGGCTTGCTGGAGTTTCCCGAACCCGAACCTGAGCCAGGGTTGCCTGATCCCTTTGTGCCTCCCATCACTGGCGAGGTGATGCCGGAGCAGGTCGTCGAGGACTTATCAAACTCGTTCGCCGCCACCCTTTCCCCCCAAGCCATCGTTTCGGGCTTCTTGCCAC
The DNA here is from genome assembly GCA_943367705.1 of Synechococcus sp. UW140. Lineage (GTDB taxonomy): Bacteria > Cyanobacteriota > Cyanobacteriia > PCC-6307 > Cyanobiaceae > Cyanobium. The sequence goes on from CALRJV020000014.1 coordinate 10,526, forward strand.
GCAACACCGATGCGGCTCCGGCGGGCATTCAGAAGATGCTCAACGATTCTGCCATGGCTGTGCTGAACAGTGCATTGGATGTGGAACCTCTTCAAATCCCACTGTGTAGAGGCTCAGAGCCCAATCCACAGCGCTACGTGGATTCGGAGAAAGCGATGGCTCAAGCCAAGGCTGAGTGCGAGAAACAACCTGGTCCAAAGTCTGTTCACGCCGCTGACAAGCGCTTCACCTTTGCCGATCAACCGAACGACTTCTACGGAGATCGCCGGAGGCTCAGGGCCTGGGTACGGGGTTTCAGTACATCCTTGACGAACATCGACAATCCAGGTCTGGGCAACTGGGTCAATCGTGCTGACAGCCGTGGTGGTGCATCACTTTTTGGGCTTGAAAAGTCACTGTCTCCCAGCACCCAACTGGGTGTCTATGGTTCGGTTGGATCGCTGTCCGTGATTCAGACGGGAAATGGCGGAGGTAACTGGTCTCCCACGGCCTATGGCGTCGGCCTCTATGGCAGGTGGTCACCGGGCCCCTACTTCATCGGGGCGTTAGCGGGCTACGGCACGTTCAGTGGCAGCCAGACGCGAGGTATTCAACTGGACAGCTCTGTGCTTTCAGCGTCCGGTCAAAAATCGGCAGAAAGCTTCACGGCTGCCTTGGTCACCGGAAAACGAATCAACCTCAGCCGAAACACGCTACTGACGCCTTCTCTCAATCTGAGCTGGAGTGGGATCAACGAGCAGGGCTTTGTAGAAACTGGCGGCGAACTCAGTGGTGGTAACTCGAGCATCAACGTATTCAATCTGAACTATCTTCCCAACAATACAAGCTGGACCAATCTCGATCTGGGTGTCTCGATTGCGCAAACCGTCCGTCAAGGTACAACGTTGATTGTCCCCAGTGCACGGTTGAGTTGGTTTGGGACATGGAGGACAGGCGGCAATGATCAGGTGGTGGACTACCCCTTTTCTTCCCGACAAGTGGAAATTCCAGGGGCGTGGCTCAATCGCAGTGGTCTGAGAGTTGCCTTGGGCCTGAATGTGGCCACCCGCAACAACCTGGCCGTTTACCTCCGAGGCGTGGCCGATTTCGGCTACGACAGTCGCCAGAATGGAGCCCTGGCGGATTACGGGATCAATGGAGGTCTGACCATCCCATTCTGAAACACTGGATCGATGGGGGGGCGTGATGGTCCACGACGTAGACCAGAAGCACAGCCCCTGGGCCGACCTGGCCCCCGCGTTTGAAGCCGCCCCACCGAGGTTCGGCAGGGTGGATCACATCCACGCCTGGGAGCAGCAGCTCACCATGTGCCTGACCGAGCGGCTGCAGGCCAACGACATCGCCGCCCTGCTGGATTCTGCGGGCATCTGCATCTGCGGTGGCCACCAGGAGACCCAGCCTCTTGCCGCTGAACACGAGAAGAACATTTCTGCAGGTTCGCCAGCTACCGATGTCGTATGTCGGTGCTGACTCTTGCGGACGGATGTCGCAGACAAATGGAGTTCGATCCGTGTCGTTGAGAACATCTGGTTATCGGACCCGTGAACCCCAGCTATCTTGGGCTGATGTTGAGCAGAGGAGACGGATATCGTCATGGTCTTGGGGGATGTCTCCGTTCGATCCTCGACGCTGTTCACGAAATGGAGAAGAAGAAGGAGCGTGGTTCACGGAACTGCCCAATGGCTAGCTGGTGGGCTGGGCCCTGGCTGAACGAGCAGCTAACGTTGATCGCTGACATAACTCCGTGAAGCTCAACCTCGTTCGGACGTCGCTGATCGCCTCCCTGGCCAGTATCAGCTTCTTCAGTGGCGTGCAGGCCAAGCAACCTGCCGCCTCTGATGTCCAGCAGACAAGGCTTGGGGTTCTTCAACTGGAGAACGGCTACCCCAGCAAGGCTGCCGCCGCCAGGCTCTACGACGAGCTGGACTTCCAGCGCGCCACGCAGGCCTACCTCTGGGCCCTTCCGGCCGTGGGCTTCAAGGGGCTCTACGACGCCCAGGCCAAAACCTTCGGCGCCCGCAACGGCGATGTGGTGCTCTACCAGAGCCTGAACGACAAGGCGGGGATGCTCACCCCCAACATCACTACCCTCTACGCCTTCAGCTTCTGGGACCTGGCCAAGCAGGGCCCTCTGGTGATCGAGGTGCCTGCCGGGGCTACCGCCGGCGGGGTGCTGGACATCTGGCAGCAGCCGATCACCGACACGGGCCAGACGGGACCCGACAAGGGCGCCGGTGGCAAGTTTCTGATCCTTCCCCCCGGCAGTCCCGAGCCGGTGGCCCCCGGCTACCTCATCGTCCGCTCCCCAAGCAATCAGATCTGGTTCGCAACCCGAGGCCTTGATCCCGACAAGGCCGTGGCTGAAGCCACTGTGCGCCGCCACCGGCTCTACGGCTGGAACCAGCGGGACAACCCGCCCACGAACGCCTATGTCCCGGTGGCTGGTCGCCCCTGGCAGTCGGCCCAGCCCGCCGACCTCAGTTACTGGCGCCTGCTGAGCGAGCTCTATGCCAACGAGCCGGTGGCGCCCCGCGACCGCATGCTGTTCGGGATGCTGTCTCCTCTGGGGATCACCCCTGGCCAGCCCTTCCAACCGGATGCCCGCCAGGCCAAGGTGCTCAAGGAGGCCGCCCAGGTGGGCGACCTGATGGCCCGCACCATCGCCTACGACAAGCGAATCCCCGGCGCAACGGTGTACCCCGGCAAGCACTGGGAGTACGCGGTGCTGTTCGACCTCGACCAGGAAACCCCCGACCGCCGCCGGGTGCAGTTCGACGAGCGCAGCTCCTGGTTCTACGAGGCGATCGGCATGTCGTCGGGGATGCAGGGGCGGATCGTGGGATTTGGCCAGGTGTACCTAGAGGCCTCCAAAGACAAGGCAGGACGTTGGCTGGATGGCGGACGCACCTACCGGATGCGCGTACCGGCGGGCGCGCCGGTGAAGCAGTTCTGGTCGATCACTCTCTACGACAACCTCAGCCGTGGCCCGCTCATCACCGACCAGGGCGCCGCTGACCTCAGCTCCCGCAAGCCGGATCTGGTCACCAACGCCGATGGCTCGGTGGATGTGTCCTTTGGCCCGGTGCGGCCGGCCGGTGCCGCCAACTGGATCAAGACCACCCCGGGCAAGGGGTGGTTCGCCTACTTCCGCTTCTACGGCCCCACCGAGGCCTACTTCAGCAAGGCCTGGCAGCTGAACGACATTGAAGCGCTCAAGCCCTGAGCCAACCCTTCGCCCGACAGCCGCCCTCCGTACCCACGTCCTTCCCAGCCAACACGATGGTCCCGACCCCCAGCCGACCAGCGGTCGCCTTGATCGCCGCCCTCATCGCCGCTCTGCCGCTGAGTCCCCTGGGTTCCCTGGCCGCGACACCGGCTTCGGCACCAGCCTCCAGCTCGCCGAGCCAGGCCACAGCCCCCAGCCCCGCCGAAGCCCGCGCCATCGCCAAGGAGGCCTGGCTCTACGCCTATGCCCCGCTGCAGGGCTACCAGACCCTCTGGAACCAGACCCAGAACAAGGCGTTCCCGGGCTACGTGGGCGGCTTCGACCGCTTCCGCCACTACAGCCGCTCCGCCACCCCGGCCGACAAGGACATCGTCACCCCCAACAACGACACGCCCTACTCCTGGGCCTGGCTGGATCTGCGCACCGAGCCGATCGTGCAGTCGCTGCCCGCAGTGCCGGCACCCCGCTACTACGTCAACCAGTGGTTTGATCTCTACACCCACAACTTCGCCTACACCGGCGTGCGTTCCACCGGCCGCGGGGCCGGCACCTACTTGTTCGCCGGACCCCGCTGGAAGGGCACGGTGCCGAAAGGCATCACCAGGGTGTTCCGGGCGGAAACCGATTTCGTCGGCACCCTCACCCGCACCCAGTTGAACGGGCCCGATGACATCCCAGTGCTGAAGGCGATCCAGGGCCAATACGTCCTCACGCCCCTGTCGCGCTTCACAGGCCAACCGGCGCCACCAGCCGCCCCTGCAGTGGCCTGGCCCGCCTGGGACGCCTCCAAAGCCGAGGGGATCGGCTTCATCACCTACCTCAACGCCCTGTTGCCGTTCATGCCCGCCGTGCCATCGGAGCGGGCGATGCGGGCCCGGTTTGCCCGCATCGGCATCGGTCCCGGGCTGCCTTTTGATCCGGCCCGGCTGGATCCGAAGCTCCGCACCGCCCTGGAGGAAGGGGTGGCCGAGGCCAGCCAGGAGCTCAAGGCCAAGGCCCAACAGCAGACCAGCTCCCAGGGATTCTTCGGCAGCAGACAGCAACTGGGGTCTGATTACCTCACGTTCCGCTCGATGGGAGCGATGCTGGGGATCTATGGCAACAGCAGTGAAGAGGCCTTCTATGCCACCCAGCAGGCTGGGCCCGACGGCAACGTGCTGGATGGGCGCAGGCGATGGGTGCTGCGGTTCGAACCGGGCCAGCTGCCACCGGTGACGGAGTTCTGGTCGGTGACGATGTACACGTTGCCGGAACGCCTGCTTGTGGAGAATCCTATCCAACGCTATTCGATCGGTGATCGCACATCAGGCCTGAAGCTGGGAACTGATGGATCCCTGGAGATCTATATCCAGAGCGAGAATCCAGGAGCGGACAAAGTCTCGAACTGGTTGCCTGCGCCAGCCGGGCCCTTTTTCTTCGTGGCGCGTTTGTATGGCCCTAAGGATCCAGTCCTGAAGGGAACATGGAAGCTGCCACGCCTGACAGAAATCAAGTGAGCCAAGCCTGTGAACAACTGAATTGTTTGAATCATGCCCGCTGCTGAGTGGAGGCGTTAGTCTGCGATTGCCCACTGATTGCGACCGTTATCCTTGGCCTTATATAATCCTTTGTCTGCTCTTGACAGCAGGTTAATGCACTTTGGGTCTGGGGGGATAAATGGGCTGATGCCAATACTCACTGTGCTGCGAATGGATTCTCCGGAAGTCAATTCGATGGTGGCATCGGCCACATTCTCTCGAATTCGTTCAGCGACAGTGCACGCCTCTGGCAGGGATGTGTTCGGCAGAAGGACGACAAACTCTTCGCCGCCGAAACGTGCAATGACATCATAGGGGCGGAGGGCGGATTCACAAACCTGAGCAATCTTCTTCAGGACGATATCTCCATTGATGTGCCCATGGCAATCGTTGACTGACTTGAAGTTGTCAACATCAAGAATTAATAGCGACATTGGCTCATCAGTGCGCAGACTTCTCTCTGGCTCAATCTCGAGGCAGTCCAAAAGATAGCGACGACTGTAAACCTTCGTTAGGGGGTCGCGGTTGACCATCTCTAGGAGCTGGGTTTGCAGATCCTCCAGCTCCAGTAGGAGCTTGACAACGAAGCTGCTCGCTAAAGGAGCAACGATTCCGGGGATAATGGCGCCAATCAGTAATGACTTCAGGAGCGCATCTCGTCCCTCCCACCAAAACACAGTCATGATGACTCCCGTCATCATGACTGACATCAGCACAGAGAACAATGTGATGGCAAGCACGGAACGATAACGCCCCATGCCGAAGAGTGCCTTTCGCCAGGTCTTTGCTGTTTGCGTGCCAGGGGCTGCCGTCGTCATGGCCAAGGATGAGTTGGGCAATGAAAGGAGACGGCGAAATAAACTGGCGTCATGTAACCCTGAGTGCGATCGTTCCATCATAAATCATTGGATCGGAGAATGCTGCGATGTTTTGGTTGGAGTTGCTGGTGATTGTTTGTGACTCCATTCAGCCGTTTTGCCTCTGTCGCAAGCGTGACATCAAACGACCTCGCCAGGCCCCTGCATGGTCAGGCCATTCTGGAAAGGCAATGGCTCCGGTTATGCTGCCGGCCTGGATAGCCTCCAAAGAGGACGTATCTGGAAAACGGCGACAACTCTGGACCGCTGGTCATCCATAACCACGGTGGGGCCTCCAGCCGCCTGGAGGCGAATCTCTTCGCTACGTCTGCAACGGCCCATGGGCTGAGGTTCGTCTGAAGGCGGTCCGTGGGCGCTTGCCGCCGCCGCCTACCTGGATCACGCCCGTCTGGCCCATGTCAGCTGCATCGCAGGTGCCAGCTACAGAACGTTTGGAGACAACTGGGCTGCGCCATGCCAACGCCGTGTTGATGCGCTTTGACGCCAGCTATCTGCAGGCGCTGAAGAAGTCGATTGACGTCTCTCATGAAGAGGTCCTCTCAGGTGAGGGAGTCTGCCAATCCTTTCTGGAGGCCTCACGCAAATGTTTTCGACAGGGCGCAGAGGGATTGGTCGCTGATGCCACGATGCTTGACGTCGCCTGGCCCTTCGAGAGGACCACAATGACGCGTCCCGTGCATGTCTGGCAGGGAATGGATGACAAACTGGTGCCTGAACCCATCAACAGGACGGTGGCGGACCAAACCCCCGCAGCCATCTGGCCTCCCATCAACGGCGGAGGCCACTTCCTTGCCCTCAGCCATGTGGACGAGATCCTGGCTCAGGTGGCCAGCGATCTCGATGGGCATGGGCATGCATAGGAACTCCATGGCGCCTCGAGGACCCACCATCCCAACAGCACCAAGATCCATTCAGAAGGGCACGCCCCTGAAGCTCCTGCTGGGTCAGGAGGCCATTGTGTGTCTGGCCCAGAACATTCACTATGTAGATCCGGATTTTCCGACTAGCCGATTCTGTGAATCTGCGTGGACAGGGATTGGGCCCCTGTCCATCATGCAGCGAGGCCTTCATATCGCCAAGGCGCTTCATGCATTCCTGCCTGGGAACTACGAAGAAGCCGTTCGGCTCCTCATGGCGTCGTTGACGCCGGAGAAACCAGATACAGAAGACTTGGGGACGGCTGGTTTCTTCTATCTTCCACACGGCTTCTTTATTTCAGAGTACGGCCAGGATGAACGACACAACGGCGGCAACGACCCCTTTACAGCCTCGATGCTGGCGTTGCATGCCCTCACCAAGAGGTTCACCTCAGAGTTCGCTATCCGTACGTTCCTGATCCAACAGCAACAGCGCACGCTGGAGCAGGTTGATCAATGGCTTGCCGACCCCAACCCGCATGTGCGGCGTCTCTGCAGCGAGGGGACGCGTCCGAGGCTCCCATGGGGCAAACGTATTGCCTCGTTTGTGGCCGATCCAAGGCCAACACTGCCCATCCTTGAATCCCTGAAAGACGATCCATCGCTGTATGTTCGCCGCAGCGTTGCCAACCACCTGGGGGACATCGCCAAAGACCATCCGGATCTCGTCTATGCCACCTGTGAGCGTTGGCTGCAGGACGGCGCCTCCACAGATCTGCAGTGGCTGATCCGCCATGCGGTTCGCTATCCCGCCAAGCAGGGAGATGCACGCGCACGCAAGATCCGTGCGGCAGCTTGCTAGCATCCATTCGATCCTTGGCGTCAGCTCAGATCGTCCGATTCGCTTTTCTTGCGATGGCTGTCGTCGCTGCAGGCGCCTCCGCTCCTGGCCATGCAGGGCAAGGTGCGGCCAGGTTCGGCCCGGCATGGCAATCCGTCGACTGCAAGACCTTCGACGTGCCCGCCGCCATCGCAGCTCAGTCGGATTGCGGCTACGTCACCGTCCCTGAGCAGCATGCGAAGCCCAAGGGACGCACGATCCAGCTCGGCGTGGTCCGCAGCCGCAGCACGGGTCAATCCCCTGCAGCTGATCCCCTGTTCGTCGAGTAAGGCGGCCCTGGGGATTCCACCATCGGCGACATTGCCAATGGAGGCCTGCCGAAGTACCCCGAACTGGCGGCTTTGCTGCAGGGCCGTGATCTGATCTTCGTGGAGGAGCGCGGCACCAGGTTCGCCAAACCGTTCCTGTTCTGCCCTGAGCTGAAGGCCCATAACACCGCTGTGGCGCTGGGGAGGCATAACTACACCGATCCCAGCTGGATCAGGGCCTGTAACGCTTTCACCTTCCCCGGTGTCGGCCATGGGGCGCTGTTTGCGCCGCCTGGGATGCCTGCCGCCGCCTGCGTGACACAGATCGTCGCCGACTTTCTGGCCAACCCGAAGCAAGCACCCGACAGCCGTTGCCTGGCCCAGGTCAAGCCGGCGTTCGTCGTTGAGTGAGCGCTGCCAGGCTGGTGACGCCAGGGCCAACTGATGCCGCAGACGCTCCTTGCCACCCTCTCCCGCGCTGAACGGCTGTCGATCGCCGGCACCTACACCCTGACGCTGCTGGAGAACCTCTGCATGCTCGCCTACCCGGCCATCACCGGCTGGGCGGTCGACGGGTTGCTGAAGGGCAGCTACCGGGGCCTTTCGGCCCTGATCGCCGTGTGGCTGGTGCACCTGATCACAGCCTTTGTGCGCCAGCGCTTCGACACCCGGGTCTTCATGGGCCTCTATGCCCGCCTCGCCGTGCGCACCGTCGCCGAGCAGCAGCGCCTCGGCCATGGCACCAGCATCGTGTCGGCGCGGGTGGAGATGATGCGCGACATGGTCGGCTTCTTTGAGGCCGACGTGCCGGCGATGTTCTCCCAGGTGGTGACCGTGGTCGGCTCGCTGGTGATGCTGTTCACCTACGACCTCCAGGCCGGACTGATCGCCATGGCGGTGCTGCTGCCGATGGGGCTCGTCAACGCCTGGTACTGGCGGCGTGCCCTGCGCCTGCACCGCGGCCTCAACGACCAGATCGAGCGCGAGATCGAGGACATCGAGGCGGCGCGCCCGCTGCGCCTGCGGCGCCACTTCGGCCGGGTGCGGCGCTGGCATGTGCAGCTCTCCGACAGCGAGTCGTGGACCTGGACCGTGACGGAGCTCGCCACGATCGTGGCCCTGGTGGTGCTGCTGATCGACTTCACCCGATCGGCATCCTTCAGCGCCGGCGCCATCTATGCCGTGCTCGCCTACGTGTTCGACTATCTCGAAGGCCTCGACAGCGCTCCGGCGCTGGTCAACAACGTGGCCCGGCTCAGGGATATCCGGGCGCGGCTGGGCAACGCTGAGGCGGCCGATTGAGCGGCCATGCCTCGGAGCGAGGGCTTGATCGATCCATCTCCGCCAAACTGTCAGGCTTCACTGGAAACGATGCAGTCCAACGGGCCCTGAACCATGGTTGTCGTTACCGAGATCGCCCCCGACCTGTTCCGGCTTTCGATCCATGTGCCGGAGTTCGATCTGCAGTTCAACCACTTCCTGGTGCGCGATGCGGAGCCGCTGCTGTTTCACGCCGGGCTCAAGGCCATGTTTCCGGCCCTGCGCGACGCCGTGGCCACGCTGATCGATCCCACCCAGCTGCGCCACATCGCCTGGAGCCATTTCGAATCCGATGAGATCGGTGGCCTCAACCACTGGCTGGCGCTGGCTCCCCAGGCGCAGCCGGTCTGCACCCTCGTCGGCAAGTTGGTAAGCGTGGATGATTTCGCCCTCCGCCCCGCCCGGGGCATGGCGGAGGGCGATGTGCTCAGCACCGGCCAGTACCGCTTCCGCTTCCACCGCACCCCCCACCTGCCCCATGGCTGGGACGCCGGCCTGCTGTTCGAGGAGACCCGCCGCACCCTGTTCTGCTCCGATCTCTTCCACCAGTTCGGCGATGTCGCCGCCGTGACGTCCTCGGAGCTGATCGGACCGGCGCGCCAGGCGATGCAGCAGATGCAGAGCGGACCCCTGGCCGATTACATGCCCTACACCAGCCAGTCGGCCGGCCTGCTGCAGGGGCTGGCCGCCCTGCAGCCGCAGACGCTGGCTGTCATGCACGGTTCCTCGTTCACCGGCAGCGGCGAGCAGATGCTGCTCGATCTGGCGGGGGTGATCCAGCAGGGGTTCGAGGGGGGCTGAGTTGCTTCCCCACCAGGCTGGTCATGCCTGCAGCTGTGGACGCCACGGACGCCACTCCGTGCCGAACGAGGCCCACCTCACAGGGGCAACTGCCGGAAGGCCGCGCTGGTCATGGGCTTACCGATCCAGTAGCCCTGGATTTCGTCGCAGCCGGCCCTGCGCAACAGCTCCATCTGCTCGGGGGTTTCCACCCCCTCGGCGATCGTGCGCAGGCCCAGGGTGCGGGCCAGGTTGATGATCGTCAGCACGATGGCGTGGTCGTCGCGGTCGGTCGCAAGGCCGCGTACGAACGACTGGTCGATCTTGAGCTTGTGGGCGCGGATGCGTTTGAGGTAGCTGAGCGACGAGTAGCCCGTGCCGAAATCGTCGATGGCGATCTGGATCCCTTCGCGGTAGAGGCGATCCATCAACAGCAGGGCCTTCTCGGGGTCATCCAGGGTCACCGATTCCGTGAGTTCCAGTTCCAGCCGCGACGGGGGCAGCTGTTCTTCAGCCAGGATGGTCAGGATCCGGCTGGCGAGATCGCTGTTGCGGAACTGAACCGCCGAGATGTTCACCGAGACCGTCAGCGCCGGTGCGTCGTCCTGTCCAACCGGCCGGACCCAGGTGCCGGCATCACGCAGGGCCTGGCGCAGGACCCAGTCGCCGATGGGAACGACCAGGCCGTTGGCCTCGGCGACGGAGATGAATTCCCCCGGCGACACGGAACCCAGTTCCGCCGAATCCCAGCGCAGCAGCGCTTCGGCACCGATGATCCGGTTGCTGACCAGCTCGACCTGGGGCTGGTAGAGCAGCGTGAACTCGTTGCCCTTCAGGGCTTGGTGCAGGGCGTTGGAGAGGCGCAGCCGGCGGGAGATGCGCTCCTGCACGCCGGGGGTGAAGAACTGGAAACCGTTGCGGCTGTCCTGCTTCACCTGATGCATCGCCGCATCGGCGTTGCTCATCAGGGTGGCCATCGTGATGCCGTCCTCCGGGTAGAGAGCGATGCCGATGGACGCGGTCGTGAACAGCGTCTCGCCCTGGACCCGAAAGGGTTGTTCCACCGCCTGGAGCAGGCGTCGCACCAGTTCCAGAGCAGCGTCGGCGTCGGTGTCCGGGAGCAGCAGCAGGAATTCATCCCCCCCGGATCGCGAGAGGGTGTCCCCGGGGCGCAGCTCGCCCTCCAGGCGGCGGGCGATCTCCACCAGCAGCTGGTCGCCGACGGAATGGCCCAGTCCGTCGTTGACGGTCCGGAAGTGATCCAGGTTCAGGTTGAGCAGGGCCAGGCGGCCTCCCTGCTTCTGGGCCAGCGTCAGGGCGTTGCGGAAGCGGTCCCGCAGCATCACCCGGTTGGCCAGGCCCGTCAGCTGGTCGGAGTAGGCCAGTCGCTTGATCTGTTCGTCCGCAAACTTCCGCTCGGTGATGTCGCGCGTGACGCCATGCACCTCGATCCGCCCTGTGCCGACGTTGCGGATCAGGGTGGTCACCACCTCCGTCCACACGCTGGAGCCGTCCTTGCAGGGCTGCTCCACCTCATCCACCGAGACGATCTCACTGCTGCGCAGGCCCTGCTTGAACTCCTCCAGTTCCGCCCGGATCTGCTCCTCCATGCGTTGCCCGCTCCCCGGTTGCATGGAGGCGAGGAACGGTCTGGCGAGCACCTCTTCCGGCGTGTAGCCGCGCAGGCGCTTCACGGAGGGGCTCACATAGAGGTAGCGCATGGTCTCGGGATCCAGGGTCCAGATGACGTCGTGGACCGACTCCGTGAGTTCGCGGTACTTGGCTTCGCTGGCCGCCATCTCCTTCTCCAGGCGGCGCTGCATCGCCTGGGAGCTCAGACGGTTGAGGGCGAGGTCGATGTCCCGCGCCATCTCCAGCAGAAGTTGCTGGCTGGGCTCGTCAAAGCCGTTGACATCAGGGTGATACAGCGCCAACCCACCGATCACGGCGCCCTCCCGGTGCAGGGGCAACGCGGCGCCGGCTCCCCAGCCGTAGAGGCGGGCGCGCTCATGCCAGGGGGCCAGGCTGGGGTCGTTCTGAAAATCCTGGCTCCATTGGGGTCGGTCCTCCCGCAGGGCCCGGCCCATCGGCCCCTGGCCGTAGGGGACGTCGGGGTCGATGCTGATGCGCAGGTCCTGCAGGTAGTCGGTGCCGGTGCCGGCCCAGGCCACCGCTCGCAACTCCTGGTCCATGGGGTTGAGCAGACCCGCCCAGGCCATCTTCATCTCGCCGAAGGTCACGGCGATCTGGCAGATCTCCTGCAGCAGAACCGTTCCGTCCTCAAGGCGGGCCATCGCCTGGTTCGAACGGCTCAGGGCGGTGTAGAGCCGATTCAGTCGTGCGATCCGCCAGGTGTCCTGCTTGCGGGCCGTGATGTCGCGGCTGAGCAGCAGGAAGCGCGGCTGGCCCTGGGAGGGCAGGGTGCGTTGGGAGACCGACAGCTCAAACCAGGCCGGGCCGCCGGGCAGGGGCAGCTGAATCTCCTTCCCCTGGCTGAAGCCCTTGCTGCCGGCCTCCGTCAGAGCCTCCATCACCACGGTGGCAGCGGGCTCTGGCAGCACCTGGCTCACCGGCCGGTTCACCTGGTCCTCGGCGGGCCGGATCAGCAGGTTGTGGCGCGGGCTGTGGACCGCCAGGATCTGCCCATCGGCGGAGACTTCGATCAGGGGATCGGGGATGGCCTCGATCGTGCTGCTCAGCACATCGCGGGCTTCGGCCAGGTCGCGGGTGCGGCGGCGCACCTCCCGCTTCAGGCTGGCACTCCACAGCGCGATCAGCCCCGCGGCCGCCCCTGTGGCCCCCAGGACCTGGAGTCCATGGCGGGCCAGCCAGCTGAAGCGGGGGTGGACGCCATCGCCCAGCCACTTGCGTTCCATGGCGGCTTCCTCAGCCGGACTGATCCGATCGAAGCCTGCGATCACCGTGTCCCGCAGGGCGGTGTTGTTCCTGAGAACGGCCTCATACATGGCCGAGGTGTAGACCGGCGGCGATTGCAGGAATTGCTCGCTCAGTCCCTCCCTGGCCAGGATGTAATTGGCCGGTAGTTCATTCATGCAGAACACCGGCAGGCTTCCGGAGCTGGACGCCCGGATCAGGGCGCTGTAGTCCGGGTAAATGCGAAAGGTGCGGTTGCCGGCAGCCCTGAGTTTCTCGATGCACACGTCGCCGGCGCGAACACCGACCTTGAAGGCCTTGCTGGTGTTGAGATCAACGACTCCGCTCAGCTTGCGGTCGTAATAGAGGCGAACATCCACCTCCAGATAGGGCTTGGTGAAGGCGTAGATCTTTTCCCGGTCCTTCGTGCGGGCCATGGCGGCGATCACATCGGCGCGGCCGGCCTGGACAGCCTTCTGGGCCTCCAGCCAGTCCATCGCCTGCAGCTCCACGGGGATGCCCGTGCGACGCTCCCACAGGTCCCAGCGATCCCGTGCCAGCCCCTGGATCCGGCCCTGGGAGTCCACGAAGCTGATCGGTGGGAAGGAATCGCTCACCACCACGCGCAGGGGGCGTTGGGTCGGTGGTGCGGCGTTGGCCTTGATCGGCACAGCCAGGCAGGTCAGTGCCAGCAGATGGACCCAGGAGGAATAACGGAACGCTGAACGGACCGTGATCGTCAAGTAGATAGAAAAAGAAGACGTTGCGCCCTCGGTTCGCCCTCGGGCTCGATGACTCTCAAACTACTCAGCCCCTGGCGCCGGCGCATCCCGCCCGGCATCCCCTTGGCGCGCTAGGCCGGCCTGAGCACCGCCAGGGCTTCGGCCCGGTGCTGGCCCCGCCAGCCCCACTGCCACCGCCAGCCGGCCGCCTCCGCCTCCCTTTCGATCGCCTCGGGGTCGGCCGGATGGTCCCACTGGCTGAGGTGGGCGATCACTTCCTCCTGCCGTTCCGGCTCCAGCGAGCTCCAGCCGTGCACCCGGGCGCTGTAGCGGCCCACGTAGGTGTCACGGTCCTCCCCCGGGGCGCGGAACACATCGGCCCAGAGCAGCAGGCCCCCCGGCGCGATGCGGCGGCGGCAGCCCCGCAGGAAGCGGCCCTTGTCCGGCTCCTGCAGGTGATGCACCGCGAAGCTGCTCAGCAGCAGATCCACCGGCGGCCCCTCCGGCTCCGCCTCGGCCCAGGCCAGCAGCTCCCCCTCCAGGAAGCGGCTGGGGTAGGGCACCGGCCCCAGGGCTTCGCCGGCCAGCGGCAGTACCGCCCCGTTCAGGTCGAGGCCCGTGAACGAGGCCAGCGGCAGGCGCCGCAGCAACGGCGGCAGCAGGGACAGGTCGCCGCAGCCCAGGTCCACGGCGTGGGGAGCCGTCGCCCCGGGCCCGCGCTGCTCCAGCCAGTCATCGATCGTTCGCGTGATGGCGGCGGTGAGGGCACCGTGTTCCATCAGGTCGTGCTCCAGCACCTGGCGGTAGGTGCTCCAGTGGCGGGAGAAGAACGTCATGGCAGCGATTCTGGCGGCCCCGTGACCCACGGCACCGCCAGCCAGTCAGCTTTGGGAGGCCATCGCTATGGTCAGCGCCACCTAGGCGCCACGGCGCGAGTTATTCAGTGACGGAACGGCGGATGCATCTGGTGCGCTGGGCGCTCACCACCGGCTGGCTGCTGATCATCCTCTCGCTGCTCTACGACCCGTTCACGCCCCGCTTCACCGAGCCCGACCACCCCTGGAGCCCCCTGCGGCTGCCTGAGGCCTGCGTGACAGTGCAGGGCACCTGCCTGAGCGAGACCCCCTATCCCTTGGGTACCACCCTGTTCTGGGGCCTGGTGGTGCCCTCGGGCATCTTCATCCTGCTGGTCTTCGGCCATGAGGTCTGGCGGCGGATCTGCCCGCTCTCCTTCCTCTCCCAGATCCCCCGCGCCCTGGGGCTGCAGCGCCAGATCGCCAAGGTGAACCCCAAGACGGGCGAAAAGCGCCTGCAGCTGGCCAAGGTGCCGGCCGATTCCTGGCTCGGCAAGCACTACTCCCGGCTCCAGTTCGGCTGGCTGTTCGTGGGCCTCTGCGGCCGCATCCTCTTCTTCAATGCCGACCGCCTGGTGCTGTTCGCCTGGCTCACCTTCACCATCGTCTGTGCCATCGCCGTGGGCTGGCTCTACGGCGGCAAGAGCTGGTGCCAGTACTTCTGCCCGATGGCACCAGTCCAGAGCGTCTTCTCCACCCCCACCGGCCTGCTGGGCAGCCGGGCCCACATGGCCAGCACGCCGATCACCCAGTCGATGTGCCGCACCATCCAGCCCGACGGCAGTGAGCAGAGCGCCTGCGTGGCCTGCCAGCAGCCCTGCATCGACATCGACGCCGAGCGCCTCTACTGGGCCAAGCTGCCCTCCCCCGCCTTCGCCTTCGAGCGCTACGGCTACCTGGGCCTGGTGTTCGGTTACTTCGTCTACTACTACGTCTACGCCGGCAACTGGGACTACTACTTCTCCGGCATCTGGCTGCGCCAGGAGGACCAGCTGGCCCAGCTGCTGCGACCGGGCTTCTACCTGTTCGGCCAGCCGATCGATGTGCCCAAGCTGGTGGCGGTGCCCCTGTTCCTGGGGCTGTGCACCTGGCTCGGCACCCTTGCCGGCCGGGCGATCGAATCGGCCCTGCGCAGCCGCGTGCGGCGTCGCGGCGCCGAGCCCGACCGCGAGCGGATCCGCCACCGGGTGTTCGTGGTGGCCACCTTCCTGGTGTTCAACTTCTTTTTCCTGTTCGCTGGCCGCCCCCTGCTGCTGCTGGCTCCCGACTGGGTCCAGTACCTGTTCGACGTCACCCTGGTGGCCGTCAGCACCCTCTGGCTCTACCGGGCCTGGAACCGCTCCCCCGATCTCTACGGCCGCGAGAACCTGGCCGAGCGCTTCCGCAAGCAGCTGACCCGCATGGACCTGGACGTGGGCCGCTACCTCGACGGCCGCTCCATCGCCGACCTGGGCACCGAGGAGGTGTACGTGCTGGCCAAGGTGCTGCCCGGCTTCACCGGCCAGAAGCGGCTCGAGGCCTACAAGGGCGTGGTGCGGGAAGCCCTGGAGGAGGGCTTCGTCAACGCCGCCAGCAGCCTGGAGGTGCTCAAGCAGATGCGCCTCTCCCTCGGCATCAGCGACGGCGAGCACCGCCAGGTGCTCGATGAACTGGGCGTGGAGGATCCCGGCCTGTTGGATCCCGACAGCCGCCGCAGCCTGGAGGACCAGATCCGCCTCAGCGGCTACCGCAAGTCGCTGGAGCGGCTGATGCTGGTGCAGCGCCTCGGCAGCGGCCCCGTGGCGGACGGCCCCGATGGCGCTTCCCTGCAGGCCCTGCGGCGCGAGTACGGCATCTCCTCGCTCGAGGAGGAGCAGGTGCTCGATGACCTCTCCCCCGCCGCGGCGGCGATCCACAAGGTGGAGCGGCTGCTGGAGCGGCTGCCGGCCCTCACCCACGGCTACCGGGCCCTGCACCAGAGCGCCCTGCGCCACCAGTCCGCCGTGCTGGCCCTGCTCGACGACCGGCTGCAGCTGCGCAAGGAGCTGACCCTGCGGGCGATCCTCGACGGCCTGGCCACCCTCCAGGAGGATCCGGCGGTGCCGGGCCTGGTGCAGCGCCTCCAGGCCATCGCCCCCCTGGAGCTGCCGGAACTGCTGCACCGGGAGGGCTGGGAGTCCCGCCTGCCGGCGGCCGTTGCCGGCACCCTCGCCCATCCTGGTGGGGAGGCCCCCTCCTGTTCCCTGGAGGTGCCCGTCGAGGAGACCCTGGCTTTCCTGGCCACCCTGGTCGCCGATCCCAGCCCCACGCTTTCGTCCGCCGGTCTGTTCCTGACGGCCTGCCTCGATGCTGGCCGGGCCCGCTCCATGGCGGCCGCGCTGGCCGTGCCGGGAGGGCCGCCCCTGCTGCTGCAGACCGCCCGGGCGGTCGAGGCCCTCGACGGCCACCCGCAGCTGCGGGGCTTCCCGGAGCTGGAGAAGCGGGTGTTCCTGGCCACCAGCGATTTCTTCCGCCGCTCCGACGCCGACACCCTCGATGCTCTGGCAGCCCAGGCCGATGTGCGCGCCTTCGCCAAGGGCGAGCTGATCACCGAGGCGGGCGACACCTGCCGCGAGCTGCTGCTGCTGATCGAGGGCATCGCCCGGGTCCATCACCGGGATGGCGAGCGCACCTGGGTCAAGGATCTCCAGCCCGGCCGGGTGCTCGACGAGCTCCAGGTGCTCACCCACAGCGCCTCGGAGAGCACGATCGTGGCCGAGGCCGACGGCACCCGCCTGCTGGCGGTGCCGGTGGGTTCCTTCGATGCGGTGCTGGAGCGCGATCCTGACTTCGCCCGCCGGGTGCTGGAGCTGGAGAGCGGCCAGCTGCAGCGGCTGATGCGGGCGGGAGTCTCCTGAGTCCGGGGTCCCCCGGCGCCGTTGGTACCATCACGGCCATGTACGTGCTGATCGGTGGGGCGGGAATGATGGGGCTGGGCCTGGCGCGCCAGCTCCTTCAGCTCGGCCACACCATCGCGATCATCGACGTCGATCCGCTGGCCTGCAGCTTCGCCCGCGAGAAGATCGGTGTGATGGCCTTCGAGGGCAGCGCGGTCAGCTCCACCGTGCTGATCGAAGCCGGCATCCGCAAAGCCGATGCGGTGGTGGCCGCCCTGCGGGACGATGCCCTCAACCTGGCCCTGATCACCCTGTCGCGCAGCTACGGCAGTTCCCACATCGTGGTGCGCATGCGTGATCGCGAATTCCTGCAGGCCTACCGCCTGGCGGGGGCCAGCCACATCATCAGCACCGTTGATCTGGCGGTGGCGACGATGGCGAATGCGATCGAATATCCCGACGTCGAATCGATGATGCACTTCGAGCAGGGCCAGGTGAAGGTGCTCAAGCTGCCGGTCCCTGCCGATTGTTCCGTGGCCGGCCGCAGCGTCGCCGCGATCGCCCAGGATCCCCGCTTCCCGAGCGGTTCCCTGATCATCGGTTACCAGCTCAATCCCGAGGCCAGCGTTGAGATCCCCAACGGCAACACCGTGCTCCAGGCCGGATCCACGATCCTGGTGGTCACCAGGCCCGAGTTCGTGCACCCGCTGATCGACTATCTCGGCCTCAACGCTAGTCGTCGTCCAGCGCTAGAAGTCTCTCATCCAAATCTCTGACGAAGGGCTGCACCAGATCGTCCGGCACGATGCGTTTGCGAAGCGCGTCGATCAGGGCCCCCTTCTCGGCCAGGAGCAGGCGTCTGCGGATCGCCTCCAGCGGTCGGGCCCCGGGCTGGTCAGGGCCGGAGCGTCCCTCGCTGTAGGCCTCCCGCAGCACCCGCTCGGACGCCGCCACCCGCGCCTGGTAGGAGGCCCACAGTTCCTCGTAGGCGGTCTTCGGCAGCACCCCGGACTTCAGCAGCCGGTCGAGTTCCTCCTGGGCGGCCTTGGAGGCGATCAGCTGGATCTGCAACCTGCCGATTTCAGCGCCGACCGGTGACACCTGGGCGATGTTCAGGCGCCGGATCAGCCAGGGCAGCGCCAGGGCCTGGATCACCAGGGAGAACAGCACCGCGCCGAACACCAGTTCGATGATGCCGCTCCTGCCGACCAGCGACAGGGGAATCGCCACCGCCATCGCCATGGAGAGCGAACCCTTGATGTTGCCGAGCACCAGAACGTGCTGCCAGCGCAGGGGGATTGGCCGATCGAAGCGGCGCAGCAGCGCCAGCAGCCCGTACACCGTGAGCACCCGCGCCAGCTGGTAGGCCACCACCACCAGGGCGATCGCCGGCAGCGACGCCCACAGGGTCAGGGGGTTGATCTCGAGGCCGATCAGCAGGAACAGGAAGGTGTTGACGATGAATCCCCCGTACTCCCAGAAATTCAGCACCGTGAGCCGGTCGGAGGCCGTGCCGCTGCGTGGCAGGCCCTGGCTGCCGAAGACGAGCCCGGCGATCACCACCGCCACCGCACCGGAGACCCCCAGAAACTGACCGAACTGAAACGTGCCCAGGGCCAGGGGCACCGTGAGCAGCAGCGAGCTGAGGGGGTCCTGGAGCCGCAGAAACACCGGCAGGCACAGGTAGCCCAGGACGCCGCCCACCAGCACCCCTCCCACCGCCACCACCACCATCTCCCGCAGCCCCTGCGCCACCGTGATCGAACCCGAGGCGTGGATCAGCAGCAGCAGGTTGAAGCTGACCAGGGCGGCCGCATCGTTGAACAGGGTCTCGCCCTCCACGATCGTCGTCAGCCGAGCGGGCACCCGGATCTCCTTGAAGACCGCGATCATCGACACCGTGTCGGTGTTGGCCAGGATCACTCCCACCAGCAGGGCAGGGATCCAGGGGAGCCCGAGCGCCAGGTGCACCAGCAGCGCGATCACCCCCGAGGCGACCAGGGACCCGGGCCCCGCCAGCAGCGCGATCGGCTTGAAGGTGCTGCGCAGCCGGCTGATGTCGGTGTTGATCGCCGCCTCGAAGATCAGGATCGGCAGGAAGAGATTGAGCACCAGCGAGGGATCGAGCCCGATCCGTCGCGACAACACCTCGCTGAACGGCAGGCCCACCAGCACCAGGCCGGTCACGTAGGGCAGCCGCAGCCGCTGGGCGACCAGGGCCACCGCCGTCGCCAGCAGCAGCAGCACGATCGACAGGCTCACCAGTTCGGGGATGCCACCGGCCGTTGACCCGGCGGTCGCGCCGCCGCCCGCCAGCGTCGCCATCGCCAGCCCCATGTCGTTCACGTCGGCCACCGCGGGGTTGGGGTCTTCGGTCCGCTCAGATCGATCGCGGAGCCCCATTATTGGTGCCGGCGGCGGCAGGCTCTTGCCCAGGTGGATCGGTGCGGGCGGTGTCGGGTGTGCCATCGCCCTGACGGCGGCGCTCTCCCCTGCATGGGCGGCCGCCTCGGCGGCTCCGGCGGCGGGGCGGGAGGGCGATCCGTCCTGTGCGGCCCGGATCGCCGCGGTGCAGGCGGAGATCCTGCGCCGCAACCTGGCCACCGGCTCCGGGCCGCCCCTCAACGCCTTCCAGCAGCTCAACCCCTACGCCCTCGAGCAGGCCGCCGCCCATGACCGCGCCCGGGCGGCGGGCGCCCCCGCCGGCCCCCTCGACTGCCTGCCGCTGGCGGTGAAGGACAACTTCGCCACCGCCGACCAGCCGATGGCGGCCGGCTCCCTGGCGCTGGTGGGCAACCAGCCCGCGGCCGACGCCGAGGCGGTGGCCCGGCTGCGGGCCGCCGGGGCGATCGTGGTCGGCACCACCACCATGGACGAGTTCGCCTTCGGCATCCGCGGGCTGTCGGGGGCGGCGGGCCGGGTCGGCAACGCCTACGACCCCTGGCTCAGCCCGGGGGGCTCCTCCTCCGGTTCCGCCGTGGCCGTGGCGGCGGGATTCGTGCCCCTGGCCCTCGGCAGTGACAACTGCGGCTCCCTGCGCCTGCCGGCCGTCTACAACGGCGCCGTGACCCTGCGGCCCACCCAGGGGCGCTTCCCTGACGCCGGCCTGCTCCCGCTCGGCTTCGTCAACGGCACGCCGGGGCTGATCGCCCGGGACATGGGCCTGCTGTCCCGGGCTTTGGCGGTGCTCGATCCCACCTGGCGCTCCGAGCAGGCGGCGGCCCCGCCGGATCTGCGCGGCCGGCGGCTGGCGGTGCTGGCCCGCGCCGGCGACCAGGACCTGGCGCCCACCACCGAGGCGGCCGCGGTGGCCCTGCGCCAGGCGGTGCAACTGCTGCGGGCGGCCGGAGCGGAGGTGGCCGAGGCGCTGGTGGTGCCGGGGCTCGACACCCGGCTGGGTTCGGATTTTGTGAAAGGGTCAGGGCGCCGCATCGATGCCCAGCTGGCCCGCTACCCCGGCAGCCGTCGCAGCTGGGACGACATCTGCGGTTCCGGCCGCCTGCCGCCGGAGTGGACCCCGGCCGAGTGCCGCACCCTGATGGCCAGCGATGCGGCGGCGGAGGCGCGGGCGCGGCGGCGGATGGCTGCCAACCGCCGGCGGCTGGAGCAGGCTCTGGTGGCCGGGCGCCTCGATGGCCTGCTGCTGCTGAGCGACCGGCGCGGCGGCGCCGGGCGCGAGCCGTCGCCCGCCATCACCTGCATGGTGAGCAGCACCAGCGGCCTGCCGGCGGTGGCCCTGCCGGTGGCCGTCGATGGCCGCGGCCTGCCCGTGGGCCTGGAGATCCTCGGCGCCGTCGGCCGGGACGAGGGCCTGATCGCCATCGCCGGGGTGCTGGAGGCCCGCCGCGGACCGCTGCCGGCCCCCCGGCCCGTGGCGCCCCTGGCGTCCCCTCTGGATCTGGCCGCCCATAACCGGCTGGTGCCGCTGCTGGGCTGGAACGCCTGGCGCAGCCGCCGCGGCGAGGCCCTCGGCGATCTCGAGCCCGCCCGCTTCCGGGCCCTGACCCGTGGGCTCCTGGTCCGTTACGCCCCGATCCTGGGGGGACGACCCTGAACCTCGGCGCGCTCGTTGCAGCGCCGGCCGTCGCGCCCGTCCGAGCTCACTGGTGGGCGTTCTCGATCGCCTTGCTGCGCTGATCCTGGACGGCATTGACCTGATCCACGGCCTGCCTGGCCTTGGTCATCGGAGCCAGCAGCGGCGATTCCGCCGGAGCCGGCGCCACGACCTTCGCCGGCGGAGCGGAACCGCAGGCGCCCAGCAGGCCGACCAGAAGGCTGATCCCAACAAGGGCAGGCCGTGACGTCACCGTCGGCACGCAACGAACTGGGTTCAACCTATGGCCCTGGTTCGGCCCTTTCCCGCCGCCAGGGATGATCGGAACCATCTGATTGCTGCTTCCACGACCATGAACATCGACGGCAGGCCCTGGCGCACCATCTGGCTGGAGGAGGGCGGCCGCTCGGTCGGCGTGATCGACCAGACCCTGCTGCCGCACCGCTTCGTCACCCGTTCGCTCACCACCGTCGAGGAGGCGGCCGAGGCGATCGTCACCATGGTGGTGCGGGGGGCTCCCCTGATCGGTGTCACCGGGGCCTACGGGCTGATGCTGGCCCTGCAGGTCGACCCCTCCGACGCCTCCCTGGCTGCGGCCTTCAAGCGCCTCGATGCCACCCGGCCCACCGCCATCAACCTGCGCTGGGCCCTGGAGCGGGTGCGGGCCGCGGTGCTGCCCCTGGCGGCGGAGCAGCGCGCCGCGGCGGCCAGGGCCGAGGCGGCCGCCATCGCCGAGGAGGACGTGGCCATGTGCGAGGCGATCGGCGACCACGGCCTGCGCCTGTTCCAGGAGATCGCCGCCCGCCGCCCCGAGGAGCGCCGCGGCCAGCCCCTGAACGTGCTCACCCACTGCAACGCCGGCTGGCTGGCGACGGTCGACTGGGGCACGGCCCTGGCGCCGATCTACAAGGCGCACCGCTCCGGCCTGCCGATCCACGTCTGGGTCGACGAGACCCGCCCCCGCAACCAGGGGGCCAGCCTGACGGCCTTCGAGCTGGGCCGGGAGGGGGTGCCCCACACCGTGATCGTCGACAACGCCGGCGGGCACCTGATGCAGCACGGCCAGGTGGATGCCGTGATCGTCGGCACCGACCGCACCACCCGCTGCGGCGATGTCTGCAACAAGATCGGCACCTACCTCAAGGCCCTGGCCGCCCACGACAACGGCGTGCCCTTCTACGTGGCCCTGCCCGCCTCCACCATCGACTGGTCGATCGCCGACGGGGTGGCGGAGATCCCGATCGAGGCCCGCTCCCCCCTGGAGGTGACCCGCATCGCCGGCAAGCCCGCGGCCGGGGAGCCCACCAGCGTGCAGCTGGTGCCCGACGGCAGCGACGGCTTCAACCCCGCCTTCGATGTCACCCCCGCCCGGCTGGTGACGGCCCTGATCACCGAGCGGGGCGTGGCGCCGGCCAGCGAGGCGGGCCTCCAGGCCCTCTATGCCGCCGCTTGATTCAGAGCGAGGGCCGCAGCAGGCTGATGGGTTCGCCGGGCCCATCCGGCCGGACCGTCAGGGTGGAGTAGGTCCAGGTGCCGGCTTTCTGGCGGGCCTCCACGTAGAGGGTGCCGCTGCCCCTTGACCCCTGCAGGGGAATGGCCAGCTGGGCTTCCCCCGTGCCACCGGAGAGGCTGACGTTGCCGGAGACGAGGAAGCCCCCCTGGATCGGTGTGCCTAGCCGGCCGATCACCACCGGATCCCGCTGGGCCTTCGCCAGGGCCTCCTTGTAGGGCGTGGTCGACTTGAGCAGCCCGAACACGAGGCTGACGATCAGGGCGATGAAGCCCGCAACGCCGGCCAGGCCCGTGAGGCAGCCGGCCGGCACCAGCCACTTCCAGTGGCGGGCCCACCAGCTGGGAGCCGGGGCGCTGTCCGTGGGGTGACTCGGGTCCGTGACCCCTCAGAGCCCTTCGAAGCGGACGTTGAGGTTGAGCTGGTTGGGGCCGATGGCGGTGGCCTGGAGCACCAGGGCGGCGGCCTTGCCGTCGGCGGTGCCGTCCACCTTGGTGCCCGCCGGGGGATCGAGCACCAGGTTGAAGCCCCACGGGCCCACCACCGTGTTGATCTTGCGCTCGCTGTAGCCCTGCTTGGCCAGGGACGCCTTCACCTTGGCGAGCAGCTCGTCCGGCTTGCCGGGCAGCTGGGTGTTGAGGCTGGTCTGGCCGATGGCGTTGGCCGCGAACAGGCTGGCCGCCGGCTTGGGCAGCGGCAGCGCCAGGCCCTTGAGCAGCGATCCGGCCGGGGTGGCCAGGGCGGCCCCGCCGACCAGGGCGCCCGCTCCCACCAGCAGGGAGGTGGAGAGGGTCAGCAGACGGGAACGCCAGTGCATGGCTTGTTCTTCGCGGCAGCAG
Organism: Synechococcus sp. UW140; assembly: GCA_943367705.1. Lineage (GTDB taxonomy): Bacteria > Cyanobacteriota > Cyanobacteriia > PCC-6307 > Cyanobiaceae > Cyanobium. The sequence goes on from CALRJV020000014.1 coordinate 33,961, forward strand.
GGCAACCGTACCCCGATTCCCCTGGTGAGGCTGCCGTGGGATGGCGGGAGACGGCGAGAATGCCAGCCGCTGCCTCGCCTGCCGCCATGGCCCAGGCCCTGCCCTCCGCCGCCCCGCCCCCCAACTGGGTGGCCTCGCGCCATCCCCTCGGCTGGCTGATCGACCGGCTGCTGGCGGTCGAGCCCCTGCGGCGGCTGCTGTTCCTGCAGGCCCGCCAGCTGATCATCCGCACCGCCGAGCGCCGCGGCATCGCCTGGCGGGCCCGGCGCGAGGAGCTGCTGCGCCAGGCCGAGCCGCTGCTGGCCAGCTGCACGGATGCGGCCACCCAGGTGCCGGCCTACTACCGGGCCCGCTTCCACGCCTACCAGGAGGGCAACCTCTGCTGGCAGGCGGCCGGCGAGGCGGAGCAGGCCACCGACGCCATGGCGCTGCGGGTGTGGCCGGGGGAAACCCTGGAGCCCCAGGACGCCCAGCGGCGGCTGCGGGACGCGATCTTCACGGCGATCGAGCCCAGCCTCACCGGCCCGGTGCGCAGCGCCCTCGACATCGGCTGCTCGGTGGGCGTCGGCACCCTGGCCCTCAAGGACTGGCTGGAGCGACGCGAGGGCACCGGCGTCTCCGTCGAGGGCCTCGACCTCTCCCCCCAGATGCTGGCGGTGGCCCGGGTCCGCGATCCCGGCGGGCGGATCCGCCGCTGGCACCACGCCGCCGCCGAAGCCACCGGCCTGCCGGCGGCCAGCGTCGATCTGATCACCCTCCAGTTCGTCTGCCATGAGCTGCCCGCAGGCGCCACCCATGCGGTGCTGCGGGAGGCGGCTCGCCTGCTGCGGCCCGGCGGGGTGGTGGCCCTGGTGGATCAGGATCCCGATTCGGCCGTGATCCGCCGCCTGCCGGCGCCGATCGCCACCCTGCTCAAGAGCACCGAGCCCTACCTGGCCGACTACTTCAGCCTCGATCTGCCCAGGACCCTGGAGCAGACCGGCTTCCGCGACGTGCGCCGCCAGGCCTGCGACCCCCGCCACCGGGTGCTGGTGGCCAGAATGTAAGCAGAACCCCTGCTGTGATTGGGGTTTTGGGGTTCGTCAGCAAAGAGCGGACTAATCTTGGACTACTTTAGGTCCGCTTAATAGATCCGTTCATTTGCCTCGTCCTGAGGGATGAGACAACGGTAGTGGCAGCCGGAGCCACCCTTTTCCTTGTCCAATCTGGGCATTCCCGAGAAGCCAGACCTCGGGAGGAGAGGGTTCGGTGGATGGTGTTGTTGAGAAGGGGGTGCCCACACCCTCACCACTTGGCCAGGTGCGTTCATCGAGCTCGGGGAGAGACTCCACGACCACCTCCAGTCAGGCCAGCCCATGGGCACCTTCCCTGGCCTGAGGCCGCCGGCGGGTGATGGCAGTGCGACGTCAGTGACACCAGCGGACTCCATGGCGATCGTGAGGGCCCCTGGGAGCGACCTGGTGGCGCTGGTGGCGGCCATCCGAGAGGCGGCCTCAGTCCCAGCAGCGGATCCCCTTCTGCGGGCTCGGGGGCTGGCGGAGGCTGCCGATAACGCCCTGGTCCTCACCACTACCGATCTGGCGGCCCTGCTGGGTCAGGGGGTGATGTCTTGGCGGAGCGGTCATGAGGCCTACGGCTATCGCTTCGAGCGTCACCACCAGGGCCGTCAGGTGCTGTGGACGGTCGCCCGAGCGATCATTCCAAGTTCCCCGGCGGGGGTGCGGTCCCTCCCTGGAGTCAGTCCAACGTCCAGCAGTGAGCGGCGTGTTGGATTTGCGGCAGAGGCATTCATCGACGTCCCCTGGAGGATGGCCGACACGACGGGCACCCGGCTGTTCCAGCAGAACCGGATCGGTTGAGCAGGTGGGGGACGGAGCGGGAGGCAGAGGAGGGAGGGGATGGCTCCACAGGAGCCGCTCCCCCGTTCATGAACTTGTGACGCAGGCTCAGCAGAACCTGGCCCAGGGATCCTCATCCGACTCATCACTGAGTCCATCGTCCTCGGGACAGTTCCTGCCGCTTCCTGAGGAAGCAGACCTCCCGCCTCGCGCGTGTGGGGTGCGAGAGAGTCCGTGGAAAAACCGTTTTCGTCCTTGAGATCCATAGCGGCATCAAGGTCCGAGGTTTATCCATGGGGCGTGGATAAACCTCCAGCCTTCGTGCCCGTGGATAAACCTTCAAGGTCTACCGAGGAAGCTCAGGTCCCTTCTCTGCTCCACCGCCTGGGAGGCACACCTCCTCGTCCTCGGGGCCACCCCAGGTCTGCCCCTCCTCGACCGGCCCGCCCGCCTCTCGCGTGTGAGGACCGGGAGGGTCCGCGCAGAAATTGCTTTCGTCCTCGGGATCCGTTGCTGCGACTGACTCTTGATTTTCTGCACTCTCCGCGCAGAAAATGCCTGACGCTGGGTCTGTGCAGAAAATGCCACCGTCCTCGGGGAGCACCTCCGGCATTTTCTGCGCGATGCTCCCCGAATCGGTTTTCTGCACGATTCTCACTCCGTCGCGCATAAATTGAGAAACCATTGGCGGCCATGAGTCTCGGTTGTCCAAATCAATAAATGTCTTACTTCCCTCTCCCTTCGCACACGCGAGATCAGTGAGCTTGGTGGAGGGACCAACCGCCCCCCTCTCTCTCCCCCGAGCACGTAGAAACTCGTCGCGCCCAAATCAAGGCGCACATCTCCTGCAGAGTCAGCGCCCGCTCTGAGGCCCCTCAGGGCCTCCAGGGGGACCCCGTGTTCAGAGGGAGAGGTTCCCGGCTGCCGGGCCGCCTTCCTGGGCCGTATGGACGCCTGAGGTGCGGGGTCTTCCGTCCTGTGCCGACAATCGTTCTCGGGGGGGGGCTGATCCTTGCTGGACCCAAGGCATAGATCCAGGTTTCGTCGGTCTCAGGGCACCCAAGTCCGCCCCTCCTCGACCAGGCCTACTGCCTCCCGTGCGCGGGGTGCGGAGGTGTCCGTGGCACAAATGATTTCGTCCTCGGGATCCCTGTCCTGGCCTGCATTCTGATTTATGCCGCACTGCGCGGCACAATGCCTGGGTCACCCGTCGTGGCACAAATCAAGGCGTCCTCGGGGCCACCGCCGGGCACCCCCTCCTCGACCTGGCCCCGCCTCTTTCACGCGAAATCCGGGAGACCCCGCGTCAATAACCATTTCAGCCTCGGGACCCCTTGCAGTGACTACGTTCTGAATATTGACGCGGGGTGCGTCAATATTCCCTGTCTGGCTCTCCGCGTCAATATTCCCTGCGTCCTCGGGGGGAAGCGGTGGAATATTGCCGCGCTGCTCCGGTTTTGGAATATTGACGCGATTCTCACCTCCCCGCGTCAAAAATGCAGAATGCTGTGGTGGCCATGAGTCTCGGTTGTCCAAATCAATAAAGACAAGGTTCCCCTCTCCCCCCGCACACGCGAGGCCAGGGAGCTTGATGGAGTGGAGGGACCACCAGCCGTCTCTCTCCCCCCGAGCACGTAACAACCCGTCGACCCCAAACTGTGACGCACATCTCCTGAAGCGTCAGGGCCCGCTCTGATGCCCCTCAGGGCCTCCAGAACCACCCTTGACGCCTAAGACCAGCCTCCCAGCCACCTGGCCGCCTTCCTGGGTCGTATGGACGCCTGAGGTGCCGAGACTTACGTCCTGCCCCGACAATCGTCCTCGGGTGGCAGCTTCGGTCCCAGCATCACCCCATCGACCTGGACCGTGAACATCTCCAAGCCCTTGGGGCCGCCCCAGGTCGCCCCCTCCTTGACCTGGCTGCCATCCCCTCGCGTGTGGGGTGCAAGAGGGTCTTCACAGAAAATGCCACCGTCCTCGAGATCCGTTGCTGTGACTGGGTTCGGATTTTCTGTGGAGGTTTCACAGAAAATGCCCTCGCCCTCGGTTTCACAGAAAATCCCACCGTCCTCGGGGGACCCCTCCTGCATTTTCTGTGAAACGGACTCGGGGGAGATTTTCTGTGAGATTCTCACGGTGTCGCACAGAAATTGAGAAAGCTGTGGTGGCATTGAGTCTCGGTTGTCCAAATCAATATCTGAGAGGTTTCCTCCACCCTCCCCACACGCGAGGCAGTTGACCTTGGTCGGGCATCAGTCTTTGCCCCGAGCCCGTAGCCACTAGCGGACAAGGGGAAGCCATCCTCCTGCCCTCTCCTGCTGTATCAGTGGCCGCTCTGTGGCCTTTAGAGACGCCCCAGCGAACTCCCATGGCGTTGAGGACATCCCAAGCCCTCGGGGCCCATTTGGACGGCCACCACCAGACCTTCAACTCACTCCACGGCCGGATCCGCATCTCCCAGCCCTCGGGGCCACCCCAGAGCTGTCCCTCCTCAACCGGGCTTCTACACCCCCTCGCGTGGGGTGCGGAGAGGGCCGTGGATTTAATGGTTTTGTCCTCGGGATCCTTTGCGGTGACAGGTTCGGGATTAAATCCAAGCCCCGTGGATTTAATGCCTGGGGAGAAATCCGTGGATTTAATGCCATCGCTCTCGGGAGAAGTGGTCCGGATTAAATCCACGGATCCCTCAGATTCGGTTTTATCCACGAATCTCATCCCACCCTGGAAGAATTCAAAAGCCTTGCGAGGCAATGAGTCTATGTTGTCCAAGTCAATAAATACAGAGGTTCCCTATCCCCCCGCACACGCGAGGTTTTACGTCTTGGCGGGCTGACCCCTTTGCCCCGAGACCTTCACCGCCTCGAATGCGACCAGCTCGTCGACCCCCCAATCGCTAGAATACTTTCTTGTCGTTGTACTTTTTGGATCCGATCGTGCACCTTATCCTGTAGATATTCTTGCAGCTTCTGAGTTGCGTCCTCCTCCTTCAGCGGTTCATCTGCGGACCTCAGGACTTTTGGTAAAGTCCCTGCGGGGCGAGCCATTTTCGCCGCCGAGATGTCTTGTGCTGGCTGTGGAAGTATCTTGTGGGGAAGTACTTCCGGTGGCAGTAGATCTACCCCCGTCTATGGGTAGATCCTGAAGACTCAGTCGAACCTCGACCAGAAATCCTCATCCGGCTCATCACTGAGTGCAGAGTTCTCGGGGAGATGCTCTCAGGTACTTGCTTAGTTCCATCAATCGGGACCTCCAACGCCATCCACTTTTGCTGCAGGGCACACGCTCCTCGCGCCTGCCAAATGGGTGATCATCTGTGAAGGAAGTTCCACTACCCTCGGGGCAAACGCCTCAATAGGTTTGAGGGCACTAGTGCTTGGTTCGGAATCATTGCAAAACGGACCAAACGCAAACCACAGTGAATGAGAAGGTCCGTTCCCGCGAGAGAGCCCATTGGAGTTAAGTCAAGATCTCTGCGCGGTTAGCATTATTCACGATCCTTATGCAGTAGCGAAAGAATCGAGAAATGATTCGGGCCATAAATCTCGATCTTTCAGATCAATTTCCCCAATTCCTTGCTTTTTCTCGACACGGGTGAGGCTGTAAAGATGGGTGGGTCGACCACTCTGCCCAGAGACCCTCAACGGCTCGACCCGAACCATCCCGTCAACGATCCAGCAATTGAGGTACTTCCTGATCGCCCCCTCCTTAGGGATCCGGTCCTGTCCCTCAGCCTGCAGATACGCCTTTACCCCGGCCCAGACCTCCCTATTGGTCAGCGGCCTCTCAGCGGTCCGCAGGACCTCCAGAACGACCCCCGACGGGTCGAGCTCCCCATTCCGGTTCACACCCATCCTGTGGAGCGTCGGGGTGAGGTCCTTGATCTCGTAGTTCAGGTTGTGGTCCCTGGTCACCAGCAACCTGTCCCGAGAGCGGTCGAACCGGCTCTTGCCGATGGTCAAGATCCTGCTGTTACGCCCGTACTGGGCCTCTTCCTCTGCAGTGAGCTCATTGAGCGCCCAGGTCTCGTCCACTACATTCAGAAGCCGATCCGTGCCCCTAAAGCTTGCGTTGTCCTTCGTGTTGTGGTGGATCCAGATGATCGCCGCAGACGGGAAGCCATCCTCCAAATCCGTGGCCCCGTTCCTCCTAGCGATGTCGTAGAGCGGCGCGGCATAGGCCCCCTCGTTCTCCCCCGCATCCCCGAGGTCGGAAACAGACCCCAGCGAGTCCACCACAATCAGTGAAGGCTTGACCTCCATCACGATCTTGTTGAACTCCTGCGGAAGGTCGATCCTCCAGTCACTCACCAGGCGAAACCACCCATCTCCCTGAGAAGGATCAATCCCCATCCGCGTCAACTGAGCTGCCAGTCGGATCCTGCTTTGGTCGTTGGAGATCCACAAGACATTACCCTGCACACACGGCACTTGGATCCCCCGGATGTTCATGACTTCCCCTCTTCCAATAGCTTTCGCGAGGGCCATCACCGACTCCGACTTACCCACCCCACCCCTGGCGTGGATCATCACCTGAGATGGCTTCCTAAGAAAACCAGGTATGATGTAGTCCTCTGGTGACAATGTAGTTTGCCAGTTATTCGGCCGCAGCAACGTCAGTTCTTCGTTCCGCTTGAACTCGTTGTCTCTGATCACTAGAGCTCTAATGTGCGAAGCTTTCAGCTTGTAGTACCCGTAGCGATCCGCTAGATCCGTCAGTTCTAAGGACTGCATTGCCGGATTGGTCACCTCCTTGATGATTTCCCTGCACTTATCCAGGAATGTCCTCCTATTCCTTTTCTCCCGAGTTTCAGGCGTTGCGGCATCAGCGCTTCGGGCTGCTTTAGACTGATGCATGCTGAGTTTCTGGGGAGTGGATTGTGACGGATCGTTCGGAGGGGTAATCATCATGATCAGAGGGGTGTAGAGTAAAGGGGGAAGTGCAAGTAGATAGCGATCAGTCTTTGACTGCATCTTGATGATGTATCAAAAGCTCCTGGTGCTTCAACCCGAAACAGATCAGGTTCCTGGCTAGAAGCGACTTGCTGCAGCCCAAGTCGGCGGAAAGCAGCTCCAGCGCCAGCATTTCTGTTCTGCCAAGACGGACCCCGAGAATCGGTCGTCGGCCGCAGGGTGTGGCGTATGAGGATCGCTTGTCAATCGAGTGGCTTAGAAGTCCTTGCGAAGGAATCATGGCGGGAGAATCACTGTCATGGTAAACCTAATCCCGGCGGATAACCGAACACATATATGCCCATTCCTGCCTCCGCAACTTCAAGGTACTATCGAGATATAGGTCCTATGTCGCTATCCACTACATCCTTCATTTCCCTAGTGTAGTAAAAGCTCTGGCTGTTATCCCAAATGCAGTCATGCACTGTATTGCTCGCTGGCCTTCAATACTCAAGGCGATCACAAGTACAGTAGGTACTCGACCGCGCCTATATCGTCCTCCAGATATGGTCTATGTGCATCACCCCTTCTGGAGAGTCGATCAACTCGTCTGTTCATGCCCATTGCCTCGACTACATTGCGTCTGCCAATGCTGCAGTACAACTGACATCAGACCTACTACATCAGCTCGATCGAACCCACTCTCCCGAGAGCGTCACGGCGGGGTAAGCCACAGAAGGGCAGCCCCTACTCCTGCCCCCCCCCCCCCCGCCAAGACAGATTCCGGCAGGCCAGATCGGGGGTAAATTTTGGGTATCAGAGTCTGGTTCGAAGCTTGACCCGTGGTCGCTTGGAGCCCTGGCATGTCATCCGCAACTGGCTCTCCAAGCCGCTCATCACCCGATTTAACCAGTGCGCTGATGCTGAAACGGCGAGCGGTGATCTCTGGATCAAGACGTAAGTCCAGGATCTTTTATGTTTAGGAATACGCGGAAAAACTGACGAAATCCGACCCGAAGTGAACCTTCTATGACCTCAGCAACCCTGAAACCCAGGCAGAGAAAAGCCGTATTGATGACGGCTGAGGGGATGCAGCTCCGCCAGATCGCTCAGGAACTCAACATCGGCTACACGACACTTCTGTCATGGGGGCGGAATCCTGCGTATGTCAGCGCGGTCAATGAAGCTCTGCAGCAACTGGAGTCAGAAGCAACCAAGGAGTTGCAGCAGGGGTATGGCGATGCGGTCAAGAAAGCCCGAGAACTGCTGAACTCACAGTCCGAATCGATTGCTCTAGGCGCCGCAAAGCTGATTCTCAATACCATGAATCATGTTGTTGAGCGACGTGAATCTACCGCACGGTGGGCAGAGATGTCGGAGCAGATGGAGGTCCTGGAGAAGCGTCTGGCACTGATTGAGTTCATGCCCTCGGCACACGACGTGGACCTGGCCCAAGGGTCGATAGAAGCGAGTGGCAATCCCAACCGGGCTTAGAAGTCCGCTCACCAGTCTTTCTTGCGGCTCTACCGCAATCTGTTCGAGCAAAGTCGCTCTTGGAGCACACGTCGGCATGGGATGGCTGGATCCAAGCTTCTCCCCCGAGCCCTGTGGCGCATTCATCATTAGCCGTTCATGAGATGAGAAGCCTGAGCAAGCGAGACCGTGGCATGCAACATCAAGCTCCCTCGCCAATGAGAACAAGCATCTCTCCTGCTATAAGAACCTCCTTTCGACATACATTTTCTAGCAGCTGTATATCTAGTGTCACTGTCTAGACATCACTCAGAGGTTCAACTGTCGACCTGTACACAGTCACCCCGTCCTCTTCAATCGCTTGACGTATTCGCCTCTCTTCCCCTATGTTGCTTTCAACCGATGAGACGGGACTGCGCCGCAGTCGCTCACTCTCACCGGTCAGGCTTACAGCCCTGATGCTGACAGCCGAATAGCCTAATCTCTCTCACTACATCAGCGCTACTTGCGCACCATGCCTATGCAGGATTGCTAGCGGCCGATTGTGCTGCGCCAAAACATAGAAACGCTCCCCCGAGGTCTTACGGATCCGCACCCTTAACCGGCTGCTGTGACGTCAACCGGTAGGTGCAAACGAGACGCCTGACGGTATCCAATCCGCTCAGCGCAGGGCATGCGGCCCGGTAGAGACACTCGTTCGGCCAAACGACGGAGGGGTTTAGCGGGAGGACGAGGGCAGGCAATGCCCGAGGACGGATCGAGCCGGTGCGCACCTTTGTGCGGGTCAACAGGCTTCCCGTGACTAAGTCTCCCCAGCGTTGCGCCAACACTCAACAGGCGCTCATATATGCGCAGGACAGTATCAATAGTCGCTAAGACTTCCTCCTGCGGGGCCTTGCGGCCCTGACGCGCTACCCCCTTCCTATGCCTATTGGGGCCCGGTGTACACGTCGCAGCGAGATCGAGCACGATCTCCATCCCTCTTCCCCATCTCTACAGATGATGGTTAACCAGGGATGCGGTGCAAAACCGGCTTCCAGTCTCCGGATGGGACTGAAAAGAAGGGCAAGAACACCCGACAAATTCCATCCAACTTCCCAATCCACCTGCATGCATTCCAGACCTCTTGGAGGTCCCTGCGTAGCAGGCAAGGCGCAGCGAGCGCCCCCCTGTGTCCCTACCAGTGGGCCTTCGCTGTTTGGAGGTTCAAGTCCCCCTGGATTGGTTCGCCCCGCCTTTGTGCGGGGCTTTTTTGTGTCCTCTGACGCTGTGACTTTTATGGCTTCCCCCAGCCTCTACCTGCCAGATCCACCCCTGTGCCCCCCCGAGCCCGTCTTCCTCACCAGAAGCGAGCGGGATGCACGCCACCCCTCCCTAGTCAGCTACCTCCTACCCACCCACTGGGCCTGCTACTTCATCAACGACGACCCTTCCGGTCTGGAAGATGACGAGATCGCTGCTGCCGATGCCTGGTGGCAGGAGACCTTCTCCTCCCGCTCCGCCAGCTGCGTCGACGCCGATGAAGAGTACGGCTACGCCAGGTATCACGACGCTGCCGGCTTCTGCAAGGCAACTGACTGCACTGTCTACCGCTTTCTCCTGCAGGCTCCGTCGCCGGCTGGGGCGCAGTCATGAGCGGATTTTGCAAGGTCCGCTTCCGCTGTGCTCGCTCTGGCATCGCCACCGCCGGCCTGGTCCTCCCGGCCGATCGCCTCCGTGGCGCCTCGTACTCCAGCCTCTCCCGCTACTTCCCTGCCGGCGCCTTTGCCCGCATCCGCTCCCCCTGGCTGGATATCTCCCCGCCGTTCGAAGAACCCGCAGAGGCCCTGCGGTTCTGCTTCCCCGAGAACGGCCCCTGACCTACGGCCAGGGCACTGATGTGCCTGCGAACTCGTCAGCCTGCGGGCCGCCCCCTCCAGCTGGTCAACCACCTCCATCCCATCCCATCCACCGCCTGCTCAGCAGGCTTTTTTCATGCATTTCAACAGCCAGATCACGATCCGCCGGCCCGATGGATCCCTCTTCCCTCCGATCGGCCTGCTCCACGAAGACGATGACGTCCTCTCAGGAATCCTGTTCCTCCAAAGCATGGGCCGCCAGATGGCGTGGCATCGCAACGGGGAGATCAGCGGCCTCCAACTGCTCGTCACCCCTACCCCCGAGAACGTCAGCGGCGATCCCACCAGCATGCCGGTGCCCACCAAGCACGACTTCGAGGAACTCTTCTCCTGCTTGGACTCCCCCGTCTGCAGCCCCAACGGGGCCCACCTGCCATGAACGTCACGGTCCTGACCGGCAAGGCCCCGCTGCCAGTGCAGCTCACCTTCTTTGACTGCGGTGCAATCCGAGCCGAGGTGCTCCTCCTGGTCCCAGGCGTCACCCCCCGCTGGGACGAAGAGTCCGCCGGCGGCTTCTCGGTGCTGATAGAGGTCTGGGGGAAGCAGGCCCAGGAGCTCAGCGATAACGCCACACCGGGGATGCGGCTGGCGGCCTCGGGGCGGCTGTGCGGCAATCACTGCGGCGTGCGGCTGGTGGCCGACCGGATCCACCTGCCGGCGAAGCAACTCGACAGCTGATCCGTTCACACGGACAGGGGGGTGTGAGCCCCGCCTCAGCAGTTGCCGGTCTCTTCCCCGAGGCCGGCTTTTTTCTGTCCTCTCTGACGGCGGCTTACCGGCCGCTGTGATCCCCCATGTCCCATCAATTCAGCTCTGGCGTCTTCCTCAACAGCCGGCCCGCCTGGCACCGCCTCGGCTTGGTTCTCGACGGCACCCTCCCGGCCCGTGAGGCGTTCCGCCTCGGTGGCGCCGACTTCCATCTCGCCGGCCGACCCGTCTACGACGCCGACATGCAGCCCATCGATGGCTACCAGGCCATCACCCGCACCGACACCGGCACCACACTCTCAGTGATGAACGCCACCTACGAGGTGGTGCAGAACGAGCAGCTGATCCGGGTCGCTGAAGCCCTCCATAGCGATGCGGTGATGGACGCTGTCTGCGTGCTGGCCGGCGGCAGGAAGGTGACCTTCACGGCCCGAGTGCGGCAGTCAGAAGGGGAGGTCCTCCCCGGTGATCCGGTGAATCAGTTTCTGGTCGGCTGCACCAGCCATGACGGGACGATCGCTTTCTCGGTCTTCTTCTCCCCCATCCGGGTGGTGTGTCAAAACACTCTCTCCGCAGCTCTGGGGCTGGCATCCGCCAGGAGCCGCCGCCAGCAGGGCTGCCGCATCCGCCATACCCGCAATGCCAACGCCTTGATCAGCCGGCTACCCGAACTGATCGACATGCAGCGGCAGCAGTTCACTGGAGGTCTGGCCGAACTCCGCGCCATGGCCGCCGCCCCCTGCACGGCTAGCCAGTTCCGGCAGTATGTCGAGACCCTTTTCGCTGAACAGCTGCGAGGCAGGATCAACGACCGCCGGGGCGATGCGACAACAAGCCGACCCCGGCGGCTGGAGGATCTCCCCGCCTGGGAGGGCCTCTACGCCAAGTTCGAAGGCCAGGCCATCGGCAGTGACATCCCAGGCGTGCAAGGCACGATGTGGTCCGCCTACCAGGCTCTGACCGAGCATTTCTCACATGAGGCTGGGAGATCGAGGGATCCGATCGAGGCGGCCCGTCAGCGGCTGGAGGGGCTGTGGTTTGGCAAAGCCGCCGCCACCCTCACTCAGGCCCATGAGCTGGCGCTGGCGGCCACTCGCAGCTGAGGACGGCCTACGGCCAAGAGGTGCCTACGGCCGGGGGTGGGGCTGAGCCGGAAGAGGAAAGGGGCAAGGGCTCTGACTCCTTGCCCGGCTTTGTCCACACCAGCGGGCTGTGACGACCACCGGTGCGGATTGATGCTGCCACGGCTTCTGGAGGGATTGGCTTCGCCCGGAGTCTTGGAGCAGAGGGGGCGGATCTGGGGTTCGTTTCCTTCGGTCCTGCCATGAAGCCGAGCGGGTGCTGCCTCTATTCCCCCGAGCCCATAGCTCCTGGCGCTCCGGCGCTGGTCAACCACCTGGGGCGTGGCGGCCGTGCCCATTGCCCCCGAGCACGACAGCAGCGTCCGGCCTCTGTCGTTCAGCGCTTCCAGCCCCTGCTGATGCTGCTTCCGCTGGCGAGCCCACCCAAGAGGCAGTCCCCAACCAACTCATTCCAAAACCATTCAGCGCCCAAGCGTTGCCCCATTCTTCCCATGACTTCTTACGAACCCAACTTCTGGAGCACCATCGCCACCTTCTGCCGTGAGCTTGCTCCGGTGAGCGGCCCCTTGCTCGATTCGATTAGTCAGACGGCTGCAGCGATCGAGCGAGCCGGCTACGAGTCACGCCTTGTCAGACCAACAGTAGATCTGAACCGTCAACAAGAGCTCGCCCCCCAAGAGGAAAGAATGGAGAACTGAGGATCACTAACGAAGGGCCTTCCATGTCAGTCGAAAGACTCCTTCACGTATTTGAATAGATATCGTAACCCGGGGTTAAAGCAAGCACAGAGACACAGCGTCGTTGACGTTATTCCCCTTATATAGTTACAAGTCCAGAACTGATCGCCTTGATTGCGGTCTGGATGAAACAGGCAGGCAAGTGGTATCCTCTCTTGGTTCTTCAATAGGGAGACAGTTGGCAATGAACTACTTTCAAGCAGCGTCCTGTTTATATGCGTCTGCTGGAGGTCTCATTAAGCCCTCTCAAGCAAGATCACGACTTTCAACGAATGGAGGAAACTTTCTTTTGTATTCAGCTGATGGCGAGAAGTTGGCTGAATACAGAGTTGCGAGCGACTTGCTGCCTCTTATCAGAAATAAAGGCGCTGAGAAGCTGGCCTGCAAAGAGGGGACGAACGAGAGCCCGCCTCCGGAGGCTTCCACTAGCCATGAAATCATTACTACCTCGACCGTTTACACCGACAGCCGATACAGGAGAGACAATAAGGCACCAACTTCAACCAACGAGAGTAAAAGCGACAGGTTCAAACCAGCCTTCCCCTTCTTTGTGATTTTTGCGGTCATTGGAATTCTCTTTCCACCTGCTCTGGTCCTTGCGGCCATATCTGGGATGGTGTGGCTTTATCCTCGCATACTAGTAGGAGTTGCGAAATGGGTTGCTCTTGGACTATTGGGGATAGTTGGCTTGAGCATAATCTTAGCGAGTACGAACCTTCTGCAACCGTCTACCAATAAGAAATCGGTTTCGCCTTTGAGCTCTTCAGGCGATCAGCCTTCTGAGGCGCAGTCAGGATCAGGCACAACCGAACCCGAGGCTTCAGAGACTGTACTCACGCATAGTAGAGGAAAAGCCATTTCCGATAGGCTTGAAGCGGAATGCGACTACTGGGGAATCGATGAATACCTGCCTGGCGGCAGAGTCAAGGTGTCAAAGGCTATCTTTACAACTTGGGGAGGCAAAGATGTGATGATGATTCCAAGAGGATCATGGAACTCTTTGTCATCTCAGGACAAGAACGACCTTGTTGAATACGTGTCATCGAGGCGTGGCGTATCCGAAGTTTATGTTGGTACGGTACGCCCCTCCGAGAAGTATGATGGCAACACAATTACAGTTGATGAGTCAGTTTGGCCATAAGCTTCAAGCCGCTTTGTCATTGCAAGTCTTTGCCTCTTGGCAAAGGGAGAACTGTATACTGCGCTTCTCAGTTGAGGCGGAACTCTTCATTGTGTTTATGGCTTGTGCCTGACGCCTGAATAGCCTTCCAAGGCCTTGCCAGTCACACCATTTGCCTCTATAAGTTATTGCTGTAAAGCACTGTATGCCAAGACGATGTATAGGAGTAGACACAATTGATAGCCTTATTAATGGCACTTATCCGAGAAAATATCTCTGCCCATATCTCGTTCGCCAGTATTGGTGGTAGGGTGTTCAGGCTTGGTCGAGATCTGTATGCTCAGACAAACCACATCGTTGATGCTCGTCATTAGTTTGATTTGTACGACAACGGCAGTAGCCGCTCCACCGCCTACTCGGCTCGGCCAGTGCAGTAATACTTTTGTTCGAGAGACAACTTCCAGATTCGGAGCCCGTGTTGGGGAGTTTGGCTCTGAGGATTCTCAACTAGACATGACGAATGGAATCTCTTTATTCTTATACCGAAAACTGCGAACTGGGTCTGGATCAGGCTGGGGAATTTCCCCTGAGAGCAGCCCTGTAGACCTCCAGGCTGCTTCATTGATGTTTCGTGCTAACGACCCTGTGAAACTCTGCTTGGAATATGTTCCGACTGACTGCGATGAGCGAAAGCGTCTCGGTGATCGCCGAGGAGAGATATATTACATTTCAAACTATCGCAATGGTGAGTCCGTATACGGTCATCTCGGGCGGAATTCCTGTGGAGGAGCATAAGTTAGAACGCCAGGAGATTCCTGTTCTTACGCTATGACTATCTGGCAAAGTCTTCGTGACTGCAGTGCACAGCTGAAAATCTTAATCAAACATTCAATACATATGCGTATCGGGTAAATCATATGAGACAAGCGTTTGAGAGGTGTGGAGAATGAGGTAACGAAAAGACGACTCGACCCCATGCAGGCATACGACTCGGTGAGACCCCTTTTTGAGTAATGCACCAAAGTGGGAAAAACAACTGTGTACTAAGGTCGGAGGCATTGAAGGCGCTTCTAACCTAGAAACATCCTATGCATCAGGAATCGGCTCTTGGTACTCCTTAATCGTTGACTCTAGAGCGTCTACATATTCCTCCTGCCGGTTGACCAGCCACTCTGCCAATTCAGGCCACGTTGAGCTATCGCGAGCATCGGCCTCAATAGATTGAGTCAATCCATAGCCTTCGCCATCGCTGATGGGAATTCCAAGGAGCTGCTCCAATGGCAACTTATGAACCGTAAGAAGCTGTTTGGAGTCTTTCAACGTTTGACCTCGCCGGCCACGAACAAAGATTCCACAACGATTCACAGAGATATAGGTGACAACAACAAAGTTGCTATTCTTCAGTGGGTGCCACCGGGAGCTTGCTGCATCAGCCGATCCCCACTGTGCTTGCTCTGGATGCAGTTCAAGCAACCGGCTCCAGAAAGCGAGTCGAAACTGGCCAATAGCAGAGAGCTCTACAGCAGCGGAGGTAACCTGCTTCTGCAGTTGCCTGTCCCAACCGTTCGGCTTTGCTAGAACCTCAAAGAGTGGTGCAATCGCTGAATCGCCAATTCTGACTGCCTTGACCTGAACAGCGAAGAAGGCAAAGGGATCGACAGTGTGCTCATTGAGCCAATGGATTGCTGAAAGGTGAGGATCGCGAAAGTCACTGGCTATCCAGATGATCACCTGTGCCTCCAAGCCAGCCAGGTATGTGAGAATTTGGCCAAGGTGACTGTGATCTGTTTGCTGGAGCTGATTCTCAATCAATACAAGACTGCCATCTTGGGGATTGCGTGCGAGTAGATCTGCTGAGAAGGTGCCGACTCTCACCTCCTGGCCTTCCAGCTCAAGCGGGATTCCCAATGCTGCTGAAAGACTGCTCAGATTCTCCGCCAGCCAGGGTGTGAAGCTCATGGCCTCATGAGCCCAGGCCCGCCTGAGGTCGACGCTCTCCAGCTGTCCTAGAATGGGCATTGATGTCACGTTGAAAGATGTCTTCTATTTGGGAAAGATAGTCCTGGATGGCATGCGCTGCCATATTGCTTACGTTCTTGTAGACACTTGGCCTGCAGCCAGCCTCATCCGGAAGCGTGAGCTTGTGAGCTCGGTTCCCAAATAAAGAATTACCCAACAATCGGCCGACATAGATCGATCACGACCCCTTCCCATTTGTCACCACGTTGCGGAACAGACCACTCACCCCATTTGCCTGATGACCGTAATGAGTAGGTTCCAGTCTTGCACGAAACGGTTAACCATTGAGTCTCACTGTACAAATGAATGTCAGCACCCTGTTCTGTGATCATCCAGAAGGAGTTGACTCGTTTATCTGGCTCTGAAAGCTTCCAGCCGTTCCAGGACATCAGAATATTTCCATAGGTTCGCCAGCCCCTTCGCATATATTCAAGCCTAGACTGCTCTGCAGCATTAAAGATATCCAACCAGCCATCGGAAAACCTTTTGCAATCCTTGCTTGCTTGACCCATTCTTTGTAAGGCCATCATCCTTTTAATGCCAACTAGATCCTGTGCAGCTATCTTCTCGGCTGCCTCCTCTCCACATCGGTTACCGAATTCGGCAAATGGATCGAACTGATATCCTTGGCATACTGTTTTGTAGAGTCTCTTCATCCAAGCAGTTGAGCGCGGGGGATCGTCAAAAGGTACAGCTTCCCCATCAATTGTCTTGCTGGAGCAATTGACAACCGCTGTGTCTGTGTGAAATGGGGTGCGTGGGGGAAAAATTGTTTTCCATTTCTCAGTGGCATCAAGCATGGCGGCGTCAAACCTAAAAGTTTTGACTCTAATGACACCAGCTGACAACTCATCTTTTGATATGATCCATGTGGGTATTAGATAGCCGTGCCCCGTCCATATTGAGTAGGGTCTGCCGAGAATGGGTGGCGCGGAATGACTTGATGGAGTAGCTTGCGCTAAACTCCCATAGTGTATGCGGGAGGTCCCAACAGAAGGGTGGCTCCTGTATTCTGCTAGTCCTTGAGGGCAAAACAAGAAGACCCATGCAATCAGTGAGGTGGCTTTGTAAATGCTCATTGATCAGTGAGGGCCTGGGAGCTGGTCACCAGTGACCCCGGCAAGGTAGCGGATCCTTCCACGCTTTCACTCTTCTGCAGGGTGGCCGTCACCACCGAAGACCCACTCCACCCCCGAGACCTTCGGCATGGAGCAGGAGATTGGGCGCCCGCCATCCTAGGGGGGAAACGACTCATCAGGCCCGCCAGTGAATACGGGGACGTGTTCGCCGGTGCGGGTATCGATGCGTTCGAGGGGCCAGCCGTCGGAGTCAAAGTGCCAGAGGCAGCCGGTCATGGTGGCGGAGTGGCTGCTTACAGGGTTTCCGAAGCCGGACAGGGTCAGTAGTCGGCCTTCCTGCCATGCCCCCCCGAGAACGCAACGAGCTTCCGACCAGGAAGAGAGTCATGTCCAGACGGCACGGTCTGGAGTGGTCGGACAGGGGCGGACAGGGAACCCACAGGGCCCGGTCAGGGCGACACCTCCAGCCACTCACCAGTCTCCATCTCAACTGGGACTACCCGGACGGGGCGGACACCCCTTCACCAAGCTATTGATGAAATGGCCCCCCTCTGGAAGAGCAGCAGCGATGCGTGGGGCCAGGCCCCTGTCCGGGTGTCCGGGTGGTCCGGCGCAGGAGGGGGTGGGGTACTCATCGAGCATTCTTCGATAGGCTGAGTGACACCAACCCCGAGATCGACCCTGACCCTCTCCCGCCGCCCTCGGTTGAGTATCAGATCCACACGCTGCCCTCTGTCCCGCGTCCATAGGCCGCCAAGATCTCGTCACTCCCAGCCCCCCCCCCCCCGAGCCCTGATGCGGGTCGTCCCACTCCTCTCCTTCCAGGCCCTGGCTCTGCTCCTCCCTCTGCTCGCTCCCTTGCTCGCCGCAGCGGCCACGGTGATCTCTGTCGGCGATGGCGACACCCTGCGTGTCGATGAAGGCGGGAAGAAGATCACGATTCGCCTGGCCTGCATCGACGCACCGGAGATGGCGCAGTCGCCCTACCGCCAGAAGGCGAGGGAGGCTCTCCAGGCTTTGCTGCCGATCGGCTCTACCGTCTCCCTCAAAGTTCAAACCAAGGACCGCTATGGGCGTACCGTCGCTGAGGTCTTCACCCAGAACGGCTCGAACGCAGGACTGACTCTTGTGCAGCAGGGGCATGCCTTCACCTACCGGCAGTACCTGAAGCAATGCGACGAGTGGGCCTATCTTGATCGGGAGAAGCTGGCTCAGCGATACCGGGCTTGGGTCTGGCGGGTTGATGGCGTGGTCCAGCGACCTCAGCGACCGGTGAACCTGACGATCATTAACGGCGGAGCCAGCCCGAGCTCGGGGCGGCGGTGGTACTGCCGGAATGTGGGGTCATGGCAGCATGCCCAGCTGCTTCTGAGGGAAGGGCACACCTATCTGGATGGGGACGGAGATGGGGAGGCGTGTGAAGCGTTGAGGTGAATGAGGTTCGTTGAACCCATAGCACGGATGACCACTTGAGTTGACGCTGATCTCTCACCCTCGCTAAAGAGAGGTCAAAAACCTAGGAAGGCAAGCAGTGCCGTCAAAGGCTATTGCTAGCCCCTTTAGGGCATCTTGCGTCTTTCGGACAAACCGCTTCGGCCCGCATAGCATCAAGCAAAAAGGACAAGTCACGGTTGTGAAGCGGAACTGCCACGCTCTTGGGATTTTAACCGGCCTCTCTCTGATCTCCTTCACGCTTGCCGGTTGCACCCCGCCGAGGGTCGAGACCACGAGCCCCACGAAGATTCCTGTTCCTCAGGCTCCACCCTGTACGAATCAGAACCTCTCTACAGAGGCCATCTTCTCCGGCTCGAAGGCCGGTGTGGCTGTTGTGGAAACATCGGATGGCCTAGGCAGTGCCTTTGTCGTTCGCCATCAAGATGGCGTCACCCTGCTCGTGACCAATGCCCATGTGGTGGAAGGCAGCCAGGTGGCGACATTGAAGTGGCCGGATGGCAGCCAGGACAATGCAGCTGTGGTCGCCACTGGTGGAGGCGATTCGGCAGAAACAGATCTTGCCATGTTGGAAGTGCGTGCCATCCGCGGCAAGGTGCTTCAGATCAAGCCAGAGGCAGTCAATGTCGGAACCGATATCATTGCCATTGGTGCGCCCAAGGGGCTGGAGTTCAGCATCAGTCGTGGCATTGTCAGTGGGCTGCGAGATGATGGTGCCATTCTCCAGATTGATGCGGCGATTAACCCGGGCAATTCCGGGGGGCCTGTCCTTGATGGCACAGGCTGTGTCGTGGGCATGGCCACCTTCAAGCTTCGGGATAGCGAGGGCCTGAATTTTGCACTGGCAGCCAGCACCATCAACGCTTTTCTGGCCAAACCACCTTCGCCTCCAAGCCGTCTGGAGACGACACAATCCCCGGATGATGCCAGCGAAGGAGCCCAAAACGACTCAGCTCAACGACCCGCAGAGGCCAGCGGTCGTTCGACCTCTGGTCCGACTTGCTGGTTCCAGCTCACACAAGACTCAACCGATCTTGTACCTTCAAGATGTTCGGTGACGTCGCGAAGAAATGTCAACGGCCATCTTGTCTACGATGTCATTGAGCCTAATGGGATTACACGCACAGTTGTCCTGTGGAATGACAATTCAGCAGAAGTGATCCTCCAGGGCAAGCGCTACTTGGGCCGCTGGGAAAAAGATCAAGATGGTGACTTCCAAGTTCATCTCGATCAAGGAACCTTTGCCTTCAGGTACTAGGAAAACACCAGCTCCCCTTAGTCACTTATTCCTGAGGTGCGGCAGGACGGGATGCGTCAGTCCATCTCACTTAATCGATCCTTCCCTGATCAGCTAACTGTCACCCGTGGTCAGGTCGCTAGAAGTCTTGTACCACCGCCACCATCGGTAGGCCGTTCAGCAACATAGTGCCAATCTCGTCTCCTTTGACCAGGCTTCCGAATTCATCGCCATTGCATCCAAGCGCTGGTGAACGGGTGCTCACGTCCAGCGTCACCTGCCATATCGGTCCCAACCGTCGGGCCAACGACATTATCGACAACCCCGTCGCCATCAACTGCGACAGCCGGCAGGTGAACTGGTGGGATCCGATCGGCCTGCCTGATGGCCCTAACCCGCAACCGCCCGGCTGGGCCGGTTGGCGCAGGCCTTCGGCCAACATGAAGCCTGTGGTGGACTATATCTGCGCGGCAGGCTAATGATCCGCAACTCCCTGATCGCCTTAGCGCCTACGTGAAGAAAATTTTCCCCTTGGCCGTGGAGGCGCGTGTGAGCTACGACTGGGACTAAGGGAGCAGTCACTGACCTTGGACGACCATAGCCCCTTGGCCGACATCGTCTTGCTGGGTGAAACCTATAGAGGCTGGCATATTAAAACCACATCCACTCGCCTTGATGAGCATTTCTATGAGATTACTGAGCCTGGCTATATAATCATAGGAATGCCGCCTAGCCTAACGCTTTATTACTCGATGAATGCGTGATAGCGGCAATGTAGGTAATTGACAGAGAAATAGATAAGAACGGGATGTCCCGGACGTATCCTGAAGCCAATGGCTGAAGTCTTTATTCAGCCTAGCAGGTGTTCATTCTCCTTTTCCCGCTTCAGATAGACGCGGAGTGCCAGGACTCCAGCTACTTGCTTTTCCCACCAATAATTCTCCCTGCTATAATCCCTGTAACTGATGATATGGTAAATCCAACGACTCCATATAGCTGGAAGTATTCCCACAAAACAGCAAATGGTAGTACTGCCATCACATGATAGGGGTTGGTGTAATCCGCGAAGCCCCATGAGGTAAAAATCTGACCATAGTCAATATGCAGTCCCAGACCAAGCCACCTGGTTATGAGTGAATTCCCTATAAATGCAAGGCACGCTGCGAATACAATATCAATCGGAGCTCTAAGTTGGTAGCGCGTAACCAGAGCTGTCAGCATTCCTACTGACAGAGTAAGAGGCAATGTCGTGAGCAATGAGATCAGAAAGGACGCAGCAGAGTTCAATGCTGTTGCCACTGCTGCCCCTACATTCGCAATAACAAATAAAAGTAGACCGGCAAGTGTTCCAAGCGCCTTGATCCTTCCTTCCCACTTGGTATAAGCGTCGAGGAGGATAAGGAGGTAATTCTTACTAGGCTCGCCCGCCATTGGATCACCTAAGAATGTGATGGGGAAGTTCTGCAGTAGATGCTACAGGAAATATTAGGAATTTGGATCACGTGGGGGGGGGGGGGGGG
>CALRJV020000015.1:0-49617 GCA_943367705.1 Synechococcus sp. UW140
ATCGGCGGTGAGGAGGTGCCCCTCTCGGCCGACGGCACCTTCCGGGTGCAGGTGCCCTTCCGCGACGGCCAGCAGCTCTACCCGATCGAGGCCCTGGCGGCCGATGGCGAGCAGAAGCGCAGCATCACCATGGAGTTCCGGCGCTCCACACCCGAAGACAACAGCAACCCCGCCAGCCAGGCCGTCGCCGAGTGGTTCTGATGGAGAACACCGCCACCGGCTCCAACCGCGGCCTGCTCAAGGCGGTCGTGGCCCTCACCCCCCTGGCCGGCTCGATCCTGTTCCCGCTGGTGGTGCCGATCCTGATGCTGCGGGTCAGCATCTCCGCCGGAGTGATCGCCGCGGTGGTGATCGGCAGCCTCTGGTTCGCCGTCATGCTGCGCACCTCGGAGATGCCCGGCCACCACTGAGGCCCCCTGGGCACGCGGCGCGCCCCTGGCGAACCGTCAGAGCCCTGTCCCCCGCCGGGAAGGCTGAAGGAGCGGAACCCGCCGCCCCCTCCAGCCCGTGGACCCTCTCGCGCTCCTTTCCCGCCTCCGGCCGGCCCAGCGGCCCCTTCTCGCCCTGGCCATGGCCGGCCTGCTCGGCGGCTGCGGCCCCGCACCGGCGGCCCTGAGCGGCGGCGACCACCGGGCCCTGCCCCTGCCGCCGGGCATCCGGGTGGCCTTCAACCACCGGGGCGAGAGCCGCTACCGCAGCCCGATCAGCGGCCAGTGGCGCCAGGGGGATGACCTCGAGGCCCTGCTGCTCGAAAGCATCCGCGAGGCCCGCGTGGAGATCCTGGTGGCGGTGCAGGAGCTCTCCCTGCCGGCGGTGGCCGAGGCCCTGGCGGAGCGTCACCGCCGCGGGGTGCGGGTGCGGGTGGTGCTGGAGAACCTCTACAGCACCCCCTGGAGCCAGCAGCATCCCGTCGATCTGCCGCCCCACCAGCGCCAGCGCCAGCAGCAGCTGGCCGCCCTCGGCCAGGGGGACGCCGTCGCCGTGCTGCAACGGGCGGGGGTGCCCCTGCTCGATGACACCGCCGACGGCAGCCGCGGCAGCGGCCTGATGCACCACAAGTTCCTCATCGTCGACGGCCGGGTGGTGGTGACCGGCTCGGCCAACTTCAGCCCCTCCTGCATCCACGGCGATGCGGGCGCACCCAGCACCCGCGGCAACGTCAACCATCTGCTGCGTTTCGACAGCCCCGCCCTGGCCGGGGTGTTCGCCGCCGAGTTCGCCCGGCTCTGGGGCGATGGCCCTGGCGGGCTGCCCGACAGTCGCTTCGGCATCGCCAAAGAGGGCGGCGGCGCCCAGGTGGTCGATGTGGCCGGCACGTCGGTGGAGGTGCTGTTCTCCCCCCACCGCCGCAGCGACCCCAACCACGGCCTGGCCTGGCTGGAGAGCCGGCTGGCCGGCGCCGGGAGGCGTCTCGATCTGGCCCTGTTCGTCTTCTCGGGCCAGAACCTGGCCGACCGGCTCCAGGAGCTGCATGGGCGGGGCGTGAAGCTGCGCCTGCTGGCGGATCCTGGCTTCGCCAACCGGGCCTTCAGCGAGACCCTCGACCTGCTGGGCGTGACCCTCCCCGACCAGGACTGCCGCATCGAAGCGGACAACCGGGCCTGGAGCGCGCCCCTGGAAGGGGTGGGCACACCCCGGCTGGCGTCCGGCGACAAGCTGCACCACAAGTTCGCCGTGATCGACGGCCGCGCCGTGATCACCGGCAGCTTCAACTGGAGCCCGAGTGCCGCCTTCCAGAACGACGAGACCCTGCTGCTGATCCGCTCCCCCCTGCTGGCGCGCCACTTCGAGGCGGAGATCGACCGCCTCTGGCGCGGGGCCGAACTGGGCATCGGCGGCCGGCTCGCCCGCCGCATGGAGCAGCGCCGGCGCAGCTGCGGCAGCGGCCGGGAACGGCCCTCTGCCGCCGATGGGGCGGCGATGGCGGCGCCGTCTACGATCCGTTGACGCGTAGAAATCGATCCATGGACCCGGTGTCCGGCTCCGTCACCACCCCCAGCCCTGTGTCCACCGCCAGCTCCCGCGAGGTCACACCGCGCCTGGACGCCATCAACCTGATGCTGCGGGACCTGCACACCCGCCACGATGAGATCCGTCACCGGGCCGCCTTCCGGGGCTGCACCAGCGAGCTGCTGACCCTGCAGCAGGAGCTGGTCGACTACCTGCTCAGCAAGAAGAACGCCCTGCAGGGGGCGGAGAACGGCAGCCCCGAGGAAGGCCTCAACTACAACTCCTTCACCTGAGCGCGCCCTCCGCAGCCCCTGGCGCCCGGGTGCTGGTGGTGGGGGCCGGCCCCGCCGGCGCCAGCCTGGCCCTGCTCCTGGCCCGCCGCGGCCTGCCGGTCGACCTGATCGATGCCACCGGCCGAGGCGGCCGGCCGTTCCGCGGCGAAGGGCTGATGCCCAGTGGCCTGGCGGCCCTGGCGGCCATGGGCCTCGAGCCGCTGCCAGCAGCGATGCGGCAGCGGCCCCTGACGGCCTGGAGCTTCTTCCTCGACGGCCAGGCCCTGTTCGAGGCGGCCGAGCCCATGGGCAGCGCCGCCCCCTGCACCCTGATCGACCAGGACTCCCTGCTCGCCGAATTGCTGGAGCAGGCGGGCCGCCAGCCGGGCTTCCGCTTCCACCCGGGCCAGGCCGCCAGCGATCTGCTGCTGCGGGACGGCCGCGTCGCCGGCGTGTGCCTGGCGGACGGCACTTCACTGGAGGCGGCATTGGTGGTGGCCTGCGACGGCCGGGATTCGCTGCTGCGCCGCAAGGGCGGCCTGGAGCTGGAGGGCGCCCCCAGCCCCCTCGACGTGCTCTGGTTCCGGCTGGAGGCCCCGGGGGCCGATGCGGTACTGGAGTGGCTGGCCGGCCGCTTCGTGACCGTGGTGGGCGCCTCGGGCAGCTATGCCCTGTTCCCCTCGGCCCGCGGTGGTGTCCAGCTGGGCTGGGCGATCGCGCCGGAGCAGGCACTCGCTCCCGCTCCGGCCGGCCCCGGCGCCTGGGCGGAACTCTGGGCCGGCGATGCCCCCGAAGCCCTGGCCCGGCGGCTGCGGCAGCTGCCGGCGGCGGCCGTCCAGGGACCGGTGCGGCTGCCGGTGCGGGTGGGGCTCTGCACCCGCTGGCAGCGGCCCGGCCTGCTGCTGCTCGGTGATGCCGCCCACCCGATGAGCCCCCTGCGGGCCCAGGGAATCAACATGGCCCTGCGCGATGCTCTGGTGGCCGCACGGCACCTGGGGCCCGCCCTGCTGGACGGGGAGCCCGTGGCCATCGACGCGGCCGCGGCGGCGGTCGTCGCCCAGCGGCTGCCCGAGATCCGGCGCATCCAGGCGCTGCAGGAGCAGGAGGCCCGCCGGGCGGATCTGCTGCGGCGCCGGCACCGCCTGCGGGGCCTGCTGGCCCGCACCGCCCGTTGGAGTGGGCCGCTGCTGGCCCGCCGCTGGCTGGCCTCCCAGCGGCCGCTGCGCGATGGCACCACGGCGATCACCAGGGATCCCGGGGCGGCGGCCATGATTGGGTGACCTCCCCGCCCCCCATGGACCGGTCCCCTCGCGCCACCGCCCCGGCCTTCCGCCGCATCGGAGCGGCCCTGCCGCATCTGGCCCTGCTGGCGAGCCTGCCCCTGGCGGGGGCCTCACCGCTGCGGGCCGCCCCGGAGCTGCCCCCCTTCCCCCCCTCCTCCGAGTTCCGCTCCCTGCAGCTGATCACCCTGGCCTGCAGCCGCGAGAACACCGCCGAATCCTGCGACCAGGCCCGCAGCCTGGCCAACCCCCTGCTCGACCATCCGCGCCTGCCCGCCAGCTGCAAGGACGTGCTCTGGACGATCCGTCAGCGGTCGGTGGTGGCGGCCAGCAACAGCTTCGAGCGCCGCGAGCCGATCGACCGTGCCGCCCGCAGCCTCACGGCCGTCTGCCGCCTGCAGCTGCCGGTGGCCAAGCCGGCGCAGAATGCCGCCCCAAGGCAGGGGGGCCTGAACCTGATCAATCCCAATCAAAACTGAAGCGCTGACCGGGCAGCAGCCGCTGCAACTCCTTGGTCAGCTCCGCCATCAGCTGGCGGCTCACATCGGGATGCTCGCGCAGCTCCTTCACCAGATCCGCCACGTCCGTGCTGGTGAGGCCGTGGCTGCTGATCCTCGCCTCCATGCGCTGGCGGAACTGCTCCAGCAGCAGTTCCTGCTGGGGGGACAGGGGGCCGTCATCCGAGGGGTGCTGAATCTCCATGGTGGTGCGGGGTCAGGGCTGGGTGAGGGAAGGCTCGGGGCTCCCGGAAGCTGACGTCTGGGTGGCACCGCCATCGATCAGCGCCAGCAGCCGGGTCGCCGTGTCCCGCATGAAGGCCAGGCTCATGGGGGTGACGACGGCGGCCTTGTCGGCGAGCTGGCAGAGGGAATTGCGCTCCCCCTTGGCCTCACAGCTGCTGGAAAGCCCCAACAGGGCATTGGTGAGCTTGCCCCGCAGGCAGGTTTCGGCACCCGCCCCGGCCAGCACCGCCTCGGCGGCGGTGTGGGTGCGGCTCACCGCTTCGGCATAGGGGAGGGCCTTCGGGGCACCCATGACCGCCCCCCGGACCGAGGTCTGGCTGAACACCACGGCCCCGGCGGTGGTGGCGACGACCGCAGAGGCGACAACGGCCCCGCGCAGGGAGGTGGAAAGCGACCAAAGCGCCATGGGGTGGGAGTCGGTTCCACTCACGCTAGCCAGAGCTGTCCAACTCACCAGCCACGGCTGGAGCGCCAACAACGCCAGCGTGGGCCAGCCACCGCAGGACCACCCGAATCGGCGGAGGTAGCTTGGGGTTCCACCGAGAACCAGGACGCCGGCCATGGCGATGACGACCGAGCTGCGTCAGGTGGCGCTGGAGCGACCCTTCGACGACCAGAAGCCCGGCACCTCCGGCCTGCGCAAGAGCACCCGCCAGTTCCAGACCCCCCACTACCTGGAGAGCTTCATCGAGGCCTCCCTGCGGGTGGTGCCCGGCATCGCCGGCGGCACCCTGGTGGTCGGCGGCGATGGCCGCTACGGCAACCTCGCGGCGATCAGCGTCATCGCCCGCATGGCCGCGGCCCATGGCGTCAGCCGCCTGATCACCACCACCGGCGGCATCCTCTCCACCCCGGCCGCCTCCCACCTGATCCGCAGCCACGGCGCCGTCGCTGGGATCATCCTCTCGGCCAGCCACAACCCCGGCGGCCTCGACGGGGACTTCGGCGTCAAGATCAACGGGGCCAACGGCGGTCCGGCACCGGAATCAGTCACCGATGCCATCCATGCCGCCACCCTCAGCCTGGAGGGCTACCGCATCCTCGACGCCGACCCCCTGAACCTGGAGGTTCCCGGCACGGCGACCATCGGCGCCATGGCGGTGGAGGTGATCGACGGCGTCGACGATTACGTGGCGCTGATGCAGAAGCTGTTCGACTTCGACCGTATCGCCGCCCTGCTGCGGGGCGACTTCCGCCTGGCCTTCGACGCCATGCATGCGGTCACCGGCCCCTACGCCAGCCGCCTGTTCGAGGGGCTGCTGGGGGCCCCGGCCGGCACCGTGCGCAACGGCGTGCCCCTGGCGGACTTCGGCGGCGGCCACCCGGACCCCAACCTCACCTACGCCCACGAGCTGGCCGACCTGCTGCTGGCCGGCAGCGCCTACGACTTCGGCGCCGCCTGCGACGGGGACGGCGACCGCAACATGATCCTGGGGCGCCACTGCTTCGTGAATCCGAGCGACAGCCTGGCCGTGCTCACCGCCAACGCCACCCTGGCCCCCGGCTACGGGGACGGCCTGGCCGGCGTGGCCCGCTCGATGCCCACCAGCGCCGCCGCCGACGTGGTGGCCGCCGATCTGGGCATCCCCTGCTTCGAGACCCCCACGGGCTGGAAGTTCTTCGGCAACCTGCTCGATGCCGGCCGGATCACCCTCTGCGGCGAGGAAAGCTTCGGCACCGGCAGCAACCACATCCGGGAGAAGGATGGCCTCTGGGCGGTGTTGTTCTGGCTGCAGATCCTGGCGGTGCGCGGCTGCTCGGTGGCCGAGGTGATGGCGGGCCACTGGGGCCGCTTCGGGCGCCACTATTACTCACGCCACGACTACGAGGCCGTGGCCAGCGAAGCCGCCCACGGCCTCTACGACCGGGTCTCCGGGATGCTCACCAGCCTGCCGGGCCAGGGTTTCGCCGGCCGCACGATCCGCGCCGCCGACGACTTCGGCTACACCGACCCGGTGGACGGCTCGATCAGCAAGGGCCAGGGCCTGCGGGTGCTGCTCGACGACGGCAGCCGGGTGGTGCTGCGGCTCTCGGGCACCGGCACCAAGGGCGCCACCCTGCGGGTGTACCTGGAGAGCTACGTGCCCCCCAGCGGTGCCCTCGACCTCGACCCCCAGCTGGCCCTCAAGGATCTGATCGACGCCATCGACGGCCTGGCCGAGGTCCGGGTGCGCACCGGCATGGATCGCCCCACCGTGATCACCTGATCGGCCCGGCGCCATGAGGCCCTGCGGCGCCACCCTTCCCTGGCTGACGGCGGCCTGGGTCTGCGGTGCCGCCGGTCCCCTGGCGGCCGAGGAGGCCACCCGCTTCGCCCCCACCACCACGGTGGACCTGCAGATCAACGCCGTTCTGGGCTCCCTGCAGTACACCGGCAGTGCGGTGGAGCGGGCCGGCAACAGCGCTGATGGGGCGCCGCTGCTGAACGGGGTCAGCCTCAACCACGAGGCCCGGCTCACCATCGACACCAGCTTCACGGGCCAGGACCTGTTCCGGATCCGCCTGCGCAGCGGCGACTTCGCCCCCTCCGGCTTCTTCTCCAACCCGCCCACCCCCCTGACGCGCCTGGACGTCGCCTTCCAGGAACCGGCCTGCGGCGCCGGGGAGGAGGGGTGCTCCGGTCGGTTGGTCAGCATCAACCGCGCCTACCTGCAGCTGCCGCTCAGCCCCGAGATCCGGCTCAGCGTCGGTCCCCGGATCATGCAGCTCGACATGCTGCCCGTCTGGCCGAGCGTCTACAACGCCTCACCGATCCTCGATCTGTTCCAGTACGCCGGCGCACCGGGCACCTACAGCAAGCGGCTCGGGGGCGGCTTCGGGGTCTGGTGGCAGCCCAGCGGCGACCTGCGGGGTCTGAGCCTGGGCTACGCCTACGTGGCCGGCCGGGCCGGGGGGGCCCCCCAGGGGGGCGGCCTGTTCGGCGGGGCCTCCTCCCAGACCAGCACC
This sequence comes from Synechococcus sp. UW140, assembly GCA_943367705.1. Classification (GTDB taxonomy): domain Bacteria; phylum Cyanobacteriota; class Cyanobacteriia; order PCC-6307; family Cyanobiaceae; genus Cyanobium. The sequence continues at coordinate 7,192 of CALRJV020000015.1, forward strand.
GTGCAGCTGGCCCTGAGCCGGCCCCAGTGGAACATCACCGGCGCCTGGACCCTCAGCGGTCCCCAGGTGCGGCTCCGCGGCACCCCCCTGGCCAGCCAGCTGGCGGCCGGGGCCGAGGAGGGGAGCCTCAGCTCCTGGTCGCTGGCGGGCTACTGGCAGCCGCGCCGCTCCGGCTGGCTGCCCTCGATCAGCGCCGGCTGGGGACAGGACACGTTCCGCTTCGGCTCCTACCCGGTGGCCGGCCTGGCAGGGGTGCGCAGCCGCTCCTGGTATGCGGGCCTGATCTGGAGCGATGTGCTGGCGGTGGGCAACAGCCTGGGCTTCGCCGTCGGCTCGCCGGCCCACGTCAGCGCGATCCGGACGCCGCTGCCGGTGAGCATCGACGACCGGGGCCTGGCCATGGAGCTCTACTACCGGATTCAGATCAGCGATGACCTCTCGGTGACCCCGGCGGTGTTCTGGCTGAGCCGGCCGCGCGGGGCCCTCACCGGCAGCCCCACGCTCTCCGAGGCTCCGCTGTTTTCCCCGGCCTCGGGGGAGGCCAGCCTGGGCGTTTGGGCCGGGCTGATCCGCACGACGCTGCGCTTCTGAGCCCGCCAAGGCCGTCGCGGTTGGGCGCCAGGCGCGTCAGCCGAACCAGTTGAGGAAGCGCTGGATCACCACGGCGTTGCTGATGTCCACGAAGAAGCCCGACACCAGCGGCACGATGATGAAGGCCCGGTGGGCGGCCCCGTACTTCTGGGCCACCGCCGACATGTTGGCCATGGCCGTGGGGGTGGCCCCCAGGGAGATGCCCCCGAAGCCGGCACAGATCACGGCGGCCTCGTAATCGCGGCCCATCACCTTGAACACCACGAACAGGGCGAACAGGAAGGACACCACGAACTGGGCGGCGAGGATGGCCAGGATGGGGCCCGCCAGGGAGGCGATGGTCCACAGCTGCAGGCTCATCAGCGACATCGTCAGGAAGATGCCCAGGGCGATGTCCGAGACGATGGCCAGGGAGCGGGGGGCGGCGAGGCAGCGGATCGGCAGCAGCCGCGGCACGGTGTTGGTGAGGAAGATCGCCGCGAACAGGCAGCAGACGAACAGAGGCAGGTTGCTGCCGGCGGCCCGCAGGGCCTCATGCAGCAGTTCGCCCAGGCCCAGGCTGACGTTGAGCCAGAAGAGCGTGCCCAGCAGGCTGAAGTAGGTCACCGGCTCCGTGGCCCCGTCCGGGGCGGCGCCCTCCACGGCAGAGGAGGAGGCCGAAGAGGCGGCGGCAGCGGCCTGAGGCGTCTTGAGCCGGTGGCGGCGGATGAGGATCCGGGCGATCGGCCCGCCCATCAGCGAGGCCAGCACCAGGCCGAACGTCGCGCAGGCGATGCCGATCTCGAGGGCATTGCTGATGCCGTGGCTCTCGGCGAAGCGCGGGGCCCAGGCGATCGCCGTCCCGTGCCCCCCCAGCAGGGACACCGACCCCCCCAGCAGACCCACCAGGGGATTCAGCCCCAGCAGGGCCGCCATGCCGATCCCGGTGAGGTTCTGCAGGATCATGTAACCCACGGTGGTGCCCACCAGGATCAGCAGGGGCCAGCCACCCGCGAGCAGGGTCTTGATGTCGGCGTTGAGGCCGATGGCCGCAAAGAAATAGAGCAGCAGAAAATCCCGCGTCTGCAGATTGAAGCCGATCTCCGTGCCGTTGATGGCATGGATCAGGGCCAGCAGCAGGCACACCAGCAGCCCACTGGTGACCGGCTCCGGAATGTTGAAGTCCCGCAGAAAGGCCACCTTGCGGTTCAGCCAGCGACCGATCGCCAGCACCACGATGGCGATGTTGAAGGTCGCGAAGCTCTCGAACTGCATGGGAGATCAGTTACAACCCTGAACGGAGATCCGATAGCTGAAGCCGAGGGCCGCCGGTGTGGTGGAGGAGCCCACCCGGAAGTTCATCAACCGGGTGCGCTTGCCGGGAACGGCCTGGAAGGGGCCGAACATCCGGCCCGTACCGGGTTCGAACGTCGGGGTTTCGTTGACCACCTGCAGGCTGCTGCCGTCGGTGAAGACCATGAAGCCCGACACCGGGAAGCTGGCGCGCTCGCTGGAGGCCGATGTGAAGAAGAAGCGATAACTGCGGAAATCACGATCGACGACGAAGTCGGTGTTCCAGTTGGTACGACCCACAAGCCGGTCCGGCCCGATCCGCTTCGACACCACCGGGTTGCCGCCGCCCCCCAGTGGCATCAGAAAGCGGCAGCTGGCCTGGGCGGCAGGAACGCTGGTGGCCGCCGTCGCGGCCAGGGCGACAGCGGCGGAGACGGCGGCGGAACGAAGGAGCTCCATGGGCACGGGGGGCAGCTGCCGACGCTCAAGCATGGCGTACGGACCAGCTGGCGCCAGGCCACGGAGCGCCGGGCGATCAGGGCCCCCCATCGGGTCGGGAGGCGAACAGATTCAGGCCCAGCCGCTCGGAAAGAAACCGTGCCGTGAGCTGGCCGCGCACGCTGTTGCCCGCCCCATCGAGGGGGGGCGAATAGGTCGCCAGGCCCCCCTTCCCGGGTGCCACCGTGATCATGCCGCCGGCCACGCCGCTCTTGCCCGGCAGACCGGTGGCGTAGAGCCAGTCGCCCGAGGTTTCGTACAGCCCGGCCGTCACCATCACCGCCAATACGTGCTGGCAGTGGATGGCATCGATCACCTGCTCCCCGGTGACGGGCTGACGGCCGCCATTGGCCAGGGTGGCGGCCATCACCGCCAGGTCGGCGGCGGTGACGCTCAGGGAACACTGGCGGGTGTAGAGCTCGGTGGCCTCGTCGGGGTCCCACCAGATGCGGTCATGGTCGCTGAGGAGTGTCGCCAGGCCGGCGTTGCGCCGATTGCTGGCCAGCTCCGAGGCGCAGACCTCGGCATCGATCTCCAGCCGCCGGCCGGCGAAGCGGGAGAAGCCGTCCTGGATGAAGGCCCACTTCGCTTCGCCGCTGGCGCCCGGCGCCAGGCTGGTGGCGGCGATCGCCCCGGCATTCACCATCGGATTGGAGAGGCCGTCGCCGCTGCGCTCCACCGCCAGCACGGAATTGAAGGGCAGGCCGGTGCTGTTGACGCCGAGTTTCTCGCGGGCCTCCTCCTCACCGATCGCCTGGCAGATCAGGGCGAACAGGAACGGCTTGGAGATGCTCTGGATGCTGAAGGCCACCCGGGCCTCGCCCGCCTCGAACAGCGCCCCGCCGCAGCTGGAGACGCAGAGGCCGAAGTGGTCGGGATCCGCGGCCGCCAGGGCGGGGATGTAGTCGGCCACCTGGCCCTCGCCGAGCGGCGCGAAGCGGCGATGGGCCTCCGCCACCAGCTCCTGCACCACCTCGGCGGTGGGCAGGTGACCGTTGGACACCCATTCGGAGACGGACCACATGGCGGGACGGGGAGCTGGTGGGGAACTCAGGCCGGCGACGCCTGCTCCCAGGGGAAGCTGGGCAGGCGATGCAGCGCCTCGCGCTGGGCGTCACTCCAGGTCTCGACCATGGCGGCCAGCTCCGGGGCGTCGGCGGCGAAGGTCAGCCGGTGGGCAATCGCCAGGGCGTCAGCGGGAACAATGGCCAGCTCGAACGGGGGACCCACGGTGAGGTTGGAGCGCTGGGTGAGCACCTCCGAGATCAGGCAGAGCCGGGCCGCATCCTCCAGGGAGAGATTGGTGTGGCCGACGTTATCCAGGGGTGGTTTGCCGTACTTTGTCTCGCCGATCTGCAGGTAGGGCGTTTCTCTGGTGGCCATGATGGCGTTGCCCTGGGGATACACCAGATACAGGCCGTGGGGCTCCCCGGCGATCTGGCCGCCCAGGAGGAACGAAGCCCCGGCACTGGCGCCGGCCTGCTGCAGGGCCTCACCGTTCTCCCGCTGGACCGCCACACTCACCCGGCCGATGTAGGCCGCCGCCTCAAAGAGGTAATCGCAGGAACGCAGATCCCCGGCCCCGCTGGCGGAGTCCTCGGCGGCCCTGTCGAGATCGCGTCGGATCCAGCTGACCACGGCCTGGGTGGTGGCCAGATTGCCGGCGGCAAGCAGCACGAACAGCCGGTCGGAGGCCGGCTGGAAGACGTACATCTTGCTGTAGCTCGAAATATAATCAACGCCTGCATTCGTGCGGGAGTCCGAGGCCATCACCAGGCCCTTCTCCAGCCAGTAGCCGATGCAGTAGGTCACCCTGGTTGGCCGACGATCCAGGCCGCTGAGACTAGCCCACAGGCCCAAAGTGAGGACGGGGAAGACACCGAAATCCGACAGATCCCCGCCGGGCCCCTTGAAACCGAGGGTCCCTTGCTCAGGGGGCCAAAGGAGCGGAAGGGGGCGCCACCGTCGGGCCGGTCGCGTCAGTGACGTTGGCGCAGAGATCCAGCACGATCTGCTGACCCAGCGACCGCCCCAGCGGCACGGTCCAGGGCTCCCAGGCGCCGTTGACCAACCAGGCCTGGCGGAGGCTGCTGCAGTGCACCGCCACCGCCGTCGCCTGGGCCCGGGTCGGTCCCACGTCCGCCTGGGTGGGTTGCACCAGGGTGACGCGCACGCCGCCGGGATGGAGCTTCCAGCCGCCCCAGTCGACGAGGGTGTTGCCGTAGAAGCGCCAGCGCACCGCCTCGCCCGGCTTCGGCGGCAGGGGCGACGGGGGCGCGGTCGGGCCCGGAGCCGTCACCGACGGGGGCGTGGTGGGGGCCGGCGAGCCGCTCGCCGCGGGCGAGGGGGTGGCGGGGGAGGCCGGCTTCGCGGCGGGGGTTGGCTTGGCCGCGGGCGAAGGCTTCGCGGTTGACGAGGGCTGCGCGGTGGACGAGGGCTGCGCGGTGGGTTTGGCCGTGGCCGCCGCCGAGGCAGGAGGCAGCTTCAACCAGGCGCCCACCTTGAGCTGGTCGGGTTTAAGGCCGGGGTTGGCCTTCTGAAGGGCCGCCACGGTGGTGAGATGGCGAGCCGCCAGCACAGCCAGGGTGTCCCCAGCGCGCACCTGCACGAGCCCCTTCGATGGGGGCAGTTTCAACTGCTGGCCGATCTGCAGCTCCTCGGGCTTGGTGATCCTGTTCAGCCGCATCAGGTCCTGCACGCTTACCCCATAGCGGGCGGCGATGGCCTCCAGCGTGTCGCCCTGGACGACCTTCACACTGCGGGCGGGCGGGGCCGACTGGCCGAAGGCCACCGGGCTGAAGCCGAGCCCGCTGAAGGAGAGAAAAAGGGCGGCAAGAACAGCCCCGGTCGCCGATGCCTGTCGACCCATGATTCCCTCACTTCCTGCACAAGAAAGCTATCAGAAACGGACACCATCATAGAATCAGCACATTCCAGACGCTGCAGATCGTGGCCCCGACCGTTGAAAGAAATGTCGCAACATTTCATCAAGTCGCGATAGCAATGCCTGACGACGGCCTGGTGGTCAGTGGCCCCTCAGCCGCAGGTGTTCAAGGCGCCGCAGCAGCCATCAGGAAGGCCGGCGCCGTCGACGGCGGAGCCTCCGCCACGCTCGCCTGCGGCCGTCCTTGCCGGCCCGCGGCGCCAGCGATCAGGGTGACCAGGGCCAGGGCACCATCGATCAGCACCAGCACGGCCCAGACCGGCAGCAGCAGCAGCAGCTCCGCCAGGGCTGTCCGCTCCGGGGCCGTGAGGGGTTCCACAGCCACAGCTGGCTCCGGGGGCAGCGTGACCGCCAGGGCCGGCTGCGTGAGCTCCGACACCCCCCTCTGAGGCTCCGCGACCTCCGGCTCCAGGGACTCCGGCCTGGCGATCTCCGTGACGACGACCGCGTTCACTGCGGGCACAGCCGGCCCCACGGGCACAGCTATGGGCTCCAGCTCAGAACGGGCCTGAAACAGCAGGGCCGTGGGAGGCTCGCCAGGCACCGGCCAGGGTGGGCGTGAGGGGCGCCGGCCCCTGCTCTTCGCCTGCTGCTCCCGCAACCGTTCGGCAAGCGTGGGCAGCATGGATCAATCCTCACTTTCCTAACGATCCTCACGGCCTGGCCGGGCCACCGCAATGAACCCAGCGGGGCACTGCACGTTTCGTCACAACTAGGCTCTGGGCTGGTCCCGGGCCGGGGCCAGGTCCGCCTCCTCAGGGTCGGAGTCGCCGAACCAGCGGGCCTCCAGGGCCTTCACCACCACATAGAAGGGAGGCACCACCCCCAGCGACAGCACGGTGGCCACCAGCAGGCCGCCGAAGATCACGGTCCCCAGGGACTGCTGGCTGTTGGCACCGGCCGTGGTGGCCACCACCAGGGGCAGGAAGCCCGCCAGGGCGGCGATGGCCGTCATCAGGATCGGCCGCAGCCGCGATTCGGCCGAAGCGATGGCGGCCTCGGCGGCGGTCATGCCCTCCTTCATGTGCTGCTCGGCCACCTCAACGATCAGGATGCCGTTCTTGGCCGCCAGCCCGATCAGGGTCACCAGACCCACCTGGGCATAGATGTTGAGATCGATCGAGCGGATTGCCAGGAACACCAGGGCGCCGAGCATGGCCAGGGGCACGGTCATCAGGATGATCACCGGCGTCACGTAGCTCTCGTACTGGGCCGAGAGCACCAGATAGACCACCAGGATCCCCAGGCCGAACACCAGCACACTGGCGTTGCCCGCCGACAGCTGCAGGGCGGCCAGACCGGTGAAGGCATAGCCGATGTTGTTGAAGTCCTGGGCGCGGAACAGGTCCTGGATGAGCGTCAGGGCCTGCCCGGAACTCTTGCCGACCGCCTCGGCCCCCTGGATCAGGATGGTGCGATAGAGGTTGAAGTGGCTGATCACCGGCGGCGCGCTGGTGAGCTCCGCGGTGGCGAACTCCGACACCTGGACCAGCTTGTCGTCCCTGCTGCGCACGTAGAAACTGAGGACATCCTCCAGGGATTTACGGTTGGCGGCCGCCGCCTGCACGTAGATGTTCCTCACCTGGCCGCTCTCATAGGTGAGCCCCGAATAGTTGCTGCCCGCGAGCACGGCGATGGTCTGCATCGCCTGCTGGAAGTCGATGTTGAGGGCCCCCACGATCGAACGGTCGATCTTCAGCCCGAAGGCCGGCGCACTGGGGATGAACTGGGTGTAGAGGGTGGAGAAGCCGCCGCTGGCGGTGCCGGCCTGGATCAGCTGCTTGGCCTGATCATCGAGCTGGTTGAAGGTGAAGGCCCCGTTGCTGAGGTCGTTGAACTGGAAGTAGAAGCCCCCCTGGGCCGAGAAGCCAGGAATCGCCGGGGGCTGGGCCGCCACCGCCATGCCGGAACTGATCTGGCTGAGTTTGGCGTTGAGCCGGTTGATGATCGCCGGGGCCTTCTGCTCGGTGCCGCTGCGCTCCTCGAGGGGCTTGAAGCCGAAGAAGAACACCCCCTGATCGGGACTGGCGCCGTTGAAGCCATAGCCGCTCACCACCGAGCCGGCGATGATCTCCTCCTCCGCATTGAGCACCTTCGCCACCTCCAGGGCGGTGCCCTGGGTCTGGCTGAGGGAGGCACCGTTCTGGAGCTGGAAGATGCCCATGCCGTAGCCCTGGTCCTCCTCGGGGATGAAGGCGGAGGGAAGGGCGGTGAAGGCGAACAGCGTCAGGGCGATGCCGGCGCCCAGACCCACCAGGATCCAGCGACGCCGGGCGATCAGGGCCCCCACCATCGCGGCATAGCCACGCTCCAGGCGCGTGAAGAAGGCGTTGAAGCGGCTGAAGATCCAGACCAGATTGGCGCCGGCGAGCACACCACCGACCACGCCGATCACGTAGGTGATGCTGCCGAAGGAGGCGGCGCTGAAGCGGCCGAAGGCCAGGCCCACCACCACCCCGCCGATGATCCCCACCACCCGGCCAGGGGGTGCTGATTTCTGGCTCCTCAGCAGCAGGGCCGAGAGCATGGGGGAGAAGGTGAGGGCGTTGAACGCCGAGATCGCGATCGAGAAGGCGATGGTGAGGGCGAACTGGCGGTAGATGATGCCGATGCCCCCGGGATAGAAGGCCACGGGCACAAACACCGCCATCAGCACCAGGGCCGTGGCCACCAGGGCACCGAACAGCTCCCCCATGCATTCCATGGCGGCCTGGCGGGGACGCATCCCCTTCTCCAGGTTCTTCTCCACCGCCTCGATCACCACGATGGCGTCATCCACCACCAGGCCGGTGGCCAGCACCAGGCCCAGCAGGGTCAGCTGGTTGATCGAGAAGCCGAAGATCTTGACGAAGGCGAAGGTGCCGATCAGGGAGATCGGAATCGCCAGGCTGGGCACCACGGTGGCCCGCCAGTCCTGCAGGAACAGGAACAGGATCAGCAGCACCAGCACGATCGCCAGGCCAAGGGCATCCACCACCCCCTCCACGGCCGACTCGATGAACTGGCCGATGTTGTAGATCTCGAACACCTTGACGCCCGGTGGGACGCTCTGGGTGAACTGGTTCATCACCTGCACCACCTGGTTCGAGACGTCGAGGGCATTGCTCTCGGGGGTCTGGAAGACGGCAACCGTGATCGAGGGGTGGCCTTCGATGCTCACCGCCTGCTGGGCGAAGGTGTTGGTGCCGTAGGTGGCTTCGCCGACATCCTTGAGACGCAGCAGGTTGCCGGTGGAGGTGCGGCCGACGATCAGGTTGTTGAGCTCCTCGACAGACACGAGATTGCCGTTGTTCTCCACCAGAATCGGGTAGGCGAACTTCTGGTTGCCGGCGGCCGGCGGCCCACCCACCAGACCACCGATCGCCACGGTGTTCTGGCTGGCCACCGCATTGACCACCTGATCAGCGGTGAGGTTGTTGGCGGAAAGCTTGTTGGCATCGACGAACAGCCAGAAGGCCGGATTGCTGCCCCCCAGCAGGTTGACGGTGGCCACGCCGGGCACCCGTTCCAGCTGGAAGTACAGGTTCTGGTAGATGAGACCGTTGAGATAGGAGGCATCGAACTGGCCTTCCGTTGAGGTGACCTGGTAGGCCAGCAGGATCGACGGGGTGCTCTGCATCACCGACACCCCGGTCGCCTGCACCTGCTGGGGAAGCTGGGGCATGGCCAGGGACACGCGGTTCTGCACGTTCACCTGGTCGATGTTGATATCGGTGCCTTCGTTGAAATACACCTGAATCGTGCTCGTACCAGACATATTGCTGGTGGAGGAAATATAATTCGCACCCGGAACACCGTTGATCTGCTGCTCGATCGGGTTGGTCACCGCCTGCTCGGTGACCAGGGAATTGGCACCCCCATAGTTGGAGGTCACCTGGATCAGGGGTGGGGCAATGTTCGGGAGGTTTTCGATCGAAAGCGTGGGGATGGCGATCAGGCCCACCAGCACGATCAGGATGCTGCAGACGGTGGTCAGAACCGGCCGCTTGATGAAGTTATCGGAGAACGACATCGGAGTTCAGCTCGCCGCCGGGGCCGGGGCCGGAGCCGGGGCCGGTGCCCGCCGCACCGGCATGCCGGAGCGCAGCAGGGCCGTGTTGCTCACCACCACCTCATCGCCTTTGGTCAGGCCGGAGAGCACCGGATAGGCGTTGTTCTGCAGCTTGCCCAGCTTCACCGCCGTCTGGACCACCACCGGCGTGGTGCCGGGGAGCTTCTCCAGCTTCTGCTTCTGGGCGGGCAGCAGCTGATCCGAGGCCTTGATCTGGGGCAGGACCGTGGAGAGGGGCAGCACCCGGTAGACGAACGGCTGCTGGGCCTGCATCATCACCGCCTCCACCGGCACCGCCAGCTGGTCGCTGCTGCCGGTGATGATGCGGTTGCGCACGAACTGGCCGGTCTTCAGCACCCCCGTGAGATTGGGGAACTCCGCCTTCACCAGCACCGTGTTGGGCTGGCCCGAGGACTGGGTGGCATTGGCGAAGTAAGGGGAGACGAACACCACCCGTCCCACGCCCCTCACCGGAGGATTGCCCTGGCTCTCCACCTGCACCGGCTGGCCGATCTTCACCTGGCTGGACTGGGTGGCCGGCACATCCATCAGGGTCCAGAGGGAGGAGTTGTTGACGATTCCCGTGATCGCCTGGCCCTGGCGCACGTAATCCCCCAACTTGACCGAATCAAGGTTGCCGATCTCCCCGGCGATGGGCGCGGTGACGAACTTGTACCCCAGGGTGGCGGCGCTGGAGCGGGCCTGGTCGCGGCTCTGAATCGCCTGGGTGATGTAGTAATCCCGATCCTTGGTGGAGACGGCCCCCTGCTCGTTGAGGAAGACATAGCGCTCGGCGTTGACGCGATCCTTGATCGCCTCAGCCCGGTCGGAATCGAGGGTGGCCGATTCCTGCACGTTGTCGAGCACCAGAATCGGCTGGCCCGCCTTCACCTGCTGACCCTCGCTGGCCAGGATCCGCACCACCCGGCCATCCGACTGGGGCCGCATCACCACGTTGGACGTGGACTCGATGGTGCTGATCGTCTCGATGCCCGGCATGAAACGAAACTCCCCCACCGTCACCGTCTGCACCACCAGGGGCGGCCTGGCCTCAGGGGCGGCGGAGCCGCAGGCGGCCAGCAGCCACGTCAGGGGAAGGAGAGAAGAAAGAGCCTGCCAGCGCACCGGACCGGGTTCATACCACCGCAAGGTACCGGAAAAGGGCCATCCGCCCCACTGGGCCGGAACGCCATGCGGCCCCTCAGCGGCGCGGGCCGGGCCCGCCGCCCCGGCCATGGTGCCGGTGATAGTCCGGTTCCGGGTTGGATTCCTGCAGCTGGCGCACCACCTCCACTGCCATGCCGGCCACCACACCGAAGCCTCCGAGCACCACGGTGCTCCAGAACAGGGCCTGGGGGGTGACCCGCAGAGGGGTGTGCTCGACGATGGAACGCAGGAACAGGGCGATGGCCAGGCCCACCACACCGGTGAGCATGCCGGCGCAGAGCACCCGGCGGCCGCTCAGCGGTGGGCAGGGGGCCGGCATCAGGCCCCCATGCCGGGGGAGGCTTCGGCCTCGGCGGGCGCAGGTCCGGCGGTGAGCTGCTTCATGACGACGTAGAACACCGGCACCACGAACAGGGACAGCACCGTGGCCACGGCCAGGCCACCGAACACCACCGTACCCAGCGAAGCCTGGCTGCGGGCGCCGGCACCGCTGGCCAGCACGAGGGGCAGAAAGCCAAACAGGGAAGAGATGGCGGTCATCAGGATCGGCCGGAAGCGGGACTGGGCCGAGGCCCGCGCAGCTTCCAGGGCGGATTGACCCTCCTGCATGCGCTGGTTGGCGAGATCGACGATCAGGATGCCGTTCTTGGCCGCCAGACCGATCAGCATCACCAGACCCACCTGGGCATAGATGTTGAGCACCTCACCCCGCAGGGCCAGGAACGCCAGGGCGCCGAGCATGGCCGTCGGCACGGTCATCAGGATGATGAGAGGGTCGCTGTAGCTCTCGTACTGGGCCGAGAGCACCAGGTAGACGGTGAGGATGCCGAGGGCAAAGATCACGATCGCCAGGGCGCCCGCCGCCACCTCCTCCCGGGAGATCCCGGTCCAGTCGTAGCCCACGCCGGTGGTGGAGAGGTTGTTGAAGAGGTCCTGGATGTCCTTGATCGCCTGGCCGGAGCTGCGGCCCGGCAGGGCGGAACCCTCCACCTTGATGGAGCGGAACAGGTTGAAGCGGGGAATCACCGATGGACCCGTGGTCGACTCCACCGTGATGAACTCCGACAGGGGGATCTGGTCGCCGCTGGCATTGGGCACGTACAGGGACTTCAGCTGATCCGGGTTGGCGCGGTAGCGCTCATCGGCCTGGACGAAGATGCGGCGAACCCTGCCGGCATCGAAGGTGTCATTGACGTAGAAGGAGCCGATGTTGAAGCTGAACGTCTGCATCGCCGTGCCGTAGTCGACCCCGAGGGCCGCCATGCGGTCCCGGTCGACGAGGATCTGCAACTGGGGGGCCTCGGGGGAGAACTGGGTGAACACCCGGTCGAACAGACCGCTCTGGTTGGCCTTGCTGACCAGCTGGGTGGCCGCCGCGAAGAAATCGGCCGAGGAGAGCGCACCCCCACTGCGGTTGAGCATCTGCATCTCGAAGCCCGCCCCGGTGCCGTAGCCGGGGATGGCGGGGGGTTCGACGACGATGATGCGGGCCTCCTGGATCACCGAGAGCTTGCGGTTCAGCCGCTGGGTGATCGCCGCCACCGACTGCTCGTCGGAGGTCCGATCGTTCCAGTTGCGGGTGCCGAAGAAGAACAGACCTCGGTTGGGGGCGTTGCCATCGAGGCTGGCGCCGCTGAACACGGCCGCCGTGGTGATGTCCTTCTCGGTGCGCAGGATTTCCGCCACCCGCTGGTTGATGCGGCGCGTCGTTTCCAGTGAGGCCCCGTCAGGGCCCTGGACGATGCCGATGGCGTAGCCCTGGTCTTCGACGGGAACGAAGCCCGTCGGGATCGAGGTGAAGGCGAAACCGGTGAGCACGATGCCGCCGGCCAGCAGGGCCATGATCAGCCGTCGCTTGCCCAGCACCCAGGCCAGCCCGGCATGGTAGCGCCGCTCAACGCCGGCATAGATGATATTGAAGCGGCGGAAGATGAACGGGGCACCCCAGCCGAGCAACCCGCCGATCAGCGTGTAGATCAGCACCTCCAGAGGCCTGTTCAGCTGCCCCAGCATCACGGCCGCGACGGCACCGCCGATGGCGAAGGGCAACCGCAGGGGCAGGCGGGTAAGCAGGTGCAGGCCGTAGCCGATCGCCGCGGCCAGGGCCAGAACGCCGAGGGCCACCAGGATGCCGCCGCCGCTGGCCAGCAGCCCGTACACGAAACCGATGAACACACCGGAAATCGCGTAGGTGCGGCGGCTGGGCGGCTCACTCTCCCGGGCCAGCAACAGGGCCGAGAGCATCGGCGAGAAGGTGAGGGCGTTGAAGGTGGAGATCAGGATCGAGAAGATGATCGTGGCGGCGAACTGCTTGTAGATCGTCCCGGTGGCTCCGGGGAAGAACAGCACCGGCACGAACACCGCGAACAGCACCAGGGAGGTGGCGATCACCGCGCCGAACAGCTCGTCCATGGTGGCCTTGGCGCTGTCCAGGGCGCTGAGGCCGGAGCCCTTCTTGGTGGAGGTGTCCTCGATCACGGTGATGGCGTCATCCACCACCAGGCCCGTCGCCAGCACCAGGCCGAACAGGGTGAGCTGGTTGAGGGTGAAGCCGAAGGCCTGCACGAACAGAAAGGTGCCCACCAGGGCCACCGGAATGGCGATGGCCGGCACCAGGGTGGCCTTCCAGTTCTGCAGAAACAGGAACAGGATCAGCACCACCAGCACCACCGCCTCCCGCAGGGCACTGGTGACCCCTTCGATCGAGGCCTCGACGAATTCGGTGTTGTCGTAGATCTTCTGGATCGTCATCCCCACCGGCATGGTGGTGGCGAACTCCTTGATCACTTCCTCCACCCCATTGGAGACATCGAGGGCATTGCTGCCGGTGAGCTGATAGATCGCCATGCCCACCGAAGGAACACCGCGCAGATCGGTGGCCTCGATGTCGAAGGATTCACCCCCGAGCGTCACCCGACCCACGTCCCGCAGACGCACCAGGCCACCGTCGGCGGTGGAGCGCAGGATCATCGACCCGAATTCCTCCGTGGTACGCAGCCGGCCCTGCAGCTGCACGGTGAGGGTGAACTGCTGGCCCTCAGGCGAGGGGGCACCGCCGATGCGGCCCACGGGCACCAGCCGGTTCTGGCTGCGCAGGGCCGCCACCACGTCGGCGGCGGAGAGCTTGTTGGCGGCCAGCCGATCCGGATCCAGCCAGAGTCGGAAGGCCAGTTGGCGGTTGCCGAAATAGGTGAGCTCGCCGACACCGGGCACCCGCCGCACCGCATCGGTGAGGTTCTGATCCAGCAGGCCGCTGATGGTCTCGAGGCTGTACTGGTTCTTTGGATCTTCGCTGGTGAAGTTGTAGACGAGCAGGATCGAGTTCGAAGCCTTGTTCACCGTGATGCCCGATTGGCGCACCTCCTCCGGCAGGCTTGGCTGGGCCAGGGACACCCGGTTCTGAACGTTCACCTGGTTGATGTCACCGTCACTGCCACTGGCGAAGGTGACGGAGATGGAACTGGAGCCATCGGCCGCACTGGTGGAGGTGATGAACTCCATGTTCTCGACCCCGTTGATCTGTTGCTCGAGCACGCTGGTGACGCCCTGCTCGACGCTGACCGCATCAGCCCCCACGTAGCGGGAGGTGACCCGCACCGTGGGCGGGGCGATGTCCGGCAGGCTCTCGATCGGCAGCAGCGGAATCGCGATCAGGCCGGCGATCACGATCAACAGGCTGCACACCGTGGTGAGCACCGGCCTGAGGATGAACGTGTTCGAAGGAGACATCAGGCTGGGCTCAGTTGACCTTGACGGGCGCGCCGTTGCGGAGGTTGATGAGGTTGGTGGTGATCACGCGGGTGCCGGGCTGGAGGCCCCTGAGCACCGGATAGCGGTTGTTCTGCAGGGGGCCCAGCTGCACAGGGGTCTGCAGGGCGAAGCTGGTGCCGGCGGGGAGCTTGCGGGCCACCGAAAGGTCAGCGCGGCCGGGGCGCCGCTCCAGATCGGCCAGGCTGCCCACCTCGTAGACGAAGCTCTGGCCGGAGATCTGGGTGACCGCCGCGAAGGGGACCGACAGCTCCTGGCGACTGTCGAGCACCAGTCGGGTGCGGGTGCGCAACCCGGTGCGCAGAACCCCACCCGGATTGGCGAACTCGGCCTTGGCCAGCAGGGATTGGGTGCCGGCCACCACGCCCGGATCGAGGGAGCCGACCACCCCCTGGGCCATCGGCTTGTTGGTGGCCGGATCCATGAGGATCACCGTCTGACCCACCCGCAGGCGATTGGAGAACACCGCCGGCACATCCACCCGGGCCATCAGCCGGTCGTTGCGGATGATCGTGGTGAAGGGATCGCCGGCGGCGATCACATCCCCCAGCTTCACCTGCACGTCGCCGACGGTTCCGGCGATGGGCGCCTTGAGATCGCGGAAGGCCAGGTCGGCCCGGCGCGCCACCAGGTCCTGGCGTGAGGAGAGGTACCGCTGGCGGAACTCGTCCCGCTGGAAGGCACTGGCCGCCCCCTGCCGCACCAGGTATTCGTAGCGTTCGTAGTTGAGCTTGTTGGTCTGGACCTCCGCCTCCAGGCGGGCCACGTCGGCGCGGGCCTGGGCCTGGTCGAGCACCAGCAGGATCTGGCCGGCGGCCACCTTGTCACCCTGGCGCACCGATAGCCGCTCGATCCGGCCGCCGGCCTGGGCCGCCAGCCGCACCTCCTCAATGGCTTCGAGGGTGCTGACCGTGTCGACGTTGTCGGTGAAGGGGGCCAGGGTGGCCGGCTCGGCCCGCACCGAGAGTGGTGGCCGGCCCGGGGGGGCTTCCGCCTGGCAGGCCCCCAGCAAAGCGGCACTGAGCAGGGCGGCGGCGCCCCTAAGGGCGGTGCCGGAGCGTGGCAGGCGCCCCGTGGGTGCCCCGGGGAGAGGCGGCCTGCTCGGATGGCCGATCACGGGTTCAGCGACGGTCAAGGCTTCCGCCAGACCGTACCGCTCCAGAGGCCCTGCCGGCGAGATGATGGGGCGGTGAGTGATCTGTTCTGGCATCAGGGCGAGCAGGCCAGGCGCAGGATCGCCCCGCTGGCGGATCGGCTGCGGCCGCGCAGCCTCGACGACTTCGTGGGCCAGGCGGCGATCCTGGGTCCGGGTCGGCTGCTGCGTCGCGCCATCGCCGCCGACCGGGTCGGCAATCTGATCCTGCATGGCCCCCCCGGCACCGGCAAGACGACGCTGGCGCGGATCATCGCCGGCAGCACCCGGGCCCACTTCAGCAGCCTCAACGCCGTGCTGGCTGGCGTGAAGGACCTGCGCGCCGAAGTGGACGCCGCCAAGCAGCGGCTGGAGCACCACGGCCTGCGCACGATCCTGTTCATCGATGAGGTGCACCGCTTCAACAGCGCCCAGCAGGATGCCCTGCTGCCCTGGGTGGAGAACGGCACCGTCACCCTGATCGGCGCCACCACCGAGAACCCCTACTTCGAGGTCAACAAGGCCCTGGTCAGCCGCTCCCGCCTGTTCCGCCTCCAGCCCCTGGAGCCGGAAGACCTGCGCCTGCTGCTGCAGCGGGCCCTGGGCGATCCCGAGCACGGCTACGGCCAGCGCCGCGTCGAGCTCTCCGAGGAGGCGGGCGCCCACCTGCTGGACGTGGCGGGGGGCGATGCCCGCAGCCTGCTCAACGCCCTCGAGCTGGCGGTGGAGACCACCGAAGCGGACGCCGACGGGGTCATCCGCATCGACCTGGCCATCGCCGAGGAATCGATCCAGCAGCGGGCGGTTCTCTACGACAAGCAGGGGGATGCCCACTTCGACACCATCAGCGCCTTCATCAAGTCGATCCGGGGCTCCGACCCCGATGCGGCCCTGTTCTGGCTGGCGCGGATGGTGGAGGCCGGCGAAAACCCGCGCTTCATCCTGCGGCGCCTGCTGATCTCCGCCGGTGAGGACATCGGCCTGGCCGATCCCCAGGCGATGGTGGTGGTGGAGGCCTGCGCCGCGGCCTTCGACCGGGTGGGGCTGCCGGAGGGGCTCTACCCCCTCGCCCACGCCACCCTCTACCTGGCCGGCACCGAGAAGAGCAACAGCAGCCTCGGCTTCTTCGATGCGGTCAAGGCGGTGCGCGAGGCCCGGCGCCAGCAGGTGCCCGCCCACCTGCGCGATGCCAACCGGGACGGCCAGGCCTTCGGCGACGGGGTGGGCTACCGCTACCCCCACGCCTATGCCGACCACTGGGTGGCCCAGCAGTACCTGCCCCAGTCCCTACAGGGGGAAGTGTTCTGGCAGCCGGGGGCCCTGGGCTGGGAAGGGGGACTGCGGAAACGGCTGCAGCAGCGCCGGGCCGCCCAGCTGGCCGCCGCGGCGGAAACGGCCGCCGATGACCGGGGCGACCTGCTCAGCAGCAGCCCGGACGACCCCCTGCTCAACCGCTGGCTGCAACGCCAGGCCGGGGCGGAGGGCGAACGGCTCGACCGCCTGCGCCGCCGGTTCTGGGAGGAGGCCGCCATCGGCCGCCTCGACCGGGTGCTGGTGCTGGAGGCCCACTCCCTGCTCTGGGCCCTCGATCCTCTGGAGGCGACCAGCGAGGGGGAGGTGGTGCTCGCCACGCCATCGACGGCGGTGCTCGATCGCCTGCAGGCCCAGCTGCAGCTGCTGGATCAGCTGCGGCGCCCCCGCCTGCTGGCCGCGGCGCCGGAGGCGCCTGAACCGCTCCAGGCCCAGCTGGAGCCTTGGCCACGGGAGGAGGGGCGCTTCGAATGGATCGCGGCGCGCCAGCCGTGGCGGGGCTGCACGGCCGAGCAACGGCAGACCTGGCTGGAGCTGCTCACGGCCCTGGCGGCCCCCGGCGCCCGGGCCCGGCTGCTGTTCACCCATCCCCTGCTGGGGCCGGCGGGGAGCCTGCGCGCCCTCATCGGCGGCAGCGGTGCCGGTACGGCCCAGGGCGCCCTCGACACCGCCGCCTCCAGGGAACAGGACTGGCGGGCCGGCGAGGTGGAGCTGGCCGACCGGGTCCAGGAGGGCCTCGAAGCCCTGGGCTGGAGCGTGCAGCGACGCTTCTGGGAGGAGGCGCTCGAACTGCCCCTGGGCGACGCCGTGCTGGAGCGTTGGTTCGGCCGCCAGGCCAGCTACCGGGAGCACCTGGCCTCCGTGCTCCCGGCCGCCGGCCTGCGCCGGCTCGAAGCCCTGTTCCGGGACCGGCGCGGGGCCGCGCTGCCCCAGCCCCTGGGGCACACCCTGCTGCTGGCCCGGCGCCGCACCGGGCCATGAAGAGGGGGCCATGAAAAAGCCCCGGCGAGGCCGGGGCGATCAGCGTGGGTGGGGGGAGAAGCTCTCCCCCGGTGGATCACCAGAGGCCGCGGACGGGCTGATCCATCATGGGAGCCGGAGCAGGGGTGGTCTCGCGGACCATGGCGACAGGGTCGGCCATCTGGTTGGCCTGGATGCAGGCCGGCAGGAAGACGTACCAGGAGAGCAGGGAGGTGCACTGGGCGGTGCCGGGCTGGCAGCGACCTTCGGCACAGATGTTCTGAGCACCGGTGTAGGTGTTGCAGAAATCAGCCAGACGGAAATCGGTGGGCAGGGCCTTCATGATGCCGGCCGAGGAGATCGAGCCGTCCTTGGCATCGGAGATGATCGCCGACCGCAGAGCCTGAACCGCATAGGTGTTCATGCTGTAGTACGGGAAGTAGCTGTTGGTGGCGTTCTTCAGGAACTTCACACCCGCATCGGAGTAGAGGAAGCGGGACACCCCAACCAGATTGACCGAGTAGGTCTTGGTCATGCCCGACTTGACTTCGTCGGAGGTCCAACCGGAGCGGGCCAAGCCGCCTTCCAGACCGCGATCGGTGATGTCGCCGGAACCAAGGAAGGTATCGAAGGCGGCCTGGTTGGTGGACCACACGGCACCGCCGGTGTTCCAGCGGACAGGCAGATCATTGTCCACGGCCGCGGAGGCGGGAAGCACGGAGGCCGTGATGGCCGTTCCCACAAAGAGACCGGCGAGAATTCTCTTGAACACGGGAGGCGTTGTTGACTTCGCTATCAACTTAGGCATCGGAGGTGATTCTGCCTACATCTCTTGGCCACTTTCTTTGCCACTCCACACACAACGGAACAGCCCCCCCCCGGCAGGGGCCTGGCGTGTGGGGCCGGGAGCCTGGGGTGGGACCCGCAGGAAGTCCCCATCCAGGAGCCTGCCCCTAGGGTGACCTGGTTGTCATTCGCTCCAAGGTTCGACCCATGGCCCTGCAGGTGGGAGATCCAGCCCCCGACTTCACCCTCCCCGATCAGACCGGTGAGGCCGTCTCCCTCGCGGCGCTGAGGGGCCAGCGGGTGGTGATCTACTTCTATCCAAAGGACGACACGCCGGGCTGCACCAAGGAGGCCTGCAACTTCCGCGACCGCTGGAGCGCCTTCGAAACCCACGGCATCAAGGTGCTGGGGATCAGCAAGGACGGCGCGACCAGCCACGGCAAGTTCGTCGCCAAGTACGACCTGCCCTTCACCCTGCTGACCGACGCCGAGCCCTGTCCCGTGGCCGAGGCCTACGGCAGCTACGGGCTCAAGAAGTTCATGGGCAAGGAGTACATGGGCATGATGCGGCACACCTTCGTCGTCGACGCCGACGGCAATCTGGAGCGCATCTATCTCAAGGTGAAGGCCGAGGAGATGGCCGATCAGATCCTCGAGGACCTGGGCCTGGCCTGAGCAGGACGCAGGGCCACCAGCGCCTCCAGGCAGAGCTCGGGATGGTGCACCAGGACGTCCTCCCCCTGCTCCGGCCAGCGCCGCAGCAGCGGCAGCAGGGCCGGGCCGTCACCACCCGTGAGCACGATCCGGCAGCCCGGCTCTTGCGCCCGGGCCTGGAGCCCGGCCTCCCGCACCGCGGCGGCCAGACCCTCCACCACCCCCCGGCGCATGGCTGCCGCCGTGGCCAGCGGCCACGCCTCAGCGCCGGCCGCCA
The DNA here is from genome assembly GCA_943367705.1 of Synechococcus sp. UW140. Lineage (GTDB taxonomy): Bacteria > Cyanobacteriota > Cyanobacteriia > PCC-6307 > Cyanobiaceae > Cyanobium. The sequence goes on from CALRJV020000015.1 coordinate 26,603, forward strand.
GGTCCCCCTCCAGGGTGGGCAGCCCCTCGGTGCCCCACCCCATGGCCGCCAGCTGGAGCGCGGCCCCCGCCATCAGCCGGCCGCCGGTGAAGCGGCCCCGGCCGTCCACCCGGGTGAGACTCAGCACCGTGCCCGCATCGGCCACCAGCACCGGACCGCCGTGCAGCCGGGCCGCCCACCAGCCCGCCAGGGCCCGGTCGATCCCGAGCCAGGGGGGTGATCCGTCCAGGGGGACGTCCTCCAGCTGCAACCGGGACCCGGCGGGCAGGCCGGCCTCCGGGGGCACCGCACCCACCGCCGCCCAGGCGAGGGGCGGGTCCACGGCTGCGGTCGGCGGCGGCAGGTGGACGAACCGCAGATCCGCCCCATGGGACCCGCTGTCCCCGTCGGCCAGGGCCCAGTGCCAGCGGCTGTTGCCGATCAGCAGCCAGCGGGGCTGGCGCCCCGGCACCTCAGATGCCCTCGCCCATCAGGCCAGGGAGGTGAATGCCGCACTCCTGCTGCAGCCCCCCGAACCGGGTGGCCCGGCCGTTGGTGGTGCCGTCGTCGGGGGCGCTGGTGTGCCAGTCGCCGACGGTGGAATAGCCCTGCTCGAACAGCGGATGCTGGGGCAGGTCGTGCTCCTGCATGTAGTAATAGACGTCGCGACGGCTCCAGGTGAGCACGGGCCGCAGCGACCAGCGCTGCCGCACCGGATCGAGGCAGTGCATGCCCCCGCGATGGTCGGTCTGGCCGGACCGCACCCCGCTGGCCCAGCAATGCACCTCCAACCGCTCCAACCCCCGGTCAAGGGGTTCGACCTTGCGGATGCGGTTGTAGGTGCGCATGTCTTCGGGCGCGCCCGTCTCCCAGAGCCGGCCGTGGAGGGCTTCCATCCGGGCAGGGCTCAGATCGGCCTGGAGCACATGGAGATCGAGCTTGAGGCGATCGCAGAGCTGGTCGGCGTAGCGGTAGGTCTCGGGGGGCAGGTAGCCGGTGTCGACCCAGAGCACCGGGATCGCGGGCCAGGCACCGGAGCCGTCGAGGGCGCTGACCATGTGCAGCATCACGGCCGACTGGATGCCGAAGCTGGTGGTGACGGCGAAGTGGCCGGCGAACGCCTCCTGGGCCCAGCGCATGCGCCCGATGGCATCAAGGTGGTCGAGCCGGGCCCGGGCGGCCTCGAGATCGATGGCGGCGCCATGGCGATCGCGGGGCAGTGCCTGCAGAGCCGCATTCAGGTCCGCCGCACCGCCCGCGGGGCTGGAGGAGGCCGTGGTGGACGCCGTGACGGGGAAGGACACCATGAAGCCATCATCGCCCTTCGGCGATCCGGTCGATGTGGTTAGGGTGACGGGATGCAAGGGCACCCGAATCCGGCCTGGAATCCGGCCCACAATCCTGTGCAGAACAACGTTGTCATCGTCGGGGGTGGCTTCGGAGGCCTTTACACCGCCCTGGCCCTGGCCCAGCGGAAGCACCACCCCCCCGTCCTGCTCATCGAGCCGAACGACCGCTTCCTGTTCCTGCCCCTCCTCTACGAGCTGCTGAGCGGCGAGTTGCGCGGCTGGGAGATCGCCCCCCGTTACGACGGCCTGCTGGCCGGCCGCGGGCTGGCCTGGCTGCAGGACCGGGTGGAGCGGATCGACGCCGATGGCCATCGGCTCCACACCGCCGGGGGCCGCACCATCCCCTACGGCCGCCTCGTCATCGCCACGGGGGCCGGGAGCAACACCTTCGCGGTGCCGGGGGCCGATCGCCACAGCCTGGGCTTCCGCAGCCTGGCCGATGTGGAGCGGCTCCAGCGCCTGCTGGCCGACCTCAGACAGCAGCGCAGGCCCCTGCAGCGCATCGCCGTGGTCGGGGCCGGTCCGACGGGGGTGGAGCTGGCCTGCAAGCTCGCCGACATGGCCGAGGGCAGCGCCGTGATCGAACTGATCGAGCAGGGGGCGCAGTTGCTGCCCCAGGCCCGGGCCTTCAACCGGGAACAGGCCGACCTCGCCCTGCGCCGCCGCGATGTGCGGCTGCGCACCCGCACCCAGGTGGAGGCGGTCGAGGCTGAGGCGATCACGCTCCGGTGCCATCCGGAGGAGGACAGCCCCGCCCACACCGAAACCCTCGCCGTACGCGCGGTCATCTGGACGGCCGGCCTCAGCTTCCGTGCTCCCCGGATCGACCCCGCTCCGGCCTGCGACAGCCGCGGCCGCCTGCTCTGCGGGCCCGATCTGCGCCTGCGCGACCACGCGGATCTCTTCGTGGCCGGCGATCTGGCCGCCCCGGTCGATCCGGAGGACGCGGCCGTCGCGGGCCCCGGTCCCGGCGCCCCCTCCACGGCCCAGGTGGCCTTCCAGCAGGCGCCGGTGCTGGCCGCCAACCTGATGCGCTCCCTGGCGGGCGAGCCGCTGGAACCCTTCCACTGGAAGGATCTGGGCGAGATGATGAGCCTGGGCGTCGGCGAAGCCAGCCTCACCGGCTCCGGCGTCACCCTGGCCGGGCCAGCCGCCTACCAGCTGCGTCGCCTGGCCTACCTGACCCGCCTGCCGGGCCGGTCCCACCAGCTGCGGGTGGCCGCCGGCTGGCTGGCCGACTGGACACCATGACGGGATCGCCCGCTCCGGCGTCCACCTGGCCCCGGCCCCGCGGCCTGCTGCTCGATGCGATGGGCACCCTGATCGGCCTGCGCGCCCCGGTCGGCGCCACCTATGCCGCCGTGGCCGCCGAGCACGGCATCGACGTCGCCCCCGCGGCCATCGACCGGGCCTTCCCGGACGTGCTGCGGCAGGCCCCTCCTCTGGCCTTCCCCGGCCTCGAGGGGGACCGCCTGCTGGAGGCCGAGCGGCGCTGGTGGGGGGAGCGCATCGACGCCGTGCTGGCGGCAGCCGGCGGGAGCGATGCGCCGGCCCCCACGGCTTTGCACCACGCCCTGTTCGATCGCTTCGCCGACCCCTCCCTGTGGCGCGTCTACCCCGATGTGCCGGCGGTGCTGCGCCGCTGGCACGGGGCGGGGCTGCGCCTGGCCGTGGTCAGCAACTTCGACCGTCGCCTGCAGCCGCTGCTGGAGGGCCTGGGCCTGGCCGATCTGTTCGAGACGGTGGTGGTCTCCAGCAGCGCCGGAGCCGCCAAGCCGTCACCCCAGCCCTTCCTGATCGCCCTGGAGGCCCTCGGGCTGGGCGCCGCCCAGGTCTGGCATGTGGGCGACAGCCCGGAGGATGGGGCCGGGGCCCGGGCCGCCGGAGTGCGCTGCCTGCTGGTGCGGCGTCCTTGAGGCAGGGGGTGCTGGCCGGCAGGACGGCGGGCCTGCGGCCCGCCGAGCGGCGGCGGCTGGAGCAGATCTGTCACCGGCGCCACCCCGCCGATGCCATCGCCGACCTGCTCACCCTGCAGCGCCTGGCGGCCGAGGGCCGGGGCCTGGAGCTGCCCCTGACCCTGGTGGTGGATGGCCGGGGTCTCTGCCGGCTGCTGTGGGTGGGGGAACTGGACCACGCGGCCCGACTGCTGGAGAAGCTGCCCGGCCCCTCCAGGCGCCAGGGCCACAACCTGCGCCTGCTCACCTGCGCCGGGGCCGGACGCCAGGCCCAGCTGCAGCCCTCGCCCCAGGAGGCCGTGGTGGGGATGGACCTGGCCCCTGACCTGTGGCTGCGCTTCGGCCAGCAACCGGAGGCCGGCGGACGCTGGCCGGCGGCGATCCACACCCCCGCCGCCAGCGGCGACCGCGCCTGGCAGGGCGTTCTGGAGGGAGACCTGGCCGACCTCTGCGACCACGATCCCGCCGCCCTCGTCAGCGAGGATGCGCCGGCCACCGCAGCCCCGGCCCCGACGCCGGACGGCCCCGAGCGGGTGCTGCTGCTGGTGCAGACCACTGGCGACCGGGCCCTGAGCGACCGTCGCATCGCCGAACTGGAGGGGCTGGTGCGCAGCGCCGGCGCCGTGCCGGTGGGGCGGGTGGAGCAGCGGCGCCAGGGCCCGGTCACCCGATCCCCCTGGGGGGAGGGCAAGCTGCGGGAGGCGGCCCTGGAGGCCCGCCGCGTCGGCGCCAGCCTGGTGGTGGCCGACCGGGAGCTGACGCCGGCCCAGGCCCGGGATATGGAGAGCCTGCTCGACCTGCCGGTGAGCGACCGCAGCGAACTGATCCTCGACATCTTTGCCCAGCGGGCGGCCAGCGGTGCCGGACGGCTGCAGGTGGAGCTGGCCCAGCTGCGCTACCGCCTGCCGCGGCTCACCGGCCGCGGCCTGAGCCTGTCGCGGCAGGGGGGCGGCATCGGCACCCGGGGACCGGGGGAGACCCAGCTGGAGAAGGACCGGCGCGCCATCGCCCGCCGCATCGAACGGCTGCAGCGGGAGGTGCAGCGGCTGGGGGACCACCGGGCCCGGCTGCGCCAGGGCCGGCGCGACCTGCCGAAGGTGGCCCTGGTGGGCTACACCAATGCGGGCAAGAGCTCCCTGCTCAACGCCCTCACCGGGGCCAGCGGCCAGCAGGCGGTGCTGGCCGAGGACAAGCTGTTCGCGACCCTCGATCCCACCACCCGCCGGATCGGGCGGGGGGGGAGCGGCGGCGACGGTCGCCCCCTGCTGGTCACCGACACGGTGGGATTCATCCGGGAACTGCCGCCCCAGCTGGTGGAGGCGTTCCGTTCCACCTTTGAGGAGGCACTCGACGCCGACGGCCTGCTGATCGTGGTGGACCTGGCGGATCCGGCCTGGCCCGAGCAGCTCGCCACCGTCCAGACCATCCTTGATTCCCTCAACGCCACCATCCCCCGGCGGGTGATCGGCAACCAGATCGACCGCTGCGCCAGTGGCGAGCTGGAGCGGGCCAGGGCCCTGGAGCCGGGCATGCTGTTCGTCTCAGCCACCGCCGACCTGGGGCTGCAGCATCTGCTCCAGGAGCTCCACTCCTGGACCGCCGCGGCCACGACCGACGGCCCCGCTGCTGTGCCAGCATCAGCCGGCGACAATTTCTCTCCCATGACCCTGCAACTGGGCGACACCGTTCCCGATTTCACTCAGGAGTCCCAGCTCGGCCCGATCAACCTCTACGACTTCGCCGGCGACAGCTGGGTGGTGCTCTTCTCCCATCCCGCCGATTACACCCCCGTCTGCACGACCGAACTGGGTGAGGTCTCCCGGCTGCGGGCCGAATGGGAGAAGCGGAATGTCAAAACCATCGCCCTCAGCGTGGATTCCGCCGAGAGCCACAAGGGCTGGATCGGCGACATCAACGAGACCCAGAACACCACGGTCGACTATCCGATCCTTGCGGACAGCGACAAGAAGGTGAGCAGCCTCTACGGCATGATTCACCCCAATTCCCTCAGCAACCTCACGGTGCGCTCGGTGTTCATCATCGACCCCAAGAAGAAGCTGCGCCTGCAGATCACCTATCCCGCCAGCACGGGCCGGAACTTCGATGAGATCCTGCGGGTGATCGATTCCCTGCAGCTCACCGATCACCACCAGGTGGCCACGCCGGTGAACTGGAAGGAGGGCGATGACTGCGTCGTGGTGCCGTCGATCCCCACCGACGAGGCCCGGACGAAGTTTCCCAAGGGTGTCACCGAGATCCGCCCCTACCTGCGGATGACCCCCCAGCCCAACAAATGAATCGACGGCAGAGTTGGCGGCACCGGCTGACGGTGCCGCAGTTCACGGTGGTCACCGGTCTGCTGGTGATCACCTTCGGCACTCTGCTGCTCGCCAGTCCGCTCTGCTCCAGCGATGAGGTGGGCCTCTGGGAGGCCCTCTTCACCGTCACCTCGGCCATCACCGTCACCGGCCTGTCGATCATCGACGTGGGGGCCGAGCTCACCTTTCCGGGCCAGGTGGCCCTGGCCGGGCTGATCCTCACGGGTGGCCTGGGTCTGATGGCGATCACCACCTTCCTCCAGGGCTTCGTCCAGGGGCGTTCCGGCCTGCGCCAGCGCCTCGACAAGGGCCGTGCCCTGGATGATTTCGGCGTGGGCGGCATCGGGCCCACCCTCAACCAGATCCTCCTGATCGCCGGGATCGTCATCGGCATCGGCACGCTGACGCTCTACAACTTCGGCTTCACCGACATTCCAGACAAGGGCCAGCGGCTCTGGGCCTCCCTGTTCCACTGCATCAGCGCCTACAACAACGCCGGTTTCGGGTTGTGGCGCGACAGCCTGGTGGGCTACCGCAGCCAGCCTGTCGTCAATGCGGTGATCGGCCTGCTGATCGTGATGGGCGGCATCGGCTGGCGCGTCACCAACGACATCTGGGTGAACCGTTTCCGACTGGCCCGCCTCCGCCGGCTCAGCCTGCACACCCGCCTCGTCATTCGCACCACGATCCTGCTGGTCGTGCTGGGGGCGGTGGGCCTGCTGTTCACCGAGCACTTCGCCACCGAAGGGATGGTGGAGCAGCTGGGTCTCTGGGACAAGCTCCAGGTGACGATCTTCCAGTCGATCACCACCCGCACCGCCGGCTTCAACACCATCCCGCTGACCCTGGAGACGATCTCCGACTCGGGGCTGCTGCTGATGATCATGCTGATGTTCATCGGCGCCAGCCCCGGCGGCACCGGCGGCGGCATCAAGACCACCACCTTCGCGGCCCTGATCGCCGCCACCCGCTCCACCCTGCGCGGCCACGATGAGGTGGTGGTGCGCAACCGGGAGATCCCCCCCAAGGTGATTCTCAAGGCGGTCGGTGTCACCCTCGGCTCAGGCCTGTTCATCCTGCTGATGGCCCTGTTGCTGGGGCTCGGCAACACCACCGCCGGCACCCCCGGCAGCGAGGCCTTCACTTTCCTGGAGAAGCTGTTCACCTGCGTCTCCGCCTTCGGCACCGTCGGCCTCGACGTCGGGGTGACCAGTCAGCTCAACCGCTGGGGGCAGCTGGTGCTGATGGTGGGGATGTTCGTGGGCCGGATCGGTATTCTCCTTCTGCTCTCTGCCGTCTACGGCAGCCGGCCCCAGAATCGGGTGGGTTTTCCCCGCGAGGAGCTCTACATCTGAACCCGGTTCCCTTCGATCAGCGCCCCATGCCCGTTGCGACGTCGTCCTCATGAACCAGTGGTGGCAGTGGCAGGGCGGCGACTCCGACACCTCCAACAGCTACGCCGTGATCGGCGTCGGCCGCTTCGGCAGTGCCGTGTGCAAGGAGCTCCTGCGCCACGGGGCCGAAGTGCTGGCGATCGACAACAGCCAGCGGGCCATCGATGAGCTGCGCCAGATGGATCCCGCCATCGAGGCCCGCGTGGTGGACTGCACCGACGAGGAGGCCCTGAGGGCCGCCGGTGCCCTCGACGTGGGCACGGTGGTGGTGGCGATCAGCGAGCCGATCGGGGCCAGCATCACGGCCACCCTGATCGTCAAGGATGGTGAGGGCAGCCGGGTCCGTCAGGTGATCGCCAGGGCCACCAGCGATCTGCACGAGAAGATGCTGCGGCGCGTCGGCGCCGACAAGGTGGTCTTCCCGTCAAAGATGCAGGGGACCCGCCTGGGCATGGAGCTGGTTCGACCCAACCTGCTGGAGCGGCTGCGGCTCGACGACCGCAACAGCATCGAGGAGATCAAGGTTCCCGGCTCCTTCGTCGGCCAGTCGCTGCGGGATCTGAACCTGCGCAAGAACTACAACGTCAGCGTGCTGGCGGCGGGCCCCGCCAACCAGCTCACGGTCAACCCGCCCGCCTCCCATGTGCTCAACGCCTCCGAGCTGCTGGTGGTGATGGGCAGCAGCGAAGCCCTCGAGGCCCTGCCGTCCCACTGATTGCTTTGCAAATGACAGCCATGCGGGTGCTGGGGCTGATGAGCGGCACCAGCGCCGACGGCGTCGATGCGGTGCTGGTGAGCCTGAAGGGTCGCCCGGCCCGGCCCCGCTGGCGCATCCTCGCCAGTGCCCACACCCCCTACCCGGCGGACCTGCGCGAGCGCCTCGTGGCCGTCGGTCAGGGGGTTCCCCAGGAGGCCGCCGCCCTGCTGAACCTGGCCGAGGAGCTCACTGAGCACCAGGCCCTGGCGGCCCGCGCCTGCGATCCGGACGGCCGGGCCGAGCTGGTGGGTTGCCACGGCCAGACCGTCTGGCACCGCCCGCCTGAGGGGGAGCGGCGCGGGGCGAGCTGGCAGCTGCTGCAGGGGCCGCTGCTGGCGGAGCTGCTGGGGACGCCGGTGGTGTTCGACTTCCGCAGCATCGACCTGGCCCTCGGCGGCCATGGCGCCCCTCTTGTGCCGGCCACCGACGCCGCCCTGCTGGGCAGGATCGGCGGCTGGCGGGCCCTGCTCAACCTGGGGGGCATCGCCAACCTCACCCTGCTGCCTCCCCCCGCCGGTCCCGACCGAAAGGCGCCGGTGCTGGGCTGGGACTGCGGCCCGGCCAACACGCTCCTGGATCTGGCGGTGGCCCGCTTCAGTGGCGGTCGGCTGAGCTTCGATGCCGATGGAGCCTGGGCGCGGCAGGGCCGCATCGACGAAGGGCGACTGCAGCAGTGGCTGCGGGAGCCCTACCTCCAGGCCCCGCCACCCAAGTCCACGGGCCGGGAGCTGTTCGGAGCCGCCGATCTCGATCGGCGGCTGGCGGAGCTCGGCGACGGGGTGGAACCGGCCGATGCCCTGGCCACCCTCACGGCCTTCAGCGCGGCGGTGGTGGGCCAGGACCTGGCCCGGCCCCAACGCCCCCGGCCCCTGGAGCTGCTGGTGGCCGGCGGGGGCACCCGCAACGGCTTCCTGATGGAGCAGCTGCGGCGGCGCTGCCACGGCACGGCAGTGCTGCCACTGGCCAGCCAGGGCATTGCCGATGACCAGCGGGAGGCCCTGGCCTTCGCCCTGCTCGCCTGGTGGCGGCACCGCGGCCATCCGGGCTCGTTGCCCTCGGTCACCGGGGCCCGGCGGGCCGCCGTGCTGGGCGTGATCGCCCTGCCGCCGCCGTCAGGGGGTTGATGAGGGGGGCTGGCGCAGGCGCAGCCGGCGGGGCGCTCCCCGCAGCCGGCGGGTGCCGGCCTGCTCTTGCTGCTCGAGCTCGCGGCGGAAGCGATCGGCGGCGACGGCGGGCCCGATCGGGTAGGGCGCCGCGGCCGGCTCGGGGGGACGTTGCCGCTCCAGCCGCTCCACCCCCTGCTGGATGAGCACCTTGGCCATGTTGCTGACCGTGCGCGACTCGCTCTCCGCCAGGGCGGCCAGCCGGGCGCAGAGCTCCTCCGGCAGGACGACCTGGATCCGCGGCGACTTGGGCTTGCCGCTGGAGGAGGTCTGACGGGTGGGCACGGTGCCTCTGGGTGGGGGCCGAAGAGAAGGTGCCGCTGGGATCCGGCGGGATAGGAAAAAGTGTACAGTGACTGTCATGGGTAGTATCCAAAAGTAGGGTTGTGGACCATCCCGCCCCCTCGGGATCCCCTTCTCCAGGCCCAAGCCCAGCCCAAAACCAGTCCCAGGCCCAAGCCCACCCGCTCCACGCCCCGTCCTCTCCGACGGCCCACCGGCCGCTTCCGCCATGGCCCGCACCACCCAGTCCCGTCCGACCGCTTCCGAGACCCCGCTGCAGCCAAAGACCCGCCAGAGCCGGCGGCGGAGCACGGCGGAACGCAGCGATGTGCTGGTGTCGGCCGTGATCAGTACCTACCTGCTCACCCACCTGCACCATGTGCTGCAGCGGGCCGAGTTCGGCGCCCAGCAGGAAGGGCGCCAGTCCCTCGCCGCCAACTACGCCCAGCTGCGCAAGGTGCTGTGCCTCGATGCCCGCAGCATGGAGGACGCCTCCGCCAGCGGCGCCGAGGAGGACACCAGTCCGCGCGCCGCCTGATCTGCTGCGCACCGTCCCTCACGAACCACCCGGAGGGGCTGCGCCCACGGCCCCGGAGCCCATAAGGTCAGGAAAGAATCCCGGCCAGGATGACCACCAGCAACGCCACCGGCAACGCAGCAGAGCTCTACGGACGCATCAGCAACGACGTGGAGCTCACCCAGTCACTGTTCCGCCAGGCCCTTCAGGACCCCAGCGGTGCCCTCAACCGGATCGTTGCCCTCGGCGAGCAGGAGGGTCTGCCGGTCAGCCCTGAGGAGGTCAAGGCCCACCTGGCCGGCCTCGATGACGGCGCCACCAAGCAATGGCTGATCAAGGCCCGGGGCGGACTCTGAGGCCGGTGACCGGCGGCTCTCCTGGGGGGGACGGCGGGGTTGTTCCCGACGCTGGGACCCCCCTCCCTGGGCCCAGCTGAAGAACAGCCAGTAGCTCGTCAGCGCCAGGCCCGCCGCCACCACCAGGGCGGCGATCTGCTCAAGGCGCTTGATCATTCTGACGACACGACCGGATCGGTTCGTCAGTCTGCAGGACGCCCCGACAGGGGATGATGCGCTCACCGCGACCGCCTTCCGCTCCGTGCTGCGCCTCGAACGCATCGGCAAGATCTATCCCACCGGTGAGGTGCTCAAGGACATCACCTGGGAGGTGAAGGCAGGGGACCGGATCGGCCTGGTGGGGGTCAACGGGGCCGGCAAATCCACCCAGATGCGCATCATCGCCGGGCTGGAGGAGCCGACCAGCGGCCAGGTGGTCCGCCAGGGGGATCCCCGCATCGCCTATCTGCAGCAGGAATTCGATGTCGACCTCGCCCGGAGCGTGCGCCAGGAACTGTTCCAGGCCTTCGGAGAGGCGGCCCAGGTGCTCAACCGCCAGCGGCAGGTGGAAGATGCGATGGCCAGTGAGGAGGCCGCCGCCGATCCGGCCCTGCTCGACCGGCTGATCGACGAACTCGGCCAGCTGCAGAGCCGCTTCGAGGCCCTGCACGGCTACGAACTCGATGCCCGCATCGACAAACTGCTGCCCAGCATCGGCTTCACCCCGGAGTCGGCCGAGCGGGCGGTGGGTGACTACTCCGGCGGCTGGCAGATGCGCATCGCCCTGGGCAAGATCCTGCTGCAGGAGCCGGATCTGCTGCTGCTCGACGAACCCACCAACCACCTCGACGTCGAAACGATCCAGTGGCTGGAGAGCTACCTGGTGGAGCAGACGGTTCCCCTGGTGGTGATCAGCCACGACCGGGCCTTCCTCGACCGGGTCTGCAACCAGATCGTCGAGACCGAACGCGGCGTCTCGCGCACCTACCTGGGCAACTACAGCCAGCACCTCGAGCAGAAGGCCCTGGAGCGGGAGGCGGGCCAGGCGGCCTACGAGCGCCAGCAGAAGGAACTCAGCAGCCAGCAGGCCTACATCGACCGCTTCCGGGCCAGCGCCACCCGCAGCACCCAGGCCAAGAGCCGCGAGAAGCTGCTGGAGAAGGTGGAGCGGATCGAGGCGCCGCTGGAATCGGTGAGCGGGCCGCGCTTCGCCTTTCCCCCCGCCCCGCGCTCCGGCCGCGTGGTGGCCTCGATTGAGAACCTCACCCACGGCTATGACGACCAGATCCTCTTCCTGGGGGCGAATCTGGAGGTGGAGCGTGGCGACCGGATCGCCTTCGTCGGCCCGAACGGTGCGGGCAAGTCCACCCTGCTGCGGCTGGTGATGGGCTACGAGGTGCCCCTCGAGGGCCAGGCCGGCCTGGGGGAGCACCATGTGGTGGCCGGTTACTTCGAGCAGAACCAGGCCGAAGCCCTGGATCTGGCCAAGACGGTGATCGACACCCTGTTCGAGGCCGTTCCCGACTGGACCCAGACCCAGGTGCGCTCCCTGCTGGGCAGCTTCGGCTTCAGCAACGACTCGGTGTTCAAGCCCGTGGCCAAGCTCAGCGGCGGCGAGAAGGCCCGGCTGGCCCTGGCCCTGATGCTGCTCACCCCCTGCAATCTGCTGGTGCTGGACGAGCCCACCAACCACCTCGACATTCCCGCCAAGCAGATGCTCGAGGAGGCCCTGATGGCCTACGAGGGCGCCGCCCTGCTGGTCTCCCACGACCGGTTCTTCATTGGCCGGGTGGCCAACCGGATCGTCGAGGTGCGCGACGGGGAGCTGGTGCTCTACCGCGGCGACTACGCCTACTACCAGGAGAAGAAGCGGGAGGAGGCCGAAGAGGGCGAGCGGCTGGAGCAGGAGCGCCGCCTCGCCGCCAGACGCGAGGAACAGCGGCAGAAGCAGAAGGCCAAAGCCGCCCAGAAGGCGGGCGGGACGTCCAAGGGGAAAGCGGCGGGCACCGCCGACAGCTGACGCGGCCCGGTCAGGGACGCGGCGCAAAATACAACTTCATCGTTTCCTAGGCAGGAAGACTCATTTCTCTGGTGTGGGTGGTTCTGTGTGCATAGGCTGACAGGGTCACCCATCCAGGAGCAGCGATGACCATCCAGAACGTCGTCACCGACGGTTGGACTGCAGACCGCGAAGAGACCGCCGGCACCAGCGATGCGATGGAGGTGTACTTCGAATGCATCACCACCTGTTCCCTGGAGGACGGGGAGTGCGTCACCCGCTGCGTGGAAGAGCTCCGCGAGCGCCACTGAGTTCAGGCGAGCGCCGCCGCATTCAGGCGCACGCTGCAGATGCCGATGGGGCCAGGGCCTGGACGGGACAGGCCCATCCCTGCCGGCTGCACAGGACCCACCGCGGTGCAGGACTAGCGCCGCGAAAGACCGGCGGCAAGGGGGAGCGGGCCAGAGTCAGGGGTTGAGCGGATTTCCTAACCAGGGCGTGGGCCCTGTAACAGCCGCTACGTGACATCTTGAAACAGTTTGTAGCTTTGGGCCGGTCAGACACGCCCCATCGCACAGCCCACCATGTCCGAACCTCTCGCCCTCAGCCTCGGTCAGAAATTCGAGCTGGAGCGCATGACCCGGGCCATCGACGCCACGGGCGATCCGCAGGTCCTGCGGGGTCTGGCCAAGCAGCTGCTGCAGGCCTGGCAGAGCCAGAAGGCCGCCACCCAGTGGGTCATGCGCCAGCAGCTGGGCGCCCCCGCCCGTTTCGGCGCCGAGCTCACCATGGACGCCGGCCTGCTCGACGCCCTTCGCCCCGACAGCAGCAAGGGAGGCATGGACGTCCTCTGAGGGCCGAGCTCGCGTCGCCCCTGGGCGGCGAGCCCGGGCAACTGCCTCATCCCTGACGCTGCAGGGCCATGTCGCCAGGGATGAGCCGCAGGTTCACCATCGCCCCCTGACGGTTCACCGTCAGGTTGAGGGTTCCCCCCACCCCCGCCCGCTCGACGGCGTTGATCACCTGGGAGGGATCCTTCACCACGGCCCCCTGGGCCGCGACGATCACATCACCGGTCCTGAGCCCCCCTCGAGCGGCGGGCCCGTTGGGCTGAACCGACACAACGACCGCACCCTGGGAAATCCCGGAGCCGCTTCCCGCCCGGACCTCATCCAGCCCCACGCCGATCATGGGGTGGGTGGCCCGGCCGGTCGCCACCAGTTGATTGACGATGCTGCGGGCGCGGTTGATCGGGATGGCGAAACCCAGTCCCGCCCCGGGTCCCGAGCGGACCAGGGTGTTGATGCCCACCACCTCACCGTCGGCGTTCAGCAGCGGTCCCCCGGAGTTGCCCGGGTTGATGGCGGCGTCGGTCTGGATCAGATCGAGCCGCTTGTCGGTGATGCCGAGCTTGCTGGCGTTGCGGTTGAGGCTGCTGATGATCCCCAGGGTGACGGTGTTGTCGAGGCCGAAGGGGTTCCCCACGGCGATCGCCCAGTCCCCCACCTGGAGGGCATCGGAGTTGCCCAGCGGCGCCACGGGCCAGGGGCCCGCCCCCACCAGCCGTACCACCGCCAGGTCGGTCAGCTTGTCGAGACCCACGACCCGCCCCTCGACGCGCTGGCCGTTCTCGAGACCCACGGTCACCCGGTCGATCTGGTCCACCACGTGGGCGTTGGTGAGCACCAGCCCGTCGGCCTGGAGGATCACCCCGCTGCCCTGGCCCCGCTCGGTGCGCCGCGAGGGGGCCCCTTGCTGGGGAATGCCGAAGAACTGGCGGAACAGGGGGTCGTTCAGCAGGCCCGGGGGCAGGCCGCCGGTGGCGGCCGACTGCACGGTGCGTTCGGTGTCGATGGTGACCACGGCCGGGCCCGCCCGGCGGATCGCCGCCGCCACGAAGGATTGGCGCCCAAGGACGGCCGCGGCCGGCTGGGCCAGGCCCGGGGAGGTGAGGGTCGGGCTGACGAGGGCCGTGGTGGCCGTGACCGTGGCGGTGGCCGCCGCCGTGACCGTGGCCAGCCCGGCGGCCGCCGCGGCAAGAACGCGGGAGGAACGCATCGTGAAGAAGCTCAGTTGCAAAAACCGTAGGGAAGTCCCCGGGAACGAGAAAGGGGAGGCAAACCGGCCTGACCGGCTATGCTTTGTAAAGTTTTTTATCGGGTCATGGACACAAGCCGCCTGCTTCTGGCTTTTCTCGCCTTCGGAGCCGCCTGCACCTCCCTCTGGGCCTGGATGCTGGCCACCACCACCGCTCCGTCGGACGGGTGATGATGGGGGGGAGTCCGCGGACTGCGGGGTTCCCATCGCGCCATGACCTCCCTCCTCTCGCAGATCTTCCCGATCGTCTACGGGGCCTGTTTCATCGTGCTGCTGTGGCAGGCGTTCCGGGTGATGGGCCAGGGCTTCCGCGCCATTCCCCGTCCGGGCGATGCCGGAGCCGCCGCCACCGACCAGGGCGGCCCCACCGGCGATCGCACCGGCCGTCTCACCATCCACCCGGAACTGCTCGACGCCGACGGCCAGCTGACCCAGGAGGACCTGCTGACGGTGCGTTTCAGCGGCGACAACGAGCAGCCCGCCTTCCCCGCCGATCCGAACTGAGCGCGGCTGGCCGGCCGCTGAATAGGCTCCCTGAGGTGAATGCGCCAACCGGCGGAGATCGATGGTGGATCAGAGAACGCGAATCGTGGCGGCCGTGCTGGGAGCACTGAAGCTGCCGCCACGGTTTCGACTCAAGATGGTGAAGGACGACCCGATCCGTCTTGAGCTCAGCCTGACGCCGTCCTACGGCAAGGATCCGATCCTGGTCGGCATCGTCGAATCCCAGGATCTGGTGGCCCGGCGCGACCGGGAGGGGCGCATCCCCCGGGATCTCCAGGGCACCTGGGACTGGACGGTGCGCCACGGCAAGGTGACCACCGGCGGCTGGAACCCCTACCTGAAGGAGGCCCTCCAGACCATGTTCGAGACCGGCCTTCCCGCCATCGTCTACGAGGAAACCACCGGTGAGGCCTATCACCCGGTGGATGGCCTCCGCCACGTGCGCTGAATCCGCCTCTGCCCATCGACGGCCGCCTCGCGGCCATCACCGCTGCCCTCGGGCCCGGGGCCACCCTCCTGCTCCAGGCCGAACCCGGCGCCGGCAAGACCACCCGGGTTCCCCTCGCCCTGCTGGAGAGCTTCGGCCACGAGGGCCGGCTGCTGCTGCTGGAACCGAGGCGGCTGGCGGCCCGCCATGCCGCCCAGCGCCTCGCCGCCGGCCTCGGTGAACCGGTCGGCGGGCGCGTGGGCTACAGCGTGCGCCTGGAGTCCCGCACCTCGGCGGCCACCCAGCTGGAGGTGGTCACCGCGGGGCTGTTCCTGCGCCGGCTCCAGGCCGATCCCGCCCTGGACGGGGTGGCCTGCGTGATCTTCGACGAATTCCATGAGCGCCAGGCCGAGGCGGACCTTGCCCTGGCCCTGGTGCGCCAGGCGCGCAGCGTGCTGCGTCCCGATCTGCGCCTGCTGGTGATGTCCGCCACCCTCGATCTGGCGCCCCTGGCCAGCGAGCTGGATGGGGCCGCCGTGATCAGCTGCGAAGGCCGCAGCCATCCGGTGGCGGTGAGCTACCAGCCGCCGCGGCCGGACGAGCGGCTGGAGCGCCAGGTGCTGCGGGCCCTCGAAGGCCACTGGCTGGCCGAACCCGAACCCCGGGGCACCGCCCTGGTGTTCCTGCCGGGCCTGGGGGAGCTGGAGACAGCGCGGCGGGCCATCGAGGCCACCCCGTGGGGCCAGGAGCTGGAGGTGGCCCTGCTGCACGGTCAGCTGCCGCTGGCGGCCCAGGGCGATGCCATCGCCGCTCCCGAGGGGGCGGGCGGGAAGGTGGTGCTGGCCACCTCGGTGGCGGAGAGCTCGCTCACGATCGCGGCGGTGACCGTGGTGATCGACAGCGGCCTGAGCCGACGCAGCCGCTTCGATCCGGCCACGGGCATGGACGGCCTCGTCACCCAGCCCGCCAGCCAGGCCAGCGCGGAGCAGCGAAGCGGCCGGGCCGGGCGGCTTGGCCCGGGGAAATGCCTGCGGCTCTGGTCCCCGGCGGAGCAGCAGCGGCGAGCCGCCTTCGATCCCCCGGAACTGCTTGAGGTCGACCCCCTGCCGATCGCCCTGCAGCTGGCGGAATGGGGCGCCGCGGAGGACGAGAGCCTGCCCTGGCTCACCGCGCCCCCCCGCCGGCCCCTGGCGGAGGCCCGCAGCCTGCTGCTGCAGCTCGGGGCCATCGATGGCCAGGGGCGCATCACCAGCCACGGGCGGGCCATGGCCCGGCTGGGCCTGCATCCGCGTCTGGCCCACATGCTGCTGCGCGCCAGGGAAAGGGGCTGGGAGTCGCTGGCCACGGCCATGGCCGTCCTGCTCAGCGAGCGCGATCCCCTCGATCGCCGCGAGGCCGGCAGCGATCTGATGCGGCGCCTCGACTGGCTGCAGCGCGGCCCGGGTCCGCAGGGGCAGGGGCGCTCCGCGGGCCGGGCGCCCTGGAGCAACCTCCAGTCCCAACTGCTGCGCCAGCTTCGGGAGGGGCGCAGCGCGGCGGCCCCCGCAGCGATCGCCTCCGGCTCCGACGACGCCCGTGCCGCCCAGCTGCTGGCCTGGGCCTACCCGGAGCGGCTGGCCCTGGGCCGGGGCCGGGGCGATGGCCGCTTCCTGATGCGCGGCGGTCGCGGTGCCGTGCTGCCCCCGGGGGATCCCCTGGCCGCCGCCGAAGCCCTGGCGATCGCCAGCGTCGACGGCCAGGGCCAGGAGGCCCGGGTGCGGCTGGCGGTGGCCCTCTCCCGCAGCGGCCTGGAGGAGCTGGTGGCGGAGGAGATCGAGGAGGAGACCGAAGCCCGCTGGGATGGCACCGACCAGCGGGTGCGGTGCGAGCGGCTGCGGCGCAGCGGTGCCCTGGTGCTGGAGCGCCGCCCCTGGCCGGACGCGAGCGGGGAGCTGGTGGAGCGGGCCCTGCTGGAGGGTCTCGAACGGCTCGGACTGCAGGTGCTCCCCTGGTGCCGCACCAGCCGCCAGCTGCAGCAGCGCCTGATGCTGGCCCACCGGCACCTGGGGGCGCCCTGGCCCGACCGTTCGCCGGAGCGTCTGGAGCAGGACCCGTGGGCCTGGCTGGGCCCCCACCTCGGCGGTCTGCGCAGCCTCCAGGATCTGCAGCAGCTCGACCTTGCGGACATCCTCTGGGGGGATCTGGACTGGTCCCTGCGCAGGGAGCTGGATCGGCTGCTGCCCCTCAGCCAGCCAGTGCCATCCGGCCGGAGGGTGCCGTTGGACTACGGCAGCGGCACGCCGGTGCTGGCGGTGAAGCTGCAGGAGATGTTCGGCTGCCTGGAAGGCCCGACGGTGCTGGACGGCCGGCTGTCGGTGCGGGTGGAGCTGCTGTCACCGGCGGGACGCCCGGCGGCGGTGACCAGCGACCTGGCCGGCTTCTGGAGCCAGGGCTACGCCGAGGTGCGCCGGGAGCTGCGCGGCCGCTACCCCCGCCACCCCTGGCCCGAGGATCCCCGCCAGGGAGTCGCCACCGCCCGCACCAAGGCGGCCCTGGCCCGGGAGGCACGCGGGGAGAGTCGCTGAGCGTTCCCTAGGGCAGGCCGTCAAGCAGATGGCCGAAGCCGAAGTGGCGCAGTCCCTCCAGGATGCCCAGACAGCCGTGGGCGCGGGCGCGGTAGGTGCGGGCCAGCCCCGGCAACGCCCGCACCAGGCCCGGCTCGGCATTGCCCACCATGACGCTCTGCAAGCCGGTCTCGAACATGGCCAGATCGTTGAGGGAATCCCCCGCGGTGACCACCCGGGCGGGTTCCAGCTCCAGCCACTCCAGCAGGCCCAGCAGGGTGCTGCCCTTGTTGACGCCGGGCGGCAGCACGTCGAGGTACTTGTCGCCGGAGACCAGGCAGTCGACCCCATGGGCCTCGATGGCCGCCAGCCGGCTGGTGTCGAGCCGGAGCGGGTCGATGCCATAGGCCAGGCGCCGGTCGGTGCTGAGGGGCTGGGGGGACAGGCCCGGTACCAGGGCCAGCAGGGGCAGCACCTTTTCCGCCCGTCCCCGCCAGAGGGCCTCGATCGGCTCCAGGGCCAGGGCCAGGGGGGTGAGGCTGGCGCCGCAGGCCACGGTGCAGCCCACATCCCCGATCACCAGATGGGGAGGATGGAGTCCCTGGGCGGCCTCCGCAGCCAGCAACCGGGCGACGGAGCGCAGATCCCGGCCGGTGCTGAACACCTGCAGGACCCGGTGGCGGTGGGAGGCCAGCCAGCGATAGATGCGGCGTCGTGTCGGGACGGACCCCTCCAGCAGGGTGCCGTCGAGATCGGTGACCAGCACCAGATCGGCCTCGCTGGGCAGGGGCGCCGCCAGATGGCGCTGGAGGCGGGCCCGGGGCGCCCACCGGCGTTCGCCCACGCCGGGGCCCCAGACGGAGCCGGCGCCGGGACCCGACACCGGAGGAGGCCTCAGTGCCATGGCCAGGCGCGGCTGTCAACCGTGCAACCCACACCCGGCTTTGTAGCCCCTGCCACTGTCAAGACCGCTCCATGTTTCGTTACAGTGAGAGCTCCACCAAGGGTTCCTTCCATGTCTGACGCTTCCCAGCCCCGCTTCGGTTTCGTCAACTTCGCCGAAACCTGGAATGGCCGCCTCGCCATGATGGGCTTCGTGATCGGCCTGGCGACCGAAATTCTCACCGGCCAAGGCATTCTGGCCCAGGTCGGCCTCGGCTGAAGTCCGGCTGACTGATCCAAGCACCAGCGCCCTTGAAGCCCGTTCAAGGCGTAGGCCGCCGGCCCAGCCGGCGGCTTTTTCATGGCTCCGGCGACCGTCCCAGGCGGTCCTAGGTTGAGGCCCTCGCCAGGCTGCGCTCCCTCCCGATGGCCCCATCCGCCGCCGCTCCCCGCTTCTATGTCGGCAACCGGCGCGACGGTGCCCGCCTGCTGAGCAGTGCGCTGGTGATCGCCGGAGCGGGCCTGGTCCGGATCGACCACCCGGCAGGTCGTCTCGTTGCCCTGGTGGCCGGCCTGCTGAGTCTCTACTGGTGGCTCTGCTACCGCCAGCTCAAGCGCTGATTCCATGCTCACGGTCCCTGGCAGCAGCGCGTCCACCCGCCAGCACGACGGCATCCCGCGGTACTCGGTCGCCGAGCTCAACCAGGCCATCGGCGCCCTGCTGGAGCGGGGCTTCGCCCCCCGCTTCCTGCTGGAGGCCACCGTGGGGCGCCCCCAGCAGAAGAAGGGCCATCTCTGGCTGACCCTCGTCGACGGCCAGGCCAGCATCCAGGGGGTGATCTGGTCGTCCCAGCTCCAGAAGCTCAGCTTCGTTCCCCAGGAGGGGGATGGGGTGGTGGTGGTCGGAAAGCTCAACTTCTGGGCGGCGCGGGCCAGCCTCACGGTGCAGGTGCTGGATGTGCGCCCCAGCCTCACCACCGTCCTGCGCCAGTTCGAGCAGGTGCGCAGCCGGCTGGAGCCGGAGGGGCTCCTCGACCCGGAGCGCAAGCGACCGCTTCCCCGGTGGCCCCGCCGTATCGCCCTGCTCACCAGCGTGCCCAGCGCCGCCCTCGCCGACATGCTGCGCACCGCCAGGGAACGCTGGCCAGCCACCGACCTGCTGGTGGTGCCGATCCCTGTGCAGGGGAACGTGGAAGCCCAGATCGTGGCTGCCGTCGAGAGCCTCGGCGAACAGGCCGACCGCCTCGGCATCGAAGCCCTGGTGCTGGCCCGTGGCGGAGGCAGTCGGGAAGATCTGGCCGTCTTCGACGGGGAGTCCCTGGCCCGCTGCCTGGCGGCCTTTCGCTGGCCCGTCATCTGTGGCATCGGCCATGAGGATGACGTGACCATCGCCGACCTGGTGGCCGACTACCGGGCGGCCACGCCCACGGCGGCTGTGGTGGCCCTGCTGCCGGACCGCAGCCAGGTGATCCGGGCCCTGGAGCAGGAACGCGGCCACCTGCAACGCACGCTGACGCTGCGAATCGCCTCGGCCCGGCAACGGCTGGGCGCACGCCAGGACCAGCTGCGCCAGCTGCACCCCATCCGGCTGCTGGGCCAGCGGCGCCAGTGGCTGGACCAGCGACGCCAGCTGCTCCAGGCGCTCTCGCCGCGGCACCTGCTTGCCCGGGGGTTCACCTTGCTCCGCGACGGCGACGGACGTCTCCTGCGCTCGGTGAGGCAGCTGCGGCCAGGGGCAGGGATCACCGCCGAGCTGGCGGATGGTCGGGTGGCCCTGCAGGTGCAGGCGGTCGAGCCGGACGGCCCCGGTCCCTCAGCCCCCTAACGTCCAGGTCCCAACGTCCAGCGACTGGCGAACCACACCCAAGGTTCCCCCATCGAATCCGCCAGGCCCGCCGCGAACTCCACGCCACTTCTGTACCCCGTTGCTCCCATGGCCAAGTCCTCGCCCCGATCCAGAGCCGCTGCCGAGGGGAGAGACGTGAACGATGTAGCCCAGGACCTGAGCTTTCGGGAGGCCCAGACAGCTCTCGAGCTCTGTCTGGCCCAGCTGCAGGACCAGGATCTGGATGTGGAAGCGATGGCCGATCTCTATCGCCGGGCACTGGCCTACGCCGAACGCTGCGAGGCGGTGCTGGCCCGGGTGGAGCAGCAGGTGATGCAATGGGATCCCGGCCAGCCGGAGCTGGCCCCCACGCCCTACGCCCCATGAGTGACGACGCCCTGCCCACCCGAAGCGGCCCCGGCGGCATCAGCTGGATCGCCTGGCTCTATCTTCTGCTGGCCGTGGCGGGCGGGGTACTCCCCTGGCTGGCCAATCTGGATTTCATCCGCAGCGAAGGCTCGGCCTTCGATCTGGCTCTGTTCATCCGTCAGGCCAATGTCAATCCAGCCGCCCAGTCCCTCTCCAGAGATCTGGCGATCGGGGCGACCGCCGTCACGATCTGGATGGTGCGCGAGAGCCGCCGGCTCGGCATGCGGGGCATCGTCTGGGTCCTGCTCAGCTGCGTGACGATCGCCTTCGCCTTCGGGGCCCCCTGTTCCTGCATCTGCGCGAACGCCGACTGCTTGAACTGGCCCGCCTCAGCCCTGCGGAGCCGGATCCGGCCGCGTGAGCCTCTGGGCGTTGGCGGGCTCAGGCCCCATCGGCCCCGCGGCCGCCTGGTTCGCCGCTGACGGGGGCCTCCACATCGACGGCATCGACGTTGATCGTCACGTCGCGGGGGTCGATTTCCCTTTCTGAGCCGGATCCCCAGAAGAACGGGCCGGAGGGATCCGGCGCCACTCCCGATCCATCACCGGATGTGAACAGACTGCCGCAGGCCGGGCAGACATCGGTGCCCAGGCTGGCGAAGCCACAGCTGGGGCAGGTGCGCAGGCGACGGCGGACGATCTGCCAGCCGATCAGGGCCACCCCGCCCGCCAGCAGCGGCAGGAGCAGAAGGGTCAGGGTGAGTCCACCGATGACATCGAGCAGCAGCCGGCCGGCCGAGGTGGGCACCAGCAGCAGAGCCGCCGCCACACCGATCCACAACCAGGGAATGCGCCGTTCCATCAGCGCTGGAAACGTGGATCGTTTTCGATCCATCGCTCCAGTGCCGCCAGGCCCTCAAGGCCGGCCCAGCCGAGCAGCAGGGCCGCCACCAGCCAGGCCGCCAGCAGGCCGAGGCCGACGAGCAGCGGAATCAGCGCCAGGGTGGTGAGACCGATCAGCACCACCGCGCCCACGGCCATGGATACCAGCGCCAGGCTGGCCGGCAGAGGCGGGATCCTGAGGGCAGGCTTGGCCAAGGGTCGATCCAATCAGATCAGTCCATCCTGACCCGAAACGGGTCGATCCTCAGCGCGGCAGAGGTGTCGATGGCCCCCCAGCGGCACCGCCGGAAAGCACCACACTGAAGCACTGGCCGAAATAGAGCACAGCACCCACCAGCCAGACCCAGAGCGTCAACAGCAGTACACCACCCACCACCCCGTAGGCCTGAAAGCGCACCCCGAGGGCGAGCAGGCTCCTGCCCAGCAGCAGGTTGGAGAGCGTGAGGCTTCCGCTCACCAGCAGGGCACCGGGAATCAGCGGCCGGAAGGGAATCGGGCGCGACGGCAGCATCCAGAGGAACAGCAGGGTGGCGCCGAAACCGATCAGCAGGGAGACGACCAGATCGAGTCCAAAGGACAGAGAACTGACCCACAGCAGGGGTTGGGGCAGGAAGGCCTGCAGCTGGTCATGGAAGCCCCTGGAGCCGAACAGCCTCACCGTGCTGAAGAGCTGGTCGACAACGATCAGCAGACCGACGAACAGCAGCAACACGAGGGCCTTCAGGCGCAGGGCCAGGAAGCGACGCACGTGCTGCTGCCAGCGCAGGTGATCGAACCCGAAGGGCCGATTCCACCAGAGCCGATCCGCCCCGCGCTGAAGGGTGAGATAGATGTTGCTGGCACTGAGGGCCAGAAGCACCAGGCCGAGGATGCCGGCGCCGAATCCCTGGTTCGTGAAGCGCCGCAGGGTGGTCTCGAAGCCCGGCAAGGCAGAGGCGGGCAGCACCTGGCCGACCAGAACGATCAACCGATCAAAGCGCTCCAGGTCGCGGCCGAGCAGTCGTGAGGCCACCGACAGAGCAATCAGCAGGGCCGGGAACAACGACTGCAGCGTGTGGTAGGCGAATGCGGCACTCAGGTCAACGCAATCCGCCCGCAGCCACAGCAGGTAGGCCTTCCAGAACGGACGAAAGCGACGACGCCATGTCACGACAGAACCATCGACAAGTTGAGCGGCTGCAGAACAGCAGCATCCTGCCCTGCCTGCTGACGCAGGCCCATCCCCTGCCCCCTGCCCCTACCCCATGCCCTTGGTCCGTTCACTGATCGCCGGCCCCTAGGCATGCCAACAGAAAAGCCACCCTCCTCGGGTGGCTTCTCCTTTTCGTCCCCAGCGGGTGACGCAAGTTTTACCTGGCATCGAGCTATTTTCGCAGGGGGCTACCCCCCAACTATCGTCGCCGCTGCTGCGTTTCACA
>CALRJV020000016.1:0-35685 GCA_943367705.1 Synechococcus sp. UW140
CGGCTGACACCGTCCTCGACATCTTCACCTACGCCGGTGCTCCCGGCACCTACAGCCTGAACCTGGGCGCTGGTGGTGGTCTGTGGTGGAAGAGCGGCGGCTTCAGCATCAGCGCCAACTACGTCTCCGCCAACGGTGACGTGGGCAACCCGATCGCTGGCACCCCCAACTGCGGTGGCATCGGCAACGCCTGCTCCGCCCAGACGGGTACCGGCCAGATCGCCTACACCGGCTCCAACTGGGGCATCGCGGCGGCCTACACCTACTCCTCGGGTGGTGCTGGCCTCTACACCGGCAACGGCACCCCTCTGGCCACCATCTTCCAGACCAACGCCGCCGCGACCAACTCGGTGGGCATCAGCGCCTACTGGCAGCCCACCAACTCCGGCTGGGTCCCCTCCATCAGCGCTGGCTGGGGCATCAACCGCAGCAACTACAACGGCACCACCACCCTCAACGGCGCCGCCAATCTCGTCTCCACCACCGGCATCACCAACGCCACCAGCCAGTCCTGGTACGTGGGTCTGCAGTGGGATGACGTGTTCATCAAGGGCAACGCCTTTGGTATGGCCGTGGGTCAGCCCACCTTCCTGACGTCCGTCAGCGCCGGTCCCGCCGTCTTCGGTGGTCCCGCCGCCGCCACCGCCATCGTCGATGGCAACTACGCCTGGGAGTGGTGGTACAAGTTCCAGGTCACCGACAACATCAGCGTGACCCCGGCGCTTTACTACCTGAGCGCTCCTCTGGGTCAGGTCTCCAAGAACGTCGGTGCGATCGGTCCTGTGGGCTCCGATTTCAACAACTTCGGCGGCTTCATCAAGACCACCTTCAAGTTCTGATCCTTCCGGATCCGTACTCCTCACCAACCCCCACATCGGCCTGGCTGCTTTGCAGCCGGGCCTTTTTTTGTGTGGATCAACACGCCAATCTCCGGCGCATCGTGGCATCAACGGGAGTCAGACGGCCTGCCACGCCCGGCCGACGGCGCCCACCGGGCCAATGGCGGCTTCAGCTAAGTCTGTATGTCATCCGCAATACCTTCTGGTGTGATCAGGCCCTGTTTTGGCGTCCCCGGATTCCGATACCTTTGCGCCGTCCCCTTCGGGGGATTCCTCTTTTTGGTGTGAGGACCAATGAAACCCTTCCAGCAACTTCTGCTGGCGCCGGTGGCCCTTGGGCTGCTGTCGCCCCTGGCCGCTTCCGCCGGTGAGATCTCCCCCTCCCAGAGGGCTGAGATCTCCACCTACATGGAGCAGCAGGACATCGATCGCTTCAAGGCCTGGGAAGCCCAGAACCAGGTCACGAGCGTCAATCAGTTCTCCGACGTCAAGCCCACCGACTGGGCGTTCCAGGCCCTCTCCAACCTGGTTGAGCGCTACGGCTGCGTCGCCGGCTACCCGAACGGCACCTTCAAGGGCGGTCAGGCCATGACCCGCTATGAAGCGGCGGCCCTGCTCAACGCCTGCCTCGACCGGATCACCGAGGTGACCGACGAGCTCAAGCGCCTGATGGACGAGTTCGAGAAGGAACTCGCCGTGCTGCGCGGTCGTGTGGATGGCCTGGAGGCCAAGGTGGGTGAGCTTGAAGCCACCCAGTTCTCCACCACCACCAAGCTCCAGGGTGATGCCGTCTTCGTGATCGGCTCCAACAGCTTCGGTGGCAACCAGGGCCTGCCGAACCCGGCCGTCGGCGTCCCCGCCGGCGCCGCCAACGCCTTCCCCGCCAACAACCGGCGCAACTGGGGCGCCACGGTCTTCAACTACGACCTGCGCCTCAACTTCCTCACCAGCTTCACCGGCAAGGACCTGCTGTACACCCGTCTGCGCAGCGGCAACTTCAACAACAGCCCCTTCGGCGGCCAGCCGTACAACCTGATGGCGCTGGATCGCGCCTTCTCCCCTGTCGGTGGTGCTGACGTCGTCAACGTCGACCGTCTCTACTACCGCTTCCCGATCGGCCGCGATTTCACCGCCCTGATCGGCGCCCGGGCCCGGAACACCGAGTTCCTGGCGATCACCCCCTGGTTCTACCGCTCCGAGATCCTCGACGTCTTCACGCTGCATGGCGCCCCCGGCGCCTACAACAAGGCCACCGGCTCCACCTTCGGCCTGATGTGGAAGCAGAACGTCAAGAAGGGCAAGCCCTTCTTCGCGATCTCCACCGCCTACGTCGCCCCCAACGGTGACAACGGCAACCCGAACCAGGGCGGCCTGCTGAACGAGCGCAGCCGCGGCACCTGGACCACCCAGGCCGGCGTGGCTGGCAAGAACTGGCGCTTCGCCTTCGCCTGGAGCTACGTCCAGTGCGGCCAGAACTTCCGCCGCGGCACCTCGTTCGCCCAGCCGGCCGTCGACTGCTCCAGCATCACCAACAACTTCCTGGGTTCGGAGAACTTCGGCAACAGCGCCGCCTACTCCAACAACTTCGCCACCACCTTCGCCTGGCAGCCCAAGAAGAGCGGCTGGATCCCCTCCATCAACCTGGGCTGGGGTTACAACGCCATGACCCAGGCTGAGCTGAACCCCCAGACCGCCCTGATCGGCCGGGGCGCCACCGCGATCCGGGTGCCGACCTTCAACACGGTTCCGACCTTCAACCAGTTGGCCAACCGCGGCGCCAGCCAGTCCTGGAGCGTGGGCCTGCAGTGGAACGATGCGTTCATCAAGGGCAATGCCCTCGGCATGGCCGTGGGCCAGCCGGTGTTCGCCACCTCGTTGCGCAACGGCCAGACGCCCCAGGACGGCAACTACGCCTGGGAGTGGTGGTACCGGTTCCAGGTCACCGACAACATCAGCGTGACCCCGGCGCTCTTCTACCTGAGCCGCCCCAACGGCCAGTTCACCACCATCGGCCAGTCGAGCAGCGTGCTCGGCGGCCTGATCCAGACCCAGTTCAAGTTCTGATTCCCTCGGGTCCCCCCGCGGGACCCTTGGATCGGCGCTCCTTCCTCCTCACACTTCCTCACAACCCTTCAGCCCCCCTCTCCAGGGGGGCTTTTTTCATGGGCGGGTGCGGAGTCCCGTCCGGGCGGGCCCATCGGCGATGCTGGTGCCAGATGGCGCCGCCAGCGCATGGCCAGGACCTCCGCCGACCACTACGCCATCCTTGGGGTTTCGCCTGGGGCCAGCACGGCCGAGATCAAGGCCGCCTACCGCGCCCTGGTCAAACGCCACCACCCGGATGCCGGCGGCGATCCGCGCACGATCCTGGCCCTCAATGCGGCCTGGGAGGTGCTGGGCGACGGGGACCGCCGCCGCCATTACGACCATGGGGTCGGCGTTGGCGCACAGCCCCGCACCGCCGCGGGCGGCGCCGGGTCGGCCAAGGCGGCAGCGGCGGGCCGCCATCGCGGCGTCGGTGCCGCCAGTGATGAGGAGCTGCTGGGCTGGCTCCAGCAGGTGTACGTGCCGATCGACCGTCTGATCGGCCAGGTGATCAATCCGTTCCCGGCCCAGCTGCGCTCCCTGGCCGCCGACCCCTACGACGACGAGCTGATGGGGGCGTTCTGCGCCTTCCTCGACCAGAGCCGGCTGCGCATGGAGAAGGTGGAGGCCCTCTACCGGTCCCGGGCCTGCCCGGCGGCGGCCAAGGGGTTCGGCCTCAGCCTCTACCACTGCCTCAGCCAGGTGCAGGACGCCCTGGTGGAACTGGAGCGCTACACCATGGGCTACGTCGACAGCTACCTCCATGACGGCAAGGAGATGCTGCGGGAAGCCCGGCTGCGCCGCAGCCGTCTGAAGGAGGAACGGCGCCGGGTGGAGATCTAGGCGGTGCGGCTGATCTAGGCGGCGGGCATGGCTTCGAGCTGGTCGAGCCGCAGCCACACGTCGGGGATGGGCAGGCTCCAGCGGAGCTGGGCGTGCTCCCCCTGGATGGCCAGGATCTCACCGGGCCCCTCGAACAGGTAGCCGGGGGGCACCGGATCGCTGGCCCCGGCCTCGAGGCTGTTGGTGTAGGCGATTCTGTTGACCCTGACCAGGGCACCCTTTTTGAGGCTCGGGGGAGCGGCAGGCGCGGACTCAGCCATCGTGGAGAGGAGGGTTCGGCACAGGTTAGGGCTGCCGGAACCTAACCTCGGCTCTGGATTCCGATGGAACGGTGGGCATGCGGCTGCTTCTGCTCGGATGCACGGGTTTCGTCGGTCGGGAGCTGGTGCCGTTCCTGCTCAACCTCGGCCACCAGCTCACCCTGGTGAGCCGTCGTGCCCGGCCCGACAGCGAGGCGGCCGACCCCCGTCTCACCACCCTCTGCTGCGATCCCGCCGATCCGGCCAGCTGGGCCCAGCCGGCCTTGCTGGAGGCCCTCGCGGCGGCCGATGGGGTGGTCAACCTGGCCGGGGAGCCGATCGCCGACCAGCGCTGGACGCCGGTCCACCGCCAGCGGCTGCTCGACAGCCGCATCGGCACCACCACCCAGTTGGTGCGGGCGATGGCGGCCCTGGCCACACCGCCCCGGGTGCTGGTGAACGGCTCGGCCGTGGGGTACTACGGCACCAGCCTGGAGGCCAGCTTCACGGAGGCCAGCCCCCCCGGCGACGATTTCCTGGCCCGTCTCTGCGCCCGATGGGAAGCCGCCACCCAGGTCGCCCCTGAGGCCTGCCGGATCGTGGTGCTGCGGGTGGGCATCGTGCTCGGCCCCGACGGCGGCGCCCTCGGCAAGATGCTGCCCGTGTTCCGGGCCGGCTTCGGCGGGCCGGTGGGCAGCGGCCAGCAGTGGATGAGCTGGATCCATCGCCACGACCTCTGCCGGCTGATCGTCACCGCCCTGGAGGACGACGCCTACGCCGGCCCCTACAACGCCGTGGCCCCGGAGCCCACCCGCATGGGGATCTTCGCCTCCAGCCTCGGCCGTGCCCTCGGCCGGCCCAGCCTGCTGCCGGTGCCCGGCCCCCTGCTGCAGCTGCTGCTCGGTGACGGTGCCGCGGTGGTGCTCGAAGGGCAGCAGGTCAGGCCGGAGCGGCTGCTGGCCCAGGGTTTCCACTTCCAGTACCCGGAACTCAGCGCTGCCCTCGCCGCTGCCACCAGCCCAGTCCGCCGCTGAGCAGGGCCGCCGCCATCAGCAGGCCGATGGCCGGCGTGAACAGCGGCTGCCACAGCCGCTGGAAGAGCTCCAGGGGAGCGTCCAGCCGCTGGCCGTGCAGCACCACCGCCACGGCGAAGAACAGGGCTCCGGCCAGCACCAGGAAGACGTCGGCCACCAGCACGACATCGAGAACGCGGCGCACTTGCGCGACGGGGCCGGTGGCGGGAGTGCTCATGCCTGAGGGGTGAGCCGGGAGGGGGAAAATCCCCGGTGAGCCCAAACCTAAACTCGACCGTGCTTGGTGTCCCGTGTGCCCCTTTCCCCTGCTCCCAGGATCCTGCTGATCAGCAACGGCCATGGGGAGGATCTCAATGGGGGATTGATCGCCGATGGCCTGCTTCAGTGTGATCCGGGGCTGGAACTGGCGGCCCTGCCCATCGTGGGGGCTGGCTCGGCCTACGGACGCCGCGGCATTTCCCTGCTCTACGCGGGCCGCAGTCTGCCGTCCGGGGGCATGGTGTATCAGGGCTTCAACCTCTGGAAGGATCTGGCGGCGGGCTTGGTTCAGCAGAGCCTGGCCCAGCTTTGGACGGCCTGGCGCCAGGGTCGCCGCTTCGACCTGGTGGTCAGCATCGGCGACCACGTCCCCCTGATTTTCGCCCTGCTCACGGGACGGCCGGCGGTGGTGTTCCTGGTCTCCACCTCGAGCTACTACGAAGGCCGGCTGCGGCTGTCTGCCCTCACCCGCTGGTGCTGCCGGCGGCGGCGGGTGCGCGTGGTGCTCACCCGGGATGCCTTCAGCGCCGCCGACCTCCAGGCCCAGGGCCTGGCCAAGGCCCTGTTCCGCGGCTACCCGATCATGGATCTGCCGCCACCGGACCCGGGCCAGGTAGCCCGCCTGCCGGGCAGCCGCACCCTGGCGCTGGTGCCCGGCAGCCGCTTCCCGGAGGCCCTCCACAACCTGGTGCTGATGCTGCGGCTCTGCAGCCAGCTGGGCGAGCGGGCCGGGGAGGGGCCCTGGCGCTTCCTGGTGGCGGTGGTGGAGAGCCCCCACTGGCGGGAACTGGAACCCCTGGCGGCGGCGGTCGGCTGGCAGCTGGACGGCGGCGTGCTCCGCTCGACCGGCGGCGACCTCGAGGTGCGGCTGCTGCCGGGGGCCCTGCCCTCGATCCTGGCCGCCAGTGACCTGGTGGTCGGCATGGCCGGCACCGCCGTGGAGCAGGCGGTGGGCTTCGGCCTGCCCGTGGTGCAGCTGGTGGGCCGCGGCCCGCAGTTCAGCTATGCCTTTGCCGAATCCCAGATGCGGCTGCTGGGTCCCACGGTCCACACCGTGGGGCGCCGTCCCGCCGACACGGCCGATCTGCAGGAGGCCGCCGGCCTGATCGTTCGCCTGCTGGCCGACCCCGATCTGCGGCAGCGCTGCGCCCAGGCCGCCCTGGAGCGGGTCGGCCCCCCCGGGGGCTCGCGGCGCATCGCCGAAACCGTGCTCGAGGCCCTCGGCCGGGGCCCAGGCGGCTTCAGCTGAGCCAGGCCTTCACCTTCTCCAGGGCCTGCCAGCCCGGCCGCCGCTGCAGGCCATCGGCGATCGAGCCCTGCAGTTCCTCCGCCAGTTCCGGGGCCATCAGCATCACCCGCTTGACCATCTCGATGTGCTCCCGCACCCCCTTGGCGCCGGTCTCCAGCATCGCCACGCTCAGGTTGATGCGGGCCTGGGGATCCTGGGGATTGAGCTTCACCGCGTTGCGGGCCGAGGGCAGGGCCGCCTGGGGCTGGTCCAGCAGCAGCTGCAGCCAGGCCAGGCAGGTCCATCCCGCCGACTGCCGCGGCTCCTGGGCCGTGATCTGCAGGAACTCGTCGATCAGCTCCTCGGGAGCAGCCCCCTGCTGGTAGCGGGCGATGGCCTGGTCGAAGCGGGACTCCTGCTGGGCCGTCATGGCGGCTGGGGGTGGTGAAGTGGGGATCGTCAGACTCCCATGCCACGGGTCCGGCACGCCACGGGACCGCTATGCAATGGACCGGCCCGGGCTCAGACGGCGAAGGAGCTGCCGCAGCCGCAGGTCTGGGAGGCGTTGGGATTGGTGAAGTTGAAGCCGCCGCCGATCAGGGCCGAGGAGAAGTCCAGCTGCATGCCGTAGATGTAGAGCAGGCTCTTGGGATCGCTCACCACCCGGAAGCTGGGGGCGCCGGCGGGTTCGTAGGTGTAGGTCTCGTCGTCGGGAAGGATCTCCGAACCGTCGATGAAGTCCATGGTGTAGCTCATGCCGCTGCAGCCGCCGGAGCGCACCCCCACCCGCAGCACCTTCTCGCCCCCCTGGGACGCCATCAGCGTGCCCAGCTGGCGCATGGCCGGCTCGGTGATCAGGATGCCCTTGCCATCCACGCCGGTGTGGGTGACGGCCACCTCGGCTGGCATGGTCGCTGCCGGGCTGGAGGAGGGGGTCTGGGTGGAGCTGCTCATCGTGCGCTGGGGGGTCGGATGGGGGGAATCGGGCCGCCGGACGACGCGGTGAACGATCACTCTATGGAGATCCCTCCCCGGTGGGTAGGCTCCGGTCCATAGAGTCGGGACCTTCACGGGAATCCAAGGGTGCGGGTCGCCATCGTGGGTGCGGGTCTGGCCGGTCTGAGCGCGGCCGTCGATCTGGTCGATGCCGGCCACACGGTCGATCTGTACGAATCCCGCCCCTTCATGGGGGGAAAGGTGGGCAGCTGGGAGGACACGGACGGCAACCACATCGAGATGGGGCTGCACGTCTTCTTCTTCAACTACGCCAACCTCTTCGCCCTGATGCGCAAGGTGGGCGCCATCGACAACCTCCTGCCCAAGGAGCATTGGCACCTGTTCGTCAACAGCGGCGGCGACCTGCGGGCCCTGGATTTCCGCTTTCCCGTCGGGGCCCCCTTCAACGGCCTCAAGGCCTTCTTCACCACCCCCCAGCTCGACTGGATCGACAAGCTGCGCAATGCCCTCGCCCTGGGCACGAGCCCGATCGTCCGGGGGCTGGTCGATTACGAGGGGGCGATGAAGGTGATCCGTTCCCTTGATGCCATCAGCTTCCAGCAGTGGTTCCTCAGCCATGGCGGCAGCCCCCGCAGCATTCAGAGGATGTGGAACCCGATCGCCTACGCGCTCGGCTTCATCGACTGCGAGGCCATCTCGGCCCGCTGCATGCTCACCATCTTCATGATGTTCGCCTCCCGGACGGAGGCCTCCAAGCTCAACCTGCTCAAGGGGTCCCCCCACCGCTGGCTGACCGGCCCGATCCTGGAGTACATCCAGGCCCGTGGCGGCCGCCTGCACCTGCGCCACCGGGTCAGCGAGGTCCGCCACGAGGAGCGCAACGGCCAGACCGTCGTCACCTCCCTGGTGCTGGGCACCCCGGACGGAGAGAAGCGGGTGGAGGCCGACGCGTACCTGGCCGCCTGCGATGTGCCGGGAGCCCAGCGGCTGCTGCCCCAGGCCTGGCGCCGTTTCCCCGAATTCGCCGCCATCGACCGGCTCGAGACGGTGCCGGTGGCCACCGTCCAACTGCGTTACGACGGCTGGGTGACCGAACTGGGCGACGGCGCCGGCCCCGCCGCCCGCCGGACCGACCTGGGCCGCCCCGCGGGCCTGGACAACCTCCTCTATACGGCCGACGCCGACTTCAGCTGCTTCGCCGACCTGGCCCTGACCAGCCCGGCCGACTACCGGCGGGAGGGCCTGGGTTCCCTGCTGCAGTGCGTGCTCACCCCCGGTGATCCGTGGATCCCCAAGAAGACCGAGGAGATCGTCGCCCACACCGACCGGCAGGTGCGCGAGCTGTTCCCCTCCGCCGCCGGCCTGCAGCTCGTCTGGAGCAACGTGGTGAAACTGGCCCAGTCCCTCTACCGGGAAGCCCCCGGGATGGAGCCGTTCCGCCCCGACCAACGCACCCCCGTGGCCAATTTCTTCCTCGCCGGCAGCTACACCCGCCAGGACTACATCGACTCGATGGAAGGGGCCACCATGAGCGGCAGGCTGGCCGCCGCCGCCATCCTGGATCAGCCGGTGGCGCTGGCCACCTGCGCCGCGGTGGCCTAGGAGCACAACCATGGGCAAATGGCTCGAGCACAGCGTCACCACCGAGATCCAGGCCCCGGTGGCCCGGGTCTGGGAGGTGTGGAGCGATCTGGAGGCCATGCCCCGCTGGATGCGCTGGATCGAATCGGTCGTCACCCTCGACGACCCGGACCTGACCGACTGGACCCTGGCGGCCCAGGGGTTCCGTTTCCACTGGAAGGCCCGGATCACCGAACGGGTCGACTGCCAGCGGCTGCACTGGGAATCCGTGGGCGGCCTGCCCACCAAGGGGGCCGTCCGCTTCTATCCCCTCGGGCCCGACCTCACGGCGGTCAAGCTCACGGTGAGCTATGAGCTCCCCGGCGCGCTTGCACCCCTGATGGAACCCACCATCATGGGTGGCATCGTCACCAAAGAGCTGCAGGCCAACCTTGACCGATTTCGCGACCTGGTGGAGAAGGGCTGACGGGCACCCCAGCGGGCACCTTGCCCTCGGTGTTGTCGCCGGGCTGATGCTGACCGGATGCGCGGCGTCCCCCACGGCGGAAGCTCCACCGGCGCCGGCGCCACCGCCCCCGGCCGCTCCCCCGGCCTCCTCCGGGGCCGTCCCCGAGGGACTCACCCCCCTGCCCTCCTCCCAACAGGTGGTGAGCGCCTTCCGCATGGGTCGCCAGGATCCCTTCGGGTCGCTGGTGCCGGAGCTGGTCCCCGGGGCGGTCACCGCTGGCGCCACGGCCCGGGCCGCCGCCATCCCGCCCGCATTCCTGCAGCAACTGCAGATCACGGGTGTGATCCAGAGCGGGGGACATAGCGAAGTGATTGCCACCTACCAAGGCGAAAGCGGCAGCCTTCGCCGGGGAGATCGTGGTGGGCTTGAAACGAAGCTGATTCCCTCCGGCTGGAGCGTTGCCTCGGTGGACTTGCCGAGCCGTCGTCTGATTCTTCAGAGCGGCGATCGAAAGGTCAGCAAGCCGCTGCCACCGCCCTGACACAGGCGTCCACCAGCCCCTCCAGGTCGTGGGGATCCGCCTCCCCGTCCACCCGCCCCAGCCGCTCGATGCAGCGGCGGCTGGTCTGGGGGCCGATCGAGACCACCTGCACCCCCTCCAGCCGTTCGATCCAGTTCTCGCCGAAGCTGCCGGCCAGCAGTTGGGCGGTGTGGTCCACCGTCTTGCCGCTGCTGAAGGTGATGGCATCGAGCCCACGCCGCTCCAGGGCCTGCAGGGCTCCAATGGGGAGTCCGGCCGGACAGCGGGTCTCGTAGGCGGCCACCTCCACCACCCGGGCTCCGGCCTTGGCGAAGGCCTCGGCGAGCAGCGTGCGTCCGCCGCTCTGCACCCGTGGCAGCAGCAGCCGCTGCCCCCAGCCCGATACCGGGAAGTGCTCGATCAGGCTGTCGGCCACGAACGCCGGGGGCACGAAATCGGCGGGGGCTCCCAGGGCCTCCAGGGTCTCGGCGGTCTTGCGCCCCACCGCCGCCAGCCGCACCCCCCGGGGCCGTCCGGCCAGGCTGCTGCCCCGGCGCGCCAGCCGCTGCTCCACGGCGTCCACTCCGTTGGCGCTCGAGAAGATGATCCAGTGGAACTGGTCCAGTTCCGCCAGGGCATCGTCGAGGGGGCCCCAGAGATCGGGGGGGCCGATCACCAGGGCCGGCAGGTCGATGACGCTGGCTCCGGCCTGCTCGAACAGCTGGCGGGCCGCGCCGAGCTGGGTTTCGGCCCGGGTCACGGCCACCGTGCGGCCCGAAAGTGGGGGCGTCGCGGCCATCAGGCGTCCAGCCGGACGAGGGCGCCGGCCCGGTGGGCCAGCTCCAGGGCCTGCTGCGGTTCCCCCTGGGCCTCCAGCAGGGTGATCGCTCGCCGGAACCCATCGCGGGCGCCGGGAATGTCGCCGGCCAGCAGCAGGGCGGCCGCCAGGTTGCGCTGGGCGTCGGCGTGCTCCGGGGACAGGCTCAGGGCCCGCCGGTAGGCGTCGATGGCCTCCACCAGGCGGCCCCGCTGGCGCTCGATCAGGCCCAGGTTGAACCAGGCCAGGGGCAGTTCCGGGCAGAGGTCCGTCACCGTTGCCGTCAGGGCCGCCGCCTCCTCCAGCTGCCCCTGGCGCAGCAGCAGGGCCCCGAGGTTGAGCCTCGCCCCCAGGCTGAGCCGTGCGTCGAGGGGCAGGGCCAGGGCCTGGCGGTAGAGGGCGGCGGCGGCGGCGGGCTCTTCGGCGGCGCGGGCGATGGCCAGGTGGAGCAGCAGTTCGTAGCGCTCGGCGAGGGCGTCGGCCCCGGCACGGGCCAGGCCCTCCTCCAGCAGGGCGAGGCCCCGGCGGCGCTGGCCCTGGCTTACCTCCAGGGCCCCCAGCTTGGCGCAGGCGTAGGGATCCCCCGGCCTCGCGACCAGCTCCGCCTCCATGGCCGCCCGCAGGCGGGCGGCCTTGTCGCGCTCCGCCACCAGCTCGGGGCGGTAGCCCTCGTGCACCAGGGCCGGCTCCGGGCAGGTGGCCAGCTGCCAGTCGGGCTCCTGCCCCAGCAGGGTCGCCACGCTGTCGTCGACCATGGCGTGGTAGCGGCGGCTCCAGCGGATCGCCGGATGGCGGCGGAACAGGCGGCTGACGCAGGAATAGGGCGACTGGGCGGCCCCCACCTCCTGGCGCAGCAGGTTGACCAGCAGCACCCGGGGCTGCTCCATCAGGGCGCGCAGCGATGCGCGGGCTTCCGGCCGCAGCCATTCGTCCCCATCCAGCACCAGCACCCAGTCGCCCCTCACCAGATCCAGGGCGTGGTTGCGGGCGGGGGCGAAGTCCCCCGGCCAGTCCAGGTGGTGCACGCTGGCGCCGCAGGCGGCGGCGATATCAGGGGTGCCGTCGTCGGAGCCGGTGTCCACCACCACCATCTCGTCGACGAAGCCGGCCACTGAGGCCAGGCAGCGCTCCAGGCGCTCGGCCTCGTTGCGCACGATCATCGACAGGCTCAGCATCGGACGCTGCAGGGCAGGACGGTCGTGCCAGGAGGCTAGGTGCCGGGGGGCGCTCAGTCGGTGAAGTCCGCCGCGGCGGCGGGGGTGGCGTCGTTGCTGGCGTCGTCGTCGGGGGTGGCCCTCTCCTGCGGCCCGAAGCCGAGGCGGCCCAGCAGTTCCCCCTGCGCCAGGGCCATCTGGCCCGGCGACCATCCGGCCGGCAGCTGGGGATCGACAAGGGCGGCCAGGGCCTCCCAGGCATAGGGGCTGCCGTAGACGGCCAGGCCCGCCAGCCGGCCGGCGGCCTGGAGCTGGCGGATCACAGCCGGCCAGGGATCCGCCCCGTCGGCCCGGCCGCGGAACGGGTTGCCGCGCACGAACAGCTGCAGCAGCACCGGCCCCTCCCCCAGCCGCTCGAGGGCCAGGGGGGCGTCACGGTCCCCGCTCCAGGGGGACGGGCCCTGGCCGTCGATCAGGCAGGTCCGCCATCCGGCGGCCGCCGGCAGGGCCAGGGCCGGGGCGCCCGCCGGCAGGAAGGGGCAGGCCAGGCTGTTGTCGAGGCGGATCAGGTTCACCCCGGGGCCGCCGCGCACCGGGCCCGACCCCCGCGACACCAGGCTGCGCCGCACCAGCTCCAGGGCCAGCGCCCGGTCGGCGGGTGCGGGTCCGTTGCTGAGGCCGCCCAGGGGGGCAGGGGCGCTGCCGACGCCGTCGGCGGGGCAGCGCTCCAGGGCCCGGCGGCGGCGCCGCTGGCTGGCCTGCAGTTGCTCCAGGCCCAGCCTGCCGCTGGCCACCGCCGCCACGATCGCGTCAATGGCCCCGTCGGCGTCCCCCGGCATCAGCACCAGGTCGGCGCCCGCCTCCAGGGCCAGCACCGCGGCCTCCGAGGGGCCGTAGCGGCCGGCGATCGCCTCCATCACCAGGGCGTCGGTGACGACAAGCCCCTCGAAACCGAGCTCCTGGCGCAGCAGCCCCGTGAGCACGGCCCGCGACAGGGTGGCCGGATGGTCGGGGTCGATGGCCGGCAGCAGCAGGTGGGCGGTCATCACCGCCGCCACCCCCGCCGCGATGGCGTCCCGGAAGGGCGGCAGCTCCACCGCTTCCAGGCGCTCGCGGTTGTGGGGAACCAGGGGTAGCTCCAGGTGGGAGTCGCTGGCGGTGTCGCCGTGGCCGGGGAAATGCTTGGCGCAGGCGAGCACGCCTTCGGCCTGGACGCCGCGGCAGAAGGCGGCCGCCAGGGCCCCGGCGGTGGCCGGGTCCTCGCCCCAGGCCCGCACGTTGATCACCGGGTTGGCCGGGTTGTTGTTGACATCGCAGACCGGGGCCAGCACCCAGTTGAGGCCCAGCTGGCGGGCCTCCCGGCCCGTGCAGGCCCCGTAGCGCCGGGCCAGATCCACGGCCAGGGCGGGATCCTCGGCATGGATCCGGGCCAGGGCCAGGGGCGGCACCAGCCAGCTGGCCCCCTCGAAGCGCTGGCCCACGCCCTCCTCCACGTCGGCGCAGAGCAGCAGCGGGGCTCCGGCCCAGGCCTCCAGCTGACGGGTGCGCAGCCGCAGTTCGGCGGCGCTGCCCCCCAGCAGGATCACCCCGCCCACCCCGCGCTGCAGCAGGCGCTGCAGGCTGGCGTTGTCCAGCTCCCAGCGGGGATAGCGCCGCTGGCCGTCCGCCGGATGGCCGCTGCAGCGCACCACCAGCAGTTCGGCGGCCAGGCGTTCAAGTGCTTGGGGCGAGAGGGGCAGCGCAGCCATGGGCGGGATCAGCTGTCGCCGTCGCTGTCCGTCGCCGGATCCGCTTCGCCCGCCTCCGCCAGCGGCTCCTCCCGCCCGCGCCGCTCCGTCTCCAGGCGCTGCAGCAGTCCCAGCACCGTGTTGCCCTTCTCCAGGCCCCGGTCGAGGACGAACACAACCTCCGGGGTGCGGCGCATCTTGAGGCGCCGGCCCAGCTCCCCCTTCACATAGGCGGACGCCGCCTGCAGGCCGGCCATCGCCACCTCGCGATCCTCGGCGCTGCCGAAGATGCTCACGAAGATGCGGCAGTGCTGCAGGTCGCCGGCCACCTCCACGTTGGTGACACTGACCATGCCGTGGTGGACCCGTTCGTCCTTGATGCCGCTCATCAGCAGCTCGCTCACTTCACGGCGGATCAGGGCCGCCACCCGTTCCACCCGTCGGCTCTGGGCCATGACTACGACAGCGGTGCCGACTGCACCATGGCACGCAGCACCAGGGTGAGGCTGACCAGTCCGCTGATCAGGGCGCCCACCAGGGCCACCGCCGTGACGGGGTTGCTGCGGCGGCGGGCCAGCGGCTCGAACACCGAGTTGAACACCCCCAGGCTGAAGGCGATCAGATAGCGCGGATAGCGCGTCACATTGACGAAGAAGTCCTTCATGGCCTCGGCGACGGTCCTGGACGGATGCTCGCTACTCTGCCGCCCGGGGCCACGCCCAGCCGGCCCGGAGGGTCCATGGAGCTGCATCAGTTCAGACATTCCGCCTTCTGCGAGAAGGTGCGGCTGCTCCTGGCCCGCAAGGGACTCGAGGCCACCATCGTCGAGGTGACCCCCGGTCTGGGGCAGCTGGAGCTGTTCCGTCTCTCCGGGCAGCGGCAGGTGCCGGTGCTCGTGGATGGGGGCGAGGTGATCGCCGATTCCACCGCCATCGCCCTGCACCTGGAGGCCACCCACCCGGAGCCGCCCCTGCTGCCGGCCGATCCGGTCGCCCGTGCCCGGGTGCTGCTGCTGGAGGACTGGGCCGACACCGCCCTGGCCCGGGGCGCCCGGCTGGCCCTGCTGCAGGCCGCGGCCACCGATCCGGTGCTGCGCGCCGCCCTGCTGCCCGAGGCCACCCCTGCGCCCCTGCGGGATCTGGTGGGGGCCCTGCCCGGCGGCCTGATCGGCTCCGCCACCGAGGCGATGCGTGACCTGCTCGGGCCCTGTGAGGTGCGGCAGCTGCACCGCAGCCTTGAGCAGCTCGCCCTGCTGGTCAGCGAGCGCCCCTACCTGGAGGGGGATGGCCTCACCCTGGCCGACATCGCCGTGGCGGCCCAGCTCTATCTGTTGAAATTCCCAGCCTCCGCCGGCGCCCCCCTGGCGGGTCGCGGGGTGGATGGCATCGCCGACAACCCCTTGCTGGAGCCCCTGTTCGCCTGGCGCGACCAGGTCCATGCCGCGGTGGGTCGGGGCTGAGGCCCCCCTTCCCACGCGCACAACCACCGGCACCCCCACCCGTCAGGATGGGGGCCATCGTTGTTCTGGCCGTGTCCGATCCGCTGCTGCGGGAACTCGACCATTACGTGGTGCTGGAGCCCGGCAAGGGCGAAAGCATCCTCAGCGCCGCCGAGACCCTTGATTGGCTGGCCGCCCACCTGGCGGCCCTGGCCGAGCCACCGGCCGACCTCGCCGACCTGGCCGACCCGGAGGCCAGGGCCGGCCGCCTGCTCGACACCGCCTGCGAACTGGAACTGGCCCCGGGCTGTGCGATCCAGTGGTTCGCCGTGCGGCTGGAACCGCCGGCCTGAGCGCCCCGGTGCCGGTCAGTTGAGTGAACTCCGGACCTGTCCGTCCCCGTCCTGGAGCCGGACGGGGTCCGCCGGAACCGGGGTGGGGTCGCGCAGCACCGAGGGCAGGGCCTCCAGCACCTGCAGGGCCACCGCCGCCGGGAGACCCCCCTGCTGGGCCACGGTCAGGTCGGCCTGGGCGTAGAGGGGCCGGCGTTCGTGCAGCAGGGCCTCCAGCCGGGCGGCAGGATCGGACGCGTCGAGCAGGGGCCTGGGCGTGGGGTCGGCGGCCAGCCGGCGCAGCAGCTCCTGTGCGGGGGCGTCGAGCCACACCACCACCCCCTGACGCATGTGGCCCCAGTTCTCCGGCCGCGTCACCGCCCCGCCACCGGTGGCCACCACCAGGGAATGCCAGCTGGCGATGCCGTTGAGCACGGCGGTCTCCAGGGTGCGGAAGCCGTCCTCCCCGTCGCTGGCGAAGATCTCGGCGATCGGCCGGCCGGCGACCTCCGCCAGGGCGGTGTCGGCATCGATGAAGCGGTAGCCGAGGGCCTCGGCCAGGGGGCGCCCCACGGCGCTCTTGCCGGCGCCCATCATCCCCACCAGGTAGATGTTCAGGCCATCGAGACGGCGGGCCAGGTCCCGGTGCGAGGGGCGGGGCGGGGCGTCATCGGCTGGGGCCATGGGTTCGCGGTCGGCGGCGGTCCGGACCCCGTTTCTAGGATGGGCGTCCCCTGGGCCTCGGCGATGACCGCAACCCGGTTGACCGCCCCTCCTGCGGCACCCTCCCCCACCAGCGCCGCCCACGGGTGTGGCCGCCCCTGCGTGATCACCCGCCGGGCGACCTTCAGTGCCAGCCACCTCTACCGGCTGCCGGAACTCGACGACGCCGAGAACGCCCGGCGCTTCGGCCGCTGCAGCCTGGCCCCGGGCCATGGCCACAACTACGAACTCACCGTGGCCATGGGCGGCCCCCTCGACCGCGACGGCATGGTGCTCAACCTTTCCGACGTCAAGCACGCCATCCGGCGGGAGGTGACCGAACCCCTCGACTTCCGTTTTCTCAACGAGGTCTGGCCCGAGTTCGACCTCTCCCGGCCCGAGGGCCGCCTGCCCACCACCGAAGCCCTGCTGCTGGCCATCCGCGACCGGCTGGCCCCCCATCTGCCGCTGGTGGCCCTGCGGCTCCACGAACAATCCAACCTCTGGGCCGACGTGCTCTGCGGTCCCTCCATCAATCCCATGGAAGCCTTCCTCTCGATCCGCACCCACTTCGCCGCCGCCCACCGGCTGGCCCGCCCCGAGCTCAGCCAGAGCGAGAACGAGGCGATCTACGGCAAGTGCGCCCGCCCCCACGGCCACGGCCACAACTACCTGCTCGACATCACCGTGCGGGGGCCGATCGATGGGCGCACCGGCATGGTCTGCGACCTTGCCGCGCTGCAGCAGCTGGTGGCCGACCTCGTGGTGGAGCCGTTCGACCACACCTTCCTCAACAAGGACGTCGCCCACTTCGCCGCGTGCGTTCCCACCGCGGAGAACATCGCCCTTCACATCGCCGACCTGCTCAGCGCCCCCATCGCCGCCACCGGGGCCCGGCTGCACAAGGTCCGCCTGCAGGAGAGCCCCAACAACGCCGCCGAGGTGTTCGCCGAGACGCCCCAGCTGGAGATGGTGCCGGCGGCCCTTGAGGCCCTCGCGGCCGTTTGAGGTCGGCGGCAACGCCCGAGCTGCGGCTTGTCCTGGCGGTGAGCCTCGACGGCCGCCTGGCGCCGGCCGAAGGGGGGGCGGCCCAGCTGGGGGGCGCCGCTGACCGGTTGGTGCTGGAGGAGGCCCTGGCCTGGGCCGATGCCGTGTTGGTGGGAGCCGAGACCCTGCGGCGCCACGGGAGCACCTGCCTGATCCACAGCCCCGCTCTGCTGGAGGCCCGGCGCTCAGAAGCCCGCGACCCCCAGCCGGTCGCCATCGCGGTGAGCCGCAGCGGCCGGCTGTCCGCCGCCCTGCCCTTCTTCCTGCAACCCCTGGAGCGCTGGCTGCTGCAGGCCGCCCCGCCGCCCCCCACCGCCCCCGCCGAGGGCTTCGCGCGGCACCTGCCGCTGGAGAGCTGGCCCCAGGCTCTGGCGGCCCTGGGGTCCCTGGGTCAGCGGCGCATCGTGGTGCTGGGGGGGGCGCAGCTGGCGGCGGCCCTGGCGGCCGAGGACCTGCTTGATGAGCTCCAGCTCACCATCTGCCCCCGCCTGCTGGGGGGGGCCCACGGCTGGCTGCCCGCCGATGCCCGCGTGGCGCCGGAGGCCATGGCGGGCTGGAGGCTGGTGGAGCACCGGGCGCTGCCGGGGGATGAGCTGCTGCTGCGCTGGCGCCGCCCCGGGGCTCAGGGCGTGACCTCCTGAAGGCCGTAGCTGCCGAAACGCCTGCCCAGTTCCCGCAGCGGCATGGCCCGCAGGCTGTCGGTGGGCAGGCCGAACATCCGGGCCAGGCAGCGCTTGACCACCTCCTCGCTGTCATCGCCGAAGCGGCCGCTCACCATCTCGGTCAGCACCCCCAGGCTGCGGCCGCTGTTGTCGGTCTCCTCGATCAGGCACTTGCTGGTGGGCACCGCCAGCTTGCGACAGGGATCCTGCAGGCTCTTCTCCAGGTCGGCCCGGCCGGCGGAGACCGTCTCCACGCAGACCCGGGTCAGCTGGTTCTCCAGCTGGGGACGCAGCAGCATCAGCACCGGCCGCAGCAGCCCTGCCCTGGCGGGCGCCGCAGGCACGACCAGCGCCGTGGCGGCCGTCAGGAGCACCAGGATCCGCAGGGGCTTGGCCATGGCGGTGGAAGGACGCTCGGTCGCAGGGAATCAACCGTTAGTTTTGCGCCTGCCCCCTCCCCCCTGCGTTGCCAGCGGCCATGGCCGAGCTGCAAGTCCGCTGGCATCAGGCAACGCGGGAGATCCCGGAAGACCAGTGGCAGGCCCTGGTGGGGGGCACCGGAGAGGCCGCGGCCGAGACGGTGACCGAGGTGGTGGATCGCCCCTTCTACGGCTGGCGCTGGCTGCACCACCTGGAGGCCAGCGGCAGCATCGTCCCCCGCCAGGGCTGGCAGGCCTGCCACCTGGGGCTGTGGCGCGGCGAGCGGCTGGTGGCCCTGGCCCCCCTGTACCTCAAGGGCCACAGCTACGGGGAGTTCGTCTTCGACCAGTCCTTCGCCCAGCTCGCCGGCCAGCTCGGCCTGCGCTACTACCCCAAGCTCGTCGGCATGAGCCCCGTGAGCCCGGTGCAGGGCTACCGCTTCCATGTGGCCCCCGGCGAGGACGCGGCGGCCCTCACCCAGCGGATGCTGGCCGAGATCGACGGCTTCTGCCGGCAGCAGGGGATTCTCAGCTGCAACTTTCTCTATGTGGATCCGGCCTGGCAGCCCCTGGCGGAGGCCGCCGGCTGCGCGCTGTGGATCAACCAGCAGAGCGAATGGCGCAATCCGGGCCATGGCGACTTCGAGGCCTATCTGGCCAGCTTCAATGCCAACCAGCGCCGCAACATCCGCCGCGAACGGCGCTCCGTGGCGGCGGCGGGGCTGACAGTCACGCCCCTGGCGGGGGAGGCGATCCCGCCGCGGCTGCTGGAGCGGATGCACCGCTTCTACGAGCAGCACTGCAGCCGCTGGGGGCCCTGGGGCAGCAAGTACCTCACCGAATCCTT
This sequence comes from Synechococcus sp. UW140, assembly GCA_943367705.1. GTDB lineage: Bacteria > Cyanobacteriota > Cyanobacteriia > PCC-6307 > Cyanobiaceae > Cyanobium. The sequence goes on from CALRJV020000016.1 coordinate 19,178, forward strand.
CTTCCAGGCGGCCGCCACCGACCTGCGCCAGCACCTGGTGCTGTTCAGTGCCCATCGCGGCGAGCCGATGGAGCCCCTGGCGATGTCACTGTGCGTGCACGATGCCACCGGGCTGTGGGGCCGCTACTGGGGCAGCGACATCGAGCTCGACAACCTCCATTTCGAGGTCTGTTACTACGCCCCGATCGCCTGGGCGATCGAGCGCGGCCTGGAGAGCTTCGATCCCGGTGCCGGCGGCAGCCACAAGCGGCGCCGGGGCTTCGTGGCCCAGCCCCGGGCCAGCCTGCACCGCTGGTACGACAACCGCTTCGACGCCATCCTGCGGGACTGGCTGCCAGGTGCCAACCGGGAGATGCACGAGGCGATCGCGGCGATGAACGCGGAGCTTCCCTTCACCGCTTCCTACGATCCTCCCCATGCACCGCGACCCGAACCACCGTCAGAGCCTGGATGAGGCTCTCTCCCAGCGCTTCATCAGCCTCGATGCAGCGGGCTACTTCCTGATCAAGGTGGATGCCGCCGCCGGCGAGCTGATCGCCGAGCACTACGCCAACGGCATTGATGACCGGGGACTGGCCACCGACCCCGACACCGGCGAGGTGCTCAGCTGCCGGGGCGGCGACCCTCGGGCACCCCGGGCCGTTTATCGGGGCCGCAGCGCCAAGGAGCTGGGCATTGCCCTGACCGAGGGAGACGGCCCCCATCCCCTCTCGCGGCTTGACCATGCCCTCTATCTGGGCCGGGAGCTCCAGAAGGCGGAGCATTGTCTGGTGGCGGGCCTGCCCTACGTGCAGGACTAGCCCCGGCGCCCCGGGTCCGATTCAGCCGGCGGCGACGGGCCGGCAGCGGCCATCCATCATCAGGTCCCCGAGCCCGCCCCCTTCCTCCAGCGCATGTTCCTGGAAGGTGAGGGCCCGGCGGTCGATCGTGGTCTGGTGCTCCACGTCGTGGCGGTGGTCCGGATGCAGCACCATCGGCGGCTTCAGCGCCGCGATGCCCGGAAGCTGCTGGCGGGTCGGCGCCTGGCCCAGGGCCACCTCATCACCGTCGTTGTCGGAGAGGTGGAAGTTGTTGGCTTCCTTCTCCAGAAAGTTGATCTGGTCGCGGGAGGTCTTCACCGGCAGGGTCTGGCCATCGGCGAAGCGCACCCGATCGTTCCCCCGCCCCACATCCACGCGGAAGTCGATCTGTCCGGTGGGGTCGTCCCGGTGGCGGCAGATCATCGACTGGGGACCCAGGGGATCCCAGCGGCTCAGGACCAGGCCCAGCAGGCCGCATCCCGCGACGATCGCCAGGAGAGTGGTTCGGGTGAACCTGCGCCGGGGCTCGGAGGTCTTCTGCATCACTGCGCCAGGAATGCAGCGGTTTGACCGTACTCCCGTCGCCGGCCAGGGCTGGAGGTCTAGGCGGGCTGGAGCTCCCGGGTGGTTTCGCGCGATCCCTCGGGCGGTTCCGGGGGCAGGGCGGCGAGCTGGTCCTGGATCTCGCGGGTCACCACACCCCGGTACTCCTGGAAGTGCTCGTTGTGGGCGAGGGTCACCAGGAACTGTTCCAGGTTGTTGGGGTTGCGGCGGGCGATGGTGAACAGGGAACGCCAGAAGCGGCCGCGGGTGTCGCGCTTCAGCCCCTGGCGCCAGATCACGATCAGCAGGGCGCGGACATCGGTCCAGCTGGGCAGGCTGGCCTTGCCGAAGGCCGCCGCCGGCACGTACTGCTGCCAGCGGGGCTGGCCCATCTTCAGGTAGTAGTGCGTGACCCGGTCGATGTAGGCGTTCGGCTCGTAGAGGCGGCAGAAGGCATCGACATACTCGTTGGCGATCTGGCGGATCGGCCGGGTGGGCACGAAGTTGAGCAGGTTGGTCTGGTTGACGCCCTTGGCGTCGGTTTTCTCCTGGACCAGCCGACCTTCCTTCTCAAGGCGATGCCAGAGGCCGGTGTTGGGCAGGGCCTGCAGCATGCCCATCATCGCGGCGGGGATGCCGGTGCGGCTGACGAATTCGACGATGCGATCGCCGGCGCCCTGCTTCTCGCCGTCGAAGCCGATGATGAAGCCGGCCATGACCCGGATGCCGTAGGAGGTGATCCGGTCCACCGATTCCTCCAGGGAGCTGCGGGTGTTCTGCAGCTTGCGGGCCGTTTCGAGACTGGCCTCGTCCGGGGTTTCGATGCCGAGGAAGACGCTGTCGAAGCGGGCCTCGGCCATCATCAGCATCATCTCCTCATCGGAGGCGAGGTCCACCGAGGCCTCGGTGGCGAAGCTGAAGGGGTAGCCGTGGGCGATCTGCCAGCGCTTGATCTCTGGCAGCAGCAGCTTGGCGTTGCGCTTGTTGCCGATGAAGTTGTCATCGACCAGGAAGATCGAGCGGCGCCAGCCCAGGTCGTAGAGGTACTGGAGCTCCGCCACCAGTTGCTCGGGGGTCTTGGTGCGGGGTTTGCGCCCGTACAGCACGATGATGTCGCAGAACTCGCACTGGAACGGGCAGCCGCGCGAGAACTGCACCGACATGGAGTCGTAGGCCTCCAGCTCGAGCAGATCGAAGCGGGGGATGGGGGTGCCGGTGACGTCGGGCTTCTCCCCTTCGGCGCTGAATCGCCCCTGGCGTTCGCCGCGCTCGATCGCCTCGATGAACATCGGCAGGGTGATCTCCCCCTCGTCGAGCACCTTGAAATCGGCCAGCTGCAGTTCAGGGGCGTCGGGGGTGGAGCTGGCGAACGGTCCGCCCACCGCCACCGGCAGGCCCCGCTGCTTGGCCTTGGCGATCTGGGCGGCCATGTCGGCCTTCTGGACGATCATCCCGGAGATCACCACCAGCTCCGCCCAGTTCCACTCGGCGTCCGTCACCTCGCGGACGTTGCGGTCGACCAGCTTCATCTCCCAGGCCTGGGGCAGCAGGGCCGCCACGGTGACCATCCCGAGGGGGGGAAGGAGAACCTTGCGGTTGACCAGCTCGAGGATCTTTTCGTAGCTCCAGAACGTCTTCGGGAACTCGGGGTAGATGAAGAGGGTGCGCATGCTGCAGGTGCTTGGTGGATGGTCCGGGTGGATGGTCCGTGGGCGATAGCGCGGCTGCGGCAGGGGCTCGGGCTGGTTCCGCTGAGCCGCAACCCTAAGCGTTTTCGGCAAATGTCCGATGGTTCTACCCCCTCCTCGCCTGGCCTGGGGCCGGAAGGGGGCGGATCCTCTGCTGTAATGATGGCGTTCCTCGCAGCAGCGTCCGTGGGTGTGGTGATCTATCTGGCGCTCGTCGGTGGCGGGCTGACCGCCGCCTTCCTGGCCACCGTCGTGCTCAAGGGCGTCAAGCTGATCTGAGCCGCAGCGCTCCTTTCCGCCCCAGCTCCAGCACACCCACCACCAGCCCCACGCCGCCGAGCAGGGCGAAGGTGGCAGGCAGCCCCACCGTCATCGCCAGGGCGGCTGCCACCAGACCGCTCACCCCACCGCCCCCCAGAAAGGCGATCTGCCCCAGACCGGCCATCCGGCCTCGCAGGGCCATCGGAGCGCCCACCTGCAGGATCAGGCTTGATCCGGCCAGCAGGCCGGCGGTGCCGGCGCCCAGCAGCAGGGCCATCGCCAGGGCGGCCGGGCCCCCGGTCGCCGCGGCCATCCCCAGCTGGGCCAGGGCCACGGCCACGGCGCAGCCCCCCAGCAGCAGGGCCGGCCGTTCACTGAGGGCGCGGCTGTTGCGCTGCAGCACCAGCCCGCCGGCGATACTGCCGGCCGCCAGCACGCTGGTGAACAGGCCGAGGGCCTGGGGGGAGGGGCCGACCACCTCGGCGGCGATCAGGGGGGCCAGGCCAGGATGGAAGAACCCCACCAGGCAGGCCACGGTGGTGAAGCGCAGCACGTGGCGCAGGGTGGGGCCGCAGCCGCGCCAGGCGGCCCCCAGGCTGGCGCCGGCACCCCCGGCGCTGCGCTGTTCCAGCTCCCGGTGGGGCCTCAGCAGCCAGACCACGGTGGCGATCGGCAGCAGGTAGGACGCCGCATCGATCGCCAGGGCCATGGCCGGCCCGGAAAGGGCCACGAGCCAGCCCCCCAGGGGAGGGCCCACCAGCTTGCCGACGTTGAACACGACCGAGAAGCTGGCCAGATAGGGGGCCACCTGTTCCGGCCGTTCCACCAGCAGCGAGCAGTACTTGCTGCGGGCTGTCAGCTCAAAGGAGCTGGAGACGCCCACCACCAGGGTGCTCAGCAACAGCAGCACCACCTGCCCCACCCCCTGGAGCAGGGGAATGGCCAGGGCCCCCAGGGCCGCTCCGCCGAACAGGCCCCACTGGGAGCGGATCAGCACCGTCTCGCAGCCCAGCCGATCCGTGAGCACCCCCGCCCGGCCGCTGACCACCAGGCTCGGCAGGGCGAGGGCGGCGAAATGCAGGGCGAGCAGCAGCGGATTGCCGGTGCCGGCCATCAGGATCCAGCCCTTGGCGGTCAGCCCGGCGAAGGAACCGGTGGTGCTCAGGCCGGAGGCGAGCAAGAAGAGGGGGCGCTGGTGCCGCTGCAGCCAGCCGTCTCCGTCGCCGGGACTCAAGCCCGGCTCCGCGTGGCCGCCAGGGCTTCGCTCACCATCGCTCCGGCCCCCACCACCTCGCCGCGCAGGTCATAGGTGTCGGCGGCGGTGATCCGCACCGGCACCATCGTGCCCGGAGCGGCGCACAGCCCCCCCTCGCCGGGGCTCACGTGCACCTCCCCATCCACATCAGGGGCGAAGCGGGCGCAGCGGCCCAGCATCTCGCCGCTGGTGGGGTTGTCCTGCTCGATCAATACATCCACGATCCGGCCCACCCAGGCGGCATTGCGCTCGGCGGCGATCGGCTGCTGCAGGGCCATCAGCCGGTCCCGCCGCTCGCTGGCGACCTCGGCCGGCACGGGATCCGGCAGGTCGGCGGCGGCGGTGCCGTCCTCGGCGGAGAAGGTGAACACCCCCACATGGTCGAAGCGTTGCTCGGCCACGAACGCCAGCAGATGCTCGAAGTGTTCCTCGGTCTCCCCGGGGAAGCCGACGATGAAGGTGGTGCGCAGCACGGCATCGGGCAGCTGGTCGCGGATGCGCTGCAGCAGGGCACCGTTGACCCCGGTCTGCCAGGGACGGTTCATGGCCCGCAGCACCTCCGGATGGCTGTGCTGCAGGGGCAGATCCAGGTAGGGCAGCACGTTGGGCACGTCCCGGTAGGCGGCCAGGACGGGCTCGGTCAGGCCGGTGGGGTAGGCGTAGTGGACCCTGATCCAGGGGATCTCCACCTCCCCCAGGGCCCGCAGCAGGTCGTCGAGGCGGGGCCTGCCGTAGAGATCCAGCCCGTAGTTGGTGGTGATCTGGCTGATCAGGATCAGCTCCTTCACCCCCTGCTCGGCCAGCTGGCGGGCCTCCGCCACGATCGACTCGATCGGGCGGGAGCGCTGGTCGCCCCGCAGCCGGGGAATGATGCAGAAGGCGCAGCGGTAGTCGCAGCCTTCAGCCACCTTCAGGTAGGCCACCGCTTCGGAGGTGGTGCGGTAGCGCGGCAGGTGCTCGTCCCCCACGAAGGTGGGCACCGGGCTCACCCGGTTGACCCGCTCGCCGGCCTCCACCCGCTGCAGCACCTCAACGATGTGCTGGTAGTCGCCGGTGCCGACGATGGCCTTGGCCTCCGGCAGTGAATCGAGGAGTTCCTGCTGGAAATGCTGGGCCAGGCAGCCGGCGATGATCAGCTCCTTGCCCTGTTCGGCCAGTTCCACCAGGGTGCGGACCGATTCGGCCCTGGCGTCCTGGATGAAGCTGCAGGTGTTGACCACCACCACCTTGGCCTCGCTCTCGTCGGCGCTGACGCCGTAGCCCGCCTCGGCCAGCAGGCCGAGCATGTGCTCGGTGTCCACCCGGTTCTTCTCGCACCCCAGATGGGTGAAGGCCACGGTGGGCCGTTCTCGGCCGGGCTGGGGGGGCATGGTGCTGCGGGAGAAGGGGGGGACGGGCCTGCGGCCCACGGGGGGCCGGGCGACAAATGCCGATCTCCACCCTATGCAAGCCCCTGCGGCTGCGAGAATCGGGCCGTGATTCGCCTGTCATCGTGACTTCCACTCGCCTCGCCAGTCGCCTCACGAGTCGCCGCCGCCCCGAGCCGGGTCGTCGCTGGGCGCGGGTGGTGATGGCCGTGCTGGCCACCATCGGCGTGATCGACACCGCCACGATCACCCTGAACCGCTGGGGGTTGATCGGCAACCTCAGCTGCCCCGGCGGCGCCGAGGGCTGCGACAAGGTCCTCAACAGTCCGTGGGGGAGCGTCTTCGGCCAGCCCCTGTCCCTGTTCGGCTTCCTGGCCTACGGCGCGGTGCTGGTGATGGCGGTGCTGCCGCTGCTGCTGAAGGGCGAGGCCCGCACCAGCATCAACGGTCTCAGCTGGTGGGGCCTGTTCCTGCTCACCGCCGGCATGGCGATCTTCAGCCTGGTGCTGGTGGGGGTGATGGCCTTCCAGATCAAGGCGTTCTGCACCTTCTGTCTGATGTCGGCGGCGATCAGCCTGACGCTGTTCGTGCTCAGCCTGATCGGCGGGGAATGGGAGGACACCGGTGCCCTGTTCTTCCGGGGTGTGCTCACGGTGCTGGCGGTCGGCCTGATCGGCCTCGGCTGGGCCACCTCCACCAGCCGCCCCGAGGCCGCCACGGGCCCCGGCATGCCGATTCCGGTGGTCTCCGCCAGCACGCCGGCCACCATCGCCCTCGCCGACCACCTCACCGCTGCCGGTGCGGTGATGTACTCGGCCTACTGGTGCCCCCACTGCCACGACCAGAAGGAACTCTTCGGCAAGGAGGCCACCGCGAAGCTCAAGATCGTCGAATGCGCCCCCGACGGCCGCAACAGCCAGGCCGCCCTCTGCGCCACCAAGAACATCCAGGGCTTTCCCACCTGGGAGATCAAGGGCAAGCTCGATTCCGGCCAGAAGTCCCTCGCCCAGCTGGCCGCCATGAGCGGCTACAAGGGTTCGATCGCCAACTGAGCCGCCCTCACGCCTGAGCCTGTCCGTTCACTCCCGCCCCACCGGGGTGGTGAAGGGTGAGCGGCCCCGCTGCTGCACCGTGTGGCGCCGCCAGAACGGCTGGGGTGCCGGGGCATCGGTGCGGTGATGGCCGCCGCGGCTCTCGACCCGGAAGGCGGCAGCCTCCATCAGCAGCTCCGCCAGCACCAGCCGCTGGCGCAGGTCCTGCAGGAGGAGCAGACGGCGGCCCTGCTCCGGCGTCAGGGTCAGTTCCTGGTCGTGGGGCAGATCGTGGGCCCGGCGCAGCAGGGGGGAGCGTTCGTGGCCCGAGCGTTCGCTGCGCACCTGCCGCAGGGCGCCGATGAGATCGACGCCGCGGCGCTCCACGCCGGCCACCTGCCAGCAGAGGCGGCGCAGGTCGGCGATCGCGGCGACCAGGGTGGCCTCATCGGGGCCCGAGTGCGCTTCGGCCTCGCTCAGGGCCGGGGCCTCGCAGGGGGCAGGGTGGGGCGCAGCCGGAAGTGGGCGGGGCCGCAGATGGCGCAGCCGACGGGCGAAGACCAGGCATTCCATCAGCGAGTTGCTGGCCAGCCGGTTGGCCCCATGCACCCCGGTGCTCGCCACCTCTCCCACCGCGTACAGGCCCCCCAGGTTGGTGGCCGCCTCCAGATCGGTGCCGATGCCCCCCATCCAGTAGTGGGCGGCCGGGGCCACGGGAATCGGGGCGTCGCCGGGGGCCAGGCCCAGCTCCCGGCAGCGGCGCAGGATGGTCGGGAACTGGCGTTCCAGCCGTTCGCGACCCACCGGCCGCAGGTCGAGCCACAGGTGGGTGACCCCCTGCTCGGCCATGCAGCGGGCCAGGGCCCGGCTCACCTGGTCCCGCGGCGCCAGATCGCCCCCCTCCAACCGGGCCACCGGTGATCGGCCGGCGTCGTCGAAGAGCCGGGCCCCTTCGCCGCGCACCGCCTCGCTGATCAGGAAGTGGGGGGCGTCCGGCAGCATCAGGGCCGTGGGGTGAAACTGGACGAATTCCAAATCCCGCACCCGGGCGCCGGCGCTCCAGGCCATGGCGACACCATCGCCGCTGGACTGGGCCGGGTTGGTGGTGTGGGCGAACAGATGGCCGCCGCCGCCGCTGGCCAGCACCACCGCACCGGCCCGCAGCCAGCGCAGCCGGTCGCCTTCGAGCACCTGCAGGCCCAGGCACCGGCCGTCCTCCACCCACAGCTGCAGGGCGGGGATGCCCTTGCGCTGCTCCAGGCCGGGGCGGCGCTGCACTTCCCGCTCCAGGGCATCCACCAGGGCGCCCCCGGTGCGGTCCTGGGCATGGAGCACGCGGCGGTGGCTGTGGGCCGCCTCCAGGGTGGTGCTCAGCCCCTGGGGGGTGCGATCGAAGTCCATGCCCAGCTGCACGAGGCGCTCGACGCAGGCCGGTGCTTCCCGCACCAGCACCTCGACCGCGGCTGGATCGCAGAGCCCGGCGCCCGCCTTGAGGGTGTCGGTGATGTGGCTGGCGAAGCTGTCGTCGGCTCCGGTCACCGCGGCGATGCCCCCCTGGGCCCAGCGGCTGGCCGACGGGGGGGCGCTGGATTTGCTCAACAGCAGCACGCGCAGCTGGGGGGGCAATTCCAGGCAGGTCATCAGGCCCGCGGCACCACTGCCGACCACCACCACGTCCCAGTGGGGTGCCATGCGCGGATCGGGCTCATCCAAGCGGCTGGTTCACCCCTTCGCACCGTGCCTTGTGCAGCCGAGCCTATGGGACCGACGGTGGCCGAGCTGGGGCCACAAAAAAACCGCCGTGGGGACGGCGGTTTCGGAGGGGTTGGTGGAGGCCCGCCAGTGGGCTCAGCGGTAGACGCCGTCGTTGATGCGATCGAAGCCTTCGTTCAGGGCGATCGCCGGGGGGGTGACAGTGAAGTTGGCCTTGTACTTGTTGAACAGCTCCTTCTGGCGATCGGTCAGATCCAGCTCCAGCACGTCGTCGACGCTGTCGTAGGGGCCACCCAGGACGATCTTGCCGGCGAGGGTCGGGTACATGCCGGGGTACTGCTGGAACCGGCGCACCGAAGCGTTGTTGAGATCCACCTTGCCGACGCTCTCGGCGAGCTTGTCGTCGATCTCGTTGCGGCGCTCTGCGGCAAGGGCGGCACCGGGCAGAAGCAGGGTCACGAGCAGACCGGCCAGGACCACACCACTCATCAACCAGGCAAGCAGCCGCTTCATCACGACACTCCTTAGGGGAATAGAACCAGGGGACCCTGGCAGGGACAGGGTGGTGATCCGCAGATCACCCCAGCAACGTTACAGAAGGCCCCCGGGTCTCCCTGCCCAGGCGAGCGCGCTTTTGCAGTTCTTCAGATCAGGCCGCTCAGGTGGGGGGCCAGCAGGGCCGCGCCGAGGAACAGGCCATCGACGGCCAAGGTGGTGCCCACGGCCGCGGCGGCCACCCGCCAGGGGCCGCCCAAGGACCAGAGGCGGCGGCAGAGGAGCAGCAGCAGACCCGCCGCCAGGACGATCAGGGCCAGGGGCCAGGGCTGCAGCACCTGGAGGGCGGCGCCCTGGAGCAGGAGCGGTGCTTCGGTGAGGGGGGCGTTGAGCACCCGGGGCCAGAGGTCCATGAGGCCGGCGGCCGCCATCACCCCATCGGTGCTGGCGGTGCCCAGCAGGGAGCCGAGGTAGAAGGCGCCCGCCAGGCGCCAGCGGCCGCCGAGGCCCGCCACCGCCAGGGGCAGGGCGAACGCCTCGATCGGCAGATGCATCACCGGATGGAGCCGGAACCAGCCCCAGAAGAGGCAGCCGCCCAGCCAGCTGCCGCAGAAGCCCACCAGCAGCACACCCAGCTGCTGACACGGCCCCTGGCCTCGGCGCTCCAACAGCAGGGCGAGGGCCATCAGCGGGATGGTGAACAGGGTCGCCGCCATCGGCGCGGCGCGCACCCAGGGGGCTTGCAGGAACACCGGCACGGTGACAAGCAGAGCCGCCGCCAGCGGCAGCACGGCCGCGGCCGGGAACGTGCCGAGCCGCAGGACCGGGAGGGCCTCGGAACGGGCGGAAAGGGAGGGTGGGACCCCGAGCACCTGGTTGTGAAGAAAGTTGTGCAACCTTAAAGGGGTAGGGGGGTGCTTCCGTGACCCGTCCGGCCATAGGGTCAGCCGCAGTATCGGCTCCCCCCATGCCGCTGGTCGCCACGGCCGCCGCCCTGCCCCTGGCAGAGGCCTGCTGGCACGCCTTCGTTCTGGGGGTCGTGCAGGGTCTGACGGAGTTCCTGCCGATCAGCAGCACGGCCCACCTCAAGGTGGTCCCGGTGCTCCTGGGATGGGGTGACCCCGGAGTGGCCTTCACCGCCGTGATCCAGCTCGGCAGCATCGCTGCGGTGCTCGGCTATTTCCGCAAGGATCTGGCCGAGGTGAGCAGCGGAGTGGCCCGGGCCTTCCGCCATGGCCAGTGGAACGACCCGCCGGCCCGGCTGGGGGTGGCCATCGCGCTGGGCACGGTGCCGATCCTGCTGGCCGGCCTGGCCATCAAGGTGCTGCTGCCCGGCTACGGGACCTCCCCCCTGCGCAGCCTGACCTCGATCGCCATCGTCTCGATCGTGATGGCCCTGCTGCTGGCCGTGGCCGAGCTGGTGGGACGCCGCCGCCGCCTGTTGGAGGCGGTCACCCCCCGCGACGGCCTGCTGGTGGGGCTCGCCCAGGCCCTGGCCCTGATCCCCGGGGTGTCCCGCTCGGGCAGCACCCTGACGGCGTCGCTCTTCGATGGCTGGCAGCGCTCGGACGCGGCCCGGTTCTCCTTCCTGCTGGGCATTCCCGCCATCACCCTGGCCGGGCTGGTGGAGCTCAAGGCCGCCTTCGGCTCGGTCGAGACCGGCGGTGTGATCCCGATGCTGGTGGGCATCGCCGCGGCGGCGGTGGTCTCCTGGCTGGCGATCGCCTGGCTGCTGCGCTTCCTGCAGCAGAACAGCACCTGGATCTTCGTCGGCTACCGGCTGCTGTTCGGTCTGGTGATCCTGCTGGGCTTCCGCGGCCTGGAGGGGACCAGCCCCTGAAGGGGCGGGACCGCCACACTGGAGCCAACGTCCCCTCGTCCCGCCGTCACCACCTGTGTGGAAGGAGCCCTCCTCTGCCCTCGCCGGGCCCACCGCCCTCGCTGGTCCCATCACCCAGCCCAGGCCAGCCCTTGTGGCCACGGTGGAGCCGGGTTCGATCGCTGAGGAGCTGGGGTTCCAGCCCGGTGACCGCCTGCGCAGCATCAACGGCATCCGGCCGCGGGATCTGATCGATGTCCAGGTGTTGCAGGGGGAGGAGGAACTGGTGCTCGAGGTGGAGGACCCTGACGGCACCCTCCATGTGGTGGAGCTGGAAAAGGACCTCGATGAAGGGCTGGGGCTGGGCTTCAGCGAGGCCCTGTTCGACGGCCTGCGCCAGTGCAACAACCACTGCCCCTTCTGCTTCATCGACCAGCAGCCGCCGGGGCGCCGCGACAGTCTCTACCTCAAGGACGACGACTACCGGCTCAGCTTTCTCTACGGCTCCTATCTCACCCTCACCAACCTCACGCCGGCCGACTGGAGCCGCATTGAGGAGCAGCGCCTCTCGCCCCTGTTCGTGTCGGTCCATGCCACCGATCCGGAGCTGCGCAGCCGCCTGCTGGTCAACCCACGGGCGGCCCTGCTGCTGGAACAGCTGGCCTGGTTCGCCGAGCGGCGTCTCCAGATTCATGCCCAGGTGGTGGTCTGTCCGGGGCTGAACGATGGCGAGGCCCTGGAGCGCACCCTCACCGACCTGGCGCGGTTCGCCACCGGACCCTGGCCCGCCGTGCTCTCCACCGCCGTGGTGCCGGTGGGTCTGACGCGCTTCCGCCCGGCCGGCGATGCCCTCCGCCCGGTCGACCGGGCGGTGGCCCTGGAGGTGATCGGCCGGGTGGAGCGCCTGCAGCCCGCCTTCCAGACCAGCACCGGCAGCCGTTTCGCCTGGCTGTCCGATGAGTGGTTCCTGATCGCCGGCCGGCCCCTGCCGCCGCGGGCCAGCTACGAGGATCTGCCCCAGCAGGAGAACGGTGTCGGCAGCATCCGCGCCTTCCTGGAGGAGCTGGAGGGGGCCACCCGGGAGCTTCCGGCCCGCATCGCCACCCCGCGGCGCTGCAGCTGGGTGGTGGGCCGCCTGGTGGCCGAGGCCCTGCAACCGGCGGTGGAGCGGCTCAACCGGGTCAAGGGGCTGGAGCTGGTCCTCCATGGCCTGCCCAGCCCCTACTGGGGCCAGGAGCAGGTGGTCACCGGACTGCTGACGGGTTCCGACCTGATCGAGGGCCTGCGCGGCCGTGACCTGGGGGGGGAACTGCTGCTGCCGCGGGTGATGCTGCGGGAGGGGGAGGAGGTGTTTCTGGACGACACCACCCTCGCCGAGCTGCGCGACCGGCTGCCTGTGCCGGTTCGATTGCTGGGGGGTGCGGACGATCTGGTGGCCGCCTGCCTCGGCACCCCACGGGGAGATGCTTAAGCTCTGGCTGAAGCGAACGGTCCAACGTGAGGCGCCAACCACTCCTGCTCGCGGCACTGGTGGTGCTCCCGTCGTTCGGCCTACAGGCGCTGCCGGCGCGGGCCCAGTCCGCCCCAGCCCCTGCGGCTCCGAGCCTTCCGGCCCCACCGGCCCTGCCGCTGGCCCCTGAGGTCAAGGGGCCCAGGCCCAAGTCCAACCCCACGGTGCTGGCGCCCGCCGCCAAGGAGCTGCCCCCGGGTCTCCAGGATCTGGTGGCCCCCAACCCGCTGGCCCTGCCGGTCAAGCCGTCCCAGGTGCGCATCCGGGAGCTGCGCCCCCTCGGCCTGGCCGATGTGGAAACCCTGGTCGAGGTCAACAACCCCGAGCTCAAGGCGATCGCCAGCCAGGTGGAGCAGGCCCAGTCTGCCCTCCGGGCCCAGATCGCCCTCTGGTATCCCACGATCCAGCTCAACGCCAACAGCCTGCCCACCTACACTGGCGGCCAGCAGTTCAGCAGCGCCTTCACCGGCACCGGCCAGCAGCCCGGCAACACGATCACCAGCATCTGGCGCATGTCAGCCGTGCTGCAGGCCAGCTGGGGCCTGATCAACCCCACGCGCACACCGCAGATCGCCGCCGCCCGCGACCGCTTCGAGCAGGCCAAGAACCAGTACCTGATCGGCCTGCGGGCGCGCCGCCTGGAGGCGGCAGAGGCCTTCTTCGATCTGCAGGTCTCCGATGAGACGGTCCGCATCGGCCAGGAGTCGGTGCGCTCGTCTTTGGTGAGTCTCCGGGACGCCAAGGCGCGCTTCCAGGCCGGTGTGGCCACCAAGCTGGAGGTGCTGGAGGCGGAAACCCAGCTGGCCCGCGACCAGCAGGTGCTCACCCAGGGTCTGTCCGACCAGGCCATCGCCCGTCGTGCCCTGGCCTCCCTGCTCGACCTGCCCCAGGACGTCACCCCCACCTCGAAGGAGCCGTCCCGTGTCGTGGGCTCCTGGCTGCCGTCGCTGCAGGAGAGCATCATCGCCGCCTACGCCTTCCGCGAGGAGCTCGACAACGTCCTGCTCAACATCTCGATCGCCAACAGCGAGGCGAACGCGGCCCTGGGCGCGGCCCAGCCGTTCCTGAACATCGCCTACGGCCTGACCGGCGGCCGCACCAGGGGGGTTCAGTTCGCCAACCGCAGCACCCCCGGGGTCAACTTCGGCAACGAGGGCTGGTCGGTGGAGAACACGGTGGGCCTCAACCTCAGCTGGACGATCTTCGACGGCGGTGCCGCCCGGGCCAACTACCGCCGCCAGAAGCAGGTCGCCCAGGAGAACTCCTTCCAGTTCGCCCAGCAGCGCGACGCGATCCGTCAGCAGGTGGAGACGAATTTCTACGAGCTGGAGAAAAACAACCGCAACATCACCACCACCTCCCGCGAGGTGATCTCCACCAGGGAATCCCTGCGGCTGGCCCGGCTGCGCTTCCAGGCCGGCGTCACCACCCAGAGGGAGGTGGTCGACACCCAGCGGGACCTCACCCAGGCGGAAGTGCGTTGGTCGACGGCCATCTCCGATTACAACAAGGCCCTGGCCCGGCTGCGGCGCTTCACCGGTCTCGACCAGGTCGGCGTGTGCCAGCGCCAGCCCCTGCCGGCCACCAGCCCGAGGGCGGCCGGCACCCCCGAGATCCCCGTGGAGCCCCAGCCCCTGATTCCGGCTTGCCGGGCGGGTAGCCCCACCGGGCCCGAGGCGCTGCCGCCTGGGTCCTGACGCCCGTTGTCGTCACCCCTCCGCCCCGGCCTGACCCTCCCCGCCACGGTGCGCCTGGGCCTTTTCCAGGGTTGCCTGGGCTGCCTGGCCGTGATCTTCTCGGGGCTGCTCAACCGGATCATGCTCAGCGAGCTGGGCTTCCCCGGACTGCTGGTGGGCGGTGCCCTGGCCTTCGAGCAGTTCGTGGCCCCCTCGAGGGTGCTGTTCGGCCAGATCTCCGATGCCCACCCCCTGGCCTCCCGCCACCGGGTCCCCTACGTGCTGCTCGGCACGGCGGCCTTCTGCCTGCTGGCCGTGCTGTCGGTGCCGCTGATCTTCCAGGTGGGGCGCCTGCTGGAGGCTGGCAGCCAGCCCGGTCTCGCCTTCGGGATCGCCGCCCTCTGCGGCCTGTTCGCCCTCTATGGGCTGGCGATTTCCCTCGCCACCACCCCCTACCTGGCCCTGGTCATCGACCGCACCAGTGAGCAGGAACGCCCCCGGGCGGTCAGCATCATCTGGTGCATGCTCACGGTCGGCATCGTCATCGGTGCGGTGTCCATCGGTGTGAGCCTGCGCTCCCTGGATGGGGTCAGCGATCCGGTGGTGCTCGAGGCGACCCTCTCCCGCTTCATGACGACCGTGGCCGGGGTGGTGATGCTGCTCACCGTGGTCGCCACCTGGGGCATGGAGTCCCCCCTGCGGGAGCGCAGCGACGGGACGGTGGTGCCGCGGGAGGATGCCATCGGCCTGAGCCAGTCCTGGACCCTGATCACCTCCAGCCGCCAGGTGCTGATCTTCTTCTCCTTCCTGATCCTGTTCACCCTGGCCCTGTTCCTGCAGGATCCGGTGCTCGAGAGCTACGGCGCCCAGGTGTTCGCCATGCCGATCGCCGCAACCGCCCAGCTTAATGCCTTCTGGGGGGTCGGCACCCTGGTCGGCCTGCTGCTCGCGGGACTCTGGGTGGTGCCCCGGCTCGGCAAGATGGCCACCGCCCGCCTGGGCTGCCAGCTGATCGCCCTGTCCCTGCTGCTGCTGCTCGTGGCGGGCCTGACCGCCCGGATCCCCTTCCTGCAGGCCGTGATGGTGCTGTTCGGGCTGGCGGCCGGCATCGGTACCAACAGTGCTCTCTGCCTGATGCTCGACCTCACCCTTCCCCAGGCCGCCGGCACCTTCGTCGGCGTCTGGGGCCTGGCCCAGGCCCTGTCCAGGGCGATCGGCAAGCTCCTCGGTGGCGGCCTGTACGACATCGGCCGTTCCCTGCCCTTGGGGGACGGGCCCTACGGACCCTTCGCCCTGGTGCTGGGTGTCGAACTGCTGGTGGCCCTGGCGGCCCTGCTGCTGCTCGGGTATGTCAACGTGCGCCAGTTCCGGGAGGACACCTCCCGCAGCCTCAGTCAGGTTCTGGAGATGGAAATGGGATGAACGTGCTCACCCCGCACCCCCTCGATTCCCGCCTGGAGTCCCTGCTCGACCGGGTCGCCGAGCGTCAGCGGGCCGACTTCGGCCACAGCCAGCCGGATCTGAAGGCGGATGGCTCCTTCATCACGGCCTGTGATCGCTGGAGCGACGCCACCCTGGTGGAGGGACTGGCCGAGCTGTTTCCCGGGGAGGGAGTTTTGAGCGAGGAGGGCCACCAGCAGGTGCCGGCCACGCCGGCCTACTGGGTGGTGGATCCCCTTGATGGCACCACCAATTTCGCCGCCGGCATCCCCTATTGGGCGATCTCGATGGCCCGCTTCGAGGCCGGTGTGCCCGTTCTGGCGATCCTCGATGTGCCGCCGCTGCGGCAGCGGATCGTGGCCATCCGGGGTGAGGGGGCCTGGCGCAACGGCAAGCCCATTCCGCCTCCCGCCCAGCAGCTCCACAACGCCGGCTGCGCTTCGCTCTGCAGCCGCTCGATCCGGGTGCTCCAGAAGCTGCCCCACCGTCCCTTTCCCGGCAAGATCCGGCTGCTGGGCGTCGCCAGCCTCAACCTGGTGTCCGTGGCTATGGGGCAGACCATGGCGGCCCTGGAGGCCACACCGAAGATCTGGGACCTGGCGGCGGCCTGGCTGGTGCTCGACGAGCTGGGCTGCCCCCTGCGCTGGCTGGGGACGAGCCCACGCGGACTCCTGCCCGGCCAGGACCTGGCCCAGACCGACTTCCCGGTGCTCGTGGCCAACCGCCAAGAGACGCTGGAGCGGTTCATGCCGTGGGCGGAAGCCCTGGAGACGAACCCCACCCCAGACCCCGTGATATGATTTTGGACTGCGCCCCAGAGAGCGAGAGCTCGAGCGGGGGGCAGGCTTACGGGATCGGGAGGCGCGAGCCGACGGTGTTGTAAGTTTTCTGAGTCGCCGGGAGGCGACGC
>CALRJV020000017.1:0-32113 GCA_943367705.1 Synechococcus sp. UW140
GCGGTGCAGCCCCGGGTGCTGCTGCTGGATGAACCCTTCAGCGCCCTCGATGCCAAGGTGCGCAAGGAACTGCGGGCCTGGCTGCGCAATCTCCACGACGAGATGCACGTCACCACCGTGATCGTCACCCACGACCAGGAGGAGGCCATGGAGGTGGCCGACCGGATCGTGGTCATGAACGAGGGCCGGGTGGAGCAGATCGGTTCCCCGGCGGAGATCTACGACCATCCCGCCTCCCCGTTCGTGATGAGCTTCGTGGGCGCCGTCAACGAGCTGCCCAGCGGCTCCCTGCCCGTGCGGCGCGATGCCGTGCCGCCGCTGCCGGCGGACGGCCGGATCTTCGTGCGCCCCCACCACGTCCAGGTGCATGCCACCCCCCAGCCGGGCACCGTGCCGGCCCGCCTGCGGCGCCTCACCCACATGGGCCGCGACCTGCAGGCGGAACTGGTGCTCGACTCCAAAGAAGTGGTGGTGGCCCAGTTTCCCCGGGAAGAGGTGGACTACGCCAACCTCAAGCCCGGCGACCGACTGCATGTGATCAGCCGCCAGGCCCACGCCTTCCAGCCCGATTATTCGATCTGAACCGTCGATCTGATCAGTCGATCGGATCCGTGACGGCGCGGCGGCGCGGAGGTTCGGAATGAACCGCCGCCAGGCGGGCATCGGCGAGGTACTGGGCCACCGCCAGGGGATCCTGGTGGCGCAGCAGTTCACCGTTGCGGAACACGAGGGTGAAGCGCTGGGGATGGGGCTCATTGAGCCTGGAACGGAAGTACTGGGCGGCCATGACGGTGGGTGGTGATGGGAAGAAAGGGCGCTGAAACGCTTCGGCGCACTCAAGGGATGCTGACCATCAGGTCGGTGTCGCTCACCTGATGCAGCAGACCGAGGCGTTTGAAATGGTTGAGGGTCTTGGTGACCGTCACCCGGGTGAGGCCGCAGATCTCCGCCAGGGCCTGATGGGTGAGGTTCATGTCCCGCAGGGAGAGGCGGTAGCCGCGGCTGCTCACCTGCCCGAAGCGGAGGCCGATCCAGCGCAGCAGCCGCAGCAGGCGTGAGTCGGCGCCGCGGACCCGGTTGATCTCGAACAGCTCTTCGGTGTTGCGGATCTGGTGATGCAGGAAGGCCAGGATCTCGGCCTCGCTGGGATGGCCCTGCTCCACCACCACCGTGGACAGGCACTGGATCTCCACCGGACGCAGGGTGGAATAGGCGTTGGTCACCCAGTCACCCGGGCCCCAGAGGCCGAGGGTGAAGGATTCGCCCTCCTCGTCGTGGGAGGCGGTGCGGATGTAGCCGTCCTGGATCTTCCAGTGAAGTCCGTCGGGCAGGACGTCATGGGGCAAGAGCGTGAGGCGGAGGGTCTGGGGCGTGCGTGAGGTGGTCATGGCCGCAGGCGGACAGCGATGGGATCGGGGGGTTCAGGGCAGGGCGGACAGCCAGCGCTCGGCTGGCGACAGGCATTCGCCGACAACAGCACATGGGGGGCCAGCGGGGACCCCAGAACGATACCTCACATTCCCCATCGGCAATGTGGTCTATTTAACGGTCCGGCGCGGCCCGCTCAGATGAAGTACATCGCCTGGGCCTGGGCCAGGTGATCCCGCTGATCCAGCAGGTCCTGCAGGGTGGTGCCCGAGAGGATGGCGCGACGCGCCTCTTCGAGCCGTTCCTCCAGCCGGCCCAGCACCTCGAATTCCGGGGTGGCGCTCTCGCCGCCGGCGCGGGGCGAGACATCCCCCTCCAGACAGCTCACCACGTCATCGACCCGGATCTCGGCCGGCGGCCGGGCCAGCTGGTAGCCCCCCTTCGGCCCGCGGATGCTGCGCAGGATCTGGCCCCGGCGCAGGCTGGCGAGCATCTGCTCCAGGTAGCGGTCAGGGATGCCCTGGCGCTGGGCGATCTCCGCCACCTGCAGCACGCCGCCGCGGGAATGGATGGCGGCCAACTCGATCAGGGAGACGAGGCCGTATCCGGTTTTCGCGCTGAAGGCCAAGGAAATCCACGGTTGTCTTACGGGGATTGTGGCAGCCACCACCCCCGGACCAGCCAACGGCCAGGCACCCGGGGGATGTCATCCGCACCAGCTACGGCGGCTCCGGCTCCCAGACCCGGGCGGTGATCGACGGCCTGGCGGCGGATGTGGTGGGCCTGGCCCTGGCCGCCGACACCCTCAAGCTCGAGGAGGCCGGCCTGATCCGTCCCGGCTGGGAGAGGGAGAACCCCAACAACAGCATCATCACCAACTCGGTGGTCGCCTTCTTCGTGCGGCCCGGCAACCCGAAGAAGATCCGCACCTGGAACGATCTCGACAACAAGAATGTGGAGGTGATCACCGCCAATCCCAAGACCTCCGGAGGCGCCCGCTGGAACTTCCTGGGCCTGTGGGGTTCGGTGACCGAGACCGGCGGCAATGAGGCCAAGGCCCGCTCCTTCGTGACCAACGTCTACCGCAACGTCGAAACCCTGCCCAAGGATGCGCGTGAGGCCACCGACGTGTTCGTCAAGCGAGGCCAGGGAGATGTGCTGCTCAATTATGAGAACGAGGCCATCCTGGCCCGGAAGAGCGGCACCTGGACAACCCCCTTCATCGTCCCCCGCACCAACATCCTGATCGAAGGACCGATCGCGGTCGTCGACAGGAATGTGGACCGCAAGGGCACCCGCAAGGTGGCCGAAGCCTTCGCCAGGTATCTGTACAGCGAACCGGCCCAGCGGGCCTTCGCCGAAGAAGGATTCCGCCCCGTCAACGCCAGGGTGAGGGCCGAGACCAAGTCGCAGTTCGCTCCGGTCTCAAGGCTGTTCACCGCCAAGAGCTTCGGCGGCTGGGACACCATCAACAAGCGGTTCTTCGGCAAGGGAGGGCTCTGGGATTCGATCTTCTCCAAATCCCGCTGATCGAGGAACTGGCCCCCTCGCCGGGGGCCAGCAGGCCAGGGGGCAGGCGAAGGGAACAGGGAGAGGGGGTTGGATAGCCGATCGGGATACCGGTGTATGCTCTGCCGGATTGTCGATCAGTGAACCGTGGTTTTCCCCTTCGCCCGTTCCGCCGCCCCCCTGGCCATCACCGGCCTCCTGCTGGGGGGCCTGGCCCTGACCGGCTGCGGCGCCAGGCCGGAAGGCGGTGCCGGTGACAGCGCCAGCGGCGCTCCCCAGCAACTGCTGCTGGTGAGCTACGCCGTGACCAAGGGGGCCTACGACCGGATCCTGCCCAAGTTCGAAGCCGACTGGAAGGCCCGAACCGGCCAGACCATCAACGTCAAGACGAGCTACGGCGGCTCCGGCTCCCAGACCCGGGCGATCATCGACGGGCTCGATGCCGACGTGGCCACCCTCGCCCTGGCCGGTGACGTGCTCAAACTCCAGGAAGCGGGCCTGGTGCAGCCGGGGTGGGAAAAGGACCTGCCCGGCGACGCGATCATCACCCACTCGGTGGTGGCCTTCGTGACCCGCGACGGCAACCCCAAAGGGGTCCGGACCTGGGCCGACCTGGCCAAGCCCGGCGTCACCGTGGTGACGGCCAATCCCAAGACCTCCGGTGGTGCCCGCTGGAACTTCCTGGGGCTGTGGGGCTCGATCAGCCAGACCGGCGGCAGCGAGGCCCAGGCCAAGGCCTACGTCAGTTCGGTCTACCGCAACGTGGAGAACCTGCCCAAGGACGCCCGCGAAGCCAGTGACGTGTTCCTCAAGCGCGGCCAGGGCGACGTGCTGCTGAACTACGAGAACGAGGCGATCCTCGCCAAGCGCAGCGGCGACCTCAAAGCCCCCTTCATCGTTCCCGAGGTCAACATCCGCATCGAGGGCCCGGTGGCCGTCGTGGACCGCAACGTGGATCGCAAGGGCACCCGCAAGGCCGCCGAGGCCCTGGCCACCTATCTCCAGAGTGAGCCGGCCCAGGAGATCTTCGCCGAGGAGGGCTTCCGTCCGGTCAGCCCCGGGGTCTGGAGCCGGGTGAAGGGCAGCTTCGCGCCGGTGAAGCAGCTCTTCTCGGCCGGCGACTTCGGTGGCTGGACGCAGATCAACGAGACCTTCTTCGGCAAGAAAGGGGTCTGGGACCAGCTGTTCAGCAGTTCCCGCTGATCCGGGCCTGCCCCGGTGGGGAGAATGGGGCCCTCGGTGGACCTCGGGTGATGTGTGAACTGCTGGCCCTCAGCGCCAACACCCCCACCGACATGCGCTTCTCCTTCCATGGCCTCACCCGCCGGGGGGGTGCCACCGGCTGCCACGGGGACGGCTGGGGGGTGGCCAGTTTCGACCCCGATGGCCGCGGAGTGCACCTGTACCGGGAGGACGCCCCGGCCGCCTTCTCGCCGATCGCCGCCCAGGTGGCCAGCCTGGATCTGCGCGCCCACTGCTCGATCGCCCACATCCGCAAGGCGACCCAGGGGGTGGTGGCCCTGGAGAACTGCCACCCCTTCCACCGGCGCTGGCAAGGCCGGGAATGGGTGTTCGCCCACAACGGCAACCTGCTGGGGCCACTGCCGCGGACGGAGCTGTTCGTTCCGGAGGGTTCCACGGACAGCGAAGTGGCCTTCTGCTGGATCCTGGAGCAACTGAACGCCGCCGGTGCCGATCCGGCGGATCTGGATTCCATCTTCGGCACGCTGGTGCCGTGCGCCCGGCAGCTGGAGCAGCAGGGCACCTTCAACTGTCTGATCAGCAACGGCAGCTGGCTGTTCGCCCATGCCAGCAGCCGCCTGCACCGCATCACCCGCCGGGCCCCGTTCGGCCGGGCCACCCTCGCCGATGACGACCTGAGCGTCGACTTCTCCGAGCTGGCCGGCGTCGACGACGTCGTGACGATCGTCAGCACCGAACCGCTGACCCGGGATGAGCAATGGCTGCCGCTTCAGGCCGGCGAGGCTGTCCTGCTGGTGGGGGGGGAGGTGGTGCGGCACCAGCCCCCTGGAGCTCCCGTCGCCCCCATCTCCTGAGCCGGGCAACATCGTCCGACCTGCAATCATCGAGCGGAAGGTCACTCGAACCACAGCGGGATGGGAGCCTGGATCATCGATCGAACAGCCAGCTGCACAGCAGACAGAAGGCCGCGATGAGAAGGAATAACTGGGGGGAGAAACCGATCATCTGGCCAACGAGAACACCCGCCAGCATCACCAGCCAGGCCCGCCAGTTCGACCACGGACTGAAGAAAGACCCCCCACGGACTGGCTCCCCCGGCGGCTTCTGCCGCTTCCATCCGTCAGCCCTCTCGCTGGGACCATCGCTCCCTGCCATCGCCAATCCTTTCGCTTCATCCTGCTGTCCCAGGGTGGGCGGGATGTAACTGGAAACACATCCGCTCGGCCACGACCGAGGACATCCCCCTGATTAAGTTGTGGGCCATCGCGGTGCCGACCGGTGCTGAAGGATCCGTTCAGTCTCACCACGGCCGCCCGCTTCTGGCTGCGGCTGGGACTGGTCAGCTTCGGCGGGCCCGCCGGCCAGATCGCCCTGCTCCATGCGGAACTGGTGGAGCGCCGGCGCTGGCTGTCGGAGCGGCGCTTTCTGCACGCGCTCAACTACTGCATGCTGCTGCCGGGGCCGGAGGCCACCCAGCTGGCCACCTACCTGGGCTGGCTGATGCATGGCCTGGGCGGCGCCCTGATCGCCGGCGGCCTGTTCCTGCTGCCCTCGGTGGTGGTGCTGCTGAGCCTCTCGGTGGTCTACGCCCTCTGGGGCCAGCTGCCGGTGCTGGCGGCGGTGTTCTGGGCCCTCAAGCCGGCGGTGCTCGGGATCGTGCTCCAGGCGGCCTGGCGGCTGGGGCGGCGCACGTTGCACAACGCCGCCCTGGTGATGATCGCGGCGGCGGCCTGCCTGGCCCTGGCCGTGGGGCGGGTGCCCTACCCCGCCCTGATCATCGCCACGGCCCTGGTGGGGTGGATCGGCGGTCGGCTGCGGCCGGCCCTGTTCCGGGGCCCAGACCGAGCCGTCGCCAGCGCCACGCCCGCCGCGCCCGGGGGCGCCGCCCCTCCGGAGGCCTCCCTCCACGGCGACGACACCCCCACCCCCGCCCACGCCCGCTTCCACTGGCGCCGCCTCGCCCTCACCCTGCTCGGTGGCGGGGTGGCCCTGGGCCTGCCCCTGACCCTGCTGACGCTGGCGGGGGGCTGGGACGGCCAGCTGGCGACGATGGCCCGGTTCTTCACCAAGGTGGCCCTGGTCAGTTTCGGGGGCGCCTATGCGGTGCTTCCCTTTGTGGCCCAGGGGGCGGTGGACACCTACGGCTGGCTGGACGCCGCCCAGATGGTGGACGGTCTGGCCCTGGGCGAGACCACACCGGGGCCACTGATCATTGTGGTGGCCTTCGTGGGCTTCATGGGGGGCTGGAACGGCAGCGGCATCCTGTCGGCCGGCGTGGCGGCCGCCCTGGTGGTGGTGTGGTTCACCTTCCTGCCCTCCTTCCTGTTCATCCTGGCCGGCGGCCCCCTGGTGGAGGCGAGCCGCGAGGACCTGCGCATCGGCGCCCCCCTCACCGCCATCACCGCCGCCGTGGTGGGGGTGATCCTGAGCCTGGCGCTCTACCTGGCCGGACCGGCCCTGGCCCCTGGCGGCGTCCTCGACGGCGGCGCCGTGCTGGTGCTGCTGGCGGTGGTGGTGGTGCTGGGCCGGGGACTGGGGGCCCTGCCCGTGATCGGCGCCGCCACCGCCGTGGGCCTGGGACGCTGGTGGCTCAGTGGGTGGAGCTGAGCTGGCGGGCTGAGGCGGCCGTTCAGGGGAGCATCCCGCAGACGAACAGCTTGTTCATCACCGGACCGGCAACCTGATCGATGAACGCCTGACGCATCTGGGGTTCGTCGTTGAGGATGTCGAGCACGCGCTGCTCCTGGGACCCGCGCCGCTCGCTGCGGGCGGCCCAGAGCTGGTCGCAGGTGGATTTCTGGTAGCGCTCGATCACCTTCTTGGCGACCAGGTTGACGACCGGGGACTGGGCCTGGGCGGGGGTTGCCACAGCCAGCACGGCCGCCACACCCAGGCTGGCCATCCGACGGATCTTCATGGAGCGCAGGTGGTGAAGACCCTTCAACGTAGGTCCGACGCCCCGCTCAGAAGACCTCCAGGGGCTCCAGCCGCAGGGTGAGCGACGAGTCCTGGCGCCGGGCCGATTCGCCGCAGCTGCGCGGGGTGGGGAAGATCTTGCCGGGGTTGGCCAGGCCCGCCGGGTCGAAGGCCTCCCGCACCAGGCGCATGGTGGCCAGGTCGTCGGGGGCGAACATCCAGTCGAGGTAGCAGCGCTTGTCGCTGCCCACCCCGTGCTCGCCGGTGATGCTGCCGCCCGCGTCGATGCAGAGGCGCAGGATGTCGGCCCCCAGCGCCTGCACCCGGTCGGTCACACCGGGCTCATCGGCCCGGTACAGGATCAGGGGGTGGAGATTGCCGTCCCCGGCATGGAACACGTTGGCCACCGGCAGCTCGTAGCGGCGGCTGAGCTCCTCGATCGCCGCCAGCACCGAAGGCAGGGCGCTGCGGGGCACGACGCCGTCCTGCACGTAATAGGTGGGGGTGATGCGGCCGACGGCGGCGAAGGCCGACTTGCGCCCCTTCCACAGCAGGGCCCGGTCGGCCTCGCTGGAGGCGCGCCGGATCGTGCGGGCCCCGGCCTGGCGGCAGAGCTCGCCGGCGATCTCCACGGCGGCCGTCACCTCCCGCTCCTGCCCGTCCAGTTCGATCAGCAGCACGGCGGCCGCATCGCGGGGGTACTCGTCGCGGCCGAAGAGATCGTCGACGGCGTTGATCGTGAAGTTGTCCATGATCTCCATCCCGGCCGGCAGCACGCCGGCCGCCGTCACCAGGCGCACCGCCTCACCGGCGGCCTCCATGGCGGTGAAATCGGCCAGCAGCACCGCCACGCTCTGGGGCGCCCGCAGCAGCCGCAGGGTGATGGCGGTGGCGATGCCGAGGGTGCCCTCGCTGCCGATGAACACCCCGCGCAGGTCCAGCTCGGGGGTCTCGGCCAGGCCGCTGCCCAGGGTGGTGACCGTGCCATCGGGGAGCACCACCTCCATCTCCAGCACGTGGTTGCTGGTGACGCCGTACTTGAGGCAGTGCACGCCGCCGGAGTTCTCGGCCACGTTGCCGCCGATCGAGCAGACCACCTGGCTGGAGGGATCCGGGGCGTAATAGAAGCCATCACCGGCCACCGCCCGGGTGACCCAGCCGTTGATCACCCCCGGCTGGACGGTGATGCGCCGGTTGGCCAGATCGACATCGAGGATCGAGCGCATGCGGCTGGTGGCGATCACCAGCGCCCCGTTCTCCGCCAGGGCGCCGCCCGAGAGGCCGGTGCCGCTGCCGCGGGCCAGGAAGGGAACCCCGCGGCGGTGGCAGAGCCGCAGCACGGCGGCCACCTGCTCGGTGCTTTCCGGCAGCACCACCAGGGGGGGCTGGGCCCGGTGCAGGGTGAGGCCGTCGCAGTCGTAGGCCAGCAGTTCCTGGGGCGCCGCCACCACGGCCCGCGCCGGCAGCAGGGCGCGGCAGTCACGCTCCATCGCGGCCCAGTCGATCGTCACGGAAGGGGTCCGGTGGGCCGGGGAAGGGTTGCCATTGCTTCCGAACTTACCGAGGCAAAGCACCCCGGCACCCTTCTGGGTCAGGATGGGAAACGAATGCGTCCACCTTCCGCGGATCCCGCCTTGAGTTCGGCCACCCCGTCAGCGCCCGCCTCGGCCCCTTCCCTCCTCACCACCCGATCCGAGGAGATCTTCGCCGCCGCCCAGACACTCATGCCCGGGGGCGTCAGTTCCCCCGTGCGGGCCTTCAAGTCGGTGGGCGGCCAGCCGATCGTCTTCGACCGCGTCAAGGGGGCCTACGCCTGGGACGTGGACGGCAACCGCTACATCGACTACGTCGGCAGCTGGGGGCCCGCCATCTGCGGCCACAGCCATCCGGAGGTGATCGCCGCCCTCCACCAGGCCCTGGAGAAGGGCACCAGCTTCGGCGCCCCCTGCGTGCTCGAGAACGAGCTGGCCGAACTGGTCATCGCCGCCGTGCCGTCGGTGGAGATGGTGCGCTTCGTGAACTCCGGCACCGAGGCCTGCATGGCGGTGCTGCGGCTGATGCGCGCCTTCACCGGTCGGGAGAAGGTGATCAAGTTCGAGGGCTGTTACCACGGCCACGCCGACATGTTCCTGGTCAAGGCCGGCTCCGGGGTGGCCACCCTCGGCCTGCCCGACTCCCCCGGTGTGCCCCGCGCTGTCACCGCCGGCACCCTCACCGCCCCCTACAACTGCCTGGAGTCGGTCAAGCAGCTGTTCGCCAACAACCCCGGTGAGATCGCCGGGGTGATCCTGGAGCCGGTGGTGGGCAATGCGGGCTTCATCACCCCCGAGCCCGGCTTCCTTGAGGGCCTGCGCGAACTGACCAAGGAGAACGGTGCTCTGCTGGTGTTCGACGAAGTCATGACCGGCTTCCGCATCAGCTACGGCGGCGCCCAGGCCCGCTTCGGCGTCACCCCGGACCTCACCACCATGGGCAAGGTGATCGGCGGCGGCCTGCCGGTGGGCGCCTACGGCGGCCGGGCCGACATCATGGCGATGGTGGCCCCAGCGGGCCCCATGTACCAGGCGGGCACCCTGAGCGGCAATCCCCTGGCCATGACCGCCGGCATCAAGACCCTGCAGCTGCTCAGCCAGCCCGGCACCTACGAGCGACTCGAGACCATCACCAAACGGCTCATCGACGGCATCCGCGCCGCCGCCGCCGAGGCGGGCATCCCCTTCTGCGGCGGCAGCATCAGCGCCATGTTCGGCTTCTTCCTGTGCGACGGGCCCGTGCACAACTTCGAGCAGGCCAAGGCCGCCGACACGGTGCGCTTCGGCCGCCTGCACCGCGGCATGCTCGAACGCGGCGTCTACCTGGCACCGAGCGCCTTCGAGGCGGGCTTCACCTCCCTGGCCCACAGCGACGCCGACATCGACGCCACCATCGACGCCTTCCGGGACGTCTTCCTGTCGCTGGCGTGAGCGTCGGACGTCTGCTGGGGGTCGGCACCGGGCTGCTGACCCTGACCCTGCTGGCGGGCTGCGCCACCGACCCCGGCAACAAGTCCGTCGATGTGGCCGGCGGCGTGCCGGTGGGGGCGGTGCTGGCCCTGACGGGCAACGCCAACGTCTACGGCCAGGACCAGAAGATCGGCCTGGAGCTGGCGCTGCAGCACCGCAACGGCGCCGGCGGCATCAACGGCACGCCCCTGAAGCTGGCCCTGGAGGACAGCGGCAGCGACGAACCGGGGGCCAACGCGGCCTTCACCCTGCAGATCAACCGGGGCGTGCTGGCCCTGATCGGCCCCACCCTCTCCCAGCAGGCCTTTTCCGCCGATCCGATCGCCCAGCGCCGCGGCGTGCCGGTGGTGGCCCCCTCCAACACCGCCACCGGCATCCCGGAGATCGGCTTCTTCATCAGCCGGGTCTCGGCCCAGAGCTCGGTGATCGCACCCCTGGCCATCGAGCGGGCCCTGAAGATCCAGCCGGGCCTGAAGCGGGCGGCGGTGTTCTACGCCCAGGACGACGCCTACAGCACCGCCGAGACCACCATCTTCCAGAAGGCGCTCAAGGAGAAGGGCCTCGATCCGGTGACGGTGCAGCGCACCCAGCTCAACGACCAGGACTTCCAGAACCAGATCAGCGCCGCCCTGCGGGAGAAGCCCGACCTGATCGTGCTGTCGCTGCAGGCGGTGGACGGCGGCAACCTGATCCGCCAGCTGCGGGAGCTCGGTTACAAGGGCCTGATCGTGGCCGGCAACGGCATGAACACCCCCAACATCTATCCGATCTGCCAGAAGTACTGCGATGGGCTGCTGATCGCCCAGGCCTACAGCCCCGAACTGGACACCCCCGCCAACACGGCCTTCCTCAAGGCCTTCCAGGCGGCCAAGGGCGGCGCCATCCCACCCCAGCTCACGGCCCAGGCCTACACGGCCCTGCAGGTGATCGGCGACGCCCTGGTGCGGCTGGACAAACGCCAGCCCCTGAAAGGCGCCACCCTGACGGCGGCCCGCAAGGCCCTGATGGAGGAGATCCTGGCCGGCACCTACGCCACCCCCCTCGGGGAGATCCGCTTCACCCCAGAGGGTGAGGTGATCCAGAGCCAGTTCTTCGTGGCCCAGGTGCGCATGGATCCGGGCGGGCGCAGCGGTCGCTTCGCCCTGCTCAAGTAAGCCCCTGGTGGACCTGCTCCAGATCCTGGTCAACGGTCTGTCGGTGGGGGCGGTCTACGGGCTGTTCGCCCTTGGCTACACCCTGGTGTTCTCAGTCCTGGGGGTGATCAACTTCGCCCATGGGGCGGTGTTCACCCTGGGGGCCTACTTCACCTACCTGCTGATCGGCGGCGCGGTGGGGGCCAACGGTCTCCTGGCCGGCTTCCAGCTGCCCTTCGCCCTGCCCTTCTGGGGCGCCCTGCCCCTGGCGGGGCTGGGTGCGGCCCTGGTGGCCCTGCTGGTGGAGCGGGTGGCCTTCCGCCCCCTGCGTCGCCGCCGGGCCGATCCGCTGCTGGCCCTGATCACCAGCCTGGGGGCCGGGGTGATCCTGGTGAACCTGATCCAGCTGCTGGTGGGGGCGGAGAGCTACGCCATCCCCACCGGCGCCCTCGGCGGCCTGCCGGCCTCCTTCCCCCTGCTGGGGGCCAGGGTGCGCACGGTCCAGGCCCTGCTGCTGGGGATCGCGATGCTGCTGCTGGCCCTGCTCACCCTGTGGCTGGAGGGCAGCCGCAACGGCAAGGGGCTGCAGGCGGTGGCCGAGGACGCCGAAACCGCCCAGCTCCTCGGCATCGACAGCACCGCCATGGTGCGCCTGGCCTTCGGGCTGAGCGGTTTCCTGGCCGGGGTGGCCGGCGGCCTGGTGGGGCTGAGCGTCAGCATCGCCGGGCCCTACTTCGGCATCGGCTACGGCCTCAAGGGGCTGGCGGTGCTGGTGCTCGGGGGCCTCGGCAGTGTGCCCGGAGCCGTGCTGGGCGGCCTGATCGTGGGGCTGGCGGAGGCCTGCGTGCCGGCCGACTGGTCGGGCTACAAGGATGCGGTCAGCTACGGCTTCCTGTTCCTGGTGCTGCTGCTGCGGCCCCGGGGGCTGCTGGGCCGGCCGCTGCCCACCAAGGTGTGAGGGCCATGGACGCCGCCCTGCTCGAACAGATGCTGCTCGGCGCCCTGCTGGCGCTGTCGGTCTACCTGCCGCTGCGCTGCGGTCAGCTGTCCCTGGCCACCCCGGGCTTCTATGCGGTGGGGGGCTACGTCGCCGCCCTGCTCTCCACCGGCGTCCCCGCCTTCGGAGGCAGCGGCGCCACCTCACCGCTGCCGGCCCTGCTGGCGGAGATGGTGCTGGGCGGCGCCCTGGCGGGGCTGATCGCCCTGGCGATCGGCGGACCGGTGCTGCGCCTGCGGGGGATCTACCTGGCCATCGCCACCATCGCCCTGGTGGAGATCCTGCGGGTGCTCAACCTCAACCTGCCCTTCACCGGCGGGGCCATGGGGATCTTCGGCATCCCCCAGCCCTTCGCCCACGCCGGCGGCTACGTGCTGTTCACCCTGGCGCTGCTGGCCGTGGCCTGCTGGCTGTGCCAGCGGCTGGAGGCCCTGCGGCTGGGGCGGGCGATGGCCGCCATCCGCGACGACGAACTGGCGGCCGCCTGCGTCGGCATCGACACCCCCCGCACCAAGCTGATCGCCTTCGTGGCCAGCGCCGTGCTCGCCGGCGTCACCGGCGCGCTGGCGGCCCATTTCTTCAACTCCTGGAACGCCCGGGCCGGCAGCTTCGACGCCAGCATCACCACCCTGGCCTTCGTGGTCTTCGGCGGTTCTCGCCTGTGGCCCGGGCCGGTGCTGGGGGGGCTGGTGCTCACCGCCCTGCCGGAGCTGCTGCGGCCGGTGGGCGACCTGCGCCTGATCCTGTTCGGGGCGGTGATCCTGCTGGGTCCGCTGTTCTTTCCCCAGGGACTGGTGACGGCGGAGCGGCTGCACTGGCTGGCCGCCCGGCTGGGACGAGGGCGCCACCGGGGCCGTGAGGCTCCCCAGGCCCCATGAGCCGAAGCCCCGACAGCACCGGCCCCGTTCCCCTGCTGCAGGTGGAGGCGGTCAGCTGCCGCTTCGGCGGCCTGCTGGCCCTCGATCAGGTGAGCCTGGAGCTGGAGGAGGGAGAGATCTTCGGCCTGATCGGCCCCAACGGCGCCGGCAAGACCACCCTGTTCAACGTGATCTCCGGCCTCACCCCCCCCAGCGGCGGCCGCTGCCTGTGGCGGGGCGCGCCCACCACGGGCCTGGGGGCCAGCGGCCTCAACCGGCTCGGCATCGCCCGCACCTTCCAGAACCTGCGCCTGTTCGAGACCCTGTCGGTGCGGGAGAACGTGCTGGTGGGCCTGCACCACGCCGCCCGCGCCCCCCTGCTGGGGGCGCTGCTGGGCAGCGGCGCCTTCCGCCGCCAGCAGGGGCAGCTGCAGGAGCGGGCGATGGAGCTGCTCAGCCTGCTGGAGCTGGAGGCCCTGGCGGAGCAGCGGGCCGGGGACCTGCCCTACGGCGACCGCCGCCGGCTGGAGATCGCCCGGGCCCTGGCGACGGCGCCGCGGCTGCTGCTGCTGGATGAACCCGCCGCCGGCATGAACCCGGCCGAGAAGGACGACCTGCGGCGGCTGATCGGCACGATCCGCCAACACTTCACCCTGACGGTGTTGATCATCGAGCACCACGTGCCGCTGATGATGCAGCTCTGCGATCGGCTGGCGGTGCTCAACTTCGGCAAGCGCATCGCCCTGGGCAGCCCCGCCGCGGTGCGCACCGATCCGCGGGTGATCGAGGCCTACCTGGGTGGTTCGGGCGGTGCCGGCGGAGACGGCCGATGAGCGCCCCGCTGCTGGAGCTGCGTCAGCTCACGGTGCGCTACGGCGCCCTCACCGCCCTGCGGGGCCTCGATCTGCAGGTGAAGGAAGGGGAGCTGGTGGCCCTGCTGGGGGCCAACGGCGCCGGCAAGAGCACCACCCTGCGGGCCATCTCCCGGCTGGTGGGCGCCGCCGCCGGCCGGGTGCTCTGGCGCGGCGCCGACCTGGCGGGGGTGCGCACCCACCGCACGGTGCGCCTCGGCATCGGCCACTGCCCGGAGGGCCGGCGGGTGCTGGCCCGCCAGACCGTGGCCACCAACCTGGAACTGGGGGCCTGGCTGCGCCGCGACCGGGCCGGCATCGCCGCCGACCTGGAGCGCTGCTACGGCCTGTTCCCTCGCCTGGCGGAACGGCGCCGCCAGCTGGCCGGCAACCTCTCGGGCGGCGAGCAGCAGATGCTGGCGATCGCCCGGGCCCTGATGGGCCGGCCCAGCCTGCTGCTGCTGGATGAGCCGAGCCTGGGCCTGGCACCGAAGCTGGTGGCCGAGGTGATGGCCGCCCTGGCGGCGCTGCACGCAGACGGACTGTCGATGCTGCTGGTGGAGCAGAACGCCACCGCCGCCCTGGAGATCGCCGACCGCGGCGTGGTGCTGGAGGGCGGCGCCATCGGCCTGGAGGGCAGCGCCGACGCCCTGCTGGCCGATGCGGGGCTGCGGGCCTCCTACCTGGGGAGCGGCTGAGGATGCCGACGGTGACGCTGCTGGAGCCCCTGCTGGTGCCGCTGCTGCTGGGCGGCCTGGTTGCCGTGGCCCTGGCCCTGGTGCGGGTGGTCGGGCGCCCCTGGCTGGAGCGCACCATCCTCGAGACGGACACCCCCTCCGGCAAGGCCTTCGACGCCCTGCTGATGCTGGCGATCGCCCTCAGCGTGCTGGCGGTGGTGCTGGAGAGCGACCCGCTGCTGCGGCAGCGCTGGGCCGGCACCTTCCTGGGGCTGGAGTGGGGATTCACCCTGCTGTTCAGCCTCGAGTACCTGCTGCGGCTGCGGCTGGTGGCCGAGCCGCGGCGCTACGCCACCAGCTTCTTCGGGCTGGTGGACCTGCTGGCGATCCTGCCCACCTACCTGGGGCTGCTGATCGGTGGCGGCCAGCTGTTCCTGGTGGTGCGGGTGCTGCGGCTGCTGCGGGTGTTCCGGGTGCTGAAGCTGGGGGCCTACCTGCAGGAGGCCGAACTCCTCTGGAGTGCCCTGATCGCCGCCCGCCGCAAGATCACCGTGTTCCTGCTGGCGATGGTGACGTTGGTGATCCTGATCGGCGCCTTCATGTACGTGATCGAGGCCGGCAACGACGGCTTCCGCAGCATCCCGGTGGCCATCTACTGGGCCTGCGTCACCATCACGACGGTGGGCTACGGCGACGTGGCGCCGGTGACGCCCCTGGGGCGCTTCATGGCCTCGGTGGTCATGCTGATCGGCTACAGCATCATCGCGGTGCCCACCGGCATTCTCAGCGCCGAGATCGGCCTGTCGGTGCTGCGGCCGCCGCAGGAGGATCAGCGCAGCCCGGTGGTGTGCGGGGCCTGCCACAAGGGCGGGCATGACCAGGATGCGTGCCACTGCAAGTTCTGCGGTGCCGCACTCTGAATAAGGGCGCCGCTTTGGCCTGCTTCCCAACCCAGTCCATTGTTATGGTGTGATGCTGTGGTGAAATCCTTATTCCGTTGAAGGCCGTCCATCCCCTGCTGGTCACGTCATCGGAATGGCTGGCTTGAGAGACCATCCTCTGGGGTTGTGGCTGAAACGCCTGGGACGATCCCGGAGCCCGGGCCAATCCAGCCAGCACTCTCAGCCCCAACCGCGCAGGGTCGGCCGCAAGGCCCGGCGCCCGCGCAGAGGGAGCCCCCGAAGCCAGGGGGCACCGCGATGGCGCCTGGCCGTGCTCGGCGCTTCGGGGTTGATCCTCGTCGTCACCATCGGACTGCTCGGCAAGCTGGCTTTTTCAAACGAACCCTCCCCCGAGCTGGCCATGAAGGACCGGCGGCCGGAGCAACAGGCGGATTGCGAGCAACTGGTGAAGAACAAGCTGCTGCATCCAGCCAGCTACAAACTGACCAGCCCGTTCACGAAAACCGGCGATGACGGCGCGCAGCGCACCTTCGCATGGACGTTCACCAGCCGGAGCAAGAATGGCGGGACGGGCAGGGGTTCCGCCGTCTGCAAAGCCAGCAACCACCTGCCGATCGCGACCATCGAAGTCCGGCAGGTCGAGTAGGCGGGGCGGCTCGGCCTCCTGGAGCCGCTGCTGCTGGGCGGCCACCAGGCCGACGCCCGCCACGGCCTGCACGGCAGGGCCTCCCTGGGGGAAGCCCATCCAGAAACCGCCGCATCCTGAGCCCCGGGCCCGGCCATCGCCGCCGCCGTCTGCTGGAGCGCAGCCAACCACAACCTGCGTTTTCATTACATCTTGAGCAGCAAGAGATCATCAAAGATCACAGCGAAGAGGCGAGAGTTGTGAATAACTCGCACCCCGATACGATGCCGGAAGAGGCCAACGGTGGATGAGAAAGGCAGGGAATCAGAGACAGATGGCCAGCTTTCTGGATGAACAACTCGGTCAGCCAATCGGCCAACGCATCGGCCACCCCGGTGCCAGGCATGCCAACCGGAGGGCTCCAGATCGACGGCGGGACTGGCAGGCGCTGATCAAGGACACGGCCCCCGGCGCCCTGGCCCTGCTGGTGGCTTCGGCGCTCCTCAGTCCGGTCGAGCCGGCCGCTGCCGCACCGCTGGAAGTGACCTTCAACGGCACGATCTACACCGTCGATCTCTCCCAGTGTTTCGCCCCTGGCAAAATCCTGAGCGGCTGCAACGGAGCCACGGACTTCCGACAGAGTTCCTGGTTCGGCAATTCCCAGCTGGCCCAGAGTCTGTCGGCAGCCACAGGGGACCAGCTGGGACTTCCCAATCCTGCCCTGGGAACGGGCCTGGGGCCCAATTTTGTCTGGCAGTCAGGGAGTGCTGCCCAGTTCAACCAAAGCGCGCTTCCTTTTGATGGATTTGTGTGGGATCCGGTCCTGAACATTTCCTATTCCAGAGGGGGAAACTGGAACAGCCTCACCGGCACCTCCACGTTCAGCACCACGTGGCTGGCCAAGGAAGTGGTGGCTCCGCGTCCCCTGGCCGGTCCCATCCTGCCGGTCAACAACGGCACCAGCGTCAACACCACCTCCAGCCTGCTCGCCGGCAGGCTTCTGCCCCAGTTCAGGGGCGGCACCCTGGCGGTGTCGGCCTCCGGCACGACGGTGGCCAACAATTTCAGCCTGGATGACTCCAGCACCAATGCCATCGATGCCGCCGGCAACAACGCCACCTTCAGTGGTGTGTTCGCGGATCAGGCCGGCCTCCAGGGCAGCATCAACTTCAAAAACTCGGGTGCCAACGGAGCTGTTGTGCTTCTCAGCGGCCAAAGCACCTATCAGGGCCTCACGTCCATCTGGGACAACGCCACCGTGGACATCGGCATCACCAATGCCCTGCCCACCAGCACCGAACTGATCCTCTTTGGCAATGGACGCCTCCGCCTCAGGGACAACAACCAGACCATTGAGGCCCTCGGTGGTGCCGGTGCCATCGAACTGGGAGCGGGCAACCTCACGCTGAACCTGAATGCCCCGTTCACGCGGAACTCCAGCGTGGACATCAGCGGCAGCGGCAACCTGATCAAGGACGGCAGCTACACCCAGGTGTTCAGTGGCGCCCTGGGCCACACCGGACAGACGCTCATCAATGGTGGAAGCCTGATCCTCAACGGCACCAGCAGCTCGGATGTGCTGATCCAACCCAATGGGCTGCTCGGAGGCAACGGCGTCATCAGCGCCAATGTCCTCAACTTCGGCACGGTGTCTCCGGGTCAGCAGAGCATCGGCACCCTGACCATCAACGGAGGCTCCTATCTCCAGGACACCTCCGCCACCCTGGCCATCGATGTGGCCGGATCCGGCCAGAGCGATCTGCTGCAACTCACCGGCTCGGGTACCGGACAGTTTCTGCTTCTGGAGGGAAACCTGCGTCTGACGAGCTTTCAGGGGGCCGCCATCACTCCCGGGATGATCTACACCGCCGTGACCGTTCCCAGCGGCACCGTGGGCGGGGACCCGGGGCTTTTCGCTGACACCGGCGGCGTAGTTGGAACCAGCGGCTTCCGGTTCGTACGCGATGAGGATGCGGCCTTCAACCTGCTCGCCAATGGCACGGCCGTCCCGGATCCCGACAAACTGCAATTCGGCTGGCTGCAGCTCAGCCCGACGGGCTCGGTGATTCCCACCAACACCCCGCCTGGAATCGCCACGATCGCCGCCGTGAAACCCACCGGTGGCGCCCTGACCCAGGCCATCACCGGAACCATCCCCACCCTGCTGCAGCAGTGCACGGCGAACACCGGCAATGCCGCTGCCTGTCAATACAACCTGACCGTGGGTGGTTCCTCAGGAGCCAACGGGCCCAATGGCAACAGCATCCCCACGGCCAAAGCCCTGGATGCCGGCATGTCTTCGGTGTACGCGGCCGCGAGCCAGGGTCTCCGGGGTGGTTTTGCCATCCCCACCATCAATGGCGGCTTCAGTGGCTACAGCAGCAACCAGGCCCTGGCGGCTGCTGTCACACCGGATTTCATCGCGGTCTACGGAGCCCTGTACAGCCTCCCCAACCGGGCCCAGCTCAACCAGGCCCTCCACTCCATCACCGCCGAGCCCTATGCCTCGATGCAGACGGTGGCCCTGGCGGCGCTGGAGCAGTTTCGCCGCCAGACCCTCTCCCTGGGCGACAGCACCCAGGCCATCCGGCTGTTCACCGAAGCGGAGGTGTGCCGGGCCGCGGACGGCACCTTGATCCCCGCCAACCGCGATCCGCGGCCCCGGGACTGCCAGACCCTGAAGATCCCCCAGGCCAGCCGCTGGTCGCTGCTGATCGATGCCGCCAACACCCAGGCGAGCATGACCGGCACCAACGATCTCTCCTCCCTCGACTACAACATCTTCCAGAGCAGCTACGGCCTCCAGTACGACATCTCCAGGCAATGGAGTGTGGGAGCCAACTTCGGCTATGGCCAGGCGAATCTCTACAACGTTCAATATGCCAACGCCTCCATCAGTTCGGACACCTACAGCGGCAGCCTCTGGGGCCTCTACCGACCATCCAGCCCCTGGAAGATCAAGGGAATGGTCGGTTACACCAACTTCCAGTCCAGCGCCAACCGCAGCATCAACTTCGGCAGCCTTGACCGCATCGCCACCGCCAGCTTTGGCGGTACGGGCTTCACCACGGCCCTGCAGGCCGAATACGACTGGATCCTTTCGGCGGACAAGGCCAATCGCAACGCCGTCCGGCTCAGACCCAACGCCACGGTGGCCTACAGCCGTTACAACCAGGCGGGCTTCTCCGAATCGGGCGCCCAGTCGCTCAATCTGAGTGTCGACGGTCACAGCGCCGATTCCCTCGTCTTCGGCATCGGCTTCACCCTGGAAACCCCCCTGCAGCTGAGCAGCAGCACTCGCCTGATCCCACGGCTCTCGCTGGGCTACGCGTATGACACCGACGCGGGAACCCATCCCGATCAGGAGCAGCAGCTGACGGCCTCCTTCGCGGAGGTCCCGGCCCTCGGAGCGATCGACGTGCTGGGCCAGAACCGCGGTGCCGACGACCTGACCGTCGGTCTGAACGTGGAACTGGAAACCTCCGACCAGTTCTCCCTCTACGCCGGGGTGGCCGGCTCCTTCCGAAGCAACGTCAATGAACTCAGCTACGGCGCCGGACTGCGCTGGCGCTTCGGGGGGCCGCCCCGGGCTGCCGTCGCCAAGGGCGGGACCGTTGCCGCACCGGCCCCGGAAGCCCCCGTGCCCATGCCCTCCGAGCCCGTCGCACCGACCATTCGCGGCCTCTGGTGAGCAGGATCGGGAGAACTCCGCCCGTCATGCCGATGGAGGACTCCAGCCGCAGCGAAGAACTCCGGGCCCTTGGCTGGCCGGAGCCGGAGGTGCGCCGCTACCACCAGCTCTGGATCCACCGCAACCGCTGGGGTGCCGCGAACCTTGATCGCGACGAGCGCCATTTCCTGCGCCGGGGGGAGGACGCCCTGATGGCGGTCCGGCGGGACTGCTTCGTGGCGCTGGATTTCGAGACGGCCGATCAGGGCCGGGACAGTGCCTGCTCGATCGCCCTGGTGCGGGTGGAGGGGCGCCAGATTGTGCGCCGCGAGCATCACCTGATCCGGCCGCCGCGTCGGACGTTCCTGTTCACCTCCATCCATGGGATCAGCTGGTCGCAGGTGGCCGATGCGCCCAGCTTCGCCGAGCTCTGGCCCCAGCTGGCGGCCTGCCTGGATGGGGCCCAGTTCATCGCCGCCCACAACGCCAGCTTCGATGCCGGTGTGCTGCGGGCCTGCTGCGAGCAGGCCGGCCTGCGCCCCCCGGCCCAGCCCTTCGTCTGCACCGTGCAGGTGGCCCGGCAGGCCTGGAATCTGCGACCCACCAAGCTGCCGGATGTGTGCCGGCATCTGGGTCTGCCGCTCCAGCATCACGATGCCCTCTCTGATGCCGAGGCCTGCGCCGGCATCGTGCTGGCGGCCGGTCAGGGGGTGACGGCCGGCTTGGCCCGCAGCCGCTGAGGCCGCCCCCTCAGGCTCCAGAGCAGGGCCAGAAAGAAGCCGTGGAACCGCACGAGCAGCACGGCCATCAGCGAAAGGCGCTCACCAGGTCGGAGACATTGCGGCGCATCACCGCGCCGTAGGTGGCCGCGTTGCGGGAGGCCTCCTCGGTGCCCGTCTCCATCGGATCAAAGACGCTGATGGGGATCCCCAGGTCGCCGGCCAGGGCGTTGAAGGAGCGGTTGCCCTGCTGGGGTTCACTGAGCAGGGCCCGCAGCTGGGTGCGCTTCACCGTCTCCGCCACCCGGGCCAGATCCGCCGGCGAGGGGTTCTGCTCCGGCACATCCACCAGGTACGAGGCCTTGAGGCCGTAGCGGTCGGCGAAGTAGGGGGCGAAATCGTGCAGGACCACGAAGGTCTTGCCCCGGAACGGCGCCAGCTGCTTCTCGAAGTCCGTGTTGAGCTGGCGCAGCTGGCCGCTGAAGGCGGCGGCATTGCGGCGGTAGCCGTCGGCGCAGGCCGGGTCGGCGGCGATCAGGCCGTCGCGGATGTTGTCCACCTGCTGGGCGGCGCGCACCGGATCGAGCCAGATGTGGGGATTGGTCGGGCCATGCTCGTGGCCGTGGTTGTCGTGGGCCTCCGCCCTGGCCTCACCGCTCGCCTCCGGGTTTTCCAGGGTGGGGATGCCACGGCTGGAGTCGATCACCTTGAGGCCGGGGATCTCGGCCCCCTTGACCAGCTTGTCGAGGAAGGACTCCATCTCAAGACCGTTCTTGACCAGCACGCGGGCGTTCTTCAGGGCCGCCACATCTCCCGGCCTGGCCTGGAAATCGTGGGGGCCGGTGGCGGCAGGGATCAGGGCCGTCACCTCGGCGCAGTCGCCGGCCACGGCCCGGGTGAACAGGGTGATCGGCAGGAAGGTGGTCACCACGCTGGGGCGATCGGCCCGGCCCGCCTGGGTTTCCGGCGCCTGCAGCGCGGGGCGGCAGCCCAGCAGCAGGCCGGACAGCCCCGCGGCCAGGGCCAGGGCGGGACGACGGAATGGGGCCTGGCGCGACCGAAGCGGCATCCAATAGGGATGGGAATCATTCTCAATCTAGCAGGCCAACCTTCGGCTCTCCCCGAAAACCGCTTCCGTCACTACCGCCCCGCCGCGGTGGGCTGCCTACGGTTCGTTCCTGAGGATCCGCCCGATGGCCCTCTCCGCCTGATGGCCCAAGAACGCTTCTTCCTCGAGCTGGATCCGCCCGACGGCGCCATGGCCGACTGGCCCCACGTGGTGATCGTGGGCGGTGGCTTCGCCGGGCTCAAGGCCTGCCATGTCCTGGCGGGACAGCCGGTGCGCGTGACCCTGATCGACAAGCGCAACTTCAACCTCTTCCAGCCCCTGCTGTACCAGGTGGCCTCCGGCCTGGTGTCGGAGGCGGATGTGGCGTCGCCCCTGCGGCAGATGGTGGGCCAGGCCCCCAACATTCAGATCCTGCTGGGGGAGGTGGTCGACATCGACACCGGGGCCAGGGAGGTGGTGTTCAACGACCACCGCTACGGCTACGACCACCTGATCCTCGCCAGTGGATCCGGCAGCACCTACTTCGGCCACGAGGAGTGGCGGCCCCTGGCGCCGCCGATGAAGATCCTCGAGCACGCCGATGAGATCCGCCGCCGGCTGCTGATGGCCCTCGAGGAGGCCGAGCAGACGAGGGATCCCGAGCGGCGCCGCTTCCTGCAGTCGGTGGTGGTGGTGGGGGCTGGGCCGGCGGGCTGCGAGCTGGCCGGCTCCCTGATCGAGCTGATGCACCGCGCCGTGGAGCGGGACTTCAAGCAGCTCGACCGCGCCCAGTGCCGGGTGATCTTGCTGGATGCGGTGGATCGGGTGCTGCCGGCGATGGCCGCCAACCTGTCGCGGGATGCGGCGGCCTACCTGGAGCGGGCCGGCGTCGAACTGCGCCTGAACACGCTGGTGGCCGCCATCGAACCCGGCCGGGTGCTCCTGCGCCGCCCCCCGGACGCCGGCGGTGGCGAGGCGGACGCCGACGCTGAGGGGATCGGCGACCTGGAGGCCGCCACGATCTGCTGGACCGCCGGGGTGCGCGCCTCGCGTCTGGGCCGGCTCCTGGCCGAGCGCACCGGCGCCCCCGTCGACCGGGGCGGACGGCTGCAGGTGGAGGCCGACTTCTCGCTGCCGGGTCACCCGGAGATCCGGGCGGTGGGCGATCTCTGCCATTACGCCCACACCGCCGATGGCCGGGTGCTGCCGGGCATGGCGGGGCCGGCGGTGCAGATGGGCGGCTGGGTGGCCCGCGACATCCTGGCGGGCCTGGAAGGACGCCGCAACGCGCCGTTCCGCTGGTTCGACCTCGGCAGCATGGCCGTGATCGGCCCCTGGTACGCGGTGGCGGATCTGCGGGGGCTGCACGTCAGCGGTCTGGCGGGCTGGGTGCTCTGGGCCCTGGCCCATCTGGCCTTCATCCCCGACACGGAGAACCGCATCGCCCTGTTCAGCAAGTGGATGTGGCAGATCGCCACGCGCCAGCGCACGGCCCTGCTGATCACCGGCCGTCCCGACCAGCACCTCGGGGTGGATGTGGGCCTGGAGCGGGCCGTGCCGCCGGATGGCGCCATTCAGTCGCCGGGCGATCCCCCCTCCGGCCCCTTGAACCGGTTGATCAGCACCCCCAGGATCACGGCGATGTAGAGCGGCCCGGCGATGCCCAGCACCACGCTGGCCATGCGCGCCGGAGGCAGGGCCGGGGTGATGTCGCCATAGCCGGTGGTGGTGAGGCTGACGAAGGCGAAGTAATTGATGCGGGCGAAGTCCAGCTCCCAGCGGCTGCTGGTGGGAACCCCTGCGTGGGAGCGCACGATGGCGGCCTGGCCATCGGCGGTGTTGGCCAGAAAGCTGCCAGGCTGGATCGTTTCCAGCACGCTCAGCACCAGGCCGCCACTGAGGCCGAGCAGCAGGTAGCCGGCCACCGCTCCGACCACCACCGGCCGGGTGGCGCGGGGCTCCCGGCCCAGGGTCCGCACCAGCCTCACCAGGCTCCAGCCGATGAACAGGGTGGTGATCAGCAGCAGGGGCACCCCGGACAGACGCCGCGCCTCGGGGGTCAGCAGCCAGTACAGCTGGGCGGCGAGGTTGGCGCCCCCCAGCGCCAGGTACAGGCGGTCACCCCAGTCCCGGGCCACCGAGCCGGCGAGGAAGCCGCCCAGCTCGACGGTCGTGAGCAGCGTGATCAGGAAGTAGCCCACCGACCCGGCCAGGCGCAGCGTCTGGGGAAACGCCAGGCTCAGCATCACCAGCAGGCACAGAAACAGCAGCCGGCGATAGAAGCGGTGCCGCCGGCGCCGCAGCCCTTCCGGCGTGGCCGGCGCCGCCAGAGGTCGGATCACGGAGGCGATGGGTCGGAACCGACAAGGTAGGCCGGAACCATGATGGATACTGGAAATATCCGCAAGGAGCCCCATGGCCTTCCGTTTCCGGCCCGCCTCCCGCCTGCTGCCCGCCGCCGCCGGGCTCCTGCTGGCGATGGCCCCCCTGACCCCGGCCCTGGCCCAGGGGATTCCCTTCAACGAGATCCGGGCCCTCAACCTGGCCCGCAACGCCGCCGTGCTCAGCAACGGCGGGCTGACGGTCTACACCCCGGCCAACTGCATGTTCAGCACCTCGGCGGCCAGCAATCCCTGCCTGGTGCGCAACGACGCCGAGGGTTTCGTCTACCGCTTCCTCGGAGGCCCCCCCGGCTGGGAGGCCAAGGGACTGCCGGCCACCACGGAAACGGAGATCAGGATCGCCCCGGATGGCCGCCGGGTGGTGGCGATCCTCTACAACGGCCCGCCGCGCTCCCGCTGAGGCGGGCGGTCGGCCGGGGGAAAGCGACCTAACCTCCCTCCAGCCTCTCCAAACCCTTGTCCGTCCCCGCTTCCCCGACCCTGCGCTGGGTCACCGCCGGCCTGCTGCTGGTGGCCGCCGTCCTTTGCCTGGCGCTTCCCTTCGTGTCGGCCACCCTGCTGACCATCGCCCTGGGCGGGGTGGCAGCGGCGGCGGGCGTCTCCCAGCTGCTGCGGCTCACCTCGGCCGATGACACCCGCAGCAAGGTGTTCCGCGCCATCTCCGGGGTGCTGTATCTGGTGGGCGGCATCGGCCTGGTGGCCTTCCCGGTCGCCAGCACCGTCAGCCTGACCCTGTTCATCGGCGTGCTGCTGGCCGTCGAGGGGGTGATGGAGCTGGCGGGCGCCGCCGCCGGCGCCGGGCCGGCCCGGGGCCTGGTGCTGCTCGATGGCATCGTCACGGTGGTGCTGGGGGGGATGCTGATCGCCGAGTGGCCCTCCGACAGCCTCTGGGCCATCGGCACCCTGTTCGGCTTCGGCCTGGCCTTCTCCGCTTTCAACCTGATCACCGCCCCCGCGGCTCCCCAGGCCTGAGGGCTGGGGCTCATTCCGCCACGGCCAGGCCCTCGGCCCGGCGCGGATCCACCGACCCCAGGCTGCCGCCCCCCGCCAGCACCTCGACGCTGTTGGCCGCCCCCATGGCCGGGGCCCGGCGGACGCTGTGGCCCATGGCCTCCAGCAGGCGGCGGCTGTCGGGGCTGAGGCCTTCTTCTGCATCGATCCGGTCGGGCCACAGCTGGCTGTGGATGCGGGGGGCGGCCACGGCACCGGCCAGGTTGAGGCCGTGAACCATCCGGTTGAGCAGCACCTGGAGAATGGTGGTGATGATGCGGCTGCCGCCGGGGCTGCCGGTGGCGATCCAGGGGCGGCCATCGGGGCGGAACACCAGGGTGGGGGCCATCGAGCTGAGCGGGCGCTTGCCCGGTGCGATGGCGTTGGCCGACCCTTGGCGCAGGCCGAAGGCGTTGGCGCTGCCCGGGAGGGCGGTGAAGTCGTCCATCTCGTTGTTGAGCAGGAAGCCCATCCCCGGCACGCTGATGCCGTTGCCGTAGGGGAAATTCAGGGTGGTGGTGAGGGCCGCCAGGCCGCCCTGGCGGTCGGCCACCGAGAGATGGGTGGTGTTGGTGCCTTCTGTGGCGGCGGTCGCCTCGAGTGCCGGGGCCGGGGTGTGTCGCCGGGGATCAATGCGGCGGCGCAGGCCATCAAGGTGGACCGGCGACAGCAGCCGTTCCACCGGCACCGGCACCTGGTCGGGGTCGCCCAGCAGGGCGTTGCGGTCGCGGTAGGCCAGGTTCATGGCCTCGGCCATGGGATGGAGGCTGGCGGCGGCATTCAGGCCGGTGGCAGCCAGGTCGAAGGGTTCAAGGATCCCCAGCAGCTGCAGCAGGGTGAGCCCGCCCCCGGGAGGCGGCATGGTGAGCACCGGATGGCCGCGGAACTCGCGCCGCAGGGGCCGCACCAGCCGGGCGCGGTAGGCGAGCAGATCAGCGCGTGTGATCAAGCCGCCGCCCCGCTCCATGGCGCCCACCAGGGCATCAGCCACCGGCCCGGCGTAGAAACCCCGCTCCCCCTCGGCAGCGATGCGCCGCAGGCTGGCCGCCAGCTCGCCCTGGCGCAGCCGTGTGCCCGGCACCGGTGGCGGCAGGAACAGGCGGCGGGAAACGGGATCGGCCTGCAGCCGCGGCGCCGCGGCGGCCAGGGAATCGCTCAGCTCACGGCTCACCGGGAAGCCCTGGGCCGCCAGCCGGATCGCCGGCGCCATCACCTGGGCCAAAGGCAGCCGGCCATAGCAGCGCTGGGCCAGGGCGAGGCCGGCGACGCTGCCGGGCACGGCGGTGCTGAGCAGGGTGCGGGTGGCGCGGGCCCGGTCGACCTGGCCGTCGGGGCCCAGGAACATGGTGGCCGTGGCCACCGCCGGGGCCGTCTCGCGGAAGTTCACCGCCACGGCCGTACCGCCACCGATGGCCAGCTCGGGGCCGGTCCCTGGGGGAGTGCCTGGGGCCCCGGCGGCCAGGCAGCCCCGCTGGCGGGCCGGCGAAGGGCCCGGCAGCCAGAGCAGCAGGAAGCCGCCGCCACCCAGATTGCCGGCCTGGGGCAGGGTGACCGCCAGGGCGAAGGCGGTGGCCACCGCCCCATCCACCGCGTTGCCCCCCTGGCGCAGGATCGCCGCCCCCGCCGCCGAGGCCAGGGGCTCCTGGGCCGCCACCAGCCCCCGCGCCGACCACTGGGGCCGGAAACGCTGCTCCCCCTCCAGCAGCACGTTGCTCTCCGCAGCAACGGCCGCCCCCGCCACCAGCAGCAGCACCGCTCCGGCGGCCCCCCGGCAGAGCGCCCTCACAGCGGAGCTCCGTAACCGCCGCCACCGGGGGTGGCGATCTCCAGCAGATCGCCTGGCTGCACGGCCACCTGGTCGCAGCCAGCCAGCTCCTGCAGGCGGCCATCGGCCCGCTCCAGCCGGTTGCACCCCACCGCTCCATCGCCTCCCCCGGCCAGTCCAAAGGGGGGCACCCGCCGGGAGCCGGAGAGGATCGAGACGGTCATCGGCTCCAGGAACCGCAGCCGCCGCACCACCCCGTCCCCGCCGCTCCAGCGGCCGCCACCGCCGCTGCCACGGCGGATCGCGAAGCCCTCCAGCCGCACCGGGAAACGGTCCTCGAGGATCTCCGGGTCGGTGAGGCGCGAGTTGGTCATGTGGCTCTGGACGGCATCGGTGCCGGCAAATCCCCCGCCGTCGGGCCCCATCCCGGCGCCGGTGCCTCCGCAGATGGTCTCGTAGTACTGGTGCTGGGCATCGCCGAAGCTGAGGTTGTTCATCGTGCCCTGGGCGGCCGCCATCACCCCCAGCGCGCCGAAGAGGGCATTGGTGACGGCCTGGGAGGTCTCCACATTGCCGGCCACCACCGCCGCCGGCGGCAGCGGGTGCAGCAGGCACCCCTCGGGCACGATCAGCTCGACCGGTTCGAAGCAGCCGGCGTTGAGCGGGATCGCTCGGCCCACCAGGCAGCGGAACACGTAGAGCACCGCCGCCTTGGTGATCGCCAGCGGGGCATTGAAATTGCCCTCCAGCTGGGGGGAGGTGCCGCTGAAGTCGATGCGGGCCCGGCGGGCAGCCCGGTCGATGCACACGGCCACGACGATGCGGCTGCCGTTGTCGAGCTCGACCGTGTGGTCGCCGTCACTGAGGCGAGCGATCGCGTCACGCACAGCCTCGGCCGCATTGGCCAGCACGTGGCCCAGGTAAGCGCTCACCTCCTTGGTGCCATCGCGGGTCAGCAGCCGAAGCAGTTCGCTCTCACCCAGCCGGTTGGCGGCCACCTGGGCCTGCAGATCGGCCAGCAACTGGTCGGGGTTGCGCACCGGGTGGGGGCCGG
This sequence comes from Synechococcus sp. UW140, assembly GCA_943367705.1. Classification (GTDB taxonomy): domain Bacteria; phylum Cyanobacteriota; class Cyanobacteriia; order PCC-6307; family Cyanobiaceae; genus Cyanobium. The sequence continues at coordinate 27,689 of CALRJV020000017.1, forward strand.
CGGCCAGGCGCTGCCGCCAGGCGTCCCCATCGAACCGGCCCTGGCGCAGCAACGGCACATGGCGCAGCAGCAGCCCCTCCTCCTCGATCCGCCGGCTGAAGGGCGGCATCGAGCCCGGGGTGAGGCCTCCCACGTCGGCGTGGTGGCCGCGGCAGGCCACGAACAGCAGCGGCTTCAGCGGTGTTTCGCAGGAGGCGGCAGGATCTGCGGCGTCAGGGGCGAACACCGGCGTGATCACGGTGATGTCGGGCAGGTGGGTGCCGCCGTCGAAGGGGTCGTTGGCGGCGTAGGCATCGCCCGGCGCCAGGGGCGGCAGGCTGCCGGCGGCCACGGCGGCCAGCAGGCTGGCGACGCTGTCGCCCATCGAGCCAAGGTGCACGGGGATGTGGGGGGCGTTGGCCACCAGCCGGCCGGCGCCATCGAACAGGGCGCAGGAGAAGTCGAGCCGCTCGCGGATGTTGACCGAGCGGCTGCACTGGCGCAGCCGTTCGCCCATCTGCTCGGCGATGGCAGCAAAACGATGGTTGTAGAGCTCCAGCCGCACCGGATCCACCGCCTGGTCGCTGCTGCTGGCCAGGGACGCTGCGGCGGGCGGCACCTGCCGCTCCAGCAGCAGCTCGCCCCCCGCCAGCACCCGGCCGCCCCAGCCGGGCTCCAGCACCGTGGTGCCCGTGGGCTCCACCACCAGGGCCGGGCCCGCGATCCGCTGGCCCGCCGCCAGCTGCTCCCGGCGCCAGAGGGGCACCTGGCGCCAGACCATCCCGGCGCCGTGCTCTTCGGCTAGGCAGAGCGGCACCCATTCGCAGGGCTCGGGCGGATCCGCCGCCGCTCGCAGTTCAGCGGCCCTGGTGGCGGGCGGCGGGGTCTCGGGGGCTGGAGCGCTCACCTCCACCTGGAGCCGCTCCACCACCAGGGGCTCATCCGGCACCACGAAACCGAAGCGCTGCCGGTGGCGGGCCTCGAAACCGGCGCGCAGCTCGGCCAGCAGCCCCTCGGGCGGCGCGGCGGGCCAGGGCAGTTCCAGCCCCTGGTCGCTGCCGCAGTAGCGCAGCTCCAGGCGGGCCTGCCGGCGCGGCGCCTCGCCGGGCGCCAGATCGCCGCTGGTGCGCAGCTCGGCGGTGGCTCCGGCCACCAGCGACGCGATCTCCCGCTCCAGCTGGGGAAGCAGGGCCGGCTCGAGGGGTTGCCTGAGGGTGCGCTCCCGCAGCAGGGAGGGGCGGGCCAGGCCGATGCCGTAGGCCGAGAGCACCCCGGCCAGGGGATGGAGCAGCACCCGGGTGAGCCCGAGGGCGTCGGCCAGGGGGCAGGTGAGCTGGCCGCCGGCGCTGCCGAAGGTGACGAGTACGGCGCCGCGCAGGTCGTGGCCGCGCTGGATCGAGATGCGCCGGATCGCCTCGGCCATGCGCTCGATGGCGATCGTCAGCGCCCCCTGGGCCGCAGCCTCGGGCCCGGCCACCCCCAGCTGGCGGGCCAGGGCCTCGAAGCGCTCCACCGCCATCCCCCGATCGGCCGGCTGGTCGCCGCCGGGGCCGAACAGGCGCGGCAGTGCGTTCACAGGGAGCCGGCCCAGCAGCAGGTTGGCGTCGGTGATCGCCAGGGGCCCGCCGCGGCCGTAGCAGGCGGGGCCGGGGTTGGCGCCGGCCGAGCGGGGGCCCACCTGCAGGCGGCCATCCGCCACGTGCAGCACCGAGCCGCCGCCCGCCGCGACGGTGTGGATCGGCAGCATCGGCGCCAGCAGCCGCAGGCCGTCGATTTCGGTTTCGTTGCTGCGCTCCCAGGCGGCCTCGCCGCGGCTGCCGTCGAAATGGAAGACGTCGCTGGAGGTGCCGCCCATGTCGAAGCCGAGGATCGGTACGTCGCCGAACCCGGCCGCCGCCGCCACTGCCACCGCCGCCACCATGCCGCCGGCGGGGCCGGAGAGGATCGTGTCCTTGGCCCGCAGCAGCCCGGGGGCCTGCAGGGCGCCGGCGGAGGTCATCACCCGCAGGGGGATGGCGGCGCCGATGGCGGCGCGCACCTGATCGAGATAGGCGCCCAGCACGGGGGCGAGGGCCGCCTCCAGCACGGTGGTGTCGAGGCGGGGCACCAGCCGGGGCTGGCGGCTGAGCTGGTGGGAGAGCACCACCGGAGCGAAGCCCTTCATGGCCAGCCAGCTCCCGAGGGCCTGCTCATGGAGCGGATAACGGCCGGCGTGCAGCAGGGCCACGGCGACGCTGCGGTAGCCAACTGCCCAGGCCTGCTCCATGGTCTGCTCCAGGGCCCCATCCAACTGCAGGGGCTCCAGTTCGGCACCATCCGCCGCCAGCCGGCCACCCACTTCGATCACCCGCAGGGCGGGCGGTTCAGGACGCCGAATCTCGAGGGCAAAGAGGTCGGGGCGGTGCTGATCGCCGATGCGCTGCAGGTCGGCGAAGCCGCGCGTCACCAGCAGCAGCACCGGCGCCCCCTGGCGCTCCAGCAGGGCATTAGTGGCCACGGTGGTGCCCAGCCGCAGCTCCGCAACCAGCCCGGGGGGAATCGGTTGGTCCGGTGCCAGCTCCAGCAGCTCGCGCAGGGCGGCCACGGCGGGATCCTGCGGAGCGGTGCCATCGGCCGGGCGCGGCGGATCGGAGAGCCGCTTGCGCACCAGCAACTCGCCAGCGGGGGTACGGGCCACCACGTCGGTGAAGGTGCCACCGCGGTCGATCCAGAAGCGCCAGCCTTCCACCACGGACGTCAGAGGGGGCTGGGAGATGGCGATGTCCTGGCAAGGACGTCGGCTTCCGAAAGGATCCTCCTCAACGCGACATCTGCAAAGTCCCCCTGAATGGCCCACCCATCGGTCGTCGTCACTGGCGGTGGGGTGGCGGTGGCCACTAAGGGAACCAAGGGAATCAGGTTAATGAAGCCCACTGGGCGCAACCCACAAGCACGGGCTACTGACGTTGATTCCGTATCAATGATCACCGCATAAGCACAAGATGTCAGTTCCCAACCTGCGCCGTCCATGCCATCGGCCATGTCCTCAGATGCTGGGGGCGCAGAGGCAAGGTCTGGGCCACATGAAAGCGCTTAGCAGCAAAGGACGATGGGGTCAATAACTTTTGCAACAGGCCCCTGCGCGCCGAGTCACATAGCCCTAGTTCCCCTTAATTTAGGCTGAGCAAAATAACCATAGATATTAAGCTTGGTGATGCGTTTTCATAGTTTGGTGATGTGCCGGGATGCGCTCTGGCCGGCCAAGCCCCAGCAAGAAGCCCTGCAACAAGCCTCAAAGGCGGGACCGCTCCCCGGGGGGAGCTCGCGCCTATTGAGCGATGCATTCTTGCTCCCGTAGCCAGAAAAGATATCTCTCTGATCGCGCCAACCTCAATCACCCCTTCATCATCAACCAGCCATGGCAACCAGGACCTGGGACGGCGGAGCAGCCACGGATCTGTGGAACCTGGCCGACAACTGGGACACGAATGTGCTTCCCAGCTCGGGTGATGACATTGTCATTGCGGCAGGGTTCGGGACAACGATCTTCAATGGATTGAGTCCCCTAACCAGTATCACGGTCGCCACCCTCGACTCGGGGAGCAATCTGACCGTTTCCGGGGGTGCACTGACCGTCAGCGGACTAACGGATATTGGAGCTGATCTTTCCATCACCGGCGGCACCCTCGCCCTGAATGGAACCAGCACGGTCACGACATTCTCCCAGAGCGGAGGCAGCCTGTCCGGCACCGGCACGGTGACGGTGACGGGCAATGCGGTGATCACCTCCGGCGACCATCGTGGCACCGGCACCACCGTCCTCCAGGGGCCCAGCACCATCAGCTCAGGCGGCCTGCGCCTCGATGGCGGCCGCACCCTGCGCAACGAGAACGAGCTCACCTGGAGTGCAGGCCAGATCCTGTTCAACAACAACGTCAACGGCACGTCCATCCCAGGCTCCGCCACGATCAACAACATTGCTGGGGCCACTTTCATCGCCGCGGGAAACTCGGCCAACAGCATCAACGTGAGCAATCTCGGTGGCAGCGACACCGGCGCCGATGCCCTGTTCACCAATGCCGGCACCTTCCGCAAGTCCGGCAGCTCTGACACCAACACCACCACGGTGGATGTCGTCTTCAACAACACTGGCACGGTCGATGTTGTCACCGGCATCCTCAACCTCTCCAATGGCGGCACCCACACGGGCAACTTCACCGGCGCCGCCGGAACCATCGGCTTCGGCGGTGGCACCCATCTGATCAATGCCGGCTCCACCATCGCCACCCGGAACGTTCGCTTCAGCGGCAGTGGCACGACAACGGTCAACGGCACCTACAACATCGGCGGCACCACCAGCATCTCGGGCGGCACCGCCTCGATCAACGGCACCCTGACCAGCCTGGGTTCAGCCCTGGACATCAGCTTCGGCCTGCTGAACCTCAATGCCGCCAACGCCAGCGTCGG
>CALRJV020000018.1:0-26747 GCA_943367705.1 Synechococcus sp. UW140
GCGTCGCCTCCCGGCGACTCAGAAAACTTACAACACCGTCGGCTCGCGCCTCCCGATCCCGTAAGCCTGCCCCCCGCTCGAGCTCTCGCTCTCTGGGGCGCAGTCCAAAATCATATCACGGGGTCTGGGGTGGGGTTCGTCTCCAGGGCCGGATCAGAGCGGGCCCGAGGAGCACGGTGGCCTCAGCACAACTGGTCTGGACGGCACGACGGACTGGAACTGAGGCTCTGGGCTTACCCAGCCGGACGGACTGGGTGGCTGGGGGGCTGTCCCCCTCAGGCACGACATCAAGGGCCTGGGAAGGTTCCCTGCGAGGGCTGCTGCGGGGAAGCGTGCAACCGAGCAGGGCCGGTGACGCTGCCTTGAGCCCCTGTGCGGGGTGTGATGGTTCTGGATTGCCGCGGGGCCCCTCCGGAGCTCCCCTGGTGGATCAGGCCCATGGCACGCGGTCCATGGGCACAAAAAAAGCCGCGATGGCTCGCGGCTTGCAGGGTATGGGGTGGAGGCGGAGCCGACCGACGACTCAGAACAGACCCAGGGTGAGGGACTTGTCGATGGGCAGGCAGGCGCCGATACCCAGGTAGATGGTGAACACGGTGCCGAACAGGAAGGCTCCCATGGCCACGGGGCGGCGGAAGGGGTTCTGGAACTTGTTGAAGCTCTCGATGAAGGGGATCAGCATCAGGCCCAGGGGAACCATCGTCTGCAGGGTGATGCCCAGCAGCTTGTTGGGGACGACCCGGAGGATCTGGAACACCGGGTAGAGGTACCACTCGGGGAGGATCTCCAGCGGAGTGGCGAAGGGATCGGCCCGATCGCCCAGCATCGCCGGATCCATGACGGCCAGGCCGACGAGGCAGGCGATCGTCCCGAGAATGACCACCGGGAAGATGTAGAGGAGGTCGTTGGGCCAGGCCGGCTCACCGTAGTAGTTGTGCCCCATGCCCTTGGCCAGCTTGGCCCGCAGCTTGGGATCGGTGAGATCAGGCTTCTTGAGGATGTGCATGGTGGGAGCTCGGAGCGCTGGTGACCGGTGGAAGAAGGCTAAGGGGAAGAACGGGGTTCAGAGCGGGCCGGAGATGCCCTGCTTACGGATCATCAGGAAGTGGATCAGCATGAACACCGCCAGCAGCCAGGGCAGAACGAAGGTGTGAAGGCTGTAGAAGCGGGTCAGGGTGGACTGGCCGACGCTCTCGCCGCCGCGGAGCAGCTCGACCATGAAGTCGCCGACCACGGGGACGGCCGCGGGGACACCGCTGACGATCTTCACGGCCCAGTAGCCGACCTGGTCCCAGGGGAGGGAGTAGCCGGTGACGCCGAAGGAGACCGTGATCACGGCCATGGTGACGCCGGTGACCCAGGTGAGCTCACGGGGACGCTTGAAGCCGCCGGTGAGGTACACCCGGAAGACGTGCAGGATCAGCATCAACACCATCATGCTGGCGCTCCAGCGATGGACCGAGCGGATCAGCCAGCCGAAGCTCACGTCGGTCATGAGGTACTGGACGGAGCTGTAGGCCTCCACGACCGTGGGCTTGTAATAGAAGGTCATCGCGAACCCGGTCGCGAACTGGATCAAGAAGCACACCAGGGTGATGCCGCCCAAGCAATAAAAGATATTGACGTGGGGGGGGACGTACTTGGCGGAGATATCGTCGGCAATGGCCTGGATTTCCAGGCGCTCCTCGAACCAGTCATAGATCGGGGACGACTTGGCGCCGGTGGACGAGTTCGCCATGCAGCGTGGGGCTTGGGTTGCGAGAGTCTACCGATCGTTCTGACCCCCCCGTGAGAGACCCGGCCCGCCGCTCCCTGCCGGCTCAATGGTTTGCAACAGGGCTCTGCCTGCTTCTGTGCCTGCCGCTCGGCATGCCCGCAGCGGCGCTGGCGCTCAACGATGCCCAGCAGCTGGTGGTGGAGGCCTGGCGGCTGGTGAACCAGAGCTACGTGGATCCGGCTCAGCTGGAGGCGGTGCAGTGGCGACAGCTGCGCCAGAAGACCCTGGAGCAGCCGATCAGCAGCTCGCTGGAGGCCTACACGGCGATCGAGGCGATGCTGGCCCCCATCGACGATCCCTACACCCGGATGCTGCGCCCGGAGGAGTTCGCCACCCTGCGCTCCAGCACCCAGGGGCGGGTGAGTGGGGTGGGACTGCAACTGGGCCGGCGGGCGGGGGACCAGCGGATCGTGGTGATCGCCCCCCTCGACGCCTCCCCCGCCGCCGACGCCGGGATCGTCTCCGGCACCGAGATCCTGCGCGTGAACGGCACACCGGCCGAGGAACTCGGGCTGGAGGGCACCGCCGCCCACCTGCGGGGACCCGCCGGCAGCGACGTGCTCGTGGCCCTGCGCGCCCCCTCGGGACAGGAGAGGGAGGTGCTGCTCGATCGCCGTGAGGTGGATCTGCAGCCGGTGCGCAGCCACCGCCTGCTCAGCGATGGCCACAGCCTCGGTTATCTGCGGATCACCCAGTTCAGCGAGCCGGTGCCCCAGCAGGTGCGGGCCGCCCTGGCCGCCCTGACCGCCGCCGGGGGCAGCGGGCCGATTGAAGGGCTGATCCTGGATCTGCGCAACAACTCGGGGGGCCTGGTGGCCGCCGGTCTGGCGGTGGCTGACGGGCTGCTCGACGGGGACCCGATCGTGGAGACCCAGGACCGGGGCGGTATCGCCGACCGGCAGCAGGCGGGTCCCGGCCAGCTGTATGGCGGCCCCATGCTCACCCTGGTGAACGCCGGCACGGCCAGCGCCAGCGAGATCCTGGCCGGGGCCCTGCAGGACAGCGGCCGTTCGCGCCTGGCCGGCAGCCGCACCTTCGGCAAGGGTCTGATCCAGACCCTGGTCAACCTGAGTGACGGCAGCGGTCTGGCGGTGACCGTGGCCCGCTACCTCACCCCCAGCGGTCGGGACATCCAGAACCAGGGCATCGAGCCGGATGTGCTGCTGCCGCAGCCGGAGCCGCTGGAGCCCGATGGTGATGGCGACAGCTGGCGAGAGGCGGCCGCCACGCTGCTGGTGGCGGAACTGGCGGCCCCGGCCCTGGCGCCATGAGCCAGCGCACCTACCACGATCCGCTCCACGGGGCGATCCGCCTGGACCGCCAGGATCCGGCCGAGGCCCTGGCGATCGACCTGATCGACACCGCCCCCTTCCAGCGACTGCGGCGCATCCGCCAGCTGGGGCCCGCCTACCTCACCTTCCACGGTGCGGAATCCAGCCGCTTCACCCATTCCCTCGGTGTCCTGGCGGTGGCACGGCTGGCCCTGCAGCAGCTGGAGCGGCTCGATCCCTCCCTGTCCCGGCACCGGGACGTGCTCTATGCCGCGGCCCTGCTGCACGACGTGGGGCACGGGCCCCTCAGCCACTCCGGCGAGGAGATGTTCGGCCTGCGGCATGAGACCTGGTCGGGGCGGCTGATCCGCGACCATCCCGCCCTGCGGGACCGCCTCGATGACGGCGCCCCGGGCCGGGCCGCCCTGGTGGCCGACCTGCTGGAGCACGGCCGTCACCCGAGCCGGGCGATCAAGGCGCTGGTGAGCAGCCAGCTGGACTGCGACCGGCTGGACTACCTGCTGCGCGACAGCTACAGCACCGGCACCCGCTACGGCCAGCTGGATCTGGAGCGGATCCTCGCCAGCCTCACCCTGGCGCCCGACGGGGATCTGGCCCTCCACCCCCGCGGCCTGATGGCGGTCGAGCACTACCTGGTGGTGCGCCATCTGATGTACCGGAGCGTCTACAACCACCGGCTCAACATCGTCTGCAACTGGCTGCTCAACCGGGTGATCAGCGTGGCCCGCAGGCTCGGCCCGGACCTGGTCTGGGCGGACGCCACCATGGCCCGCTGGCTCTGGGACCGGGATCGCCTCGATCTGGACAGCTACCTGGCCAACGACGACATCCGCACGGGCTACCACCTGGTGCGCTGGCGGGAGGAGGGGCCCGAGGAGCTGGCCGATCCCTGCGGGCGGCTGCTGGAGCGGCGCCTGCCCAAGGCCACCGACGTCAGCGACCTCTCCCCGGCCGGCCGGATCGAGCTGCTGGCGGTGGCACGGGGGCTGTGCGAAAGAGCCGGCCTGGTGGCGGACGGCTGCTGCGCCCTGGAGCAGCGCCAGAGCCGGGGCTATCACCCCTATTCCGGGGGCCTGCGGCTCTGGGACGGCCAGCGGCTGCAGGCCCTCGAGCAGCGCTCGCCCCTGGTGGCCAGCCTCTGCCAGACGGTCGACATGGCCTGGCTGATCCATCCGGCCCGGGTCAGCGACGCGCTGCGGGAGACCCTGGCGGTGCGGCGGCAGGACGACGCCGGCCGGCGGGACCTCTAGGTTCGCTGCACCCCAGGGCACCGTTGTGGCAGCCGCACTGATCCAGGCGATCGATGGCCAGCAGCCCCACCTGCTGCGGCTGCCGGCCGAGGAGGGATCCGCCAGTGCCCTTGAGGAGGTCCGCTACGTCCTCGGCAGTCGCCAGCCGCCGGCGGGCTCCGTGGTGCTGGAGGCGGGCCGCTGGCTGCTGCGGCTGCCGGACCTGCGCCAGCTGCAGGAGCTGCTGGATTCGGTGCAGCTGGACCTCGTGCGGGTCGCGAGCCGCCGGCCGGAAACCCTGGTGGCCGCCGCCGCCCTCGGCCTCGACACCGATCCGGGTCCGGGGCGGCCGGGGCCACCCGCCACCCCGGGGGCAGCGGCGCCCGATCTGCTCGTGCATCGCGGCACCCTGCGGGCCGGCGACCATCTGCAGGGGGAGGGTTCGGTGCTGCTGCTGGGGGATGTGAACCCAGGCGCCCGGATCAGCGCCGCCGGCAACGTTCTGGTGTGGGGGCGGCTGCGGGGCGTCGCCCATGCCGGGGTCAGCGGAAACCGGGAGGTCCGCATCGTGGCCCTGCAGCTGCGGCCCCTGCAACTGCGCATCGCCGATGTGGTGGCCAGGGGCCCCGAGGGCCTGCCGCCACCGGGGCTGGCCGAGCAGGCCCTTCTGGTGGACGGGGAGATCCGGATCGATCCGGCGGCGCCGGACTTCTGCGGTTGAGCGGGGATCAGCGGTTGATCAGGCCGAAGGCTCCGAGCCCGCCGGCCACCGCCATGAACCACAACGGTGAGATCCGGGTGCGCAGCATCAGCACGCACACCAGCAGGGACACCACCACCCCGGGGGCGTTGGTGTCGGCGGTCTGGAGGATCTTGACCCCCACGGCGAACAGGATGCCGAGGGTGATGGGGCCCAGGCCCCGCTCGAAGGCCACCCGCCAGGGGGAGTCCCGCAGCCGGTTCCAGCTCAGGCAGGCCACCACCATCAGCAGGGTGGAGGGCAGCAGGATGGCGATCTCGGCGCCGTAGGCACTCAGCAGGGCCCAGCCGGGACCCTCAGGCCAGCCGGCCCCCATGCCGAGCAGGCCCACGATCATGGAGCTGGGGCCGGGGGCCGCCTCGGCCAGGGCGTAGACGTCGGCGAACTGGGAGGGCCGCAGCCAGCAGTACTCGACGACGCTGAGGTGGTGGTACTCGACCAGCAGGGTGTTGCCGCCCCCCAGCGAGAACAGGGACAGGCCCAGAAAGGTGCCGATCACCTGCAGGAGATGGCCGAGATCGTTGAGCCGCATCGGGGCGCAGCTGGCCGCCTGGGCGGCGGCCGCCAGCAGCAGGGGCGCCATCAGCGGGGCTCTCCCGCCGGTGGCCCGGGCCGGGACCGCCGCGGCCAGTACCAGGCCATCGCCAGGGGACCGGCCACCAGCACCAGCGGCACCAGCCGCACGTGGAAGAACGTCATCAGAACGAAGGTGACAGCCGCCAGCAGCAGGGCCACCGGATCCTTCCAGTACTCATCAAGGATCTTGAAGCCCATCGACAGGGCCATCCCCGCCGCCGCCGCCACCACCCCCGCCAGCACCCGATCAAGGGCGGGAAGGCTGTGGAACTGGAAGTACAGCAGCCCGACCGCCATCAGCAGGGTGAAGGGCACCAGCAGCATTCCGGCCAGGGCCGCCAGGGCCCCGGGCAGACCGCGGAAGAAGGTGCCCACATACACGGCCATGTTGATCTGGTTGGGGCCGGGGAAGAGGCGGGCCACCGTGAGCCCGGTGAGGAACTCCTCGTTGCTCATCCAGCGGCGCTGCTCGACGATGATCCGCTGGCTCCAGGCCGAGAGGCCGCCGCCGAAGGCGGACAGGGCCACCATCAACATGCCCGTGAACAGCTGCCCCAGCCCGGGCGGATCGGCCGTGGGGGCGGGAGCGGTGGGCTCAGTCATGGACGAAATGGGGATCCGGAGGCAGTTCCCCTTCCTCGTGATACTTGGGGTCGAGGGGGTCGGGGGCGTTGTACTTGTCGGCGTTCTCCCAGTCGGTCTCGAACATCTCCCGCAGCCGCGCCACCACTTCGGGGGCGTCGCTCTCGATGCCCAGTTCGCGGCGCAGATCGAAGGCACTGCGATCGATGTTCATGGAGCCCGTCTGGGCGAAGGCCCCATCCACCAGGATCAGCTTGGCGTGCAGCTTGGGCTGCTGCTGCCGGCGCACCTTGACGCCGAAGCGCTGCATCACCCGCAGGGAGGAGAAGGTGTCGTAGATGTCCCAGTCGCTGATGCCGTGCTTGCCGCCGCACAGCACCCGCACCTTCACCCCCCGCTCCCGGGCGCTGATGATCCGCTCCAGGATCACCGCATCGACGAACTTCGGGTGCTGGATCCAGAGCGTGCGGGTGGCGGCATCGACGATGCGGGCCATCTGACCGCGGCTGTGGGCGCTGCTCCACACCAGGCCCACCCCCAGGTCGGGCTGGAAGAAGACGCGCTGCCAGTCGGCCTCGAAACCGGCGGTCACCTGGGCCACCACGGCGGGGTTGTAGGTGAGGACCCCGTAGTCGCGGGTCTCGGTGAAGTATTTGTCGGCCAGGTTGAAGGTGGCCACCAGGGCGGTGTGCCGGTCGACCACTATCGATTTCTCGTGGGTCACCGGGAAGGCCTCGCTGGTCCAGGCGGTGTCGATGCCCCAGCCCTGGAGGCGGGCGAAGGCCTCGTCGTTCCAGCGGTCACCGCCGGAGGTGTGGGGGTTGAGCATGACCCGCACCTCCACCCCCCGCTCCCGGGCCCGCAGCAGGGCCTCCTCCACCGCCACCGACTGCAGCTTGAACTGCTTGAGCAGCAGCTGCTCGCTGGCGGTCTCAATCAGCGCGACGACCGCATCCACACCGTCATCGGGCATCACCAGCAGCCTCTGGGGCCGGTGGGGGGCAGTGGTCATCGCAAGGTGGTGAGGATGGGCCTTTCTAGCGGCAGTTCGGGGCCTTGGCACAGCCGTTCCGCCCGGTGGGATTAGCCTGCGCCGACGCCCGTGGACGCCGTGACGTCAGCCTCCCCTCGCATCATCCTCATCTGCTCCGGCAAAGGGGGCGTCGGCAAGACGACCCTCACCGCCAACCTGGGGATCGCCCTGGCCCGGCTGGGGGAGCGCACCGTTGTCCTCGATGCCGATTTCGGCCTGCGCAACCTCGATCTGCTGCTCGGCCTGGAGAACCGGATCGTCTACACCGCCCAGGAGGTGCTGGCCGAAACCTGCCGGCTGGAGCAGGCCTTGGTGAAGCACAAGCAGGAGCCGAATCTCTCCCTGCTGCCCGCCGGCAATCCCCGGATGCTCGAGTGGCTCACCCCCGAGGACATGCAGCGCATCGTCGCCATGGTGGCGGAGCGGGCCGATTTCGTTCTGATCGATTGCCCGGCGGGGATCGAGGACGGCTTCAAGAACGCCGCCGCCGCGGCCCGTGAGGCGATCGTGATCACCACGCCGGAAGTGTCGGCCGTGCGGGATGCCGACCGGGTGATCGGCCTGCTCAACACCCGGGGGGTGGCACCAGTGCAGCTGGTGCTCAACAGGGTGAGGCCCAAGATGATGGCCAGCCAGGAGATGCTGGGCGTCGATGACGTGACCGACATCCTGGCCCTGCCCCTGGTGGGTCTGGTGGTGGAGGACGAACAGGTGATCGTGTCCACCAACCGGGGGGAACCGCTCACCCTCAACGGCAACGGATCCCCCGCCGCGAAGGCCTACCAGAACATCGCCAGGCGCCTGCGGGGCGAGGACATCCCCCTGGAGGATCCCTCCAAGGCCCGCAGGGGCCTGCGCGCCCGGCTGATGAACAAGATCCGCAAAACCACCGGTCTCTTCTGAGCACCATGACCCTGTTCGATTTCCTCCAACGGTTGCTGGGGCGCCAGAAACCCAGTGGGACCATGGCCAAGGAGCGGCTGCAGCTGGTGCTGGCCCACGACCGCAGCGATCTCAACCCCGAGCTGCTCGAGCAGATGCGGCGCGAGATCCTCGAGGTGGTGCAGCGCTACGTGGAAATCGACCTGGAGGAAGGGGACGTGAGCCTGGAGACCGAGGACCGGGTCACCGCCCTGGTGGCCAACCTGCCGATCAAGCGGGCCCGGCCCCTGCCTGCCCTGGTGGCGGCGGCCGCCGCCGTGGGCATGGCCCAGGTCCCCGACCCCGAAGCCCCGCAGGAACTGGCCGTTCCCCTGGCGGGCGAACCGACCGAAGAGCCCTCCCCCGCCGATCCGGACTGAGCCGGCACAACCCGGGCGACGGCCAGCGGGAACGCTGCAGGCAGTGCAGCGATGGCGGACCTTGGCGGAAGCGTTCCCGGTGGCGATCACCCCGGCGGAACAGCGGGTGCTCGACCTGCTGCGCCGGGGCGACAGCAACCGCCACATCGCCGCCCAGCTGGTGCTGAGTCCGCGCACGGTGGAGAGCCACGTCTCCCATCTGCTGGCCAAGACCGGCTGCCGCAGCCGCACGCAGCTGCTGCTCTGGGCCCTGGCCCAGGGATAGGCTGGACGGGGCCAAGGGTCCTTGCCGGCTTAGCTCAGTGGTAGAGCAGCGCTTTTGTAAAGCGAAGGCCATCGGTTCAAATCCGTTAGCCGGCTTGCCAGGGGGATGGGCGCCGCCACCGCCCTTACCATCGGCCCAGCACAGCGCACGGGAGGCCATGGCGAGCCACACCTGGCTGGTGACAGGGCTGATCGCCCTGCCGGGGGCACTCGCCCAGGTCCCGCCGGGACCGCCACCACCGGTAGCGCCGGCTCCTGTGGAGCGGGAGACGGCTCCGGTCCGCTCCGGCGCGAAGATCCTCGGCAGCCCTGGCATCCGCACCCGCTACGTCGATCCCAGCGGCCCGGCGCCGGCAGCTGGGGCCAAAACGCTGCCGGCCGTCGGCCCGCCGGAGCGTCCACTGACGGTTCCTGTCAACGAGAGGGTGGATTTCACCCCGACGATGGAGGAGGGACCGTTCCAGCAGCCCACCCTGCGGGGCCTGTTCCGCTGGGACCTGCAGGCCCCCGCCTCCCGCTGAGGGGCCTCAGCCGATCGCCTGCCGAATCGACAGGAGGCCGAAGGCCAGGAACAGGCCACCACTGAGGCGGTAGAGCACCCTCTCGCTGATCCTGCCGCCGATCCACTGGCCCGCGCCCACCGCCAGCCAGGTGACCAGGGCATGGCCCAGCAGCGTGCCGGCCAGCAGGCCGGCGAAGGTGAAGGCCGGCGCCGCCGCCAGGAAGATGGTGGCGAACTGGGTGCGATCCCCGAGTTCGGCCAGGAACACCAGCACGAAGGCCTCCCAGATCACGGCGCCGGGACCCAGGACACTGCCGTCGCTCTCGGCCGCATTGATGGCCGCTTCCGCCTCGTGGGCCTCCTCCGTCGCCGCGTCGGCCGGAAGGCGGGAGGCATCAAGCAGGAGCTTCACGCCGAACCCCAAAAACAAGGCCGCAGCCAGCCAGGGAACGACGGCCTGGGGCAGCCACTCCCTGAGGCCGTACCCCATGCCCAGGGAGAGCAGGGTGACCAGGGTGAGCGCAGCGAAGGCCCCCAGGAACACCCAGCGGGGACGATGGCGGGCCGCCAGGATCAGGGCCATGAAGAAGGTCTTGTCGCCCAGCTCGGCCAGGGTGATGGCCGTGAAGCTGGAGCCGAAGGCGGCCAGGCCGGGATCACCGGCGGGGGGAAGGGTCATGGGGGCGTCGGGCACGCCTCCATCGGCGCTGGACAACGGGGCCGGCCGCAGGCAAGGGCGATGCCGGGAGAATCGCTGGGGAGGCTAGGTGCCGGCCGGCCCCGTGCGGCCACGGGACCGGCGGTGCGTCAGCGGGGGGCCATCAGGCGCCGGCGAACAGCCAGAGGCCGAGGGCCAGCAGCAGCCAGCCGAGCCAGCCCAGATCGAAGACAGGGGTGGCCAGATGCACCAGGGGCACCAGCAGCCAGTGGCTGAGGGACACCCCCAGCAGCACCACCAGCAGAAGCGGCAGCATCAGGGCCCTCCCGCGCCCGGCGCCGGGGTGGCCCCGGGGCGCAGCACTGCCCAGGGGTCGTCGCTGCGCTCCTCCCCCCGCCAGGCCAGGACGGTGCTGGCCTGACCGGATCCCGGGGGCCAGGGCAGGGGCTCCAGCAGGGCCAGCCCCGGAAACTGACGGGCGGCCTCCGCCGCTGTGGTGGCCGCAGGCTCACCGGAGCGGTTGGCGCTGGTGGTGGCCAGCGGGCCGCTGAGGCGCAGCAGCTCCCGGGCCCGCTCGCAGGCCGGCACGCGCAGGCCGAGGCTGGTGCCTCCGGGATGGAGATGGTCGGTGAGGTCTCCGGTGATCGGCAGCACCAGGGTCACGGCCCCGGGCCAGCTGGAGAGGGCCTGCTCCAGCCAGGCCTCCTGCCAGGGCACCGCGAGGACCTCGATCAGCTGGGACAGGTCGGCCCCCATCAGGATCAGGGGCTTGTCGGCGGGCCGTTGCTTGAGGCGCCAGAGCAGGGCCGCCGCCGCGGGCCGGCAGGCCAGGGCCGGCAGGGTGTCAGTGGGGAAAAGGACGGCCTCCCCGGCCGCCAGGCACCTGGCCAGATCGGCGGGACCGTTCATCGGGCGCCTGGCCTCGACGCACTGGCGAAGCGGGTCCGGCCCTCCAGGTCGGCGTGCACCGCGAGCCGTTCCAGCCCGGCGGCACGCAGCAGCTCGCCGACCGCCTCGCTCTGGTCGTGGTGGTGCTCCAGCAGCAGCAGGCCGCCTGGGGCCAGCGCCTGCAAGGCCCCAGCCACGATCGAGCGGAGGGCCGTCAGCCCATCGGGACCACCATCGAGGGCCTGCCGGGGTTCGTGGTCGCGCACCACCGGCTCCAGGCCGGCCAGGATGGCGCTGGGGATGTAGGGGGGGTTGCTCACCACCAGATCCAGCTCGCCCCACCAGGCTTCCAGCGGCTGCCACCAGTCGCCCGCCAGCAGGGTGACCCGGCGCTGCAGGTCCCAGCGGGCGAGGTTGGCGTCGGCCTGGGTCAGGGCCTGGGCGCTGGCCTCGACGGCGAAGCCCCGGCTGGTGGGCAGGCTGCGGGCCAGGGCGATGGCCAGACAGCCGGAGCCGGTGCCCAGGTCGGCCCAGCGGGCGATGGGGCGGCCAGGCCGCCGCAGCTCCAGGGCCAGATCCACCAGCAGCTCCGTTTCCTGCCGGGGAATCAGCACCCCGGGGGCCACCGGCAGTTCCAGGTCGCGCCAGGGGCAACGGCCCACCAGGTACTGCAAGGGCTCGTGGGTGTGGCGGTGGCGTCGCCAGAGGGCTTCGAGCGCCTCCAGCGGACGATCGAGCCGGACGGTGGCCTGCGGGTGACACCAGAGCGACTGCAGCTGGCTCCAGCGCAGCCCGCCGCCCAGATCCAGCAGCCAGTCGAAGTCGGCGGCGGCGCCGCCCTGATCCAGCAGGCGGCGCCGCCACTCCAGCAGCTCCGCCCCCGTGGCCGTCAGGGCCTCGGGCCCGGGCGCCGGGGGGGCTGCGATCGGGGCTGCGATCGGGGCTTCGATCGGGGGGGTGCCGGCCGGGGAAACCATGGGGGGAGCCTAATCAGGGGCGACGGCCTCAGCAGGGCCGCCAGCAGAGGCCCGCCTCGGCCCGCAGCCGCCCGGCCAGCTCCAGTTCCAGCAGCCGTGGCATCAGTTCGGCCATGGGCCGATCGAGCGCCAGGCTCAGCTGCTCGAGGCTGGCGCCTCCGCCCACCGCCGCCAGCAGCCCCTCGGCCGCCATCGCCTCGGCGTCCGCCGGCCGGGTGAGTGCGCCCTGGGCGCGGGCGGCCGCCCGATCCTTTGACGAGCCCGACCCGGGGCGGCAAGCGGCCAGGGGACCGCGTCCCAGCTGGTTGATCAGGTCGGCGGGGAGGAGCAGGGGCGTGGCCCCCCTGGCCAGCAGCCGGTTGCTGCCCATGGCCGAGGCCCGGCCGGCATCGGCGGGCACCACCCACAGGGGCAGCTCCAGCTGCCAGGCCAGCTCGGCCGAATGGAGCGCCCCGCTGACCACCGGGCACTCCACCACCACCACCGCAGCCGCCATGGCCACCAGCAGGCGGTTGCGAGCCGCGAAGCTGCCGGGACGCACGGCGGCGCCCTCGGCCAGCTCGCTCACCAGCAGACCCTGGCGGGCCACCTGGCTCTGCAGCAGCGCGTGATGGAGGGGATAGGCGCGACCCAGCGGTGTGCCCAGCACCCCCACCGGCGCCCCTCCGGCCGCCAGACACCCCTGATGGGCGGCCCCATCGATGCCCTCCGCCAGCCCGCTCACAACGGGCCAGCCCGCCTCAGCCAGGGCCGCACCGATGGCCTGGGCCATCGAAAGACCATGCAGCGACGGGCGGCGGGTGCCCACCACCGCCACCGAACGGCGCTGGCCCAGGTGGGGCCAGAGGCTGCCCCGTCCCTGCCAGCAGAGCTGCAGGGGCGGCCGCTGCAGCTCCCCCAGGCCATCGGGCCAGCCCCGGTCACCGGGGACGAGCACGCCGCGGCCGAAGCGGCACCTTGGCGCGAAGGCCTCCAGGGGCCGGGGGCCCCAGCGGCGGCGGAAGCGCTCCACCACAGCCACCAAGCCATCGCCGAGGCCGGGCACCGCCGCCAGCTCGGCGGCGGAGGCCCCCCAGGCGGCGGCGAGGCCACCACAGCCGGCCTCAAGGGCCCGCAGGCGCTGCCAACCGATGCCGGGGCAGCGGCTCCACAGCAGCCACCACAGACGCCGCTGCCGGTCCCAGGCCGGAGCCGCCCTGCGGGGGAACACCCCCTGCACCAGATCTCCCATGGCCCGCGACGGCACTCGATCAGCAGTACAAGCGTACTATGGTCTGACGTCGGTGCCTGTCGGCCCTGCCCGCAGGATGGCCAGGGCCTGCTCCAGGTCAGCCGGCAGCCGCCGCAGCAGCCGGCGCCGCGACGGCCCCCCGGAGAGATCCACCAGCACCAGCTCGACGCAGGCTTCGGCCGCCAGCGCGCCATCCGGCCGCAGGAAACGGCTGTGCCAGGGAAGCTTCACTCCCTCCCGCGCCAGCACCCGGCTGTGGATCGCGACCGCGTCACCGTGGAGCAGGGCCTGGCGGTAATCGATGCGCAGGCCCACCACCGGCAGCTCCAGTCCACGGGCCGACAGGTCGCTGTAGTGGAGGCCGGCCCGGGCCAGGGCCTCGACGCGGGCCTCCTCCAGCCAGGCCAGATAGGCCCCGTGCCACATCACGCCGGCGTGGTCGGTGTGCTGCGGCAACACCCGCCGGTTCAGGCACCACCAGCCCTCTTCGGAGCGCTGCATCACGGTCTTCACCACGGGGGACGGCGGAAAGAGGAACAGCCATAGGCTGATCGAGAGCCTCTTTGACGACCGTGTTCCGCAACCTGCTGATCGCCGATTCCGGCAAGGGTCAAGTGGAGGAGATGGTCCGCATCCTGCGGGACATCCCTCCCTGCCGTCAGGCCCGGATCAACCTGCTGCACGTGATTCCCGAGCAGGGGGGCCTGGATCTGGAGAGCCACCGCCAGCAGGCCGAGGTGCTGATCAAGGGGGCCATCGAACGTCTCGGTCTCACCCCCGGCGAGGTCAACACCCTGGTGCGGGAAGGCGACGCCAAGCTGACCGTGCTGAACGTGGCCGATGAGCTGGAGGCCGACCTGATCGTGATGGGATCGCGGGGCCTGGGCCGGCTGCAGTCGATCCTGGGCAACAGCGCCAGCCAGTACGTCTTCCAGCTCTCCACCAGGCCCATGCTGCTGGTGCGGGACGACCTCTACGTGAAGGCCATCAACCGGGTCCTGGTGGCCATCGACGGCACCGGGGTCGGCGACGATGCCCTGCGGCTGGCCTGCGAACTGGTGCAGGGCATCCCCGGCGGCAGCCTCACCGGCGTGCATGTGTCCCGCCAGGACATCACCCCCTCACGCGGGGGGCGCACCCCCGGCGACGACGTGCTGCAGAAGGCCATCCAGCGGGCCCGCAGCTTCGGGGTGGAGATGAAGGGCCTGCATCGCACGGGCGACATCGCCCGTGGTGTATGCGCCGCCGCCGAGGAGGCGAAGGCGGATCTGGTGGTGATTGCTTCCCAGGACCGCAGGCCGCTCGTGGCTCGGGCCCTGGTGGATCTCGACAAGCTCCTGGGCAGCTCGGTCAGCGACTACATCCGGGTGCACGCACCGGCTCCAGTGCTACTGGTGCGGGAGCCGGAGGGGCGGGCGCGCTGAGGCGACCTCAGCCGCCCTGGCGGCTGTTGGTCTGGATGTAGAGAATGATCAGAAAAACGGCGGGAACCAGAACGAACAGGAGGCTGGCAACGAAGCCGAGGTCGTTGGTTTCCATGACTGCTGGAGAGGTTCTGAGAAGGTATCACCGCCCATCGGCGGGAAGGACGCCCCCTTCATCGCTCGTTGCGGATGGGTCGGGCTCCTCGGCCTCAGGGGGGACCGGCCAGGCGGTGGGGCCCTCCGGCAGGGGCTGGGTGCGGGCCCGGGCCAGGTCGCCCTCCCGGTCCGCGAGTCCCACCTGGGGCCTGGTGAGCACCATCACCGATTTCTCCACCAGGGCCTGACAGGCCAGCCGCCAGCCCTGGGGACGCCGTCTGAGCTTGAGCTGCTCCACCGCCGTCTGTTCCGTGAGGGCGTTGGCCGCCCCGCCCTCCACCACCTCCACGAAGCAGGTGATGCACTGGCCGCAGCCCCCGCAGTTGCCCAGCCTGCCCTTGAGGCCGTAGAGCTCGATGCCTTCGCGCAGGGCGACCTCGCGGAGGTTCTCCCCCGGATAGCACTCCACGTCACGCTGCTCGCGCACGAACCGGATCACGGGCATGGCGGAAGCCTCAGGGGGAACGGGACGGTTCCCATTGTGAGGCGCGCCGTTGCGGTCCGTTACCTGGGCCCCGTGCCGTTGCCCGCAACCCTTACCATCGCCAGCACGGATCGGTAATCACCGAGCGTCTCCTTAGCCGCCATCGCCCCGGCGACCGGCTTCGGCAACTGTCAACCCAGACCTGACCCCCCAATGGGATTGCCCTGGTACCGGGTGCACACGGTCGTCATCAACGACCCGGGCCGACTGCTGGCCGTGCACCTCATGCACACCGCCCTGGTAGCCGGCTGGGCCGGCTCCATGGCGCTCTATGAGCTCGCGATCTTCGACCCCTCCGACCCGGTCCTCAACCCCATGTGGCGCCAGGGCATGTTCGTCATGCCCTTCATGGCCCGCCTGGGCGTGACAGGCAGCTGGGGCGGCTGGAGCGTCACCGGTGAAACCGGCGTCGACCCCGGCTTCTGGAGCTTCGAGGGCGTGGCCGCCGCCCACATCATCTTCAGCGGCCTGCTCTTCCTGGCCGCCATCTGGCACTGGACCTACTGGGATCTCGAGATCTGGCAGGACCCCCGCTCCGGGGAGCCGGCTCTCGACCTGCCCAAGATCTTCGGCATCCACCTGCTCCTGGCCGGTCTCGGCTGCTTCGGCTTCGGCGCCTTCCACCTCACCGGTGTGTTCGGTCCTGGCATGTGGATCTCCGATCCCTACAGCCTGACGGGCCACCTCGAACCGGTGCAGCCCGCCTGGGGACCAGAGGGCTTCAACCCCTTCAACCCGGGCGGGATCGTGGCGCACCACATCGCCGCCGGCATCGTCGGCATCATCGCCGGCATCTTCCACATCACCACCCGTCCCCCGGAGCGCCTCTACAAGGCCCTCCGCATGGGCAACATCGAGACGGTGCTGGCCAGCGCCATCGCCGCGGTGTTCTTCGCGGCCTTCATCGTGGCCGGAACCATGTGGTACGGCTCGGCCGCCACGCCGGTTGAGCTGTTCGGCCCCACCCGCTACCAGTGGGATCAGGGCTACTTCAAGACGGAGATCAACCGTCGCGTCCAGACCGCCCTCGACAACGGCGCCACCAAGGAAGAGGCCTACGCGGCCATTCCCGAGAAGCTCGCCTTCTACGACTACGTCGGCAACAGTCCCGCCAAGGGTGGTCTGTTCCGCGTGGGCCCGATGATCAACGGTGACGGCCTTCCCACCTCCTGGATCGGCCACATCGCCTTCACCGACAAGGAAGGCCATGACCTCGAAGTCCGGCGTCTGCCCAACTTCTTCGAGAACTTCCCGGTGGTGCTCCAGGACGAGCAGGGCATCGTCCGCGCCGACATCCCGTTCCGGCGGGCCGAGGCGAAGTACTCCTTCGAGCAGCAGGGTGTGACGGCCACCGTCTATGGCGGTGCCCTCAACGGTCAGACCTTCACCGACCCGGCGGATGTCAAGCGGCTGGCCCGCAAGGCCCAGCTCGGCGAGGCCTTCGAGTTCGACCGTGAGACCTACCACTCCGACGGCACCTTCCGCAGTTCCCCCCGCGGCTGGTTCACCTTCGGCCACGCCTGCTTCGCCCTGCTCTTCTTCTTCGGCCACATCTGGCACGGTGCCCGCACCCTCTACCGTGATGTCTTCGCCGGTATCGACCCCGATCTCGGTGAGCAGGTGGAGTTCGGTCTGTTCGCCAAACTGGGCGACCGTTCCACCCGGCGCCTGCCTGAGGGCTACGTGCCCCCGGCCGGTTCCACCCTCAGCTGACCGCCAGTCCCCCCGAGGATACCCATGGAGAGCTTCGCTTACATCCTGATCCTGGCGCTGGCCATTTCCACGCTGTTTTTCGCCATCGCCTTCCGCGACCCCCCGAAAATCGGCAAGTGACCAGCCTTCCTGATTGATAGCAGCCCCCGGGAAACCGGGGGTTTTTTCATGCTTCGGTCCCCAGCCGCGAGGCGACCCCTTCTCTTTGTGCGCGTAGCTGTTTACACTCCGAACACTTGGATGCGTGCCCGGGGATGCAATGTCCCTCCTGCCAACACACCGATAGCCGCGTTCTGGAATCAAGGGCCGCCGATTCCGGGCGCAGCGTGCGGCGGCGGCGGGAGTGCCTCAACTGTGATTTCCGCTTCACCACCTACGAACGGGTCGAAACCGTTCCGATCACTGTGGTCAAGCGCAACGGCAGCCGTGAAACCTTCAACCGCAGCAAGCTGCTGCACGGCCTGCTGAGGGCCTGCGAGAAGACGGGCCTGGAGCCGGCACGGCTCGAAGCCGTCGTCGACGACATCGAACTGGCCCTGCAGCAGCGCGTCGGCCGGGAGGTGAGCAGCAACGAGATCGGCGAGCTGGTGCTGCAGCGCCTGCGGGAGATGAGTGAGGTGGCCTACGTGCGCTTCGCTTCCGTGTATCGCCAGTTCCAGAGCGTCAGCGATTTTGTGGCCACCCTTGAGGGGCTGGGCAGCCGCGGCAAGGCCAAGGGCCGGCTGGCGGTGGTGGGCTGAGGCCGGCCCCAAGCCCGCGAGCCGATCGCCGAGCCGGCCCATTGATAGAGTGATTGATCGGGTGTGCGCTGCAGGCGGGCAGCCATCCCGTTCCTTCGCACTGCCACCGGCAGACCGCCCCAGCTCCATGACCCTCACTCCTTCTTCCGAAGCCGACACCCTCGAGGCGCTCACGCCGATCAGCAGCGAGGAGGCCGCCGACATCGAGACCACAGCCGATCTCGATCTGGCGATCCCGGAAGAGGTGCCCAGCGCCGACGACTCCAGCAGCCGGGTCGGCGCCCGGGACGGCGACGGTGTGGGCTTCACGCTGGACGAATTCGCGGCCCTGCTCAGCAAGTACGACTACAACTTCAAGCCCGGCGACGTCGTCAACGGCACCGTCTTCGCCCTGGAATCCAAGGGCGCCATGATCGACATCGGCGCCAAGACCGCCGCCTTCATGCCCCTGCAGGAGGTGTCGATCAACCGCGTCGAGCATCTCTCCGACGTGCTCGAACCCGGCGAAGTGCGCGAGTTCTTCATCCTCAGCGAGGAGAACGAAGACGGCCAGCTGACGCTGTCGGTGCGTCGCATCGAGTACCAGCGCGCCTGGGAGCGGGTGCGCCAGCTGCAGAAGGAGGACGCGACGATCTACAGCGAGGTGTTCGCCACCAACCGCGGCGGCGCCCTGGTGCGGGTGGAGGGTCTGCGGGGCTTCATCCCCGGCAGCCACATCAGCACCCGCAAGGCCAAGGAGGAACTCGTGGCCGACTTCCTGCCCCTCAAGTTCCTCGAGGTGGACGAAGAGCGCAACCGGCTGGTGCTCAGCCATCGCCGCGCCCTGGTGGAGCGCAAGATGAATCGCCTGGAAGTGGGCGAAGTGGTGCTGGGTACCGTCCGGGGCATCAAGCCCTACGGCGCCTTCATCGACATCGGTGGTGTCAGCGGTCTGCTGCACATCTCCGAGATCAGCCACGAGCACATCGAGACCCCCCACACCGTGCTCAACGTCAACGATCAGATGAAGGTGATGATCATCGATCTGGACGCGGAGCGGGGCCGGATCTCCCTGTCCACCAAGGCCCTCGAGCCGGAACCGGGCGACATGCTCAGCGATCCCCAGAAGGTGTTCGACAAGGCCGAGGAGATGGCCGCCCGCTACAAGCAGATGCTGCTCGAGCAGGCCGAGGACAGCGAGCCGATGGGTGTCTCCCTCGAATGAGCACGGCTCGGATTCTCTGACGATGGTTCACCTTTCCCTGCGGGGCACCCCGCTGCCCTGCGGGGACGGGCCACTGGAGGCGGTGCTGTTCGACAAAGACGGCACCATGAGCCACAGCGAACCGATGCTCGAGGCCCTGGCTCAGGCCAGGGTCTTTGACTGTCTGGCCCTGGCCGGCCAGGCCGGGGGCGACCCGGAGCGCCTCCGCGACCTGGGCGCCCTCCTGCATCGCGCCTACGGCCTTTCCGCCGAAGGGATCCACCCGGCCGGCACGATGGCGGTGGGGAGCCGCGACCAGAACCTGGTGGCCACGGGCACCGCCCTGGCCCAGGTGGGCTTCGGCTGGCCCGAAGCCCTGGCCATGGCCGAGGCGGTGTTCGCCCGCACCGATGCCCTGCACGGCCAGGGGAGTGAGCAGCGGCCGGCCCCCACCCCGGGCCTGCGGCAGCTGCTGGAGGCCCTGTGCCAGGCAGGCGTGCGTTGCGCCGTGATCAGCAACGACCATGTGGAAGGCATCGAGGCCTTCCTGGCCGCCCACGATCTGGCTGCCTACGTGCAGGCCATCTGGAGCGCCGAGCACCAGCCCCGCAAGCCCGACCCCGCCGCCATCCACGGCCTTTGCGAGGAACTGGGCGTGGCGGCCCGGAGCTGCGCCCTGGTGGGCGACGCCAACAGCGACCTGCGCATGGCGCGGGCCGCCGGGGTGCCGGTGGTGCTGGGCTACCGGGCGGGCTGGAGGCGACCGGTGGCACTGGATGACTCCTTCCTGCAGCTGGACCACTGGCGGGAGCTCGCCGTGGTGCCAGGACCGGCGAACCGGGGGGAATAAGCTCAGCCATCGATTGATCCCATCCCCCTATGAGCCGTTTCGTCTTCACCTCGGAATCGGTGACGGAAGGCCACCCCGACAAGATCTGCGACCAGGTGAGCGACGCCGTGCTCGACGCGCTGCTGGCCCAGGATCCCTCCAGCCGGGTGGCCTGCGAAACCGTGGTGAACACCGGTCTCTGCCTGATCACGGGGGAAGTCACCACCAACGCCCGCGTCGACTTCAACACCCTGGTGCGGGGCGTGATCGAGAAGATCGGCTACAGCGGCGCCCGTGCCGGCGGCTTCGATGCCCGCAGCTGCGCCGTGCTGATCGCCCTTGATCAGCAGTCGCCGGACATCGCCCAGGGGGTGGATGAGGCTGACGACCACGACGGCGACCCCCTCGACAAGGTGGGCGCCGGCGACCAGGGGATCATGTTCGGCTACGCCTGCGACGAGACGCCGGAGCTGATGCCGCTGCCGATCAGCCTGGCCCACCGGCTGGCGCTGCGGCTGGCCCAGGTGCGCCATGACGGCAGCCTCGGCTACCTGCTCCCCGACGGCAAGACCCAGGTGAGCGTGGTGTACGAGAACGACCGCCCCGTGGCGATCGACACCATCCTCATCTCCACCCAGCACACCGCCGAAGTGGAGGGCATCAGTGATGAGAAGGCGGTGCAGCAGCGCATCAGGGAGGACCTCTGGTCGCATGTGGTGCTTCCCGCCACGGCCGATCTGTCCCTCCAGCCGTCCCAGGAGGGCACGCGCTTCTACGTCAACCCCACCGGCAAGTTCGTGGTGGGCGGCCCCCAGGGCGACGCCGGCCTGACGGGCCGCAAGATCATCGTCGACACCTACGGCGGCTATGCCCGCCACGGTGGCGGCGCCTTCTCCGGCAAGGACCCCACCAAGGTGGACCGCTCCGCCGCCTACGCCGCCCGCTACGTGGCCAAGGCTCTGGTGGCCTCCGGCCTGGCCCACAAGGCCGAGGTGCAGCTCAGCTACGCCATCGGCGTGGCCCGGCCCGTGAGCATCCTGGTGGAGAGTTTCGGCACCGGCGCCCTCAGCAACGCCGACCTCACCGCCCTGGTGCAGGAGCACTTCGACCTGCGCCCCGGCGCCATCATCGAAGCCTTCGGCCTGCGGGAACTGCCCCAGCAGCGCGGCGGACGCTTCTACCAGGACGTCGCCGCCTACGGCCACTTCGGCCGCAAGGATCTCGACCTCCCCTGGGAAGACGTGAGTGCCATCGCCGCCACCCTGAAGCAGGCCACGGCGAGCCGTGTCAGCGCTGTATCTGGGGGTTGACCTCGGCAGCAGCGGCCTGCGCCTGGCCGTTCTGGCCGAGGCCGGGGCTCCAGGCGGAGACCCCGCCAGCCCCGTTCTGGAGCGGCAGTCCCCCTACCCGGGCCGCTTCGAGGATCCCGAGGCCTGGCGGCAGGGGCTGATCGATCTGCTGGCCGCCGTGCCCGAGGGGGTCCGCCGGCGGGTGGCGGCCGTTGCCATCGATGGCACCTCCGGCACCCTCCTGGCCTGCGGTCCAGGCGGCCGCCTGCTGCCGCCGCCCCTGGCGGACGCCCTTCCCTACCACCAGGCCTGTCCGGAGCAGGCCGGGGCCATCGCCACCCTGCTGGCCGCGGAGAGCGGGGCGTGCGCCGACCATCCGGCCGCCAGCAGCAGCGGCAGCCTGGCCCGGGCCCTGCGGCTGCTGGCCCTGGCCCGGGAGGCGGGCCTCGCCCAAGGCCTGCTGCTGCGCCACCAGGCCGACTGGCTGATGGGCTGGCTGCTGGCCGACTGGCGCTGGGGCGAGGAGGGCAACAACGTGCGGCTGGGCTGGGACCTGCGGCAGGGCCGCTGGCTCGCGGGGGTGGCCGAAGGCCTCGGTGCCGATGCCCTGCCTGGGATCCGCAGCAGTGGCAACCGCCTGGGGCGGCTGGCTCCGGCGGCGGCGGCCTGCCTGGGCCTGCCGGCCGACTGCCAGGTGGTGGCCGGCAGCACCGATGCCAATGCCGCGGTGCTGGCCGCCGATCCGGAGGCGGGCGATGGCATCACCGTGCTGGGCACCACCCTGGTGCTGAAGCAGTTCGTGGCCGCCCCCCTGGCCGGGGCCGGGCTGAGCAACCACCGGGTGGGCGGCCGGTGGCTGGCGGGGGGAGCCTCCAACGCCGGCGCCGGCATCCTGCGCCGCTTCTTCAACGACGCCCAGATCGCCGAACTGAGCCGGCAGATCACGCCGGAGCGTCCCACGGGGCTGGCCCTGCGGCCCCTGAGTCGCCGGGGCGAACGCTTCCCGGTGGACGACCCAGAGCTGGAGCCGATCCTGGAGCCGAGGCCGACCAGTGATGCCCGCTATCTCCAGGCCCTGCTGGAGGGTCTCACCGCCATCGAGGTGGCCGGCTGGCGGCGGTTGCGGGAGCTGGGGGCCCCGGCCCTGCGGCGGGTGATCAGTGTCGGCGGCGGCGCCCGCAACAGCCAGTGGCGGGCCCTGCGGGCGCGCGCCCTGGGGATCCCGGTGCTGAACCGACCGAAACGGACGGCGGCCCTGGGCATGGCCCTGCTGGCGCGGGCCAGCTCCAGGATGGGGGCCGAATCCCCCTCGTCCCAGCCATGAACGAACGTCTCAAATCGATCCTCGCGATGGCCCTGTTCGTCGTGCTGGCCGGCTACGTGGGCTTCAGCGGCCTGCGGCTGGGCCTGCTGCTCTGGCAGCGGTTCGCCGGCGCCTGAGCCCAGAATTCCCCCAACCGACCTGAACCCATGGCCGCCGATCCCCTCACCGCTGCAGTGAGCGACCGCATCTGCAAGCACATGAACGACGACCACGCCGAAGCCGTTCTGGCCTACGCGCGCCACTACGGCGGCTGCACCGAAGCCCGGGAGGCCCGGATGGTGGCCGTGGAGCCACAGGCGATGCGCCTGGAGGTGGACGGCGCCCCGGTGGAGGTGACCTTCGACCACGCTCTCACCGACAGCGAGGACGCCCACCGCACCCTGGTGGCCATGCTGCGGTCGCTCCCCGGGAAGGCTTGAAGCAGCGACTGCGCCGCCTCCGGCGGCGCCGGACTCCTGACCCTCCTCTCACGCCTGAGCCGGCTTCCGCTCGACTGGTTCGCCGCCACCCCCTGCCCCCTGTGCCGTGACCTGCAACCGCCGCAGCACGGGGCTGGAGCGGCCTGCCCGGACTGCCGCCGCCGCCTGCCCCTGCCGGCCGGGGCCCTGAAGGGCAACGAGCCCCTGCTCTGGTGGGCGGCCGGGTCCTACGACGGCGAACTGCGGCGGTTGCTGCTCGGGCTGCGGCAGCGGCCTGAACCCGCCAGGGTTGCCGCCCTGGTGCAGGTGCTGGCGGAGGGACTGCCCCGCTGGCGGCAGCGGCCGCTGGTGGTGCCGGTGCCGAGCTGGAAACGGCAGGGGAATCCCCTGCCGGCGCTGGTGTGCCGCCAGCTCGCCCGCCAGTTGGGGTATCGGCGCGCCGATCTGCTGGAGCGGTCCCGGCCCGTGCTGGGCCAGCACCACCTCGGCAGGACCCTGCGCCTGGCCAACCAGGAGGGAGCGTTCCGCTGTCGCCGGGGCCCCCACCTCGGTGAGGCCCTGGGCCGGCCGGTCCTGATCGTCGACGACATCCTCACCAGCGGGGCCACCGGCTGCAGCGCCGCCACAGCCCTGGAGACCCTCGGCTGGCAGGTGGTGGGACTCCTCTGCCTGGCCCGTACGCCCCGGGGGCGCACCCGGACGGGCCGCCCCCCCAGCGGGCCGTGATCTAAGATCCCATCGTCGCTTCGGCGACGGGCCGGGATAGCTCAGTTGGTAGAGCAGGCGATTGAAAATCGCCGTGTCCCCAGTTCAAATCTGGGTCCTGGCATTGCGTGCGGACTGCTCTGCAGCCCATCACCATGCCCCATCAGCCCTCGACCTCCAGCCAGATCTTCAACAACGCCGACAGCTTCGCCCAGGCGTTCGATGAGGCCTGGCAGGAGCACAGTCGGCAGGATCCCTCCCACGGGCTCTCGTCCGCCGAGAAGCTCGAGGCCATCCTCGGCCAAGTGGCCGGCCACCCCTTCGCCGAAGCCGATCCGGCCATGGCCCGCCAGGTGGGGGCCTTCCGGATCCGCCTCCTCGACCTTTAGGTGGCGCCCATGAGCAGCTCCCTCCCCCGCCTTCTCCAGCTCCTGAGCGGTGCCTTCAGCAACCAGAGCCAGGCCTTCGACAATCCGCCGATCTACGCCCACATCCTGGTGAAGTTCCGGCCCTTGCCCCACCTGGCTCCGGGCTCGCTGCTGCTGGAGCAGTCCTATGCCATCGCACCAGGCACGCCCTACAGGATCCGGGTGCTGCGGGCCGAGCGCCGCGATGGCGACCTGATCATCCACAACCAGGCCCTCCAGGAGGAGCAGCGTTTCTGGGGCGCCACTGAGGATGAAGCGCGACGCCGCAGCATCGCCCAGAGCGACCTCCTGCCCCTCGAGGGCTGCACCTACGTGGTGCGGGAGGTGGGCGAGGGGTTCGCCGGCGAGGTGGAACCCGGTTGCCGCTGCCTCGTGGAGCGCAAGGGCAGCGTCGCTTACCTGGTCAGCAGCTTCGAGATCGATTCCCGGGGCATGCGCACCATCGACCGGGGCCACGATCCGGCCACCCATGAGCAGCTCTGGGGGTCCCTGGCGGGCCCCTTTGAATTCGAGCGCACCGACGACTACCGGGCCGAACTGCCCGCCGCCTGGCTGGAGGGCTGATCGGGCAGGGGCCCTTTCAGCCGGCGATCAGCTCGTCCATGAAGGGCTGCTCCCCCTCGTCCAGGAAGGGATCGACCTCCTCCGGACCCAGATCGAAGGATTCCGCCATGGGCTGGGACGCCGGGGGCTCCTGCTGCAGCGCCGGCGGCTGCACCGCCTGCAGATGGCGGGAGGTGCCGCTGCGATCCAGACCCCGCAGGGCCGCCTCGATCCTGGCCAGGCGATCTTCCGTGTCACCGAGGCGCTCATCCATGGCGGCCCCATGGGCGGCCTCGAGGTCGGCGACCTCCTCCAGCCGTGCACCGATGCGATCCTCGTGGCCCCCGAGCCGTTCCTCAAGCTCCAGAAGGCGGTAGGTGAGCGCTTCGGCCACCTGGGACAACACCTGCAGCTGATCGGCCAACCGGAGGGAGGAGTCCTCGGATGGGGACACAACAGAAGCCATGACGGCACCGGGATGATGGCCGGATGGTATCGGTGTGGGGCCGGCCCGCCAGGGGTGGCCCCGGCCGGGGGGTTTGTAACGATTCTGAAAACCCTGTCGTGGCGAGCGGACAGGCCCATAGGATCCGCCTTGCAGCCCATGATCGGGACGTTCCCTGCAGCCGTCCTTGAAGGCGCCTGCAGATGCGCATGGCCATGAGCCCTGCCCATGCGCCCTGCCCACTGACCTTCTCTCCCACGCCTCTCCCCCCCGGCACCCACGCTCATGACACTTGCCAACGCTGCCTATCTGGGCATCGAGCGTTTCTCCAGCGACCGCAACAAGGAAAACTGGACGAACGCCACCGAAAACGACAAGGCCGCCCTGATCCGCGCCGTCTACAAGCAGGTGCTCGGCAATCAGTACGTCATGGCCAGCGAGCGGCTTGAAGGGCCTGAATCCCTCTTCAAGCGCGGCTACCTCAGCGTGCGGGAGTTCGTGCGCCAGGTGGCCAAGAGCGGTCTGTACAAGGCCAAGTTCTTCGAGAACTGCAACCCCTACCGCTTCATCGAGCTGAACTTCAAGCATCTCCTCGGCCGGGCGCCCCAGAACAAGGCTGAGATGCTGCACCACTTCACGATCCTGCAGGAGCAGGGCTACGACGCCGAGATCGACTCCTACCTCGACAGTGCCGAGTACCAGAATCGCTTCGGTGAAGAGGTGGTTCCCTACCTGCACGGCTGGGACTATTCCTCCGGCCAACAGGGCCTGCAGTTCTCCTACATGCTCCAGCTGACCCGGGGGGTGGGTGCCTCGGTGCGGGGCGATCTGCTCAAGACCCAGTCGCGCCTTAACCCCTCGGTGCATGCGGAAGCCCCCATGCCGGTGGTGAGCCCCAACGCCAGGGGCAGCGTCTTCCGCAAAGTCGCCACCGACGGCGTCACCCGCCAGGGCGTGGGAGCCGGTGAAGAGGGACGCACCTTCCGGGTCGAGATCTCCGGCTTCAACAACTACCGCCTGCACAAGCGCAGCAACCGGGTGCGCTTCATCCCCTTCAACAAGCTGCTCCAGACCCAGCAGCAGATCCTCCGCGAAGGCGGCCGCATCGCCAGCATCACCCCGGTCAACTGATCCGGGTCCCCGTTCAGCCTTTCCCCCCTACCCCTCCGAATCCATGAAGGTTTCCGCAGGTACCCGAGGCACCGGCCTCAACAGTTCCCGCCAGGTGGCGTTCACCGTCACCGGCGTCAACAACAACGACTACTCCCGCACCGCGGACATGGTCATGAACGTGCCGTTCACCCGCATGAACGAGACGATGCGCCTGGTTCACGCCATGGGCGGCAAGATCGTCAGCGTCTCCGTGACCGGCGGCGGTACGGGCTCCGAGGCGCCGGCCCCCCGCAAGGGCAAGGCGAAAGCGGAAGGCTGAGGCCAGCCCGGGGCCGGTGCACGGTGCGGCTGTTCGATGGGGTCCCCTAGGGGGGCCCTTTTTCATGGGCCGGATGGCTGGGACGGATGGTTGGGACGGATGACTGGGCCGGATGACTGGGCCGGATTCGGGGGTCGGGCCACCGAGCCATACACCCATCCGCCGAATGAACCGTCCAGACTGAACCCAAGCGGCCGGCGGGATGGGGAAAACCGCTGCGGCCGTATGGATCTTGGCAGTGGTGACCATTTATTAAGGCGCCCCCATCCACCGGGCACCGTCACCAACAATAGGTAGGTCTTTCGGAGCGATGCCCGGCCCTGGCCAGGCGATCATCGAAAGCAACGACGCAGTCGACGTCAGCCCTCCCCCCGGACTGGCGCTCCAGACTCGACCCCCTTACCCACCCAATCCCGACGTTCGACGTCGAGAACAGGAGCTAACTCAATGTTCGACGCCTTCACCAAGGTCGTTGCTCAGGCTGATGCCCGCGGCGAATTCCTCAACGCTGGTCAGATCGATGCCCTTTCCGGCGTCGTCGCTGACAGCTTCAAGCGCATGGA
>CALRJV020000019.1:0-16658 GCA_943367705.1 Synechococcus sp. UW140
GCATCGGGGAGCTGATCGGCACCACCCGCGTCACCACCACCCGGCTGATCTCCCGCATCCGCGCCGCCGACCTGATGCAGGTCCCCAGCGGTGAGACCAGCCTGCGCCTGGCGCCGGCCCTGGTCGACGGTGCTCCCCTGGCGGCCTGACGCCCCCTGCTTTCTCCTTTCTCTTTCCTTCCCCTCGCCCCCATGGCCCCCTCCCTCGGCAGCCTTCCCGACGCCCCCGCTCCGATCAGCGTCCGCGGTCCCCAGCCCCAGGCCAAGAAGAAGGGCTGCCGCCAGAAGAAATGCTCCAAATGGAAGGGCGGCAAGTGCTGCTGCGGCCGCGACTGAGGCCCCGCTGCCTCACTGGCCCCGCTGCCTCACTCGCCCCGGCCCTGGCGTTCGAGGCTCGGCATCAGGGCGATCGAGGCGGCCAGGCCCAGCGCCAGGATCAGCAGGGCCGGAATCAGGGCCGCCCCCACCCGTTCGTCACTGGCGTACTGATAGACCCGCACCGACAGGGTGTCGAAGTCGAAGGGGCGCAGGGAGAAGGTGAGGGGAAGCTCCTTGACCACGTCGACGAAGACGAGCAACGCCCCCACCAGCAGCGGACCGCGCAGCAGGGGCAGGTGGATGCGGCGCAGCACCGCCAGCCAGCCGCAGCCCAGGCTGGTGGCCGATTCGTCGAGGCTGGGGGGAATCTGCTCGAAGGAGGCGTCGAGTCCCTGCTTGGAGACGGCCATGAAGCGGTCGGCGTAGCCCCAGAGCAACAGCAGCAGGGGGCTGAGCTGCAGCGGCCCGCCGATCAGCATCAAGGCGAGGGCCAGCACGGTGCCCGGCACGGCGTAGCCCATGCCGGCGAAGAAGGTGAGCCGCCCCAGCAGCCGGTTGGCCAGCCAGCGGCGGCTGATGGCCAGCAGCAGGGCCGCCGCCACGGTGAGCAGGGCGGCGGCCAGGGCCAGCCCCAGGCTGCGCAGGGTAAGGGCCAGCAGATCGTCGAGAGAATCGCTCTGAAGGTTGTCGCGGCTCAGCACCAGCCAGGTGAGGGGCAGCCCCAGGCTCACCAGGGGCGGTAGCAGGGTGAGCAGCTGGGCCAGCAGGCTCCGCCAGCCCTGCAGCGGCCACTGCAGCGTGCCGGTGTCCCCCTGCCCCAGGTTCCAGCGGCGGCTGCGCTGGCGCATCCAGCGTTCGCCCCCCACCAGCAGGCTGACGAGCACCAGGGCGATCAGGGCCAGCCCCACGGCCCCCGGCAGGTCGCCTTCCCCCTGCCAGCGCTGCAGGATCCCCCGCGACAGGGTGGGCACCCCCAGCAGCTCCACGGCGCCGAGCTCATTGACCACCTCCATGCCGCCGAGGGCGACACCGGCGCCGATGGAGGGCAGCGCCAGGGGCAGGGCGACGCGCCGGAAACTGCCCCAGGGCCCCACCCCCAGGCTGCGGCAGGCCTCCAGCTGGCGCTGGCCGCTGCCCGAGAAACTCTCGGTGGAGAGCAGGAACACATAGCTGTAGGTGGTGAGGCTGAGCAGCAGCACGGCCCAGCCGATGCCGTGCACGCGGAAGCCCCAGCGGCTGCCGAGGTCGACCAGCACGGCGGCAAGCACGAAGGCCGGAGCTGCCAGGGGCAGCACCTGGGCCAGCCGCAGCCAGCGGCGTCCCGGGAAGCGGCAGCAGGCGGTCAGCCAGCCGTTGGCGGTGCCGAACAGGGCCGCGATCAGGCCGACGGCCAGCACCAGCACCAGGGTGTTGCCCAGCTGCTCGAGGCCTTCGGCCCCCAGCCAGAGGCCCCCTGAGCCGGCATCGCGAACGGCGAAGCCGGCCAGGGCCAGGAACGGAAGCACCGCCAGGGCGCAGACCACCAGCACGGCCACCGCGAGGGAGGCCCGCCGCATCGGCGGAGCCGTCCGG
The DNA here is from genome assembly GCA_943367705.1 of Synechococcus sp. UW140. Lineage (GTDB taxonomy): Bacteria > Cyanobacteriota > Cyanobacteriia > PCC-6307 > Cyanobiaceae > Cyanobium. The sequence continues at coordinate 1,890 of CALRJV020000019.1, forward strand.
GGGGCCGTCGACTGCTCCGCCGTTGCCGCTGTCGCCATCCGGTGTCCTACTTCCAGCCGTTCGATTCCATCATCTGGGTGGCCGCCCGGCTCCTGGATCCGATCTGTTCCACCGAGACGCCATCGGCCCGGAAGCTGCCGAACCGCTTCAGGATCGGGTTGTCACCGAAGCCTTTGAGCGGATATTCGTTGTTGGCTTCGGCGTAGCCGCGACCGCCGGTGGGGGAGGCCAGGAACTCGATCAGCCGGATCGCCGCCTGGGGATTCCTGGCGTGGCGGGTGACGCCGGCGCCGGAGATGTTGACGTGGGAGGGGTTGAGGTAAACCACCTTCAGCTGCTCAGCCAGCTGCTTGTCCTGGGCGCCGGCTTCCCCGGAGAGCATGCGGGCGATGTAATAGGTGTTCACCACGCCCACGCCGCAGTCGCCCCTGGCGACGGCCCGGGCCAGGGGGGTGTCGGAGGTGAAGAACGGCTGGCTGACGTTGGCCACCATGCCGCGGATCCAGGTGCGGGTGGCGGCATCACCCCGCAGGATCATCTGGCTGGCCACCAGGGACTGGTTGTAGGGGCTCTTGCGCTCCCGCAGGCAGAGCTTGCCCTTGAGGGCCGGCTTGGCCAGATCGGCGTAGGTGCGGATCGTGGCGGGATTCACCAGCTTCGGGTTGACCACCACGGCCCGCACCCGGCGGGTGAGGCCATACCAGCGGCCCTGGGAATCGCGCAGGTTGGCGGGCACGTCCCGCTGCAGGGCCGCTGAACGGATGGGGCGGAACAGGCCCTGGTCGGTGGCGGCATCGAGGCGGGCGGCATCGACCAGGACGAGCACATCGGCGGGGCTGTTCTTGCCCTCACTCCTGAGGCGCTCCAGCAGGGTGTCGTCCTTGGCTTCCAGCACGTTCACCTTGATGCCGGTGCGGGCGGTGAACTGGCGGTAGAGCTCCTTGTCGGTGTTGTAGTGGCGACCGGAGTAGACCCCGATGGTGGTGCCGGCCTGGGCGACGGCGGGAGCCTTGGGGTTTGACTGGCCGATGGCCGGCAGGGATCCGCCGCCGAAGACGGCGAGCAGGGCGGCGGCCAGGGCCGCGGATCCGCCGAGCGGCAGCAGGAGTCGACGGCGGGCGAGCCTGGGGGTGGGCATCGGGACGAACGGGTGTCTGCCCGGACCCTATGAAGGCTCCCCAGGGGTGGTCGGCACAAACGACGCGAAGCCAGGTATCAATGCTTACGTGCCTGGCGCCCACTCCCGCGGTGTTCGTTCAGTAGGAGCTGGAGCGGCGCACGGGAATGAGGGCGGGCTGCATCAGGCCGCCGCCGCCGTTGTCGTCGTCGGAATCCATGGCCATCCACAGCACCAGACCGAGAAGGGCGAGAACGCCCGTCATCAGGAGGAACTCGGTCATGAGGGTGGTACGTAGACCGTCACCCTAGCGGCGCCAGCGAGTGGTTCCGTAGTGGATGCAGCACAACGGGACGGCGGTTTGCCGATCAGGCGAAACCCTTGCCCGCGTCCTTGGCCACACAGGCCTGGAGTTGCTGGCGCAGGCGTTTGTGGTCGAGATCCTTGCCGATCAGGACCAGCTGGTTCTTGCGCTCCCCCGGCCAGTCGCTGTCGTCGATGGAGAAACGTTTGCCCGCCAGGTGGAACACGTGGCGGCGCTCGCTTTCGTTGAACCAGAGGATGCCCTTGGCCCGGAAGACCCCCGCCGGCATCTGGTTGTCGAGGAAGTTCTGGAACTTGCGCAGGGAGAGGGGACCGTCGCTGCTGAAGGACAGGGAGGTGAATCCCTCGATGGCCTGGTGGTCGGCATGGCCGCCGTGGTCATGGTGATGACCGTGGTCGTGAGCGTGGGAGTGGCCGTGGTCATGGCCCGCCGCCGCTGGTTCGTGCTCGCAGTGACCGTGGTCGTGGTCGCAGTGGCTGTGGTCCTCGGCCCCGTGGTCATGGCCGTGGTGGTCGCCGGGGGCGGGAGCCTGCTGCTGGGCCACCACCTTGTCGCTCTCGAACAGCCCCACGCTCAGCAGCAGGGGCAGGGGCACCTCGCCCTTCACCGAGCGCAGGATGCGGGCCTCGCTCTTGATCGCCCGCAGCTCGGCCTCCAGCTGCTCCAGCCGCTCCTCGCTGACCAGGTCGCACTTGTTGAGCAGGATCATGTCGCCGTAGACGACCTGGGAGCGGCCCACCTCCCCCTCGAGCGTCTCGGCGCCGAAGTTCTCCGCGTCCACCAGGGTGATGATCGAATCGAGCCGGGTGATGTCGCGCAGGTCGCTGCCGAGGAAGGTCATGGCCACGGGCAGCGGATCGGCCAGGCCGGTGGTTTCGACCACCAGGTAGTCGACCGGCTCGGGGCGCTCCAGCACCCGGTAGACGGCCTCCAGCAGCTCGCCGTTGATCGAGCAGCAGATGCAGCCGTTGCTCAGCTCCACCATGTCGTCGCCGGTGGCCACGATCAGCTCGTTGTCGATGCCGATCTCGCCGAACTCATTGACCAGCACCGCGGTCTTGAGGCCCTGCTGGTTGCTGAGGATGTGGTTGAGCAGGGTGGTCTTGCCCGCCCCCAGGAAGCCCGTGAGGATCGTCACCGGCACGGCGATGGGCTGGGCCTGCGTCGCCGCCTCGGTGGCCGCCTCCGGCGTCAAGGCGTCCAGTTTTGTGCTGGTCATGGCCGGAAGGGGAACCGCTGTGGTGATTCTGCCGGCGCGCACACCCCACCAGTGCCGTCGGGGCTGCTGGAATGGCCTTCTCCGAACCTGGTCCATGAAACCCAGCGAAGCCTTCGCCGCCATCGGCCTTGCCGCCGTGGCCTGCGATGGCGCCCTTGACGGCGACGAGGCCGCCATGCTGCGGCAGCTGCTGGAGGTGCGCTCGCCCTACGGCAATCTCGGCGAAGCGGTGATGGGGGCGATGTTCGACGGCCTGCTGGGGCGGCTGCGCAGCGGCGGCTGGGAACAGTTGCTGGTGGAGGCCGCGCCGGTGCTGAGCGAACCCCAGCAGGAGACGGCCTATGCGATGGCGGCGCTGCTGGTGCACACCAACCGCAGCTTCAAGCCCGTGGAACAGGCGATGCTGCAGCGACTGGGCGAACTGATCAGCGTGCCGGCCGAGCGGTGCGCCCAGATCCTCGATGTGATGGCGGTGCTGCACCGCGACAGCCTCAAGACCTGATGCCCCGGCAGCGGCCGCACAGCCCGAAGAATTCGAGGGTGTGGTACATCGGCAGGAAGTCGCCCAGCGCCCCCCCCGGCAGGTGCAGGCCATGCACCGGGCACTGGGGCAGCACCATGGTGACGCCGCAGTCGACGCAGGTGAGGTGGTGCTCGTCCCGCTCGGTCGGGGCGTAGAGGGCTTCGCCGCTGGGCAGGTGACGGCAGCGCACCAGGCCCCGCTGCTGCAGCTGGCGCAGGTGGCGGTAGACGGTGGCCAGCCCCATGGCGGAGGGGCCGCCCCGCAGCCGGGCGTGCAGGTCCTGGCCGCTCAGTTCGCCGTCGGCGTCGCGCAGTTCCGCCAGCAGGGAGGCCTGGCGCGGCGGCAGATCGGGGGCGGAGGGGGCCTGCATGGATCCGTTTCTACCCTGCCGGCAGCCAGATGGCCTGGAGGGCCTCCTGGGGCAGGGGCTGGAGGGTGAGGCTGGAGGCCTCGATCAGCACCGTCCGGGGGGCCGCCGGCGCTGCTGAAGGGCGGTCCCCCAGGGGGCGCAGCACCAGGGCCAGCCGGTCGCTGGTGGGGTCGTAGCTGAGGCCGGTGCCGGGTTCGAGCTCCCAGCCGGCCAGGCGCCGCGAGGCCAGCAGTGTGCCGCGGCGGTCGAGGCTCACCAGGGTGAGGGAGGGGCGGCCCACCCCTTCGATCAGCAGCGCCCAGATCCGCTCGCCGGCGCGGCTGCAGGCCGTGGCCGCCAGGGCCTGGGGACCGACCCAGAGCTGGCGGGGGGCCACGCCCGGCTCCACCAGCTCCAGGGAACGGCGGAAATCGGGCCAGTGGCGCACCAGCAGGGCCCGCCCCGCCCGGGGACAGAAGCTGCTCAGGTCGCGGCTGCCGGGCAGGGTCTGGCGGCGGGGCGGCCGGGGGGGCAGGTCCCGCAGGCTGAGGCCGTCGATCTCGGGCACCACCAGGGCGCCCCCCTCGGGCAGCAGCCGCACGGCGCCGCTGGCCTCCAGCGGCAGCACCCGTGGGCCGCCCCGGGCGGGCCAGAGGCTGATGCTCACCTGGTCGGGCTGCTCACCGCCGGCCTGCACCAGCAGGTCGCCGCGGCGGTTGCCGCTGATGTGGGCGAAGACCATCTCGCCGGCGCCGATGGCCTCGGGGGCACCGGCCTGAACGGGGGAGGCTGACGCCGGGCGCCCGCGGCCCAGGGGGCGCAGGGGCTGCTGGCGCAGCGGCAGCCGCCAGACCCGGAAACGGCCGGTCTCCGAGCGCGATACCACGGCCACGGCCTCGCCACCGCCGAGCGGTTCGACCATGGTGATGCGCGGCCAGACCGGCGAGAGCGGCCGCCAGCGGCCGTCGTGCTCCCGCACCTGCAGCTGCTCGCCGCTGGCCACCGGCACCACCGCCAGCAGCCGGGGGCGCGGATCCCACTGCCAGCGCTGGGGGGCCAGGGCCAGGCCGCCACGATCGCGGCCGGCCAGCTGCAGCTCCAGGGGGGAGCTGATCCGCTGGTCGGGGGAGAGGTTCAGCAGCAGGGTGTCGCCGTCGCCGAGCCAGCGGTGGGCCAGGGGCGGGAACAGGGTGCTGGCGGCCTGGAGGCTGGCCGGGTCCATGGGCCGGCTGAAGCGGGCCTGCAGGGCGGCGGGACCGGAGCTGGCGGCCACCGGCCTCAGCCGCTCAAGCCGGGGCGGGTGGTTCAGCAGCAACTGCTGCTGGACGAGGGCCAGCAGCCCGGCCAGGGCCAGGGTGAGCGGCAGGGGGCCGGCCCCGGGGAGGCGGGAGAGCGGGCTCATGGTTCCAGGGGCCGGGCGGGCCGGGGGATCGGCCGGATGCGGCTGGGAACCACCTCCAGCCGCTCGCCGCCGCCGGGGGCGGGCCCCAGGCCCATCACCCCGTCGATCGCCAGCCACTGGTCGGCGGGGAAGGGCGCCTGGCCGGCGGGCCAGTGGACGGGCAGCCCCACCGGGGAGGCATCGGCCAGGCAGCAGCGCACCAGCAGCCGGGCCAGCTGGGGAGGCTCGCCCGGCATCGGCAGCACAAAGCCGCTGATGCGCACCGGATCGCCGGCGAACAGCCTGGGATCGGGCTGGCTGCGCAGCAGCCGCACCCAGTCGGTGAGGCTGCGCTGGGCGGGCGGCAGCACGAAGCTGAGCTCGCTTTCGGCGGTCTCGTCGCGGGGGCGCTGGCCGGCCAGGTCGGCGAAGGAGGGGGCCGGCGGCAGCAGCAGCACCAGCAGGGCGATGGCGGCGGTGAGCAGCAGGGTGCGGGCCTGGCGCCGGTCGCCCCGCTCCTGCCGGCCGGCGCCGAAGGCCAGGCGCAGCTGCAGCAGGGCGACGAGCAGCAGCAGCAGGCCGGCCAGGGCCACCAGGGGGTGGAACACGGCCCGCAGGAGGAGGTCGAGGCGGCCGTCGACGCTGCTGTAAAGGAGCACCAGGGCCCACAGGCCGAGGCTGGCGGCACGCCAGAGGGCGGCCCGCAGCAGCAGGGGAGGAGTTACAGGCGCCACAGATTCACCCACTGGCCGATCAGCAGCACCATCAGGGCGGCCCCGGCGGTGGTGAGCACCAGGCCGCGGGGGCGGAACAGCAGCCCGAGCAGGCTCACCAGCTTGAGGTCGATCACCGGGCCCAGGAGCAGGAAGGCGAGCAGGGCCCCGGGGGTGACCTGGGCGGCGAAGCTGAGGGCCAGGAACGCATCCACGCTCGAGCACACCGACACCACCAGGGCCAGGAGCATCAGGGCCAGGATCGAGAGGGTGGGGGCGCCGCCCACCGCCAGCAGCCAGCTGCGGGGCACGAAGGACTGCACCAGGGCGGCGATGACGCTGCCCATCACCAGCAGCAGGGCCAGGTAGAGGAACTCCTGGCTGGCGTGCCTCACCAGCTCGGCCAGGGGCGGCCGCACCGGGGCGCTATCGGCGCTGAGGGCCGAGGGTGGTGGGGCCCCCACCAGGCCGCTGGAGCGCTCCAGCAGCCCCACCGCCGCCAGGGGCTGGTGCAGGCGCCGTTCAGCCAGCAGGTCGGCCTGGAGCAGCTGGGGTTCGCCCACCAGCCCCAGCAGCAGGGCCAGGCCCACGGCCACCACCACGGCGCCCAGGGGCCGGGCCAGCAGCAGCCAGGGCTGGTCGGGGAAGGCGGCCCAGGTGCTGGCGATCACGATCGGGTTGAGCACGGGGGCGGCGAACAGGAAGCCGAGGCCGGCGCCGAGGGGGGCGCCACCGCTGAGCATGCGGCGGGCCACCGGCACGTTGCCGCATTCGCAGGCCGGCAGGGCGAAACCGAGGGCGGCGCCGGTGAGGGGCCCCAGCAGGGGGTGGGAGGGCAGGCGCCGCAGCCAGCGGCCGCCGGGGGCGAACCAGCGGGCGCCGGCGGAGATCAGCACGCCGATCAGCAGGAAGGGCAGCGCCTCGATCAGCAGCCCCTGGAACAGGGCCCAGGCGGTGGCCAGTCGGGTGAGGATCACGGCGCCGGCCAGGGCTCCGGGGTGGCAGGGGCCGTGGCGGTGCCCGCCTCGAACCACTCGGGGATGGCGGTGAAGCGGGCGGCGTTGGCCTCGTTCTCGCGGGCCTCGACGCGCCAGCAACAGCTGCGGCCGCCGTCGCGGGGGTGGAGCAGCGCGTTGGCCCAGCCCCAGGCCAGCTCGGCGCTGGCCTCCATGCCCACGTTGGCCATCACCCGCAGGTCGAGGGCTCCCTGCTCATGCAGGGCCTGCCACTGGGCGAGCAGGGGGTCGTCGTGGTTGACCAGGAAGGTGTGGTCGAACTGGGCCTCGAGGCGGGCCCGCAGGGGCTGGAGGCTGGAGAAATCGACCACGAAGCCGTGGACGTCGAGGTGGTGGGCGGCGAACGAGAAGGTGAAGCTGCGGCTGTAGCCGTGCACGAAACGGCAGTGGCCCGGGTGGCGCCACTGGCGATGGCAGCAGGGGAAGCCGCCGTAGCTCTTGCTGCAGGTGTGGGCCGCGGGGGTGGACATGGGGGAGGATCACTGCAGCTGACGTCGCGTCCCGTGGGGGCTCCATCCGCCGCTTCCCCTGGATCCTGTCATCCGCCGTCGCCCGGCGGGGGGCTGGAGCTGGCGGGCCCTGAGCTGATCGCCACGCTGCGCTTCGACGGGGCGGGGCTGATCCCGGCGGTGGCCCAGGACTGGCTGGACGGGGCGGTGCTGATGGTGGCCTGGATGAACCGGGAGGCGATCGAGCGCAGCCTGGCCACGGGCGAGGTGCACTACTGGAGCCGCTCGCGGCAGGAGCTGTGGCACAAGGGGGCCACCAGCGGCCATTTCCAGAAGCTGCGCGGCCTGCGTTACGACTGCGACGCCGACGTGTTGCTGCTGACGATCGAGCAGGTGGGCCAGGTGGCCTGCCACACCGGCGCCCGCAGCTGCTTCTACGAGGAAGGGGCGGAGGCGACAGCCGGCGGGCCCGACGCCCTGCCGCCGCCGGCGGATGTGTGCACCGAACTGGCGCGGGTTATCAACGGCCGCCGCGATTGCCCGGAGCCGGGCAGCTACACCAACAAGTTGCTGGAGGGGGGCGACAACCGCATCCTCAAGAAGATCGGCGAGGAGAGCGCCGAATTCGTGATGGCCTGCAAGGACGACGACCCGGACGCGATCGCCGGTGAGGCGGCCGATCTGATCTTCCACCTGCAGGTGGCCCTGGCCCACCACGGGGTGGACTGGCGCCGGGTGCAGGAGGTGCTGGCCGAGCGGCGCGGCGCGCCCAGGCGCGAATGAGCCGCCTGCAGCGGGAACTGGCCTGCCGGCGGCGGCTGAGCGATGGAGCGGGCGAACGCTGGCTGTGGGCCCTGGGCTCGAGCCTGCCCTGGGTGGGGCTGGCGGTGCTGCTGATGCACGCCCTGACGCGCCGCACGATCACACCGTTTCTGTATGGCCTGACGGCCCTGGGGGCGGTGGGCTTTTTGGTGCTGACGCTGGGGGGCCTGCCGGATGACCTGGCCAACCGCAACCGGCTGCCGTCAGGGACGGTGCCGGCGGCGATCACCTTGATCTGCGTGGCGGCGTTTGCCTTCGGGCACCGGCAGGGGCAGGAGAAGGCGGCGGTGGAGGCGCGGAAGTGGTTGGAGTTGGATGGGTGAGGGGGGTGGGCATCAACCCGGCCACCCCCTTCTCCCCCCTCAGAAGCTGAGCTTCACCCCACCCCCGTAGGCGAACTGTCGACCCGCCGAGAAGGCTTCATACGATGCGGAGACATACAAGGACGCCTTGCTGGCAACCACATATTCCAGGCTGCCACTCAGCGTCAGATCGTTGATGCCGCGATTCTGCCCGGCGCTGCTGAAGCTCACGCCTGCACCGGGCAGGGAGGCGTTGAGTGACGTGTTGCCGTTGCGATCAGCCAGCGCATCCACCTGATAGGCCACAGCGAAGCGCGGCTTAAGTGTGCTTTCCCACCAGGTTGTTCATGCCTGCAGCTGAGCGAGCCGCTGTTGGGGGGTGAGGCCACCCAGGGCCATGTGGCACCTGCGGCCGTTATAGATCCGCAGGTAGGCAGGCAACAGCTCGTTCCTGCCGGCCGAGCTGCCGTAGGGCATCACGTAGGCCCACTCCTCTAGCAGGGTCTTGATGAACCGCTCGGCCTTGCCGTTGGTCCGGGGGGTGTAGGGCCTGGTCTTCTTCGCCTTCAATCCCAGGGCCTGGCAGGCTTTTCGCCACCCATGCGACTTGTAGGCCGAGCCGTTGTCGCTGAGCACCCGTCGGCACTCGATTCCCTGGCCGTTGAACCAGGCCACCGCACGGCTCAGGAAGCCCACCGTGGTCGGGCCCTTCTCGTCGGGCAGGACCTCGACGTAGGCAAGACGGGTGGCGTCATCCACGGCCACGTGGACCTTCTCGTAGCCAGCCCCGGGTGAGGAGCCCTTGCGCGGATCGCCGGTGATCCGGTGGCCGACCCGCTCAAAGCGGGCCAGTTGCTTGATGTCGACATGGATCATGTCGCCCGGCTCCTCCCACTGGTGCCGCTGCACCGGTGGTTTGGGATCGAGGTTGCGCAGCCGGTTCAGCCCCAGGCGCCGCATCGCCCGGGCCAGGGTGGTGATGGGCACCAGCATCAGTCGGGCGATCTTGCGGAGGGTGCAGCGCTGGTGCCTGAGCTCCACGGCCTGCTGCAGTTGCTGCGGATCAAGCGTCCGCCGCTGGCTGCGGCGCACACTCCGTCGATCCGCCAGGGCCGTTGGCCCGCCTGAACGGAAGCGAGCCAGCCACTTGCGGGCGGTGCGCTCACTGATCCCGTGGTCGGTGGCCAGCTGGGCAAGGCTCCTGCCCTCCTCGAGGTGCTGGCGAATGAGGCGTTCCCGACCGATCGGTGTCAGGCGGGCGTTGGGGTGTGTATGCATGGAGTGTGAGGTCTGGGGCTGTTGGGTCGCACCACAACCCTGTCGGCCTCACACCCCTTTGTCAGCCGGAACAACCTGGTGGCACTACACAGCTGGGCGACACGGATTCTGCGTCGCGTCCCAGTGCACGGACACGGCGGCTCAAGTTCGTGAGCGAGAGGGCAAGATCTTATTGGGATAGGGAGTCTCGCTCCGCGAGCCTCGATAGATCTTGACTCCCTCCACGCTTGGTGGGAGCGCATCTTCATGGCGTCCAAGATCACTCAGGCTGTTTCCCTGGTAGTTCAATCTGCTGGCCAGGCCGTCGAGGTTCACGGAGCTGACGGCCGACAGTCTGCGGTAGATCGCAATGGCTTCGACCTGGGGATGAGGCCCAGCTGAGGCAGTGCATCACCGAGCCGACGCTGCATGGCGGGGTCGGTGCCTGCCAATCGGCGGTGGATCTGGATTGTTTCCAAGCTGAAGGGCAGGGCCTCGGAGGGGCGCCCGAGTTTGCGGTAGACCATGACCAGGTTGTCGAAGGTGCCTGCCAGAACGCCTGGGGAGGCAGGACTGGCGGGAGCCAACCTTCTGAAGATGGCCACTGTTTCCAGGTAGGAAGCGAGCGCGTCCTCGAGTCGTCCGAGTTCGCCTTAGCGATTTCCAGGATCATTCAGGGCATGGGCCAGGTTGGCCATCTCCTCGGGATCCTTGATGGCCATTGATCGACGGATCGTTGCCGCCTCAATGGTGGGTGGCAGCGCCTCTGCCGGGCGCTCAAGCGCGCTGTAGAGGAGTCCCAGGAAGTTCAGGGAATGGGCGAGTTGGACGGTCAGGCTGGAGTTGCGTTCGGCCACCCGGCGATGGATCGCCATGGCCTCCTGGATGGGTGGAAGCACATCCTGGCTACGCTCCAGGGCTGCATAGAGCGTGGCTTGCAGTCTCAGCGATACCGCCAGATCCGCTCCGGCATGGTTGCTGATTCCCATGAGCCTTCGGCGCAGCATCACGGCCTCCGCTACCGGGGCAAGCGCATCAACGGGCTTGTCGTTCATCCACAGCAGCCGCCAGAAGGCATGGAGGATTCCGGCCGTGGTGGCATCGCCTTGCTGGGGATTCGCCCGTAGCCAGTTCACAGCCTTTTGCTGCAGGGTCAGGGCCTCGCGGTTGGCGCCCTTTTCTTCCAGTGCGCTGGCCTGGCGGATCCAGTCGATCACCTGTGGCGGCAACCGGTTGTTCTTCTGCGGCCGTGCCTGGGAGCTCCAGATGTCCGCCGCTGCATCGGGAAACTGCTGGGCGACGGCCGTGGCGGGCGCGGGTGTCCCGATGGCATGCCACAGGAGCAGGGCAACCATTGGCAGGCTTCGGCTGAACCACAGACGGACCACGGCAAGCACGGCGGCTTGATTTCAGGCTAGGCAGCGGGGCTTTGGCCGCTGAAAACGGGTGATGGTTCGTCTGTGTGGATCTGGGGGCTGTAGCCACGAGGCGGCTCTGGCGCCCAGATCCCAGCAATGACCCTCGTGGGCCTGCCTTTCCGCAGGGCAGCGCGGATCCATTCTCTGGCGTTCCACTGTCAGCCATGTGCCCTGACGCCTGACGACCCTGCTCGTGCGCTTGATGCGGCCCTGGCTGGACGGGCATCGCTGAAGGGCTCTGGCTTCTTCCACGACGGCCTCCCGAAGCACTGACTCGTGGACCGATGGATCCCGTGACCGTACCCGGGAAGCCTTGAACAGGACCTGCATGCGCTCGACGTTTCGTCATCGCTGGCCGATCCCCCTATCCATCGTTAGGTTCTCAACGTGCAGCTCCTGATCCTCAGGAAGTCGCGTGATGGAAATTCCACCAACGCGGATCATGGCTTCCAACCGTTGTGTCCCACAGTGCTTGAGGCAACCCAGATGGGCTTCGTGAACGAAGTGGTCTCGGATGAAGACATTGCCCGATACAACCTGCCGTTCAAGCCCGGTGATGGTCGTTATTGGACGAGGGATAGGGAAATGGATTGTTACTTGTGGGGGGGGATCATGCAGAGCTATGCATTTGGATACGATCCAGAAGGGCAGTTTGATCTTTACATTCAGGGAATTCTCTTGAGAGTTTACCTGAATATGGGAAATGGGTCAGAGTCATTCAAGGAGTCTCCGTACCGAATTGTATGGAAAGAGGTTTCTCACATTCAGCCTTTCGACCTTGGAGGTCTGAGCAAGCAAGTTGTCTTTTCAGTATTGAAGGCTGCGCTTGTTGCCTATGGATTTGATGGAAGGGAGAACACGTTCGCGCCGATTCATTCGGTTTCATTTGAATTCTAGTAAATCAAGGTCGTCAACTCGCTCCCTACCATTATGTTGCTTACTGCTGAGCAGGCGAATGAACTGCTGGATACGGTTCATACCAAAGAGCAGCTTCTCGATTTAATTGAGCGAGTTGATCACCGGGTTGATGGGCCTGTTACTGTTTTGTATAGTGGATTTACTGGGGAGTTTCGTTCGGAGGGAACTCGCAGGTTACATTCAGGAGCGATTGCAGAAGCCCTGCATAGGTCTGGAAATAATGTCCGAACAATCGATCAGTCTGAGGCGGGTAAATTCCTGAATCAAACTGAAGGTACGCAGTTTTATAATGAGAAGCTAAAGAGGAAGTTTGAGGAGATCTTCAGGGATAATCCCGATGAGCTTAGGAGCTTCATGGATGGGGAGCGAATTGGAAATTCAAGAATTAATAATGGAGTATGGGATCGATTGTCTGCTAAGTATGCTGCTGATGCAGTAGGTGAGGTTGTAACATTTACTGGAAGTGCCGTTGATAACAGAGTATTCTTTCAGACTGAGCTTCCAATCATTCTTAGCAACCCAAACGTCACAAGTATAGATGGTATTCCCATAGAGGCTTTCAGGGGAATGACAATTGAGGAGGCGTTCTCCGTCATCATTACTGCGTCTGACGAAAGAGCTTCGAGGCTAAAGATTGCTGTTGATGCAGCTGGAAATCCAGTGATGGTGGATAGGCATTACATCCTTGATGCTCGAAGCTTCTTTGAAGATTCCAATGCGATCAATGGGCAAGCTCCTCCCCCCGATACGCCGATGCGATCCATGGCGGACTTCATTCCCCAGGAGAGGGTGGCTGCCCATCGTGAAGCGCTGAGAGAGATCCGCATAGCCCAGGACAACTTGGCTGTTAACTATAAGAAGGATCTTCTGAATCAGGCTCCACAGACTCCATCGCGGTGGCTCAAGGCGATGGACCAACTGGGTCACATTGCTGATGTTATCAGCCTTGCGGCCGTCGCCCATGATGCCAAAGTGGCGATGGATGCAGGCGATCCGGACACTGCACAGCGACTGATGACCCAATGGGCACTTGAGAATGCCGGGGCAATTCTTGCTGGTCGCTTGGCCTCATTGGCCGTGGCACCCCTGCTGGCTGCGGGCCCTCTTGGCTGGTTGGCTGCAGGTGGTCTGGTGCTGTCGGCCTCCATGCTCGGAAGTGCCTATTCCGATGAAGCTGCAGAGTTTTTGGCCGGGCACCTCGCCGATCTCTGGGATCAAGGGCTGGGGACATTGAGAAACCAGTTTGAGGAGGCGGAAAGAACCTACTCATGCCCCCTCGTGCTTGATCTTGACCGCAATGGAGTGATCACATCATCGGAACAAAGTTCTGCCATTCATTTTGATCATGACGGTAATGGATTTGCTGAGCGCACAGGTTGGATCAGCTCAACGGACGGATTGCTTGTGCAGGATCTTGATGGTAATGGTCTCATCGACCATGGTGGTGAACTCTTCGGTAATAACACATTGCTACCGAATGGAGTAAAAGCGGCCAATGGATTTGAGGCTCTCAAGGCACTTGATGGAAATGGAGATCGCTGGATTGACCAGCACGATCCAGCTTGGGCGACGTTGAGCATATGGATTGACAGAAACAGCAATGCAGTGACCGATCAAGACGAGATTCTCAGCCTCGGTGAGGCTGGCTTGCTCCGGCTTGGTGTTGACTATGAAGCATCAGACTTTGTGGATTCTCATGGAAACCGACACCTTCAGATCGGTAGGTTCCAGGCTTCTGATGGAACTCTTCAATCCATGCATGATGTCTGGTTTCAGGTTGACCAGGCGCGAACCAAGTGGCTTCACCCGCTCTCGATTGATGCAGATCTTTCTGCCCTTCCAGATCTGAAAGGCATGGGCATGGTGCCTGATCTGCATCAAGCCGTGGCTGCAGATCCATCCGGAGAGCTGCGTCTGCTTTTGGAAAGCTGGACCCAGGGAAATACCCTACAGCGGCAGGCCCTGATTGATCCATTGATCTTTTGTTGGGTTGGGGTTTGTTCAGAGCAGCTCAATGCTGGCTGGGATGCGATCGATGGAAGGCTCGCAGTTATGGAGCGCCTTCTCGGTCAGAGCTTTCGTCAGGGCTGGGCTAACCCTCGGCCCATAGGTCAGGCGGAGCGGCTACTCCATCAGGCGTATGAGGATTTCCGTCTTCAGGTGGAAGATCAGCTCATTCTCCAGACAGATGCATTGCCAATCCTGCAACGGCTGGTGGCAGCAGATGGTGACATTTATATGCAGCCACCACAGCAGAGCCTCCAATGGATCTCCAGCTATCTCGACGCAAGCTTCTTCCAGTCATCAGACTTCCTGGGATTGCATAAGCTGACTCGCTCTTTGCGGGCTATTGGAGACTCTGGAATTCTGATTCTAGCCAAGTTGCAGGAATCACTCATTTCTGCTCCATTGAAGGGGAACATCCTCCATCGCCTTGCTTCAGAGTATCGACTTCTCCAGGGCTCATCAGAGTCCAACCATGTGTATGGCACGGATGGTCAGGACTGGATCGATGGCGGCAGCGGCAATGACCTGCTGCACGGCGGGGCTGGCCGTGACTGGCTGGTGTCCGGGAGCGGCAACGACAGCCTCAATGGTGGAGTTGGGGATGACGTGTATGTGATCGGGCAGGGAGGAGAGCGAAAGGAGATCAGTGACGTGGATTACACGAGCGGTAACCGTGATGTGGTGCTGTTCACGAATGTGAATCCATCCGATGTGCGGTTAGTTGAACGTCATGGTTCGCAGCTGTACCTGCACTATGGACTGACGGATCGTCTGTGGGTGGAGCATTATTTTGCTTCTGAGGTTTACCGGATCGAGGAGTTCCAGTTTGCGGATGGAAGCCGCTGGGGCGATGTGGAGCTGCGTGACCGTGCGGTGGTGGGGGGTGCGACGGCCGGTGCGGACCGGCTGGGTGGCTTCTGGGACATGGTGAACCGAATCGATGCGCTGGCGGG
>CALRJV020000020.1:0-9379 GCA_943367705.1 Synechococcus sp. UW140
TTCGAGAGGGCCTGGTAGGCCCAGTCGGTGGGCTTGACGTCGGAAAACTGGTTGATGCTGGTGACTTGCTCTTCGGCGGCGTACTTGTTGACGCTGTCGATGTTGAGCTCAGCCGCCTGGACCGCCACGGGGGCGAGCAGGCCGAGAGCTGCAGGAGCAACCAGCAGTTGCTGGAAGAGTTTCATGGGTTCCTCACACGGAAGCGGCGCAATGCGCCAAACGAAGAATCCCCCAAGGGGACATGGCCTGCCAGTGTCCATGTGCCAGAAAACACAACGTCCGGTACGCGGGGGTGCTGCCAGAGTGCCGCCCATGAAGGCCCCGTGGGCGTCGCTGCCCTTCCTGCCCCTGTTGCTGACGGCGGCGCCGCGCAGCTTCCTGGCCCACGACGAGGGCTACTACGCCCTGCAGGCCCGCTGGATCGCCCAGAGCGGCCAGTGGCTGGGGCCCCCCTGGTGGGACCAGGTGGTCTTCGATCGCAGCATCGGCCTGCCCTGGCTGATCGCCGCGGCCGGCCATCTCCCGGGGGTGGGGCCCTGGTCGGCCCATCTGCCGTCCCTGGTCGCCGCCGTGGCCTGCCTGCTGCTCACGGCCGATCTGGCCCGGCGCCTGCTGGGCGAGGGCGGCTGGCTCGCCGCCGCCGTGCTGGCCCTCACCCCCCTCTGGCTCGACTACGCCCATCTGGCCAGCCAGGACATGCCGCTGCTGGCCCTGGAACTGCTGGGGATCCTGGCCCTGCTGCGGGCCGGCGAGGCTCTGCAGCGGCCCTGGCCGTTCCTGGCCGGCGCCTGGATCGGCCCGGCCTTCCTGATCAAGGGCTTCATGGTGGCGCTGCCGGTGGTGGCCCTGCTGCCCTTTGTGCTGCTGGAGCGCCGGGCCGTGCTGCGGCGGCCCGGCTTCTGGATCGGCCTCGCCCTGGGCTGGCTGCCGGTGGCGCTCTGGCTGGGCCTGAGCCTTCAGGTGCTGGGCCTGCCGGTGGTGGCGGACCTGTGGCAGAAGCTGCTCTACCTCTCCGAGAGTGACGTCTACAGCGCCGGCCCGCTCTATTACCTGTGGAACCTGCCGGCCAACACCTTCCCCTGGAGCCTGTTCGCCCTGGCGGGCTGGTGGGGCTGGCTGGCCGGACCGCTGGAGAGGCCCCGGCGCCTGCTCCTGCTCCTCTACCCGCTGCTGATGCTGCTGTTGCTGAGCGCCTTCCGCACCAAGACCCCCTACTACGGCCTGCAGCTCACCCCCTTCGTCGCCCTGGCGGCCACGGCCGGCCTGCGGTCCTGGAGCGCCGGCGCCGGCCGCTGGGCCCGGGGGGCGACCCTCGGCGTCGGGGGGCTGGGACTGGTGCTGGCGCTGGCGGCGGGGGCGGTGCTCTGGCCCGGGGCGCCGGCTGGCCGCCTGGTGGCCAATGCGGTGACGGGCCTGGCACCGCCGGCCCCGCTGTTCGCCGTGGCGGCGGCCTGTCTGGGGCTGGCCTGGGGCCTGGTGCCCTGGTGCCGGACCGCTCCCCGCCGGCTGGGGGCCCTCCTGGTGGGTCCCTGGCTGGCCCTGGCCCTGCTGGTGCAGGGCGGCCTGTTCACCGATCGCAGCCCCCGGCAGCGGCAGGCCCTGGAGCGCCCTGAGGCCACAGCGGCCCTGGCGGCCGGGCCGATCGCGGCCGTGGCCGGCGCCCCCCTCAGCGGCGAGGAGCATGCCCGGCTGATCCTGGTGGCCCTGGCCAGCCCCCGGCTCACACCCCGGATCGGCCCGGCGGAACGGGTGCCCCCCGGGGAGCGGGTGTGGATCCGGCGCCGGGAGCTGCCGGCCGGATGGCCCGTGCGGCTGCAGGGCCCGGAACTGGAGCCCTGGGTGCTGGCCCAGGCGCCGGGAGCGGCCCGATGAGGCGGAGGCGCGGCCGGGACGGGTGGATCCTGCTGGGACTGTGGCTGGCCGGGGTGCTCCTGGATGTCCTCTGGCTCCAGCGCCACGCCCAGCCGCCGGCCTGGGACCAGGGGGAACACCTGAGCCGGGCCCTGGGGGTCTGGCAGGTGCTCGGGGAGGCGGCTCCCCTCGATCCAGTGTGGTGGCAACGGCTCTGGGCTGAGACCCCCACCTACCGGGGGCCGTTCACCTATCTGGTGACGGCACCGGTGTTCAGCCTGCTGGGACCCGGCTATGGCAGCGCGATCCTCTCCAACAGCCTTTTCCAGGCCCTGCTCCTGGGAAGCCTGTACGGCCTGGGACGCCTGGCCCACGGGCGGGCGGCCGGTCTGTGGGCCGCCTTCCTCTGCGCCGTCGCGCCGGCCCTGCTGAACCAGCGCAGCGACTACCTGATCGATTTCAGCCTGACGGCCGTGCTCACGGCCACCTGGTGGCTGCTGACGGTGCGGGTGCTGGGCCGGCCCCGGCGCCCCTGGCTCTGGAGCCTGGCCGGCGGCCTGGGGCTCGGGGCGGTGGTTCTGACGCGCCCCACCGGCCTGGTGATGCTCTGGCTGCCCCTGCTGGGCCTGGCCTGGCGGGCCACCGCCCCCCTGCTCCGGCGGGGCCGCTTCGGCCGGCTGGCGGAGGTGCTGCTGGCGGCAGCCGCGGCGACGGCGGTGGCCTGGCCCTGGTGGAGCCAGAACTGGCTGACGATCCTCTCCACGGTCAACAAGGCGCGCCAGTGGGGCGTCCTCTACCAGGACGGCCTGGAGGCGAACACCCTGGCGGGCTGGCTGTTCTACCCCCGCCTGCTGCCCACCATGGCCGGGGCCGCCCTGGTGGCGGTGGTGGCGGCGGGGGGAGCGCTGCATTGGTGGCGAACCCGCCGCACCCCCGTCGGCTCCCTGCCCTGGCGGCCGCTCGCCTGGTGGCTGAGCTTTCCGCTCGGTGCCCTGTTGCTGGCCACCCTGATGAGCACCAAGGACTTCCGCTTCGTGCTGCCCCTGGTTCCCCAGCTCTGCCTGGGCCTGGGGATCGTGTTGGCCTCGGCCGCCGGCCGCTGGACGCCCGTCTGGAGGCTGGCGGTGGTGGCGATCGGGATCTGGGGAGCGCTGGCCAGCCAGTTCGCCCTGGCGGCCAATCCGACCGCCTTTCCGCCGCGACCGCCCGTCGCCGGCCCCCCCTGGCCCCTGGAGGCGATCGTGGCCACGATCCGCCAGCGCAGTCCCCACCAGCTCTCCACCCTGGCGGTGCTGCCCGACAGCCAGGGACTGAACGCCTTCAACCTGGACGCCGAAGGACGCCGCCAGACCTTCCGCGTCGCCGCCCGCCAGACCGTGGCGCCCGTTGATCAGCTCGACGGCGACCTGGCCGGCTTCGACTGGTTCCTGCTCAAGGGAGGTGACCAGGGGGTGATGAGCGACGAACGCCAGGCCGCCCTTGACGGCCTGGTGCGGCGATCACCCGCCTTCCAGGCCGCCGGCCGCTGGCCCCTGCCGGATGGCAGCAGCGCCGAGCTCTTCGGGCGGCGGACCCTGGGCCTGGAGGTGCTCCCGGTGGCCTGCGGGCCGGGGCGGGAGCTGGCGTTGAACCTGACCGTCGAACCGCCGCCCCCCCTGCGGCCGGGCAGCGGGGCGGTGCTGGTGAGCCGGCTGCGGGGGCCGGCGGCCGAGCTCCGGGACGGCCTGCTGCTGCTCGACTGGCGGCCGCTGCCGCCCGGCCGCACCGGCCGGGTCGCCGCCGGGGCGGTGCCCCACTGGCGCCATGACCGCGGCATCGGCCAGGGCATGGTGCGCGCTGAGCCCGGCGGTTGCCTGGAGGTGCGGGAACGGCTGGCCCTGGTGGTGCCGGCCGGGCTCCCCGATGGGTCCTACCGGCTCCGGGCCCGGGCCCTCGACCGCCAGGGGGGGCCGCTGGCCCTGCGCAGCGCCCCGCTGACCCTGACGGTGGCCGGCGGTGGCGCAGGCATGGACGCCGGGGCGCCCCCCAACCGCATCGACCAGCTGGTCGAACTCGGGAGGCTGCTGCGGACCGGCGATCTCGACCAGCTGTTCCGGCAGGTGGGGCAGATCAACCAGCGGGACCCCCAGCAGATCTACCTCTCCCAGGGGGAGCGGCTGCTGCGGGCCAGGCTGCAGGTGACTGGCGCCGACCCCGGGGAAGCCGATCTGGAGGACCTCTATGGTCTGGCCCTGGCCCAGGCGCTGCAGCGGCACGCCGATGGGGCCGTCGACACCCTGCAGCGCATCGTGTCCCTTGAACCCACCAATCCCCATGCCCTGATGGCCCTCGGCTTCGTGCAGCTCTACCGCTTCCACCCCGGCCAGGCCCAGGTGGCCCTCGATGCCGCCGCCCGGCTCGACCCCGGCAACCGCACCCTGCGGACGCTGCGGATCGTGGCCCGCGGCCTGCGGCTCGATCTGGCGGGCACCCTGGCCCTGCTGCGATGAACGGCACGCTCCAGCCGGAGGGACTGCAGCGGTTCCACCGCCGCAACCGCGCCTACTACGAGGACCTGAACCGCCTGCACCAGCTGCTGGTCGCCCCGGGGCTGCGGGTGCTCGAGATCGGCTGCGGTCTTGGTGATCTGCTGGCGGCCACCCAGCCGGGCCACGGGGTGGGCATCGAGCGCGACCCCGCCATCGCCGCCGCCGCCCGGGCGGCCCACCCCAACCTGCGGATCGTCTGCGCGGAAGCGGCGACCATCGACCCGGAGGCGATCGGAGAGAGCGACCCCTTCGATGTGATCCTGCTGGCCAACACCCTCAACACCCTCGAGGACGTGCAGGGGGTGCTGGAGCGGCTGGCGGCGTTCTGCCATGACCGCACCCGGCTGGTGGTGAGCTTCCACAACTGGCTGTGGCAGCCCCTGCTCAAGGCGGCGGAAGGCGTGGGCCTGCGTCAGCCCCAGCCCCCCGAGAGCTGGCTCACCCCCAGGGACGTGCAGAACCTGCTCGATCTGGCCGGCTGGGAGGTGCTCAAGCAGGGCCATCGCTGCCTGCTGCCCCGCCGGATCCCCCTGCTCGCCCCCCTGGCCAACCGCTGGCTGAGCCAGCTGCCGCTGCTCGAACAGTTCGGGCTCACCCACTGGCTGGTGGCCCGGCCGGCCACCCCGGCCCAGCGCCAGCCCAGCGTCAGCGTGGTGATCCCGGCCCGCAACGAAGCCGGCAACATCGCCGCCGCCATCGCGCGCATGCCCCTGCTGGGGTCGGCCACCGAGGTGCTGTTTGTGGAGGGCCACTCCTCCGATGCCACCTGGGCGGAGATCGAGCGGGTCTGCGGGTCGTACGGCGGCCCGCTGCGGCTGCGGGCCCTGCGCCAGAGCGGCCGCGGCAAGGCCGACGCCGTCTGGCTGGGCTTCGATCAGGCCGAGGGGGAGGTGCTGATGATCCTCGATGCCGACCTCACCGTGCGCCCCGAGGATCTGCCCCGGTTCTACAAGGCCCTGGCTGAGGGCCGGGGGGAGTTCGTCAACGGCTGCCGGCTGGTGTATCCCCGCACCAGCGCCGCCATGCCGCCCCTGAACACGGCCGCCAACCGCTTCTTCGCCGCGGCCTTCTCCTGGCTGCTGCGCCAGCGGCTCAAGGACACCCTCTGCGGCACCAAGGTGATCTGGAAGGCCGACTACGAGCGGCTCAAGGCCGGGCGGGCCTATTTCGGCGACTTCGACCCCTTCGGCGACTTCGATCTGCTCTTCGGCGCAGCCAAGCTGAACCTCAAGATCGTGGAGGTGCCGGTGCGGTACCAGGAGCGCAGTTACGGCAGCTCGAACATCGCCCATGTGAAGGAGGGGCTGATCCTGGCGAGGATGTGCCTGTATGCGGCCCAGAAGCTGCGCTTCACCCCATGACCGCGTGGCTGTCCGTCCCGCCGCCGCCCCGCCAGCGGCAAGTCCGCCGATGAGGAAGCGCTGGTTCCTGGGGTTGGTGGCGACCCTGGCGCTCTACCTGGGGCTCAGCATCTGGTTCGGTTTCGCCAACGTGATGCGCTCCCTGGGGGCGCTGCCCTGGTGGTGCTGGCTGCTGGTGCCGGCCCTGGTGGCCGTGGGCTATCTGCTGCTGTTCCAGCGCTGGCAGTTCTATCTGCGGCAACTGGGGCACCCCCTGGCCTGGCGGCCCAGCTGCCGGATCTACGTCGCCGGCCTGGCGCTGGTCGCCGCCCCCGGCCGCAGCGGCGAGGCCCTGCGGGGACTGTGGCTGCAGCGCCGCCACGGCATCCCGATGCAGGTCGGCGTGGGGGTGACCCTGGCGGAGCGGGTGACCGACCTGGCCGGAGCCCTGCTGGTGCTCGCCTGGGGCCTCGGGGGGCGGATTCTGCCGGCCCTGGTGGCGGGCGGCGGAACCCTGGCCATCGGCGCCTGGCTGCTGACCCATCCGGCCGCCCTGCGGCGCCTGGAGGCCTTCCTCGACCGGCTGCCGGCCCACCGGCGCTGGCACGGGCTGACCCGGCTGCTGCGGGAGGCCCTCGGGGCGGTGGGCCGGCTGCGGCGGCTGCTGCGGCCCTGGCCCCTGCTGGTGGGCACCGCCCTGGCGGTCCTGGTCTGGCTGATCGAGGCGTCGGCGCTGATGGGGCTCCTGCAGCTGCAGGGGGATCCCCTGGCCCTGACCCAGGCCGCCGTGATCCGCACCGCCATGGCCCTGGGCGGGGTCCTCTCCTTCCTGCCGGCCGGGGTCGGCACCGCGGAGGCCACGGCCATCGGCCTGGCGGTGGCGTTCGGGGTCGAGCGGCCGGCGGCGCTGGCGGTCACCCTGGTGCTGCGGGTGTGCACCGTGCTGCTGCCCACCGCGGTGGGCCTGGTGGTGCTGGGCCGCCATCGGGACGGTGGCGGGGCGATGCCGGCGTGAGCGACACCCCCCTCTCCTCCGGGGCCGGCTACCGGGCCGAGATCGATGGCCTGCGGGCCCTGGCCGTGGTGGCCGTGATCCTCAACCACATCGACGACCGACTGCTGCCCAGCGGCTACCTGGGGGTGGACGTCTTCTTCGTGATCTCCGGCTTCGTGATCACCGCGTCCCTGACGCGCCGTCCGGCCCGCTCCCTGGGCGATCTGCTGCTGGGCTTCTACAGCCGGCGCCTGAAACGGCTCGTGCCGGCCCTGCTGCTGTTCGTGGTGGTGGTGGGGATCCTGGCCTGCCTGGTGATCCCCCGGCCCCATACGGCCCTGCGCACGGGGATCAGCGCCCTGTTCGGCTTCTCCAACATCTACCTGCATGGGCAGGCCACCGACTACTTCGGCACCGCCACCAAACTCAACCCCTTCACCCACACCTGGTCGCTGGGGGTGGAGGAGCAGTACTACCTGCTGTTTCCCCTGGTGGCCTGGCTGACGGGCTTCGCCCGGCCCGGAGCCGGGGGCCACAGGGCCCTGTTCGGGGTGATGGGCGTGGCCTCGCTGGCGTCGCTGATCGCCTTCGTGCAGCTCTATCCCACCCAGCAGGCCGCCGCCTACTTCCTGATGCCGCCGCGGCTCTGGGAGATGGGGGCGGGCTGCCTGCTGTTCTGCCTCGGCGGCGTCTGGCCGGCCGCCGCCAGGGGCCTGGGCCGCCTGCCGCCCATGGGGGCGGCCCTGGGCCTGGTGGCGGTGATGCTGCTGCCGCTGGCCTGGGCGGTTCCGGCCACGGTGGCCGCCGTGGTCCTGACCACCCTGCTGATCGCCAGCCTGCGGCAGGGGACCGCCGCCCACCGGCTGTTCAGCCTGCCAGCCCTGGTGGGGGTGGGGCTGATCTCCTATTCCCTCTACCTCTGGCACTGGGGGGTGCTGTCCCTGAGCCGCTGGACGATCGGCCTGCACTGGTGGTCGCTGCCGTTCCAGATCGGCCTGATGGTGCTGCTGTCGCTGGCCTCCTACCGCTGGGTCGAGAAGCCCCTGAGGCAGGCCAGCTGGGCCCCCCGGCGGGACCGGACGATCGCCATCGGGGTGGGCGGCCTGGCCGCCGGGGCGGGGCTGCTGATCGCCGTCGACAACCTGCCTCCGTTCAGCCTCTACGCCGGCCGCAACCCGATCCCCGCCGGCATGGGGGTGGAATCGCTCGTCGATCCCTACCGGGTGGCGGGTGCCGCCGGAACCTGGCAGGGGTCCCCCTGCGTGCTGGCCAACGACGGTGAAGCGGACAAGACCATCACCATCGAGGCCTGCACCCTCGGCGACTTCGCCACGGCCCGCCGCCGGGTGCTGGTGGTGGGCAATTCCTTCTCGGCCTCCTTCGCCGGCGCCTTCGACGAGCTGGTGGCGCGCGACGACTACGCGGTGACGATCACCTCGGCCTGGGCCGCCTCCCCGGTGGGCAACTTCGCCGCCCTCGGCGGCGGCGGCCCCTTCGCCGCGACCAACCGCGCCTACTGGAACCGGGTGGTGCCGGCTCTGGTGGAACAGCTGCGCCCGGGCGACTGGGTGTTCCTCGTCAACGACATGGTGATGTTCTCGCCGCCCAGCCAGGGGCCGGGCAGCCGCCTGATCCTGCAGACCCTGCGGGTCGGCCTCAGCGACTTCTCCGCCAGCCTGGCGCGGCGCGGCGTGCGCCTGGCGGTGCTCAACGGCCTGCCCTTCGCCCGGGAGGCGAACTGCCACCCCGCCAGTGCCGTGCCCCAGTGGTTCTCCCCCTTCGGCGGCCCCTGCCAGATGCCGGGCCGGGCGGAATCCCTGCGGCGACGGCAGCCGCTCGACGACCTGCTGGGCGATCTGCAGAACCGGGGCAAGCTGCAGGTGGTCGACCTGTTCGACCTGTTCTGCCCCGAGGGGGCCTGCACCTATCGGGCCCGGGGTGGGGAGATCCTCTATCGGGACGAGCATTCCCATCCCTCGAAGCAGGCGGTGGGGCTTGCCGCACCCATCATCCGGGACGTGCTGAGGCGCAGGCCGGAATGAACGATGCCCCCGAAACCGGGGGTACCAGGGGAACCTGGAACCACGGTCTCGGGGGCTCTCGCCGGGTCCGCTCTGGCGCGGAACCGATGGATCAGGAATCAGCGGCCGTGATCAGCCGGCATTCTCCGCGATCTGCAGACCCTGGATGGGACAACTTGGGGTCATGGACACCTCCTCCTGTGGGTTGGATGCCAGCCGGCGACGCCTGCGGCAAGCGCGGAAGACGACCGAGGGCGGAAGGTCGCCGCAGCGAGCAGGTTGTGCGATTGATCTCACCGATGCGGATGCACCAGGGGAAGAATCACCGGGCCCGACGTTGCGGCGCTCTCCGATCAGGCGTTTCCGTCGATCACCACGTCACTGCTGACGGAACGACGCCATCGTAACCAGCTTTTCGGGCCGGTGACGGAGCCATGAAAAAGCCCCCATGGAGGGGGCTGAAGATCCGTGGGTACGGGATCAGAGGGCGTTGCCGCGGGGCAGAACCTCTTCAGGGAAGATGAAGTTTTCGTGCGGCTGGTCGGCAGGCGCCATCCAGGCACGCAGGCCTTCGTTGAGCAGGATGTTCTTGGTGTAGAACGTCTCGAATTCAGGATCCTCCGCCGCGCGGATCTCCTGGCTCAC
>CALRJV020000021.1:0-6507 GCA_943367705.1 Synechococcus sp. UW140
CCGGCCCCTAGGCATGCCAACAGAAAAGCCACCCTCCTCGGGTGGCTTCTCCTTTTCGTCCCCAGCGGGTGACGCAAGTTTTACCTGGCATCGAGCTATTTTCGCAGGGGGCTACCCCCCAACTATCGTCGCCGCTGCTGCGTTTCACAACCGAGTTCGAGATGGATCGGTGTGGTTCCACAGCGCCATGGACACCAGGATAGGTCCCCCCTCTCACCACAGCAGTGACCTGCATGGTGATTGATGGGTTGAACCCTGAAAACTGCATAGGTTAGAGAGGACGCTTCAGTACAAGACCTACGCGCTCTCTCCTCTGGAAAAGTCGTCATTCCTTCCGATCTCGTAAATGATCCTCGCTAAAGGCCTTCACGAAACGGCAGGCTTAGAACCAGGTGTTGGTCAAGCCCTCGGTCTATTAGTACTCCTCCGCTTCACCGGTTACCCGGCTTCCACGTAGAGCCTATCAACGGGTGTTCTTCCCGTGACCTTACTGGCTTACGCCATGGGAATACTCATCTTGAGGTGGGCTTCCCACTTAGATGCTTTCAGCGGTTATCCTCTCCGCACATGGCTACCCAGCGTTTACCGTTGGCACGATAACTGGCACACCAGAGGTGCGTTCCTCCCGGTCCTCTCGTACTAGGGAGAAATCCTCTCAATATTCCTGCGCATGCACCGGATATGGACCGAACTGTCTCACGACGTTCTGAACCCAGCTCGCGTACCGCTTTAATGGGCGAACAGCCCAACCCTTGGGACCGACTTCAGCCCCAGGTTGCGATGAGCCGACATCGAGGTGCCAAACCTCCCCGTCGATGTGAACTCTTGGGGGAGATCAGCCTGTTATCCCTAGAGTAACTTTTATCCGTTGAGCGACGGCCCTTCCACTCAGAACCGTCGGATCACTAAGGCCGACTTTCGTCCCTGTTCGACTTGTAGGTCTCACAGTCAAGCTCCCTTCTGCCTTTACACTCGTCGGCTGATTTCCAACCAGCCTGAGGGAACCTTTGCGCGCCTCCGTTACCTTTTAGGAGGCGACCGCCCCAGTCAAACTGCCCACCTGATACTGTCCGGTCCCCGGATGACGGGTGACCGTTAGAACCCTAGCTCTGAAAGAGTGGTATCTCACCGTTGGCTCACCATCACCCACAAGCAATGGATCAAAGCCTCCCACCTATCCTGCGCATTCAGAGCCCGGGCACAATACCAAGCTACAGTAAAGCTTCATAGGGTCTTTCTGTCCGGGTGCACGTAGTCCGCATCTTCACAGACAATTCTATTTCGCCGAGCCTCTCTCCGAGACAGCGCCCAGATCGTTACGCCTTTCGTGCGGGTCGGAACTTACCCGACAAGGAATTTCGCTACCTTAGGACCGTTATAGTTACGGCCGCCGTTCACCGGGGCTTCAGTCGCCAGCTTCGCTTACGCTGACCAGCTTCCTTAACCTTCCGGCACTGGGCAGGCGTCAGCCCCCATACATCGTCTTGCGACTTAGCGGAGACCTGTGTTTTTGGTAAACAGTCGCCTGGGCCTCTTCACTGCGACCACCTTGCGGTGGCACCCCTTCTCCCGAAGTTACGGGGCCATTTTGCCGAGTTCCTTAGAGAGAGTTACCTCGCGCCCCTCGGTATTCTCTACCACCCCACCTGTGTCGGTTTCGGGTACAGGCCGTCATGCCTTAACGGGTATAGGGCTTTTCTTGGAAGCTTGACATCACCCACTTCGCTGCCGTAGCAGCTCGTACTCACGCCTCAGCTCAAAGTGTTTTCGCCACTTCTCAACGCCTCGAACGCTTGAACCAGTAACCAACTTCTGGCTGGGCTAGCCTTCTCCGTCCCCCTTCCCAAAACATGACAGGTACAGGAATGTTGACCTGTTGTCCATCGACTACGCCTTTCGGCCTCGCCTTAGGTCCTGACTAACCCTCCGCGGACGAGCCTGCCGGAGGAACCCTTAGGGTTTCGGGGCATGGGATTCTCACCCATGTTTTCGCTACTCAAGCCGACATTCTCACTTCCATGCAGTCCACGCCCGCTTACGCTAACGCTTCGCCCCACATGGAACGCTCCCCTACCATTTAACAAGTTAAATCCGCAGCTTCGGTACAACGCTTAGCCCCGTTCATTTTCGGCGCAGGATCGCTCGACCAGTGAGCTATTACGCACTCCTTTGAGGATGGCTGCTTCTAGGCAAACCTCCTGGTTGTCTGGGCAATCCCACCTCCTTTATCACTGAGCGTTGATTTGGGGACCTTAGCTGGCGGTCTGGGCTGTTTCCCTTTCGACCATGGAGCTTATCCCCCACAGTCTGACTGCCTAGTTTCACACAGGGTATTCAGAGTTCGTCTCGATTTGGTACCGCTCTCGCAGCCCGCACCGAAACGGTGGCTTTACCCCCCTGCTATAGCACTAGACGCTACGCCTCAACGTATTTCGGGGAGAACCAGCTAGCTCCGGGTTCGATTGGCATTTCACCCCTAACCACAGCTCATCCGCTGATTTTTCAACATCAGTCGGTTCGGACCTCCACTTGGTATCACCCAAGCTTCATCCTGGCCATGGTTAGATCACCCGGGTTCGGGTCTATAAACACTGACCAACGCCCTATTCAGACTCGCTTTCGCTATGGCTCCACCATTTCCGGTTTAACCTGCCAGTGCCTATAAGTCGCCGGCTCATTCTTCAACAGGCACACGGTCATCCTATGAGTAGGACTCCCATTGCTTGTAAGCTCACGGTTTCATGTTCTATTTCACTCCCCTCCCGGGGTTCTTTTCACCTTTCCCTCGCGGTACTGTTTCGCTATCGGTCACACAGGAGTACTTAGCCTTACGAGGTGGTCCTCGCGGATTCACACGGAATTTCACGTGCTCCGTGCTACTCGGGATACAGCTAGGCCAGTTTCGCTTTCGCGTACGGGGCTTTCACCCTCTATGGCGCGCCTTTCAAACGCTTCCACTAACGTCCCTGGTCCACGTTGCTGTCCCACAACCCCGATGGTCGAAACCATCGGTTTAGGCTCTTCCCCGTTCGCTCGCCGCTACTTAGGGAGTCGTTTTTACTTTCCTTTCCTCCAGCTACTAAGATGTTTCAGTTCGCTGGGTTGGCTCGCGCCACCCTATGGATTCAGGTGGCCGTTCTAGGGGTTGCCCCATTCGGAGATTCCCGGATCAAAGCGTGTTTCCAGCTCCCCGAGACTTTTCGCAGGTAACCACGTCCTTCATCGCCTCTGTGTGCCAAGGTATCCACCGTGAGCCCTTTGTAGCTTGACCAATTAACACTCCCAACGTTCAGGGTTGTTGAGACCCATTCTCCTGCTTTCACCTACCTTCGCTTTTCATGCAACAATCCACCGCTACGGTTTCCCGTCGCGGCATCTCATCCCATTCAAGACCAAGCGGTTTGAAAGGCAGAATCTGACTCTTCCCTCCTCGGCGGAGCGAAAAGACGCTGGAAGCTCTCGGCTCTAAACTCAAGAATCTCCCAGTCAGCCGTCTCCTTCTCCTGGGGTTACCAGGATCTGTCAACGTCCGTCTGGGCATCTATGAGATGCTTTCTTTTCCAGACTCACCTATGCAGTTGTCAAGGTTCTTTGCTGGCTACACTGAAACACTCACTCACATGAATATGGGAATGGGTGATCAGCGAGTCCAGCTTCCTTTCAACCATCTCGGAATACCATTCACCGTTTAGGTCAATGCATTCTTTGGGAATGAAAGGAGGCTGGAGTCCTCAGCTGAACATGTCCGGTCACTTCACCCATCAGAATTCCTCCTGATGCAGCTTCATGTTGTGGTCTTAACTAAGTTGGATGGAGGTTAGCGGACTCGAACCGCTGACATCCTGCTTGCAAAGCAGGCGCTCTACCAACTGAGCTAAACCCCCAAACACGAATGGGCCATCCTGGACTTGAACCAGGGACCTCACCCTTATCAGGGGTGCGCTCTAACCACCTGAGCTAATGGCCCAGGAACAATCACTCTGACAGTGGTTCCTCCAACCACCCATCGCTTCCTCTCCCTGGCGGGATCGGAAATGCTGGATGTCCGGCAAAACCCTTGGTGGGGTGACCTAGACAAAGTTTAGGAACTGAAAACGAGTCCATCACAACATCCTTAGAATTCTCCTTCCCGCTCTTTCGAGCTATCTGGACTTTTCCTTGGCTTTGATGGCTCACCTTGAGGTACCGATCGACCTTCGAGATGACAGGACCGTGGCCTGAGACAAATGTGCTTCCCAAACTTACGCTTGCTCGGCGCTCAGACATCACGATCAGTTGTGTCTCCCTGTTAGGAGGTGATCCAGCCGCACCTTCCGGTACGGCTACCTTGTTACGACTTCACCCCAGTCATCAGCCCCACCTTCGGCGTCCTCCTCCACAAGGGTTGGAGTAACGACTTCGGGCATGGCCAACTTCCATGGTGTGACGGGCGGTGTGTACAAGGCCCGGGAACGTATTCACCGCAGTATGCTGACCTGCGATTACTAGCGATTCCTCCTTCACGTAGGCGAGTTGCAGCCTACGATCTGAACTGAGCCACGGTTTATGGGATTAGCTAACTCTCGCGAGCTTGCAACCCTTTGTCCGTAGCATTGTAGTACGTGTGTAGCCCAGGATGTAAGGGGCATGATGACTTGACGTCATCCACACCTTCCTCCGGTTTATCACCGGCGGTCTCTCTAGAGTGCCCAACTGAATGCTGGCAACTAAAGACGTGGGTTGCGCTCGTTGCGGGACTTAACCCAACATCTCACGACACGAGCTGACGACAGCCATGCACCACCTGTCTCTGCGCTCCCGAAGGCACTCCCTCGTTTCCAAGGGATTCGCAGGATGTCAAACCCTGGTAAGGTTCTTCGCGTTGCATCGAATTAAACCACATACTCCACCGCTTGTGCGGGCCCCCGTCAATTCCTTTGAGTTTCACACTTGCGTGCGTACTCCCCAGGCGGAACACTTAACGCGTTAGCTACGACACCGAGGGGGTCGATTCCCCCGACACCTAGTGTTCATCGTTTACGGCCAGGACTACAGGGGTATCTAATCCCTTTCGCTCCCCTGGCTTTCGTCCATGAGCGTCAGTTATGGCCCAGCAGAGCGCCTTCGCCACTGGTGTTCTTCCCGATATCTACGCATTTCACCGCTACACCGGGAATTCCCTCTGCCCCTACCACACTCAAGCCTTGTAGTTTCCATCGCTTAAATGGAGTTAAGCTCCACGCTTTAACGACAGACTTACAAGGCCGCCTGCGGACGCTTTACGCCCAATAATTCCGGATAACGCTTGCCACTCCCGTATTACCGCGGCTGCTGGCACGGAATTAGCCGTGGCTTATTCCTCAAGTACCGTCATGTCTTCTTCCTTGAGAAAAGAGGTTTACAGCCCAGAGGCCTTCATCCCTCACGCGGCGTTGCTCCGTCAGGCTTTCGCCCATTGCGGAAAATTCCCCACTGCTGCCTCCCGTAGGAGTCTGGGCCGTGTCTCAGTCCCAGTGTGGCTGATCATCCTCTCAGACCAGCTACTGATCGTCGCCTTGGTGGGCCATTACCCCACCAACTAGCTAATCAGACGCGGGCTCATCCTCAGGCGAAATTCATTTCACCTCTCGGCATATGGGGTATTAGCGGCCGTTTCCGGCCGTTATCCCCCTCCTGAGGGCAGATTCCCACGCGTTACTCACCCGTCCGCCACTAGCCCGAAGGCTCGTTCGACTTGCATGTGTTAAGCACGCCGCCAGCGTTCATCCTGAGCCAGGATCAAACTCTCCGTTGTAGATCCAACCCTCTTGGTAAGCTCTCGCTTCCCTCAGCTGGATTTGCCTCTCACCACCACCGCAGACTGGCGTCTACGACAATGTCCGGGCCACCAACGCTCTCGCGCTGGGTTCAAAGAGTGCACTCGGTCGTTTCCTGGTTCGCTCCCCTTGCAGGCAGCTCACCGCTCCACGCCCTGTGACTTTCCCGAATCTCAGATCCGGTTCGCAACCGGTCTCACAACCAAAGGGCCTTCCACCAATCTTGGGCTCTCTCTTGCGAGATCACTCGGCGGGATTCCTCCCGGCTTGATGGCGCCTCTCCAAACCTCGGCGCGTCGTGAGAACGCTCCTTGGCTCCTTGATCGCTTTGACCCGTCGCTTGTTTCTTTTGACGGGACCTCACACCTCCACCGCTCTTCGTCCGTTGCCTTGCCGGTTCCTCCGCGGTAGCGAAGGACACAGGTGCATCCAGAGCAACCACCTACGCTCTCGCGCAACTGATACTCTCCTTCCGCAGCAACCGACGCAGTGGAAGCGTCAGTTCCTAAACTTTTTTGGTTGTCCAGGTTCAACCGCTCCACCCCTTCCGGGGCTCTCGCGGCGCGTCGCCTCCCGGCGACTCAGAAAACTTACAACACCGTCGGCTCGCGCCTCCCGATCCCGTAAGCCTGCCCCCCGCTCGAGCTCTCGCTCTCTGGGGCGCAGTCCAAAATCATATCACGGGGTCTGGGGTGGGGTTCGTCTCCAGGGC